>CAWALN010000012.1:0-112021 GCA_963782935.1 uncultured Chloroflexia bacterium | reverse complement strand
TTCTGGCGTGAAACCCTGGTGGGCCTGCTGGCAGAATTGAGCGGGCTCGACCAGCTCTACGAGCGCTCCGATGCGGATGTGCGGGAGCTGGAAGGCCTGCCTGCCCGCATGGGACCGCTGCTGGGGAACCCTCCGAAAACCTGACCATGACCGAGAATGGTTTGAAATTCAAAGTGAACCTGGTCTCCGGCCACAAGACCGGCTCCTATCTCGACCAGCGCGTCAACCGGTTGCTGGTGCGGGAACTGGCCGAGTCAAAAGATGTGTTGGACTGTTTCTGCTATTCCGGCGGCTTCACTGTCAATGCCCTTACCGGAGGAGCCCGCTCGATCACTTCGGTGGATTCGTCGGCGGAGGCCCTGCGCCTTTGCCAGGAAAACATCGATCTCAACCCCTTACCCGTGTACCATCATTCATTGCTGGAAGGGGATGTGTTCCCCCAACTGCGGAAATTCCGGGACGAAACCCGCTCCTTCGATCTCATCATCCTCGACCCGCCCAAAGTTGCTCCCGACTGCTGCCCAGGCGCCTCGGGCCGCCCGGGCTTATAAGGACATTGAACTGCTTGCCTTCAAACTCCTTCGCCCGGGCGGGATGCTGGTCACCTTCTCCTGCTCCGGCGGAGTGGACCCGGCCCTGTTCCAACAGAAACCCGCCTCGGCCGCCCTGGATGCCGGCGTGGAGGCGCGCATTCTCCAGCATCTCGAGCAGGCTCCCGACCATCCCGTCTCGCTGCATTTCCCCGAGGGTGCTTACTTGGAAAGGCCTGGTCTGCCGGAAGAGTTGATCATACGTCAACCATGAGAATATCCTGGATAAAGCCAACTCCAAGCTAAGAGAATTCTATTCATTTTCATTTCCTTATTGGTAGGTTTCTTTGTTATTTCAACAGTTTTCATTGTTGTCGATGGGCTGACAAATGGGATCTCCCCGACTGATATTGCAGTCGGTTTGGCAATAAGGTAAATCCCGATGGAAACCCTTCTGCCCGCTTACAAGCCAGGTTGGATAAAGTGGTGAAACTTTATAAACAAGACCTTTTTCCAAAAATCGTTGTAAGTGGAGGAGCGGGGTGGAAGGCTACGATGAAACAACAATAATGAATCATTACCTGATGGGAGAGGGAATTCCTGCTGAGGCCATCTTTACCGATAGTGAAGGTTGGAACACTTATGATACAGCGAAGAACACGATCCGCCTGATGGAAGCTAATGGATATCATTCTGCGCTGCTGATCGCAGTATTATTATATCTCAAGAGCCAGCCTTGCTTTTCGCCGTTGCGGAGAAAAGAATTTCTATTCAGCTCATGCAGATTTTTTTGAATGGCGTGATCTTTATTCAATTCCGAGAAGAGGTAATTGCCTGGGTAGATTACAACTTCATTGGTTGTAAATAAGCTGAATTTGAACCGCAAAAGGGGTCTGAGCGGAAAAAATGCCTGCTCAGACCCTTTCTTTGCCAGCTTTATAAAGAATGTCGGATCTCGTTTCCGAAGGCCTGAATCCCGTCTTACTTTGAGCAATAAAATATGCTATACTTTTTATTAGTGGGATTTCTGCCGTGTTTTGTACCTTGAGGGACAGGGAATGCAAAAACAACTGACATTTTTTTCAGATCGCCAATTCAGGTGGGTGACTTATATTGTCGTTGTTATTGCCGCGGCCATTTTATTGGTTAACCTGTTCCTTCTCGGCGGAAATACATTCGTTTTCTCTTTCAACAGCGCCATTAACGCTGCCCATGGCCATCGTTATCACGATCGCGGCCATGGCTACCTGGCAAAAAGTCGGCACAGAAAGGCATAAGCGCCTGCTCTGGGCCGGGATCCTGATCGGTTGGGCCCTGTGGGCACTCGCGGAGGTTATATACAGCCTCTATTCCATCCTGGGCCGGGAGGCGCCTTTTCCTTCGATCGCAGATATTTTTTGGATGGTCGGTTACCTCCCCATGGGCCTGGGGCTTTACCTGCGAAGCCGGACCATGCCGATGAAACCGACTCCATCTCAAACGATCACTATCGCAGTTTTTTCCCTGGTCACAATCCTTGTGGCAGCTATTTTCGTTTTTTGGCCTACGTTCAAGAGCTTCGATCCCAGCACGCCGATGGAGAACCTCATCAATATCGCCTACCCGGTGGAGGATTGCCTGCTCTTGATCGTTGTCTGGCGCTTATTTTTTACATATGAAAAAGGCGAACATGGCTTTGGCTGGAGATTATTGGCAATAGGGTTCATCTTCTTGACCATAGGCGATTTAATGTATTTGTATACCAATTCCACTAACCCAATTTTGTATTATCCGGACCTTCAGGCAAACCTGATCAGCCGTTTTGGCGCAGATGTCCCTTACTCCTTTTCTTACCTGTTATGGATGCTGGGATTTTTGCCTTGCGGATCCCGCCTAAAAAAGAGATAGCGCAACCTGTCTCCCCCATCTTATTAAAAGCCCCGCAGAAATATTGTCATATCCTCATCTTCACCAAACAGGATAATAGCGTCATCGATGTCAGCCCCAATTACAACAGGCTGTTTGCGACACAGGAGCCCAATGGGAAGAAACTGGCTGAAATCCTGAATATCTCAAAAGAAACCGGGCGTTCCATCAACGAGAAAGTAAAATCCGAAAAGAAAATAACCGATCTCCCCATCCTGATCCCCCAGAGCACCCTCGGTCCGGTGGAGGCCAAGTGCTGTGGGGTAGCCGTCTTTGATCCTGAAGGAGGTTATTCGGGCGCCAACCTCATGTTAAGCATCCCGGTTGAAAATGATTCGTTTGATGAAGGCTTGAACCCGGAAAAGAAGTTGATGGTCCGGCGTTTGCTCGATATTACCGGCAGTCATTATAGAGAAGAGATTGCCCAATTCCTTCAATCCTACTACCTGCCGTTTTTTAAGGGTTTATACCATATCGCCCTGGCCGAGGGCGGTTCACAGATGTCCACCGCATTTTTATACGATCTGACCAAAACAGCCAATTTACATTCCTGGAACATCGGCTTTAATTCCGATACAGTGATGGATGCAACGGATTGTTCAATGGATACCTTGATAAAAGCCATGCCGACTTTGCTTGAGACCGCCAAACAATTTGTATCGAAGATCACGGATGAAGGGACGGTCGAGGCTGAGATCAAGAGGATACAATCGAGTTTCGACGAGACAGTCCAAAAAGAGGCGGCTGCCTACGTCAAACCGTAACGGAAGGTATATGTTCATGTCTTGATGACGCCCTACAGCATGAAATAAAAAAACGACCAGTGAAACTCGCTGGTCGTTTTCAATTGATCCACTTCGATTATGAAATTATTTTTATTCGCCCAATCGTTGGACGGATTTGAGCAAGCCTGCCAACACTACACCCAACTGGACGCCCTTGCCGGGACTGAAGGATATGCTGGTGCCGGTTTCCTCGGCGCGCTTGGTCAAAAGGTAGGCCGCCCCCAGGCCGGTCAAAAGTCCCAACACACCTCCAATCACAAGCGTCTTGATTTTCCATAAATCATCCATCTGTTCTTCAGAGTATTTCCCATTTTCATCCATAATTACGACCCTTTCTTCTGCGGATGCATCGTCCGGTTTCATTTTTTGAATATGGATTTTAGGACTGCACCGGCCTGGTCAATCCAAATAAATGGCCGGGTGGACCCATCTGCCACCTTGCGTGTCTCGTTTTGCACTAAAACCAGGAAGGATTGAGCCTTTCCGGTATATTTCGGAGTGATTTTGTACAGCATGACCATCCCATAGATAAGGCCAGCGAGGACAGCCAAAACCAGCAGGGCGAGGATCAAGATTGGAATGAGCATCCACATGATCGAAATGTCGGCCACGGCCCGGTCCGCGGAGGCTCCCCGGGTGACCACGAACACCGCCACCAGAATAATAATGAGGGCGGCTGCAATCGCCGGCACCAGGATCTGCCAGATAAACTGGCGTTTATGCTGGCGTACGCTGGGAGAATCTGTCCGAGGGTAATCTTCCATGAGCCAATTCTAGCACAAAAAAGACCCGACAGGTAGGAAATACTCCGGGGTGCGGAGATGAATTCGGGCAATCATGGCCATCATCCCTGCCCCTCTCCCGGAGCCATGAAGAATTCTTCCGGATAAAATCCAGGCCGGGAGAGGGGATTTGATCGGCAAAAATAGGTCTGAGCGGGGAAAAACACCCGCTCAGACCTATTTTTACCGGTTCTTTGAAAATGTCGGATCTGTAGTAAATGATTTGAAATCCGCGCCTGTTACGGATATTAATCGCGGCTCATGGCATCCATCGCAGCGACAGCCGCGATCTGGACAATGGAATCCACCTCATCGCCGGTTTGGAGAACGTGAATAGGCGCGCCTGTGCCGAGCAGGATCGGTCCGATGGCCTTGGCATTGCCCAGCCTGGCCATCAATTTATAGGCAATATTGGCCGACTCGAGGGAGGGGAAGACCAATATGTTGGGGTTGCGGACCGCGCTGAAGGGATACCGTTGTTCAATGATCTCCGACATCACGGCAGTATCGGCCTGCATTTCGCCATCGACCATCAGCTCAGGCTGGAGCTTTCTAACCAATTCCACCGCCTTATGGACTTTTTCAGCCAAAGGATGCTGAGTAGAGCCAAAATTGGAGAAGGACAGGAAGGCGATCCTTGGTTCGAGTTCGAGGGCCCTGGCGAAACTGGCTGCCCGGATGGCGATTTCAGCCAGGTCTTCGGCGGAGGGCTCAATATTGACCGTCGCATCCGTGAACAAGAACACGCGGTCCTCCACGATCATAATGTAAACACCGGTCACCAGGCGGGCGCCCGGGCGGGTGCGGTGAATTTGCAAAGCCGGTTTGATCACTTCCGGATATTCATAAGTCAGACCGGCCACGTAGGCATCAGCATCTCCCATTTTGACCATCATGGGGCCAAATACCGTCGATTCACGGACGCGCTTGATCGCCTTAGGAAGGATCATTCCCTTACGAGCACGCAGCTCATGGAATGCGTTAACGTACTCATCGAAGCGGGCAAAATTATTCGGATCGACGATCTGACAATCAAGGTCAAGGGCCATTTCCTGGATCTTTTTCTGGATGACTTCCGGTCGTCCGATCAGGATGGGGATGCCGATGCCCTCGTCCTGCACCTGGGCAGCCGCACGAATGATCTTGGATTCCTCTCCTTCCCCAAAAGCAATCCGCTTTTTAGGTTTGGCGGATTGGGCCTTATGGGTAATGAAGTAGCGGACCCGGGCTCCCTTGCCTTGCCGGTAAGCCAACTGTAAGCGGTATTCGTCGATATCGATGGTTTTGCGGGCCACCCCGGTCTCCATGGCAGCCTTGGCCACTGCCGTCGATTCCCATAACATTACCCGCATATCCAGTGGTTTGGGGAGGATGTAGTCCGGCCCAAATTTAAGGCTGTCCACGCCATAGGCTCGCAAAACGTAATCCGGCACATCCTCGCGGGTGAGTTCATAAAGCGCCTTTGAGGCGGCAAATTTCATTTCTTCGTTGATCGCCCTGGCGCGTACATCCAGCGCGCCGCGGAAGATGAATGGGAAACCGAGGACATTATTGACCTGGTTGGGATAATCCGATCGACCAGTCGCCACGATCACATCCGGGCGGGCTTCCTTGGCAAGCTCATAGCGGATCTCCGGATCAGGATTTGCCATGGCACAGATAAAGGGCCGGTCGGCCATCGTTTTGACCATTTCCGGCGTTAACACGTTGGCCACCGAAAGGCCGAGGAACACATCCGCGCCGCGGACGGCATCTGCGAGGGTGCGCTTGTCGGTATCCATCGCAAAGGCGTCTTTATATTTATTCATGCCCTCGGTCCGGCCCTTATAAATGACGCCCCGGCTATCCAGCATCAAAATATGCTCGCGCTTGACGCCCCAGCGGATGGCCAAATTGGCGCAGGAGATGGCCGAAGCGCCCGCACCTGAAATAACCATGGTGACTTCTTCATGTTTCTTGCCAACAATTTCCAGCGCGTTGGCCAGGGCCGCCGATGAAATGATGGCCGTGCCGTGCTGATCATCATGGAACACCGGGATATCCAGCATGCCCTTGAGAGTTTCCTCAATATAAAAGCATTCCGGCGCCTTGATATCCTCCAGGTTGATGCCGCCAAATGTAGGCGCGATGGCCTTGGCCACCCGGATGACTTCATCCGGATCATGGACTGTCACCTCAATATCGAAAACGTCCACATCGGCAAACCTCTTGAAGAGGACCCCTTTTCCTTCCATGACCGGCTTGCTGGCCAATGCGCCCCGATCTCCCAGGCCCAGGATGGCCGTGCCGTTGGTGATAACGGCCACCAGGTTGCCCTTGGAGGTGTATTCGTAAGCCATCTCGGGATCCTTTTCAATGTCAAGGACCGGCACGGCTACACCGGGGGTGTAGGCCAGGCTGAGATCTCGTTGGGTATCCATCGGCTTGGTGGGAACGACTGATATTTTCCCCGGTTTTCCATTCAGATGATGATATTCTCGAGCTTCTTCATCCGTCACTCTAGGCATATATCCTCCTAAGAAAATGAGAAACCTCTTCCGAACTCATTTATTATGGCACAGGATAATGGCGGGAGATAGTTCCTTTTGTCACATTTAAAGCGTACGCCTTACCTATCGAAGCAGCCCTGAATGTGAATGTGAATTTCACAACATTCACTCCATCTTCGTGTATAATCAATGTAAATAAGCCGCTTTCATTCCTTTTGGAATCGCGGCTACGGCTTGAAAACGAAATTCTTGGAAAATCCTGGGCACGTCTCTGACCCGAAATCAGGGCACCTTCTTTGGGAAGTCTCACCATTTGAACTGATTTTGAATTTGTAGGAACTGGACAGGTTCAACTGAAAGACGAATGACATCCCAACTTTTCACTGACAGTTTCGGATCTGGTTTCATTACCAGCTGAAAATACGGGTAGTCCCTGCCCGGGACGGGGTGCAGGTATAGCACATCCAGGTAATTATCCACAGCCGTGGCCTCTAGAAAAGTGGTCAGCGGCTGTGTTTTTTTTACTTTCTCCTGGCCCACGGCAACCGTTCCAGGGGATAGAAGAACTGAAATGCGGATAACAGCTATTGAACCTCAACAAAAGAACCCCCAACGGGTGAACATTTACCTGGACGGTGAGTTCGCTTTCGGTCTGGCAACCATTGTTGCGACCTGGTTAAAGGTTGGCCAGGAAATCGATGATGAGAAAGTCGCCAAACTCAAAGCAGAGGATGAACGAGAAGTTACATATCAGAAAGCGCTGCACTTCCTCAGCTACCGGCCGCGTTCGACGGCAGAAGTGCAGAAAAACCTGCTCAAGCGTGGAGTTCCCGAAAATCTTGCCCAAGAGACAGTGGAACGTCTACAACACGCAGGACTGGTCAATGATGAGACTTTTGCCCGGGCGTGGGCGGAAAACCGCAGCGCTTTTCGCCCCCGCGGCAGGTCGCTGCTTAAAGCTCGAGTTGCGCCGGAAAGGTCTCAGCGATGAGACCGTCCAATCCGTCCTGGCTGAGCAAGCGGATGAGGAAACCCTGGCATTCGAAGCCGCCCGAAAATACATGCGGCGGCTGGCAGGTTTGGAATGGCCTGAATTTCGCCGAAAGTTAGGTGGATTTCTCGCCCGACGCGGTTTTTCTTACACTACCCTGGCCCCGGTAGTCTCTGAAGTCTGGAAAGAAATCCAGACGGCGGACGCGGGGAGAATACATGATGAAAATGAGGAATAAACATGGATACCATAGTCGTTTTGATTATTGCCATCCTGGCCCTGGCCATAGGAATTGGCGCCGGCTATTACATCAGCCGGACCCAATACGAACGCGCCCAACGGCGTAATCGTGAGAAAGCCGATAAGATCGTTTCTGACGCCAATGAGCGGGCCCGAGCGATCGAGCTTCAGGCGAGGGATGACGCCTTAAAAGTCTCCCAGGCGGCTGAAGGAGAGATCAATCGCCTCCGCTCGGAACTGAATAAAGAAGAAGAACGGCTGGGGCATCGTCGGGCCGAGTTGGATAGCCGGGTAGACCGGCTGGAGCAGCGGGAACAGGCAGTCAATAAGCGCCAAAGTTCCGTGGATCGCCGCGCCAATGAAATCGAAAAACTACACGAGGATCAGCTCGTAGAACTACAACGGGTGGCCCAGCTAACGCCTCGAAGAAGCCCGCGGTATCCTTCTCAGCGAAGTTGAAAAAGATGCCCGCAATGATATGGCCCGCATCATCCGCCAGATCGAGACAGAGGCCCGTGAAGAGGGAGAGAAACGCGCCCGCAAACTCATTGCCGATTCCATCCAGCGGGTGGCCACGGATAATGTGGCCGAATTCACCACCTCGCTGGTCCCCCTTCCCAACGAAGAAATGAAGGGCCGCATTGTGGGCCGGAATGGACGCAATATTCGTGCCTTTGAACAGGCCGCCGGAGTAGACGTCATCGTGGATGATACACCCGAGGCCGTCACCATTTCATGCTTCGAGCCTGTCCGACGGGAAGTTGCCAGGCGGGCACTCTCCAAGTTGATCCTGGATGGCCGCATCCATCCGGCTCACATTGAGAAAGTATTGGAAGATGAACAGAAAGCGGTGGACAAGATCATCGTAGAAGCCGGCGAACAAGCCACTTTCGATGCGGGTGTATCCGGCTTGCATCCTGAAGTGATGCATATGATGGGACGGCTCAAATATCGGACTTCCTACGGGCAGAACCAACTGGCCCATGCAGTGGAAGTGGCAAAATTGGCCGGCATCCTGGCAGCCGAATTGGGCGCCAACGAAGATGTTGCCCGCCAGGCAGGCTTCCTGCATGACCTTGGAAAGGCCATGGACCATAACCAGGAAGGCACCCATGCCTTGCTGGGGGCCGAATTTGCCAAGCGGTACGGGGTGACCGGACAGGTCGTCAATGCCATTGCCGCCCACCACCATGAGGTGGAGCAGGAGAGCGTGGAAGCCGTCATTGCCGAGTCGGCCGATGCCATTTCAGGGGCGCGCCCTGGCGCTCGCAGAGAAGACCTGGAAGCCTATATCAAGCGTATCCGTACACTGGAAGATATGGCCACGGCCTTTAAAGGCGTCAGCCAGGCTTATGCCATCCAGGCCGGACGGGAAGTACGCATCATTGTCAAGCCGGAAGAGATCGACGACCTGGAAGCCACCCGGTTGGCTCGGGATATCGCCAAAAAGATCGAGGAAACCATGCAGTATCCGGGCCAGATCCGGGTGACGGTCATCCGCGAGACCCGCGCGACTGAGTACGCAAAATAAGCCAGTATTGATCGTACCCTGGCATTAATAGCACAAAGGCCGCCCTGCAGGGCGGCCTTTGTGCTGTCTTTTTAGTAATTATGGATTGGTCGTATCAATGGGTGTTATTTGCGCATCAGTCGGAATTGATGTGGTAGTAAACGCAAAAGGAGGTTCATATACTGTTGCGGTCGGCTCAGGCGTTAGCGTCTCTGTAGGAATATCGAGCGGGACGGGCCAGGTGGGCTCGAGGGTGGGGACGACGGGAATCATCGCCCAAGGAGGCACATACAGTGTTCTGCCTACATGCAGGATCGTGGAGGTCCCCAGGCAATTGGCACTTTGAAGCTGGGTTACCGTCACCCCGAAGGAGAGGCTGAGTTGAAAGAGTGTATCATTGGCGCGAACAGTGTAATTCACCCATCCGGCAGGCCGTCCGCAAGAAACCGGAGCGGGCTGCGGGTTGGATGGATTGACCAACGGCGGTGTTGGCGTCTCAGTCCCAGTCGGGGAGGCCGGAGTTGTCGAAGAGTGACATAGTTGGGAGTTTGGGTCGAGACGGGCAAAGATGGAGTAACAGTTTGCCAGTGCCGGGAAACCGGCCTGGGTTTTGGCAGCCGCAGTTTCATTGATATTGCGGGTTATCCCTGCAACCCCAAACCAACCAATGAAGAAAATAAGGGTCGCAATGATGAAAGCGCCTATAGTACGGACAAACCAGGGCCCCTGTATTCTAATCTGCGGCCCATTGCCTTTTATCTTCAGGCGGATCTCAGCCGGCAAAGGACCTTTCTCTTTAGCCGAATATACCGGACAACCAAGATAGGCGAGGGCCAGGCAGTGGGTGGATTGGTGATCAAAGCGAGGTACGCCGGGTGGCTCGGCGGCATGACAATAATTTATTTCCGCCGGAAACGCCAAAGACGTTTCCGGGTCATCCATTAATCCCAGAAACGGGCAAATACGCCGCAAATCTTTAGGCGCCTCGGGCAACTTCTCGGTGGGCGAATTCATGAAGTTTTGATAGATTTAATTATTAGATTGAGAAGTGAATATCCGCTACCTGTTAATGATAACACTGACACTATTATTATATACTGAGTCGCCAAATTACAAAAATGTATGTATGTTCAGCCACGCATCCAACCCTGCCTCATAGGGTTATCGCTTACAGCCCAATCCTAATTGGCAAGGAGAATCCCTTGATAGAACAGCTTTCATTTAAAGGTGACCAAACTGCAACTGGGATAGCCTGGCAGGGTAAAAAAGAAGAGATTTGCTCTTCAGAAGCAGATATTCGGGCAGCGCTTCTTCAGCTCGAAAAGAATATCTGGGCCGTGAAAGAGGCCCAACAAATCGGCCTCGTAGTCACCGGTAAAGCCTTCCCCGGCCCTGAAGGAATCGCCATTGTCGGGTTGGCACCGGTTTTGACAATGGACATGTTGGGAAGCCGCCAATTTTGCAGCACTTACGGCTGCCGGTATGCCTATTATGCCGGAGCCATGGCTAACGGTATCGCTTCCGAAGAGCTTGTGATTGCACTTGGGAAGGAAGGCTTCATGGGCTCTTACGGCGCCGGAGGCATGCCACCGGCCCGGATCGAATCAGCCATCCAGAAGATCAAGACTGCCCTTCCGGACGGTCCTTACGCTTTCAATCTGCTAAACAGCCCCAATGAACCGGCCCTGGAAGAGCGGGCGGTCGAGCTCTACCTGAAATATCATATCCCTGTAATTGAAGCCTCGGCTTACCTGGCGATGACGGAACCTTTGGTCCATTACAGAGTTGCGGGTCTCTCCCGATCAGCCGAGGGTAAGGCTGTGATCGGAAACCGGATCATCGCCAAAGTATCCCGCCTGGAAATGGAGCAACGATTCCTGGAGCCGGCTCCGGCTGACATCCTGAACATCCTGCTGGAAAAGAAGAAGATCACTCCGGAACAAGCCGAACTGTCTCAACAAGTCCCCATGGCCGATGATATTACCGTGGAAGCCGATTCGGGCGGTCATACCGATAACCGTCCGCTGGTCTGCATGATCCCGGCCTTCCTGGCTTTACGGGATGAAATGCAAGAGAAATATCAATACGCTCAACCGGTGCGAATCGGGGCGGCGGGAGGCATCGGGACTCCGGAAGCCGTACTGGCAGCCTTCATGCTGGGAGCGGCTTATGTTGTGACCGGTTCCATCAACCAAGCCTGTCTTGAAGCGGGGGCATCTGAGCATACCCGCGGCTTGCTGGCTCATATGGATATGGCAGATGTGGCTATGGCGCCTGCCGGAGACATGTTCGAGATGGGAGTGAAAGTACAGGTCCTCAAACGTGGCACCATGTTTGCCATGCGGGCCCAAAAGCTATACGAACTTTACACCCGCTATAATTCCTGGGAGGAAATTCCGCCGGTCGAGCGAGAGAAATTGGAAAAGACCGTCTTCAAACGTGAATTTGCCACCATTTGGGACGATACGGTCAAATTCTTCATGGACAGGGATCCCCGTCAGGTGGAACGGGGCAATTCAAACCCCAAAGATAAAATGGCGCTGGTATTTCGCTGGTACCTGGGACTCTCCTCCCGCTGGTCAGCCTGCGGGGAAAAGGGCCGCGAGATGGATTATCAAATCTGGACCGGGCCTTCCATGGGCGCTTTCAACCATTGGGTAAAAGGGACATACCTGGAAGCTCCTGAGAAAAGGCATGTGGTCGACGTAGCCAGGCAACTTCTCCGCGGCTGCGCATACCAATACCGCTTGCGGTCACTGGAAGCTCAAGGGGTGGTCTTTCCACCGGCCCTGCAAAAATACATTCCCGAACCTTTCTAAGAATCGGTCCGAAGCTTTTGGGAACCAGATCCCCTTTGCATCTTCCGGATAGCAGCCAGAGTTTCATTTGACCGTAACGGCAGTCCTGTCCCTGGCCTTGATCTGGCGGGATATGTTGATCATGATCACGGATCCCACGATCACTGCGGCGGCCAGGAGGATCTGGACAGTCAGGGTTTCCTGCGCCAGGAGGCTGCCCAACAGGATGGCCACCAACGGGTTGACGTAGGCATAGGTGGACACGAGGGATACGGGCGCATTGCGGAGCAGCCAGGCATAAGCCGTAAACCCGACCAATGAACCAAAAAGGGTCAGGTAAATGAACCCAACCCAGGAGCGCCAGGTCACATCAGCCAGGACAAAGTGGCGCCATTCACCCGTCAACGTTGCGACGATGTACAAGCCTACGCCACCGCCTAACATCTCGACTGCCGTGGAAAGCAGGGAAGACTTTGGCAGATCGGCGCTGCGGCTATAGATGGAGCCAAGCGACCAGAAAAAGGCAGCCAGGAGCAGGATGAATATCCCGGTTGGCTGGGTAACGGCGGAGGTTGTCTGTAGAAGGGATGGGCCGACCAGCAAGGCAATTCCGCCAAACCCGACGACCAATCCCAGCACGCCAAGCCAATTCGGACGGACGCCGCCAGGTCGTAACGCTTCCATGGTCGTCATCCAAAGCGGCGAAGACCCGATGATCAGGGCCGACACGCCGGAAGCGACGGTCTTTTCCGCCAGGGAAAGCAGTCCATTGCCTCCGAACAGCATCAAAAGGCCCACTAACGCGCCTCGGAGCCATTGCCCACGGGTCGGAGCAGGATCACCCGCCATACGCCGCCAAATATACAAAGCCGCTCCTGCCAGAAGGAAGCGTGACCCGGCCATCAGGAAGGGTGGGATCGATTCTACAGCCACCCGAATGCCGAGATAGGTGGCGCCCCAAATAATGTACACCAAGACTAACGCAACCCAGATCTTTAATTTCATGAACAGGATAACCTTTTCTGCCAGTATTTCGCTCCATTATAGTGAATCCTCGCTAATTCACCACCCGTTTCTTGCTTTTCTAATAAAGCGTTTATCCTATCAGTCGTTTCGCGGCTTTCTTAAAGTTCGAAAGCCATGCAGGCCCTTCCTTTCAGCCGTTTAAGGCATCCTTGTCTGGCATCGCCGCGTGTGCTACAATCTTTTTACTGCCCATCCGGCAGATTTTCTCCAGCGCATCTTTTCACCTTTTTGTTCCCAAAGGAGGATTATACAAAATGAGTCACACCCGTTGGAAGACAATTTCGATCAGCCTAAGTATCCTGCTAGCCCTGCTCGCGAATGGGGCATTTATTTCTCCTCTCCCGGCCCAGGCTGCAGGAATCCTTCCCAAGATGGAAGTGAGCCTCATCATCCGGCAACAGCACGTTTGCCTCCACCGTTTTTGCCGGCAAGCCCCTGATCTTCAGGGCCCAAATCAAAAATACCGGCAATGTGCCTCTTCAAGTGATCGCCAATTTGACGGTACCCCAGAATTGGGACGTGGACCAGGAAAAATACAGCGATTGCCAGGAGAGCCTGCCTCTCAACAACACCTGCACGGTGAGCTGGTACTTCACTCCCCAGGCCTCGGGACAAGTTTATTTGCGGGTGTACGCGCGCGGCTTCTATGCAGATTCCAACGGCGCCTCTCAACGGATCACCCAATCCCCCGCCTTTATTTTTAATGTCAAGCCTGCCAAAGACGGTTCCACCGACACAGGGACGGGCGGGACAACCACAACGCCTAATCTTACCAACGGCAATCTGCCGAATATGGCTGTAACACTCATATCCGGGGACAGCACATATGCATCAACAGTATTTGCCGCCAAACCGCTTATTTTCAGGGCTCAGGTCAAAAATACCGGCAACCAGGACTTACAGGTGACGGCCAATTTAACAGTGCCGCAAGGTTGGGACGTGGACCAGGAGAAATTTAGCGATTGTCCGGAGAGCCTAGGTGCGCGAGCGACTTGCACCATCAGTTGGTATTTCACGCCTCAAACTGCCGGGCAAGTGTACTTGAGAGTCTACGTCCGCGGAGAGTATACTCTCTCGTCGGGCGCAACCAACCGCATCACCCGGTCACCGGCTTACATATTCAATGTAAAACCGCCCAAGACATCGGAGTAACCAGTATTGTTCAGAACCGTGGGAATGTAAATGCGGTAGGGAAATGATCAAAAAAAGAGTGAAACCAGAAATAATTGGTTTCACTCTTTTTTGAATCATTCACGATGGAAAATTACAGCCGGCTAGATAGTTTTTTCCACCAAGTCGATCGATTGGAGATCCGCAGGTGAAGTGGTATAGGCTGCCAGGGTAAGGACGAAATCACCCGTGGATTTCCACCAACCTTCCCACCGGCGACCCGCATCCTGGCAATCTCCCAGTTTCATCCTTTGCCATTCACCGTTATTTGGATGAATGGGAAAAAGTCCATCCACTTGCCACACTTCCACCTGGCGGGTATCCCAATGGAGCCCGACGCCGAGAGCTTTCAGCATGGATTCCTTGGCGCTCCAGATCAGGTTGACCAGGACGATCCTCAACTCTTCCGGGAATGACTCCACCAAATCATGTTCCACCCGGGTGAAGTAATCCTCCACGAATGCCCTGGACCGTAATTCGATCTTCTCCAGGTCGGCCCCAATCCGAAGATTCTGGCCCATTACGAAGGCGCATAGAGCCGCTTGCTCGCAGTGGCTTATCGTCAGGCAGCCGGGCGTACCGGGCTGGCCAGGTAACACAATAAACGGCGCTCCATCCGGCATGTTATGGATCTCAATATCCGCCAGCCGCAACGATTGGAAGGCAGGTAAGCCATGGACCAGGCTCTTTCCGGTGAACCGGCCCAACAACCATTCTTGCCTCCGCTTTGGAAAGCGCAGACTTTCGTATTTGGCAAGCTCGGAGGGCGAAAGAAATTCCTCAGGATGGTCCAGAGACGCCTGTCCAGCCTGGACCATGGCCCAATAAATCGAAAACATTATGGAAGAACCTTATTGGCACATAGGAAAACGACCTCAGTAGACGCCGGACTCCCACGTGCGAAATATTGAGGTCTCAAGATTCCTTTACCAACTCCTTCAAAGGATCCAATAAGTCTTTTTCGACCGAGACCGGCAGCGGCGTGGTCCGATACTTTTTCAGTTCCAGATACAACCTTCCCTTGGAGTCCACTACACGAGCATCAAAGGAAAGATTCCCATCATTGGCCAGGGATGGCCGGACTTCAGCATAGACTCTGGCTCCATTCACACTCTGGCGGTAAAGGGTGAGACTCTCGATCGATCGAGGCAGGCCCATCGTTCCGGTCTTGCCGATCTCCCAGATGCCGGCCGTCTGGAAGCATAACTCCACCAGGGTGGGAGTGCTCAACAAGTCATGGTCGGTCTTCAAGAAAGAAGGCAGGTTTTTATTCAAACGGCCGAGGACGGTGGCCCCGGAAAGCTGTACCCCTTCCAACACCTG
Source organism: uncultured Chloroflexia bacterium (assembly GCA_963782935.1). Taxonomy (GTDB): domain Bacteria; phylum Chloroflexota; class Anaerolineae; order Anaerolineales; family Villigracilaceae; genus UBA877. The sequence goes on along the minus strand of CAWALN010000012.1, from coordinate 96,472 downwards.
GAAGGCAGGTCCGTGAAAGTACAGGCGGTAAATATCCTCCGCTTTCACCGTATAACTCCCGTTCCATTTAGGCGCATCCGTCGTTATTTCCCGGGCGGCGGTTTCTTTCGACACCAGATAGACCTTGCCGGTGAAGTGACGCATCCGTTCGCCGGCATGGAGTTTCAGATTTCGGGTGGATTCGAGGGTTACGTGTACGACCAATCCGTCGGCTTCACGAACCGCCTGGACGCTCCAGGTGACCCGGCGAGGATCTTTACGATAGAACTTGAAGGCGGCCAGGAACTGGATATCTTCCAACTTGCCCACTTCCAAGCCACTTTTGTTGGAGGCTAACACGGAACCAATATGTTTGGCGGCGATGGAAAACCCTTCAATACCCATCACGCCCGGAAGGATCGGTATTCCGTTCATGGCATGGTCACGCAGGAAGGGTTCATCTTTAGGATCAAGATCCGCTTCCAAGGTCAATCCACCTTGCAAATCGAACTCGGCGATGTGGCTGAGCATGGTGTGGATGGGTTTCCCGGCCCGCAAAGCTTCGTTCGCTTTATCCAAATCCATACCACCGTGAGGCGAGCGCGGTTCGAGCAAAGCGCCAAGAGAACCGGCAACGACCACCTCTCCCGAACCAGCCTGGAGTTCCCCACGAACCATGGGGGCGGCTTGATCCGGTGGAACCATATCAATCCCGGCCATTTTCATCAACGTGGGGATATTGCCCCGGGTGGCCATGCCGACGCCTCCCCAGGCGCTCCAATCAATGGAGACAACCTTTATTCCAGGGAACTGGTTGCGCAAAGCATAGGCGGTTTTACAAAGCAAGTCATTGGCGGCGCTGTAATCCGTTTGGCCGGAATTACCGAAACGGCCGGCCACGGAGGTGAAAAAGACCATGCCCTTAGGCAGCATCTCTTTGCGTTCCATGGCTTTGAACAAGTTGAAGAATCCATCCGCTTTGACCGACACTACCAGGCGGAACTCTTCAACCGGCTTCATTTCCAGCTTGCGGCTGCGTTCCATTCCGGCCGCGTGCAGGAAGACATCGATATGGCCTTCAGCATGCTTTGATTTTTTGAATAGCTTCATCGATCAAGGCCGGATTGGTCACATCGCAGGCCAGGTAATGGGCCTTTCCGCCCATTCCCTCAATATTTTGTAATGTCTGCAGCGTGGTAGCCGAGCGTTCGATGCCGAAAAGGGCCCCTTCCACCTGGACAGGTGTAGGCTTTTTTCCATCCTTGGTCAGGCGGGCGATCAGGTCGTTTTTCAACCCTTCACGGTCTCCGGCCAAACGGGCCACATCCGGATCATCTTTCGGAGGCAGAGGCGCACGATCGAGCAGGTAGAAAGTCCCCTGGGTGGCTTTGACCAGGTCCTCGACGATCGGTCGGATAATCCCACCGGAACCGCCGCTGATCAGGAAAACACTCCCTTTTTCCAGGTTGAAGTCATTGGCTGCCGGGCGGCTCTCTTCGACGGTGGCAATACCGTAACGCAGATCATTCTCCCAGCCGATCTCCAGGGCGCCCGGGTCGCGCAAGGTCTCCTCGATAAGACGGGCGGCAATGGTGGCAGCCGTAGCACTCGCCTCAAAATCCACGACCTTCACGAAGGCTTTTTCGCGTTCGCGGGCAACCGATTTGGCAAAACCGCTGACGGCGCCACCCAGCGGAGCAGAAGCGCCTTCCTGCGAATATCCATGCAGGCCTCCCAACCGGGTCGCGCAAATGAGGAACGTCTCTTCCGGCAGTGCCTTCATGACGGTATAGAGGCTGTATAACCTTTCTTCCAGCCCCTTTTGCCAATCAGCAGCACTCATTTCGGCCAATTTCGGTTCGATTTCCAGCGCAGGCAGGAAGTACACGCCTGCGATCGGACCGGTCTCCAACCATTTGGAAATCTTATCCATCTGCTCAGCAGATCCAACGCCAGAATTCAGCCGCAATACTTCGATCTTGCGGGCTGCCAGGCGGCGGGACAAAGGTTCAGCGATCCTGGCTTTGCTTTCCACCACCAGCACGCGCTTCCCTTCCGATAATTCAACCTGGGTCGGCACGCATAAGTCGAGTTGCGGCCTCAAGTAAGGTTTGGGCACCCGCCGGATAATGCTGTTCTGCGCCGGCTGGAGGTTTAGGTCAACGGATACAGCGGTTGCAGGCACAGGTATGGCGGCTTTCATCAGCGCACTCTTGCGTTTCTTCAACTCCATTTCCACGAAGGCAATGACCTTGGCAAGGGTGTTGTAATCTGAAAGGCGCAGGTCTTCCCGGCGGGGAATGCCATATTGACCGCGAATAGCCGCGAACAATTCGGCTTGTTTGACAGTATCAATGCCCAAATCCGCCTCCAAATCCAGGTTCAGATCCAACACGTCCGTGGGATAGCCGGTCTTTTCACTTACTATCCCAAGGACATATACCTTGATCTCTGCAGGAGTCGCATCCAACGAATCGGTTGAATCCGGCGGCTCTGGCACCACCAGTTCGACCGGCGGGACAGGAACAGGAACCTTCACCTCCGGCGGAGCAGAGGCGACCGGAGAAGGATTCAAGGCCTCTTCCACGAAGCGGATGACCTTGGCAAGGGTGTTATAGTCGGAGAGGCGCAAGTCCTCCCGGCGGGCAATATTGTATTTGCCGCGGATGGCAGCGAACAATTCAGCTTGCTTTACAGTGTCGATACCCAGGTCAGCTTCCAAATCAAGGTCCAGATCGAGCACTTCGGTGGGATAACCGGTTTTTTCGCTTACCGCTGAGAGGACATATGTTTTTATTTCGTCACTGTTGACATGTAAAAGAAGGCTTGGTGATGGAGCAGGTGCCGGGATAGGGGCAATCACCGGCTCATTCGCGGCGGTAGAAGGTTGGGAGACCGGCGAATTGGCGCCGGACTCCAAGGCTGCTTGAACGAAAGCAATCACCTTGGCAAGAGTGTTGTAATCCGAAAGGCGTAAATCCTCCCGCCGGGGGATGTTATATTGACCGCGGATGGAGGCGAACAACTCGGCTTGTTTAACCGTGTCAATACCCAAATCGGCTTCCAGATCGAGATCCAGGTCCAATACCTCGACGGGATAACCGGTTTTCTCACTCACTACCTTGAGAACATAGGTCTTGATCGCCTCAGTGTTGTGGGAAACGGGTACCAGCGGAGTCACCGTTTCCATTACGGGTGCAGCAGCCGGCTGGGGTGCAGCCTCTCCAGAGGCAGGCTGCAGCGCTTCTTCGACGAAGCGGATCACTTTGGCGAGGGTGTTATAGTCCGAGAGGCGCAAATCCTCCCGGCGGGCAATATTGTATTGACCACGGATGGCCGCGAATAACTCGGCTTGCTTGACCGTATCGATGCCCAGGTCGGCTTCCAGGTCAAGATCCAGGTCCAACACTTCCACGGGATAACCGGTCTTTTCGCTTACGACCGAAAGGACATAAGTTTTAATCTCATCTGACCCTGCGGCAGTCTGAGAAATGGGTGCAGGGGCTTTAATTTCCACCGGTGAAGGAGACGTCAAAGGCGCAGAAGGTTGAGATTGGAACGTCACATCCGGAACAATCGTCTTTGTAGAGGCCGCCCATAGGGTTGGACCCTTTCCGTACTGCCAGGTGGAGGCGGAGTTCAATTTTACCGGCACACCCTGGTTCTTGATCCGGAGCGTCCGCTGAGAAACCTCCAATTCTGTTGCCTCATAGCCAGACACGGCCGAAAGCCAGCGTCCGTAGGCGAATTTATCCACCCGTTCACCCTGACCGGGAATCTTGCGCAAGAGGGTCATGGCAATCTGAGAGCCGAAACCGGCTCCCAACCGCAAGGAATACTCAACCGGGTACTTGCCGCCATGGGAAAGGTTCAAATCGCCCAATTCCAGATCCGGTTCAAAGCCATTTTGGATATTGGCGATGGGCGGCACAATGCCAAATTCCAGCGCCTTGACGGCCACTACATCTTCCACTCCCACGCCCATCGTGTGACCGGTGAAGCCCTTGGTATTGGCGATGATGACCCGGTTGGCCTGATCACCAAATACATCCCTGAGCGCATGGATTTCGGCGGCGGCGCTGCCGCCGCGGGCAGGAGTATAAGTTTCGTGTGAGACGAACATGGTCTCGGCGGCAATGCGATCCCGCGAGATGCCAAACCGATCTTCGGCAGTCCGGAGGAGCTGCTTCCATAACGTAGCTGACATGTTTAACATTCAGGCGGGTCCCGTGATAAGCGCTATTGGCGATATGGGTAGCCAGGACTTCACAGATGCCACGCATGCCACGCTCGCGGACGGCATCTTCCGATTCGATCACCAGGCCGGCGGCCCCCATTCCGATGATCATTCCATTGCGGCGGCGGTCGAAGGGTAAAGCTGCCATGCGCAAATCGCCTTCAGTTGTGGCCGCGCCGCTTGCCATCAGCGAGGTGGGAACCCACTGTGACAGGCTACCGCTGATAACATCATCCCCGGCAATAATAATAACCCGGCGGGCACGACCCAAGCGGATCCAATCTTCTGCAATGGCGACGGCATGGGTGGTGGAAGCGCAGGCAGCATTGACATGGGTATTCGGGCCGCGAGCGCCGATATATTCGGCAAACTGGGAATGCCCCATGGTCAGGATCCGGAAAATGTAACGCCGGTCAAAGTGGTAATCCTGGCGAGCCATCTCAGCTTCCAGTTCGGCTATCCGTTTATCAAAAGCGCTTTTCAGGTCAGCTTGCTGAACCGGGATGAGGCTTTCCATGTTGCGCAATTCTTCCACCTGCTTCGACAAAGCCTGGAATTTGTAGAACTTCTCGGCTTCAGAGGCAGTGCGGTCAAGGCCGGGAAAAGCCGAAGCAAAGATGACGCCGGTTTCATCTGCCAGGGATTCGGCAGCTTCCAGCGATCCGGTAAATAAGAGCCGGTGCTGGTCCGCTTGTAGCCCATCACGAGGGGGATACCGGCATCCCGCAAGGCTTCTATCCCGGCGGCGATGGCAAGTTGGGTGGAAATATCGATGGATTCCAGGCGTTCTTGAGGCATTCCGAATTCATTGACCGGGTCGAATTCGCCGCGTTGGCCCGCCAGCTTAAGGGTCAGGTCCATCGAATCAATCGGCTGCATGATCGCACCGGCGTCACTCTTCACCAAGCGGGTCGGCCGTTTTTCGAGCATGCCCCGGCGGGTCTCATCCGGCAAGGGTTCGATGCGCATATCTCCATTCAGGATGTCGATAATATTGCGGTCATCGAAGACATGTTTGTTGCGCCCGGGTAAACCCAGGCCGGCACCGCTGATGACTACCGAACCGTTCAGAGGTAAACGACCCTCCATATTGACTCCTTTGGCATTTGGAACAAATGTTGGCGTGATAGCGGCTGAAGTATCGAGGGATACCGGCTCAGCCGCAGGGTTTGAAGGAACAGACTGGCGAATTTCGACGACAGGCACAGGAACAGGCTTAAAAGTGCCCAGTTCACGGTGACCGTTCACACCGGCGGCATACAACCTGCCCAGAGCCTCGTTGAGGCTGGGGATATCACCCTTACGGGGATGATTGGTGGAAAGGACGGTGACATCCTTATGCTCCTTGAGGATATCAGTGGCCAACCCGCTCAAAACCCGCTTGGGCCCCACTTCGACGAAGATACGGGCGCCTTGCTCATAGAGAGTGCGGATGCCCTGGACGAACTGAACCGGCGAAGCCACCTGGGCTGCCAGGATATCCAGGATTTCCTCCCGACCGGTGGGATAAGCTTTGCCGGTCACATTGGCAACAATGGGAATTTTGGGTGCCTGGATATTCATCCGGTCGATGACTTTTCGCAGAGGCTGGCTGGCCGGCGCGACGATGCGGGTATGGAAGGCATGCGATACCGGGATCTTGGTGGCCTGCAAGTCTTCTGCAAGGAACGCAGCAATAGCCAAATCCACTGCAGAAGTCTCGCCACCGATGACACATTGGACGGGACTGTTGATATTGGCGATGACTACATATCCCTGAATGGTCTTAAGGATCCGTTCCACTTCTCCCAACGGAGCAGAGACGGCGGCCATGCAGCCATTATCGTTTGTAGCCACTTTGGCCATCTCCTGCCCGCGGGCACTGACCACCTGCAGAGCTTCGGTAAGATTGAGCACACCCGCCGCCACCAGGGCAGCATATTCGCCCAGGCTGTGCCCGATAACCATATCCGGCTTGAAGCCGAACTTCTCGAGCACTCTAAGTAGAGATACATGAACCGCCAACAAAGCCGGTTGGGTGATATCGGTATTCCGCAACTTCAACTCTGCCTGGGTAATGGCATCCTCCTTCCCCTCCACAAATACATAGCTGGAAATGAGGCCGCCCGAGGATGGGTGTCATGACGGCATCCGCTTCCCGGAAAGTCTCCGCCACCAACGGCTCGATCCTGCGAAGATCCCGCAACATGTTGACGTATTGCGAACCCTGGCCCGGGAAGAGGAAAGCCACTTTACCCGGCGCCCCACTGCCCCGGTAAATTCCTTGAACGCCCAGGGCCTGCCAGGCTGCCGGAGCATCGGTTTCGAGAGCTTTGATGGCCTTTTCGGCGCGAGCGATCAACTCGCGGCCGTTCTCATATTCAATGACCAGCCGCTCGGGCTGGCCCAATTGCGAATGTGAAGGGCAAATGATCTCAGGCAAGTGCCCCAATTTGGCCTGATGAAGTTTTTCTTCCAATGCATGTTTCAACTCAGAAGCGGTTCCACTGCCGATGAAGAGCAAGCCTCTATAAGGCACCGCATTCACCTGAAGCGGTAAGGCGGCTTCGACCCGGACGGCAGATAAAGCAATCCGCGACGGGATAGACAGCTCTTTCATGGGTCAAGCACTCCGGGCAAATACTCTTCCAGGACGACGTGGAAATTAGTCCCACCGAAACCGAAGGCGCTTACGCCGGCCCGGCGCACTTCACCGGAAGCCACTTCCCATGGTCGTGTTTCGGTATTCACATAAAAAGGCGACTTGGAAAATTCGATCTTGGGATTGGGTTGATGGAAGTTGACCGAGGGAGGCAGAACATGATTGTACAAACTTAAGGCCATCTTGAGCATTCCGGCTGCGCCAGCCGCGCTCTTCAGGTGGCCGAAATTGGACTTGACCGATCCAAGCGCCACACTGCCCGGATTCATCCCGACTGACCCAAAGATGGCCTGGAGACTGCTCACTTCGGCCAGATCGCCGACCGGGGTGGAGGTTCCATGCCCCTCAATCAGACCGATGCTGTCCAGACTTACGGCTGCATTCTTCCACGCCCGTTGGATGGCCCGTTGTTGTCCCAAAGGATTTGGGGCGGTGATACCTTTGCCCTTGCCATCGCTGCTACCCCCAATCCCACGGATGACGGCATAGATCTTATCGCCATCCCTTTCGGCATCGATCAGCCGCTTGAGCAAATAAACGACCGCGCCTTCACCCATGACAAAGCCATTGGCGCCTTCTGCGTAAGGGCGCGACCCATCCGGGCTGAGGGCGCCGATCTTACTGAACTTTACGAACGATTCGACCCCCATGTTGCGGTCCACACCGCCGGTCAAGACGGCATCGAACTGGCCAAAATTCAGCCCGTCCACCGCACTTTGCAAAGCCGCCAGGGAAGAGGCGCAGGCCGCGTCGGTCACAAAATTGGGACCAGTGAAATTGAATACATTCGCAACCCGACCGGCGATGATATTGGAGAGTTCGCCCGGCATGGTGTCTTCGGTTATCGGCGGGACAATGGATTGAACGCCGGAGGTGAGACCCTGGACCAGGGCTGACTGAACTTCAGGAGAAAGGTTTTTGAACGCCGGCGAGCCGGCCAACGCATCGATATATTCGGGTAAATGAATGCGGATGGTGGAAAGGTAATGCTTTTCACCTGCCATTGCATTTCCCAGAATGACCGCGACCCTATCCGGGTTCAGAGAGCGGGAGGGATAGCCATAATCCTGCAAGGCCTGGTAACAAGCGGAAATGGCCCACTGCTGAGCTTCATCAATCTGCTCCAAAATGCGCGGGGGAATGGCAACACCCATTTTGGCCGGCTCGAACCGAAAACCGCGTACCCATCCGCCAATCTTGCTGTAGGTCTTATCCGGCGCGGCCGGGTTGGGATCATAAAAGAGACCGGCTTTCCAGCGGTCGTCGGAGACATCCGTGATCGAATAACGCCCGGAACAGATATTCTCCCAAAACGTCGAGGCGCTGGGGGCGTCGGGCAATATCGCCCCAACTCCAACAATGGCAATAACTGTAGATTCACCCATAATTCTCCTGGTTCCTGGCCCTAAGCGGAGGAACGGCCCTGTCTATTAAGCGCAAAAACAGGATACGCATTGAAGACAAAGGCCATTTCAGCAAAGAGCGTATTTCTAGTAATTCGTTCAACTTTTATTCGAACTGGACCAGTGAAGCCCCTTTTTCAACCTGGGAACCGGTCCGAACGGCTATTTTCGCCACCTTGCCGTCCCGAGGGGAACGCAGCTGCATCTGCATCTTCATGGACTCGAGCACCACTAATGTCTGGCCTTTCGAGACCGTCTCACCTTCGCAGACGGGCACATCCACCACCAACCCATGCATGGGAGCCGAGAGACAGCCGACCCCATCACCAGCCTCGCAGGATTGAGAACGCTTCCCAATCCGATTTGTTATGCGGGTGATAATCCGGCGGCCTCCAAATAAATTCATTTGGTAGGTATCCGCCTCCGGGGAACTCACAAATACCTCATGGGCCTCTTTACCCCGGTGGAGTAATTGGAGACCATTTTGGTTGAGCGGGACCATCTTCGCGTCGACATCTTTCCCGTCGACTGTACAATGGTCGCCGGAGATGTTCACTTTATACTTTTTACTTCCAATTTCGACTGTGTAAAGAGACATTGTATTCTCCCTATCTATTCATCTGTTCCTTCCACGCCGCCATTTGCCAGCTGCTTCCCTGCTGGGGTACCAGGCTTACCTGCTGCAACCTCTGCTGATGAACGAACATGGCCGCTGTCCAGGCCAGGTCTCGCTCCAGGTCAGGCTCGGTACTGGGAGGCTCGGGCGTGAAAGTTTCCAGATATGTAGTAGTTACATCACCGCTCATGAACTTAGGGCTTTCGATGATCTGCAAGATGAAATCGATACTCGTGCTGAAGCCGCCGACCTGATACTCGTGCAAGGCTCGACGCAAACGCTGGATTGCCATGGCCCGGTCTTCACCCCAGACAATGACCTTGGAAAGCATCGAGTTATATTCCGTCCCCACGGTCATCCCCTGGTAAAGGGCCGAGTCGATCCTAACTCCCGGGCCGCCGGGTTCTTTCAAGTACAAGACTGTCCCGGTGGAGGGGAGGAAACCCGCCTGGGAGTCTTCCGCCAGGATGCGCGCTTCGATGGCAGCTCCACGCGGATGGATCACAGGGGGGAATTTGCGCATGGGTTCGCCCATCGCAATGGAGATTTGCTCTTTGACGATGTCCACTCCCGTAACCATCTCGGTGACCGGATGTTCCACCTGGATGCGGGGGTTCACCTCAATAAAATAAAAGCGATTTTTCTTGTCGAGCAGAAATTCCACGGTGCCCAGGCTGCGGTATTTCAAGGCCCGGCCCAATTTCAGGGCGGCTTCATGGATCTGCAAGCGAAGTTCGGGAGATAAGCCAGAGGCGGGCGCCTCTTCGATCAATTTCTGGCGGCGGCGTTGAATGGAGCATTCCCGCTCGCCCAGGCAGACGACATTTCCCTGGCCATCGCCCAGGATTTGCACCTCGATGTGGCGGGCCTGCTGGACCAATGATTCGAGAAAAACGGTATCATCTTTGAAAGCCGCCTTGGCCTCCCGGCGAGCCGCCTCGATCATGCCCGGTAATTCCTCGGCTGAATGGGCCAGGCGGATACCTCTTCCGCCGCCGCCGGCGGAGGCTTTTACCAGCACAGGATACTGAACCTTTTGGGCCAGTTCCACCGGCAGAACTGCCGGCAAAGGCTCATCCGTTCCGGCGATGACCGGCAACCCGGCTTTGCGGGAAGCCCGCCGGGCCGCCAATTTGTCACCCATCCTTGAGACCGTCTCGGGGCGAGGACCGATAAAGATCATGCCTGCATCTTCAGTTGCCCGGGCAAAGTCGGCGTTCTCCGCCAGGAACCCGTATCCGGGATGGATGGCGCCGGCGCCGGTTTTCCGGGCTGCTTCGAGCACCGCTTCTATGTCGAGATATTTACTTTTGTCGCCCAGGGAAATGGCTTCGTCGGCATAGCGCACGTGCAAAGCCAACTCATCGACGTCCGTAAAAACAGCCACCGAGGCCAGGCCCATCTCACGACAGGCCCGCAGGATCCGCACGGCAATCTCACCTCGATTGGCAACCAGAATTTTGGTCTTTTTCATTTTCACCTAGTGTTGAACAAATTAGCATCGAACAAATTGGCAATTTGTTCTACAGGGGCAAATTAGTAATTTGCCCTACAGTGGGCAAATTGACAATTTGCCCTACAGGGGGATGTTCCCATGTTTGCGGGAAGGTGTGGGCTGGCGTTTCTCCCGCAAAGCTTCCAATGACCGGATCAGCGCGAACACGCGTTTCCGAAGGGTCAATCACGTCATCCAGATAGCCGCGACTGGCGGCGATGAGGGGAGTGGCGAATTCAGTCCGATAGTTCTTGATCAGCCGGTCCCGTTCCGCAGCGGGATCTTCGGCGGCCTGGAGGTCCTTGGAGAAGACAATACTGACGGCTCCCTCCGGCCCCATGACGGCGATCTCGGCGTTACCCCAGGCCAGGTTGATATCTCCACCCAGGTGCTTAGAGCCCATGACGATATAGGCGCCTCCGTAGGCTTTTCGCAGCACTACGGTGATCTTGGGCACGGTCGCCTCTGAGTAGGCATAGGCCAGTTTGGCCCCGTGGCGGATGATGCCACCGGATTCCTGGTCTGTGCCCGGCAGAAATCCAGGGGTATCCACCAGGGTGACGAGGGGAATATGGAATGCATCGCAAAAACGGATAAAGCGGGCGGCTTTATCAGAGGAATTGATATCAAGGACGCCTGCCAGGTGGAGGGGCTGGTTGGCCACAAAACCGACCGGATAACCGTCCAGGCGGGCGAAGCCGATGACGATATTGGCGGCATATTCGCTCTGGACCTCGAGGAATTCCCGACTATCCACCAGCGCTTCGATTACACTGCGGACGTCATACGGCTGCTGCGGATCGCCCGGGACAATATCGCAGAGTTCCGGCACGGACCGCTGCGGGTCGTCGGCAGAGGCCAGATAAGGTGGAGGGGTCAGGTTGTTGGGAGGCAGGAAGGACAGCAGCCAGCGGACATTCGCAAGCAGGCTTTCTTCGTCTGGAGCCGTGAAATGAGCCACACCGCTCTGCTCGCGATGGATGGCCGCACCGCCAAGTTGATCGAAAGTGACCTCCTGGTGGGTGACGGCCTTGACCACTTCGGGCCCGGTGATGAACATATGGGCTGTTTTTTCCACCATGAAGACGAAATCGGTAATGGCGGGGGAATAAACAGCTCCACCTGCGCAAGGGCCGAGGATGACCGAGATCTGCGGGATCACCCCGGAAGCTTGAACATTCCGATAAAAAATGTCTCCGTACCCCGCCAGGGATTGGACACCTTCCTGGATGCGGGCTCCGCCCGAGTCGTTCAAACCGATAACCGGAGCTCCGTTCTGGCGAGCCATATCCAGCAACGCGGCGATCTTGCGACCGTGGGCTTCCCCAACGGAACCACCCATGATGGTGAAATCCTGGGCGAAGACATAGACCACCCGTCCGTCCACCTTGCCCCAACCAGTCACGACGCCATCCGTATAAGGATGGGACTTTTCCATCCCCAGGCCGATGGCGCGATGGGTGACGAAAGTGCCCGTCTCCTGGAAAGAGCCGGGGTCAAGCAATTGCTCGATGCGCTCACGGGCAGTCAGCTTATTCTTGGCATGCTGGGCGGCAATGCGGGATTCACCCCCGCCGAGGCTGGCTTCCGACCGCAGTTGGGCCAAGGAATCGCTTGTTTTTGTCATGAATTCTCTCTTAACCTCTATTTTTAGGGTTGTTTTTCAGCGTCCAGAAACATTAACCTACCGGCTATAGCTTGCAATAGCCGTTTAAGGGAAGAACTTACTTGATTCAGTTCAGGATTTGGCGATGTACTCTTTTACATAAACGTGCCTGAAAAGGACATCTTGTCTATACAGATTTTCGGAACCTCGCGAGGTAAAACACCCGTTTCCAAGGACGGTTACGGGTGATTCAGCGGACAATTTTCCAGGCAGCCGGCAGCAAAAGGGCCGCCGCGACGAGCTTGAGGGCATCCCCGACCAGGAAAGGCAGCAATCCGGCAATGAGGGCGCCTTTCAATCCAAGGAAGAAACTCAACCAGGCTACCCCGAATAAGTAAATCACTACTTCCCCCGCCAGGAAGGCGACCAAGGCAGTGGGAATGCGCCGATCGAGGCCACGGGCTGAGAGCAACCCGATCAGATAAGCGGCTGCAATGAAACCGATCAAATAGCCGCCGGTGGGGCCTGCCAGCACGGCGAAACCGTGCGAGCCCCCGGCAAAAAACGGCAAACCGACCATACCCAGGAGAAGGTATAAAACCAGGCTGGCGGCGCCCTTACGGGCTCCCAAGGCGGCTCCCACGACGAGAACAGCCAGAGTTTGGCCGGTTAAAGGAACCGGCGTAAAGGGCAAAGGAATCCTGACTTGAGCCATGGCAGCCACAAACAGGCTGCCCCCAAGAACCAATAAGACATCCCGAACCCGGCGATCCACCCGCGGAAAACTGCGGGCAAGAAGGGTCGGCATTAAGGTTGTATCCATATTTCACCTCTCTGGATGAGAATTGCGGAAATATAGCTCTTCATGTGGCATATAACCCTTATAGGTGGGAGCGGGTTACGGGTAAAAAAGGGGTCGGTGGGAAGGCGTAGGGTAGGGCCGGGGGCCAGTTATCAGTGGTCAGTTGTCAGTGAACAGTTTTTAGTTTTTAGTTTTTAGTTTTTAGTTTTTAGTTTTTAGTTTTTAGTTTTCAGTTTTCGTTGGCAGGGGCAGGTCGGGAAGATGGTCAGGATAATTGAATTGTTTGCAAAATTTCGAGGAACAAAGATCGCTCTTGTCCGTCTTTCATATATTGACTTACATGAGAAGCACCCTTTTTTAAAATCAAAGCAAAACAAATAGCGGAGGCAGTCAGCAGGCATCGGTGTTTGTCGGGAGAAGAATTGAACCCAGGTTCCCAGACAGAACCCATCTGGACAGGCAACAAATAGTCAATTCTCCGGCCATAATTTTGATGGAGCGAGTTAGATGAAAGAATATTCGTTCCGCGGTTCGAGGGGAGGAACGAATACCTTTCTGATGGGCAAATGAGTTTCAGGATCGAGGCAAGGCAGATGCAGAAAAGGAATGTCTCCATACTTTCATTATAGAACAAATGTTTCATCTGTCAACGTACATGTTTAGCGTTCCAAGTACAAAAATAGTCAAAAAGGCAGGCGAAATTAAGCCGAAAACTTTTATCGAAAACGGATTAGATCCAGTAGACTTGCCCGAATGGCCGCACACATAGAAATCTTCTGAGCAACCGAGCAGCAAAGAGCAGCGGATCGCCGAATTGGAGCTGGAATTGGTTCGGGACTGGTAACAACCAGAGGCTGCAATTGAACGTTCAGAGATTGCAGAAGCTGCTGGAGCAGTTGCAGGCGCAAGTGGTAGAGTTGCAGCGAGAGGGGAAACGTCAGCTGCCCGTTTCACGCCGGAAGCGGGTGGAGCATCCGAAGAAGCCTGGGAGGAAAGCTGGGCAGGCAGTTTTCCCGCGGAGCCACCTACGCACAGGCAGATTGATCAACGAAAAAGGTCAAGTTGCATGGTTGCCCGGAGTGTGGGAGCAGGTTGAGGGATATTCATCAGCATGAGCAGTATGTGACGGATATTCCGAAAATCATTCGTCTGGTGACTACTCGTTATGTAACCTACAGTGGCTACTGTACCCATTGTCATAAGCGGTGCGCTGGGGCACCCGGAGCAGACTTCGCAGGCCACGGGCGGCGGGGTACTGGTGGGGCCGAGGGCCAAGGCTCTGGCTGCAGATGCGAAACATCGCTTAGGATGTTCGTATGGCAAAGTGAGTGAATTGCTCAACGATGCCTTCGGCCTGCAAGCGAGTCGCAGCGGCTGGTAGCCGACCAGGCCCTGGCCAAGATCGCCCAGCCGGTCTATCGAGATCTGATCCAAGTGGCCCGCCGCAGCCTGGTGTGCATGCCGATGAAACGGGATGGCGCATCGGCACCTTGCCGGCTGGCTGTGGGTGTTCACCAACCAGGAAGTCACAGTGTATGCCATTCGGCATAATCGCAGCAGTGATGTGGTGATCGAGATACTGGGGGAAGATCCAAAGGCATTCTGGCTTCGGACTGCTTCTCGGCTCATGATGACAAAAGACTGAAAGACTGGCTCAAACAAAAATGCCTCTCTCACTTGCTGCTGGACCTGAAAGAGATCGAAGAGAGTAAAACCGGTCGGGCAGCCCAATTCTCCCGGATGGAACCGCCCTGTTGCGGGCTGCGCTGGTGTTGAAAGCATAACCCAAGCTGATCTGGCTCTCTTCGCCCAGCGTGCCCAGACCCTGGAAACTCAACTGGATACCTTGATCTCCAGGCAACGCAATCTGAAAGACTCGGATAATCTCCGTTTCGCCCGACGGCTGCGGAAACATCGTCAGCATTTGCTGCGTTTCCTGTACGTGGAGGGTCTGGAGGCTACCAATAACCATGCCGAACGCCAGATCCGCCCAGCCGTGATCATCCGAAAAACAAATGGCTGTAATCGGCGAAAGATGGAGCGGAACCCACGAAGTTTTGGCCAGTGTATTGGTGACTTGTCGTCAACACAATCTTCCTATCCTGCATTATATGGTGAGCTTGCAGCACTTTGGCGAAACTCCGCCTGCTTTGGCCGCTGCTCCACCATAACTCGCTTTGGACGCTAATTCCCCCGTGGGGGATTTTTCGGGTGCAGAATTACACCTTCCTCAGCCAAGTTGAATCACCCATCCCCCTGTCCCTCCGTTGCACAACGGGATGCTGATAGGCGCAGGTGACCCCCTCCTGCCTCCCTCCACTGCGTTACGGGATACTCTGCCGTAAGGTATGCTGCGCGATGTCTCGCGATCCCCCATTTTGAAAAACAAAAATGGGGGAGGTGTTTAATCGCGGCGAAAGTCTTTTATAATAGAGCGAATTTTGCGGTGCGCATAAGGCTATTCATGAACGAAAAAACCAAACGGCAGGAATTCTGGAGTGGAGTAAAGGGTGAGGCCCCGATATTATTGGGGGTGGTGCCTTTTGGGCTGCTCTTTGGAGCCCTGGCGATCAGCTCGCAAAATTGGAGCGGGGGCGGCCCAGGCGATGTCTGCGATCGTCTTTGCCGGCTCGGCCCAGTTCATTGTTGCCCAACTGGTGGGGACAGGCACGGCCGGGCTGGTGATCGTCATGGTCGTGTTTGTGGTCAACCTGCGGCATGCGCTTTATAGCGCCTCTGTCGCACCTCATGTGAAGAACTTGAATAAGGGTTGGAAGCTGCTGCTATCTTATCTCCTGACGGATGAAGCCTACGCGGTTACGATCACCCGCTACAACCGGGAAGGGGATTCCGACACGGCCCACTGGTATTTTTTCGGGGCGGGACTGACCCTGTGGACATCCTGGCAGATCAGCACGGCAGCCGGTATCTTCATCGGAGCGCAGATCCCGGCCTCCTGGCCGCTCGGTTTTATCCTTCCATTGACCTTTATTGCACTGGTGGTGCCGGCTCTTAAGGACCGAGCCGGCGTTTTGGCCGCGCTGGTAGCCGGAATAGTGGGCCTGGCGGCCTTTGGCCTGCCCTATAAGACGGGTCTGCTGTTGGCGGCATTTATCGGCATCCTGACCGGCTTGCTGGTGGAAGGAAGGCCGAAATGAACATCTGGGTGGTCATGGTTATAGGCGGATTACTGACATTCCTCACCCGGCTGTCCTTCATCGCCTTACTCGACCGGATCAAGGTGCCGGACTGGTTCCGGCGAGGCTTGCGCTTCGTGCCGGTGGCGGTCCTTTCGGCGATCATCCTGCCGGAGCTGACCAGTCCCAATGGGACCTACTGCTCTCCTGGCGCAATCCCCAGCTCCTGGCGGGAGGGGTGGCGATCCTGGTGGCCTGGCGGACGAAGAATGTCATCCTGACCATCCTGGCGGGGATGGCAGCATTGCTGATCTTTCAAGCATTACTGGCCTTAATAGTAATTTTGACTAAATAGCTTGACAATGTTGTCTTTCGATTATGATGGTAAAAATCTTTACCGCGAAGATGAGAAAGAGCGCTAAGGAAAAGGAAAAAGGAAGAAGAAACATCAAATTCATAGCTGCCATTGACCCTACCATAAGCCAAACATTTATCTAACATTGTCGAGATAGAGAATGTGAGTCAAATCACCCGATCCCATAATTCAAGGTATTTACATTTCCGGCGGGACTGAGACCGTCAGCGTCTCTTCTTTTCCCTTATATTTTGGCGCAAAGATGCCCGAGACGATCAGCATAACCCCGATCAAGCCAAGGCTGACCGGGTAGACCAAGACAGGATCGCGAGTATACAGCACCCCTGCCAGTAATGGAGCCAACATGACCCCGAGGGAACTGAAGGTTTCGGCAATGCCATAGGCAAGCCCCATCTGGGCCGGGTGGATGAGCGGGCGGATCTGGGCGTAGATGACCGAGCGGGCAGAACGGTAGCCTCCCAGCAGGAAATAGCCGAGGATATACCAGGGCAGCCCGAACCCCTTCCATAAGAGTACGGAGAAAGCCGCCACGGTGAGCTGGATGAGCAAAAAACCAGTGCGAGCGGCGAACTGGCCGACTGCCAGCGCGGCCAGGCTGTTGCCCAGGCTGGCGACCGAGCCCAACAGGCCAATGCTTTCCACGGAAAGGCCGCGCTCGTTTTGGAGGAAACGCGGGGTGAGCGGCTGGGGCAGGTACATGACGAACATGGTCAGCAATACGATAGCCAGGAAGCCGATCAGGCGGGTGTTCCGGAAAAGATTGGCAGGCGACGAACCTTCTTCATGAACGTCGCGAGCCTGTTTGCGCAGGAATAAGAGCATGATGGTGGAGGGTATAAAGATAATGGCCGAGACCAGATAGACCATCCGCAGGCTAGACTGGTGGGCGATCCAACCGCCGCTGATGGGGCCGAGGACCGCGCCGAAATTATAGGCTGCCGATACCAGGGTCATGGCCCGGACGGCAGAAAGCTTGCCGCGGGCGCTGGTGACGTAGCTGTTCATGGGAGCGGAGACGAAGGCGGTGAAACCGTAAAATAGCATGCCGGCCACGAAGAGCGGCAGAGTCCCTGCCAGGGCCATCATCCAGGCAGCCACCACCCCGGCCACCCAGGCGGCCACCAACAAAGGCTTACGACCGATCTTGTCGGCCAAATAGCCGGCCGGGATATGCGCCAGCATCATGGCAAGGCCGAAGAAGCTGAACACCAACGCGATCGTCATCGTGTTGGCCCCCAACTGCTGCAAATAAATGGGCTGGAAATAGATAAACATCCCCTCGCCCAAGCCCCAGGTGAACAGGGAGGCCGAGAGGAGGATCAGATCGACGTTCATGAACTACCGGTTACCTGTTGAATGAATTCTCCGGCCGCCTGAAAGACAGTTTCCCGGGTCGGCTCCTCGGTAATGACATGCCCCCCACCCTGGACCCACAACATGTGTTTATCGGGTGTAGTCAAGTGGTCGTAGATCTGCTGCATGCTGTCTTTGACCACGTAATCATCATCCCGGGAATGGATAAGCAGCACCGGCGCGGTGATCTTCGGCAAAGCCGCATGCATCTCTTCGATCAGGCAGCTCAGTTCCACTCCAGCATGGACCGGATTCAGCGGATAGGAAACATGCTGCTTGAATGCAGCCGGATCGAACCAGCCGCTGCCGGGAATCTTACTTTTCGCCAGGTAGGGTTTGAAATGGCCGAAAAAGCGGACCAGCCAGAGCGGCAGGGGGACAGGGACGGCGATAGGGAGTGGACATGGCCACCACCCCGCGGACGGGGAACTGGCCGGCGGCGGTGAGAGCCAGGACGCCTCCCATCGACAACCCCAGGACGAACACCTGATCCGTGCAAGCACGAAGAAGGTTGTAGCCATCCTCCACTGAAAGCAGCCAATCCTGCCAACGCGAGCGGAGCATGTCCTCCGGGCGGGTGGCATGGCCGTTCAAGCGGATGCCGCAGACGGTGTACCCCTGCCGGTTGAGGTATTCGCCCAGCCAGCGGACCTCCTTCGGCGCGCCGGTGAAGCCGTGGATCACCAGGCAGCCAGTGCGGGCAAATTCACCCTTCCCAGGGAAGAAATAGGGTTCAGCAGTCGGGATGGTTTGTGGCATGGTTACCGTGTGATACTTCTGACCAACTGGGGATTGCCACGGCGGGAGTACACCGCCTCGCAATGACACTTTCTTTTACGGGATGGTTTGAGGCATGGCAAATTATAACCCTGGCAGATTTATTCTCCGGCAGCTTTGAAGACAATATCGTCGGAGAAATCGGGCAAAGGCACGGTAATGGTCTGTCCCTTGCGGGTGACAAAAACCGCGCCAGCCGAAGTCGTACCATCTTTGGTTGAAGTAAAGTCCACCCGCCAATGCAAGGCTGTGCCGGGAACCGTAAGGGTGACCTGTTGGCCCGTGATCACCGGCTTAAGGTTCCAATCCGGCGGCTCGCTGCTCGCATCCCGATACCAACCGATCACGGATTTCTCATTACCGATGGCAGCACCCCATACCCCCGAGGAAGAAGTCGAGATCAATGGCTGAAAACCGGAAAAATCGAATCCGGCGACGAAATTAGCTGCCGGTAACTCTTCGGTTGCATAGGTTTGCATCCAGGGAATCCCGAGCGCCGGGAAATAAATCCCGACGCCGTCTTCCCACCACAAGGCCCGGCCATTCATGGCGCCTGAGACAATGGCGGCCCAGGTGGCGTGGCGGATGCCCAGCAAGGCATTCGCTGCGACCGTCAGTTTCCCATCAGGCGAGTCGGGCGTGGCTGCACTCAAGCCGGATTCTCCAATCAAAACGGGCCTTTTGTACGTGGTCAAAGAATTCCGGACTTCCGCAATGATGGTCCGGTCCAGTTGGGCAGAAGGAGGATAGGGATGAATATTGATGAAGTCGATCGAGGCCAGGCGGTAAAAATTCGGCCACAACCCCGTATCTGCGATGGAGGCAGTGACCGGCCGGTCGGAAGAATCGGCTGCCCGGATCACGGAGGCGGTGCTGTCGACGAAATCCATACCCGCCTGTTCGGAAACGCCGGAGGCAAGGTTGACCTCTGAAAAGACCTCCCAGGCCAGGATGTTGTTTCGTCCCTGCCAGCGCTGAATAAGTGTCTGCATCCAATTGAGCCACAAGCTCTGGGCGGCCGACCCCTGCTGGAATAGCTCGCCCGGGTCCCTGACTGGCCCGCCTTTGGCCTGGTTCAAGGGGTTGGAGCTCCAGGTCGAGTAACCAGCTCCGGCATTCCAGTCATACCAGCTGGAGAAGGCCGGCAGGACGTAAATTCCATCGGCTTCGGCCGTGGCAAATACCTGGTCCCACTGAGCCGCCCAGTTTGCATCCACTTCTCCTTTCGGAGTAAAGCCCATACCGAAGCTATCAAGCGAGAGGCGGACGAATTTAGTGCCTCCGGCCCTGGCCCAACCCAGGAGAGTTGCATAATGACCTTGCTGATAGCCGGCAACATTGCGAGAAAACAGAAAACTGACCTTTCCATCTTCACTAAAATAAAAGTCACCCTTTTTCAGACTAAAAACGGGGAGAAGCACGGCTGTGGCAGTTGGTGCCTGCGCGGCAGTCGCTGTCAGAGTGCTGTTAGAGGAAGGGAGAACAGTATCAGTCGGTGCGAACGTAGGCACCGGCGGCTGCGGCGCCGCGGTGGTAGGAGCCGGAGCGCAATCGACAAGAACGAAAGCCAACGTCACGAGCGGTAAAAAAGCTTTGAAAAGACTCGATCGCATCATCTATTTTCCCATCCTTCCCCCAACAAAACCAATTTTATAGGAGTTTCGCAATTCTGGGGACATTGGGGGTGATTGGGCGGAAAGAAACAACGCCGTTTTGCCGGAACCCGCCTCAAGCCAAGTATACTGCTTGAAAACGCGGCGACTCGCACCCGTCGGGTGGTAGGGTCAGGGGATGACGCCTGGGTTTAGGTGTGGCAGACCCGTTGCTCTCAGTTTCCTGCGAGAGTGCCTCAGTACCATCACCTTGTCTGGTTTCCATCCCCTGCCACATCGAACCGGACATGAGGTTTTTCCTCATCCGGCTCACCGACAACCTTCTTCTTGCGGTATTCAAGGATTGACGCATATTCCACTTCGGTAAAAGTACTCCAACCCTTTTTGAGCTATCAGGGCTTCAAAGGCTCTCTCATTCCAATGCCCTCTTGACCCTTTTTGTGCTCGTACCCATTGCTCTAATCGTTGCCTCACATATCGATCTAAGTCTTGCATTTTCATGGTGCTATTCCCGATACGAAAATAGTTCCGCCACCCACGGATAACCAGATTGAGATACTTTATTACTTCTTCCAAAGGATTACTCAATCGTTTCCGCTCGGTGATCTCATGGATCTTCTTCCGCACCGTTTTCATGGCCTTTTTACTCGGCCACATGTACGGCAAAAGCTTGTGGGTTTTCTTAGCTCTCATCTTGTGGAAATGAAATCCAAGAAAGTCAAATCCTTCTCGTCCCATATCCACAATACGGGTCTTGGTGGGATGAAGGGTCAGTTTCAGTTTGACCATGATCTGCCTGACCTTCTGCAAAGCTTCCTGGGCCTCCCGTTGGGTTCGACAGATGATCGCAAAGTCATCCGCATAACGCACCAACTTGCCCAAGGATGAATACCGTTCCGCCCAGTACATTCCAGCACATGCAAGTATACATTTGCAAGGAGGGGACTAACCACCCCGCCCTGAGGCGAGCCTATCTCCGATGCACTCCATCCCCATTTTCCATGACACCCGCCTTGAGCCACTGCCGGATAAGTTTCAATACCCGGCGGTCGCTGATCCGTCGTTCCACCAAACTCATCAGCATTTCATGATCGATGGTGTCGTAGTAACTCTGAATGTCGGCTTCAACCACATACCAACCATTAATCAGGGCCTTTTTCACCACCTTTATCGCTTGTTGAGCGCTTCGTTTCGGACGGAAACCATACGAGCTGTCCCGAAAATTGGCCTCAAACACCGGCTCTATTACTATCTTGCACGCCTGCTGCACTACCCGGTCTCTCACGGCGGGTATTCCCAGCGGCCTTTGTCGGCCATCTGGTTTTGGAATGTACACCCGCCGTACCGGTTGCGGTCGGTACTTCCCTGCTTTCAGGTCTTGCGCAATCTGATCTAGAAACTGTTCCACTCCTTCCCGTTCCACCTCCGCAATGGTCACGCCATCTACACCGGCGCTCCCACCGTTTCGGCGTACTTCTTCCCATGCCCGCCACAAAATATCGGGCCGGAAGATGCGGTCATATAGCGCATGGAATCGTCGGTTCCTGCTCCTCTTGGCCGCCAAGTATAGCTCGCGCTGGAGTTCTCGTGTTTTGTCTTGTGATGGGTTGGCCTTTCGGCATGCATCGACACTTACTTCCTCGCTTAGCTGGTTGAAGTAGAGGCCCTTCCCTCTCATCGAGTTCTGTTGTCTCGATGGTCATCAGTAGTATGACCTCCTCCGACTTCTCACCCGGCTTCCTCCTGGATTTCACCTCTTCGGCTTATACCATTCGTTACAGTGATCGTGCCACTGACCGGATGAGATCTCTCCTGTTCCATCGTCTACTTTCGCAACATCCCGTTCTCCCTACGCCGGAGGGTCCTTCACGGCTAGCTTTTCCAGGTTCTTCACCGCTTCCATGGCCTTTACTATGCGTGACAAGCTCGGCTCCCTCTTTTCCCTTTCGGGCTAACATTTCGGCGCTGCAAGATTCACTTTATGTTACGGGCTGCTGCTTTGCTCTCCCTTCTCAGGAGGTTACAACGCTTCGGCACATCAGTCACCCAGATGCACCGGTTGCCTGCTACCTGGCCGCCTGATCGTTACCAGGACTGGACTTTCACCAGCAAGCAGACGATGACTTTTCAGGACACACCACGCTGTGTCAGGCCGCTCATGAAATCACGACCAGCCTTGTCTCCGATCAATCTGACGACGTACCACTCGAGAACCGAGCAGGACGCAGTCTGAACATGTAGATCGCCCAACCAAGCGTGTCGCGTCCCCAACGCAGATATGCCGCCTTCGCCTTGCTCACGCGCTCAGCCATCTCCGTCAAGTCCGGATCATCTGGATGGGTGCGAGCGTACTCGTCTGTCGCAAACCATTGGAGGCCCTCATACCTGTCCCAGTCGTCCTTGCTGCTCACGATGGTGTGAACGAGCTCCATTCCTCGCCTCTCTCCAGCTTCTGCATTCGAGGAGTGGCTCCCGAAGTCCTCTCGCGCGCACTCCAATGCCTCTAGGTAATCCTCTGACGGCTCCTGCCGCCAGTATGGCTCTCCCACGATCACCCAGCCGCCGGGCCTCACCATACTGTTCAGCGCTTCGAGTGTATTTGCATGCCCCCCGAAGACCCAGCTGGCTCCGATACACGACGCCAAATCCAGGCTGTGCGGCTCGTCTGGCTTGAAATCCGATCCATTCATCTCTGTGAAGATGATGCCAGCACCCGATGCCCGCGCCTCGAGCCTTCTCTTTGCATCGGCGATGTGGAAAGGAGAAATGTCGATCCCTACGCCATGAGCGCGATAGGCTACGGCCAGGCGAATCAGGAATTCGCCCTTTCCACACGCAATGTCGACCACCTGCGCGTCGGTCGGAAGGCGCAGAAGCTCCACGAGACGCGTCAGTTTCTCCTCGCTCGTAGGATTGCATATCACATGTTCACGGTGAGTAATGTCGTAGAACTTCCATGTGTCCATGAGTTATTCCTTCGGCAGCCTAACGGGTTGGCTTAGTAGCAGCGGCGTAGGAGCGGTCAAAAAACTTTTGGATGATTGAAAAGCCATATCTATCCTGTAAAGCCGTGCGTGACGAGAAAGCCAATTCCGGTTTGTCGCCTTTGCCAGGGAAGAAGAAAGGTTCAGCGATCGGGAGTATCTACGGCATGGGAAGCTTTGTCGTTGTGGCCGTTCAAAGTGACATTCTTCATCCCCCTCGTCCAGGCCGGCTGCAGCCGGGCAACCTGCCAGTAAACCGGGCAATCGTGGTCATGCGCACCCGGTAGGTAGCCGGTGCTGACCAGTAGCTCGTTGACAATTTCGCCGCCGGTGAAGACAAAGGTCTTTTTGAATAGCTTCGTCCATTCCTCCCGGCTGAGCGGATGGTGCGCATCCAGCCAGCCCTTGAAGGAGCCGAATTCAGGTCGCAACCCTTGTATTCTCTTCGCATTTTCGATGACGGCCTTGATCTTCAAGCGGTTACGGATGATACCGGCATCGGCCAGCAGGCGGGCCATATCGTCATCGCCGTAAGCAGCCACTTTGTCGATCTCGAAAGCCTCGAAGGCGCGGTGGAAATTGTCCTTCCGTTTCAGTATCAGGGTCCATGAGAGGCCGGCCTGGTTAATCTCCAAGGCGAAACGTTCGAGCAGGGCGGCATCCTCGAGAAGAGGAAAACCATATTCCTGATCGTGATAGAGCTTGTTGAGGGTGTCCCCGGTGTTTTCGCGGAGGTATTCACAGTAACTGGTCATTTAGCGGACTCCGATAGTTTCAGCCGATGGGTTTGGCCCAGGAGCCATTCGGATAAATGTGATCTGGTCCGAGGGGATCCACTTTCAAGGAGAGCTCTTTGCCCGTTTCCACGAAACCGAGGGATTCCTTATCCACCAGCCAGGTGACTTTGGCGGGATAGGCGGGTGTGCCGGGCAAATGAACATCCAATTCCATCTCCACTTTTGACACGCCGAAGGAGCTGACCGGTCCCTGGGCGGAGGTAAGTATCTTTGCCCAGGCCCAGACCGCCCGCTCCTGGCGGGTGGTATCGTCCACCTTTTCCTTTTTAGGTTTACGGCGGCGGTTCCGCCAAAAGAACCAGATGACCAGAACAATGGTCAACAAAGGCAGTATGAAAACAAGAATTTCAGTAGCCGGAGTTATTGGAGGCCTCCCCACGAATAAAAGAGGATTGGAATAAACGGGCAAACCCGTCATAAGGAACAAGGATAATAAGTTCGAATTCGATCAGGCCAGCTCTGACCAGCGGCAAGCCGGCAAGCGCCTGGCGGGCGGATCCTTCGTCGTTGCATTCCAAAATGAGCACGGCGGTATGAGCCTCGGCGGAAAAATAGATCTCCCGGACGAGGCCAGCTTGCTGCAGCTCCCAGATGGAAAAAGCCTCGTCTTTTAGGAGAGGCTGAAACTGTTCAGCGGTACCTGCCGGACATTCCTTTTCGAGGGCCAGGATCTTCATTTTTTTACTTTACCGGAGTGGCGGAAGAATCGAATACACCAATCTCAATATAATACCATGTCGATCCCTTGGGCGCAAAGAAAGCGACCGACCATCTCATCCCACCACCCACCAATCCCGCTCCATATCGCTAATACACTCATTGCCGGACGAGTTGACGACCACATTGTCTTCGATCCTGACCCCATTGCGCCCGGGCAGATAAATGCCCGGCTCGACGGTGTAGATCATGCCCGGCTCCAGCAGTTGAGCGTTATCCCCGCGGATGTAGGGGTCTTCGTGCGCTTCCAGGCCGATCCCATGGCCAGTCCGGTGGGTGAAATATTCGCCATAACCGCTCTTTTCGATCACCGCACGGGCGGCCCGGTCCACCGCCGAACAAGGGAGGCCCGGTTTCCCGACAGCCCGACCGGCCGCGTTGGCTTCCTGGACGATCTGGTGGATCTTCATGTATTCCTCGTCCACCTCCCCGACTGCGAAGGTACGGGTCAAGTCGGAAATATACCCGTCCACAGTTGCACCCCAGTCCACCACAAGCAAATCGCCTTCCTGAAGCTTCCTTTCCGACGGCTGCGCGTGGGGATTGGCGCCGTTCGGCCCACTGGATACGATGGGAAAGAAGGGCAATTCCGGATCGGAGCCATGCCGGAGGAGCTGTAAGACCAGCTCGGCTGCCAGTTCCTTTTCAGTCATGCCAGCCTTGATCTGCTCCACCGCCGCTTCGAGGGCATCCTGGGCGATTTTGACGGCTTTCCGGATAGTAAAGATCTCGTCCGGATCCTTATGCAGGCGGAGAATCCCGACGATATTGCCGGCATCCTGGCATTCGGATGCCGGAGTAATGGTGATGATGTGATGGTATTCCAATAAGCGCATGGAGCGTGGTTCCATACCGATGCGCTTGCCTTCCAGTCCAAGCATCTTCCCCGCGGCCGCGAAGACAGTCTGCCAGCCGGCCGGATTCTCACCATAAGGGAAGGTCTTGACTTCTGACTCCAACCCACTCAGTTTGAGCATTTCCAGTTCCGGCAGGACAATGCCCGGCGTCCCGCCGGCCGTGAAGAACATCACCACCGGCCGTTCGCTCAGGTGGAATTGCAAGCCGGTCAAATAGAACAGGCTCGGTCCGGGGTTCAGGGCCAATGCATCCAGGCCGGAAGCCTGCAGGGACCGGCGAAGTTTGGTAAGGCGTTCAGTATTCATGGAAAACCCCTTTCCCGGCGGTTCAGCGGGAACGTGGGACCACCAATGAGCCCATATGGTTAATATGCCGATTTGACCTGGCAGGATACATTTCCATTATATTCCCAGTCACCGGACCTCACAGGCTTTTAGTGGACCTTGAGCAGGGCTTTCACTATGTCGCCGGCTTTACGAAAGCAATGTCCTGACTCCCGCCGCAAGCGGCGGGAAAAAAGGTTTCGGGGTGTGGTTGGTCGGCTGTGCCGACCAACCACACCCCGAAACCCATTCTGTCAAGTTACTTTGTGAAAAGCGTCGGACTGCGATGTCTGCTGTAAGTCATAGATAATTGACAATTGAAACGTTTATGGATAGAATTACTCCAATATAAGGGTACAGGCATGCAATTAGCGGGGTTTATCGAAAGCTTGGGATATGTTTTTTGACGGCACTGGCTCTGAAAAATTCAAAACACTCCGTTCGGAGTTCAACGAACGGACAAAAAGGAGATAGAGATGCCTTTAATCTTCTGGGTGGTACCGGCATCCGGTATCGTCGCTATCTTTTTCGCATTTTTCCTTGCAAGGAACGTCCTTCGCCAACCCACCGGTACTCCTAAAATGGTCGAAGTGGGAGAAATTATCTATCAGGGCGCCCGCGCTTTTCTGCGACGCCAGTACGGGACGATCGCGGTACTATCGGTGGTGTTCTCCATCGGAGTTGGGGGGTTAGTGGGTTTCCTCAGCCGTAACACCGGCATCCCCGGAATCAATGGTTTTGGCATAGCCTGGCGGACGGCGTTAGCCTTCATGACCGGAGCCTTCTGTTCCGGCCTGACCGGATATATCGGTATGTACGTGGCGGTGCGTTCAAACGTCCGCTGCGCCAGCGCCTCCCAGCGCAGTTTGCCGGCTGCGATGAGGGTGGCCCTCCATGGCGGGGCGGTTTCCGGCTTCCTGGTGGTGGCCCTCAGCCTGCTGGGTGTAACCGTCATTTACCTGGCATACGGCGGTATGGCTCATCCCGAGCTGGCTCCCCAACTTATCGTCGGCTTCGGGTTCGGCGCCAGTTTCGTGGCCTTGTTCGCCCAGCTGGGCGGCGGCATTTACACGAAGGCGGCGGATATGGGAGCCGACCTGGTCGGTAAAGTGGAAGCGGGTTTCCCGGAGGACGATCCTCGCAACGCCGCAGTGATCGCCGACCTGGTGGGCGATAATGTGGGTGACTGTGCCGGGCGTGGGGCCGACCTGTTCGAATTGACCGCGGCAGAGAGCATCGGCGCCATGATCCTGGCAACCGTCATCTACATTGCCACCAAGAATATTAACTGGGTCATCTTCCCCCTGGTGGTACGGGCCTTCGGCCTGCTGGCCAGCATGGTGGGCATCCTTTCAGTCAATCCGAAAGAGGATGAGAACCCGATGAACTCCCTCAACCGGGGCTATTATGTGGCAGTCGGCCTGAGCGTTGCCGGACTGCTGCTGACCGTGCTGGTCATGCTCCACAGCTGGCTGCTCTTCTGGGCCGGAATGGTGGGCATCCTGGCGAGTATCGTAGTGGTTTACACCACCCAGTATTACACCGAAGACCGATTCAGACCGGTTAAGACTATCATCACTGCCTCCCTGACCGGATCGGCGACGAATATCGTCGCCGGCACGGCCGTCGGTTTCGAGACGGCCCTGGTGACTGCCACAACCATCGGAGTGGCACTGCTGGTCTCCTATTTTCTGGGTGACCGGACCGGCATCGTGGGGGGCGGCGTCTTTGGCACAGCCGTGGCTACCATGGGCATGTTGATGACCTGCCCGTATATCCTTTCCGAGGACACCTTCGGGCCGATCACCGATAACGCCAACGGCATCAACCAGATGGCCGGGGCGGGCGATAAGATCCGCAGAGTCACCGACCGCCTGGATGCGGTGGGAAACACCACCAAGGCCCTGACGAAAGGCTATGCATTGGTCTCGGCCGGCCTGGCAGCCTTCCTGTTATTCCACGCCTATCTCGACCGGGTAGCCTTCCTGCGAGGGCTGCCCTTCGGGGACGTCAACCTTAACCGGGTGGAGGTATTCGTGGGCGCCCTTTTCGTGGCCATGCTGGTTTACCTGTTCGCCTCCCTGGCAATACAGGCTGTGGGCAGCGCGGCCAGCAAGATCATCGACGAAGTCCGGCGCCAGTTTGTTGAAAACCCCAAGATCCTGACCGATGGAGTCCTGCCGGATTATGCCAAGGCAGTGGATATCACCGCCCGGGCGGCCTTGAAGGGCATGATCCTGCCCGGGTTAATCCCGGTGCTTGGCCCGGTAATCATTGGCGTGCTCCTCCACATGAACCGCCAATATGACGCGGCCATGGCGGTGGCGGCATTGCTGATGGTCGGGACGATCAGCGGCATCCTGCTGGCTTCCTATATGAATAATGGCGGCGGAGCCTGGGATAATGCCAAGAAGTTCATTGAAGACGGGCAATTAATGGACAAGGATGGAACCGTACATGGGAAAGGTTCACTGGCCCATGCAGCCGCGGTCGTCGGCGATACGGTGGGCGATCCGCTGAAGGATACAGCCGGGCCATCCTTGCATGTGTTCGTCAAGGTGCTGGCTACGGCTACACTGGTGCTGGCTCCGCTGTTCGTCTAGCGAGGCAATCTCTTTTTATGGCTGCTCGACCCATCCCCTCCCCCTTCCCGAGGTTAGGTTTCTTTGAGTAGAAAAGTTCTTGACGGGAAGGGGAAAATACGCAAAATAGAGTGTCATCGGCAAAGAACGCCGATGACACTCTATTTTGCGTGAGCTTTATGATTTAATTCTATGAAATTTCCGCACAAAGGCAATCTTTACGATCCAATCGACCGCACCGGGAAAGATGGCATCGAAACCGGTCACTATCTGGAACCACCATGGGATGATGAGCGTGCGGCGAGGGCGCTTCGCCAATCCGACGGTGCGGCGGGCCACATAGGCTGCCGACATGGAGATCCAAGGCGGCAATTTCAAGGTGGATTTCACCCCGGGGCCCCCGGTATGCTGGCTGAACTCCGTCTCGGCGGGACCTGGGTAAAGCCCCGACACCCGGACTCCAAATGGGCCTACCTCCCGCCGGAGGGCATCGGTAAAGCCGCGGATCCCATACTTGGTAGCCGCATAGAGGGTATACAGCGGAGCGCCGATCAACCCACTCACCGAGGAATTATTGATAATGTGGCCCGAGCGACGGGCCAGCATGGAAGGCAGGACTGCCCGGGTGACCTGGATCAGCCCGCGCAGGTTCACGTCGATCTGGGCGTCGATATCCATGACCGGGTCAAGAGCTTCAAACCATTTCAGCCGCCCAAATCCGGCGTTATTGAAGAGGATATCGATCTGACCAAAATTTTCCAGGACGGTCTGGATGACCTCATCGATCTGGCTCTGCTCGGTGACATCCAGGCCGATGGCGTAGGCCTGGCCTCCGGAAGCACGGATCTCCCGGGCCAATGCCTCCAACCTGTCAAGCCGGCGGGCCGTCAGGATGACCCGACAACCTTCCCGGGCAAATTGGCGGGCGGCTTCGGCCCCAAATCCAGAGGAAGCGCCGGTGATGAAAACGACCTGGTCTTTCAGAGACTTCGGCATGAAGAATTTCCTTGATCGGCAAAATTAGGATAAAAATTTTCCACGATAGAACACAAAGAACCACGAATAAAAAACAGGATTCAGCAAACTCTGATAAAACCAGGAGGGCACGAGGACAATAAGAGAAGAAAAGAAAAGAAAACGAGTAACGAGATATCGTACTTTTCCTTATTTCTCATTACTCGTTACTCTTTCTGATTATTCTTCGTCCAAGTCCTGGTCCTGAAGTTGATCTTCAGGCCGGTGCCGGGGGTGGGGAGGTTCCAGCACCACCTCGGGAGAAATAGCCAACTCGATCACCTGGTCCATATGCTGCAGAGGAATGATCTTCAGGTCTTCCCGAACTTTCTTGGGTACATCCACCAGGTCTTTCATGTTCTTCTCCGGCACCAGGACCACCTTCAACCCGGCCCGGTGAGCTGCCAATGTTTTTTCACGCAGCCCCCCAATCGGCAGGACCCTGCCGCGGAGGGTAATCTCGCCGGTCATGCCGACCTCTTTGTAGACGGGGCGCCCGGTCAGCGCCGAGATCAGCGCGGTCGCCAGGGTGATGCCGGCGGAAGGGCCGTCCTTCGGAATGGCGCCTTCGGGCAAATGCACGTGGATGTCCATCCGCTCGAACACCTCCGGATCGATCCCGAGTTGGGCGGCTCTTGATTTGACATAGGTCAGGGCAGCCTGGCCGGATTCCTGCATGACATCGCCGATCTGGCCGGTCATCTGCAAATTGCCTTTCCCATCGAGTACGGCTACTTCGATGGACATGATCTCACCGCCATTTTCGGTCCAGGCCAGGCTGGTGGCCACGCCAACCTCGTCCTGCCGCTCGGCTTCCGTCTGAAAGAATTGCTGCGGGCCGAGGAATTTTTCGACCAGGTCGGGGGAAATGACGGTCGGATAACGTTTCTCTTCGGCTTTCCAGCGAGCCACTTTGCGACAGATGCGCCCAACCTCGCGTTCCAGGTTGCGCACACCGGCCTCATAGGTATATTCCCGGATGATCCGCTGGAGGGCTTCCACTGAGAATTTTATGCCAAGCGTTTCGATGCCGCCCTGTTCCAACTGGCGCGGGATCAGGAAACGGTCGGCGATGATGAGCTTTTCTTCTTCAATGTAGCCGGGGAACTCGATCACTTCCAACCGGTCCAACAGCGCCGGCGGGATGGTGGCGAGTGTATTGGCAGTCGTGATGAACATAACCCTGGAGAGGTCGAAATCCAGTTCCAGATAGTGATCCGAAAAGGCATGGTTTTGTTCCGGGTCCAGCACTTCGAGCAGGGCCGAAGAAGGGTCGCCGCGGAAATCCTGTCCCAGTTTGTCGATCTCATCCAACATGAAGAGAGGGTTGGCACTGCCAGCCCGCTTCATCGTCTGGATGACCCGCCCGGGCAAGGCGCCGATATAAGTGCGACGGTGGCCGCGGATCTCGGCCTCGTCCCGAACCCCACCCAGAGAGACGCGGACGAATTTCCGGCCGAGGGCGTCGGCGATCGACTGACCAAGGGAGGTTTTGCCGGTTCCAGGGGGGCCGACGAAACACAGGATGGGCTGGCGCTCCTTCTTGGGTTTGAGCGAGCGGACGGCGATGTATTCCAGGATGCGGTCCTTGGCTTTCTTCAAGCCGTAGTGGTCGCGGTCGAGCACCCGGGCGGCATGTTTTACGTCCAGGTTATCTTCGGTCACTTCTTTCCAGGGCAGGTCGATGATCCAATCGATGTAAGAGCGAATGATCCCCACTTCGGGGGCCATCGGAGGCATCTGGTTCAGGCGTTCCAACTCTTTCAAGGCGGTGGAACGGGCCTGCTCGGTCAATTTGGCCGCGTCGATCTTCTTCTTCAGGTCGAGCATGTCCCGCGAGAAGAGGTCGCCTTCACCGAGTTCCGTCTGGATTTGCTTCATCTGTTCCCGCAGATAGAACTCGCGCTGGCTCTTATCCACCTCGTCCTGCACCCTTGTGTGGATCTCATCTTCCAATTCCAACACATCCAATTCCTGAGCCAGCAGCTTGTTGATCCGCTGGAGGCGCTGGCGAGGGTCTTTCATCAGCAAGAGCTGCTGGCGCTCGGTCAGGTTAATGGAAACGGCCGTGGCGATCATATCTGCCAACCAGCCCGGATCGGAAATATTCATGGCGAAGAGGTGGGCTTCCTCCGGGATGGCCCGGTCAAGGGAAACGCACTTCTCGAACAGGTCGAGGGCATTCCGCATCAACGCCTGGGTGTTCCGGTCTGCCGTGGTTGGCTCCTGGATGACCCTGGCGCGCACTTTGAGCACCGGCGTGAGGCGGGTAAATTCCACCACTTCCACCCGCAGGCGGCCCTGCACCAACGCCGATGAGGACCCGTCCGGCATCGACAACAACCGCCCGACCGCCAATTCCACCCCGATGGGCATAAAGTCCTGCGGTCCCGGGTCTTCCACCTCGGGGTCGTGCTGGGTCAGGCCGATGACGGTCAACTCGCGTTCATGGGCCTCCTGGATGGCCAGGAGGGAGCTTTGGCGGACCACAAAGACCGGGGTGACCATGTGGGGAAAAATGACAATGTCGCGCAAAGGTAAAACCAGCGCTTCAATGCACCCCTCATCATCCGGGGTCTGGTTGGGGACCCGGTACAGCTCTTCGGTGCGCTGTGTCAGCGCCACGTTAAATGTTTCATCTTCTTGAAAAGACCAATCGTTCTCTGTCATACAGCCTCGTAATTACCTTTTACCCTATACTTCGCTAACTTTCCAACGGGTTGACTATTTTTTCCCATTCCGTCTTAGCTTCTGCCGTTACGAACATGCTGCCGGCAGAAAGGACAATACTACCATCTTTTGCAGAGAGTTCCAGTCCCCGCTTGAGCGCGGCCCCTACCGGCTCTACCATTTCGGATGGAATTTGCAAAAATGCCGCCGTATCGGCGATCTTTTCGAGTTCGAGCGCCCGCGGGTGGACTGCTTTTGTCGCGATGATCCGCTTCAAGCAGGGTTTCAGGGCCTGGATCATCCCGGCGATATCCTTATCTTCCGAAGAGCCGAAGATCAAGGTAACCATCCGGCCGGGAAAATAATCCTCCAAGGTTTGCATCAATTTCTCGAAGCTATCGGTATTGTGGGCCGAATCCAGCACCACCGGAGGTTCCCGCCGAACGACCTCGAACCGGCAGGGCCAGGATACGGACGCAAACCCCTTCTGCAGCTGCTCATCCGTAAGTTTGAGACCACCTGCCTGCAGAGCTGCAAAGGCTGTGGCAGCATTAACCACCTGGTGAACACCCAAAAGGGGGAGCGAGAGTTCTAATGGATTTTTGCCCATCCGTCCAGACCTGGAGGCTTTGCCCGTCCAAAGAATGCCCTCCCGGCTCATAAAACACATCCCGACCGACCAAAGTCAGGGGAGCCCGGCGTTCTTTTGCAACCCTCTCGAGGACTTGCAACGCCTCTTCCTTCTGGGGCGATGAGACCACCGGAACACCTTCCTTTATAATACCGGCCTTTTCCGCAGCAATAGCCGAGAGGGTGTTTCCCAGCACCGCCATATGATCATAAGAGAGGGATGTGATGACCGCCACCTTTGGCATGACCACGTTGGTGGCATCCAGACGGCCTCCCAAACCCACTTCAATCACGGCTGCATCGACCTTCTGTTGGGCAAAATAGAGCAATCCGATGGCTGTGGTGATCTCGAAAGTCGTCAGTTGAGGGATGCGGGCCACCTCCTCCTTTGACCTGCTCCACCAGGTCGACCAGACCGGCATGGGAAACTGGCTGCCGGTCCACCTGGATGCGTTCGACGTAATCCTGCAGGTGCGGAGAAGTATACAGGCCGGTTTTATAGCCAGCGGCCTGCAACGCTGAGGCGGTAATGGCCGAAGTGGACCCTTTTCCCTTTGTCCCGGCAATATGGATGATCGGGTAGTTTTTCTGGGGATTCCCGAGCGCATCCATTAATGCGAACATGCGCTCCAGGTGAAAGTCGGCCCGGGCCAATTCGGAGGATTTTTTCAGGCTATAATCCACGAAAGAATAGAGATAATCAAGAGCCTGGTTGTAGGCAATTTCCTTGTCCATCGTGCAGGCATTGTAAAGCGGATTCCCCTATTCGTAAATTGCTTTTCATCAATTGCATGAAATGATCGGTATATCTGACCCTTCACCTGCGTCTCCCAGGCTGCACCTCCCTCAAGGAAAAGCGCAGCCGCCTGAAGCCGCTGCTGGCACGCCTGCACAAGGAATTCAACATTTCCGTCGCCGAGATGGATCTGCAGGATAAGTGGCGTGAAGCCGTCCTGGCTTGCGCCATGGTCGGCAACCAGCGGGTCCATTTGGAGCAATCTTTGCAGGCTGTCTCCCATTGGGTCGATGAGAATTGGCCGGATGTGCAGTTGTTCGACGAACAGCTCGAACTGATATAGGAGAATTAAATGAAAATTGCCATCTATGGGACTGGAGGTGTGGGAGGCTATTTTGGAGGCCGGCTGGCGCAGGCGGGGGAAGAGGTGATATTTATTGCCCGAGGCAAGCATTTGCAGGCCATCCAGGAAAATGGGCTGAGAGTAGAAAGTATCCTGGGCGATTTCAATATCCGGCCTGCCAAAGCCAGCGCCGACCCGGACAAGGTCGGCCCGGTGGACCTGGTTATAGTCGGCGTGAAGGCCTGGCAAATACCCGAAGCCGCCGAAGCGATGAAACCCCTTATCGGCTCACAGACGATCGTTCTGCCATTGGAAAACGGCATCTCCGCGCCGGCGGAACTGGAGGCGGCGCTGGGACGTGAGCATGTCCTGGGCGGACTCTGCCGAATAAGCGCCCTGATCGGCGCGCCGGGAGTGATCCGGCACGTGGGCATCCAACCTTCCATCGCCTTCGGAGAACTGGACAACCAGCGCTCGGAGCGGGTGGAAGCCCTGCTGAAAGCGTTCGAGCGCTGCCAGGGGCTGAAAGCCGAAGTTCCCGGCGATATCCACGTAGCCATGTGGGCGAAATTCATCTTTATCGTGGCTGTCAGCAGCGTGGGCGCGGCCACGCGCCAGCCGATGGGAGGCTATCGCAGCGTACCTGAGACGCGCAAGCTGCTGGCGGCCGCGCTGGAGGAAGTTATAGCGGTCGGCCGGGCAAAAGGCGTGGCGCTGGCGCAGGATTCCGTCCAACGGATGTTGGCAACCATCG
Source organism: uncultured Chloroflexia bacterium (assembly GCA_963782935.1). GTDB lineage: Bacteria > Chloroflexota > Anaerolineae > Anaerolineales > Villigracilaceae > UBA877. Next base: position 62,029 of record CAWALN010000012.1, on the reverse strand, counting down.
ATGCCACCCAGGCGGATACGTACGCCTCCATGCAGAACGACATCATGAACGGCAAACCCTCCGAGTTGGAGGCCCAGACCGGCACGGTGGTGCGGTTGGGCCGCGAGCTGGGCATGCCCACGCCGGTAAATGAGTTCCTCTACGCCATCCTGCTGCCGATGGAGACCAAGGCGCGGCAGATCATATAGATAAGGTTGGATTAATTTGATCCAGAACCGGAAAGGGTAACGAAAATGAAAACATGCCTCAATTGCCAGAAATCCGAACAAGAAATTCCCCTGGTCACCCTGCAATACCAGGGAAAAGAAGCCTATATTTGTTCCGAGTGCTTCCCCACCCTGATCCATTCTCCCGCCAAGCTGGCTGGTAAGATCAAGGGTGCAGAAAAAATCCAGCCCGCCAAACACGATCAGTAATGATGTAAAAAGAAAGGATTCCTCCCATGCCCGATCCGCGTATTACCAAGCTCGCCCAGGTAATGGTGCATTATTCCCTGGCGCTCAAACCCGGCCAGCAGGTCCAGATCCGCACGCATCCGCTGGCGGAAGAATTGACCCTGGCTGTATATGAAGAAGCCATCAAAGCCGGCGCTTATGTATTCCTTCAGCCTTCCACTCCCGGCGCGGATGAGCTATTCTATAAATTTGCTTCGGATGCCCAACTGGACTACGTCTCCCCCATCCGCAAGCTGATCACCGAGACCTTCGATGCCAGCCTGAACATCTGGTCGGAGCACAATACCCGCTCGCTTTCCGGCATCGACCCGCAGCGGATGGCGCGGGTCTCCAAGGCCGGAGCCCCCAATCAGAAAGTGTTCTTCGAACGGTCTGCCAAGGGCGAACTACGCTGGTGCCTGACCGTCTATCCCACCCACGCAATGGCGCAGGAAGCCGACATGAGCCTGGCAGACTACCGCGAGTTCGTCTTCGAATCCATGATGCTTAACGAACCCGACCCGGTGGCGTTTTGGAAGCAAGCCGGCCGGGACCAGAAGAAACTGGCAGACTGGCTGAAGGGGCATGACAAGGTCGTCTTGAAAGGCGCCAACGTGGACCTGCGGATGTCGGTCAAGGAACGGGTCTTCATCCCCTGCGACGGGCAGCTCAATTTCCCGGATGGGGAGATCTTCACCGGGCCGGTGGAAGATTCGGTCAACGGCTGGGTGCGGTTCAAATACCCGGCCATCGAATACGGCCAGGAGGTAACCGACATCCAGCTCTGGTTCGAGAATGGAAGAGTGGTCAAGGAAGCCGCCAGCAAGAACCAGGAACTGCTCACCTCCCAACTCAACAGCGACGCGGGCGCACGCAGCCTGGGAGAATTCGGGATCGGCACCAATTACGGCATCACCCGCTTCACGAAGAACATGCTCTTCGACGAAAAGATGGGCGGGACCATCCACCTGGCGGTGGGAGCGGGCTACCCGGAATCCGGCTCGAAGAATGATTCGGGCATCCACTGGGACATGCTGTGTGATATGAACGATGCAGAGATCACTGTGGATGGTGAACTCTTTTATAAGAACGGGAAACCGGTGATTTAAGACTTCGGTTTTTTATTTCCCGTTCACGGAAGCATCATCTATAAGGGCGACCCAGTGGGTCGCCTTTACTTTTCTTCACTAAATTCTGGAAACAACCGAAGCCAGGTGTAAACCCTGCGCAGGAGCCTTACCCTCCGGAAAAAAACCTACGGGTACACGTGCGCTCCGGAAAAGATCCTTGCGAAGGTTTCTTACGTCAAGATGCATGGCATAGCTCCGGCACCCTTCCTTAAGATACCTTGTATAGCCAAACCTTCGCAAGGGTGATCCCCAAAATGAGCGTGAATCACATTTCCGAGGGATCGTTTTACCCAAACAACCCTTGAAGAACACAAGGACTTCGCGAGGAACAAAATGCCTCCGACCACCAGATATGGGAAAAAAAGGCTCATTTTTCGATTTTAACTCCCATATGTGGGAGGCGTTCCGGAATTGTTCCGCGGAAAATGGGCTATAAGAATTCAGTTTTTTACAGTTTCAGGCGATTTTTTGCAAATATTCCGGGCTTGTTTGGTGTAAAGAACTCCTGGCGGGCGACTTTGACATTAGCCTTCGTGAAAATCTTATCTTCCAGGCCATATTCGATTGTGCCTTCCAAGCGGCGATGTTATACTTTAACAGCATTCCGGAAGACCATTCATGAGGGTTTCCAGCATCAGCATTTCTTACGATAAAAAATGAGCCGGCCAATCGTCTCTCTCCTCCTGGGTTTCCTTTTAGGGATCATCGCCACGATCGTCGTCCAGCGAATAGCCAGGTATTTCCGCTTGAACGATCCGGAGCGAAAGGAAAAACTGGCCGACCTTCAAACCGTCCGAAAATGGATGCAATCCTACCAGGGCCTGTTCGATGCCACCTATCCGGAGTGCCCGGAACTGATCCTGGCCCATAAGATGCTTTCCCAAAGATATCCGCATTACGATAAAGCGGCCCCCCTTAAACTCTATAACGCCTTGAAAGAATACCAGGCTCTGCGGATAAAACACGATGAGCTGGCGCGGCAGGCCTCGGGTTCGATGCAGGCCCTTTCCAATAGAAATCTCGACAGGATATACGGCCTGAATAAAAAGGTATCGTCCATTTTCCAGAAGACCGGCGTCCTGAAAGGCTCGCTGCTCTTGCCGGTCAGTTTTTCCACCGATATCAGTGAGCACCTCAAAATCATCGACCAGTATAAGGAAAAGGTATTCGAGGAGTTCCCCCATAAAGTCATCAAGGAAATTGAATGGGAAAAACTCGATCACATCCCGCCGGAGCAGCTAGCCACCATCGTCCATCCGCAGCTGAAATATTTCCAGTCCCATGAGGATACCTCCCGGGACAGGGAAAAAGAGAGCAAGCTCTTCGACGAGATGCAAAACCTGTCCTTCTATCGGATCGTCGCCAAAAAAGAGATCGACCAGATCCTTTCCAAGATAGATCGCCAGGAAGAGCATTACAATTTATCCTGATCGTCTTCCCGGTCAATCCCAAATCTTCTCTTAAGCATTAATCCTAAATCTAAAATAGTAAAGGCCCACATGGATAATCCTGTCCTGCAAACGCTTCTCTCCCACCGTTCAGTCCGTAAATACACCGACCAAAAACCCACCGACGAAGTCCTTCATGACATCGTCAGGGCCGGGCAGCAAGCGCCCTTTGCGTCCCAGTTATACAGTGTCCTTTTGACCCGCAAAAAAGCCCCTTATGGCGCACCCCTCTGGTTCACCATCTGTGTGGATCTGTATAAGCTGGAGCGATTTATGAAGATCCGCGGCTGGGAAGTGGTCTCGAATGACCTATCGCTGCTTTTCTTTGGCATTCAAGATGCCACCCTGATGGCCGAGAACATGGTCGTCGCCGGCGAAAGCCTGGGCCTGGGCTCCTGCTTCCTGGGCAACACTCCCTATATAGCGGAGAAGATCCAAAAGAAATATAAGCTGCCACAAAGGGTCTTCCCACTGGTTGAGCTGATCATGGGCTACCCCGCCGAAGAGTATCCGACGAGGCCACGGTTCCCGCTCGAATTCACCCTTTTCGAAGACCGCTATCCGGAAATGGATGACGAGACGGTCCAACGGGCCATGAAGGTGATGGATGAGGGCTACCTGGCGCAAGGCTATTACCGCAAGCAAAAGGCCAAGATCCGGATTGAAAACAAGGAAAAGCCTGAAACCTTCACTTATGATACATATTCCTGGACCGAGCATATCTCGCGAAAGTGGGGCCAATGGCTGACGGATCCGCAGGAGTTATTGGAGCAATTGGAGAAATGCGGGTTTAGAGTTGGAGAAAAAAGAATAATCCCGAAGGACACAAAGTAGTATAAAGAAAAAGATGTAATCGATGAAAAAGTTATGCCAGGGAAAAGGGGGCCGTGTCGATCAAAACCGATAATGACTCGCTCAACACTCCCATCCTGGCAATAAATCAAAAGATGGGATACAAGCCGGAGCCAGGAAAATATAAATTAATCTGCCGAATGTAGGGGCGGTTCGCGAACCGCCCCTACATTGGATAGGGAGAAAGTGTAAATCCATGAAAGAGATCAGGTTACGCCCTCCTAAGCCAGAACAGGATTTCGGAGAGGTCGCCGAGTTGATTACCAGCCAGGAAGATCAACGCACCACCGAAGCGGATCTTCGGGAAGATTACGAAACCCACCTGGACCAGGTGGTCAGGTTCCGGGTGGCGGAGGATGAGCAGAGAAATCTGGTGGGTTTTTGCTGGGCTTACCGCCACAAGCTGCAGCCGAATTTATCCACCTTTTACCTGGTGGTCAAACCAGAAAAACGAGGCCATGGAGCCGGCAGTTGCCTTTATACCGACCTTTTCCCGGCTGTAGAAAAAGCCCAGATTAAGAGATTACAGGTCCGGGTCCTGGATAACGACCCGAACAGTAAGGCCTTCGTCGACCGGCGCGGCTTTCTGGAGCAGCGCCATAATTTTGGAATGGAGTTGAACCTGGATGCGTTCGACGACCAGCCGTATAACGAGGTCATCAATCGCCTGAAGGATGAAGGCTTTTACTTTACCAGCATGCAAGAATTGGGGAATACGGAAGAGGCTCAACGGAAACTCTACACTTTAAATGACGCGACGGATCGCTCCACTCCAGGGACAGACGGGATGCCATCCTGGGAATCCTTCGAGGATTTCCAAAAGAGAGTCTGCCAAACGGATTGGTACCTCCCGGACGGTCAGATCGTCGCCATCGATAGCGCCACCGGTAGGTGGGCAGCCATGAGCGCAATTACCCGGATAGAGGATTATGCCTACAACCTCCATACGGGTGTGGATATAGCCTACCGCGGACGCAAGCTGGGCCAAGCCATTAAGGTTTTGGCGCTACGGCATGCCAGGGATGGGTTGAAAGTTCATTCGGTCCATACGCATCACAATACGAAAAACCTGCCCATGATCGCGATCGACAGGAAGTTTGGGTACAGGCAGACAAGAGGGACATTCTTGATGGAGAAGATCCTTGAATGATCAAGTAAGAGTGACCCCCAACAAAAAAATCAGGACACACCGAGGGGTCACTCGTACATGACATGTGGAGATTTCTTATATCAGGGCAATCGCATTTGGATATTTCGTATAAGAAAGGACGGTGTCGTTGCGAGAGCCGATGCCCTTCCGGCTCGACACATGCACCGCACTGCAACAAACGCAGTGAGTGCAGTGCAGGTGAGCAATCTCCTCGTGGGCTGGAGATTGCTTCCCTACGGGATGCTACCGATTGCTCGCTGAAGAACGCTCGCTCGCAACGACACAATAGTTGAATTGTGATTACCTTATTTCTTATATCCCTCTAATAGCGCAGCTTTTGGGGGCATGCTATAATCCTGCCCGAAAGGTTCCTTTAATGCTCCAGAAATTTGTCAAAGCCTTCGGGGGCGACCCCAACAAGCGTGAAATTGAAAAGACGACCGAGATCGTCGATCAGGTCAACGACCTGGAAGCCGATTTCGAGGCTCTCAGCGATGAAGCCTTATGCGCCAAAACCGACGAATTTCGCCTGCGGGTGGCGGAAGAAGTAAAAGATATCGAGGACCCCGAGGAACACCTCAAGGTGGAACAGGCGGTTTTGGACGAGCTTCTCCCGGAGGCTTTTGCGGTCGTGCGTGAAGCCGCCAAGCGGACCATCGGTCAACGTCCTTATGACGTCCAGATCATCGGCGGACTTGTTCTCCACCAGGGCAAGATCGCCGAGATGCGCACCGGGGAAGGCAAGACCCTGGTGGCCACCCTGCCGCTTTACCTTAATGCCATTACGGGCAAAGGCGCTCACCTGGTGACGGTCAACGATTACCTGGCCCGCCGGGATGCCCGCTGGATGGGCGCGATCTATCATTTCCTCGGCCTGTCGGTCGGCATCCTTCAGATGGCCGCCGCGACCGAGAATGGAAAAAAGGCCTTTCTATACGATCCTGCCCACGAATCGCCCCGGGAGGACCAGAGTGAGATGCGCCTGGTCGACCGGGTGGAGGCATACAAGGCCGATATCACTTACGGGACCAATTCCGAATTCGGTTTTGATTATTTGCGGGATAACATGGTCTACCGGGTGGAAGAAAAGGTCCAACGCGGCCACTTTTATGCCATCGTCGACGAGGTCGATAACGTCCTCATCGATGAAGCCCGAACCCCGCTGATCATCTCCGGTCCCGCCTCCGGCGACATCGAATGGTACGGCAAGATGGCCGCCCTCGTCCGCCAATTGAAGGAAGAAGATTACGAGGTCAGTGAAAAGGACCGCAGTATTGCCCTGACCGAGATCGGCACGGCGCACGTGGAGCAGCTCCTCGGCCAGCCCCTGCGCGATCCTGACCGACCTGAAGATGTGACCCCCGAACAGGCTCACCTGCTGGGTTTCCTCGAACAAGCCCTGCGGGCCCAGCACCTGTTCCACCGGAACAAGGATTACCTGGTCCAGGCCGGCAAGGTCGTTATCGTGGATGAATTCACCGGCCGGCTCATGCCGGGCCGGCGCTGGTCCGACGGTCTCCACCAGGCCGTGGAAGCCAAGGAAGGCGTAAAGGTGGAACCCGAGAACGTTACCTACGCCACCATCACGCTGCAGAATTACTTCCGCATGTATAAGAAACTGGCCGGCATGACCGGCACGGCTCTCACCGAAGCGGAAGAGTTCGACAAAATCTATAAACTGCCGGTCCTGCCCATCCCGACCAACCTGGAATACCAGGCCATGAGCCAGGAATCCCCACTGGAGGAAGTGAAGGCCAAGGATGAGGATGGCTATGAATATTCATACTTCGCTTACCAGGAGAAAGGGCAAAAGGGCGAGGCAGAACCCCTTTTCTGGCGGCGTAAAGATTACCCGGATGTGATCTACCGCACGGCCGAGGCCAAACTGCGCTCCATCATCCGTGAGATCGTTTTCTACCACGTCCAGGGACGACCGATGTTGGTGGGGACAAGCTCAGTTGAAAGCTCGGACCGCCTCTCCACCCGCCTACGGGCCGAACCCATCCGCCGGCTTATGCAGATCCTGCTCATCCGGAATGCCTGGCTGGAAGCCAACAACCGGATCGAGGACGGGCGGATCATCAAGGAGCTGCAGCCCCTCAACAAACCAATCGACCAACTTCGTCCCGAGGACCTGCGCCCCATGGCCAAGGATATGGGCCTGTCGCTCAACCCCGAAGAGGCGGCCAACCTCACCCACCTGCTGGATATCCTCCACCTGGAGCCCGAAAATGCAGAGCGGTTGAAGGCTGTCCTGCAGGGCGGCGTGCCGCACCAGGTCTTGAATGCTCGCAAGCATACCGAAGAATCCATGATCATTGCAGGGGCAGGCGCCTTCGGAGCCGTGACCATTGCCACCAATATGGCCGGCCGCGGTGTCGATATCAAGCTCGGCGGCGACCTCGCCGAAGAGATCTTGAACGGCGTCAACCGCATCCTCCGCAAGGCCGGGGTTAAAGATCCGTACGACCTGCCCATGGATGACCGCAGGGAAGCCCTCCAAAAAGTGGACCCGTCCTTTTACGGCATCTATGAAACCGAAGCTGCCTATTTCCTGAAATATTTCGAGGATATGGAACGCGTTCGCGAGCTCGGCGGCTTGCACATCATCGGCTCGGAACGCCATGAGGCCCGCCGGATCGACAACCAGTTGCGCGGGCGGGCTGCCCGCCAGGGCGACCCGGGTTCCTCCCGTTTTTATCTCTCTCTTGAAGACGACCTGATGCGCATGTTCGGAGGCGACCAGGTGAAGAACGTGATGGAACGCTTTAGCATCGACGAGGACTATCCCCTGCAGGCTCGCCTGGTCAACAACATGATCGAGCAGTCCCAGCACAGGGTCGAAGGCGCCAATTTTGACATCCGCAAACACACCCTGGAATATGATGATGTTCTCAATGCCCAACGCCAGCGCATCTATTCCCAGCGGGATCGCGTCTTTGAAAAGGAAGACCTGGCCGAGGATGTGAACGAGCTGCTGGCCCAGGAAGTCGAACGGCGGGTCAAAGAAGCCCACGCAAATGAGGAATACTGGCGCTTGCTGGCCTGGTTGGAACAGGTCCAGCCGCCGTTCAATTCGCCGGAGGGAGTTTTCCCGCCCTTCACTTATAAATTGCTGTTGGATGAACTCGATTCATCCACGGAGGATCTCCGCACAAGTTTACTTGACCTGGCTCACCGCGCCATCCAGGCCGACCAAGAACACTTCCTCAACATTACCCTGGAAATGGTAGACCACAGCGGCAGCGAGCTGCAGGCCCAGATCGACGAGCGGACAGAGTCGCTCGATACGGCGCTGGAAGGCCTGGCAGACAATATCGAGACCGAAGAGCGCCGCCCGAATGTCATCCTGGAAGAATTCTCCGGTCTTGCCCGCGTGCCCTTGAAATTGGATCCCACCCAGTTGACCCAACTGGTCAACGATCCGAAAGACCTGGCGGAGGATTTGCGGACCCAGGTGGAAGCCTATGTCAACTCCACGACGATCATGCGACTGGCCAACACCATCGAATTCCGCCTGGGTGAACCCCTGGGGCTGGATGTCCCTGAACTGGAGGGACTGGATTGGGACAGCGTGACCAACGAGATCGAGGCCCATGTCCGCCAGGCCCTGACGGCTCGGGAGGAAAAACTGCTCGGCAAGGATGGGCAGATCACGCGGGATCTCGACATAGCCCTGGAACGCGTAACCGAGGCCGACGAACAGACCAAACTGCGCCTGCTCGGCCTGATGGCCCAGGGGACGAGCACGTCCTTCGATGCCAGGACCCATCGGCAGATCCGGCAGGTCTTCACCCGCCTGCATTATGTCTACCTGGCAGGAGAGATCCTGCGCAATTCCGATTCCGGCAACCTGGAAGAGGATGTCCTGGATCATCTTCAAAAAGCACAGGAGGCTCAACGGCGCGCCTGGGGCGAGAGTGAACGCGTCCGGTTGGGAATTTCACAAACGGCGGCCCGCCTCACCGCGGAGTCAGATGGCGGGGATGGACAGGATGAGAAGGACCCGGTGGAAGGACTCGGCCATAACATCCAGAACCAAATTTACCGGCAGGTATTGCTCGGCAGCATCACCGAATTATGGGTGGATTACCTCACCAGTGTGGAAGCCCTGCGCATTTCGGTAGGCCTGGAAGCATACGCTCAATCCGATCCGCTGGTAAAATATAAGAGTCAGGCGTCCGTAATGTTCCAGAATTTATTGACCGATATTCGTTCAGCGGTCATCGGACGGATCTTCCTCTACCAGCCGCGGGCAGCGGCAGCCGCATCCGAAACCAGCCCCGTTTCCCACCCGCAAGTGGAACAAGTGGAAGCCGCCGAACCAGTCTCGACCCCGGCACAGGTCCAAAACTCGGATAAAAAGAGAAAGCGTCACAAACACTAACCCGTGGAAAACGCCAGAAATTATTACCAATGCCTCCCAAAGGTGGATCTCCATCGTCACCTGGAAGGGTCGTTGCGCCTCAAGACCATGCTGGAAATCGCCCGTTCCGGCGGCATCACCGTACCCGTCAATACGGGGCCGCTGAGCAACCTGGTGCAGGTCCAAAAGACCGAGCCATCCACCTACCAAAATTTCCTGGCAAAATTTTCCACCTTGAGGCTGTTCTACCGGTCACCCGAGGTAATCTACCGGATCACTCGAGAAGCCGTGGAAGACGCGGCCCTAGATAACATCCGCTACCTGGAACTGCGCTTCACCCCGGTGGCGCTCAGCCGGGCCGAACGCTTTCCCCTGGGGGATGTGATGGACTGGGTCTGCGACAGCGCCCAGAGCGCCGCCCGTGAATTTGGGGTGAAGGTGGGCTTGATCGTCAGCGTGAACCGTCACGAAATTGTCGAGTTGGCTGAACAGGTGGCCTGGCTGGCGGCTTCACGGATCGACCGCGGCCTGGTCGGGCTGGACCTGGCGGGTAATGAAGCTGAATTTCCCGCCGGACCATTTGCCAGCATCTTCCGGGAAGCCCGGCAAGCCGGATTGAAAGTGACCATCCATGCAGGCGAGTGGGGCGGGCCTGGCAACGTCCGGGAAGCGCTGGAACTTTTCCATGCCGACCGGATCGGACATGGGGTGAGAGTGGTCGAGGACCCATCTGCAGTATCCCTGGCACGCGATCTCGGCGTCGCCTTCGAAGTATGCGTCACCAGCAATTATCAAACCGGTGTTTCTCCCAACCTCCAACATCATCCCATCATGAAGATGCTGGAAGATGGGCTTTGCATCACCATCGGAACGGATGACCCTTCCATTTCCCAGATCACCCTCAGCGATGAATACCAGCGGGCCTGCGAGGAGTTGGGGATGTCCAAGCTGATGCTGAAGGAACGCATACTGGCGGCCGCCCGGGCCGGGTTCCTTTCGGAAGCCGAGAGGGAAAAATTAGTGAACGAGCTTAAAAAAGAATTGAACTGATCCACCCCACAGTTCCTGCCTCATGGACAGGAACTGAAGGGCATCCGGCAGACAAGCCGGGTGTTTTTTGTCTCTACAGGAGCAAATATGAACAATGACCTTTTTACTTCCCGCAGTGTCCTTCATGTAGGAAATAAGCAATTTTTGATTTATCGTTTGGATGCGCTGGAAAAGGCGGGCCTGGCCAAGCTGGCCAAATTACCGTTTTCGATCCGGGTCATGCTTGAAGCCGCTTTGCGCCAGTGCAATGAAAAGGAAATCACCCGGCAGGATGTGAAGAACATCGCCGCCTGGACACCGGCACCGGCGGATAAGGGCGGCCGACCGGCCATTCCCTTCCTGCCGGCCCGCGTGATCATGCAAGACTTTTCCGGCTTGCCGGCCGTAGTAGACCTGGCAGCCATACGCGCCGCCGTCGCCCGCCTGGGCGGCGACCCGACCTGCATCAACCCGCTCGTCCCGGTCGACCTGGTGATCGACCATTCCGTCCAGGTGGATTTCTTCGCCAGCCCGGAGGCTCTCCAGCGGAACGCGGAGATGGAGTTCCAGCGCAACCGGGAGCGATATGAATTCCTCAAATGGGGCCAAAAGGTCTTTTCAAACTTCCGGGTGGTCCCCCCCATGACCGGCATCATCCACCAAATCAACCTGGAATACCTGGCTCAAGTGGTCATGACCAAAACCGAAGCCGGCGAGACGCCAGGCTTTCCCCGATACTGTCATCGGCACCGATTCGCACACCACCATGATCAACGGGTTGGGAGTGGTCGGTTGGGGCGTGGGCGGCATCGAAGCCGAAGCCGTCATGCTCGGCCAACCCATGGATATGCTCCTGCCGGATGTGGTGGGTTTCAAACTGTCCGGCAAGCTGAAAGAAGGCGTGACCGCGACCGACCTGGTCCTGACCGTCACCCAACTGCTGCGAAAGAAGGGGGTGGTGGATAAGTTCGTGGAATTCTTCGGCCCTGGACTGGAATCCATGTCTCTGCCTGACCGGGCCCTGATCTCCAATATGTCGCCGGAATACGGCGCCACCATGGGATTTTTCCCGGTGGATGCCGAAACTATCAGCTATCTCCGTCAGACCGGCCGCCCGAGCGAGCAGATCGACCTGGTGGAAACCTATTTCCGTGAGCAGGGTTTGTTCCGGGAAGCAGACAGCCCACAACCAGAATATACCGAAACACTCGAATTGGATCTGGCCTCGGTGGTACCTTCTCTGGCCGGGCCCAAACGCCCGCAGGACCGGGTAGCCCTGGACGAGATGAAATCCGTCTTCCAGAAGGCCCTGACCGCCCCAGTGAAAGAGCGCGGTTATGACCTCACCCCCGAGATGGTCAGCCGCAAGGCCAAAGTAGGCACGAACGGCGGCTCCTATGAGATCGGTCACGGCGCGGTGGTGATCGCGGCCATTACCTCCTGCACGAACACATCCAATCCATCCGTCATGATCGCGGCAGGGTTGGTGGCCAAAAAAGCAGCCGAAAAAGGCCTGACAGTCAAACCTTATGTGAAGACCAGCCTGGCCCCCGGCTCCAGAGTAGTTACAGAATACCTTAAGAAGGCCAACCTGATCGAACCGCTGGTGAAGCTGGGCTTCAACGTGGTCGGGTACGGCTGCACCACCTGCATTGGCAACAGCGGACCCCTGCCGGGTGAGGTGGCCAAGGCCATCAGCGGCTCCGACCTGGTGGCAGCCGCAGTCATCTCCGGCAACCGCAACTTCGAAGGACGGGTCCACCCTCTGGTAAAAGCCAATTACCTGGCCTCGCCGCCGCTGGTGGTGGCGTATGCCCTGGCCGGGACAGTCGATATTGATCTGCTGACCGAGCCAGTGGGCATGGGCAAGGATGGGCCGGTATACCTGAAAGATCTCTGGCCGACCACCGCCGAAGTGGCTGCCGTAGTGGGCGCCAGCTTGAACAAGGGCATGTTCGATGACCGCTATTCCAGCGTTTTCGAGGGATCTTCCATGTGGAAGGCCATCGAAGTGAAAGGCGGCGACCTTTTCGAATGGGATGAGACCTCCACTTATATCCATCATCCCCCATTCTTCCAGGAACTCACTCGGGAAGTCCCTTCCATCCAGCCGGTCAAGGCGCCGCGTGTTGGCGCTCCTGGGCGATTCGATCACGACTGACCATATCTCTCCGGCAGGCAATATCGCCGTGGACAGCCCAGCCGGGCATTTCCTGCAAGAGCGCGGCATCCAACCGCGGGATTTCAATTCCTACGGCGCCCGCCGCGGCAATGACCTGGTCATGACCCGGGGAACTTTGCCAATATCCGCCTGAAGAACCTGCTCGTTCCGGGAGTGGAAGGCGGCGTGACCACCTATTTCGGCAAGCCCGGCGAAGCTAAAGACCAAAAGATGTCCATCTACGAGGCAGCCATGAAATACCAGGCGGAGGGAGTGCCTACGGTTGTGGTGGCCGGTAAGGAATATGGGACCGGCTCGAGCCGGGACTGGGCCGCCAAGGGAGCCATGCTGCTGGGAGTTAAGGCGGTGATCGCCGAATCCTATGAGCGCATCCACCGCTCCAACCTGGTGGGCATGGGCGTACTGCCGCTCCGCTTCGTAAACGGGGAGAATGCCGAATCACTCGGCCTGACCGGGCGGGAAGTTTTCGAAATCGAAGGGTTGAGCGATACCCTGGCACCCCAAGAGCCTCCTGACCGTGAAAGCCACCCAGCCGGACGGAAAGGTGGTCACCTTCCAGGCGCAGGCCTTGCTGAACACCAAGGTTGAAGTTAATTATTACCGCAACGGCGGCATCTTGCATACCGTCCTGCGAAACCTGGTGAAATAAAAGGAAATCCTTTTTTCCTTTCCTGGCTGTAGTTATCGAAAAAGATGAAAGCCGCGCCTGGCGCGGCTTTCATCTCTATATTTAATATAAAACTTAAGCAAGACAGTATAATTATCCCCATCAGGATGGACCTGGAAGCCATCCTAAAAATAGAAGACGACATTTTCTAAGTGTGTGCGGCGGCGCCGCTGACGCTCAGAAAATGAACTGTTCCGGAATTTTCGGATAACCCTTTTTATGGCCCAAATTTGGAGGTATAGATATGGCTACTCGTTTTGCAGATGCTGAATGGAGAGGAAATTTACAAGATGGCCAGGGCAAGATGCGCCTGGGAACCGGAATGTTTGAAGGCAGCTATTCATATAAATCCCGCTTTACAGAAGGAGCCGGGACAAATCCAGAGGAATTGATTGCGGCTGCAGCCGCGGGCTGTTTTACGATGGCTTTTTCCAATGAGCTGAGCAAAGCCGGGTTCACGCCCACGCTGGTCAAGACGCATGCCGATGTAACGATGGAAACGGTGAACAACGCGGCTACGATCACAAAAGTGCAGTTGAATACAGAAGCCCAGGTACCCGGGATCGATGAGAAACGCTTTCAGGAAATCGGCGAAGGAGCCAAAAAGAACTGCCCGGTTTCACGGGCGCTCGGCGCCATTCAAGTGGAGCTCAACGCCCGGCTGGTAAAATAACGACCTGCTCCATAAAAGGAAAATATCCAACAATCGAGCCTAAAAGCAGGCGGGCAGGCAAAAAACCTGCCCATTTCTGCTTAAAGTTGGAAATAACAATACTGTTGATTCCGATTAACTGAGAGGTTTTGCCACGGCTCCTACGCTATAATTGCAAGGTTCGAACCCCCAATCCCTTAGGAGCAAATATACAACATGGTACAAAAAGCGCTTTATAGGATAGCCTGGGCATTCCTGTGGGTGTATGGATTCTTGCTTCTCAGGATGACTATTAACTTGCATAAGAAATTACCCACCGGCGGGAAGATCTTTGTCTCCAACCATCCGAGCGCCACGGATCCATTCATGATCCATATCGTCAGCCGGCAGCAGTTGAGTGTCCTTATCACCGAAAAAGCGTTTGCAGTACCCGTATTCGGCTGGTTCCTGAGGAAGGTGAGGGAAATACCGGTTCCGTTGAAGCAGGGCAGCCTGGCGCTGGATCAGGCCAGCCTCTACCTACAAAACGGGAAGTCGGTGGCCATTTTTATCGAGGGATGGATCAGCCCAACGGATGGAAGTTTCCTGCCGCCACGAACCGGGGCCGCCCGCCTGGCGCTCATGACCGGCGCACCGATCATCCCGATCGGGATTTCGCTGCGGCACGAACGCTGTACCAGTATCCGCTCAAAAATCGACGGGGCCATGGCGGAGGCACGCTGGTACCTGCATGGACCCTATGCCATGACCGTCGGCGAACCGATGCATTTTACCGGTGACGTGAACGACCGCGAGCACGTCAGGGAGGTGACAGAGTCCATCATGCACCAGGTGCGCCTGTTAACCCATGAAAGCAAACATCGGATCCAGGCTGTGAAACCACGGCTGGCTACCACGTATTAGAGGGGGCAGCTCGACAATGGACCATTTTTAGCAGGGATTAAAGATTTCTCCACGAATGACACGAATTTACACGAAGGAAGAAATTTTAGAAAAAGCACTATCTTTGTCGGCTTTCCAATCGCTGCCACGGTTCAAAACCCTTAATCTACCGTTGTCGAGGTAGTCAGGCCGGTGTCTGTTCCGAGTTCAAGCGGGGATGGCGATGGTCTCCATCCCGGAGGCGGTATAACTATAGATCTCCTGACCGGCGGACAGGCGGGCATCCGTTCGATATAAGTCCCGCACCGTTTCGAAAGCGGGCACATCCGCGCAGGTGAGATCCGCCAGGCGATCCAGGAAGATGAGGTCGGCCGGGTCCGCCAGATCTTCCTTCTCGATGATGCCCCAACAATCCCAGGGAAGGAGTTCGACTTTGTTGAGGGAGGCCACATCCCGGACAAAGTCACCCCGGACGAAACCCAATCCCTTCATATTAAAAATACCGAAGCTATCCGGGTCGGCGCCTTCCCGGCGGCACATCTGCCAGGCTCGCCCCCCGACAATGAACTGGTTCCGCGGCACATCCAGCGGATCGAAGGAGATCTTCAGCGCCTCGCATTGGAACGGGTCGAGCTGTGCGTCCACCAGGACCCAGCGCTTGTGGGACTCATTCCAATACTCCGCCACCCAATGATCCTCAAAATGGTTGGGAATGAAGTAGGCCCCGAAACCGCAGCGGGCCCGGGCGGGTACACCCTGATGGCGCAGGATGGATACAAGCAGCACGGAGAAATCCCGGCAGTTGCCGACGATCTTCTTTTCCAGGGGACGAACTTCGGTGAGGGGGCGTGAATCCAACTCTAGAGTGCGGGCCAGGCGGCGCTGAAGAGTGCGCAGCTGCACCTCGCCCTGGCGGGTTTCCGGCAAGGTGAGGCCGTAGCGTTCGGCCCAGAATATATGGATGGTGAGGTTCTGGACGAGCTGACAGAGTTCGGCAATACCGGTTGGAAGTCCATTCAGACAGCCGGCATAGGGGCCGGGATCAGTGATGACACCGGGTTGGCGGTAGAAGGTTAAAGAGTCGATCAAATGGGTCTCCTTTGAGGGCGAGTGTACTCCCTCCGGTAAGGGGAGAAGTCAAGGATTAGACGTTAGTCTGATAGTCTATTAGTCTGATAGTCTAATAGTCTAATAGTCTGATAGTCTGATAGTGGAGTAGTTGGGTAGTTGGACAAAGAATCAAGGGATAATTCTTTGAGATAGTAGATCGACATTCGCAAAGTGAGGGTTAATTAAAGTCCCTTAAATCACTAGTCACCTGACAGTTTTGGTTTGACATTATTGAAAAAGGCTTTTTCAGCTTGGACGCCAGGGATTGAAATCCCTGGCTCAGTGCTAAAGCGGGCTGAAGCCCGCACTCCAACAGGATGATATATCAAAGTGTAGGTAGCTAGTTAAATCACGTTTTCCGCGGAACGAATGGGCCGAAAATTGAAAGTAGCTGGTGGTGGAGGCCCTTCGTCTGCACACACCGACAGCTACCCTGACGGGCATACTGTGGGACCCGCTCAGGGCCAGCGAAGGTGAATTGAATTTGAGGTTCAACATTAATTGCCAATTCATAGGTTAGAAACAATGGCACCTCCTTCTGGCCAGGAATAGAAGGGGTATATCTATTTTTCGTAAAGACCTATTGCTCATGTAGGAATTCGCGCATATACTATCACTTATAATCACGCACTTGGGCATCGTACTTACGAGCCGGGACTTACGTACGGATGCACATCGATCAAGCACCACTGGCTTAAACATCGCTGCATTTCCCACGTGTATTTTTATTCCATTAAATTAAAAATTCGGTATAGGTAAACCTTTTCCGATTTATTCGGGGGGGTATATAAAGGTAATGGCCAGGATGAATAGAAACAACCCATTCTATGGTCAGGCGTTGGGCTATTTTGCTTTAGTGATCCGAAAGGCCGGCTGGCGCCGTTTGCAGAATTGAAACCGGTAGCTGCCATCATAGGGAGAAACCAAGATGATCAAATCAAAATTCCTGTCTGAATGTGTTCCAAGCTTGATCTCCTTTTTTCGCCAGCACAGGTTGCTGGCGCCGGCAGCTATGGCCATAGCGATTATCATAATATGCGCCACCCAGTCAGCCCCCATGCGGCTCGCCCTGGCCGAAAGCAACGCAGTAATTTACGGCGACTGGCTGGCCGGTGATTGGGAGGACTGGTCATGGGCAACCACTACCAGCTTTGACAACGCCTCGCCCGTTCACAGCGGATCCGCTTCCATCGCCGTCACTTATACAGGGGAATGGGGAGGGTTACAAATCCATACGGTCCCGGCCATGCCCGTCAGCGATTACACTGCAATCCGGTTCTGGGTGCATGGCGGCGATACCGGCGGCCAATCTGTGAATTTCCATCTCAACGAAAATACTGAAATGTATTCCTTTACCGTTCCAGCCAATACCTGGCAATTGGTAACGGTTCCATTGGCAGCAGTAGGCAACCCAACCTCACTGAGCGCTCTTTTTTGGCAAGACGCCAGCGGCGGCCCCCAGCCCACATATTACCTGGACGATGTCAGCCTGGTCAAGCCGCAACCCAGCGCGTGGGTCCAAGTGGACAACTCGGTTCCTTACCCTTTAAGATCCGTAGCCATGCATTCGGCCAATGCGGGTTGGGCTGTGGGGGACCAAGGGGACTCCGGTGGGGATCTCCATGGCGCAACAATTTTGCGCTGGGATGGGAATTCGTGGAGTCAATGGTGGGACGAACCAGATATCTTCCCTTTGGCTTCAATGGCGTTGGTCTCCGACAGCGACGGCTGGATTGTGGGGAGTTCCAACCGGTGGATGTTCCGGTATGACGGCAATGCCTGGAATGGTGTAGAGCATCCCAGCGCCGGTACCAAACTGAATTCGGTGGCGATGGTTTCAGCCGACGACGGCTGGGCTGTGGGAGGCGCGGGTGGTTGCAATGCCGGGAATCCAGTTACTGGCAGTATTATGCGCTGGGATGGCAACACGTGGAGTCTGTTCGGCACCCTTCCGGATAGAGCGTTAAATTCGGTCACAATGGTCTCTGCCAACGATGGCTGGGCCGTGGGAAACTATTGCCGTTTTTATTGGGTCAGCGGTGTTCCGACCTGGGACACAAATTCTGTGATCATGCGCTGGAACGGGAGTAGCTGGAACGAGGTAGGCAGCCCGACTTATCTCACGCTAGGTTCTGTGACGATGGTCT
Source organism: uncultured Chloroflexia bacterium (assembly GCA_963782935.1). GTDB lineage: Bacteria > Chloroflexota > Anaerolineae > Anaerolineales > Villigracilaceae > UBA877. Next base: position 43,980 of record CAWALN010000012.1, on the reverse strand, counting down.
CGGCTACCGATGGATGGGCGGTAGGAACGTGGGGGACGATACAACGCTGGAATGGAAGCGAATGGAGTTGGTTGGGCAGCCCGACCAATTGTGATCTGAAATCAGTGACGATGGTTTCAACCAACGATGGTTGGGCCGTGGGAGGGGGTGGTTCTCATTGCCCATCCCAGCCCTCTGTCATCCTGCACTGGGATGGGAATACCTGGAGCGAAATTACCAGCCCAGTCTCTCAAAGATTGAATTCGATAACGATGATCTCAGCAGACGAGGGTTGGGCAGTCGGCGAAGCAGGCACCATCTTGCATTATACAAAACCAATTGATCTGAGTATCATCAAGACCGGCGACGGGAGCGGCGGCGTGACCAGCAACCCGGCAGGCATCGACTGCGGTAATTCTTGTTTTGCATCTTTCGACTACAACACAACCGTCAGCCTCACTGCCGCAGCCGCCGCCGGCTCGACCTTCACCGGCTGGAGCGGCAGCGGCTGCTCAGGCACAGACGCCTGCACGATAAGCATAAAAGGGGCCATGTCGGTCACGGCCAACTTCACACTCACACACACAGCTACGCCAACCAGTACGAGCACAGCCACTCCAACGGGGACCAAGACGGCCACACCGACGGCAACCGTAACCGATACCCCCACACCGACAGCCACTCGAACGCAAACCGTGACGGCTACGCAAACGCCAACCCGAACTCAGACCCGGACGACTACATCGACCGCAACTTCAACCGGTACGCATACATCCACAAGGACTGCGACACAAACTCCTGCTTCAACCTGGTTCTACAATATCTATTTGCCTTTATTGCGCAAATAACCATAAAGTATTCCGTTTTTCCTGGAGGTTGCGCCTACTCCAAACGGGCGGCCTGTCCGGCGTGGTTTACCGAGCAAATTCTACAGGCAACCGCTACCAGCACACCCCAAAAGCAAATCCACCCGGCGGCGTGATTGCTAAGGACTTAAATAATGTAAATTACTTACTTTTCCGGCCGGGCATTACTGCACTTAAAAGTGGCCATTGGCGCCAGGTTTAAGCGAGCTGAGAATTATCTCCCCGACATATTGTACAATCCCGGTTTAGAAAAAGAAGATCTCACAGGTTTTCATGCCTCCATTACACTTCGGGAGGCTGCGCGGAAACCTGTGAGGTCTGGCTATGTCTGTCTTGAATCTGAACGGCCGTCTAGTGTTGTTTGGTCTTCTCGAAGAATTCATCCTGGAGGCGTTGAGTCTCCCGGTCATCTTTGATGGCACGGATGACTTTGGCCAACGCGTGGGCACGATCGTCCAACCAGCGGTCACCTTTTTCGGAAGTAGCGGGGCGGCCATCGCCGCGATAATGAGTGGGATGGTCGGCGTACCACCAGATGCCCATGTTGGTGCCCAGATCGCGCAATGTTTTCAAACGCTCGAGGGGCATGCCCTCCCCATCAGCAGGCAGGGTTTCCGGATGAACGAGGTCAGGGCGGATGGCGAGGATCATGCTACTTTCCCGCTCGCCGGCATGCCCGTCCACCTCAGTTTCCCACTGGGCGGCGGTAGCGGGATCTTCGTTGACATAAGATGGCTCGGCAATATAAACCACATAATTGCGGGGACTGGCAAGCTGGATCTGGGCAAAGAAATGGATCAGGCTGTCGTTGCCGCCGTGGGCATTGACAATGACGATCTTCCGCAAGCCGTTGCGGGCGATCTCACGGCAGGCGTTGTCCAGCAGACTCAGGATCAGTTCGGGCTGGATACCGATGCAGCCGGGCACGTGGCGCGCCTCCAAGATCTGCGTAAAGATGAAATCGGGGAACACGATGGACGGCTCGAGGGCCGAGGCGCGGTTGCACAACTCCCGGCCGATGAACATATCGGTACCAAGCGGCAGGTGATGCCCATGGCGCTCGATGCAGGAGAGGGGCAGCAAGCAGACGCCTTGCGAGTCTTTGACGGCCTGTGGGAACAGGTCACCGGTCAATTCTTCCCAACGCATAGGATTTATCCTTTCTTTTGTAGGAGTATAGCGTCCATTATATGACAGGATTGAAGAAGGGGAAAAAACGCAGAAATAGATCCCAGCAGTGTATCTACCTGGACAATGTTAAATTCTGAATAATTAGAGGTAAAGATTAACCGCGAAGCGGAGGAAGGAAAAGTAAAGAAAAGAGAAAGAAATGTATTTTATAAATGCTTCTTGGGGAGAACTGCTATTCATTTCATTTCTCGAACAGGGAAATAGTCTCGATATGGTAGGTCTGGGGAAAGAGGTCAAAGGGGGTGACCTGGATGAGATGGTAGCCGCCATCAATGAGATAGCGCGCATCCCTACTGAGAGTGGCTGGATCGCACGAAATATAGGCCAAACTGCGGGGGCCGATGGCCAATAATGCCTGCAAAACGCGTTTATCCAGACCGGCCCGAGGCGGATCGACAATGGCGACACCGGCCAAAACATCCAGGCCGGGCAGAACTTCTTCGGCCGGAGCTTCGTACAGTTCCACATTTTCGAACTCGTCCAGGTTGGCTACAAAATCGCCACAGGCGGAGGCGGAAAATTCGATACCGATGACCCGGGCCACCCGGCCGGTAAAGAAGGCACTGAACAAACCCACCCCGCAATATATATCCAAAAGCGTCGTTTCCGGGCTGACCGGCAGACAGGCAAGCAGGTGATCCACCATCCGAACGGCCATTTCGGTATTGACCTGGAAAAAGGAGGCAGCGGAGACCCGGAAGCAGCGGTCTTTGATCTGCATGACCAGGGCCGGATCGCCCGCCAGAACAACAGTATCCTCCGCAGCCAGGTGGACCACCGAAAGATCCGTCTCCAACTCCATTTCCGGCATATCAAGGGACTCCGATTCCAACAGCATGAGAGTCTCGCCATCGGCGCCCACACGCAAGGAAACCCGTTCGAGCCCCGAACCGGGCTCAAACTCGAGGCGGGGCCACAATTCATTCAATGGTTTTTCGGGCAGGTGGCATTCCCGAATCGGCATCATGTTCCGGCCGGTCGAATTGATATAGCCCACTTTACCGGCCGGGGTCAGGTGGAACTGGACGTTATTGCGATAATTCCACTCCTGCGAGGAAGGAACGATGGGCTGAAGGGGAGGATTTTCAATCTTCCCTATGCGCATTAATTGATCCCGGACAATTTCCGTCTTTGCGGCCAGTTGAGCCGGATAAGGAAGATGCTGGTAGTGACAACCCCCGCAAACCCCATAATGGATGCATTTGGGAAAGATCCGCTGCGGGGACGGATCCACCACCTCGACCAACCCGGCGCGGATGTGACCGGGCCGCGTCTCCAGCGGGCGCACCCGCACCGTCTCCCCCGGGAGAGCAAATGGAACAAAAACGATCCGGCCCGTCTCCCCCGTTCCGGGGTCTATGAGTCTGCCCATGGCATCGCCGCCATAGGTAAATTTCTCCAGCTTGACGGTCAGGAGGTCGGAGGGCATGGATCAGTCCAAAAGCGGGCTGAAGCCCGCACTCCAATTGGAGGATATTTCAAAATGTCAGGTTATTAGAACAGTTTTCAGTAATCAGCCGGGAACTACTTTACGAAGAGGGAGATCAGCTGGTTCTGGAAGAAGGATAGGACGATCAAAACGGCAAAGAAACTGGCCGCCAGGATGCCGATGCGGCGAAGCTCATGCTTGATGTTTGAATAGTCCGGATTGAATTCCGCCGACCGGGCTACCTGTTGGGCTGCGGGGAGCGGGCGGGAATACTGGCGGGATACCTGACGTTTACTTTTCTTAGCCATACGATCTCCTAAATGTTTTTTATTATACAGGCGACCCCAACCATGGCAGTCGGGACATGCCAACGGGTCACCCCTACTGGTTTTGAAGCTTTGCAAATACTACGATGCGTTTGTTATCGACCATATACGGATAGCAACTGATGAGAGTGACGGTGGGTTCGCCGGTGGGGTTCATCACTTCCACCTGCGTCGGTGAAACGATCTGGCTGCCGGTAATAATATATAGATATTGTTGTTGGGCAGTAAACACGAGCACTTTGTCACCAGACTTCAGCTTATCCAGGTAGCGAAAGATCTCACCAAATACATCGTCGTGGGCAGAGAGGACCACATTCCCGACCTCGCCCGGGTCAGCCGAGCCCACATGCTGACCAACTCCTTTTTTCAACTGTTCCCAATTATCACCCTGGACGATGGGCGCATCCACATTTATAGCCGGGATCTGGATGCGGATGGCCTGCGAAGGACCGGGAGTCGGAACGGGCAGGTTGGCGATCGATTGGACCAGCGGAAGCAGATGGGCCGGTATTTCCGCTTCGTTGAACTGGGCGCCGCCGGCCGAAGAGGGAGGCGTATGCCCGCTCGGCAGAACCACCGAGGTAATGAGCGGCGTGGGAGTAAGCGTATCCTGGTGAAGCGCCGAAGCCACCTCCTGGTTCAAGGATTGGAGCAAGCCGAACCAGTTCAGCATCAGCCCGGCCAGGCCGAGGACCGCCAGGATCTCCACGGCCAGGAGGATACCGTCATACCATCGCCGGCGAGAGGAACGCCTGGAGGGCCCGCTGGCGGCGACTTCTTCACCTTCGACCGGGGCCTGGGTGCGCCATTCCTGAAGAGCAGCGGGCGGCAGGTCAGGCGAGAGCGAGACCGCCCGGCCGGTGCGGCGGAAGCGCTGCAGGCGTTTCTGGCGGGAATCATGGCGCTTATCGAGCAATAAACGCCGTAATTCCTGTTCCGAAAGGTCTTCCGGGCGCTTCGGGTTGGTCACGGGCGTGATTATACCGCACGTACTGCTAACTGAACTGATGTCGCTGCGGGATAAGTTGTAAACATCGATTTCGGTGCGGATATTCACGCAGCACTCTCTAAAAGGCTTTCCTAAAACCCGAAAGCCGGGCAGTTCAGGGCTTTCACAAAGTCGCTGGCTTTGTGAAAGCCTCAGCTGACTCCCGCCGCAAGCGGCGGGGAAAAGAGTGCCAGACAGTTATTCTTATTGACACCTGCCCAAGGGAGGCTGTCAACACCCCAAAATCCTCCTTTAGGGAGGCTTGACCGCACCTGGAAGAGCATATTCAGCCGAACATTTATACTGTATAATGCCTAGGTCTAGCTCCCCTGCCCAACTCGCAAGCATGGTGCAGGTCCTTATGCCAAAAAGGAGGTTCGTATGGCATTCAGTTATAAGAATAAGAATGGGGTTACGTATTATTTGCACGGCAGGACCACCCCAACGAAATCCGGCAAAGACCGGACGCTCTATTTCTTCGCAAAAGAGAAGAAAGCCGGCACTTTGGATGCAGTCCCCACCGGCTATAAGGTGGATGAGACCAAGAACGGCTTGCCGGTACTGAAGAAAGCCTGATCGTAAGAAAGCTCCCCGAAAGGGGAGCTCTTTTCTTAATGAAAAAGACAAAAGACTATAAACACAACGGACACAAAGGACAGAAAGGAAAAAGGGAAAGGCTTCATTATGAAAGATAGGAGTATCCAGGCGAATCATGTATTTGAAACATATTGGGTGATTCCATTGCCAATATCGGAGGGGTTCGTTTATAATATGCCCTCGTCATTGGGCGGGTAGCTCAGTTGGTTAGAGCACTGCTTTGACATAGCAGAGGTCGTAGGTTCGAGCCCTATTCCGCCCACTGAAAGAAGCCCTCATAAGGCTTCTTTCTGATTTAAGCCGGCGCTTGACAGGCATCCAAAGCAGCATATAATACCCACACAATCTACCAAATGCGACGACCGGGATAAAGAGGCGACCCGGATGCCGACAGAGAGAGCAGGCCATGACTGAGAGCCTTCTCCGGCAATCCCGCCAAAAAACCACCCGCGAGCGAGAACCTGAACGATGACGACTAAAGTCGTCACTACTAAGGGAAACGGATGGCCCCGTTATCGGCTCACAGAGATGACCTGAAAGGTCAATCTGGGTGGAACCGCGTGAGAACCCTCCCGCCCCAGAGCGGCGAGGGTTTTTGATTTAAGAGGCTCGCATGTCAGAACAAAATGAACGCTACGAAGACTCGCAACTCTATAAGATCCGTCACTCGGCTGCTCATGTGATGGCGCAGGCAGTGTTGGAATTCTATCCCGAGACCAAATACACCATCGGCCCGCCGATCGAGAAAGGCTTCTATTATGACTTCGACATCCCCCAGCCCTGACCGCCGAGGACCTTGAGAAGATCGAGAAACGGATGCGCCAGATCATCGCCGGAGGCCATCCTTTCGTCAAAAAGGTGGTCTCGGCGGATGAAGCCCGCAAGATCTTCGCCAACCAACCCTACAAATTGGAACTGATCGATGGGCTGGAAAAAGGCGGATTGGATGAGTACGGCAACCCGCTGGCGGAAAAACCCGAAATATCCATCTACCAGAGCGATACTTTCACCGACCTGTGCCGGGGGCCGCACGTGGAAAATACCCGCCAGATCAACCCCTCGGCCATCAAATTGATGTCGATCGCAGGAGCCTACTGGCGGGGGGACGAACACAACAAGATGCTCACCCGCATCTACGGAACCGCCTGGAAGACACCGGATGAGTTGAAAGACTACCTGTGGAAACTGGAAGAAGCCGAACGGCGGGATCATCGCCGATTAGGCCGCGAGCTGGACCTGTTCAGTATGAATGACGAAGTCGGTCAGGGCTTGATCCTGTGGCATCCCAAAGGGGCCATGGTACGAAAGATCGTCGAAGATTACTGGAACGAACAACACGAACTGGCAGACTATGATTTCGTCTACTCGCCCCACATCGGCAAGGCCCAATTATGGGAGACGAGCGGGCACCTGGGTTTTTATAAGGAAAACATGTATTCGCCCCTTGGACATTGAGGGCCAGGAGTATTACCTCAAGCCGATGAACTGTCCTTTTCACCTGCATATCTATAAAAGCCATACCCGTTCGTACCGGGACCTGCCCCTGCGTTATGCCGAAAAGGGAACAGTCTATCGATATGAGCGCAGCGGAGTGTTGCACGGCTTGCTGCGGGTGCGCGGCTTTACCCAGGATGATGCACATCATTTTTGCCGCCCCGACCAGATGCCGGCCGAGATCGATTTCGTGCTCGAGTTCTGCCTGAACATGCTGAAAGCTTTTGGGTTCAACCAGTTCAAGGCCTATCTGAGCACCCGGCCCGAGAAGGCGGTCGGGGATCCGGCGCAATGGCGGGATGCCGAGGCTGCCCTGAAGGCCTCTCTCGAACGGGCGAAGCTGGATTATGAAATCGACCCGGGGGCGGAGCTTTCTACGGTCCGAAAGATCGACCTGAAATTGCTGGACGCCCTGGGTCGTGAATGGCAGCTTTCCACGATACAATTTGATTTCAATATGTCCGAGACGGTTCGACTTGACCTATGTGAACGCCGAAGGCCAAACTTGAACGACCTTACATGGTCCATCGGGCTTTGCTCGGCAGCATGGAACGCTTCTTTGGCGTTTTGATTGAACATTATGCCGGAGCCTTCCCGGTCTGGCTGGCACCTGTACAAGCGGTCCTGATCCCCATTGCGGACCGGCACGTCGACGTATGCCAAAGAGGTTGCCAAAAAAATGAAAAAGGCCGGACTGCGAGTTCAGGTGGATGACCGCAGTGACCGGATGAACGCGAAAATTCGGAATGCCCAAATGCAGAAAATCCCCTACATACTGGTGGTGGGGGATAAGGAAATAGAACAAAATAGTGTGGCATTGCGCCTGCGGTCGGGTGAAAACCCGGGCCCGATCCCGCTGGAGGCCTTTATGGAAAGAGCCCGGCAGGAAATACGAAGCCAGAATTTGATCCTTAATTTCGGAGGTTAAAATGTCGACCGAACAGAATGAACGCTACGAAGAATCCGCAACTCTACCGCATCCGCCACTCGGCTGCGCACGTCATGGCCGAGGCTGTGCTGGAATTCTACCCGGAGCCAAGTACACCATCGGCCCGCCCATCGAAAACGGGTTTTATTATGACTTCGACATCCCCCAGGCCCTGACCGCCGAGGACCTTGAGAAGATCGAGAAACGCATGCGCCAGATCATCGCCGGAGGCCATCCTTTCGTCAAGAAGGTGGTCTCGGCGGAAGAAGCCCGCAAGATCTTCAACGACCAGCCCTACAAATTGGAACTGATCGATGGGCTGGAAAAAGGCGGACTGGATGAGTACGGCAACCCGCTGGCGGAAAAACCGGAGATATCCATCTACCAGAGCGACACCTTCACCGACCTGTGCCGGGGGCCGCACGTGGAAAATACCCGCCAGATCAACCCCTCGGCCTTCAAATTGATGTCGATCGCCGGAGCCTACTGGCGCGGGGACGAACACAACAAGATGCTGCACCCGCATCTACGGCACCGCCTGGAAGACAGCCGGACGAGCTTAAGAATTACCTCAAGATGCTCGAGGAAGCCAAGGCGCGTGACCACCGCAAGCTGGGGAAGGACCTGGAGATCTTCATCTTTGATGAAGAAGTCGGGCCCGGCCTGCCGCTGTGGCTGCCCCGCGGCGGTGTGATGATCGAGGAACTGGAACGGCTGGCGAAGGAGACGGAAGAAAAGGCCGGCTATGTGCGCGTGCGCACGCCGAACCTCGCCAAAGAAGACCTGTTCCTGCACTCCGGACACCTGCCCTACTACGCCGAGAGCATGTACCCGCCGATGGAACTGGAAGGGACGAAGTACTACGTCAAGCCGATGAACTGCCCCATGCACCACAAGATCTACGGCTCCAAGCCCCGCTCCTACCGGGACCTGCCCATCCGGCTGGCAGAATATGGGACCTGCTACCGCTATGAAAAATCGGGCGAGCTATTCGGCCTGATGCGGGTCCGCTCCATGCAGATGAACGACGCCCATATCTACGTGCCGGAAGAACTGTTCGAGCAGGAGTTCATGGCGGTCATCGACCTGTACAAGAAGTATTTCGAGCTGTTCAATATCGAGAAATACGTCATGCGCCTGTCGCTGCACGCCAAGGAAGGCCTGGGCAAGAAGTACGTGGATAACGAGCGCCTGTGGCTGAAGACCGAAGATATGGTCCGGAATGCCATGGACGAACGGCAATGTCCCGTTCGTGGAGGCTGCAGAACGAGGCGGCCTTCTACGGCCCGAAGATCGACGTGCAGATCTGGAGCGCCATCGGGCGGGAATTCACGCTGGCGACCAACCAGGTGGACTTCGCCCAGCCGGGCCGCTTCAACCTGGCGTTCATGAACAAGGAAGGCGTGGAAGAAACGCCGCTGTGCATCCACCGGGCCCCGCTCTCCACGCACGAGCGCATGATCGGGTTCCTGCTCGAGCATTACGCCGGCAACTTCCCGGTCTGGCTTTCGCCCGGAGCATGCGCGGGTCATCCCGATCACGGATTCGCAGAACGAATATGCCGAGAAGATCGTCCAACAACTGCGGGACGAGGGCATCCGGGCCAGCGCAGATATCAGCGCCCAACGGATGAATGCCAAGATCCGTGACGCTCAGCTCATGAAGGTGCCTTATATGCTGGTTGTAGGCGAGAACGAAGCCCAAGCCGGATTGGTCTCTCTACGAGTGCGGGATGGTTCGCGGCAGGATAATATCCAGACAACGGAGTTCATCGCCCGGGCAAAAGACCGGATCACGAGGCGGGCGGGAGAGTTATAAAGTTTTCAACGCCAAGGACGCAAAGAACGCCAAGGAAGTACAAGAGTGACGTTGTAAAGAGATTACTGCCAAGGGAAAAGATAATGGCAACAGGCTACAACCTAAGGAACGTTGGAGCCTGTTGCTTTATCTTGACCCTCCTCTGATTATGAATTACAATCTCCACGCTTAATTCATAAGCCCCTTTAGCTCAGCGGATTAGAGCGTTTGGTTGCGGACCAAAAGGCCGCGCGTTCGAATCGCGCAAGGGGCGCCAGAGAAGCGGAGACCCCCGCTTCTTTTCGTTTGAGGAGACAGCATGAGAAAATGCCAGATCTTGCTCACCAACGATGATGGGATCAAATCGCCGGGTTTGTGGGCGGCCGCAGAGGCGCTGGAGCAGCTCGGTTTTGTGACCGTGGCAGCGCCGCGGGAACAATCCTCCGGCATGGGCCGCAGCCTGCCGGCCTCGTCGGACGGCACCATCCGGGAAGAAAAACTGATGGTAGGCGGGCGGGAGTGGACCGTTTATGCGGTGGGAGGCAGCCCGGCCCAGGCCGTATTACACGGCATCCTGGAGATCATGCCGCAGAGGCCCGACCTGGTGGTCTCGGGGATCAACTATGGCGAAAATGTGGGCACGGGCGTGACCATTTCCGGGACGGTGGGAGCGACGCTGGAAGCCGCCTCTCATGGGATCCCGGGGCTGGCCATGTCCCTGGAAACCGCACGGAAGGACCATACTTCCTACTCCACAGGCGTTGATTTTTCAGCAGCGGCCTATTTCACCGCTTTTTTCGCCCGCCAGTTGTTGGAAAAGCGCTTCCCGGAGGATGTGGATTTGTTGAAAGTGGATGTGCCATCGGAGGCAACCCGGGATACTCCCTGGGAGGTCACCCGGGTGGCCCGCCAGCGCTATTACCTGCCGGTCCGCCCCAACCGGAAATCGTGGGATGAACCTGCCTACGTGGATTACAAGGAAGCGGCTGACTTGAAAAATGAGAAGAACGATACCGATGTCTACGTGTTACGTATTAAAAGATGTGTATCCGTTTCACCCCTCAGCCTGGACCTGACCGCCCGGACAAATTTCGAGGAGTTAAAGAGCCTGTTGAAGGCGAAAACAGAAACATTACAGGATTCTTAAAATTCGTCTCCAACCTCTTGTTATTTAGCTATATTATCGTATACTCAAAATTGTGAAACATATTCTTTCCAGAGGAAAATACAATGACCGTCCCTATGCAAGAAAAAAATAAGGAAAACGAAAAGCCTCCCAGTTATCAGCCGCGCCCGGCGCGTCCGTGGCGAGTGGCAGTGCTCGCAAATATCAAGGAGCACGACAAACCTCTCCCACCGGATGTACCCCCAGACGCCGGCGCGGACTACGATTATATTGAAACGATAGACCAAATTCGGGCTGCCATCGAGACCGATGGTCACCAGACCTTTTTTATTCAAGCCGATGGCAACCTGCCAAACGCTCTAAAGCAAGCCAAGCCAGATATCTGCTTCAACATCGCCGAAGGGTTGGGGGGCGAATGCCGGGAAGCTCAAACACCTGCATTGCTGGAATTGCTCAAGATCCCATACACCGGCTCGCGTGTCCTGACCAATGCCATCAGCCTGGACAAGACCCTTACCAAGCGCCTGTGGCGGGATCGTAACCTGCCCGTGGCTCCTTTCCAGGAGTTCACGTTCGGGGATGAGCCGCTGCGCCCGGAACTGCGATTCCCTCTCTTTGTGAAGCCCTCCAGGGAAGGCACCGGCATGGGCGTGGATGCCAAGGCCATCGTCAACAACGAGGCCGAATTGCGCGAACGCGCCATTTATGTCATCCGGATGTACCACCAACCGGCTTTGGTGGAAGCCTTCCTGCCGGGACGCGAGTTCACCGTAGGGATCCTGGGGCGCCACGATACGGTGCTTTACTCCCGCCATCCCGAGTGGTACGACAAAGATGGTTTCCACCGCCTGCCGGTGCTCGAGCTGGACAGTTCCCGCTCGGTAACACCGGGGATCTACGGGATTGCCGCCAAGGCTCAATCCGTGGGTTCGGAAGGGGCGCCAAATTACCTTTGCCCGGCTCCGGCCGAACCTGAACTGGTCAAAAAGCTGCAGCACCTGGCCTACCGGGCCCATGTGGTCCTCGGCGCGCTGGATATATCCCGCACGGATATCCGCCTGGACGCGGAAGGGCAGCCGCGCTTGATCGAGATCAATACCCTGCCCGGGCTCACCCCAAATTATAGCGACCTGTGCATCCAGGCTGCCTCGGAAGGCATTTCCTACGCGGAACTGATCCTGGAGATCCTCTACCTGGGCGCCAGCCGGTGGAACCTTCTGCCGGCCCGGGACATCCCGGCGCAATACAAAAAGATGGACGTTCCGACCTGCAAATCCAACGGGAACGGCAAATCTGCCAATGGGAAACAAATCGTCCTGGAAAAGCGGTTTGCGAAGCGTACTCAAGATTCTCTGGTATAATTCGCCCGCCTAAAGGGAGAGGTCGCGTAGCTGGCTTAGCGCGCACGCTTGGAAAGCGTGTAACCCACAAGGTTCGCGGGTTCGAATCCCGCCCTCTCCGCCAGGAATCAAAAAACACCTCTTGCAAAAGAGGTGTTTTTCTTTCCAGGTTTGCGGGCCCCCATAAGGGGAGAATCTTCGAATACCCCTATCGGGGCACACGTGCCGTCCTCTCCGCCAGGAAATATAAAACACCTCTTACCAAAAGGGGTGTTTTTGGGGAGATGTTAAAGTCCATGCAGGGGCCGACTCCAACATCTGAAGATGTTGGAGTCCAACGGAAGAGAGGTTAAACTCCGGATAAAGCTTTCTGTTATACTAAGAGACTTGATGAAATCTTCGCGTGATCCCCGTCTCGTGATTGCTTTGATCCTTCTTTTAGTCGCCGTGGCTTTCCTCGGCGGGACCATGCGCCTTATCCGCAGCGCCCGGGCAGCGGTGGATTTACCAGTGCTGGCCGGGAACTCCGCAGATTTCATTTCAAATTTTGCCAAGGGCAGGGCGGAAAATCATCTCATTCAAGAAGCTACACCTACGGAAGAAGAGGCTACTCCGGCCGAACAAAATACGACCTCACTGGCTTCGGCCGATACCGGCGGAATCATCGCATTGGCTATTGTGATCGTCGTCACCATACTCCTTGGCTCTGCCGTAGGAGTACGGACCACCTCCCCCAAAAAACCTTCTCCCAAGTAAATACCCCCTCCAAAAGAACCAGACAGGCAAATAAATCCTGAGGGTTACCCTTTTAGCAGGATATTCCGCTGCCTTCATTAATCTGTAGGGTTGCCAACTAACCCATTCGCCTTTATAATCCTCCTTATCTTATTCGCCGGAGTCTCTCATATATGGAACAAAATAACGCTCAACTCGGACAGGGGGCCTCGCCCGAGAGCAACACACCCACCGAAGGCAATGCCAACAATAACAATAATGGCATCAACATGGAAACCCTCCTCAACCAGGAAGGGATGGCCTTGGATTTCCCCCAGCCGGGAGAAATTCGCACCGGTGTGGTCGCCAGCATCAGCCCGACCCAGATCCTGGTCAGTGTCGGTGCCAAATCTGAAGGCGTGATCACAGGCCGCGAGCTGGAAGCCATTTCAGCCGAGGACCGGGCTGCCCTAAAAGTAGGGCAGGAAATCCTGGTGTACGTATTGAACGCCGAAGATGAAAGCGGAAATGTTGTCCTTTCCTTCACACGGGCCCAGGAACAAAAAGGCTGGGCAGAAGTTGAAAAGATGCTCGAGGATGGCGCCTCTTACGAGGGCCGTGTGGATGGTTTCAACAAGGGCGGCATCATCGTCCCGGTCTACGGGCTGCGCGGATTCATCCCGGCCTCACAACTGGGCATTTCCAGGCGCATGGCAGTCACCGGCGATACCCCCGACCAACGCTACGCCAAGATGATCGGCGAACCGATCACGGTCCGTGTCATCGAAGTGGACCGGAAACGCCGCCGGCTGATCCTTTCAGAGCGAGCCGCTTCGAGTGAAACCCGCCAGTCCATCAAGGAACGGGTGATCGAATCGTTGAAAGAAGGCGAAGTCTATACCGGTAAGGTCACCAGCCTGGCTGATTTTGGCGCATTTGTCAATGTAAACGGCGCCGACGGCCTGGTGCACTTATCCGAAATCTCCTGGGACCGGGTCCAGCACCCCTCCGAGATCCTTGAAGTGGGTCAGGAAGTGCAAGTAAAGGTCATCAACATCGATCGCGAGAAGAAACGGATCGGCCTTTCCATCCGGGCCCTGCAGAATGATCCCTGGCAAAGCAAGGTTGGGAAATTCAAGGTCGGCCAACTGGTGGAAGGTGCCATCACCCGCCTGACCAAATTCGGCGCTTTCGCCCGTTTGGAAGGCGACCTGGAAGGCCTGATCCACATCTCTGAGATCAGCGAGAATCGGATCGAACACCCCAAGGAAGCCGGCCTGCATGAAGGCGATGTGGTGACCCTGCGGGTGATCCGCATCGATCCGGATCAGCGCCGGATCGGCTTAAGCCTGCGCAAGGTGGACTCCGGCGCTTATAAAGACCTGGACCTCAAACAGATCGACCTGGAAGGCGTCAACCTGGAAGGAGTTGAAACAGCGGCTCCGGAGGAAGAGTCGCCTGCCCCCGATCAGCCCGAGCCCATGGAAAACCCGCCTGACCCCGAACAGCCTGAAGTCCGGGGAAAACCCGGAGGAATAAATCCCCAAACCCGGTTTCTACGGAAACCGGGTTTTTGAATCCTTTAGAACCTTTCCGAAAATTCAGGGGGTTCGAATTTTGAGTATGTGCGGCTTTGCCTAGCATTCTCAAAATTCGGTTCTTCCATAATTCCGGTTGGATACCAAGGCAAAGCGCAATGAAACTTCCCCTGATCGTAGATGCCCATGAAGATATTGCCTATAACATGCTGAATTTCGGGCGGGATTATACCCGTTCGGCTGCCGAAACGCGCCGCCTGGAAAAGGAAGCGAGCTCGACGGCAGCGGAGCATACCGACCAGACCCTGCTGGGCTGGCCAGATTATGTACGCGGCAGGGTAGCCGTGGTCTTTGGAACCTTGTTCGTCACGCCGATGCGCCGGAGGGAAGGCGAGTGGGACAAGCAAGCCTATGCGGATTACAACCAGGCCCACCGGCTCTACCGGGGCCAGTTGGATACCTACCACGAATTGACCGACCGCCATCCCGATAAATTCCGCCTGGTCACCACACGGGCAGAGCTTGAGGAAACCCTGGCTCAATGGGACAAAACCGAAGAGGAAAACGCCGGATCAAGCGTGGAGAGATCAGTGGGCATCGTTCCCCTGATGGAGGGAGCCGAAGGAATCCGCCAGCCGGCCGAATTGGGGGAATGGTGGGAGGCCGGTTTGAGGATCATCGGACCGGCCTGGGCAGGGACGCGCTTTTGCGGCGGCACCCGTGACCCTGGTCCGCTCACGGAAGAAGGACGTGAACTTCTTGAAGCCATGGCCGACGTGGGTTTTACGCTCGACCTGAGCCACATGGATGGCCTTTCGGCGCGCCAATCCCTGGATATGTATCCAGGACCGATCATCGCCAGCCATGCCAATGCAGCCGCGCTCCTGCCGGGTTACGATGGCAACCGCCTTTTAACAGATGACGTGATCCACGGCCTGATCGAGCGGGATGCGATCATCGGGGTGGTTCCGTTCTGCTGGTTCCTGGACAATCATTGGAAAAAAGGTGACCGGCGGGATAAGATCACACTGGAAACGCTGGCAGCTCACATCGACCATATCTGCCAGATGGCCGGGGATGCGCTGCACGTTGGCATTGGCAGCGATTTCGATGGCGGGTTTGGGTTGGAGTCTGTACCGGTGGGGATTGAGACCATCGCCGACCTGCAGAAACTGGCTCCGGTGCTCACCGCAAAGGGGTATAATGACGAAGAGGTCGCAGCGGTTCTTGGGGAAAACTGGCTGCGCCACCTGAAAAAGAATTTACCGATATGAATTCTGCTGAAAAGATTTCCCCATCTCCCGAATTTCTTTCGGACAAAATTGCGTCCCCTATTAAAGTCCGGGCCGGCTTGTTCCTGGTTTTGTTTGGCCTGCTGGTCTTTCTGGTCGGAGCCCGTCCGGCCATTTTCGGCCTGGACCGCAGCCCTGTGGTGGGATTCGTCCAAATCGGAGTTTTCCTGGTAGGGCTGGCGATCATCTGCGTCGGCGGATACATCAGTCTGATGGCCTTCTGGAAAAATGGCAACCGGACCATTCCGGCCGACATTGGTTCACGCCTGGTAGTTACCGGCTACGTGGTGGCCGTCTTTTCCGGCATGGCAGATGTATTCGGCCTGGGCACCCAAACCCCTCCGCGAGTGCCTTTCTTCGGCCCCTGGCAAGCCGTGGGGGTCCAGATGGGAGAAGTGTTGATTGCAGTGGGTTTCCTGTTATTGATCCCGCATTGGCCTCGTAAGAAACCGGAATAATCCATAATTAATTCATTGCAGAATTAAATAATTGCATCCTTAGAATTGACATCCCCTCAAAACCATGTAATAATACCAATGCCTCACGATTGGTTGCCCCCCTCAACCAGTCGTGAGGCATTTTAACGGACAAATCACAGATTGTGACCTAACCCATAGTTTTGCCGTTTTGGCAAAACTATGCTTCCAGAGGCCCAAATTCGCAAATGGCACTTGGGAAAAAACAATGCTAAGCTTAATAAAGCTCCTTCAAAATTTTCACCCAGTTTGGGCCAAAATGATGGCAAATTTATTTCGACATGGAATCCCGATATAATAAAATTGCGCTCAACCCAAATGTACGGAGCGTAAAACCACTATTTTATATGAGGAGGCGTAGTCATGACCTCAGAAGCAGAAAGGTTGCTCCAATCTGGCATGGTCCAATCCTTTGTAAGGCAAAAAGGGGGGCAAATGAACCGAACCCCGGCCAATCTTTCCCTGCTCACCCTAGCCGCCCTGCTGCTGTTCTCCCTGCTCCTTTCCTCCTGCGGGGTTTCACTCCTGCCACCGACCGCCACACCCACAGATACACCCACACCCACGGATAGACCCACACCCACCGCCACGCTCACACCCACCCCCACGGTCACGCCAACCGATACTCCCACCCCGCTGCCGACCCTGACCCTGGGGGATGTGCAGGAAGTATCAAGCGGGGGCTATTCCTTCCGCCCGCCGCTGGGCTACCAGGTGAGCGTGGTTGGCACCGAGGTGGACATCACCGATGATACCGGTACGATCTACCTTAGAATAGTAGGGGTCAAGACGAACCAGCAGAAGATCGACCCCGAAATGCTGGTCAACCGCTTCGTCAACACCGCCTTCCTTACTGCGAACGGCAGCTATACCAAGGGGCCTTCCATTGGAAATATCCCCATCGGCAGCAAAACCGGCGCGCTCTACAACATCATCGGGGATATGTACAGCTACCCGGTGGCCGGCCAGGCCGCCCTCGTCGTGCCGAGCAAGAATCAATACCTGTTCGTCATGGGCGTGGCCGTTACGGCCGCCAATCCCAACCTGTGGGAACAGCAGGGCAGCCGGGTGTTCCACGCAGTGGTCGATTCCATTGCCTTCGTGCCTTAGGCAAGCGTCCACCACCTGGTTTTCCCGTGACAGTTTATCGCGGAAAATCGTGAACCACCATCACTCGCCCAAACGCTCCGTACCCCAGATGCGTTCCCGTCACCCGTCATGATCAGGATAGCACCTGCTACCCCCATCCGCAATTCCATTCTAATAACAACATTTTACGTTCTAATCTTGAATGTACCCACCCCAAAAGGCTGTGGATTTGGCAATAGCCAGATTTGACCTTGTTTAGTTGGCCAAAACAACCTGATTTGCCATAAAAACGCTCAAGATTTTCTGGCAAAACTATGCTTCCAGAATTTACTTGCGGTAAAACTATCCTTCCAGCCTGTTCTCACTACACAGCTTTACTCCCACATTTATGGGCTAAAAGCGGCAAAACTATGCTTCCAGCTCGTGGCAAAACTATGAGTAAAGTTACAATTTTATCAGGGCTGTGGAGTCCGAATCTGCAAGGATGAGTCAAACTCTATCAGGCAAAAGGAAGTGTTTCAACCCGATTTCCTTTCTTGTAGAGAATACCATGGCTGCGAAGAGGAAACGGTGCGAATTCCTGTAATATCTCTCCTTAACTATCTAGCAGAAATGGTTTCATGGGCGCCCACTGGTCCTTCCAAGCCTTCAAAACCAAATCATCCAAGATATTTCCAGGCATGTTCGCCAACAGGGCAGTCCTGTCTTCGCTATCGAGATTAAAAAGTACAAAAGGCAGGACCAAATAGGGCGGGGCCGAATGTTCCTGGCTGAATTTTCCGATCCGGGCAGCCAGATCCCCCTGCTCCGCCGGACTCATCACCTCACAAAGAACCTCGTGCGAGAAAATGCTCTCTTCCATGCGGATGTGGGGAGCCCATACCTCCGTGATCTCGTTGAGGCCATCCAGCAGCCGGTCCAGGCCAGGCCCTGGAGCGCCGGTAATCTCATCCACCGCTTCATGGACAGACGATAAGCAGGATTCGATCTGTTTATGTTGGGCAGCCAGGTGATCGTAAGGAGCCTGCGGAAGCTTTTGCTTGAAAGCAGGAAAAACGATCGCGTCTTCACCTTGATGGTGCCCGCCGAGAACGATTGCCAGGCTGCGACAATAATCGCAAAAACCCTGCTTTAGGGCCGCCTCTTCAAAGCCGGCTTGCCTGAAATGGTTACCCTTTTCGAGCCCGGTAGCGAGACCGCGGGTAATGACCCGGTGGATGCGAACCAGGTCGCGGGCCGGGCTGGGTACATGTGCATCTGTCAGCATAATTTTGCTCCTTTTTTCCCACTATAAATGAAATCGAGATGATCGAATCTCCACTTCAGGATCCATTTCCTTAGAAGCGTCGATTTTCCGTCCCATTATTGCACAATTTCCGGGCGGATATATTTGAAAAGATTTGAAATTGGAGAAATTGATTGGGCAAGGTATATGATGCCTCAGGAATGGATTCTCCCCTACCCATGAGGTTGCTCGTTATTTCCGTTGTTAATTTCGTTTCAAGCATTGGATTCACCGATCAGCCAACTCTTGGCCGCTTCAGGATCGCTGAAAAATCGGACCGGCATTATAAATTCTAGCCCATTTTTCCTGGCCAGGCGGCGTAGACGGAGCTTATCCCTGATTGAGCAACCGACGATTGCCAGCCGGGTAACGATCCTCTGCATATGAGAAATACTCTGGCAGAACTCGATCAGGACCTTATCGGTGAGCCTGGATTCGTAAAAATCCACCCAATAGGGCAGCTGTTTATTCTCCGCCAGAAAGAATTCCTCTTCAGCCTTCATACGGGCAAGCAACCCTTCTTCGTCGTTAAAAAGCTGCCAAAATGGGCGCCGAATAATTCGCCGTTTTTATAGTAATAGGGGAAAATGGAACCGCCGGGAGATTTTTTCAGTACCATGGGATTGCTCCGCTATTGAGGTGACTTAACGCCTTATCAGAGGTAAAAAAACAGTCTTCCAATGAGTTTCCGTCGTCAATTCCACCGCATCCAGTTCGCTTCCCTTCCCATCTGAGATGATTCGCAGGGTGGCAATATCCGCGGCTCCGCCAAGGGCATCCGGAGGGATGGTCACCGTCACGGCCAAATCCACGCTCGCACCTGCTGCCAGGGGCCCCACCTGGGCTGGGAAAGCCATTGCCCAGGTGTTGCCGGTGGTCTCCAGTGTATACGAATCCGCCAGGGTGCCTGTATTGGTGATCCTGACCGGGTAGATCAATCTCATCAGCCGGTTCTCCCCACTGCATAGCTGCCGGCGGCTCAATGCGGGCAGTATATGAACCGGCAGCATTAACAATAGGGTGGGCCAAATGGGCAGCGGTACCGGCAGCGGCTTTAATGAAAGACCTCATAATAACCCAGGTTAAGGCGGCTCAGCCTGTCGTTGCGAGTATGGTAATAACGATTAAAGTCATCCCGGTCGTCTTCGATGGCCAGCATAGCCGGAAACCCCTGGCTCCAAAAGGAGGCGTGGTCGCTTCTACTCATTCCGTCGGCGACGATGACCGGCTGCAGACCCAAACCATAGACAGTGACCACATCCACGAACGTTTGGGCAATCGCTAAATCTTTGGCCGAATCTGAAACCTGGGGACTACGAATATGCAACCGGGCTACGGGACCATCCAATACGTCCCAACCGATCATATCCAGGTTGACCACTCCGACAATGTTGTCCCCGCTGTTATGCGCATCGAGGGCATATTGGCGGCTGCCATATAACCCCTGCTCCTCCCCAGTAAAGAACACAAAGCGGATCGTGCGCTCAAAGCGGTACTGGCTGAGGATTTCGGCTGCCAACAACACACCGACCGAGCCGCTGGCATTGTCATCGGCCCCCGGCGCTCGCAAGCCGCCGGGTGCATCATCCAGGTGGGCAGTGAGCAACACGATCTCGCCCGGAGTTGTTTCGCCGGGGAGAACCCCAATTACATTCCGTCCGCTATATGAACCGGTAGTCCAATTAGCGAAAGCAGGCGTTAATCCCCAGGTTTGAAAATGGTCGTAGACATATTGGGTTGCCTTTTGGATCGGCGCTCCCGATCCGGTGGAGCGAGTAGCCATCCCATACTTTGCACCATCCACCCACACCGGCCATTCACCGGTCAAACCGCCCGTGTATGCAACGACCGCCTGCTCCTGAACCTGAGCCAGCATCCCGGCCACCAAAGGGTCCGGCAGAGCTGTCTTTGCCGCCGAACGCAGCGGAGGGAACTGAAAACTCCCCCAAGAAAACCAAGCACAGGCAGACAGACCCCATCAACCGGCGGAAAAAGGACCGTTTCATGGGTCAATTGTAGCAAGAATTGGGAATACTCACAGGCAGCTATTATCCAGCTATTTCCCCTTCCACTACCGGCTCCTCGGCCGTGAACAGCAGGCCCTTCGGGCCGCGGTCCACGTGGATCCTATCGCCTTCGCTGAAGTCACCGGAGAGTGATCTTTAAGGCCAGCGGATCTTGCAACTCGCGTTGGATGGCTCTCTTCAACGGACGGGCGCCAAACTCGGGATCATAGCCCACGTCGGCCAGATAATCTTTGGCAGCGGGAGATATATCCAGTTGATAACCCTTATCAGCCAGTAGTTTGGATACCCGCTTGAGCTGGATCCCGACAATACCGGCCAGGTGTTCCTTGCCCAAAGGATGGAAGATGACGATCTCATCGATGCGGTTGAGGAACTCGGGGCGGAAATGCGCCTGCAGCACCCGGGTGACTTCCTCCCGGGATACTTCGCGACCGCCCTCCCAGAGCTGGTTACCCAGGTTGGAAGTCATGATGACGACCGTATTGCGGAAGTCCACTGTACGGCCCTGCCCATCGGTCAGGCGGCCGTCATCCAACAACTGCAGCAGCACATTGAATACATCCATATGAGCCTTTTCGATCTCGTCGAACAGGATCACGCTGTAGGGACGACGGCGGACCGATTCGGTCAATTGGCCGCCCTCTTCGTAACCCACGTAGCCCGGAGGCGCCCCGATCAAACGGGAAACGGTATGCTTCTCCTGGTATTCGCTCATGTCAATGCGGATCATGGCCCGCTCATCATCGAAGAGATATTCCGCCAGGGCTCGAGCCAGCTCGGTCTTGCCGACGCCGGTGGGGCCCAGGAAAATGAATGACCCGATCGGCCGGTTGGGATCCTGCAAACCGGCGCGGGCACGGCGGACAGCGTTCGATACGACCCGGACGGCTTCATCCTGGCCAACGACGCGCTCATGCAAGCGCTTCTTCCATGCGAATGAGTTTTTGGGTCTCCCCTTCGAGCAAGCGGGAAACCGGGACGCCGGTCCAGCGCGCCACGACGGCGGCAATTTCTTCGGCGTCGACCTCTTCCTTCAATAACGCCCCGTGGCTTTGGATTTCTTTGAGATGTTTCTCGGCTTCAGCCAGCCTGTCTTCCAACTCGCGCAAGGTGCTGTAGCGCAAACGGGCAGCCTTCTCCAGGTCGGATTGGCGTTCCGCCCGCTCGATCTCGCCGTGGGTCTGCTCGATCTGTTCCTTGATCGAGTGAAGACTTGTGATGGCCTTTTTCTCATTCTGCCAGCGAGCCGTGATCTGGGTCGAGCGTTCCTTCAGGTCAGCCAGTTCCTGGACCAACTTCTCCAAGCGCTCCTTCGAAGCTTTATCCTTTTCCTTCTTGAGCGCCTCCCGTTCGATCTCCAACTGCATGATCTGGCGGTCCACCTGATCCAGCTCCTGCGGCTTGGAATTGATCTCGGTGCGCAGGCGGGCAGCGGCCTCATCGATCAAGTCAATGGCTTTATCCGGCAGATGCCGGTCGGTGATATAGCGGTGGCTGAGGGTGGCGGCCGCGATGACGGCCGGGTCGGTGATGCGGACGCGGTGATGAATCTCATAGCGTTCTTTCAGACCCCGTAAGATGGATATGGTGTCCTCCACACTGGGCTCCTCCACCAAAACCGGCTGGAAGCGGCGCTCCAGGGCAGGATCTTTTTCCACGTACTTTCGATATTCATCCAGGGTAGTCGCGCCGATCATATGAAGCTCACCCCGCGCCAGCATCGGCTTGAGCATGTTGCCGGCATCCATTGAGCCTTCGGCCTTACCGGCACCGACAACGGTATGCATTTCATCCACGAACAGGATAATCTCTCCGGCGGAATCGGTGATCTCCTTCAGGACCGCTTTGAGCCGCTCCTCGAACTCACCTCTGTATTTGGCTCCCGCGACCAGCGCGCTCATATCCAACTGGACCAGGCGTTTCTTTTTCAGGCCTTCCGGCACATCCCCATCCACGATACGCTCTGCCAGCCCCTCGGCAATGGCGGTTTTCCCGACGCCCGGTTCGCCGATCAAGGCCGGATTATTCTTCGTCCGGCGGGAGAGGATCTGGACGATGCGGCGGATCTCTTCATCCCGCCCGATAACCGGGTCCAATTTTCCCTGGCGGGCAAGGGCAGTCAGATCCCGCCCGTATTTCTCGAGGGATTGATAGGTACTCTCGGGGTTTTCACTGGTCACACGCTGGGAGCCCCGGATCGATTTCAAGGCTGTCAGGATCGCATCCTTGGTCAACCCGTGCTGAGCCAGGCGCTTCCCTTCGGCGGAATCGGTCAGAGCCAGCAGGATGTGCTCCACCGAGACATAATCATCCTGCATCCCCTTGGCATACCGCTCGGCGCCTGAAAGCACATCGGCAGTCTGACGGGATAATCCTATATCCAGGTTCGATCCCTGGATCTTTGGGCGCTTCTCCAGCTCTTCATAGAGTTCCTCGCGGCAGAGATTGTGGGCTGCCGGCTACCTGGGTGATAATTGCCGGAACCACCCCCTCCTCCTGGCGGATCAACGCCAGCAGTAAATGGGCCGGTTCAATGGCCTGGGCCTGCAGATCCTGGGCAATCTGCTGGGCGCTTAGAATAGCTTCCTGGCTTTTCTGGGTGAACTTTTCAAGATTTCATATTCCTGCTCCATAGGATCTAGATTTCAATGAGAGACCAAACTTCAAATAAACACTATTCCACCCTCCAAAGAATGCACATTATTACTTTACGCCTTCAATATATAAGGCTCATAAACGGCAGATTAAAAGAACATAAGAAAAAGCCGGAAAACAGGCAAGTCTGACAATCATTTTACTTTTTTTCGACCATATTTCTATATAATTGCGATATAAAAGGTACAAATTGAGATCACAAGGAGGAAGGACATGCTCCATGTTTTCGATACTGTTCTGACAAGCAGCGGTCTAAGGGCGAACGTGGATGAAAATCCGGGAATTTCCAGCCGGTATGGTGTGATGGGCATCCCGACCATGCTCATTGTGCAGAACGGTCAAGAAATTGACCGGTTGGTAGGGGCGCTACCAGAAACCGCCCTGCGCAACCGGTTAGCCCGTTGGATCCAGACAAAATAGTGGACCTACGAACGAAAATTAAAGGATAGGAGGTATTTGAAATGAATATGTCTTCTCAGCAGCGACTGCAAGACCTGGAATCCCGTTTTATGGACCTGGATAAGAAAATTAAGAACTTGCCTGAAAAGGAGGTTATTTCAGTTCTTCACGCCATGTTACAGGAGGCTTTGAGGAATGTCCCCACCGGCCCGGAGTATTCTCAACACCATTCTGATGGGAAATCTTTGGAGGACATTGTCAACCTGTATAAACACGCACCCGAAATGAAGGGTGACGCAGAGAACGGGGGCCTGGAAGTGGGCATCAAGGCTCCAGACTTCAGTCTACCGGATGCCAACAAACGGACGGTTCGGTTATCCGATTTCAGGGGAAAGAACGTGATCTTGTGCTTTTATCCGTTGGATTGGAGCCCGGCCTGCAGCGACCAGTTGAGCCTGTACCAGAGTGAATTAAATGAGTTCGAGCGCTGCAATACTCAACTGCTCTGCATTTCTGTGGATAACATATATAGCCATGGCGCCTGGTCGGCCGTGAGAGGTCTTACCTTCCCCTCCTGGCCGATTTCCATCCCAAGGGCGAAGTGGCTCGCCTGTATAATGTCTGGCGGCAATCCGACGGCTTCTCGGAGCGGGCGTTATATGTGGTCGATCCGACCGGCATCATCCAGTACAAGATCGTCTCGCCTCACCTGGATAATATTCCAGATATTTACGAATTACTGGATCAGGTCAAACCACCTGAAGAGGCCAGTGCGAAAACAAAAGCGAAATAAAACGAGGATGCATTTATGGATTACAACGCTGTTACAGACATCCGTTCCTCCACTCGAAATACGAATCTGCCCATCGAAGTGTATGGGACAAACTGGTGCGCGGCCACCCAGATGCTCCGCCGCTACATGGACAGGCTGGGGGTTCCTTACACATATCGAAACATGGATGAGGATTCCAATGCCGCCCGCCAGGTGCAATGGTGGACCGGAGGCTTTTTAAGCCATCCCACAGTTCAGATCGGCGGCAACGTTTTGGTGGAACCCAGCCTGGATGAGGTCCGCCTCACGCTAAAGCGGCTGGGCGTTGCATGATATTGCCGTGCCGGCCGGCGGAGAGTGAAGCACTTTATGAAGAAATAAGCCGGCTTTCCCTTCTAATCCAAAGACCGCCTGATCAGGTGGTCTTATTCATTTAAATCTTGTTCGTACTTATTGACCGGTCGCTGGATGAAGCATATACTGGAGTCGATTCCCCCACATCCTCAAGGATTTACCCCAATGGACATGGACTCAGAGTTCGCTGAAAACCGCACGCAGATGGTCGAAAAGATCCTGGCAAAGCAGGACAACTATTACCGCTGGGGATTCGATGAACAGATGGCTCTGGAACGCCCCGAGCTAACCTATTACTGGCCCAAGTACCAGGCCACGCTGTGGACCTTGCTACTTTTGGCAGACATTCAGGCGCCGCCCGACCGGCCACAGATCCAGCAGGCGTATGATCTCATTACGGATCAATTCTACGATCGGGCTGAGGGGATATTTTCGCTTGGAAGAGGCGGCCATTTCCCCATTCCCTGCCTGAATGGGAATATGCTCTATCTCCATTTTTATCTTAACCGACCTTATACAGACAAGATCGATTCGGTTATCGAATTCTTCAATACATACCAGCGCTTTGATGATGGAGATTTCAAAACACCCAAATCCTTTCCATACTTTTCCAACACCTCCTGTTATGGAAAGCACACCTGTTATTGGGGCATCCTCAAATTGTTTAAAGGATTATCTTACATTCCCACTGCCCAAAGGACCCCCACAGTTCAGCGCCTGCTGGAACGCTGTATCGAATTTGTTCTCCGGCATGAGGTATGCTTTCAATCCCATCATTCGGAAGAATTCCTGCACATTTGGATCAAACAGCTCACCTTTCCAACCCTTTGGAAAAGTGATTTTCTGGAAATACTATGGCTGCTGGCAAGAGAAGGGATACGGGATAAGAGAATGGAGCGGGCGCTCGAGTTATTGCGCTCCAAGATGATGGGCGATGGCCATTGGAAGTTGGACCATCCCATGTCTAATCTCATTATCCCTATTGGCGGAAAAAACAAGCCCAATGGTTTCCTTACAGAAAAGGCGTTGGAAGTACTTGAATTTTACGGACAATAACATATATAAAGGCCAAATAAAGCAACCATAAGCCATTCGTTGGCCTGTCCATCCGAAAGGAGATTTTTTATGAAATTCATGAGGCTGCATTGGTTCGATGTTGGCCTGGCGCTTGCCCTGGTGGTCGGAATTTTCTTGATATTCACGACCGCGAGTCCCATTTCCTTTTTACTTATGGATCAGTCTCATTTCCTTGTTCATCCACCAGTTTGAGGAATACCGTTATCCCGGCTATTTTCCAGGCATGATGAACTCGGCCCTGTTTTCAAGCCAGGAGCCGGATCGATATCCGCTCAATCCAAATACAGCCCTCATTGTCAACGTAACCGTGGGATGGCTCTTTTACTTTCTGGCCGCACTATTCGGGGAAAAGGCACTTTGGCTGGGGATTGCGACCATTTTAGTTTCAACCGGTAATGTATTCGTCCATACGTTCCTCTTCAATATTAAGGGAAAAACATTTTACAACCCTGGCATGGTGACGGCGGATATCTTATTCCTGCCTATTGCAGTATATTTTTTCATCCTTGTCTTCCAAGGCAGACTGGCATCACCGGTGGATTGGATTGTGGGAATCGCCCTGGGTATTGCACTCAACTACTTCGGTATTTTGAAAATGGTGGATTGGCTCAAAGATAAGAATACCGCCTACATATTCCCGCGGAGATTCCTGCCCCCCAACCTCAGACAATAATTGTGGCAAAGAATTATTGGATGGTTTTTATAGTTACGATCAGGAGAAATCAATGGATAAATACAGGGTGAAACCGGGTTCGAAAGTGGATCTCTCAAAGTGGGATCCCAATGATGCAGGCGGGGCCGAATACGACAAGAAGAGCGGCCTGGCCGCGGCAGCCAAACTTGCCTCCAGGCTGGATGCACTGCAGGAAATCCTGTACGCAGACCATAAGCACAAGGTTATGATCATCCTGCAGGGGATGGACACCTCCGGCAAAGACGGCACCATCCGGCACGTGTTCGAGGGCGTGAACCCGCAAGGCGTGCGGGTGCAGAATTTCAAGGCGCCATCCCTGGAAGAACTCGCCCATGACTATTTATGGAGGATCCATAAGGTCGTTCCAGCGGATGGAGAAATGGTCATTTTCAACCGCAGCCATTATGAGGACGTACTGATCGTGCGAGTCCATAAACTGATCACAATGGAAACGTGTCAACAGAGATATAAGCAGATTAACACCTTTGAGCGCATGCTGGCAGAAAACGGCACCACCATCTTGAAATTCTTCTTGAACATCGATTTGGATGAGCAGAAAGAACGTCTGCAAGCCAGGCTGGACGACCCGACCAAGCAATGGAAATTCAACCTTCAAGATTTGGATGAACGCAAACTCTGGCCGGATTACATGAAAGCCTATGAAGATGCGCTAACCGAAACTAGCACGGACTATGCCCCCTGGATTATCGTGCCTTCAAACCATAAGTGGTACCGCGACCTGGTGGTCTCCACCATTTTGGTAGAGGCGCTGGAAAACCTGCATTTGAAATATCCCCCACCGGCGACAAATTTGAATGGGCTGAAGGTGGAATAGAAATAAATCCAGATCATCCATAAGCACTTTCGAGTTCTAAAGGAAGCATTAATGGCAGAGAACAAGACGAAAATGACGGATGCAAGCGTGGAAAGCTATCTCGCCGCCATTGAAGATGAGGCCAGGCGAAAAGATTGTAAAGCTTTGGTCAAGCTAATGGCCAGGGCGACCAAAGAACAGCCTAAAATGTGGGGCAGCAGCATTGTTGGGTTCGGCAGTTATCATTACAAATACGAGAGCGGCCGTGAAGGTGACTCTTGCCTGACTGGATTCTTCCTCACGGAAGGTGACATCAGTGTACTTTGGTAAACGAACCAGTCCTTTAAAAGAGTTTCGACGAGGTCCTCATTCCAGATTGATCTCCGCGCCTCATGCGCAGATCGACTGACCAGCTTCCATCTACAAGCTGAAATAAAGTAATCTGCTTTGGTTGGGAGGGGTTCCAGATGGCCTGATAGACTTTATGGTGAAGAGACGCCTTTTTGTTTTCGGGGCAAGGGATGCCTGTATCTGGATATTTTCCCGCGTATCGTTTATAAAAGTCAACGGGGAGAGTATTTGAGCCGCATTATTCAAGAACTTAATGGCCATGCGCTGCTCTACCAATTGAATGGAATCTGCAGCTTTCAATGTGGTGATGACCGGTTCATTCGTAGAAATGGGTATGGTTACCTGGCCTACTACAACATCTTTTCTACCGGGTGATGCCAGCCGCGAGCATTCCGCTATATTGAACAATTTCCAAGTTCCTGGTTTTTTCATCCAAAGTAAACGCTCATTATAAAGCTATACCCCGCCCTCCAAAAGGGTTTTAATTTCGGAGTTTTGGCTTAGCTTGAGAAGGAAAGGTGTCAGTAAATCCGGAGAGTCCCCCCAGACAGATGCGGTGGATGAATTATCCGTATCCGGTGAGTACTGCGTAGGGACATTGAATAATACAGTTTCGGGTTCAGGATCTCCAAGCATACTCTTCCAGAAGGATGAGCTATAAGATCCCCTGGGAAATCCTTGTTGGCTCACCCCCTTCCAAAGGGCCTCGACCCCAGTTAAGAAGGCGGGGCGTAACTGGATATACATTGCGTCAGGCTGGGGAGCTTTTTCAGAAGCCCATACAGAAATATTCCAGGGGAACATTCCATTGAATTGCGAGTCACGAGGATATCTCAATATACCTTCCATCATTGAGATATAAATCTATCCATGCATGAGGATAGTCATCCGTCCAACTTCTCCAGGTCAAAGACCGGGTTCCAGGATACATTCGAGAAAGGCCAGACAATAATGTATTAAGGATAGAAACGGGAGCTTTATCTTTCTTGCAACCCGTGCAGGATGTTTATCCTTGATTTCCCTCGATGGACTCTGGTTTTAAATATAAAACCGTCTAATAAGGCGGTTTTATTATTGGCGGCTCCATGATGATGCAAACCATCTACCTTCTTAATCTGATCTTTTCTACCAAATATATTTAACAAGGCCTTAATTTAATTATTGTACACTTTTACTTCTCAGTTCAAAGAGATCCCATATGGCAGATCAGACAGCAATTCTTGGGAAAAATGCACCAGGACAGAGGTGGGGTTATCCGGCGCATAGTGGAATATAGACAGGGTATAAATGCTTGTTCGAATCGTCTTGTGAAAGATCATCTGATTGGTAATTGCTCATTAAAAAGTTACTTGTTTATCAGAAGGAACGAAAGGGAATATTTAGAGGTAAAAAAAGGAGACGACCATGAAAACTGTAACTTCAAAAGACGGCACGACCATCGCTTATGACCAAACCGGCAACGGCACGCCGGTCATTCTCGTTGACGGCGCGCTCTGCTATCGATCCTTTGGGCCAATGCCTGAATTGGCGAAACTCCTCGCGCCCCACTTCACCGTGTTCACTTATGACCGGCGGGGGCGGGGCGAGAGCAGCAACTCGAAGCCTTTTACGATCGAACGCGAGGTCGAAGATATCGAGGCGCTCATCGAAGAAGCCGGCGGGGCGGCATACTTATTTGGAACATCCTCAGGCGGGGCCCTGGCTATGGAAGCCGCTATCAGGCTGGGCAACAAGATCAAGAAACTGGCGATATACGAGGCCCCCTACAACTCGGACAATGCCGCCCGGCAGGAATTTAAGGATTATCGAAAGAACCTTGCCGAAGCGCTGGCGTCGGGCCGGCGAGGCGATGCGGTAGTGCTTTTCATGCAGCTGGTGGGGAATCCCGCCGAGCAGATCGAAGGGATGCGCCAGGCGCCTGTGTGGCCGATGTTCGAAGCAGTCGCACCCACGCTGGCTTACGATGCCGCCGAATTAGGGGATGACCGTTCGGTGCCAGTGAAAAGGGCAGCCCGCGTAACCATGCCTACGCTTGTAATGGATGGGGGTGCGAGTATGACTCTCATGCCCTTCATGCACAACACGGCCAAAACACTCGCAGAAGCCATCCCGCAAGCAGAGTTGCGCACCCTGGAAGGTCAGAGGCACGACGTTGCCATGGATGTCCTAGCTCCGGTGCTGACAGAGTTCTTTAACGGCTAATGGAGCCCATAGATTGCAGAGTCAGATTATTTATTTTCGAATAACATCCCCCAACGGGGACTACTGTTTTAACCGAAAGACCTCTTAGAAAGAGGTCTTATTCTTGGTGCCCCCATGGAGGTTCGAATAATATCCCCCTACGGGGACTCCGGTATTAAACCGAAAAACCTCTTGGAAAGAGGTCTCATTCTTGGTGCCCCCATGGAGATTCGAATAATACCCCCCTACGGGGACTCCGGTATTAAACCGAAAGACCTCTTGGAATGAGGTCTCAATCTTGGTGCCCCCATGGAGATTCGAATAATATCCCCCCACGGGGACTCTGGTATTAAACTGAAAGACCTCTTGGAAAGAGGTCTCAATCTTGGTGCCCCCATGGAGATTCGAACTCCAGTTTTAGCCTTGAAAGGGCCACGTGCTAACCGCTACACAATGGGGGCGTCTTCAGAGCGGACGGATTTTACCATCCCGCCCGAAACCGGTCAAGCAATTTCCTTGGAATCCTTCTTCGATTCTTTCTTCTCGTTCACCATCGCCAGCATGTCCACGTATTTGCGGTTGAACAGGATGGCCGGGCTCTCGATGCGGAACTGCGGGATCAAGATAGCCCTGACGGTGGCATTGTAAAGGGGGACAAAGTCGCGCGTCCCTTCCAGCATGATGGTGGCAAAATCGAACCGGCCCGCCCATTCGAGCGTCCCTTCGATTTCATAAACTTCACTGGTCAGGCGGACGGAATAATTGAGCAGGTTCTGATATCCGCCCCGCGCCAGCGCCTGCGGCCCCACGTCTTCCCGGCGGGTAAGGCAGACGGCAAAGATATTATTCTTAACCAGGTCTACCACGTTGTATTCACCGACCAGCTTGGTGGCCATGTGGATGCGGGCCAACTTGGCATCCATCACCTCCATAAAGGAGGTGGTGGTATCGTTCATGATCCCGATGATACCCGTGTTGGGCGTCATCGTTTTTCCGACGACGCGGTAACTGGGGGTCAGGAAGTCTGCTGCTAAAAGCCGGTGGGTAACCAGGGTTTCGGTCATTTCTGCTGCGCTCCCGATCTATTCAGGGAAGGGACGGGGTCCGTTCCGTTTCTTCAAGGATGGGCGCGGCCGCCGCCGGATGGTGGAAGCCTTGCCTGTTTCAGGGTTGAGCATGGCCACCAGCCATGAAATGGCCCGCGGATCATATTCCCTTCGGCCGCAGAAATCACACACCCAGGCCGGGAAATTAGGCACTGTCACCAGCTCTTCGTTAAGCCAGGTGAAGTAGGTGATGTGCTGCAGATGCATCATGCCGGCCTGACATTCGGTACACTGATAGGAATTCTGGTTTTTTGTCAGTCATGTTGATGCTCCCAGAGCTTCATTGAAAGTAATACCATTAGGTTATCTTAATATCCATCGGAAAATTTGAGAGGAGTTCGCATTTTGAGCACGGGCGGCTTAGCCGCACGCACGAAAATGCGGTCTTTCTATAATTTTCGGATAAGTCCTTATTTATTCTAATATCTTTGTTACCAGGCCGCCATGGATAATTGTACTTTTAAGGAGCCGCCAAAACGGCTTGATTGGGTTTGAGGACCATCCAATCTTTGAAAGGCCAATAAACCAATACGGCTTTGCCGAGGACATTTTCCTCAGGCAGGAAACCCCAGGCATGCGAGTCGGAAGAGTTGTTGCGGTTATCGCCCAGGACGAAGAGATTCCCCGCCGGGACAGTCCATTCACCGGGATAGTTGGGCGGAGCCGCGATATAAGGCTCTTGCAGTTGGACGCCATTTATGTAGACCATCCCCTGGGCAACCTGGACCCGGTCGCCTGGCAAGCCTACGACCCGCTTTATATAATCTTCATAATTGTCACTGATGTTCGGCAGTCCCAGCAATTGACGCCAAAAACCCTGGGGCGGATAGAGGGGCGGCCGGAAGACGATAATGTCGCCGCGATGATAATCGCCCAATTTATAGGCAAGCCGGTTGATCAACACGAATTCACCATCCTGGAGGGTGGGACGCATCGATATGCCGTCTACACGCACTCTGGCTGAGATGATATTGATCACCAGGAACAAAAGTACCGCTAAACCGAGTGTTTCCAACACTTCCCTGATGAAATGAAGCCAGCTTACGCTGGCAGGAGTGGTTTCCTCGGGAGTGGGTTGAGGGTTGATTTCTGAGGGAAAATCTGACAAAAGGGCCTCCGGTGCAGGATTATACCATTTGCCTGACCCGCCCCCACGCAAAATAGGTAGGAACGGAGAGCACCCTCGTACCCTGCTCCCAGGCTTGCCGGTCCAGCCGTTTAAGGCGGTTGAGTTCCATGGCAGGGACGGAATCTCCCAGATCGGCCTCCAAAACCGCCCACTCCTGCTGCCATTCCTCGGCGGTCGGGACCTTTTTGGGATCTTTCGAGAGGGCGCCCGTTTCGATCACTGAAATGCCGGCCCTGGCGAATAGCGCCGGCAACCGTCCCCCAACGTCGGGATCGGCGCCTTGCCGGAGCAACGATTCAGCCTGCCAGCGGCCCAAAGGCGCCAATACAGCCGGCTTGTCGACCCGGTCTTTATAATTCGGTTCTGCGAAAGCGATGACATACCCGCCAGTCCGGGTGACTTCGAGCCATTTCACTCAGGACTTCCACCGGGTCCGGTACCCACAATAAAAGGAAATGGCAGAAGGTGGCATCAAAGGATCCGGAGGCATAAGGCAATTGGCGGGCGTCTCCGCAGGCCAGGGTCGCCTTTGGTACATGAACAGCGGCTTCCCGCAAGCGAGCCAGGTTCAAATCCAGTCCATAGAGGGATGCAGGGATGGGCAGGTCGACCCAAATGGCGCCTGTGCCGCAGCCCACTTCCAACGACCGGGTGGTCTTTTTCAACCCGATCCGTCTGAATAAATAGGCACGCAGGTCACGTGTCCAGTCTGCCTGCTGGAGGAAGCGCCCATGCCAGTCCACTGGCTGGCTTTCCTTCTTTCTTGCCATCGCAACGGCAGCAGACCCCGAATGGGCGGCTTCATGCCAATCCAGGACGAACAGCACCTGGGCATCCGCTTCCGGCGAACGTGAAAAAAAGCGGCTTTGCTCTGAAGTACGGTAGAGGCTGTTCAGCCGTGCCAGCGCTTCCTCGCCGGTCAGACCATGGCGAGCCAGCCAGCAGCCCACTACAGTGCCGGTCCGGCCGATGCCGCCCAGGCAGTGCAAGTAAACCTTGTGACCTTTGGAGAGGGCCGCATCGATGGAATCCAGGATCGCGGTCATCTGCTCCGGTGTGGGCAGGCCTCTATCCTCGATGGGATGGCGCTGGTAGTCTACGGCTATCCCATGGCGGCCGGCTTCGGCGTTCATAGGTTCCTGGTAACCGGACATTTCTCCGGGCCGGGTCAGGTCGATGAACGTGTCCACCCCGGCTTCGAGGAGCCCCGCCATCCGCAGGCGCGTAAAGGCCTCATCGCCCCTGGTGGAACCGGGATAGCCGCCCGCGAGGAACTTGCCTGGAACAACCCAATACGAGTCCGGAAATGGTTTTTCACTCATGGGAGTCGCAAATATATCTTCAATAGCCCTGCGGATTTCGGGCAGGTCAGCACGATCTTCTGTTCCCCGGCAGGCAACCGGTACTGCGCCTGACTGGAGCTAACATCCGTGGAGAATTCTTCGCCGTGAAGGAGTTGGATGGGCTCGCCCTGAGGCGAGATCAGGGTCACATCAATAAAAGGAGTATTTAGCCTTTCAACCCTCAGAAAAATGGAGGCATCGCCTGGTTTGCTTATTGTAAATGAGGCGACTGTTTCAGCCTGATAGTCCCGTTCAGATAGGGATAGAGTGGAGACCTGTGTATATTCCGGTGGAGGTGCAGAGGGGTCATGCACCCCAACGAGATTTATCCCCAGCGCAGCTCCACCGACAATCACAGCGATCAAAACAACTGCCGCCAGGATCTTTTTCCAGGCCGGCAGAGGCGCGGTTGGGGCGCTCAAGGTTTTAAAGGCCGCTCGCAAGTTTCCGATCCGGAAAGCAAACAACACCCATCCGGCTGCATATAGCCCGAAGGCCGCCAATGCTACCACCAAAGGCGGTAAGCCGCTATTGGAGATAAATTTCGTGACATCATCCGACGGAGGGGCCGAATTGTTCAGATACAGGAATGGGACGATGACCCACGCCAGCAAGCTGTTCAGGAAAGCCATTGCAGAGACGATCTTGATCCATTGAAGATTAAGATCATTTTTCCTGGGCAAGCTGATCATCAATAGAAACCATACAAGTATTGGAAGTAAAGCCCCGGCTGCATTGAACACAGTCGATTCGGCCGTGGTGAAGTGGCCGTCGATGCCCACATGGGCGTCCAGGTTAAAAAGTTTACATTAAAGTCGGTGACCCTTCCCCCAAAAGCCAGACCTGCCAATGCGTGACCGCCCTCATGCAAAGTGGTGTACAGGAGGGCAGTTACCAGCAAGACGATCAAAAGCAGGGCCACAAATTTCAGGCGTTCCTGAATGGAAGGATTTATCATTTTTCTACATACTTGCAAAGGTGGGATAGGATGTGTTCTCTTAAATATCTCAACCCTGGATCTTCATAGAAGAATAGGATTTTCTGATCGGCAATACTGTTCCCGGCCGGCCGGGGAGTAAAAATGAAATACATAAAGGTTTCGGCGATATCCTCTTCCGGACTGGTGGCCGCATAGCTGGACACGAACTGGTCGGCATGATCATCATAGAACTGGCCCAGTTTCTTGTCTAATTTCTCTGCATCCGTCTCCGCATCGATGGCTTTCCACTCGGCAAATATCTTTGGCCAAAAACGCTGGAAGAACTTGTTGATATAAGACCCAGGCAGGCTGCAGCCTTCGAACATGAAATAAGCGGGACAATTCTGCGCCTCCTGCTCGAAGATCTCCTGGTTATTCGGATGGTCGAACACCTGCATGTCCGGGGTCACCTGCGTATCATTCAGTGTAAACAGGTGGCCAAACTCATGGATGAGGGTGCTGGAGAGATCGGGGAAGTTCTGGCCATCCTGGATATCCATTTCCAGCGTCCAATGGGCAGGGTCATCCGTTTGTTCCACCGCCCCGAGGGTGTTATTGGGGCCGTCGGTGAAAACCATGAATTGAGTGACCTGGGTACGCCGATTGGCCGGAATGACATCAATGAAGAAATCCCACAATTTCTCCTGAGCGGCCGTGTCTTCCTGATAGATCTTCAATTTGGAAGGAATGGTGTTTACAAAGACCGGGTCGAAGATGGAATCACCGAAAACACGATACGTGACCAGGGTAAAATCCGTTTTCAATTCAGTGCCGGAGGAATAAACCTCCTCGGACTGGTGCAGGGCCGCGCTCAAATGGTCCACACAAACCGGAGCCGGTTCACCGGTGGAGGTTCCCGCGGCAGGAGAATTTTGGGGGCTCGTTTGGTCGGGAAGATTATCAGTGGGCGTCCATTCCAACGGCAGGAGATCAGCAGAGGCGCACAGGCAGGCCAGTGTCAGGCAGGCAGCCGCAAGGAGGATACCCAGGAGGGCTTTCTTCGGCATCATTCCTCCGGAGAAAAGCCGGGGCCGAACGAGAAGGCCCTCCGCCTTATCGCTTTCCACAACCGTCCAACTGGATTATTCACGCGACCTTTAGAAGTTCCTGGACGATTTCCACGGCATCGCCGACCAGGTCCGGGCAAATACTGCGAAAGACCCCTCTCGCAACAGCAGCCTGATGTCCTGCGGGGGTGCTCATATCGCAATCGATCAATGCCCGGCAAAAGATGGACCCGTGCCTGGCCTCGAACCGGCTCATAAATTCCTGTGAGAGACGGTAGATCTCTTCCTTCGAGGCCGGTGTATCCGTGCCCCTGGCCAGGCCAAGGGCCATTAAACCCCCCGTCACGGCTCCACAGACATCTCCTTTGTGGGCCAGGCCGCCCCCAAATGGAGATGCCATCCGGAGGGCAGTCTTCTCATCCAGACCGAATTCGGCCGCATACGCCGCCAGGACGGATTGGGAGCAATTATAATTTTTCAGAAATATGGAAACCGCCGTTTCGGGCCGTGTAGTCATCAAACATCCTCTCCGTATACGTAAAGATTGCTGATCGACTTGCGCATGTAATTGCGGAGGATGGCCTCTCCAAAGACCGGGGCTACCGAAAGGACTGTCAATTTTGGATGGCGTTTTTCCAGAGGGATATAGACCGTATCCGTCGTGACGATCTCCGTGATCTGCGGGATGGCAACCAGCCGTTCGAGTCCCCCATGGACGAAGACACCATGGGTGCAGGCCACCCAGATCTCCTGGATACCCTGCTGGATAAGGATCTTGCTGATCCCAACGATGGAACCGCCGGTGGCAATCTCGTCGTCATAGATCAACGCCCGCCTGAACCCCTGGACGGGTTTACCGACCAGGCCGTTGATCTCCACTTCGGTATCCGAAATGCGCTCCTTATCACCCGCCGCGACCGGCATTCCCAGGCTCTTTGCAAAGCGAGCCGCCGATTTGGCATGGCCCATATCGGGCGCTACCACGACCGTGCTGGTCAGGTCATGATCGGCAAAGTGACGGTTGAAGACGGGCCGGCTCGAGAGCGGGTCCGCCGGGATGCTGAAGAAGCCGTGCACCTGGGGTGAGTGCAGCATCATCGTCATGATGTGGGTGGCTCCGGCAGTCTGGATGATGTCGGCGATCAGGCGCGCCGTGATGGAAATACGGGGCGCATCCTTTTTATCGGAGCGGGCAAAGGAATAATAGGGGATGACCGCATGGATCTCTTTGGCCGAAGCGGAGCGGGCGATATCCAGCATCATCAATAGTTCCACCAGGTGGTCATTCACGGGCGGCGTAAGCGATTGGACGATATACACAACCCGTTGGCGCACACTTGCTCCCAATTGGATGTACAGGTTATCGTTACTGAAACGGCGAATAGAGGTTTCATCGAGCTGAAGGCCCAGATAAGTGGCTATGTCACCGGCCAATTGCGGATGCGAGCTACCGCTGAAAAAACGGACTTCATTTTGGTCGAACTTATTTTGATTTTCCACTACCAGACTCCTGGAATAAGGCGATTTTGGACGCGCCCGGCATACTCACGATACCCTTCCAATTCCTGCTGGAGGGTGTGGTCTTCCAGAACCGTCCGGACGAACAGATTAATGATCAAAAAGAACACGGGCAGATATATATGCCCAGGCGGCTCCCCAATTCAACCTTCAGGCAGCCCAAAAACAAGATCGCTTACAATAAATCCATCAAGCCAATCTGAAAGAGGCGTTTCCGGATGGCAGGGGTCATTGCATTATCTCAAAACCCTGAGAAATAAAATAGTTGGATCAACAATTGTATATCTTTTCCCATGGATCTTTCAGGAAATTGCCGAGGATCGTGTCGGCCTGACCCTGGGTCGGGAGGACATCGCCGTCCGGTTCCACATAGAGCCAGGCTTTGCCGGCCCCGGAAGGGACTTCGTCTTCGAGGGTCTCATGGGCCACCGGATTTTCAGCGGAATAGGGCACGGGCAGATCCCAGCGCAAGGTCATGCCAAGGTTGGCCACTTTATCGTGGTACCCCAGCAAAGCCTCGTGCAGGGAGGCGTCGGAGGCTCCCAGAGAAAGGCTCTTCACCCCCAACGCAGCCAGCCGCTCGAGGATTGCGCCGGTCTTGTCGGCTGCCGGGGGTGTGACCGTCAGGTGAACGGTGGTATAGAGATCTTCCGCCAGGACGGTCTCCAGCGCCTTCCAGGAAGCCGGATCATCCGGTTGAAGGAGGAAGAGCAGGTGGTCCAGCCCGGTCTGCAGGAGGCTCTCCAGGTAGGTTTTATCGGCCAATTTCAAGCCATCCGAGAGTAAGCCGGTGACCTGGCCTATTTTTTCGGCATGAGCGATCAGCTCAGGCAGGTCCTCGCGCAAGGTCGGTTCGCCGCCGGTAAAGGTGATGTGAGGAATGCCGGCTGCCCAGGCTTTGTCCATGATAGTCTTCCATTCCTGGGTGTCCAGTTCCCGGTCCACCCGCTTGGTGGGAGCATATTCAGCCATCGTTCCGGCAGGCAGGCGATAGGTGAGGGCGCAGTCAAGACGCAAGGGTGCAGTCAGATCCTGTGAATGAGGCGCCACCCGCTCGAAATCCAGGTAAGTGGTCGGGTCCAGGTCAGGCGTATGGATCATCGTCTGGATGCGGTCCCTGAATTCGACAAAATCTTTCTGCGCCTCTGACA
This sequence comes from uncultured Chloroflexia bacterium, assembly GCA_963782935.1. GTDB lineage: Bacteria > Chloroflexota > Anaerolineae > Anaerolineales > Villigracilaceae > UBA877. The sequence goes on along the minus strand of CAWALN010000012.1, from coordinate 5,968 downwards.
GGCCAATGTGATAGCGATTTGAGACCTGCCTGGCGGTCTCATCCGGCGGAGTGCCCTTCATCATATGAAAGGCAAATTCAGCCGCGGTGGCATTCAGGTGCAGGACGGTGGCAGCATTCACGATCAGGATGCCCGAACCGTCCTTCAACAGACGCAAATGCAGGCGGTAAGACGGCTCATCCGGCCCGGATTGGAAGGTGTGCGTCTCTGCCGGCAATGGTTGGGCCGACTTGGGCTTCTCGGCCAGGATCAAGCCGATGACCACCAGCACCGCTGTAAGCAAAATTTCGATCGGCAGCGCATATCGCGGCAGGAAAAAGAACGCCGCGCCGGCCAAAAGAAGTGTGCTCAGGATCCGCAGAGTCGTTCCTTTCAGCTTAAAATGACCGACCCGCACCCTGCCTAAGATAATGCCGAAGATACCCGCCGCCATCATGATGCCTGTGAAAATAGCCAAGCCGATGACAGCCGCCTGCCTCAAATATTGCATCAGAATGGTTTCATTAGACATATTTCCTCCTATCAGTCGCGCACGAAATGAGGCATCTCAAAGGGGATTTCCAGGGAAAGTTCGGTGAAACCGGCGTATTTACCGTCGGTAAAGAAAGGGACCTGGTAGATCAATTTCTTGACACCTTTCTTTTCGATCGTATAGATATTGGATTCCCGTTTCTCCAGCATGCCTTTTAATTTACTTTTGGATGGTTCGGGATGACAGTCCAGGATATTCTTCCCGATCAGGGCCCGGCCGCCGTCCTCCTGAAGAGTCTCGGCGGCTTTGTCATTCATGTCTGTCAGGATCCCCTGCGCATCACAGATGGTGATCGCGCCGGGAAAATCAGCGAACCAGGATGGATATAAAGGTTTCATTGTATGGGTACCATATATTGGGTCAGCAGGTTGTACACGACCGTGACGAAAAGGTTCAAGCGCTCGTCCACCCGGCCGGAGAAGTTCGTGTCAAGGTAATCGAGCGTGTCAAATTTAGTGCCGCTAATCACGCCGCGGTCTCCAAAACGGGTTTCCACCTGGGTCAGGCCATTTTTGTCTCCGAGGGTCCAATCGGCAGACTGGAAAAATACGTAGGGCACACCTACATCCCGAAAAGCGGAGTAATCGGATACGCCCTTGCCGGTTTTTGGATCACCCAGGGTCACGTTCTGAAGGGTCTGCAAGTTCAAGCCATTTCCGGAAGCCCACTCGACCGCCCAATCGCGTACGCCGGATTGAGGGCCTTCGTCGCTGTAAGCGTAGGCAAAATCACCGGCCACCAGGTGGTCCAGGTCGACCATGGCGATCATGTTTTCGAACTCTTCCTGGCTCATCTGGTTCAGATAGGCATACGAACCCTGCAAACCATTGTCCTCCGCGCCGAAGGCGATGAAGCGGATGGTGTAGGGAGTGGCCTGGCCTGCCAGGATGCGGGCCACTTCAAGCATGACTGCCACGCCGGAGGATTCATCCGCTCCGGGCCCGGCGGCGGAGGAATCGTAATGCGAACCGACGATGATCTCCTGGTTGGAGGCCCCCTTTTTCACGGCAATAACGTTCGCCGAAGTGATCTGCTGGCCGTTATTGTCAAAGGTGAACGTCTGGGTCTCAGGCGAGTACCCGATGGCCTGCAAAACGGCGGTCACGTATTGGGCTGCCTGGGAATCCCCGGCGGAGCCGGCCGGGCGAGGACCGATGTTCGAAAAGTCCCGTATAAGCGCCCGAGCCACATCCCCATATTTAGGCATCGGGGTTCCAAGCGGCGCCAATGGTGGCAATATCCGCAGGGGTTGATACCTGTCTAGGCCGGAGTGGCGGTTTTTCCGCAAGCGGTCAAAACAAGGGCAAACAAAAGGAAAAGGGGAAGGAAATGTTTCATGGAGCAAGCCTCTATCTATATTTTCATCTATTCAGACACGGTTTCGAATTGCAACGGACAGCCGCCCCCGCATTCCGCCAGGAGAGAGCAGCCGTTGCATTTTTCGGGAACATTTTTGCGCTCGCGCAGCCGGACGGCCAATTCATGGTTCCAAATGGATTCCCATGGATCGGCCAGCAAATTGCCAAGCGGCCGATAATACGACTGGCACGGCAATACGTTTCCGTCCGGTTCCACGCACATATTATACAGGGCGGCCGTGCAGCCCTTCACACCCAGGTCCAAAGCCATGGGATCAAAATGACAATATTCCGTAGGCGTATACCAGATCAATCTTTGCCCACGGGATTCGGTTTTTTGGCGGGCCAGCTCGAGCAAGGGCGTCAGCTCGTTTTCAGGCAGCCCGGTGCCCACACTGGCCCCCCGCCCGGAATGGATCAAGGCGTTCAAGCCTATCGTCGGGACGCCCGTATCCGCCAGGAAATCCAATGTTGCCGGGATGGAATGGCGGTTCGTCTGCAGCATGGTGGTATTGGTCATGACATACAATGAGCTCGCCAAGGCATTCTGGAGGCCTCGGACCGTTTGGGCATGGGCGCCTTTTCGCTTGACCATCCGGTCGTGGATCTCCGGGTCGGCGGATTCGACCGTGATTTGGACATGGTCCAGATCCAGCCGCAACCAGCTTTTCGACGTAGCCCGGGTCTGAAAGGCGGCGGGCATTGGTATTCAGGCCGGTGATCTGGCCCGTATGTTCGGCATGGGCGATCAGTTCCGGCAGGTCCTCCCGCAAGGTCGGCTCGCCGCCGGTAAAGATGATGTGGGGAACGCCTAATTCCCAGGCCCGGTCGAGCACCTGTTTCCACTCCTCTGTGGAAAGTTCCTTTTTTTCCTCTCTCCCCGCTGGCGAAGTGGATCCGGAGGCCCGAGGAAAAATGGTCCACGTTATAACAATGGGCGCAATCATTATTGCACCGGTAGGTCAGTGCCAGGTCCAGGCGGTAAGGCGCAGTCGGGCGGGCGCTGAAAGGCATGACCGTTTCAATCCCAGGTCATGGATCGGGCAGGCTCCGTCGGGACGGGCCAATTCATCCAGTTGGTCCCGCAGATCTCCAAAGTCCGCCTGGGCCTGCTGTCGGCCGACATGGTACTTGCTCCGGATCAGGCGAACGGCTTCTTTTTCGGGTGTTTCTTCCAGGACGAAATAGGCCATCAACGCGGCAGTCGGGTTGAAGTGCAGGATGCGATTGGCATTGACGATCAACGTGCCGTGGCCATCCGGATCGAGCCTTAAATGCAGGCGGCTCTTCTCCTCCGCCTCCTCGCGGCGGTAGTGATATACACCGGATTGAGGATTTTTGATTTTAGATTTCTGATTAAACCACTGCATAACAGAATCCCTTTACACCGATAAACTAAATCCACAATCATGTTCAGTATCCATCGATTACCAATCATAAATCGTAAATCGAAAATCGTAAATTTACTATCTTCCGCCTCCGGCGCAGGCGCAGGCGCAACCGGCGCAGGCACAGGCGCAGGCGCACGAATGGCCGCCTCCACCCGTCCAGTGACCGCCACCGCTCTTCACGACCGGCACCGGATTGGTTTTGTTGGTCACCGTTCGAGGTAAATGAACCCACGTTACCCAGCACTTTGCTGGAGAAGTTCTGGACGCCGGTCACCACGGAAGCGGCAAAAGCCGAACCCGGGATACTGGCCCGTCCGCCGGAGACGCCGCCCCCAATAGGCATCGAAGCCGGAGCAGAGCCGGCGAGATCCGAAGGTCGAGGCAGCCGGGTGATAACCCGGATCGTAATTGCCCCACCATATCGGGACAAAGACCGGTCCGGTGAACACACGGCGGGTGCGATCATCGTAGTTCTTATCCAGCATGGTCCACTCGAGAGACTGATCGTACATCTGGCTCTTGACCTCGGGAGTGCCGGCAGTCTCGATCTGCTTCCAGGCCCGCTCCATAATATCCTGGTAGAAGGCGACTGTTTCTTTGCGGCTGAACCCTTTCATCTTGTCTGAGACGGTATTGACCAGTTTCACGGTCATCTCTTGCAAAGCTTTCCGGCGATCTGCCAGGTTGTCCATGGCAAAGGCAGCCAGGAAATCCTTTTCATAATCATGCAAGTCAGCCGGTTGAGGATTGACCATATTCAGCTTGAGCGGATCTTTGGAGATGACGGTGGCGGCATTCTTTTTGACCACGCCGAACAGGATCATCGTCATGACCTTATCCAGAGGCTGCTCCATCAAAATGCCGGCTTCCACGGCGGTGAGACCCCGCTTGATCCCATGACCTTCGATCTGGATCTTGGGAGGCAGGTAAGCCAGCTTGCGTTTTTTCTGGTTGACCGCACCCAGGATGGGGAACCCGACAAAGAGAAGGATGAACAAAACCGATACAGCAGAAGGGTTGGAGGAAACCGCCCAGTCCCGACACCGCTGAACCTATATTGATATTCACAGCCGGGGGCACGACGATGGCGCCGCTCGGAACATATTTATTGGGGAAAGAAGCCCCGAAGGTGTATTGGGTGGATCCGTTCGCGTTGGCGCATTGCCATGTGTAAGTGATACGGTTCTGAGCATCAAAGGCGGCCGCAGGGTTATTGGCGCAAGGCCAGCCGCCCTCGATGGTATGATAGGTCGGTTCTTGCGGCAGAACACCGGGCGGGAGATGGAAATTGACGCGTAAGGTCGGTATTCCCATGGACATACTGCGAGCCAAACCAGGTCGGCGAAAACACCGCGCTTGCAAAAGTGGTCGGATCCTGGCTATCCTTATACAGAACGCCGGTAATACTGGGCACATGAACGTGTAAGCTGCCGGATTGACCCGGTTGGATGGCATGGGAGCCCATATCCACGGCAAACCCGTAACCGCCCTGGCCCTGGTAATCGCTGGATGTGCTCACCGGAGCGCCGTTCACATCCGCGGTGACGGAACCCAGATCGTAATTTCCGTTCGGCATGCCGACATCCACGAAATCGATTACGTGGCCGCTCGGATCGTTGATAAAGGAGAAGACGTAGTCAATTTCCTCGGTGCCATCCGAATTCCAGTACACGTTGACGACTTCCCGGTTCATCTGGAAGGAATAAGATCCCTGCGCCGTCACCCCCGACACCATCATGAACATCGAGAAAATAACAATCAAAGAAGCCAGCAGGCGAATCTTCCTCATCGCATCCTCCTTACAAAGTACATTTCTTAAAGCGAAGTACAAAAATTTTACGAAATGGGCACGTTTGGACGAAAATCACAAAGTGGGGCTAGGTTGTGTTCCTGATATGGCAATCGGATCATTCATATGATCCGGATTTACCACTTTGGTTCTTCGGTCAATTGGTAAACCGAACCGCAATAAGGACAGGTCACCATCGGGGCGCCGTTGACGAGCTTGATATTGTCCTCCGTCAGCGCTCCACCACAGGAACGGCATTTCATCTGCTCGATCTTGGTATCGCCGGGCAGGTCCACTTTCATGGTGATATTTTGGGCCGTTTCCTGTTTGGTCTTCCGGGCGGCAATGACGATCATGACGATCCCCGCAATTAACGCCAGTGCGCCGAGCAGCATCCCAACAGTTCCAATTCCGCTCACCCCCTGGGCCCCGCCGGCAGCTCCCAGCAAGATGAAACCTCCGACACAAATACCCGCAGCGGCGAAAAGAAGTAGGATTACTGCGCCTATATACAGCCAGGATGTAGCTTTCATGCAAAACCTCCGGAATATTCACAAAGGATATACGCTGATTCTTTGTAAGTGTAGCATGTTTGGTTCGGCTAGACAAATGTTTTTAGACTTTTGCCTTATAAAATGAATTAAAGTCACTAAATTCATCTTTTTCGCGGAACGAATAGTATTGGAGGTGCGCCTGAAGTTTCTGAGGGGCCGGAGGTGCCTGATGTTCCAGATGCGCCAGAGGCGCCACCTTTGAGGAGGATGGTATTTGTTTCAAGGATCGGGGGGAGGAACAAATATTTCTCGAGGGAACTGAGGACGTTGGGCGAAGTAGAACGGCTGCGATTAGGAATTGCCTTCATATCTCCATTATAGAACGTTTGTTTCATATGTCAAGT
>CAWALN010000011.1:0-66362 GCA_963782935.1 uncultured Chloroflexia bacterium | reverse complement strand
CCCAGGATGCGGATGGAACCGGAAGTCGGCCGGTCCAATCCTGCCAGGCAGTTCAACAAAGTAGTCTTTCCGCAACCGGACCGGCCGGTCAGGGCTAAAAATTTTCCTTCAGGGACCTGCAGGCTGATTCCCGTCAACGCACATATCCCGTCGCCATCTGAACCTTTTAATGGATAGATCCGCCAGAGATCCCTGGTTTCAACTGCAAATCCAGACGCCTGGGAGTTGGTTGTATTCATAGGCTTACCCTTCTCCCCGATCATTATTTTTATCTGCTTTCTTTAGCAAGGGCGGCAGGCGGAAATGTATCCTGGAGGTCATTTTCTTCAGCAGGCTTTCCGGTCCGGCCTGGTCTGCGATAGGAATTTCCGGTTCTGCCACCTCACAGGTTGCATTCCGCAGTGTGGCCTCGATTGGCATGCTCCGGTTTGGGAGGGCAGGATTAATATTCCTTCCTCCTTTATTTCAAGGCGGACCCGTCGCTTGATATGGAATTGATCCAAATATTCACGCGGCAGTTGCAGGCGGCCGGCTGCATCCAGGATGGCCAATTCTTCGAAGGTATGCATCTTTTCATCGTGATGGACTGTTCCGTCCGCGGCTGTACTCACCCGCAAAGTTTCGCTCGCCAGTTTTCCATCTCTGCACGGCCACCACCCGGTCCACGTGCTTGGCAATACCGGGATCATGACTGACGATGACGATCGTCAGCCCCAGTTTGCGGTTCAGATCCCGGAAAAGATCGTAGATCGTCTTGGCAGTGGCAGTATCCAGTTCACCGGTGGGTTCGTCTGCCAGCAGGAGCCTGGGTTCGTTCGCCAGCGCAATGGCCACGGCTACCCGCTGCTGCTCGCCGCCGGATAATTCTTCCAGGTGATGGTGCATCCGTTCGGTCAACCCGACCAGGCCCAACAGCTCTAAGGCCAGTTTATGGGGTTTCTTTCCCGACCTTTCCCGGTCAGCGTCATCGGCAACAGGATATTCTCCAGCGCCGTCAGGTACGGGATAAGGTTTCGGGCCCCATATTGCCAGACAAACCCAACCATCTGCCGCCGGTATTGATCCAGGCTGTGCTGGCTGAGCCGTCCCAGGTCTTTCCCATTCACGACTGCCCGGCCTCCGGTGGGCCGGTCCAATCCGCCCAGTATATTCAGCAGCGTGGATTTGCCGCTGCCGCTCGCTCCCACCACGCCGATCATTTCACCTTCGGCTATGGTGAGGTCCAGATCCCTGCAAAGCCTGAACTTCCAGGGATGCATCCGATTGGCCGTTTTCAAGGCCCAACCGGTATATTTTGACTAAATTCTCACACTCGATAAAGGTTTGAGGCGTCATCAGCTTGTCTCTCCGAGTTTAATTGCCTGGAAGATCTTCATCCTGATCAAAATCGCTGAGAGGACCAGTAATGCCGCGATGAATAAGATGATGAAGAGGCCGTAGATCTCAAAGATCGACAGCCAGGCGATCTGGATTTGGAAGGGCGGGTATTGGGCCTGGGCGGTCGACCCGATTTGCAGGAATGGCACGAACAGCTTGCTCGCGAACACTCCCACGATCGTTCCTGCCCCAATCCCCAGCAGGATAAGCGAAGCCAGTTCGGCTGCCAGGAAGGATCGCATTTGCTGGATCGACAATCCAATGGCTCTCAACATACCCATCTCGATGAAACGCCTTCTGAAGGAGAACAGGGCATAGAGCATAAAGCCAAGCACCGTCAGCAGCGCCGAAGCAATAAACCCTACCGAAAGTAAGCCGAATAATCCCTTGCGTTCCGGCCGGCTCTGTTCATCCAGGATATCTGTCCGGGCCGAAGACCAGCTTTGTACCAGGGTATTCAGGCCGTTTTCCACCAACCGGTTTTGGTCTGCCGACGAATCCAGGGTAATACTGAACCCGCGAATGGCATAGATCAGCCCTTCCGGGATCCACATTGGGTTTGGTCTTCAGCCAGACTTCGTGAGGATATTCCGCTCCCGCCTGCATGTACATTTCATCCAGGTTCCCTACAAAAATGAGCCCTGTGTTTGGATACCAGGTTGGGAAAAGATCAAATCCGCCCACTACCGTCAATACCATCGGGATGGATTCCCCTGCCACACCGGTTTGCACCCCAAAGGTAAGATGATCTCCGATCTTGACCGTCTTTTTATTGAGTAAGCTGTTTGGCACCAGTACGCCTTCCGGATCGGCGCCAAGGGCATTCATTAATACGGGTAATGAGTTGGAGGCGAAGCTGCTTTGCCAGTAAGCCACCTTGGGGAACGAGATCCGGTCAATCCCCAGGAACGTTCCTTCCAATGTGGAACTTGGAGCCAGCACGGTCGCATGGTATCTTCCCACCCGGGTTGCTCCAGAACTCCTTTCAACCCGAGATGTTCTTCGACAGGGTCAAAGGTATACACCGGGTTTTGTCCCCGCCGCTGCTGATCGCCGATCCGGGCACTGAAGCCGGCCCGACATACACCGTGGTTTGATTGGTGCTGTTCACAGTCGTACCGAGCTCCAACACGTTCATGTCGGCGCCGGTCCGGTAATAGGTTTGTTTTTCCAACTGCAAATCCAGCGTTTTCGCCAGGGAAGCAGTAAAAGCCGAAAGACCCAATGTGAGCAGGAGCAGGACCAACGGGGCGCTGTAGAAAGCCGGTGTTCTGGCCAGGTAGCGCGCCGCCATGATCGCTCCCACGCTCTTCGTCCGTCTCAGCGCCCAACTGATGAAATTCATCAGCTGCGGCACTACCCGCAGCGTAAATAACGCCACGGCAAAAATACCGATCGCAGGTGTGATCAACAACAATGGGTTCTGGAGAGGGCTGGGGACATTTCCCTTTCCCGGTCAGGGCCAGGTGACTTTGGTTTTGCAGTTGCCATAAGCCGTATCCCGCCGGGATCAAGAGGATCAGGTCGAACCAGAATCTCTGCCACCAGGGTTTTCTCAAGGAGCGGGCCCGCTCCTGCTTGTAGGTCACGATGGTATTTCCGGCTCCGCCCAGCGTGGGGATCAGGATCTGCACCAGCAGGATCGCGGCGATACCGATGATCCCATACGTGAGCACGGACACGGTCAAACTGACTCTCAAGCCGCCGTTGGCGGTGAAATCAAGGAAACTCCGCGCCCGTCCAATGGCATGGGCGATCCAATAGCCGGTGAAAACTCCTCCCACCAACGCAACCATGCCCGAGGAGTATACCCTGCAGCATGGAAATTCCAACCACCTGGGCCGAAGAGGCCCCCCGGCTTCGCAGGATGGCCATTTCACCGCGCTGCTGTCCGACAAACAAGCCGGTAACCAATCCGATGAAAGCCAGGATCAATCCCAGGATCGGCACACTGAATGCATACAGCAGGTACGTAAGATACGGCGCATTCTTTTGATAGCGGCCTAAAGCCTCCAATGGTGAAGATACAAGTTTCACGTCCTTCAGCAAGGTGCTCGCGTGGGTTTGGATATTCTTGATCCGCTCATCCAACGCCGCCACATCGGTGGCATGCAGGCTGGAGCCGTCTGCCACGATATACCATATGCTGTTCCGGAATTCATCCGGTATTCCTTCGCTGATGGCGCCGCCATAACTTTGCTCGTTGACAATCAGCCAGTTGGGCGATGAAACATCCCAATAAGACGCCTTTGGGTTTTTCGGTCGCCAGATCCCAATAATAGTTACCGGGATTTCGATATTGTTCTGCCGCAGGAAATAGACATCTCCCACCTGGATGCCCAATTGATCCGCAATGGTTTCACTTGCCATCGCCTGGACAGAATCCAGTTCCAACATCGATGTGAATGGTTGTGGATAACTTCCATGGACGACTTCGATCTCCTTCTCCATTGGAGAAATGGTGGCCAGGTTAACCGAAGTCAAATAGTATTGGCTGGAAGTGATATTGGCGTCCCCCGGCGGAAATAAAAAGTAGCCATCCGAGCGGAAACGCCTGACGATTTCCTGGACGGGAAATTGGATCTCCCGTAAAGCCTCGCCCGATAGGTATTGGTCCACCGGGATGGCATCCTCCCATTGAGGCGCTTTCTCACCGGCAACATCAGTGGAAAACGTGAATGCCATCGGCGCGTAATCAACCGGCTTCCCTTCCAGGTCCTGGACGTGTCCGGCGAAAAGCTCCTCCCGGAATAACCGGAAATAGGTGGCATCTGCATACAAAGGAATGCTGAAGATGAAATCCCGAGGCGATCATTAACCCGGCAATCGCCGCCAGGCTCAGAAATCGCTGGGTAAGCAAGCGCTTGAAAGCAATTCCGGCAGTGGCCCAGGTTTGCTGGATGAAAGACACAAATCCGGATATTATTTTCATGGACCGACGACCACCTGCCCCTCGGTCAGGCCTGAAATGACTTCGATCTTGTCATTGGTTTTCAGGCCAATCTCGATATCGGCCTCGTTTGGGCCCATTTTCCCCATTGATAATAACGAAGGTTCTTCCACCTACCTGCCGTATTGCAGCCGGAGGCAGCCAGAGAATGCCTGTCTTATTGGCTAATTCCACTGTAACTGTCACCGTATCGCCGGATTTGTAATCTGCCGCCGCCGGGGTTTCATCCAGGACCACATGAATGGTTTGGTCGTTCGCGCTGCCGGTGCCGTAGGGGGAGGGTAATTGAGTGATCTTTCCCGCCCATTTCACGTCCGGCTTATCGTTCGGGGAGATGCTAACTCCCATCCCTTCGAACATATCTTTAACTTGTTGGTCGCTCTCACCCGAGGTCAGGCTTATCACGATTTCCATTTGCTTCCCATCCCCAATGGTGAAAGCCGGAGTGGTGGGAGCCACAGACCGGCCCGCGCTGACGCTCGAAATGATGACGCCGTCTATGGGGGAGAAGACTTTTGCTTCCGCCACCTGGGCAGCCAGAGACTCCAATGGATCGGTCGTTGGGTCGAGCCCGAATTTGATCAGGGTTTCATTCAAGGCGATCTGGGCCAATTCGACCTGCATCTCCTGGATCTGGATATCGTAATCCTTCATGTTTTGAGCCTTATATTTTTCCAGGGTTGCCTGGGCTATTTTTACATTGATCTGGGCCGTCTTGATGGCATCGCTGGTAGTGTAGGCTTTATCCTGGATATCCTTGAGTTCCGTCAGATCGGCCAGTAATTGCCCTTTCTTGACGATATCGTTGACCTGGACATAGACTTCACCCACATGCCCGCTCATTTGAAAATAAGCCGTACTTAAAGCCTTCGGAGTCACCTGCCCAAATAACTCGGCATTGATAACGATATCCCCTCTGCTGACAGTATAGGTTTTTCTGACCGGCGTCGGATATGGTGTCGGTGTGGCCGCGTCAGAAGTTGGACCGCATCCCGCCAGGACGAATGAAAGGATCGTCAGGAACGAAAGCAAAGTGATCGAAATTTTCTTCATCATTTCTCCAGGCCAATAGTAGCTTTTATTTTCAATTCTCTTACAGTCTTTGCAGGCAGAGGCACGATCGATCCGGTAATAGGTTTTCCATCCACCTCCAGGCGGACCTCATTTCCCGGCCCGGCCCGCTTTACTGAAATTTCATAACGCACTCCCCTGAAGGATCGCACGGCCTCAAATCCGTCCCAATCGGTCGGGATGACCGGCGCAATCTCCAGCCCGTCATAGGCCGGCTGGATTCCCAGGATGGCTTGCGTGATCGCTACGTAATTCATGGCGGCTGTGCCGGAAAGCCAGGAATTCTTCGCCTCCCCATGGGTCGGCGCATCTTTCCCTGCGATCATCTGGGCATATACATACGGCTCGCATTTGTGCAAGTCGCTGATCTCCTCCCGCTTGGAAGGATTGATCCGCATGTAATAATCGTAGGCCTTATCGCCGCGGCCGATTTTCGTTTCCGCGATCATGATCCAGGGATTGGTATGGCAGAAGACGCCTGCATTTTCCTTATAACCGGGCGGATAGGAAGAGATTTCTCCCAGGTGGAGATAATACCGGCTGAAGGCCGGCTGCTGCAGGACGATCCCATGCGGAGTGGCCAGGTATTTTTCCACCGAATCAAGGGCTTTTTGGGCCCGGCCATCCTTCACACCCAGTCCGGCCCAAATGCACATCCCTTGCGGTTCGATGAAGATCTTGCCTTCTTCATTTTCCTTGGAACCGACTGCGTGCCCGAAATCGTCGTAGGCCCGCCGGAACCATTCGCCGTCCCAGCCCGCTTTCCAGACAGTTTCTTCCATCTGCGCGGCTGCTTTTTCTTCTTTCTGTGCTTCCGTCTTATCGCCTCGATGACCGGCTATCTCTACCATTTCCTTGGCCGCCAGTACGAATTCCCCGGCAATAAAGACGGATTCAGCCACCTTGCCATCCTTGCTGGTGGTGGTTTGGAAGGATTGCCCGGGAGTGTCCGAAAAGCAATTCAAATTCAGGCAATCATTCCAATCTGCCCGGCCGATCAAAGGCAGTTGGTTGGGACCTAGCCGGTCGAGAGTATATTGCATCGAGCGTTGGAGATGCTCGTAGAGAGGCGTGTCTCGCTTCCAGCTTCATTCTCGTATTGCACCGGCGCGTCCAGGATCGCCCAATCGCCTGTTTCTTTCAAATAAGCTGCCACCGCCAGCACCAGCCAGGCCGGGTCATCGTTGAACCCGGAGCCGACCTCATTATTGCCGCGCTTGGTCAGGGGTTGGAATTGGTGGAACGCGCCCTCCATTTTTGAGCTGGGTCGCAGCCAGGTCAAGGATCCGTTCCCGCGCCCGTTCGGGGATCATGTGGACAAAGCCGAGCAAGTCCTGGTTGGAATCCCGGTAACCCATCCCCCGCCCGATCCCGGATTCAAAATATGAAGCCGAACGGGACATGTTGAAGGTGATCATACACTGATAGGCGTTCCAGATATTGACCATCCGGTTGGTGTGCTCATCCGGCGTGGTCACCTGCAATTTTTCCAGTAATCCTGTCCAATACTCACGCAGCTCGGTGAAGGCCTTTTCCACATTGTTTGGCTGGAGGTATTTTGCAATGATCGGCTTGACCGTCTTCTTATTGATCGTTTGCGAACCGGCCGGGTCGAATTTGGCCTCTTTCAGGATTCTCTTGATAACCAAGAATGAAGATGATTTTCTTCTGTTCGTGGGGCTTTAATTGGACCTTCACATGGTGTGAACCGATTGGCTGCCAGCCGTGCGCCATGGAGTTGGATGATTTACCCGCTTCCACCGCAGCCGGGTCGTCCCAGCCTCGATAAGGCCCAAGGAAGGCCTCCCTCTGGGTGTCATATCCATCCAGCTTCTCTGAGCAGGCGAAATAAGCAAAATGGTCCCGCCGTTCCCGATATTCGGTCTTATGGTAGATGACTTCATCCACCAGTTCCATTTGACCGGTTGAAAAATTCCTTTGAAAATTGGTGGCGTCATCGTTGGCGTCCCACAGGCAGAATTCGACTGCCGAAAAGACGGATATGTCCGCCGCCGTATCCCGCAGGTTGGTCAAAGTCAGTTCCCAGATTTCGAGGCTTTCCCCCATGGGGACAAAATAGCGTGTCTCGGCTTCGATCTGTTTGGAGACGGACCGGATGATGGTATATCCCATTCCGTGCCGGCAGGAATACTCATCCAGGGAGCGGCGTACCGGCATCCAGGACGGAGACCAGAAGGTCCCCTCTGAATTATCCCGCAGATAAATATATCGCCCGCCCATATCATTGGGGGCGTTGTTGTAGCGATACCGGGTCAATCTCCGCAGCCGGGCATCCTTATAAAAGGAATATCCGCCGGCCGTATTCGAAATAAGCCCAAAATACGCCTCGCAGCCTAAATAGTTGATCCAGGGCAGAGGCGTATCCGGTTGGGCGATCACGTATTCTCGCGCAGCGTCGTCAAAATGACCGTATTTCATAATATTCTTCTCCAAGGGTGGACCGGTAGCGCCAAAAACGAAGATAAAAAGGCAAAGATAATAGTAGAAGCGCCCAACCTCTTAGCGCGCTCCCGGGCAGATTATACTCCCCGCGGCCCTCCCTCATGCGTGATATTCTACATATTAATTAACGTGACACTCGACCAGGGTAAAGACTGGTCGAGTGGCCATTTTTATCATTACGAGACGGTGTATTTTTCCTCTCACAAAGGGATTTTGGATGGTATAAGCCTCTTTATCCCAACAATTGCCGGTGTATCTTCCTTATTTCTTCAAAATCCATTTTCTCCACTTCGCGATCATAGGTGACATATCCGTTGACTTCAGTCTCCACGTCGCTGGTCTGAGTATAAACGGCCGCCGAAAGGCCTTTTTCAATGGAAGGCTCTAATTCTTGTAAAAGCAAATCCGCATAGGCCCTGGTAAGAGCCTCTTTCGTTTCAATCTTCTTATATCCAAACTCCGTCGCCGGATTCCACGTGTGTCCGGCGATTTTCAGGCTGTATCCGCCGAATTCCGAAAGCACCGCCGCCCGTTCCTTTTCGGGTTTGATGAGCCGGCAATCTCTTGAAATAGACGTGCAAGCTTTTACAATCTCCGCCGCCCTGGTCGAACCAACCGCTGGCGTGGTCCACCGTCCGGGTCGGATCATACTCTTTGAGCCATTCGGCCGCCTCGTTGGCATCGAATTGGCCCCAGCCTTCATTGAAAGGCACCCACATCCCAATACAGGCGAAATTATAGAGATGGTCCACCATTTCCTTCAACTCCCGCCGGTAATCCTGCCGGGAGGCGGGCTTGGACCGGCGAGCATATAAATAATTCCGATCCCGCCTGCGGGAGCCGAACAGAATGGCCAGGAAGGAAGTCACATCCCCCACGGCTGCGCCGCCGTTGACCATATCCTGCCAGACGATCAACCCCACCTTGTCGCAATAATAGTAATATCTCGCCGGTTCCACCTTGACGTGCTTCCGCAGCATGTTGAAACCCAGTGATTTCACCAGGTCCACATCCGCCCGCATGGCTTCATCTGATGGCGGAGTATATAATCCATCCGGCCAGTAGCCCTGGTCCAGCGGGCCGAACTGGAAAAGCGGTTCGTGGTTCAGGCACAGTCTTCCCTTTTCCAGGCTGAACTTTCGCATCCCGAAATAACTCTCCACCCGGTCCTTGCCGGCCTCCACCACCAGGTCATATAAATGGGGCGAAATCCGGGCTCCACAATTTCTGGTTTTGCAGTTGGACAATCGCCCGGTTTTCTGCTGGGGCAATGTGCGCCTCCGCCACAAGCGTGCCTTCATCAAACACCTGCACCCGCGAGTCACTCGGGAATTTCTCTGCTCCTCCCGCCAGAACCTCCACCGTTACTGACTGCGAATCGATATCCGGAGTGATTTTCAATCGGTCGATATAGGTTTCCGGCACCGGCTCCAGCCAGACAGTTTGCCAGATCCCTGAAACCGCTGTATACCAGATGCCTTTGGGCTTGAGCGTTTGCTTCCCATGCTGTTGCCAGCTCGTATCGGTCGGATCCCAGACACTCAGGACCAGCTCATTTTCTCCTTCCAACATCTTCCCGGTGATATCGAACCAAAAGGGCAAATAACCGCCCCGGTGCTTTCCAATTTCTTGCCCGTTCACCCATATGGTTGCCTCCCAATCCACCGCTCCAAAATGAAGCAAGATCCGCTGTCCTTCCCATCCGGGAGGAATGGAGAAGGTTCTCCGGTACCATAACCGCTCATCCGGCTGCAGGCCTCTCCCCACCCCCGAGAGAGCCGCCTCCAGCGCAAACGGGACCAGGATCTTTCCTTCGAATTTCAAGGCATTATGTTGCTTCCTCGACGTGATCCCATATTCCCACAACCCGTTCAAATTCAGCCATTCCGCTCGCCGCATTTGCGGCCGCGGATATTCCAGCCAGGCATTCTCAGGTGCCACCCCCTTTCCCCACCGTGTCAGGATGTGTCCGCCAACCGGTCGCCATTCAAAATTCATCTTCTCTTCCTTAATTACTTCAATTTCCCTAACTAATTGGAGTGCAGGCTTTGCGTATACCCTGGACTGTACCGTCATCGGGACTGCGGAGCGCCCTGCCAGGGTTAGCCGCACATCTCCCAGTCCTTCGGAGGCCACGGATCTGCATCTACGGTGCGGCCCACGGACCTGCACCTACGGTGCGGCCCACGTGTGGGTCAGCCTGGCACCATAAGAATCAGAATTGTAGGTTACCCGTATCTATTCACAGCAGACGTTCAGCCATCGTCCCACAGGCCCCGAGAGTTTGTCACGTCCTCAAGTAACCTCGGACGTTCCAAACGGTGGATGGGATATTCCAATTTCCCATTTTTATCTCATTTTTTCTTTTTCTTTCCTTCGAGTTCCTTCGTGATGTGCTCTTTCCCCTCGCGAATACCAAGGGAATCGCCGCCAGCAACGTCGCCACCCCCGCCACCTGGAAGATCAATGGGGTCGGAATGAACCCTGCCTGTCCATCGATCACGGTTGGGATGCCGAAATGCGTCCCCAACCAGCCGCCCGTCAATCGGCCCAGGATCATCGGCAGCATCACCCAAAAGAAAAGGTAATATCCGGCGAACTGGCCGCGTTTATCCTCCGGGAACAGGTCCTTGCTCCAGGTGCTGGTGGCAATCGTCCAGGCTGTCAACGGCGCCAGCCACAATATGCCGGTGATCACCAGCGGAGACCAGGTTCCGGGAGAGCGAAAACAGGATCAGCCCGACCATTTCCGCCCCGATGGAAAGGAGCGCCACCGGTTTCCGGCCCCACCGGTCGATCAACAAACCCAATGGGTAGGCCAGGGCGATCCCGCCCACCAGGATCGAAACGGCAATGGTGACGGTGGAGCTCAAAGTATCCAGTTGGATATAGTGCTGCAAATATATGATCAGGTAGGGGAAGAACACGTTCTGGGCGATCGCCCACAGGGAGATCCCCATCAGGACAAGGAAGAAGTTCCGGTTCGCCGCCAGATTCTTCCATTGAAAACTTTCCTCGATTTGTTTCCAATAGCTGATCCTCGGCGGCGCTGCAATGGCATCTTCCCGAAGGAAGAAACTCCCGACCAGACCCAGGATGAATACTGCCCCGCCGATGATATAGAAGAAAGCATAATATCCCAATTTCTCGATGATCATCCCGGCGCCGCCGTAAACGATCAGGATCGCCACCCACGTCAGGATTTCCACCACCCCCATCACCCGGCCGCGGTTTTCGTTGGTGGTGACGTCGGTGATATACGCATTCAGGGCTGCATCGTTGGCGGTTGAGCCGAAAAATGTCATGACGCAGTCGAATAGGATCGCCATGCCGATCGCCAGTGTCACCGGCCGGAAAAACGCCGCCAGTGGAAAAGCCGACGTGAAGATGCCCCAGGCCAGGTATCCCACCAAAATAAAAGGCCGCCGTCTTCCCCAGCGTGTCCGGGTCCGGTCGGAAAGAGTTCCCATGAAGATGGTTGTCAGTGTAGCCGCCACCGCGCTGGCTGCCACCATCCACGAGATCGGCCGCGGATCCGGAGTGATCTTGTCATACATAAAGGTATTGAAAAATTGGTTCTCCACCCCCCATGCCAGTTGCCCCGAGAAACCCAGCAATATGATGGCTATCCATACCCGCCTGGACAATCTTGGCTTCTGCCTCTCCAACAACCTCTTTTTCATTTGCACCGGGGACCACAACTTGTTCTGCCATGCCTTTTCTCCTCTGAAATTCTTTCTTTCCTTTCTTTACCTTTGTCCACCTCCCCGCAGTGTTCTTCTGAGCGGTCGTGGTTAGTATTCTTTCTTTCTTTCAGTTGTGTCCTTTGTGTCCTTCGTGTTTAGATTTCTTTCATTTTCTTTACGAGTGATCTACCATCCCCGCCTGTGCTCTTCCGCGAACCCTATCAAATCCTTTATCTCGATAACCTCTCCACCATCGCTGACCGCCCTGCCGTTGTATTTCCCAAACATCTGGTGGACCTCGCTGAAAATGACCCCCAGGTTCGTCCGGGCGATCCGTTCCTTGAATGGCGTGAAGACAAGTTCAAGGCGTTCATCAGTGTCCGTAAATCTCCAGGGCTTCATATAATCCCCCGAGGAAGTATTCGAAACTCACATCTTCCAACTTGTGGATCCGGTTTCCCAGGATGAGGGCATTCTCACCCGCTTTGGATAGATCCCCAAAACCGCGATCCCAGATTTAACCCGACCGTCCGCCCATCCGGCAAATATCCCGAGCTGCTGGCCCAATTCCAGTAGGATTGGTATTCCCATACGCCTCGGCCCCAATCCAATGAACCCAAGCAATTGGTTGGGTCCAGGGTTTCGGTCTTATCCCCATACTTGATCGTCCCGCTGCCGGCATGCAGTTGATCTTCCGATTGTAATAGAACCGCTTCTCGCCGATCGGGATGGTGATCACCATCGATTCCGCCTCCGCCGGCACTGGATCAATTGGAGTTCTGCCTGGATACCTTGCCCCTTATTAAATTGTTGGCCAGGAGACGGAAAGATGCCGTTGGTTTCCTTCCAAGCGAAAATCCAACTTTGCTTTTTCATTCTTAAAATGGCTGTCACCCTTCCGTGCTATTTCGAGGCAATTCGATCCCTTTCCCAAAGGGTACCACCAGGCCTTCTTCATGCAGATCTTTACTCTGCAGGTCCATCACGTAGACAAAAATATTTCCGGCATAGCCCAGGTCGGCGATGGTGGCGGAGAAGAAAGTCTGCGGGGTGAAAACCGCATAATAATCCCAGCGCTTGACCCGGAAACGCTGCAAGGGTTTTACCCCGTAAAAATTCACCGCCTCCAGGTTGCAATCCAGCAAAGGCTGTCTCGACCATCCCACCTGCGCCAGCCGTCCCCTGCCGTCAGCAAAGGTCCCGCCCGGGTCAATTCATTTTGCATGTCGCCTCCATTTCCTCTCTCAGTTTATAGTGATTTCTCAAGTCTGTCAAAGGGAGGTCGGCAGTTATGCAACACTGAAATGCCGCGGGGGATTGACAAATGAAACATTAGTTCTATAATGGAATTACGCACGCGTGAAGGCCTGTCAATCGGACTTCACGCGTTTTCTATTCATGTAATTCATCCTCGAAAGGAACTTCCCCATGCCCGACTCCCCTCCCAAACAAGCCCCTCCCATCAAACGGAAACCCGGTGCCCCTCGTGGGAACAAAAACGCCGTCAAACATGGCTTCTATTCCCGCTTGGAGTCAAACCCCCCCAACCCCCTTTGTCCCGTCATCTTCCGGCCCACTTCAACCGGATATCCTGCTCTACCGGACCCTCCTTGCTCGCATCACCGCCGGCATAGCCAAAGATGAAACCACCCCCGCCTCCTTTTCAGACAACCTTGCCATCCTTCACCTCGTCTGCATCGCTGTTGCCAGGATCAACAGCCTCTGGCGCACCAACAAACGCCTCTCCAGGGATGGTGTCCAACCCCTTCTTTCCGCCTTCAAAAGTTTCGGCTTCACCGATGAAGAGCTAAACCCGAAGTTTTCGCTACCCCTAAGGGCCGTAGAGGCGGTCAGGCATCCAATTCCAACCGCCTCCTGGATGGCTTCTATGCCTCCGCATTCAGCCCCTTGGAAACCGGTAAACTTGCCCACGAAAAGGACACGGCTGTTCAGAGTGAACTTAATTTGCTTCGGATTCTCCTTCTCCGGGCCGCCAACTCCATGAAAAATACCTCCGGCCTTTCGTTGGCCGTCCGATTAAGAGCTTTACATGTGTTTACCCTGTCCGCAACGATCATAGAAAAGTTGGAGCGACATAAATTCGGAGCTTTCGGCGCCCCTTACCGCCTCGACGATCTCATTGACCGCCTCCGGAAAGAAATCCCATGAATAATAGTTGTTCCTCCCCTCGATCCTTGAAACAAATATCCGCCTTCATCCGTTATACAATTCCTGATGTCATATCCCTGAAGTAGTGACTTTTATTCCCTCGGACCCTCTCCTTGCCTTCTAATCCTTGTCGCCATGTCAACCCTTTCGGACTTAGTAGATTTTCTCGACTTGTTGGACCTATCAGACTTTTTAAACTTTAAAAGTGCTAACCTGTAAACGTGTAAACGTGCAAACGTGCAAACATGTAAACCTGAAAACGTATAAACGTGATTCCGCATTTATAATCAGCCCCGAAGGAGAATCGCATTGAAATCCCGTGAACGCCTCTTGGCCCTGATGCGCGGCGAGATTCCCGATTGCGTCCCCGCCTGCCCGGATATCTCCAACATGGTCCCGGCTCGTATGACCGGCAAACCCTTCTGGGATATCTATGTAAAACAGGACCCGCCCCTGTGGAAAGCCCACATTGACGCATTGAAGTACTTTGATATTGACGGGGGCTATGAGTTGTACGATTTTGGAGATCTGTTCGACGACGAAACTCCCTGGGAACGCCGGATAGTCGACCGCCGTGCCGATGCAAGTTTCATTACCCAGCAATATTGCCCTTCCACCGGTGAGTGGAGTAAATATATCGAAGTTCATACCGCCGCCATGCCTCCTGCCACCCAGGTCAAACCCGAGGCGGTCGGCCTGCCTCCGCTTCCCTCCACCTGGGAACCCATTACCGGTGTCAAGGAATGGCCAAAAGGAATGGAACTCTGGAAACTGATCAAACGGGAACTTGGTGACCAGGGCGTCCTGGGTATGCCCTCCGGAATGTCTACGTTGATCCTCCAGGATCCGGATGACATTTACGAATATCAGGATAACCCCCTCAAATTCCAACAGCGCCGGGATGAAATGATCGCCCGGGCCGAACACCGCCTGGAGATTATCGCCGGTCTGGATGAAAAGCCCGATTTCCTTTTTTGTGGAGCCTCCGGATCCCTTATCTGGCAATCCCCCCGCATCTTTCGAGAGCTGGCTCTGCCGGTTCTTAAAACGTGTGACCGGATTGGCATCTGATCTGGGGATCCCCACTCATGTCCATTCCTGCGGGCCTGAAAAACTGCTCGTCAAAATGGCCGTGGAAGAGACCCGCCTCTCGATCATCGACCCGCTTGAAATTGCTCCCATGGGTGATTCGAACCTGGCGGAGCTAAAAAAGCTGTATGGCGATAAAATCATCCTGAAAGGGAATTTGCATACCTCCGACGTTATGCTCAACGGCAGCGTGGAGGATGTGATCCGCGCCTCCAAAAATGCCATTGACGCTGGCGCTGCCGGCGGGCGTTTTATTCTGTCCACCGGTGACCAGGTTCCCCGGGATACTCCCGACGCCAACATTTTCGCCGTCGTGGAAACCGCCCGTACGTATGGAAAATATGGTACGCCGCAATAAAAGAGAGGAATGGGAGTAAGCGTGCGGCTCACTCCCACCCGCCTCCACGTTCTTGAGAAAACCAGAAAATATTGATAAAGGATCTGACATGGAACCCATTATCCAGGAAATCTATCAAAATATACTCGACGGCCGCCATACCGAGATGCCCGTCAAGGTCCAACAAGCTCTTGAAAGTGGATTGACTCCCCGGGTCATCCTGGAGGAAGGCATGATCGCCGCCATGGCCGAAGTCGGCCGCTTATTCGAGGCGGGCGAGTTCTACGTCCCCGAGATGCTGATATCGGCTCGCGCCATGCAGGCCGGCCTGGCTGTCCTTAAACCCCATCTCAAGGAAACCAATGTTCAAGCCGTCGGAAAAGTCGCCATCGGCACGGTCAAAGGCGACCTACACGATATTGGCAAGAACCTGGTGGCCATGGTCCTCGAAGGCGCCGGGTTTGAGATCCTCGACCTCGGTACGGATGTCTCCCCCGAGAAGTTTGTGGCCGCCGCGGATAGCGTCGATGTCATCGCCCTGTCCGGCCTGCTGACCACCACTATCCCTGGGATGAAAACCGTCATCCAACAACTGCAGGAGGCTGGGAAAAGGCAGAAAGTGAAGGTCATCGTGGGAGGCGCTCCTGTGACCGAGGCTTTTGCGGCCCAGTTGGGGGCGGATGGATACGCCTCCAATGCCAGCCGGGCAGTTGCCGTTACGAAAGCGTTATTGGAAAACAAATGACCCTGTTGACCGGTTGGCCGCTGGAAATTAAAGTAGAAGCCATTTTGCATGGCCAGGGGATGGATCCGCAGGTGGTTCATTCCAGCAAGCCTTTGTTGTTGGCCTCAGCCGAACGAGCCCTCGCTGAAGGATTGTCATTACTCCATCCAACGACCCTCCTCCGGGAAATCGGCGTTCGCGAACACCGCCACAACCGTATTCTCTTTGAGAATGGCGCCGAGATGACCGGCCCTTTGGTGGCCCGCCATTTGGCTGGAGCGTTACGGGTATTTGCCGTCCTGTGTACCATTGGGCCCGAGCTTGAAAATGAGGTCAGCCGCCTATTGGGAGAAGAATCCCTTTATGCCCTTGCATTGGATGGGCTGGGGAATGCAGCCGTAGAAGAGTTATCCCAACAGGTCTGTGCCCACATCGGTGAGCAGATTTTATCCAGCAACCTGACAGCTTCCACCCCTCTCAGTCCCGGAAGCGCCGATTGGCCGGTGGAGATAGGCCAACGCGAAATATTTGGCCTGCTCGACGCCTCCAAAGCTGGTATCAGCCTCACTTTTTCCGGAATGATGATCCCGAAGAAATCCATGTCGTTCGTGGTGGGGATTGGACCGGATATGTCTCAGACCGGTCTTTGCGAGATTTGCAGCTTGAAGGATACCTGCCGCTACCATCATGACCACTAGTTTTTCGATCGACTTCGAACCCCTGGGCCGCCGCGGGATGGCTTCACCCGGTCAGACCATTTTGGAAGCTTCCCGGGCTGCCGGTGTCGGCCTGGCTTCGGTTTGCGGTGGGGCCGGCACCTGCGAAGAGTGCCGGGTCCGCCTGATGAGCGGTCAGGTCACTCCTCCCACATTAGTAGAGAGTGCCGTCTTCAGTATTGCAGAACTCGCCGCCGGTTTCCGTCTGGCCTGCCAGGCGCAGCCGCTCAGTGATCTAAAACTGTTAATTCCCGCCGAATCCTTGACCGCTCCCCAACGGCTTCAACTGGAAGGCCAGGAGACGGGTGTAACCCCGCATCCGGCCGTAACGGCTCCCGACGCATATGGGCTGGCCGTGGATATAGGCACCACCAAATTAGCCGCCTACCTGGTCCACCTGGAATCCGGCAAAACCGTCGCCCGCGCAGGCGCCATGAATCCGCAGGTCAGCTATGGCGAAGATGTGATCAGCCGGATCGCCTATATTGATCGCGAGCCGGGCGGCGCGGAATTCTCCAGGGCATCCTCATGGAGACCCTGAACGAACTCCTGCTCCAAATGTGCGCAGAAGCCGGCCTTGCATCAGCCCGGGTGCTGGATGCGGTCCTGGTGGGCAATACCGCCATGCATCACCTGGCGGCCGGCCTGCCGGTGGAGCAGCTGGGTCATGCTCCCTTCTCGCCCGCCACGACCGGCCCATTGACCATTCCTGCTCAAAAGTTGGGTCTTAAACTTAGGTCCCACAGCCGATGTCTATTTCCCGCCGGTGATTGCCGGGTATGTCGGTTCCGATCATATCGCCATGTTATTGGCCACCGGTGCACTGCAATCACGCTCGCAATCTTATCGCCCTGGATATCGGGACTAACACGGAAATCAGCCTGGTCGCAAATGGAAAAGCCATTTGTTGTTCCTGTGCCTCCGGGCCCGCCTTCGAAGGCGCTCACATCCATGAAGGCATGCGCGCCGCTGCCGGGTGCCATCGAGCGGGCTCGTTGGTCCACCGGATCCATTCAATGGCAGACCATTGAAGATCGACCTCCGGTGGGTATCTGCGGATCCGGGATCCTGGATGTAGTTGCGGCCCTCCAGGATGGCCATCTAGTGAAACCCACCGGCGCCCTTCTGGATAGGCAAATCTCTGAAGTCATCCTGGTCCCTGCTGAACAATCCGGCGTTGACCATGATCTTGTCGTAACCCGCAAAGATATCCACGAGATCCAATTGGCGAAATCCGCCATCCGTTCCGGGCTCGAGACGCTACTGGAACAGGCAAAATTATCCTCCAACGATCTCGCTGAATTCATTGTCGCCGGTGCATTTGGCACCTACCTCGACATCCGCTCGGCCGTTCGGGTCGGCATGTTTCCTCCCCTGCCTCTCGATCGCTTCAAACAGGTCGGGAATGCTGCCGGTGTCGGCGCCAAACAAATGCTCATCTCCGTGGACAAGCGCCGGGAGGCGGAGGAGATTTCCCGCCAAATCGGCTATGTGGAATTGACCACTCAGACCCCATTTTACAGACCTGTTCATGCAAAATCTTACTCTTGAGGGATGATCATGGATATCCGCCAACACGCAATAAGACTCATTTCGGCATCGTTTCGGAGCCGAGCCGGATTTCATCGCCCGCGCTCCCGGACGGGTCAACCTACTCGGCGAACATGTGGATTACAACGACGGCTTCGTCCTTCCGGCGGCTCTGGATCGCGCTACCTATGTGGCCTTTCGCAGGTCCAACGCGCCGGAATCAACCCTGCTCGCCCTGGATTTGGGGGAAGAAACATCCTTCACTTCCGAGTCCATTCAGAAGAAAAAGACGTCCGGTGGGACGGACCTGCCCGATTGGAGCCTTTACCCCGCCGGCGTTATGTGGAGCCTGAATTCGAAGGCGCTCGAAACCCCGCCTCTGGAGGCCGTCTTTACCTCGGATGTTCCTCGCGGCGCCGGGTTGAGCTCCTCCGCCTCGGTGGAATTGGCCTTTTCGGTAGCCTGGCAAAAACTAAGCGAGTGGACCCTCCCTGCCATGGAGTTGGCGCTGCTCAGCCAGCTTGCCGAAAATAAATATGTCGGCGTCAACTGCGGCATCATGGACCAGTTCGCCTCGGCCTGTGGGGTCCAGGACCGGATCCTCCTTCTTGATTGCCGGTCGTTGGAATGGAAAACCCTGGGATTGCCCGCCGAAGTTTCCCTGGTGATTGCCGACACATCTGTTCGCCGTTCATCTGCCGGCAGCGCTTATAACGACCGTCGAGCCGCTTGCGAACAGGCCGTCCAGATCCTGCAAGGTGTTCTACCTTCCCTTACCTCCCTGCGGGATGTCAGTGTGGAAGCTTTCGATCAAAACGCCCATCTCCTGCCTCCGCTGGTGGAAAAACGGGCCCGCCATATCGTGGAGGAAATAGCCCGGACACGCCTGGCCGTCCCATTTCTTGAAGCCGGTGACATTGCCCAATTCGGTCAGTTGATGGACCAATGCCATCTCAGTTTACGGGATTTATACGAAGTCTCCTCCCCGAGCTGGATATTATGGTTGAGATCGCCCAGTCTCTGCCGGGTTGCTACGGCGCCCGCCTCACCGGGGCTGGTTTTGGAGGCTGCACGGTCAATCTGGTCGCGCAGTCAACCGCCGACAAATTCGCCATCGAACTCGCCACAATGTATGAGCAACGGTCCGGCTTGCATCCAGAGATCTACATCTGCCACGCCTCCCCCGGCGCTTCAGTAGAAAACTGACCTGATTTAGTCATCCTTTCTTTACACTTATGACCTTTCGACCTGTTAGACCTCTTAGACTTTGTCCTGACTTATAAACTTTTATTCCGAGGCCCATCATGGCCGTCCAACTCAAAGAAGTCACGTCCCTATCCGATCTGAAATCTTTCATCCTTTTTCCTTCCGGCCTCTATCGCGGCAACCCGTACTGGGTTCCATCACTCATTTCCGATGAGCTCAACACCTTGCGAAAGGACAGAAATCCTGCCTTCGAACACTGCCGGGCCCGCTATTGGCTGGCGGTCAAGGA
This sequence comes from uncultured Chloroflexia bacterium, assembly GCA_963782935.1. Classification (GTDB taxonomy): domain Bacteria; phylum Chloroflexota; class Anaerolineae; order Anaerolineales; family Villigracilaceae; genus UBA877. The sequence continues at coordinate 46,755 of CAWALN010000011.1, read as the reverse complement.
TGGTCAAATTGCCGGTCGCGTCGCCGGCATTCTGAACCAAAAACATATCGAAAAATGGAACCAGCCCTATCTCCGCTTTGGTTGGCTCGATTTCATTGATGACCCAACCGTCTCCTCCGCCCTAATGGGAGCAGTTGAAGATTGGGCCCGGGAATCCGGGCTCACCGCCGTACATGGCCCCCTGGGCTTTACCGACATGGATAAGGAAGGTATGCTGGTAGAGGGCTTTAATGAGTTGAGCACTTTTGCTACCCTCTACAATTATCCGTATTACCCCGAGCACATGCAGAATTTAGGTTATGGCAAGGATATAGATTGGGTGGAATATGAGATGCCCGTGCCACCCAAGCCGAATGAAACCATCGCCCGCATCGCCGATATCTCCCTCCGCCGGAATAAGCTGAAGCTCCTGGAAGTACCGAATAAAAAAGAACTCTTGTCCCATGCCAAAGAACTTTTTGAGTTGTTCAATGACGAATATAAACACTTGTACGGGGTCGTTCCCCTAACCGAAAAGCAGATCCAGGCCTATATCAGGCAATATTTCGGGTTTGTAAATCCCGACATGGTTCCGATCGTCCTCGATCAGAATGGCTGTATGGCCGCTTTTGGCATCGTCATGCCGTCCCTCTCCAAGGCTCTCCAAAAATCTTCCGGACGATTATTCCCCTTTGGATTTATTTACCTTCTGAATGCCATCAAGAAAAATGACCGGGCCGACCTGATGTTGGTCGCTGTCCGCTCAGATCTTCAAGGCAAAGGTGTAAATGCCATTATCATGAACAAAATGCAGGGGAGTCTTTAACCATCTCGGCATCACCAGGGTCGAGTCAAACCCCGAGCTGGAAACTAATGCGGATGTACAGGGCCAGTGGAAATATTATGAGCGCCGGCAGCATAAGCGCAGAAGGATTTTTATCAAGCATCTGGATAACCGCGACACAAAATAAAGGATCTTATGGGATTGTAAATCCCATAAGATCCTTTATTTCCTGACAAAGGAATAAATAGTCGCTATATTTCTGTAAGTGCCACTTTCAATATATTCGCAGAATTTTGCAACGCAGCTACTTCCTGTGGAAATAAAGGCGCTTCGACGATCTCTTTCACTCCCCCCTGCCCGATCACGCTGGGCACGCCCAGGCAAACATCCGTGATCCCATACTCCCCTTCCAATAAAGTGGAGACGGGCAGCACACTTCTCTGATCCTGCAGGATGGTGCCCACGATCCTGACCAGCGCCATCCCAATGCCAAAATAGGTGGACCCCTTGTAATTGATGATATGGTAAGCCGATTTTTTCACTGTTTTCACAATACTTTCACGCTCTGCCTGCCAATCATCACATTTGTTGCACATTGGACAGAAATCTTCGATGGACACCCCCGCAATATGGGTCATCGACCAGGCCGGGAATTCGCTGTCTCCATGCTCTCCCAGGATGTAGGCGTGGACATTCCCTACATCAATGCCGCAATGCCGGCTGAGCAGGTAGCGAAAGCGAGCGCTGTCCAACACGGTCCCTGACCCGATGACCCGGCCCTTTGGCCAACCTGAATGCTTCAATGCCACATAGGTCAGGATATCCACCGGGTTGCTGGTCACCAGCAGAACCGCTTTTGAGTCCGTGTTGTTGATCTCATCTACGATTGAGGTGGTAATGCTCGAATTTCTCTTCAGCAACGCCAGCCGGCTCTCTCCAGGCGCCTGCTTCGCCCCTGCCGTAATAACGATGACTTGCGCGTCCGCGTAATCATGCGCCTGCCCGGCTCGTATCGCGACAGATGGATAGTATGGCATGCCATGGGCCAGGTCAAGCGCCTGTGCCTCCGCCAGGTCGCGGTTGGCGTCGATCAAGACGATCTCCTCGGCCAGCTCACGCTGCGCCAGGGCATACGCGAACGTAGCGCCCACTGCGCCAGCGCCGATCACTACCACTTTTCTAGATAACCAGTTCTCGACCATGGCTTACCCGGCTTGTTCAGCTTCTTTTGCCCGCAAAGCCTCCGCAGCCCTGAAATACTTCAGGTATCGCATCGAATTATCATCCCGGCCCAATAAAAGGTCGGCGGCCTTCACGGTCTGCCCAAGCTTGATCGGATCGGTGATGGAACAGGTGGCGCCTAATTGGATGGCCAGGGTCAGGAAGGCTGCGTTCACGGTCGGTCTTTCCGGCAGCCCAAATGAAACATTGCTTGCACCCAGGTTGATGTTCACCCCGAATTCCTTTCGGAGGAGATCTACTGTTTGCAAGAGTCACCAAGGCGGCTTTACTGTCCGATCCAACGGTCAATACCAGTGGATCGATAATGACATCTTCTGTCGGGATGCCCAATTTGGCTGCCCGCTCAAGAATGCGCTCGGCTACCGCCACCCGTTCTTCGGCAGTCTTGGGGATGCCGTTATCGTCCATGGTCAAACCGATCACGGCTGCGCCACGGTCCTTGACGAGTGGCAGAACCGTTTGCAGCTTCTTTTCCTCCCCGCTGACCGAATTTACCAACGGCTTGCCAGGCGCCACAGCCAGTCCGGCTCCCAATACATCCGGATTGGCCGAATCCAGGCAGATGGGTATGTCCACTATCGAAGCGATCATCTCCACTACTTGTTTGACGACAGCAATCTCATCGATGCCCGGTACACCTACATTGACATCCAATATCTCAGCTCCCCAGGCCACCTGGTTCTCGGCTAATTGGCGGACATAATCCAGGTTGCCTTCTGCCAATGCAGCCGCCAGTTTTTTTCTGCCGGTCGGGTTGATCTTCTCCCCGATCATGACAAAGGGGCGGTCGATTCCGATTGTGACTTCGCGTGTCTTGCCTCTCAAGATGGTATGCATAATTATCTCCGGTAATCTATGGATGTGATTTACTCAGGGATTGCTTTTCCCGATTTCATGTTGCCGCAAGTATTTCAATGTAGCCTCGGCCAATATGGCAGTCCCAATAGGCATGGCTCTCTCATCAATATCAAAATAAGGGTTATGCCCGACGCGTTCATCGCCTTCGATGCGGGTCCCAATAAGAACATTGCTCCGGGAGCCAGTTCCGAGAATGAGCCGAAATCCTCTGCGCCGAGTTCCGGCAGAAAGGGCAGCACATGCGATACCTCCCAACAGCTCCGACCCCGACTTGCCGGATCAAGTCAACCGCTTCCGGCGCGTTCTGCATCGGTGGAGAACCGGTTTCGAAATGTAATTCGTAATCTCCGCCCAGTGAACGGGTCAGTTCGAAGGCTTGTTTGATCTCTCTCTCGAGTTGCTCCTGAACTCGCTTTTCGGTATATCGCAGGGTGCCGGTAATATCAACCTGGTCGGGGATCACATTCTCGGTTTGGCCTCCATGCAGCGAACCGATACTGACGACAGCCGGCTCAAATGCAAATATCTTCCGGGAAATAATGGCATTCAACGCAAAAATGACATGTGCCGTCAGGTAGAATGGATCGATGGTTTCATGCGGCTTGGCTCCGTGCCCGCCTTTCCCCAAAACTGCTCCAAACCACGAATCCACTCCTCCGGAGGCTGGGCCGGCTTCTATACGGATATCGCCCACCGGCGTAGATGCATCTACATGCAATGCCAGGACCAAATCGACGCCCTCCATGGCTCCATCAGCGACCATGGCAGGTGCGCCACTGATGCCATTTTCATCGGCTACTTCCTCGGAAGGCTGGAATAGGAATCGCACAGTCCCTGGAAATTCTTCCTTGGATAGCAAATCCAACACCCCCAGAAGCATGGATGTATGGCTGTCGTGTCCGCAGGCATGCATTCACCCCGGGTTTTGAGATATGTATTCGACCTGATTTTCTTCCTGAAGGGGCAATGCATCCATATCCGCCCGCAATGCGATGATGGGTTTTCCAGATCCAATTTCCACAACGACACCTGTTCTCCCAACTACCCTCCTGGGTGGCAGCCAAGCATCTCGGCAATCTCCGCCACTCGTGCCGACGTGCGCGTTTCCCGAAAGCCAAGTTCCGGGTGAATATGGAAATCCCGTCTCCAGGAGATTAGTTGATCTTGAATCGCGTGGGCTTTCTCCAACATAACTCTCCTGAATGGAGTAAAAAGATATTGGCATAATCCCGGTCATTTTACCAGTTCTCGTTGAGCCGCATCCATCAGAGCATCCAATTCTTTCTCCTGGGCTGGATCCATGGCGGCACTTCATGCTCACGCAATATTCTTTCAGCCTCTGCTTGAGCTCGTTCCACGAAACCATTTCGTCCGCCAGTCTCCCAGGTCTCCCATGAATTCCGTTCCGCCAGTGCAGTCAGGAAGACTTCGCCGGACCGTAAGTATTGGAGCGTGTGCTTTTGGCCAAGGAAATTCCGAGAACCCGCCATGGCGGCTTTCACCACATCCACCGCCAGGGCGCCATTATCCGCCGAGAAATCCTTTCCTTATCCTCAGCACGCTTCCAGCAAACTCATTATCTGCCACCATTTGAGCATAAGATCCCATTACGCCGGCTTCCATCTCACCGATACCGGAAAGTTCATCCGCCCCGGCTAAAGCCGGAAGAATGGCATTTAACGCCCGTTCAAATCCATTTTGTGCATCAAGGATATGCGCATTGGTTGAGAATCCATATACATTCACCGGCAATCCGTATCGATGCCCAATCTGCACTGTCCCGGCGGAGGCCATGCCCATTTCCACGCCTCCCCAGACCGATAGACCCGTTCGTGGTTCCATCATTGCCAACCGTCCGCAGTAGATCATCGGCAATCCCGGTCGGGCGAGTTGGGCCAATACCAACGCCGCCAACACTTCTGCATTCTGCTGGGCAATAGCTCCGGCTATGGAAAACGGCGCCGTTGTCCCTGCAGTAGGGCAGGGTAATGGACCAAATGCGATCCCCAGCCGGGCGATCTCCAGGATCGCTTTGGCTTCATGATCCGGAATGGTCAAGGGGCTCACGGGAGATAAGGAAAGGGTTAGCACTTCCTCCGGTTTCCCGATCACTTCCGCCATTCTAACGGCAAATCTCGCCTCGGTCGCATACTGGACTCCCGGGCCTTGTAATGGCTTGGTTGTGTTCGGCAGCGCCTGGCGGTACATCGCCAGGGACATAATTTCGCCGGGAATATCCGTAGGCGTAAAGAACGGCGTGACGGTGTGGCAATTTGCAAGACGCGTCCAAAAGACGGGCCGAGTCACGCACATCCTGAACGGTCGCCCTCCGCCGTTTTCCGGAAGACGGCTCATACACATTGGGAGCACCGCCTAGATTATGGAAATACAAATTCCCATCTCCTAATGTTTTTAGCATGCCTCCCCGCCCGCGGATGGAGGGCCTCTTTCCCGCAATCGCAATACTTTCTCGACCAGTTCAGGTGGATATCAAAACCCGCCCATCTTCCAGCTTCGCCCCTGCTCCCGCCAAGAGTTCACGGCTTTCCGGTTCTTTCAACCGGATCCCGGTCTCACTCAGGATGCGTAATGTAGCCTGGTGAATGGCCTCAACCTCATTTTCATCCAATATCGACAAACGGATCATACCTGTCTCCATGCTCTTCGCAGACACAATATCAATCGGATGTCATTCCAAATACCGACTTAAAAAATTCAACCGGCGTTGTTCGGCATCGAGAATATTCTCCCGTTTGAGAAAGGCATGGCCTTCTTCCTCGTAGATGATAAGCTCAACTTCCTTACCCATTTCGCGAAGTCCTTTTCCGCCTGGATTGAATCGCTGAGCGGGCAGCGGGCATCGTGCCTGCCACAGACCAACTGCAAAGGAGCCTGGACCCGGTCAAGGAAGAAACCGGGTGAGCGCTCTCTCCACAGATCGTGGTTCTCCACCGGGTCGCCGAAGTTCTCGAGGTCCCACCTTTGCAAATCCGGCCGGATTTCATCATGATTGGTGAACCAATTCAGGAAGGGACAATGGCCGAACCCACTGCCCATAATTCCGGATATCGGGTCATACAAGAAGCCGTTAGATAGCCTCCATGGCTTCGCCCGGTGATGCCGATCCTTTTCGGGTCGGCCAATTTTTCTTGAATAAGGTACTGCGCTCCAGCCGCAACGTCATCCGTATCCACGCCACCAAAATCGAAACGGCTGGCCTCCTGCCATTCCCGCCCATAACCGGTGGAACCGCGATAATTAGGCGCCAGCACAGTCCAACCGCGGCTCGCCATGGCTGCCATGAGCGGGTACCACGTCATTTCGAAGAACCAATCCGGGCCTCCATGGATCAATAAAACTCCCGGGCCGGTCTCCCCAGTATCTGGCCTGAAGAGCAAGGCAGGTACCGGCGTACCATCCTTGCCGGGATATGTCACTTCCTCCGGCATGATGAAGACGGCCCGGTCCAGCCCCTGCGGAAATGAATGGGTGATCTGGCGGAATATCTTTTCCTGAATATTAAATGACCATAGATCTGTTGGATTGCATGGATTATCGAATCCGAAAACGATGTTTTGGCCGTCTGTTGTGAATACCAGGTAAGTAATGAACTCCTGGTTCCACTTGTTGATATTCCGGTGATTCCCCCGGTTTCTGGATTGTCAACCAGGACACTGTCCCTTTATTAGAACATATGGCTATAGATTTTCCGTCCGGAGACCAGCAAGGATATTGCTTTTCCCCTTCCCCGCTCGTCAGCCAGGTGATTTTTTGGGTGGCTATCCCATAAATTCCGATATTATTAAATCCGTGGTAATCTGAGCTGAATGCCAGGCAGTGCTGTCGGGCGACCAGCAAGCCTGTCCCGCATCGATGGACTGCCCATTTTCCGTGATCCGGACGGGTTCGCCTCCCATTGATGGAACTATGAATGTTCCATAATCGATCCCGCTCGGCCTCCACCACTACAGCCAGCCATTGTCCCATCTGGCGACCAACTCACCTTCCAGGCAGGGTGGCCACCATCGAATACCAAGCGCGGCTCGCCGATTTTCTCCAACTCAGCAATCGATCGAAAGAATGTATACATTAAATTGGCCGGTTTGGTCGGAGATAAAAGCTATCCGCTGCCCATCCGGCTGACCAACAAAAATTTGGCTGGAAAGAATGGTTTTCATCCTGGGGTCAGGTCAATTTCCTTCCCGGATTGCAGATCATGGTGAATAAGATGAAAATTCTCACTTCCATCCGGGTCGAGCGAAAAAACCAGTGCTCCGCCCATCGGGAGAATAGCGTGGGTGGAATTTACCTCCAGGTCCTTTTGAGATCTGTCGAGGCGATGTCTTTCGCATCAAGTTGGCCTCGTAAATCTCCCAGGTTCCACTGGGATTCCACGCAAAAATCACCTTTCTCCCATCAGGGGAAAGGTCGAATCCCATTTCAGCTTCTACACAAGGAATACCAAGGAGTACCCCAAGATCCAGCACAGATTTCCCTCTTTCGTATTTCAGACAATATGGCAAGCGACCCAATGACCTGGGAGGCCAGACGCCAGGTTGGCGTTTCCTGGCTGCACCGTTCTTCAGCATTGGGGCAGCGCGGGTGGAATCGGCAGCCTGCCGGCGGATTGATCGGGCTGGGCACATCCCCTGCAAGTATGGTTCTCTTCCGGGCCCGGTCTTTTTTTGGATCAGGAATGGGCACAGCTGAAAGGAGAGCCTTTGTATAAGGGTGAACGGGATGTTCGTATAATTCATTTCGGTCAGCCATTTCCACCATGAGGCCCAAATACATGACCGCCACCCGGTCACAAATATGCCGGACCATGCTCAGGTCATGAGCAATAAATAGGTAAGTCAGCTCAAAGCGGTCCTGCAAATCCTCGAGCAAATTCACCACTTGCGCCTGGATGGATACATCCAACGCCGAAATCGGTTCATCACAGACGATGAATTTCGGTTCCGATGCCAGCGCCCGGGCAACGCCAATCCTTTGACGCTGTCCGCCTGAGAATTCATGCGGGAAGCGATTCACCAACCTATCGCTCAATCCAACCAAACCCATCAATTCTTTCACCCGATCCGTCCGCTCGGCTTCCGTCTTCAGCAAATGATGAACCCTCAGGGGCTCACTTACGATGGAATTAACTGTCCAACGGGGATTAAGTGAAGCGTAAGGATCCTGGAAGATCATCTGCGCCTTGCGCCGGATAGCCAGCAATTCAGCTCCGCGGGTTTTCTGGATGGACTGCCCGTCAATCGTGGCCGTTCCCGAAGTGGCCGGATACAAACCCAGTAAGGTCCGTCCAGCAGTAGTCTTGCCACAACCACTTTCACCGACCAGCCCGAGTGTCTCTCCCTCTTCAATAGTGAAAGATATGCCATCTACTGCGCGGACTGCACCCACTTTACGTTGGATTATTATTCCACGCAATACCGGGAAATGCTTGACCAAGATCCTTTACACAGACAAGAGGTTGGGGAGTTTTCATCGTGAAGCTCCTGAGCGGATATCCACCCAACAAGCAATAGAATGAGCTTCGCCGACGTGTCATAGAGACGGGTTCTCTTCCTTACACTTTTCGAGGGTGTATTCACAACGAGGAGCGAATGGACAACCGTGAGGCTCCACCAGCAGGCTGGGAGGCGCCCCAGCAATTGATTTCAAACGTTTATCCCGCCGGCGATCCACTCGTGGAAGTGCACCTATAAGTGCGTTCGTATATGGGTGAAGCGGATTCTCATACAGGTCAAGCACTTTGGCGTTCTCAATTATGAAACCGGCATACATAACGATCACTCGATCCGCCATACCGGCGACAACACCCAGATCATGGGTGATCCAGATGATAGCCATCTTGGATTGGTTACGGATCTTTGTCACCAGTTCAACGATCTGTGCCTGGATGGTCACATCCAAGGCAGTGGTGGGCTCGTCCGCGATCAACAAGCAGGGGTTGCAGGCCAGCGCCATGGCGATCATCACCCTTTGGCGCATACCCCCTGAGAATTGGTGAGGATAATCGCTCAACCGGCTGGCAGCATCCGAGATCCCGACCATATCGAGTAACTCGATCGCTTTCTGTTCGGCAGCTTTTTGCTGAAGGGAGGTATGCACCCTGAGGATTCGGTGATCTGCCGGCGGATGGTGAGAACCGGGTTAAGAGAAGTCATCGGGTCCTGGAAGATCATGGCGATTTCTTTGCCACGGATGTTTATCATTTCCTCTTCGGTCTTCTTTAACAGGTCTTCATCATTAAACAATTACTTCTCCGCTGGCAATCTCACCGGGAGGGGTTGGGATCAGTTGCAAGATGGAGAGCATGCTGACGGATTTCCCGCAGCCGCTCTCTCCGACCACTGCGAGTGTCTCGCCTTCATTCACATAAAAGATATGCCATTGACGGCGTAGACCGTCCCTTCAGGGGTATGGAAACGGGTCCGGAGATCTTTGATATTAAGCAATGGATTCATTTATTATTTACTCTGCTAAATGGCTCTGCCACGCGGATCCAATGCATCCCGCAGGCCGTCACCGAGGAAATTGATGCTCAAAACCGTCAGGACGATGAGCAAGCCGGGGAAGAACCACAACCAGGGAGCCGATTCAATGTACTGATTGGCCCCATCCAGCATATTGCCCCACGTAGCAGTTGGAGGTTGCACACCCAGGCCCAGGAAACTGATATACGCCTCTGCCAGGATGGCATTTGCGACGCCGAGTGTAGCCGTCACCACAATGGGGGCGATACAGTTTGGTAATATATGCTTGAAAATGATCTGGGTGTTGGATGTGCCGGTAGCTCTGGCTGCCAGCACGAATTCGTTGGCTTTTAATAGATAGGAATTCTGCCCGGACGATCCTTGCCAGGTACATCCAGGAAGTCAGACCAATGATCACGATGATCACGATCAGGCTGCCGCTGTACTCTCTCCCCATGAAGGAAAGCTCCGGGATCTTCCCGCCGAAAAATTTTGCCATGACGATAAGGAGGAATATTTCCGGAATATTTAACATGGCTTCTGTGAAGCGCATGAGAATATTGTCGATAAAGCCGCCGTAATAGCCGGCGATCGCGCCGATCAGATATGCCAACACCGGTTTCGATCGTCACCGCAAATAAACCGATCAATAAGGAGATTTGGCCTCCATAGATTGTCCGGGCTAAAATATCCCGCCCAATCGAATCCGTGCCGAATGAGATGTGCGACAGTAGGAGCCGCCAGACTTAATTTCGTGTCATTGAAATTAGCATATGCCTCGGAAAAAAATAGCGCCCCACCAAATGCATACAGGATCAAAAGGAGCAATACAACCACACCGGCGACTGCCATTTTATGGCGCAAGAAAACGCCGCCAGGTCAGCTGCTTCAGGCTAAGCGGAGGCGTTTCCAACTCATCTGCGGCAAGGCAGCAATCTTGGGATAAGGTTTGACGATATCAGCCATGAATGCACCTGTTAATCATATCGGATGCGAGGATCGAGCCAGGCATAGACGATATCCGTAATGATCTGGAAAACCACCACTGCTGTCGCAATCAGCATAAGTATTCCCATCACTACCGGTGTATCGGCCCTGCCTACATAATCGAGAAACAGGCGACCCATGCCGGGCCAGGCAAAAATACGCTCAGTCACGACCGCCCCGCCCAAGCAACAACGGCAAATCCAATCCGACCACCGTGACGATAGGCAGGGATGCATTTTTCAAGGCATGGATATAAACAACTGTCCGCCGCGGCAATCCTTTCGAACGGGCAGTGCGGATGTAATCCTGGCTGAGCACCTCCAACATGGTGCTGCGGATATAGCGGCTATAAGAGGCAAAACTAATAATGGACATGCTCACAACCGGCAGGATCATATGAAGCAAGCACCTGTCCCACCGTTTTACCCGCCTGAGGATCAAACATTCCAACTGTAGGCAGGTAAGGCAAACCCCAGCGTTTGAAGAGAACGGCAAAAATGGTCATCAGGATCAAGGCAATGAAGAAAATGGGCATTGAATAGCCGATAAAAGAAAAGGTCGTGATCACGTTATCCACCCCGGAATACTGGTGCAGGGCTGAATAGACACCCGCAAGCACGGCTCCAAGGACGATAACCACCTCCGCCGATAACATGAGGATCAATGTATTCGGCAGGCGTTCCCCGATCACGGTCAAGACCGGTGTGCCTCGGTTGACCAGCGAGGTGCCGAAATCACCCCGGAAGATCCCATGCCGGCTCCCGGAAGTCTCGGCGACGCCATCTCCGTCCAGATCCATCTTCGTCCAATCATTGCCAACCAGCCAATAGAAGTATTGGACATAGATGGGTTTGTCGAGGCCCAGCTGCCGTTTCAAGCGAATATAATCGGAGGAACGGGTCACCCGCCTGCCTCCCATGTTGGCGACCGGATCGCCCATATTCATCATCAGCAGGAAAAGGACCAGGCTGATGATGAATAACAAGGGAATTCCCTGCAGGAGTCGTCGGATAATATAGCGGGTCATCGAAATCCTTTAAGATCCATCCAAATGAAAGAAGCGTACCATTTATTGAGCGGCTAGCAATCCAGCCGCATACACTCAATCAATAAGCTTTCTCGAAATTACTGTATGATTAGTTTTCAAAAAATACAATCTGGATTGGGCCGGACAAAAGCCGACCCAATCCCGCTTATTGAGATTTTGAAAGATAAAGCTTAATTATTATTTGGCCAGGTCCCAATCGGCGATATTGAAGAACATTGTCACACCAGAGAACTTGACATTTTGCAGGCGGGAGCCAACTGCATATACGTCCGGGTCCTGCCACAAGCCGATCATGTAGACCTTATCATAGAATAACTGGTTGATCTCGGAGATGGTTTTTTGCCGCTGAACTACATCCACCTGGGTCGATTGAAGGGTGATCAGCTTGTCGAGCTGTTCATCGCAGAGATAGAACCAGTTTTCACCTTGGGGATTTTCATCCGAGGGGATCTGGTCGCAGAGCCAGTAATACAGGTCGGGATCGGGGAACAGGGGCCCATCCGACCATTCCATGATGTCATATTCGCCTTTTGCCGCCGGCCCACCATCTGCATAAGTCCCAAAAAACAGGGCATCGTCGACACTGGCAATATTCAGCTTTATACCCACTGCTCCAACTCTTGCTGTAAAACAGCCTGAACATCCTGGCGATCTTTTCGAATGGTAGTGGCGTGGTCGAGCTCGAGTTCCACTCCATTCTTGTCACGGATGCCGTTGCCATTGCTATCCACCCAACCCGCCTGGTCAAGCAACCGCTTGGCTTCCGACGGATTATAAGGATAGGGGGTCAAAGCCGGGTCATTGTAATAAGGCTAGTGCATCCCAGAAACTGGCGGGGGTCTTGGTCAGGCCATAATGCAGATCCCGGTTAATACTGGCAGGATCAATAGCCATGGCAATGGCCTTGCGGACATTCAATTCCAGCAGAGCCGGATGGCCCTTCTCCTGATTGACCAGGAAGAACATCCACTCGGAATATCCGCTTGGCTCAACCATCAAATTCAAACCTGCATCTTTGAGTGTAGGCACATCACTGTAGGCAATGAAGGTTCCCAGATCCGTATCACCCGCCTTCAATGCAGCCACCTGGGAGGCATCATCAGCCACGAAGCGGATGAAGACTTCCGGGATTTTCGGAGCTTTGCCCCAGTAATTTTTATTGGTGACGAAGCGGGCGATAGCTGCCCTTTTCCCATTCCGACAGAACGTAAGGTCCAAAACCGACGGTAGGATTGCTGACCCATTCGGCATTATCAATGGTCCCTTCCGCATCGAAGACCGGTTGCAGGATATGGGCCGGCAAAATACCGTGCCAAAGCGTCGCCAACCATGGGGCATAGGGATCGGTAAATGTGATTACCACCGTCTTTGGGTCCGGAGCAGTAATCGATTCAATGGCATCGTATGGATAGGATGTGGAAACGGCATTCTTGGGGCTGACTGCCATCTTCCAGGTAAAGATGAAATCCTCCGCGGTCAGAGCGACCTTGTCAGACCATTTCAGCCCATTCCGCAAGGTGCATGGTGATGACCTTGCCATCTGCACTTACCCCGCCATTTTCCGACACTGGGAATCTCGGTCACCAACACTGGGAAAGGCTTATTATTTTCATCGAATTCCCACGGCCAATGTTCGAACATCTGCCAGGTGGTCCAGGAAAACCACATGTCTGCTATACAACGGGCTGAGGCTGTCGAACTCCTGTGGGTAGGTCAATGTAACCACTTTTGCAGCTGGCTTTCCGCCCCCGCATCCGGTCAATAAGAAACTTGCGATGACCAATACAGACAACAATGTTGAAAAAACCTTTTTCATGATCCTCCTCCTTTGAGAATTGCCGAGATGATTGGTTTTTATTACAAAAAGCGCCACCTGAACAAATCCCCATTTGTTCTGATGGCGCAAGTTATTCATTCCATTTGCGGCAGCGCGTCCATTCCAGCCTTGCGGGCCAAATTCTCAACCATTGTACGCAATTCACGGTCCTGCTCGGGCGTATAGCTTGGTTTCTCATACGCCGCCAGCAGTTCCTTTGTCCGGGCTTTGGCCCTGGCGAAAGTGTCGAGGCTTCCCGAGGCCTGCCAACCTCGATTGGAGTCTCCGATCGATCACTGCGGAAGGTAGATACTGTTCCTTGGAAAATAGCTCCCGGGTGACCTTCTGTTTCAGGAAATCACCTTTAAAATTGATCCCTTCAAATAGGGCCGTTGCAAGCGTCTCGGTCTGCAACTCGATCCCGGTCCGGAGGCGTTGGGCCATGGCGATCCCTTCTGCATCAATGACCAATTTCTCCGGGCTTTGGCATGCCAGGAAATCGAGCATGCCGGCTCCTGAGATCATATTGATCCCTGCCAGCGCGCCGATCAATGCACTGATCCCACTTTCCAGGCCTGCCTGGGCATCCACTACCTTCGTATCGCTGGCGCCCAAATAGGCATGTGTAGGTAGATTAAGGGATTTTCCCACCTGTGCATAAGCCGCATCGATCATGGCGGTCTCGATGGCGCCCATAGGCGTGGTGCCATGGCGCATATCGAAAATTGCCGGGGCGCCTCCCCATACGATCGGGGCACCGGGATTAGCCAATTGATGAATGGTCATCCCGCTTAAACTCTCGGCAGCATGCTGGACAACCGAACCCAGCAGTGTAACCGGAGCTGCCGCCCCCGCCAGCGGCATCGAAATCAATTGAGCCGGGACTCTTGGCCCGGGCCAGCTCGATCAAATTATCGGCGCCGAACTCACTCCAGATCAGCGGCGGTGAGGGACAAACATCGAACACCGCCTGAGGCTTTTCGGCAAGTGCATCCCGCCCGCCTGCAAAGATCGCCAGCATATCGATCATGGATCCGAGAGTTTGGACGGAGAATGACCCCGTTACGATCGGTTTACGGGAATGCAACAAGACGATATACAACCGGTACAGATCTCCGATATCCTTCGGCACCTCGTTGCAGACAAGAGCAGTCGATTGGGCTTCATACTGAGGCAGCATTTCAGCTACCTTGACTACGCGGATAAGGTCGGCAGTTAGAGAAGGCCGGTGTTCTAACGTGTCGGGATCGAGAGAGTGAACACCGCAAGACCCCGGATCGATATTGGACCTTTTCCCCGCCGTAAAAAACTGCCGGATTTCCATCACGATCGTGGAGCTGAAACTTCTTCGGGGACAGTGAATAAGGCTTCCCTTACGATTCTTTCAGGGATGGCAACAATATCCCCATTGGCAATGGCCCCGGCTGCGACCAACAATTCACGGGCTCGTGCAGATTGAACTTTGATCCCAGGGTTTCTGCCATGAGCTGGAAGGCTTCATCGAGGACCCGGGCGATGAGATCGGGCGTAAGCAATTCAAGCTTTGGACTGCATTGTGGGTTATCTCTTCTCCACCGACGAGATGATTTTAGCCATTTCCTTGCTCATCTTTTCATCCAACGGATCAGGCAGGTGGGTTTCAAGCGTCTTACGCGCTTTCGCCAAAGCCCAATCCCGGGCATCATCTTTCTTGCTTTCCCATTCATTATACGGACGGCGATCCATGAACTGCGGCAGGAAAAGATCCCGCATATGCTTCAAAGTATGCTTTTGAGCCAGGAAATTTCCACCCGGGTCCCACTGCCGCGATGGTATCCAAGGCAAGCGTCTCGTCGTTCACCACAATGCCTTGCATGGTCTTATGAATGATGGAAAAGATTTCGCAGTCCATCATCATTTCGGCGAAGGACCAGATCCGGCTGCCATGCAAGAACCCGACTCCCAGGAGCATATCCGCCATTGAGACACAGGCCATGAAAGTGGATAGGCTGTTTTCGATCCCGGCCTGCCAATTCGGCTCCTTGGCGCCTGTGGCAAATGAACCCATGGAAAGGGGTATATGATAAAAATCGGCCAGGACATTCGTCGCAGCCCCGTAAAGGAAATCTTCCGGGCCACCGCCGGTATAGGCGCCAGTCCGGAGATCCGAAGCCGTTTGGGCGGCGGCATAGAAGACAGGTGCACCGGGAAAAGCCAACTGGATCAAGGCAGTTCCGGCAACCACTTCCGCATTCCCAACGGCCAGGTTCCCAGCCAATGTGGCCGGGCCGGTCGTCAGGTTTGCGGCCATGGTCATGAACCCGGTGGGCAGACCATATTCAGCCGCCACCAGGGCTGCATCCAGGCTGCCGCCATCATGCCCGAGGGGCGAAGCCGAGCATTGCATCAATGAAAGAACCGGCCGTTGGCGAAGGTTGTTCTTTTCCTCCCGCCACCAACGCAGCCATTTCAACGGCTGCCGCGGGCTTCCCGCTCGTTATAAATCGATTCAGTCTGAAGATGTTTGGTCGAATTCTCCCAGATGGCTTTGATCTCATGCAATCCACGTGTCTCCGGCGGCATATCCTGCGCCGAAACGGGCACCCAATGGAACGCCACTTCCTCGGTTGCATCCGCGATCCTGGCAATATCACGGACATCTTGCAGGCAGGATACCCTGCGTGCACCGGTATGGATGTCGATCACTTCCACACCGCATCCATCCGTCCCTACAAATACATGGTTGCCATCCAGGGAAAGGTCTTGTTGGGGATCCCGGGCTGCCAATGGATAGACCGGCGGACATTTCTTTAGGGCGGCTTCGATAAGCTCCGGCTTGGCCCGCACGATCATTTTCTCGAAATTTACATCGGCTCCATGCGCGGCCCATATGTCCAGCGCCCGCCTGGAGGGAAAGCGGACGCCGGTTTTCTCGATGATGCAGAGAGTGGCCTGTGGATTTTTTTGACTTCTTCTGGTGTGAGAACTTCCAGTCGAAGCTTGGGGTTGGTAATGGACTTGATCGCCTTGGGCATGGGAGGCTCCGGCTTCTCTCAGGCCACGCCGACCAATTGTTTCGCCAATCCAACTGCTCCGATGGCATCTTCCGAATAGCCATCCGCTTCGATCTTCTGGACCCAATCACGGGTCACCGGAGCGCCTCCCACCATGACTTTCACCTTTTTTCGCAGCCCCTGTTTATCCAATTCGTCGATGACTTCTTTCTGCTTGACCATCGTCGTGGTCAGGAGCGCGCTCAAGCCGACAATGTCGGCATCCACTTCCTTCACCTTGGCAGATGATCGTGGCAGTCGGCACATCCACCCCCAGGTCATAGACCTGAAAACCGGATGCACCGAGCATGGTCCCGACCAGGGATTTCCCAATCTCATGAATATCGCCTTCGACAGTGGCAAGAACGACTTTACCGAATACCTGCCTGGAAGTTCCTCGTCGCTGCATTTCGGGTTCGAGGGTGGCTACCGCGGCTTTCATGGCTTCTCCGGCCATGACCAATTCGGGTAGAAATGCCTGCCCGCAGGCGAAACTCTCTCCCACCTGGTTAACCCCCATCACAAATCCCTTTGTGATCGCATCCAGAGGATCCACACCCGTCTCGATGGATTGCTTTGCCAGCGCATGTGGCCGCGTCGAAGTCTCCATCCAGGATGCTCTGAGCCATTTTCTGGAAAAGTTCATCACTCATAGTATTCTCCTTCATTTTCTCAGTTCATTGACCATTCAAAGATGGGCGAATGAGGGTCTGTTTACCGGTGAGCTGATCTACTACACTCCGGATCTTGGGCTGCAAATTTCGATCAGTTACTCTCAAAGATCCAGCGGTCGGAATCGCGTTTCCACTCCACCAATTCAGCCGGCTTGAACCACAATCCCACTTCCTTTTCTCCATTCTCGACCGAATCGGAGGCATGGGTCAGATTGCGTCCTACTTCGAGGGCAAAATCATGTCGAATGGATCCGGGCGCCGCCTCGGTGGGACGGGTAGCGCCCATGGTCTGGCGGATGGCTACGATGGCGTTGGGGCCTTCCCATACCATGGCCATCACCGGAGCTGAGGTGATGTAATCGATCAATCCGTTATAAAAAGACTTGCCTTTATGAACGGCATAATGGGTTTCAGCCAACTCCTGGCTGACCTGCAGAAATTTCGCCGCAACCAATCTTAAGCCTCTCCGCTCGAGTCTGGCTATGACCTCCCCAATTAGACCTCGTTGGACTCCATCGGGTTTTACAAGAACGAGTGATCTTTCCATTATGCGATTTCTCTCCCTTTTAAAATTGGCCTCGGGGCGGGATGCGCTCCGAGGCCTGATTTTACCATGTCATTTTGGGGCGATTATCTCAGCAATTCTTCCGCTTTGGTATAAGCATCCAGGGCGTCTTGCAAACGATTGGCCCGCATATAGGCGTCACCCAAAGTCTGCCAGATGATGGCATCCACCGGGAACCGGTAAATGGCTTCCCGCAGATCGTGGATAACTTCATCGAGCAGACGACCTTTCTTAATGAGCTTTCCGTATTCCTTCATGGCTTCATCGAGGGAATTATTCTCCAAGGCGGCCTGGGCGGCAGAGAGTGAACTGGCATCCTTATTATTCACCGGGATGGGGGCCAGGCTTCCGACCGAGGGATGCGACGGCTTCAACCGGGGCGGCTTCCAAGGGGGTTACTGGCGCCTCCTCCGGGGTGGGTTCGGCAATTTCTGCAGGAAGGGTTCTGCCTCCGGATGGACAGCGGATCTTCCATCGGGATCCATTCCTCCGGACCAGTCGGCACGGTTTCTGTTGTCGGTTTTTCCGGTTCTTCCATCCAGGCCGGCATAGGCTCTTCAGGTTCAGTTCCGGGACGGGTGGCAACACCGGCGCCAGCTCTGCGTTTTGACCGTTTTTTCCTCCAGCGGAGGTTCCACCGGTTGACGCAGCCAATCGGGCAGATCGCTTTCCGATTCAACTTGCGCCTGGGCGGTTCTGGAGCGGCCGGTCTTTTCCATGTCCCTGAGCCAATCCGGTAATTCTTCCTCGGGTACTTGCATCCCGTCCACCGGCTTCTCTTCGGCGGCAGCTTTGGCTTGAGTTCTTCGTGTCCAGGGCTGCTGAGCCACGTGGTCACCGTGATATCTTCTTCCACAGGGAGCTGGGTGGATTCGGGTTTTTCCGTCTCCGGCTGGGCGGTTCTTCCTGCAAAGGAATTTCCATGGAGGCAACCGGTTGCTCCGAGGTGACTTGCTGCTTTAATGCCGACTACCTGTTCTAAAGGCAACGGGTTGTTCAATAGAAACCGGTTCTTCAGGGACAACTGGCGGTTCGACTGCAACGGGCGCTCGACCCGGCTGGTGATGGTTGGTGGCAGACTGCCCGGCGGCGGCATTTTGGATCCATTCCGGTGCAGCCTCAGGACGGTCCTCCGGCTTTGATAACAATTCTTCCGGTTTCGCGCCCTGGTTGGCGGCCAGTCTCTCCAACCATGCCATCGTGTCATCTTCTATATTAACCCGATTGACCGATTGAGCGGTTTCTTCTGCCATTGTTTCCGCGGGTACACTCTCCACGGGAGCAGGCGCCGCTGCTTCGACGGGAATTCGCGGGAGCCATAGAAGGCCATCGCCGGTTATATCCAATAGGATCAATGGCAACGTCTGTAATGGCTGACGTTGGGCATCCTTCTTTATGTAGGAATCAAGAGATGGATAGCGGCAATGTTGCGCATGGGGTCCTGGGAGTTTCGCCGGTGGTCCCTTCCAAGGTTTGGGGTTTGGACGGTATTTCGCTTTGGTTGCCTCGGTGGCTTATGGGCAGGTCTGTGCCTGTAGTGAGGCCAGCCAATCGGGTAATGTGTATCCCGCTCTCATTGGTTTGGTGAGTAATTCTTCGGGTCCTGGCCCCTTGTTTGGCAGCTAAAGACTTTCCAACCAGCCGAACGTATCATCGGCGATTTCCAATGGCTTGACTTCCCCGGAGGGAACGAAAGAGCCTGGTTCTTCCGATTTACCGGCGGGGTTGTTGCGGCAGGTTCCAGCGGAACTTTTTCCTCGAGCGCCAGGTAATTCGGCAGCCAACTCTTCGCAGGAGAGTACAATTCCCGAGAAATGATCTCAGGCTCGGAAGGGATTTGCCTCGCGCAGTCACGGGTTCGCGCCTGGAGAGTGATATGGTCGGAGTGGGACGGGTATCTTCAAGTTCGGATTGTTTTTCAGTTTCAGTTTCGGTGGAATTCAACCAATCCGGGAAAGCTTTTTCGCCAGCCTTTTCAGGTTGGGAGGCCTGTTCAGGGAGCTCCGCGGAAGTCGGAATATCCTGGCTTTTTGCCTCCGCTGAAGCGATATTGAGGTCTTTGAGCCAATCCGGGAAATCCGCCTCGGGTGCAGGCTCCACAGGGACTTCGGGGTTGGGGGTTCGGCCGAAACAGGTTCATTTCCGATTGCTGGATTGGAGGTTCGGAGCAAGAGACTTGATCCATTCCGGTAAAGCCGCCTCTGCGGCAGGCTCCGGTTCAACCATTTGCGCAGGTGGTTCGGAAGGTATAACCAATATTCTCGATGTTTTGAGCATCTGCCGGAGCCGCAGGGCGCCATGGACTTCAACCAATCCGGGAGATCGGACGCATCGGCCTGAGGTAAAGTCAATTCTTCAGGCTCTATTTCAGCCGAAGGAGGCGTGGCAGGAATATCAGCCGGCTCGACAGCGTTGGGTTTTTCCTCGGTGGGCGGCCCGGCAGATTTCAACCAGGCGGGCATCTCGAATTCACCGGCAGGAGCCGGTTGATCCGGCTCGGGGAAAGATCTTTGCAGGTCCCGTCGCATTCTCAACCGGAGCAGCCGCAGCCAGGTCAGGCGAAGTCGAAGCCCTTAACCAATCCGGCATCTCTATCTCTGAAGAGGCCTCGAATTCAGGTTCATCCGGAGAAGTCTGGGCAGGAACAGGCTGGCTTTCCACAGGCTCAGCCGTTAATGTCAATTCTGCGGATAAACCTGACAGCCAATCCGGTAAGTCGGCTTCTGCAGAGGCTTCGGGAGCGGCGGCCTCAGGAGCGTCCCAGTGGGGCAACCTGGCTATCCAACGGCTCAGCCTTGGCGCCTCTTCAGGGGACGGCGCCCGCAACCAATCGGGCATCTCTGCGTCAGGCGCTGAATTGGGGCCGGTTGTGCAGGAGGAGTTTCAAAAGTTTCCACTTTTTCAGCAGACGCCTTCGGTGCGCCCTGTCAACCAATCCAGGCTCTCAGTCTCCTCCTGGCCGGCCGGTCCAGCCAGCGCGGCAGGAGGCGTGGCCGGAGCAGGTTGATCTTCAATATTCGCGGCTTCAGCGACAACCGGTGGAGCCAGAGATTTCAACCAATCCGGTATCTCCCCTTCTTCAGCAGGTGTTGGTACCACGCTTTCAGGCTGCGCCGGTATTGAACCGCCGGGCTGGACAGGCCTGACTCGCCGCTTCGTATTTTCGCCTTTGGTTCACCCGAAGCCATGGCCTTAACCCAATCCGGCACCTGGCTCCTCTTCAGCCGGTGCTGGGGTTGCGGCATGAGCTCGGTTCTCGGGAGGCTGCACGGCAACGGGCGGCAGACGCCATGCCTTAGCTGGGACGTCCCCTTCTTCGGCGGGTGATGCAGGGCCAGTTGTAGACGTCCGGGGCGGCATCCCCTTATTCTGGCCTGCAGCCGGAGCCATGGATTTGAGCCAATCGGGTACACTTCCCCCCGTTGGGCTTCGACCAGGCCGGCGCTGGCATGAAATCGCATCCGCCGGTGCTTATCGCTTCATCCGGGGATCTGGCCGCCTCTGCCCTTCTTCAGCAGGCGGTGGGCCCATTCGCAGGTTTAAGGATATCAGGTTCCAGACCGGCGGGAGCCATTGATTTCAACCAATCGGGGATATCGCTTTCTCCTTGGCAACAGGTATTCTTCGGCATCGTTGTCGATATTATCAAGGTCCGCTACGCCCGCAGGAGCCATGGATTTCAACCACGCTGGAATTTCGGCCTGAGCAATGGATTCGGAACCCGGTTCGGGACCAAGCGCATCCGAAGGTGTTTCCTCCCGGGAGCCGGAAGATTTTTGCCAGCCGGCGGCCTGCATCCACTCGGGTACGGCAGCATTAGTTCCAGCCGGGCCGGATGGCTTCCGCAGGAGTTTCGCGAAGCAGTTGTTCACCTGCATCCCCTTGCCGCAGCCATTCCGGAGTAGCTCTCGGTCCGCTTATCATTTCCCAATTGGATCCCCAAAGAAGCAGGCCCATTCGGGTTGAGCGGGACCGGAAGTTGCTCCCGGCTTATAGTCAAGTCTCTCCAGGGTTACGGCTGCATCCCCAACCTGATCGGAGGCAAAGACCAAATCCTTCGAAAATAAGGAATAGGGATCGAGCATACCCAGGCGATGGCGGTAGATCTGTGTATTTTCTTTCTGGGAGGTTCCGGGTAAAACATCCACCAGGACGCGTAATGCATCCAGGCAATATGGATATTTTTTCAGCAAGGCAGCGGCCATTTCGGCAGCTTCCACTTTTTGGCCAGCGCGATAATACGCCCGCGCCAGCATTACCTGCAGATCGGGCCGGTTAGGATCGTCTGCCAAAACGGCCCGGATCTCGGCGATAGCCTGGTTGAAAAGCTCACCCTGGGAGTACATGTTGGCCAGGGCATCCCGGCTTAGAGCGAATCTTGGGCGGTTCCACCCCATCCCGTCTTCCATACAGCCGGCGCAATTCGCCCTGGATGGCTGAATTGGAAGGTTGGATCTCGAAGGCCCTCTCCATATGCCAGATGGCTTCGTCCAACTTGCCTTCGTCATCCCGGATAATGCTCATGCCCACATGGGACACAAAATCGTCAGGGACCGCCATGAGTGCCCTCTGGAAAATGTCGGCTGCATCGCCGTACTTGCGAGCCTCCAGGAAGGTTTTCCCAAGCAACCGGTACGTTTCCACACACATCGGGAATGTTTTCAGGATTTGCTGGCAATGAGCGATGGCCTCATCCAACTGGCTGGCCTCGATCATGCCTTCAATTTCTCGGTTATATGCACGCAAGGGTACTTTATTCATGGCGAACTCCTGCCTCTATTATGCACTAAACTAAAAGATTATGCAATCAGGTAGAGGAGAAGATTAGTTGGCAGTGGGCGGGTATCGGGCGTGTAATCAGTTGTCAGTTGTCAGTAATCAGTATGCAGTGAATAGAAAAGTGAATAGTGCGGGGAATAAAAGTCACTTATTGCATCTTTTTCGCGGAACGAATGTGGTCATCGGACTTTTATAACTCGAAGAGGAATTAAATCAAAAACGAAGGAGGAACAATTCCTTCCTTGCCATAAATTCGATGGTTGGGGAGGCAGAGTTCGAGATCATCTAGGATCATGTTCTATATATCCAGTATAGAACGTTTGTTTCATTTGTCAAGGGGTATTTTCTGAAGTTCGGGCAATCCCATCCACGATCAAGCAGTATCCTGACAGCCATTATTCATAGAATAATGGCAACTTTTCCACAGGGGAATCGCTCCATTTGAAGGCGGTCAGGACGGCTTTCTGGCCTCCGCCAATTTACCCTGGTCGTCGGCGTGAATAGTGAACAGAGGTTCACCCCTGGCTGACATGATCACCGACTTTGTGATGGATGATAAATCCAACCGCATGATCGATTGGGTCGCCTTTTTTCGCCCGCCCGGCTCCCAAAGCCACTGAAGCTTCTCCGATCACGCGGGCATGGACCTGGGAGAGATAGCCAGCCTGAGCTGATTTGACAACATCAATGAACTTTGCCGGGGGGAATTTCAAAGGGTCATCGATATATGACACGTCACCGCCCTGAGCCTGCACCAAGACACGCGAATTTCTCGAAGGCCGTTCCGGAGGCGATGGCTTCTTCCGCCTTCCGACGCCCCTCTTCGCGAGGCTCTTGGCCCGGTCTCCAATGACGAGCATATGCGCACTTACATGAAGACAATGCTCACGGAAATCCGCCGGTCCGCCGCCATGGAGTGTATCGATGGCTTCGATGACTTCCAAAGAATTTCCGACCGCATCGCCCAGCGGCTGGTTCATATCCGAGAGAAGAGCCACCACTTTCCGGCCGGCCAGGTTTCCAATATCCACCATCAGATGGGACAATTCCCGCCCCTCTTCCAGGGTTTCCATAAAAGCCCCCAGGCCAACCTTCACATCCAAAACAATGGCCTGGGCTCCGGCGGCAATCTTTTTACTCATGATCGAAGAAGCGATCAATGGGATGGATTGGACCGTGCCGGTTACATCCCGCAGACCATAGAGTTTTCCATCCGCCGGAGCCAGATCGAGGGATTGCCCTGTCAGGACGATCCCTTTTTCCTTTAGCTGGCGCTTGAATTCGTCGGTGGAAAGATCCACCCGGTAGCCTGGGATGGATTCAAGCTTATCCAGGGTGCCGCCGCTGAACCCAAGGCCCCGGCCGGACATTTTGCCACAGGGCAAACCGCAGGCGGCTGCCACCGGAAGAACGACCAGGCTGGTCTTGTCCCCAACGCCGCCGGAGGAATGCTTATCCACGGCGATATCGACGATCCCGGACAGGTCCAGGATTTCACCGGATTCGGCCATGGCGAGGGTCAGATCGGTAGTTTCACGGGCATTCATCCCATTCAAGAGGACCGCCATGGCCCAGGCGCTGGCCTGATAATCAGCGATATCCCCGCGGGTATAGCCTTCGATAAAGAATTTGATCTCTGCCTGGGTCAATTCTTGTTTCTGGCGTTTCTTGATTATGATATCCACCGCACGCATAAGAAACTCCTTGTACTGCAAAAAAGGGAAGTTATTTTATCAACTTATCTGCCATCATCGCAAAGAACAGGAAGGCCAGGTACATGCTGGAGACCCGGTAGAGCTGCCAGGCAAGTTTGTTGGTACCTTTACGCCAAACCATCCAGGAGACATAGACCAGGGCTGCATCTAAAAGAATAGCGGCGATGAGATAGAATAACCCGGCAATTCCAAGAATAAATGGAAGAAGGGTGATGGGCAAAAGGCAGACCGTGTACACCATGATCTGAGAGCGGGTAAACTCCACGCCTCGGATGACCGGCATGACCGGGATTTTTGCAGCGGTGTAATCCCTCAATCGAACCAAAGCCAACGCCCAAAAATGAGGCGGTGTCCACAAGAAGACGATCCCAAATAAAAGCAGCGCCCACAAATCCAGCCGGCCGGTCACGGCAACCAAACCGACTACCGGCGCCATGGCTCCGGCTCCGCCGCCGATGACGATATTCTGAACGCTGGTCCTCTTCAAGAGAAGGGTATAAATGATCACATAATAAACAATGCCCACGAGGGTCATTAAAGCAGCCAGCCAATTTACGAAGCCAGCCAATATGTAAATAGATATGACGCATAAAGACAGGCCCCAGGCCAACCCCTCCGCCGGGCTGAGACGTCCTGTCGGAATGGGACGCTTGGCGGTCCGGAGCATCAATCGATCGATATCCCGATCCACGAATTGGTTGACCGCCTGGGCGCCTCCGGCGGCTATCCCACCTCCCAACAGGGTCCAAAATGCCAGGTTAAAACCAGGCCAGGCTTTCCCACCAACCACCATGGCCGCAAATGCAGTTACCAGTAATAGAAGCACGACGATTGGGCGAGTCAGAGTCAACAAATCCCGCAGGTACTGGCTCAATTTGAATGGCGGATGACCTTCTTGAATTTCTTCCGGGACAGGCGCAGGCATACCAGCCGATACCGTCAAAACCACCATGGCAGCCCAGGTGGCGGCAGCAGTAGCTACGTGCAAAGCCAGCAAAAATACAGGGAAATTATGGGTAGTCTTCAAGGCTCCCACAAACGCCTGGGCAAAGAAAAGGACGACTGCGAGGACAGCCGGCGGATAAATGGCCAGGCGCGATCGCTGAGTTGACCAGGCGCGAACGAGCAAAAAGAGCATCAGAATGCTGGCCGCTCCCACGATAAAGCGGTAAGTCATATGGATCCATCCTAGGGTTGTGCCTGGGAAAATCGACCCATTACATAACGGCCAACCCACACATCCACGGGTGGCACCACTACCGGCAACAAAAACTCCACTCAAGAGGACGATGAACAATACGGCCAACATCCAGATTGTCAACCTGGAGAAATCCTGGCGGAAATTCAAATGGTCTGCTATTGGCAGCGACATGGATATGCGAAAAGCGGTCAAAGTGGCTGTGAGGACTAATGCAAGGATGGTCAACGCAACCCCGAGATGGATCGCCACGATCACAGGCGGTGTTTTGGTAAGGACCGTGATCGCGCCCAGGAAGACCTCAACCACCAACAATCCCATGGCACCCAGCATTGGGCGGAAGATCAAGCGGACCTTCCGGTAGCGAACCCAGGCGATCACACCCGAGATAAGTATCAAGGGGCTGGTCAAAGAAGCCACCAGGCGATGGGTGTATTCGATGATCGCGTCCGGTCGCAGCGGCGGGATCAACCTGCCATAGCAGAGAGGCCAATCCGGACAACCGAGGCCGGATTCGGTGACACGGACGATCCCGCCCATAATGATCAATAAAAATGTAAATATGGAAGTGGTTAATAACAAGTATCGATATCGTTGTGCCTGGATGGATTTCCCTTGTTCTATCATGCCTTGTCCCTTTTTAGATCAACTTTTTTGATTGCCGGCCGTTTGCCAGGCCGATCCTGCACCTGCTTTATTTCTAATCAGAAATTTCTGGAGAAGTTATTTTTTGAGAGTGTGCAGCCGGTCCGCAGACTCTCAAAAAACAACGTTCCTCTTTTTTTAGGATCAATTCTTAGTTAAAAGGCTTTGGACGGTCTTCCAAACCTGGTCGAACATTTCCGGAGTTAACCGGCCCGTTTGGGTATTCTGGCGGCTGGGGTGGTAGGAACAAACCAGATATTTTCCATCCGGCAGTTGATGGACGGCATTATGACTGAAAGTAAAAGCATTCCTTGGCAGGTTATACAGACCCAAAATCCCATCAAAAGCGATCCGCCCCAGGGCGACAAAAACCTTCGGTTGGATGATTTCGATCTCCCTCTCCAGGTAGGGCCGGCAATTGTCCATTTCCTCCGGCAAAGGCTTGTTATCCGGAGGGGCGCACCGGCAGACCGGGGCCGTATAGAGGTTCATCAGCGTCAAACCGTCATCCCGCGAGACGGACCCGGGTTGGGAGGCAAACCCGGCCCGGTATAAAGCCGGATAGAAAAAGTCGCCGGAAGCATCCCCGGTGAACTGCCGCCCGGTCCGGTTGGATCCGTGAGCCCCGGGAGCAAGGCCTACCACCAACACTTGTGCGTGGACATCCCCAAACCCGGGCACCGGTTTACCCCAATACTCCCAATCCAGAAAAGCCCGGCGCTTTTCCCTGGCTACCTTCTCTCTCCATTCCACCAGCCGTGGACACCGCCGGCAATTTAAAAGTTCAGCATTCAATTCTGCGATGGTCATGCTCTAATTTTACCTCACTGCGCTTATATAATACCGATTATCTCCGAATTTCGTGATCGAGTAATCCTGAGGCCGAGATGGATCAGCGCATCCGGAAAACCGCATTCTCTCTAAGGAGGTTTCAAGAGGCAGTCCAAAATACCCATTTTTTACGCCTTGAATTTTGGGGGATTTGCATTAAACTGGATATATTCATGAGAAAACGGACCAGGAGGAATGCATGAAACCTTTCCGGAAAAATGTAGCCCTTGCTGTCGATGGAGGTGGGATCCGCGGCGTTATTGCAACCCGTGCGCTCTCCATACTGGAAAGGCATCTCAAGGTGCCCTCCCATCAAATTTTCCGGTTGACGGCAGGCACATCCACCGGCTCGATCATCTCTGCCGGAATTGGCGCAGGACTGACGGCGGGGCAATTGCACCGGCTTTACACCGCGTTAGGCGAGGCGATCTTCAAGAAATCCTGGCGAACTGCCTTTTTCCCTCTCACCCGCTACCGCTATCCTCACGAAACCTTCGTCAAAGCGCTGCATGAACACATCGGCTCTAAAAAGATGGGAGACTTCTGGACTATCCAACCCACAGACCGATGTAGTCATCACGACATTCGACCTTCTAACCAATAAAACTTGCTTCATCAAACCCTGGAAACCGGAATATGAGGACTGGCCCGTCATCATGGCCATCCTCGCCTCCAGCTCGGTGCCGACCTATTTCCCCATCGTCGCCGGACGGTATGTAGATGGAGGCGTTGGTTCGTATGCCAATCCATGTTACCTGGCTGCGTACGAGGCCCTCTTCTGCCTGAACTGGGATTTGAAAGAGACCACTCTCATCAGCCTGGGCACGGGCAGGCATCCGCAATTGATCAAATCCGGCCAACCCGATCGCTTCCAGGCCTGGCAGTGGCTGGCCCCCATCATGGATGCCTTCCTGGTTTCGGCGGATGACCAACAGGTCAACCTGACGGATACTTTCTTCAAGGACCTGGATTTCCGCCGTTTCCAGGTGAACCTTGAACAGGATATGCCCATGGACGATCCATCCCTCATCCCAAAACTGATCGAATATGGGGATAGAATGGGACAGATGATCCTGAGCGATCAATTGGATGGAGCTTTGGGTATCCGGCCAACACCCGTCATCGATCAACTAACGGTTTCGGCGTAGAACGGGTCGATACTTCAATATATAAACATCGCATCCCCAAACGAATAGAAGCGGTAGCCTTCCTCCTTGGCCACTTCGTATGCGTGCAGTATCTTTTCCCGGCCTGCAAACGCGCTCACCAGCATGATCAGGGTGGATTTCGGCAGGTGGAAGTTGGTGATCATTGCGTCCACTACTTTAAATTTATAACCGGGCAAAATATATAAATTTGTCGGTCCACTGTAAGATAAAATGCTATTTTGTCCCGACCGGGCGGCCGACTCCAAAGTCCTGACGGAAGTCGTTCCCACGGCGATCACCCTCCCGCCGGATTGTTTGGTTTCCGAAATTGCCTCCACCGTCGAGGGCGGCACTTCACACCATTCGGTATGGATCTGATGTCCTCGGGATCCGCTTCGGTCACGGGTGCAAAGGTATCCAGCCCCACATGCAGGGTGACTTCGGCAAAGCGGATCCCTTGCGATCTCAATCCATCCATTAGGCGAGGCGTGAAGTGCAGGCCGGCAGTTGGCGCAGCGGCGGAGCCGGGTTCGCGGGCATAGACGGTCTGTAGCGTTCCGGGTCTTTTAATGGCTCATGGATATATGGAGGCAGAGGCACATGCCCCACCCTGGGAAAATACGGCTCGATCGGCTCATCAAAACGAATTCTCCGGCGCGAACCTTCCAATACCTCCACGATTTCTGCGGCCGGGCCGTTCTCGATGGTGATTTTCTTTCCTGTAGATAGTCCCTTGCCTCCCACCAGGCACTCCCACGTAAGTAAATCCTCCCGCCGGAGCAGTAGCACTTCGATCCTCCCGCCGGTGGATTTGTGGGCAAATAACCGGGCCGGGATGACCCGGGTCCGGTTGATCACCAACAGGTCGCCGGGATGGAGAAATTCGCCAATCTGGCGGAAAATCCGGTGTTCCAGGGCTCCGGTGGCGCGGTCCAGGACCAGAAGGCGGAGGAATCCCGCGGTTCGGCCGGCGTCTGGGCGATGAATTCAGGCGGGAGATCGTAATCGAAGTCGGAGGTTTTCATGAGTTTAGAGAAGGAGTTTAACACAAAGGTCACGAAGGAGAAAGAAAAAGGAATTAAACACAAAGGAGTACGAATTAAAGTAACGACTGAAGTCGTTACTACTTGTTATTTCCGCCAGAAGCGGGAGATCAAGGTCAAAATGACGGAGAGGATGACGGAAAGCAGGATACAGGTGGTCAGGGGAAAAAGAAAACTCCATTCTTTCCCACGATGCGGATATCACCAGGCAAATGACCCAACGGCAGACCGAATTTCCCTGCCAGGATGGCCAATCCACCCAAGATGAGGAGAATGATACCGCCTAGAACCAGATACCGACCGATAGTTTCCATGATTACAACAACTTGGGTTGCGTTTCTTCGCTGTACTCAAATCCCAGATGGTCGTAGGCACGCTTTTGTGGCCACCCGCCCCTGGGGCGTGCGGTCAAGGAAACCCAATTGCAGGAGGTAGGGTTCGACCACATCCATGATGGTATCCGGTTCCTCACTGATCGAAGCCGCGATCGTTGATAGGCCGACCGGGCCACCGTGGTATTTCTCGATGACCGTCTTCAGCACCCGCCGGTCGACTTCATCCAAGCCGAGCGGGTCCACCGCCAACAAGTCCAGCGCCTCCTGGGCGACCTTCTGGGTCACCGTCCCATCTGCACGGACTTGAGCATAATCCCGCACACGCCGCAGCAGCCGCAACGCCACCCGAGGGGTCCCGCGGGCACGCCGGGCGATCTCGGCGATACCGCCATCTTCGGCTTTGACCTTCAACAAGCCAGTTGCCCGGCGGATGATGGCTTCCATGGCGCGCACGTCATAATAATCCAGCCGGTAGACTGCCCCAAAACGGGCCCGCAATGGAGCGGTCATCAAGGCCAACCGGGTGGTCGCCCCAACCACGGTAAAGCGGGGTAGTTTCAGGCGGATGGATCTGGCCGAGGGTCCCTTTCCAATGACAATATCGAGGGCATAATCTTCCATGGCCGGGTAGAGCACTTCTTCGACGGCTTTACCCAACCGGTGAACTTCATCGATAAAAAGGACATCTCCAGCACGGAGGTTGGTGAGAATGGCAGCCAGATCGCCGGCCCGTTCAATGGCCGGACCGGAGGTGATCTTGATATTCACACCCATCTCATTGGCGACTACGTGAGCCAGGGTCGTCTTGCCCAATCCCGGTGGACCATAAAACAGGACATGGTCGAGGGGTTCATTGCGCTGGCGGGCAGCAGCGATAAGGATCCCAAGATTTTCCTTGACGTGGTCCTGCCCGATCAGGTCGCTCAAAAGCTGAGGGCGCAGGGTTTGGTCCAGCCGATCATCCGGTTTCGGTTCAGGGTCGAGCACACTTTTTGAAACGTCTGCCATAGGGTCGATTATATTCCATAGGTAGTCGTTAGTCGAATAGTCGGTGGGCGAATAGTCATAAAGGATAAATATCGGTGTTCGGGGCTTCTGTCTACGCTGAAACATCCTTGCGCTGCAGGTCATTCTCAATTATTCTTAATATACCTGTCCACCCAAATTCAAGGAGTTGGGATCTAGATGAATATCGACGAAAAGACAGCCTATATCATCCACCATCTGACCGAAGGGGACGATCCAAAAGATATCGTTTTCGATCTTTGCCAAAGAACAAATATGAACTGGGCCCAGGCCGAGGCCGTTGTGAAACAAGTCCAGGAGGAAAAAGAGGGAGTGATCGCCCGGAAGCAATTCCCGCTTTTATTTGTGCTTGCGCTGGCCATTTTTATGGCCGGATTAGGGCTGGTAGGATACAGCCTTTATTTATTTGCACTTCCGCTCATCGAGGGAAACAGCGGGACGCCGGTGGCAGTTGTGAATTATTCCACCTATATATTGCAGGTAATCCTCGGAAGTCGTGGCGCGGTGATCTATGCCCTAATCATTGGGACGGGAATGATCCTTGGCAGCCTTTTCGGCATGCGGGACGTGTGGACAAAGATATTAAGTAAATAAGGCGAGCAAGATGGATCGAACAAAAAAGGATGAACTCGTTGCTTCCGTCATCAAGCATTTGTCCGAAGGCGACAATCCTGACGACATCATTCTCGAGCTCTGCAACCGAAATGGCTACTCATGGTCGCAGGCCGAAAAACTCGTGAGCGAAGTTCAAACTAAAGAAGGCTCAACCATCGCGAAGCGACAATTACCGCTTATGTATATTTCGGCTTTTTTCATCCTTGCAGCCGGAATAATTTTAATGGGAATCGGGCTATATTCGATCCTGGAATCCATTATCCAGCACGAGGGCCTATTTCCCCCGGATATATACTATTATATGATCCATGGATATGACAAAGGCAATTTCCCGTTCACGGCTCTCCAACCGGCGGTCTATCCATATATTAAATGGATCGTCACTTTTTTCTTCAGTCCTTTCTCGATGATCTTCTTTGGATTTTTGATGATTCTCGGCAGCCTTTTTGGGATGCGGGATATCTGGTCAAATATCCTGAACAGGTAAGGTCTTCATGGTGGGGGAATACTTCCAAATTTATCGCTTCTGTCAATATCAGGATGTGATATTATAAGAACACAATTCAATACAAGAACTGGTTCATGAAGGAGAGGGCATGAATGAATTAGTGGATCTTGTAGTCAAGAAAACCGGAATTCCGGCCGCGACCGCGGAAAAAGTGATCAAAATAGTCATCGATTATCTCAAGAAAAAACTACCCGCTCCGATAGCCGGCCAAATCGATGGCGTTTTAAACAATCCGGGCAATCTCAAGAAAGCCCAGGATATTGCTAGGCGGGCTGGGATCCAAAATCGGCAAAAAGAAATAACAGGGCAGTTCAGAAAGTGAAGAAAAAGAGGAGAATAACATGAGACTTAATCCTCCCAAAAAAATCACATTTTGGATTAGCATCACTGCGGCCGTAATTGGCTTCATCTTATATGCATTATCCTATTCCGGAATCCTCGGGATAGTATGGTTTGACCTGGTAGGCGTCCTTCTACTGGCAGCTGCCTTCATTTTGTTGAGCCTGGGATTGGTAATCAAAGGTCTCTAAGAGACTTTTTACGATCCATCCGCCTTTCTTGTGGGTAGAGTAGAAAGACGGATTGTTATTTCGATTTGGTTTTTCGGGCTGAATTGGCGATCCAACTCAACCTATAAGGTATATCCATCTATTTACCAAAGGAGAATAAAAATGAAGATTATAGCAATCGAAGGAATTGGGCCAGCTTATGCAAAGAAACTGACCACAACCGGCATTCGCACCGTGGAAGCACTCTTGAAGAAAGGCGCTTCCGAGAAAGGCCGCAAGGAAATTGCCGCCTCGACCGGCATTGACCAGACCCTCATTCTGGAATGGGCCAACCGGGCCGATTTATTCCGTATCAAAGGAGTCGGCGAACAGTATTCCGATCTTCTTGAAAAAACCGGCGTGGATACAGTGGTGGAGCTATCCAAGCGTGTTCCCGCCAACCTGCATGCTAAAATGGCCGAGGTCAATAA
The DNA here is from genome assembly GCA_963782935.1 of uncultured Chloroflexia bacterium. Taxonomy (GTDB): domain Bacteria; phylum Chloroflexota; class Anaerolineae; order Anaerolineales; family Villigracilaceae; genus UBA877. The sequence continues at coordinate 14,466 of CAWALN010000011.1, read as the reverse complement.
AGTCAAGAATTGCGTCAACGCCATGCCGGGCGTCAAACAGGTTGAAGACTGGGTCGCCCAAGCCAAAAAATTGCCCAGAGTCATCACCCATTGAGCGGGTCCATCGAATAACGATCCCGCTCATGGAGAGAAAATCTCATGGCTAATAATAATGCCCTATTGGGTAGCATCTTTCAAATGGTAACCAATACCCTGGCCCAGAACAAGCAATCCCTGGACCAAGCCGACGATCAAAACCACGATCATGGGACAAACATGGTCCAAACGTTCCAAACCATCACCAAGGCGTTGAGCGAAAGCAAGAGCAATTCCGCCAGCGATGCCTTGGCCCATGCGGCTGAAATTGTATCCAAAGAATTGACAAGCGGCTCGGGCCAGTTGTACGCTCAAGGGTTTGGCAAAAGCTGCCACACAGATACAAGGGCAGCCCTTGAACCAGCAGACGGCCGTTCAAATGCTGCAGACCTTGATCAGCGGCGGGCAGTCCCAACAGCCGGCAACCCAGCCGGCCGGCGGCGATTTGCTTGGATCTCTCCTGGGCGGCTTGACAGGCGGACAGGCGCCCCAACAGCCAGCCGTACAGCAGGGCGGAGGAGATCTCCTTGGGGAACTACTCGGTGGTTTGGCCGGGGCACAACAGCCTCAGCAGCAAGCGGCTCAACCCGTTGGCGGCGACCTGCTCGGCTCCCTTTTGGGTGGGCTAACAGGCGGAGGTGCGCAGCAGAGCGGGGCCAACCAGAATACCAATAACGGCCTCGACCTGGGTGACGTTGTTAATGCCGGCATGGCTTACATGCAGGCCAAACAAAGCGGCGGCACGAGTACCTCTGCATTATTACAAGCTGTCATGGCGGGCAGCGGAATGGGCAACACTAATCACCGGGCTCAATCGACTCAACTTGTGGTCAACTCCTTCCTGCAAGCGCTGGGGGGCCTGACCAACAAAACTCAATAAAGCATATTTGCTCAGATGCCTGCGCTTCGGCCTGGGTAAAACGCACATGCCGACGGGGATCGCGTTGCCAGGTTGGGCCGGGCACTGCTGACCAGCGGCAGGTCTCACACACTTCCGCATTGAAGTGGCGACGAAGGTTCTCTTCTGACTGCTGGAATGAGCTGGCTCGGTCTGCCTATTTGGGCAGGTGACTTTGACTGGTTGGTTGTCTGGATTGAACTTGATGGCGAAGTCGGCCAAGTGCAGCTTTTCAGGATCGGGAGTGCGTCCGCGGATGGCAGTCTGAATATGTTCGACCTTCTGTTCCTGCAGAACCGCATCGGAATCCGGGCCGCCATGCCCACCATCCGTGTAGATTGTGTTCAGTCCTGTGCGCTTCTTCAGATCGGCAGTGCTTCGGCCAGCAGTTGGCTGTCGTCAGTGGCATTGGAAGCCAACTGGACTTTGGTAATGAGTTGCAGCGGGTTGTGCGGGTCGCAGGTTTCGCTCAGGTTGGCAACATAGCCATGGTAGCCCTTGCCTTGTTTTTCCCGGTAGGTGGCTTCCAGATCATCCGGAGACTGCAGGCTGGTGGCACTCAAGGCCTGGTTAGGTTTGGTCAGCACGCCTTGCTGCTCCAACTGGAAATGTTCGCCGAATACCCGCCCCAGCACCTGGTAGACCGGCTCGGCCGCATAGAGCCTCTGCAACTCGACCAGCAGTTGATGCATGAACTCACCGATCCGCTGCAGGTGCGCATCCGTATCTTCGGATTTCATGTGGTAGACGTATTGCCCGGCATGTCCCTGCACGTAGGGCGCAAAGTCTCCAGCATAGCGCTCCTGATCACTTTCGTTCAGCATGCGCTGCACCCGCTGCAGCACTTCTACCAGCAGCTTCACCCGCCCGATCCGGCGAATGTTGCTGGCAACCTGTGTGCTGTCCATGCGCTGCAAGTTCGTCTTGATTTGGAAAGCCACAATTTGCTGATCCGTCACCTGCTCGAAAGCCTGATCCAGCAAGTTGATCCATATATAGAGAGATATATTACAAAAGATACAAAATCAAAGAAGGTGGATTCATCCACCTTCTTTGATTTAATGAAGAGGAAAACGATTGGTCGTGTTTTGGTCTGATATCCATTCCTTCCTGAAAACATACCCGTCGGAAGGCAACTAGATTACAATAATCACGTCAAAAGAATTGCGAGTAGAGGAGAATCAAACATGGAAGACTATGAAAAATTAGGATCCTTCTACCTGGGGCGGGTCTATGACATGGAAGCAGGCAAGGCGACAGACCAACTTTTATTATATGATTTGAAAGACCTGGTCACCCATGCAGTCTGCGTGGGCATGACCGGCAGTGGTAAGACCGGCTTGTGTATTTCCCTGATTGAAGAAGCTGCGATCGATGGGGTTCCGTCGATTTTGATCGACCCGAAAGGTGACCTGGCAGACCTGATGCTCACCTTTCCCAACCTGAACGGCCAGGATTTTCTCCCCTGGATCAACCTGGACGACGCCCAGCAAAAAGGCATGTCCCCGGCGGATTATGCCAACAAGCAAGCCGAGACCTGGAAGAACGGCCTGGCCGCCTGGGGGCAGGATGGCAGCCGGATCCAACGCCTGCGAGATGCCGCCGAAGTGTTGATCTATACTCCCGGCAGCAATGCCGGCATCCCGGTTTCCATTCTAAAATCCTTCGCGGTACCTCCGGCTGCGATCCTGGAGGATGAAGACCTGTTGCGGGAACGCATCAGCACCACGGTGACCAGCCTGCTTGGCCTGGTGGGAATCGAAGCCGATCCCGTCCAGAGCCGAGAACATATCCTCCTCTCCACCATCCTGGATAACTCCTGGAGGCAAAAACAGGATCTTGACCTGGCTGCAATCATCCAGCAAGTTCAAAAACCTCCGGTCACCAAGATCGGGATCCTCGACCTGGAATCGTTCTATTCTTCCAAAGATCGGTTTGGCCTGGTACTGGCCCTGAACAATCTATTGGCTTCGCCAGGGTTCAATGCCTGGCTGCAGGGCACCCCACTGGATATCGGGCAAATCCTTTACACGGCCTCCGGGAAACCGCGGGTCGCCATATTCTCCATCAGCCACCTGGGAGACCAGGAGCGGATGTTCTTCGTTTCGTTACTGATGAACCAGATCCTGGGCTGGATGCGGAGCCAGTCCGGCACCACCAGTCTGCGGGCCCTGGTCTACATGGACGAGATTTTCGGCTTCCTGCCTCCGATCGCCAACCCGCCCTCTAAACTGCCCATGCTGACCCTGCTCAAGCAAGCGCGGGCCTTTGGCGTCGGGATGGTATTGGCCACCCAGAACCCGGTCGACCTGGATTACAAAGCCCTTAGTAATGCCGGCACGTGGTTCATCGGACGTCTACAGACAGAGAGAGACAAGGCCAGGTTACTCGACGGTCTCGATAGCGCGGCTGCAAGTTCAGGCGTTCAATTCGACCGGTCGCAGATCGAAAAGATATTATCCAGCCTGGGGAATCGGGTCTTCTTGATGAATAACACCCATGACGACCATCCCGAGATTTTCCAAACCCGCTGGGCGCTTTCCTATCTACCCGGACCATTGGCCCGAGACCAGATCAAGAAATTGATGGATCCGCTGAAGGCATCCGGGACGATTGGGACCCCACCGAGCCGGCCACACCCCAGGCTTCCGGTGTCTCGCCGGTCGCAGCCGCGGTTGCCGCAGTTCGAGCGCGACTCAGCCGGCCTCCCTGCCGCCAGATGTACCCTGTTTTTATGTCCCCACCCGGGGCAGCGCGGCTGCAGGTAATAAATTGATCTATATGCCAAAGGTCCTCGGCGCGGCCAAGATCAACTTCTCGGATCAGAAAACAAAGGTCGATGTATCGGAAGCAAAGGTCTTCTTTACCGACCTGACGGATAATGCCATTCCGGTAACGTGGGACATGTGCGACGAAATCGACGTGCCGGCGACGGACCTGGAGAAATCGCCCCAATCCAACGCCTTGTTTGGGGAACTGCCTCCCGCAGCCAGCCAAAGCAAAAATTATGCCGGCTGGAACCGGGATTTCGGCAACTGGCTCTACGGCACCGAAAAGGTGGAGTTGTTTGTCAGCCCGAGCCTGAAAGAAACTTCCAAGCCAGGGTGAAACGGAAGCCGATTTCCGCATCCGCATGCAGCAGACAGCCCGTGAGCACCGGGACGAGATGACCGACCAGATTGCGTCAAAAATATGCAAGCAAGACGGCTACCCTTCAGGAACGGCTTCGCCGGGCTCAACAAGCCGTCCAAAAGCAAGCCGAACAGGCCAAGCAGGCCAAACTCCAGACGGCGCTATCCTTTGGCAGCACCCTCTTGGGAGCCTTTACGGGTCAGAAAATTAACCAGCTCGACCATCAGTCGGGCCTCGACCGCGTTCAAGGGTGTGGGACGCTCGATGGACGAAAGCAAGGATGTGGCCCGGGCTACCGATACCGTGGAAAGCATCCAACAACAAATGAATGAACTGGGAGCCCGAGTTCAATGCCGAAACCGCGGCGCTTGAAGCCAAGATCGATCCAAGCACGGAAACTCTTGGGTCAGTAGTGGTCAAACCGACCAAATCCCATATCCAGGTGCAATTGGTCACCCTGGTGTGGATGCCATATTGGCAGGATTTGTCGGCAGCATTTCCCCGGCCTGGTGAGCAGACCAGGGCTGCACTCCGACGATCCTCAGCAGGCTGACCCACTCCGCTATGCTACGGGGCATAAGCATCTTCCATATATATTAAGGTAGAGACCGCCTTTTGGCGGTCTCTATTTTTATATTTACTTGCGAAGGGGGTCTTAATCAACAATGGTAATAGGCCTGGGACTTTCAATCCATTAAATTGGCCGGAACATTACCGCCGTTCTCGGCCAGTTTCTTCATCAGGGCCTTGTGGGTCCAGACGTTGCGGGAGTAGGAATTGGCCATTTCCTTCTCGGGGCAGCCGAGTTCCACTGCCAGGTCCTTGATGGCCTGCGGGCTGTGGTCCATTCCCAGGAGCGCCATGAAATCATTGATCGACACTCTCCAGTTAAGGCCTTTGATCGGGCCGGTCTTAGCCAGAAAATCGAGATGAGCCACCAGGTCCTCCTTGGGCATTTCAGCCGGCGGAGGTGGTGGCGGCGGGGCGATCGGCTGACCGGTGTCGGTGTGCCCGGGGATCTCATGAGTCGGAGCCACTGCCTGATAATGCTGGACCGTGGGAGGCGGTACCGGCGGGGTCGTCATTACCGGCGGACCGGGGCGGTCTGGAGCAGTCTTTACCGGAGCAGCCGGAGCCACTGGAGCAACCGGTGTGGGAGCCGGAGTTGGCTCCTTCGGTTCCGGTTTCTTCATTCCCAGCTTTTCGAGAATTGAGTTGAATATACTCATAGCGGATCCTTTCTTTTGAATGAACTACGAGCGGAGTCGGGCCGACCCAGCCCCTATACGTGTATAAAAATATTATATACCCAGCTTCTCCATACTATCTATTCTTTAACAAAGGTAACGCCGATTTTTTCGGCCTCGTGCTTTTCCCATCGAGGATTACGGACCGGGAACGGAGGCGGGTTTGGCTGGAAACGAGCTGGACCAATCCGTGATATCACACGAGACCGTTTCCTCGCTCTTCACGGTAACAAGGATGGACAGCCTCCACTATTCCCTTCTGAATCATAAGCCACCACCTGCCATTTTCCGGGAAGAACATATTGGCTTGTCAAGGAATAATAGCTATCTCCGGGGGCAGTGATCCAATAGGACCAACTATAAGGCGCTCCTGTTGGAAAGCCACGATCGCCAGGCTGGGTAACGAGCCGTATGGATATCCCGAAATGCCTCCCTTCGATGGTGCCGGGCTTGGGTTTAGGCGTGCTGGGTAGGCGACTTGAGTTTCTGTGGGAGCCTGTGTTTTGGTTGTGGTGAAAGTGAGGGACGGAATTGGAGTGATGAGTCGGCGTAAATGTGATGGTTGGTTCCAGGGTTTCTGCCGGCGTTTCACCCGGTTAGCGGCAGAGTAGGCGTCTGCATTTGCAGCCGACCCAGCGCCGTCAAAGTCATTGCGACTTCCGTCTCAAAACCTGACGTAGGCGTCTGGATCGCTGTCTCCCCGTCAGGCAGATTGCAGGCCGCCAAAATCAGAATTCCTCCGGATAAAAGTAAGAAAAATAATGCCTGTTTCATGATTAATTCTCCTCCGTATTAATTTCGCGGTTTTTTCCAATACCACCTGCCCTCTCTTGACTTGAAAAACGGCGAAAAAGTTCCTATATTTCTAAAAGTACATAAATTATATGCGCAGGATCATATCCGCAGGATTATATCCGCAAGGTGGAACGGGACGTCGATGATCACCCGTTCCTTGCCATATTCCCGGCGATGATACAACAGGGCCGTCTTCAACAACCAGGCGGTCTGGTTGTGTAATAAAGCTTCCCACCATTTACCGGGGACAAATTCCGGCAGCACGACAGTCGCCAATTGACCGTCATTATGCTCCGTATCGGTCTTATCAAGGAATTGGATCAGCGGTCCGATGATCGAGCGATACGGCGATGCCACGATCACCATGGGAATATCCGGCCATAAAGTCATCCATTCTTCCCTGGCTTTTTCCCCGGCTCCCGGCTCCAATTCGACATAGACCGCGGTCACGTCGTTGGAAATAGTTTTGGCAAAGTTGACCGCTCCCACCATCCCCCGGTGGATCCCGGAGATGGGGATGACCACCCGCAAAGCTCCCAATGGTCTCAAAGAAGGCGGCAGTCCCCGCAAAGAAAGTTCCTTGCGGACGGCGATGTAATGCCGGGAAACCTTGAAAAATCCGAATACTATGATTGGGATCAACAACACAGTGATCCAGGCCCCCTGGATGAACTTGCTCGCGATCACAACAATCAAAGTGGTCAGGGTTGCCAGCGCGCCGGCGCCATTGATAATGGATTTAAAGGCCCAGCGCCGGCCGCGTTCTTTTAGCCAATGGATGACCATACCGGCCTGGGAAAGGGTAAATGCCAGGAATGCTCCGATGGCAAATAACGGGATCAAGGCATGCGTATCGCCCCCAAAAAGGATAATCAGTCCTGCCGTGAATCCACCCAACAACATTATCCCATTGGTAAATGCCAGGCGATCACCCAGGCTGCTCAACTGGCGAGGGAGGAAACCGTCCCGAGCCAGGATGGCGGTCAGGCGAGGAAATCCGGCAAAGCTGGTATTGGCAGCCACAGTCAGAATTCCAAGGGTGGTGAATTGGATGACGTAATAAAAGATATTCCGATCAAATAACCGCCTGGCAAGGGCTGACAGGATCGTCTCCTCAGGCCTGGCAATCACTCCCAGAAATTGAGTTAGACCGATACTTCCGGTAAAAAGGATGCCCATCAAAAACGCCATGATCAATAAGGTTCGCCCGGCATTTCTCATTTGAGGCGGTTTGAAGGCCGGCACACCGTTACTGATGGCCTCCACCCCGGTAAGAGCGGTGCTTCCGGTGGAGAAAGTATGCAAGATCAGAAAAGAGCGTAACGGGTTGGATTGCAGCCGGCGCAACCGTCGCCAGAGGGGTGGGTCCTTCCAGTATCAGGCGGATGAGCCCGTATCCGATCATCAACAGATAGGTTCCCAGGAAAAGATAGACGGGAACAGCCATAAAAGAGCCGGCTTCCTGGAAGCCGCGGCAGATTGACCACGATCAAGGATCAATAAAAGAGCCAACGCAATGACTACCCGATACTGCCACAATTCAGGGAAAGCCGAGACCAGGGCGGCAACGCCGGCGGTCAAGCTTACAGCCGCATTCAGCAGGTAATCCACCAGCAATGCAGCCGCCGCCAACAAGCCGGGAATGGTTCCAAGGTTGGAACGAGCAACCGTGTAGGAGCCGCCTCCATTGGGATATGCGTGAATAGTTTGAAAATAGGAGAGCGCCACCATCACCAAAAGGCCCGTGATCCCCAGTCCGATCGGCCAGGCATAGGAAAGGCCAGCGCTTCCAGCCACGACCAGGCCCAGATAGATCTCCTGGTTGGCATAAGCAATTGAAGCAAGAGCGTCCGGAGAAAAGGCTGCCAGGCCAAGCCATTTGCTTACCTGGCGTTGGCCCTCCATTTTTGTAGGCAACGCCGGCCCAATCACCAGTTCCTTCAATCTGGCAAACATCCGTTATCTCCCTTTCACCCGAAGGAGGTCCCAGGTGAACAACCTTCCCGGGCGGTTTTGCAGAAAAAATTTCCGGATAAATCCTTACTTCAGCTTTTCTGCGTAAGCAGCCCTGACTCTCTGGGAGACATAACTGTTCAACCCCTGCCCTTCTTGAGCCAGTTTGATCATTTGCTCGACGACTTCCCTACCGGCGCTTTGATACGTATATAAGTAGACATCTCCATCGTTGAATTCAAGGGTGATCGAATGATGACCGACCTCATACGCCTTGACGCCGGAGGTGTTGTCCGCGATCGCATATTTTTCCATATTCATTACCCTTTCACTATACCAATAATGAGCCACCAATAGCCTGCGCGGACTCAACCAGCCCGATCGGGACTTAACTCCAAAAGGTCTTCCAGGTTTTTCTCGATTTCATCGCGCCGGTAAAGGACGGGGTGGTATGTTCCTTCGAACCACGGCTTAACCCCATCTTTGAAATGCCGGCTGGCCAGATGCCCGGATTGGCCCGGCGCCAGGACTCCCTGGCAGTGATCGAGGTCATTCAGATCTGCAATGAAAGCGATAGGGCGGCCCGACGACCGGACAATAGTTCAGGTTGCAGAAACTGGTGAAGGAGGCGGCGATGGTGTTTCCATCTCCGCCGACGGGGAATGGGCCAACACTGAAAACCTTATCCAACGGCTTTTGTTGGCCGAGGATGTGATTGAAAGTCATCGGTGCAGACGGCCCCAGTTCCACCGCTCCATATCCGGGCCAAGTTCGTTTTTCAAGAATGCCGACGGCGTCTCTGTAAGGCCAGGCGCAGGACATCATCCCGCTTCTCACCATGACCCAGGTCGAACCAGGGTGATTCCGGTTGGTCGAGTAGGCGGATGAAGAACTCCCATAAGTGGTCCGGCCATTGGCCCGCAAAGGGACCATCACCGCTGGCCTGCTTGCCCAGTACCCCCATATGGTAGTTCGACCATCATTCCACCGGCCTGGCGGATGGTGGCTTCGAATATACTGGCGAGAAGATTATCCTTGTCCAACTTACCGTCCCAGGTACGCATCTTCTCGACTATTGTTTTTAATCCGGATTCCTGAACTTCCAAAGCGCCAAGAGCCTGCGCCAATCAAGCGAGCGCTGATCGCCACCTGGTCATAATGCATCGATTGGATATAGCCGATGTCGATTTTCTGCTCTGGCCTCGATCAACTCAAGGATCCGCCCGATCCGTTCCGATACAAGGTAGTCCCGGCCGAGAAAATGAGGAAAATCCGGCCGCTGGATCTGGTTGTTGGCGGTTGCCACGTAGCCGCGGGGCGGGTTGAAGAGGTGGGGCAATTCCTCCAGAGGAATATAGCCCGTCCATTCATATTCGCCGGTCCAACCCGGAGCAGGCACGGTCCCATCGCCTTTGGCACGGATGGGGACCCGCCCGTTCATGGTGTAACCGATATTTCCATCCACATCGGCATAGACACAATTCTGGGAAGGGTTGTCGAAGTGGCGCAAGGCTTCATGGAATTCCTCGCAAGTGTTGGCGAGATTCATTTTGTAAACGGCCTGAAAGCTGTTATCCGATTCCAGGGCCGTCCAGCGAAGAGCCATCGGCGGCACATCCGGAAAAGCCTCGCTGAAGACAGACGTTGATGACCGGTCCATGCCTTGTCACCACCACTTCCTCAATCGCGGTTCTTCCGCCTTTGATGAGGATTTTCTCTTTTCGGACTTCTGCCGGCAGCCATTGGCCCGGAACTCGTATTCCCAACCACCAGCCTGACCTGGGCGCAAATGCTCTTCATAAAGATCCTGCATATCCGGGCAGCTATCCGTATAGCCCCAGGCCACCCGGCGGTTATGGCCGGCGATCACCATAGGAACCCCCGGGAAGCTCACGCCGGTCACGTCCAAGTTCACCACCCTTCAGGTGGTTTTCGAACCATATGCCGGGGGTGGTCAACTCCAGGTGCATATCGTTTGCCAGTAAAGGCTTTCCGGTCACCGTCCGGCTGCCATGGAGAACCCAGTTATTGCTGCCGACCCCTTCCTCCAATCCCGGCCGCGTATAAGGGCGGAACGCCTCGCTGATTTTCCTTCCACCCATGGCCAGACCCAAGTCGAGGACCACCCCCCATTCCTGATCGATATCGATCTCCAATTCAGCCACTTTATCAGGTCCCAGTTTTTCCAATAACATCCGGCGATAGAGCTCGGATTGCCAGTTGGCTGCCAGAGTCCAAGCCATCATTTTTCCCCAGCCGAGGGAATCTCTTATCTTGCCACGGCTCGGGAGTATATCCAACAGCATGAATTCAACCGGCAATTTTCGCTGGCGGATGGCAATATCGACCCAGGCATTAACTCCGGCGCAATAAGCATTGATGAGATCACAAAAATCACCCGGCACCAATTGGCGCTTCCTGTTCGGCGGTTTTATACAGACCCATTGTCCGCATCACGCCGGTCCACCGGCAAGCCAAGCTTCTCCGAGGACCTCTGATAAACGGCCGATGACAACCCGGCGGGTAAAGTCCATTTGCCAGAGGCGTTCCTGGGCATGAACAAAACCCTGGGCAAAAAGAACGTCATTGGAATTCTTGACCATAAATATGAGGAATTCCCCATGTATCCCTGAGCACTTCCACGGGACCTTGCAATCCCTTTAACGATATTTCCCATTTGTTTTTGGTAACCGGCTACGGCTAACCATCCATAAGCCGCCCCTAAGGACGGGCCAATCACCGGGTAAAGAAAACGATCCTTCAAATCCATCTGACCTCCTCTTGGATGAACATGGTTTTTCATTTATTGCGGAATTTTACTCCTTTCCCAGGAGCATCTTAGCTACTGGAGAAAGGAGGCGTATGTTTCCTAACTTCAGTCTTTTATCGCTCAAGCACTTTTTCACCGATATGCACTTTCAAAGGATACAGTATTTTCAAAGTAACACTGCGAATATGGCGGATGCCGGGCAGCCTCGAACATATGTTGAAATTCGGCGCTGCTATAAATTTCACGTGCTCTTTTTCCTTTATCCGTGTGCGTTCGTCCACCCAACGGAAGAAGAAATCATCGGCTGTCAAGTCGAGGATAAAAAGCTTGCCATGCGGGTGCAGGATCCGACGCATTTCTTTCAATGCTTCCACAGGCTGGAAATAATGATGAAAAGAGTTGCTGCAGATGACCGTATCGAATGAAGCCGACTCAACCGGTAATTTTTCCGCGCTGCCTTCGTAAAATTCCACATTTTGTAAACCAGCGGCGTGGCGCCTGGCCCGTTCGATCATTCCTTTCGAAATGTCGATGCCGACAAATCTGCCATTTCCATTCAGCCGGTTAGCGATATAGCGGACAGCCCAACCGGTGCCACACCCAATATCCAGGAAGTTGCAAGGCGATTGGATGCGGGCATAGCGGATCAATTCCCATTGCAGGTAACGAAAAATATCGAACCGTTTTTGATCGAAGGTGACGGCCCGGCGGTTCCATTTTTCTGCATTGGCGGTATTGTGTTGTTGAAGATTTTTCATGAGCAGGGATAAGGAATTAGGGAATGGAAGAATGGGGAAAGGGGAATAGTGAATAGTAAATGGCTGAACGGGTCGTGTTCAATTGCCAGGCCTCACAGGTCCCCAAGATCTGTGAGATCTCCTTTGAATTTGAGGTTCAAAGAAAATTCAATTACCTCCGGAAAAGATTTCGAGGTGATATTAAACCTGTTGGAGAGCACAAAAGGGCTTCCCTGTAGGAGAATGCAAAAGGGCACAGGAGGAACGAATGGACGTAGAGAATTTCGGGATGCGGGTATTTGTTTCAAGGAACGAGGGGAGGAACAATATAGACCCACCCCTACGGTCGTGAAAAAGTCGGGAATTAAGGTTACTAAAACTCCATCCTCCGCGGAACGAATGAATGGAGGAAGAGCTATAGAAAATGAAAATGTGTCCATACTCTTATTATAGAACGTTAGTTTCGTCTGTCAAGTAGGAATTTCGGTGGGAGGGCAATAGTGCTATACTTACCCAAATTGGAGGATTTGTGACAATCGCAAAAACAAAAATCAGCCACCACACGGGCTCAGAAAAACCTGGCGATCAGCGGATCTCGCAAAAATTGATCGAGATGGCCTGCCTGGACGAAGCATCCATTTTTACCCAGATGGGCACATCTGCAAACGGCCTGGAAACGCTCGAGGCGATCAAGAGGCTGGAGCAATATGGGCCAAACGAAGTAGCCAAGGAAAAGAAAAATACCTGGCTGGCCCTTTTATGGAACAACGTCAAGAATCCGCTGGTTATTTTGCTGGTTGTATTGGGGATCATCTCCTACCTGACCAGTGACATCCGTACCACCGTGATGATCCTGGGGATGGTTATCCTGGGAGTTGTGCTCCGATATGTGCAGGAGAGCCGGGCCGACACGGCCGCAGCCAAATTGAAAGCCATGGTCAGCACAAAGGCCACCGTGATCCGGGAGGGAAAGCAAACGGATATTCCTTTATCTGAGCTTGTTCCGGGAGATATGGTGGCCCTTTCAGCCGGCGATATGATCCCGGCAGACGTGCGCTTGCTCACCTCGAAGGATCTGTTCATCAACCAGGCTACTCTCACAGGTGAGTCTCTCCCGGTGGAGAAAACAGCTTTGACCCAGAAAAACACGGAAAAGAACCCATTGGATATCCCCAACCTGTGTTTTCTGGGTTCCAACATAGAAAGCGGCACCGGTACTGCGGTAGTCCTTGAAACCGGCAGCAGTACTTTCTTCGGACAGCTGGCAAAAAGCCTTAGCGGGCAACGGGAGCTCACCAGCTTTGATAAAGGTATAAACCAATTCACATGGTTAATGATCAGCTTTATGCTGGTTTTGGTCCCCCTGGTTTTTCTCTTCAACGGCCTGAGCAAACACAATTGGCTGGAAGCGTTCCTGTTTGCCCTGGCAGTGGCCGTCGGCCTGACACCCGAAATGCTGCCTGCGATCGTCACCGTCAACCTATCCAAGGGAGCCATTGCGATGTCCCGGCGGAAGGTTATTGTCAAGCGCCTGGATTCAATCCAGAATTTCGGCGCCATGGATATCCTTTGCACGGATAAGACCGGCACCATCACACAAGGAAAGATCGTACTGGAAAAGTACCTGGATGTGAGGGGCAACCCCAGCGAACGCGTCCTGGAATACGGTTACATGAATAGCTATTTCCAGACCGGCTTGAAAAATCTCCTGGATGAAGCCATCCTGAACCATGAAGACTTGACCACTTCGCTTCACCTCGATAAGAATTACCATAAAATTGATGAGCTGCCCTTCGATTTTCAGCGCAGGAGGATGTCTGTCATCCTGGAAAATGACCAAAATGTGCATATTCTCATCTGCAAAGGGGCAGTGGAAGAGATCATGCAATTATGCACGCATGTGGAGATCAATGGGGATATGCTCGAAGTCGCCCCCGAACACGATGAGCACCGCAAAAAGAGGGTCCATGAATTGAATTCAGAGGGATACCGTGTCATTGCCGTCGCCTATAGGACCTTTCCGGGTACAGACGATACACCTCATTATTCTGTCAAAGATGAATCCGAACTGACCCTGATGGGTTACCTGGCATTCCTGGATCCGCCCAAAGAAACAGCCCATCAGGCCCTGGAAGAATTAAACCGGGTCAACGTGGACGTGAAGATATTAACGGGTGACAATGAAGTTGTCACGGGATCCATTTGCAAGCAGGTGGGCCTCGAGTTCAGTCACATCCTGCTAGGCCCGGAGATCGAGCCGATGACGCCAGATCAGCTGGCAGACGCCGCTGAAACGGCTACGGTTTTTGCCAAATTATCCCCATCCCACAAGGAACGGATCATTCATGCCTTGCGGGCAAAAGGGCACGTGGTCGGTTTCATGGGAGACGGGATTAACGATGCCCCGGCACTCAAGGCGGCGGACGTGGGAATTTCGGTGGACAGCGCGGTGGATATTGCCAAGGAATCCTCCGATATCATTTTGCTCGAAAACAGTCTACTGGTCTTGCGAGATGGCGTCAAAGAAGGCCGGCGAGTATTTGGAAATATTATTAAATACATCAAGATGGCCGCATCGTCCAACTTCGGTAATATGTTCAGCATGCTGGGGGCCAGCCTTTTTCTGCCTTTCCTACCCATGCTGCCGATCCAGGTCCTGACGAATAATCTTCTGTATGATTTTTCCCAGACTACCATTCCAACCGATGAAGTGGACAGTGAATGGCTCACACGGCCGAGGAAGTGGGCGATAAGCGACTTACGTCGTTTCATTATTTTTATCGGCCCCATCAGTTCCATTTTCGACTACCTGACATTTTTCATTATGATCTATTTCTTCCAAAGCCTCACCCGGGCGGA
>CAWALN010000010.1:0-145797 GCA_963782935.1 uncultured Chloroflexia bacterium | reverse complement strand
AGGGTCGGAACTAATCCTTCCAGCTCTTTTTTATGCTATAAATGGAGAAAATGTGGGTTTTGTATAAATACCGTAAATCATTAGAGGTAAAGCGGAGGTGAATGGCTGAACGCAAGACTGTCGTCGCAGCGGCGTTGGGAGAATGCGTCCATGTGGCCGGGGTCACCAACTTCCTGCGCCTGGCCGAGCTGGCCGGCTGGAGGACCGTTTTCCTCGGCCCGGCCGTCCCGATTGAGCAGGTATTGGAAGCCGCCCGCCAGGAAAAAGCGGACCTGGTCGGCGTGTCCTACCGCCTCACCCCCGAGACCGGCGAGCGCTTGCTGGGAGAGTTCGCCGAGGCCGCCTCGGAACTGCATGAGTCAAGGCATCCGCTTTGCCTTCGGCGGCACTCCGCCGGTGGCAGAGCGGGCCTCTCGGCTGGGTTTCTTCGAGCAGGTCTTCGACGGCAGCGAAACGCCCGAGGATGTGCTGGCATATCTCAAGGGGCAGCCTGGCGGAGGCGCTTCTCCCACGGATTATCCCCAACTCACCGTCGAGCGCATCCACTGGAAATCCCCCTATCCCCTCCTGCGCCATCATTTTGGGCTGCCCACCCTGGAGGCCACCCTTCAGGGCATCGAAAAGATCGCCGAGGCCAAGGCGCTGGACGTCATCTCGCTGGGGATCGACCAGGATGCCCAGGAGAATTTCTTCCACCCGGAGCGACAGGATCCGCGCCGGAAAGGGGCGGGTGGCGTGCCGGTGCGTTCGGCGGAGGATTATCGGGCTCTCTATGCCGCCAGCCGGCGTGGAAATTACCCACTGCTGCGGACCTATTCCGGCACGGATGATTTCATCCGCCTGGCTGAGATGTATGTGGAGACCATCCACATCGCCTGGGCGCCATCCCGCTTTTCTGGTTCAACCGGATGGACGGCCGCGGCCCGTGGGACCTGGAAGGCTCGATCCGCCAGCACCAGCAGGTCATGGCCTGGTACGGGCAGCGCGGCATCCCGGTGGAGCTGAACGAGCCGCATCATTGGGGCATGCGGGACGCGCCGGATGTGGTCTTTGCTCGGCGGCTTTCCTCTCGGCCTACAATGCCAGGAAATTCGGCGTGCGGGATTACATCGCCCAGTTGATGTTCAACAGCCCGCCCGGCCTGTCGGATGCGATGGACCTGGCCAAAATGCTGGCGGTGCTGGAACTGATCGAGCCCCTCGATTCAGCAGGCGAATTTCCGCATCTGGAAGCAGACCCGCACCGGCTTGCTCAGTTACCCCCTCGACCCGCATGCGGCCCGCGGCCACCTGGCCGCCAGCGTCTACTTGCAGATGGCGCTCAAGCCGCAAATCATCCACATCGTCGGTCATACCGAGGCGGACCATGCCGCCACTGCCGAAGATGTCATCGAAGCCGCCGGCATTGCCCGCCGGGCGATCGAAACGCCCTGGGGGGCGCGCCGGATATGACCGCCGACCCGGCCGTGCAGCGCCGCAAGGAAGAACTGGTGGCCGAAGCCAGGATCACCCTGGAGGCCATCCGCAGCCTGGCCGCGCCAGGCGTGGAGGATCCCTGGACCGACGCCGCCACGCTGGCAAAGGCGGTACCGTCCGGTTTACTGGATGCGCCGCAGTTGAAGAACAACCGCTTTGCCCGCGGCGAGATCCGCACGCAGATCATCAATGGGATGTGCCTCGCCGTGGATGAAAGAGGCAGGCCCTTATCGGAACACGACTCGAATATCGACAATTCAAAAGGAGAATACATGAACCCACCTGAAGAACTATACGGTCATCGGCGCCGGGCATGGCGGCAAGGCCATGGCGGCCCACCTGGCGTTGATGGGATTGAAAGTGACGCTCTATAACCGCACCTTCGAGCATATCAACGTCATCCAGAAGCGCGGCGGGATCGAGCTGGAAAGCAATGAAGCCGGCGCCCGCGGCTTTGGCAAACTGGCCCTGGTCACCTCGGACATGGGCGAGGCACTGGAACAGGCCCAGATGATCATGGTGGTGGTGCCTTCTTCCGCCCACGCCGACATCGCCAAAGCTGTGGCCCCCTGCCTGAAGAACGGTCAAATTGTCATCCTGCATCCGGGCCGGACCTGCGGCGCGCTGGAATTCGCCAAAGTGCTGCGCGACCAGGGCTGCACGGCCGATGTGACCATCGCCGAGGCCGAGACCTTCATCTACGCCAGCCGGTCGGATGGACCCGCCCAGGCGCGCATTTTCCGCATCAAGGAAGCCGTGCCGCTGGCGGCGCTGCCGGCCAGCCGCAATGAGCAGGTGCTGGAAGCCATCTGCCCGGTCTATCCCCAATTCATCGACGGTGTGAATGTGCTCAACACCGGCCTGAACAACATGGGCGCCATCTTCCATCCCGCCTTGACCCTGCTGAATGCCGGCTGGATCGAATCCACCCATGGCGATTACCAGTTCTACATCGAAGGGGTGACCCCTTCGGTCGCCCGGGTGCTCGAAACCCTGGACCGCGAACGCGTCACCGTGGCCAGCTCGCTGGGGATCCGCGCCCGCACGGCCATGGAATGGCTGAAGATGGCCTATGACACCAGCGGCGAAGACCTGCAGGATGCCATCCACAACCAGCCCGGCTATATGGGCATCAAGGCCCCCAGCACCCTCAGTCACCGCTATATTTTCGAAGACGTGCCCATGAGCCTGGTCCCGATCGCCTCCCTGGGAGAGCGCTTCGGCGTCTCGGTGCGTCGGCATGGAGAGCATCATCCAGCTGGCCTGCATCGTCCACCGCACCGATTACCGCAAACGCGGCCGGACGGTCGATAAACTGGGCATCGACGGCCTGAGCGTGGATGAGCTGACCCGCTATGTAAATGAGGGCGTCCGGGACTGAACCTTGCCGCCAGGATGGCTCGGGTATTCAGGTAAGCTTTCCGTCAGGCGGGCTTTCTCAGCCCGTATACCTGGCTGACCGGGAGAACCATCAGCAGCCCCCGGTCCGGCTCGCACAGGTCCCCCACCACCTGCTGGTGGCTTCAACCACCTTCTCTATAATTCCATCATCATCCACCATTGTGAAGATGGTCCGGCTAAGGCGTTCAGGGTGAGGCAGGAAATCCTCCACAGAGGGCATCAGCGGCAGGTCGTCCCGCAGCACCTTGGACTGGTGGATCCGCCCAAGACCGGTGCTGAAGAGAACCGTAGCCCCGCTGACACCGGCATCCGTCCAGGCATTCAGAAGAGGCACCAATTTTTCCGGGTCATGCAAGACGAACAGGATCAGGTTCATTTCTCACTCACTTCCTCTTCCACTTGAACGGGGGTGTTGGGGGTGAAGCGTGAAAAGGCAAAATGCAGCATGGAGGGCGTGACCAGCGTGCTGATCAGCACGGCTGCAACGATAGCGGAGAAGGCGCTCTGGCTGAGCAGGCCGGAACTGCTCCCCACGGCGGCAATGATCAAGGTCACCTCGCCGCGGGCCACCATCCCCGGGCCCAATTGTAGAGCTTCGTGAGCCGGCAGGCCTCCCAGGCGCGCACCCCCTGCCGCTCCCAGGAATTTCCCGCCAATCGCAGCCACTGAAACGACCAGGATCAGCCAGATGAGTTCCACTGCAGGCCCCGCAAATCAACTGAAAGACCGACATTCACGAAGAAAATAGGAACGAATAACGCATAGGCCAGCGTGGTGATCCCCGGTTGGATGATCTCTTTCTCGGACGTGCGGGCGAACATCAATCCCGCCAGGAATGCTCCGATGAGCGCCGCCATCCCGCCCACCAGTTCGGCCGCCAGGCCATAAAACAGCAATATCACCAGCGCAAATGCCAGCGGCCCCTGGCTGATGGACAGCCCTTCCACCCGGCGGGCCAGCCGAGGCAGTACCCATAATCCGAAAGCTGCGCCGGCAGCCAGGAACAGGATCATCCGCAAAGTCAGCCAGAGGAGTCCGGCTACGCTGCCATTGCCGGAATACACGGCCAGGAAGATGGAGAAGGCCAGAATGGAGAGAACATCGTCCGCCACCGCCGCACCCGAGCAGGCTCAGTCCCACCCGGCTGCGCAGGACACCCATTTCCATTAAGGTGCGGGCGGATATGCTCACGCTGGTGGCGCCCAGGGCCAATCCCAACAAGAAAGCGGCGGATTGGCTCATCCCAAAGGCCAGGCCGGCTCCGTACCCCAACCCGATGGACAGGAGCAACCCGCCCGCGCTGGCCAGCAGGGAGACTTTGCGGTGCTTCATCAGTTCGCCCAGGTGAAGCTCCAGCCCGGCGATGAACATCAACAGCAGCACGCCCAGCTCACTTAATTCCGAAATGGTAGTAGAGAGGCTCGTGCTGTTGATAAAAGGCAGACCAAGAATATTGATCAATGAGGGGCCCAGCAGCACCCCCACCAGTAATTCTCCCAAGACTGATGGTTGTTTGAAGCGCAGGCTGAGATAGCCGGCGGCTTTGGCTGCCAGGAGGATAATGGCCAGTTCGAAGACAAGTTGCAGGAAGGGCGTCATGGCGAAAAAAGTGTATCATAAAATACGAAATCTTCATTAAGTGTATAATGCTTGAAATTAAGGTTCGCCCGCCTCGCGCAAAATCCACGGGGCCTCACCCCGTCTGTTCTTTGAATCGAAGTGAGATACCTGAGGGAATAATGTCCACGGATGGAATAAGCCATGCCCGCCAATATTGAGATCAAAGCCCGCCTGCGTGACCTGGCTGCCCTCAGCCACCGCGCCGAAGAACTGAGCGATACGCCCGTCCAGGTCATTCCGCAGGAAGACACCTTCTTCAACGTCCCGCAGGGCAGGTTGAAACTGCGCCAGTTGGCGCCTGACAGGGGCCAGTTGATCTATTATGAACGCACGGATACCGCCGGACCGAAACGCTCCAACTATCTCATCGCCGAAACCGCCGATCCCATCGCACTGAAAAAGACGTTGGCGGCGGCCCTGGGGATCCGGGGGATGATCCGGAAAACTCGCAGTCTTTACCTGGTCGG
Source organism: uncultured Chloroflexia bacterium (assembly GCA_963782935.1). Taxonomy (GTDB): domain Bacteria; phylum Chloroflexota; class Anaerolineae; order Anaerolineales; family Villigracilaceae; genus UBA877. The sequence continues at coordinate 140,834 of CAWALN010000010.1, read as the reverse complement.
GCAGACCCGCATCCACGTGGATGAGGTGGAAGGGCTGGGACAGTTCATGGAACTGGAAGTGGTTCTGCGCCCGGACCAAAGCGAGGCGGAAGGCGAAGCCATCGCGGCCGATTTAATGAGTAAACTGGGGGTGGATGAATTGGATCTGCTGCAGGGCGCGTATATGGATTTGGTGGAAAACAAAGAGTAAGTCATCAGGCAGGGAACCGCATGGATGAATCCGCTGGCAGCAAGGATACCTCATCGCCCAGGAAAAAACAGACCGGGGCCTTGAAACGCCGCTATCCGGACCTGGCCCAGGACCTGGAAAAACTGGAAAACCTGGAAAAAGAACCATTATTCCATGTCGAGATGCCCATCTGGCGCGAGATCCGCATCCTGCTGGCGGCCAAACTGTACGGGTCCGACCGGATATCTTCCGAACGAGCCGCCAAACTGGCGGGTCTCCCGCATGTCGAATTTCTGCTGAACCTGGGTTTTTACAAAGTCTTTCCCCTTCAAGCCGAATTGAGCGAGCTGGAGCGGCAGCATGAGTAAAGTCACCTGCAGCGCCTCCCCGATCGTGTTCCTATACCGGATCGGAGCCCTGGAGTGGCTGCCGAAGATGTTCGATGAGATCTGGATGCCTTCCTGCGTGCTCGACGATTTGTTGCAAGCCCGCTTCATCGGCTACGATGTACCCAGCCCCTTCGATCTGCCGTGGGTGCAATACGAGGACCCTGCAGTTGACCATTCCGGCAGTGTGGCTGGCGCTGGACTTGAGCTCCGGCGAAGTCGCGGCCATGTCGCTGGCCTTCGAAAATCGGGATTGCATCGTCCTTCTCGACGAACCGATGGGCCGCCGCGCGGCCGGGTTGATCGGCTTGCAGTGTTGGGGGACATTAAAGGTCCTTCTGGAAGCCAAGCAGCGCGGCTTCACTGGAGACAATCGCACCTTACGTGGACCGTCTCGGGAAGAGCGGCGTCTGGATGGTAAACGAAACCCGCCAGCGCATCCTCAAGCTGGCAGGTGAAGTCAACCTGACGACCAAAAATCAACTGCCCCTCGTATGGGCGGCCCGGCGAGCCGGCCTTTCACGGCATATCCCACGGTCATATTCCTGCAAGTCTCAATTTGCCCCCTGTCTCGACCTTACCTGAATAATACCAATCCCAACAACACCGCCGCCAGGGTCACGGTGATATTGTCGACATCCTTGTACGGCAAGGATTCCACCGCGGTCCCAACCACGGCGATGATGGTGATCGGCAGCAGGTACTGGCTGAATGGACCCGTGAATACACCTGCCAGGACGAATATGCCGGTGATGAAAGCCGCCAGCACCCACCCACCGATGAACATCCCGGCCGAACCGGCCACGGATTTGCCTTTACTCCAGGGCAGGCGAGGAGATTTGATGCCACGCCCCATGATATCCGCCAGGCCATCCCCGCCGCACATCAGCATCAGGGCGACCATGCCCGTGGGAGTATCCTTCCAATATACAAGGGTCATCACCACAAAAACGATCCCATAGAACAAGGGACCGTAGAGGATCTCGCGGCGGTCGCCCGTGCGTGACATGGCTTTGACCGAGGCCTCGTCTTTTATCCAGCCCATCCCGATGAAAAGGAATTGCACCGTGATCAGGAATGGCACCACCGCTGCCAACCAACGCGAATACCATGCATCCGGGAAGAGCAGCCAGCATAATACGAAGAGCGGGCCGGTGCCAATATGGATGAGTTTGCGGCTGAGGTGGCTCTCGATCCATCCACGATGGGCCATGAAGTCCAACAGGCGCAGCCATCCAAGGGCGACGGCGAAAGTAATGATCATGGCGAGGAATGGGTTCATCGTTGGCTCCTGTCCCGAAAATATGGCGTTCTTTCAAGGAAAGAATGAGATCGTTAATTGTATCAATACCTTCGCCAAAAATGAACTGACAAAATAGGGCATCTCGGGTAAAGTTGAAGTGCGACCGACAACCTATCCCGAGAAGCCCATGACAGACATTTTAGCACTTTTACAATGCATAGCACCTCTGATCTCGAAAACGACTTTGCGCCAGATAAGCCGGGTCATTTTGGGAATACTGATGATGACCGGGCGGGTAACGATGCTGGGCATCTCGCGCTGGACCGACAAAGGCGGCAGCTACCGGACAATCCAGCGCTTGTATCACACCCGGATCCCGTGGGCAGATATGTTGTGGACATTTTTCCAGAAATGGCTCTGGGATCCCAAGGACGAGTACATTCTGGCAGGCGATGAAGTGGTCTGCGGCAAAGCGGGCCAAGAGACCTATGGATTGGATCGTTTCTTTTCGAGTTTGCAACAACGGCCGATCGCCGGGCTGGCCTTCTTTGCTTTTTCGCTGGTCAATGTACGAGAACAGAAATCCTACCCGGTGAAGATCGATCAGGTTGTGCGGAGCGACGAAGAGAAGGCGGCTAACAAAGCCAAAAAACAGGCCAAGAAGAAGGCACCTGGAGAAAAGCGCAAACGCGGCCGACCGAAAGGCAGCCAGAACAAAAAGAGTGCCAAAGTCGTGTTGAATGCCGAGTTACAGCGCATTCAGGCGGCGTTGAAAGCATTTTTGGAGCAGATTGGCAAGGTTCTGGCGCTCAAGTACCTGGTTTTGGATGGTCACTTCGGCAATTATCCGAGCGCCGTGATGGTGACCCAAACCGGATTGCAGTTGATCTCGAAACTTCGTCAGGATGCGGCTTTGTATTTTTCTTATGCGGGCACCTATAAAGGCAAGGGGCCTTATCCGAAATATGGCGAAAAAGTGGTTGTCCGCAAAATGGATCCGAAGTATTTGAAAGAGAGCACGAACGAGAAGAATATTCGCACGGACATTTATCAGGCCGAACTGCTCAACAAGGAATTTGCTCTTCCGCTCAATGTCGTCATCGTTCTCAAGACCAATCTGGACACTCAGGCCAAGGCGCACGTCCTCCTGTTCAGCACGGATCTGGAGTTGAACTACGACAAACTCATCCAGTTCTATAGTCTTCGTTTCCAGATCGAGTTCAACTTCCGCGATGCCAAGCAATATTGGGGCCTCGAAGACTTTATGAATATTGAAAAGATCGCAGTGACCAATGCCGCCAATCTGGCCTTCTTCCTGGTCAATCTCTCACAGGTGCTCTTGCGGCGCTTTCAACACAACAATCCAGATTTCAGTGTCCTGGATTTGAAGGCGAACTATCATGGGTATCGCTATGCAGTCGAGACAATAAAAATGCTTCCGCAAAAACCTGATGCAATTTTATTAGCTGATATTTTTGAGCAAATCGCCCGTTTGGGCATGATCCACCCGCCTTTAGAACCTTCCGTTTCCACATAATTGGCGAAGGTATTGTTAATACGAGCAATTCTTAAATCTTTCCATCCAAGGAACAGCAGGGCTTTCACAAAGTCGCTGACTCTGTGAAAGCCTCAGCCTGACTCCCGCCGCAAGCGGCGGAAAAAAAGAGATTTTGGGGTGTGGTTGGTCGGCTGTGCACCCTTCGGGTATGCTTCGCGACCGACCAACCACACCCCAAACCCCATTCTGTCAAGCTACTTTGTGAAAAGCGTGCAAGGAACAGGCGATTTCCTTCGATAATTAATTAGTATGAAGAGGATAAAAATAGTATACTCTGAGGTATCACTTTCACTATTGAAAGGGGTTCGCTTATGAGAACTCGATTTCCAGCCATTTTATTACTTCTTCTTTTCCTGAGCGGACTGGCCATTCCGGTCCATGCCCAGGCGAACATCCAGGTGGTCAGCGACCAGGCCAGCATCACCTTTCCCGAAACCATCCTGTTTTCGGCCGAGTTCAAAGCCGGGACTAACATCGCCTCTGCAGTGCTTGAATATGGCGTGAACCAATTGACCTGCGGGACGGTCCAGGCGGAGGCCTTTCCAGCAGTCACCGCTTCGACGGATGTGAAGGTCCAATGGACGTGGGAAATGCGCCAATCCGGATCCCTGCCCCCCGGCGCGACCGTCTGGTGGCAGTGGTTGGTAACCGATGCTGGCGGAAACCAGTTCACCAGCCCCAAAAATCCATCATTTGGTTGGATAATACTCATCCCTGGCAAACGATTACCGGTGGGAAACATCAATCTTCATTACTACAACGGCGGAGCGGATTTCGGGCAGCAACTACACGATGCCGCCGCTCAGGCGCTGGTCCGGCTTTCCAAAGATATAGGTTTGACTACGGATACACCCGTGGATATCTATATTTTCGCCAACCCAAACGATCTGAAAGATGCCGTCCTGTATGCGCCCTCCTGGGTCGGCGGCCAGGCTTTCCCGGACAGTAATAGCATCATTTTGGGAGTATCCACCGACCAATTGGACTGGGGTAAAAGCAGCGAGGCCCATGAATTGACCCATGTGCTGGTGGGCCATCTGACCTTTTCGTGCCTGAGCTTCATGCCCACCTGGTTGAATGAGGGCCTGGCGGTCTACGGGGAAGGCGGCCCCCAAGCGGATGCACTGGCCTTGTTCAACCAGGCCAAGACCAACAACCAATTACCTTCTTTGCGCTCGCTCATCGGAGCATTCTCGGCGGAATCCAACCGGGCCCACCTCTCCTATGCAGAGGCATATAGCGTGGTCAACTTTATGGTCAAAACCTATGGGCAGGATAAAATGATCGCCTTTTTAAAGAACCTGCGGGATGGCTTGACAATGGATGAGGCCTTGCAACCCGTCTATGGGTTCAATAACGATGGCCTAGAAACTGCCTGGCGGACTTCCATTGGATTGCCTGCCAACAACAGCAATGGAAATCCGACGCCGGTCCCCACCCCCACGATAGTGCCCACTATCGTGCCCATTGGGGCGATCCCGGTGGCTCAGCCGCCGGTGATGACGCCTCACCCAACGGAGAATTTTCCGACTGCCACCCAGGGTGTATTAGCCCAGGGGCCCTCCACTACAAACACCGGCAAGTAGTCAGCCGCCCCTTTCGAATAACATTGTCGCCATTCTTGAAATTGTGGGAGTCTGCCTGGTGGCGGCGTCGTCATCCTCTTCTTTGTACTTCGCCGCCGAAACCGGAGGCCGCAATGAAACCGCTCAAGTCACTCATCCCTCTTCTTCTTAATGGCCGCCTGCCTGCTGTTGGCCTGCCAGATCACAGGCGCCACTGCCACCGGAATTGCTCCCAATGGACTCCGCCCTCAGAATGGAACCCGCACCGCGGCCGGATACCTTCGCCAGTCCCGAAAGTGGAATCAGCGTTCATTATCCATCCGGCTGGACGACCCAACCGCCGGCACAGGGCGATCAGTCGATGGTCACCTTCCTGAGCCCCGACCAGACCGTCCACTCAGTCCTGTACGATTTTCCCGCCCAGACAGGTGATACGGCCCAATCTGTTAATGACAATATGGCCTCCAGCGCTTTACAGGGCCTGACAGACATTAAGGTTGTCAGCGATGCGGCCCTTTCCCGCCCGGATGGAAACCAGGCCTGGAGCCGGGTGGTGACGGCCACCAGCAGCGGGAATAACCTGACGATCAACCTGACAACCGTTGTCAACGGATCGCATGCCTTTTTCCTGATGTCCTTTGGCGCTTCATTCAACTATAATACCTATTCAAACGACGTAGATAGCCTGATCAGCCAGATGAGCTTTACCACGCCGGTGGTTAACGGGGTAAACCGCAACCAGGCTCTTTTCGTTTCAGGCAGCGAAAGCACCAATCCTCGCGATTATGACCCCGCCACCACTCACGGCGGGGGAGATAAACTGGTATTCAGTGGACTGGTTTCTTTGGATCCGAAATTGAACCTGATTCCCGAATTGGCTGAATCCTGGGATATCTCGCCGGACGGGACGGTCTATACTTTCCACATCCGCCCAGGAGGCCAAATTCCACGATGGGCGACCCGTCACTTCTCAAGACGTGATCTATTCCTGGGAACGGGCTGCCCTCCCCGCCACTCAATCTGACACCGTATTGACCTATCTCGGCGATATCGTCGGGGTGGCAGATATGGTCAGCGGAAAGGCCCAGCACATCTCAGGGTTAAAGGCTATTGACGACCATACTCTCCAGGTAACGATCGATGCGCCCAAAGTCTATTTCCTGTATAAATTGACCTTGCCGGTGGCCTTTGTGCTCGACCAGAAAAATGTCGAGTTGGGCTCCGAATGGTACCGGACCCCCAACGGGACCGGACCCTACAAGCTCACCCGCTGGGACCGCTTCAAGCTGATGATCTATCAGGCCAACGCCGATTATTACTATGGTATCCCCTCCATCCCGCAAATCGTGGTGGAAATATACACGGGCATTGGCATCAGCCTTTATGAAACCGGCGATATCGATATGACCGGTGTTTCTTCTTCCGATACACAGACAGTCCTGGACCCGGCCAACCCGCTCCATGGCTGAGCTTCTCAGTGGAGTTTCCCTCTGCACGAATTATGTCACCTTCGACGTGACCAAACCGCCCTTCGATGATCCTAAAGTCCGGCAGGCCTTTACCATGGCATTCGACCGGCAAAAATTCATCGACGTGGTCAATAACGGCGTCGGTGTGCTGGCCAAAGGCCTGTATCCGCCGGCCTTGCCGGGTTTCAATCCAAATCTCAAGGGACTGCCCTATGATCCGCAGCAAGCCCGCCAGTTGCTGGCCCAATCGAAATACGGCGGGCCGCAGGGGCTTCCGCCCATTGTGTATACCTCGGCCGGCATCGGTGAAAATGTCAGCCCGGATGTCAGTGCAATGGCTCAAATGTGGGAAACGAACCTGGGTGTGAAGATCACCATCGAAAATGTCGATCCGGATAAATATTTCGACCTGCTCTATTCCGGACACCACGGGCAATTGTTCTCCGGCGGCTGGTGCGCAGATTATCCCGACCCACAGAACTTTGCGGATGTGCTCTTCCACACCGGCGCTCAACAAAATACCGGCAAGTATAGCAACCCGCAAGTGGATGCCTTGCTCGACCAGGCCAGTGTGGAGAAGGATGTGAACAAGCGCATCTTGCTCTACCAGCAGGCCGAGCAGATGCTGGTCGACGACGCCGCCGCTTTATTCATTGATCACGATGTTTCCTATGTGCTGGTGAAGCCCTATGTGAAAGGATATGTCCTGACGCCGATCACCGATCCCCATTGAGCGCTATTTGTGGTTGCAGCATTGATTGGTTGATTGGTCTAAGGTAAAAGTGAAATACGAGCGACGGCATGCACGTCGCTCGTATTTAATCTTCCGGTCATACAAGCACCTTAAAATATAAATAGTTGGATACTACTGGTTAATCCGGAAGGCAGGGAATTAGATGGTCAGGAAAATACTGGAGTAAAAATAAATGGCTGCGCCGGGGGTTACTTGCTTTAGGTGCGGCGGTCTCCGTTGCAGTTTTCGCCGGAGCCGCTACTTACGCAGTCACCAACATTTGGCCTAACCTGGGCGCCCGCGGGGTTGACATCGCCAGAACCATTTTCGGAGACAAAGCCGTTGCCAATGTCGAAAACCTCCTGCTAACAGCCGAGGACAAGCTCAAGCAAACCGGATACAAAGTTACTGGGACAAAACCGGTGGCTCCATGGAGTGCCACCATTCCGGCAGGGGAATACCAGGGAAGTGTCATCCCTGTCCCAGGAGAAAATCTGCCCCCGCAGCCAAAACGGGACCAGGCATGGGTACCTGCGAATGCGCTTCCCTTAGGTGACCTTCCGGGCGAAGGACAATGGACCCCTTATCTCTGGGATTCGCAAGGGAAAGTTGTAGCCTACCGCACTTTCCTTCAACCGGATCCGCAACGTCCGTACGCCCTGGTCGCGATCGTAGCTTTTGATCTCCAGGCCACGCAGCTCCATTTTGTGCTCGGGTATGACGAACCAAAATCAACAGTCTTCGTGACGCGACCGGCACGGATCCCAGCCACCGACATGGTCCCGGGCCGGATCCTGGCTGCCTTTAACGGCGGCTTCAAGGCTCAGCACGGCCACTTTGGGGTCATGTTGAACGGGGTAACTCTGATCCCTCCCCGGGATGGGTTTGGGACGGTCGGTATTTACTCCGATGGAACGATCGCGGTGGGAGCTTGGGGAACCGATATCCATCCATCGCCGCAGTTGATTGCCTACCGCCAAAACGGACCACTGATAGTTCAGGACGGGCAGATCAATCCACTTACTGCCAAGACCGACCCACAGGATTGGGGCTATACCACCTATGGTTTGACCGCCACCGGCCGGTCATCCCTCGGGATTAGCAAGGATGGGAAGGTTCTCTATTATTCTGCCGGGTTCGATCTGACCCTCCCGGCTCTAGCCCAGGCAGTCCAGGATGCCGGAGCCTGGCAGGCGATGCAATTGGACATCAATAATTACTATGTTCAATTCGAAGCCATCCGTTTCGATGCAAACCAGAAACCCCAGGCCGTAACCCTCCTCAACCAGATGAACGGTCCGGGCGACCACAGGTATCTGACGATCGAAAGCCGGGATTTCTTTTACCTGACAGTGAAATAAATTACTAGGGCCTTGCCTCGGCGAGGAAATCGACCCTGTCGATGGCCGGGCCCACGCTTGATACCTGGAATTCAAACTTCAAGGATGCGCCGCCTGCCAGCTCTGAAGCGGATTCCCACCGCCGCAAGCCGATCACGTTCCCGGCTGCATCGAATGCGGTCGCCAGGATCCACAGTTTCCCGGCTGTCCCTTCCCCGGTCAACACCGCCTCTCCGCTGACCTGGGCCGTCCGGCCGTCGGCGTCCAGGCTGACCAAAGTATTTTCCACCGCCACCGGCAGGTAGCGCTTATCCCCCGGCAGCAGCCGCACGGCCGTCAGGAGTTGCGCCCGCACCTGGGCGTCCGCCCGGATCGGAGCCGGGAAATTCACCGCCAGCGGCATGGATTTCCCGGCCGGCAGGATATCCAGCAGTCCGTAAGCCGTTTGAGCGGCTAACTCCTGTCCAGCCGGATCCAGCAGGGTAAAGCGGGCCGAGATGTTTTCGACCGTCTCGGCATAGTCATTCTCCAACAGTGCGAAACACCACAAGCCTCCCGAACTCTCCGGCCAACAACGAGCCTGCGTCATTGCCAGCGCGGCCGGGGTGGGGATGGGTACGCCGGTTGTCTGTACCCCGGTGGGGATGATCAGGGTCTTCCCCACGACCAGCGCGCCTGCCTGGATGCCGGGGTTAGCCGCCAATAAGACATCGACCGGCAGGTGAAATTTCCCGGCAATGGCGCTAAGCGTATCCCCTTTTGCAATCGTGTAAATGATGGGCGTGGTAGTCGGCAGCGTCAGAGTGGTAAGAGGCGGAAGTAGGCTGGCCGTCGGGGTGGGAGAAACCGTCCGGTAAGGCTGCGGGGAGGCAATTACGGCCGTAGCCGGAGAAGCGGGACCTCCCTGCACGTTGCCTCCACAGGCTGACAGAACAATTAAGACTAACAGGCCTGCCCAAAATCTTCGCATCAGGAGATTATACACAACCTTTTCACCAGACCCCTGAAGGTTTCCAGGAGAGGGAATTTTGCCGCCCAGGGGCGGGCGTCAAAGGAGCTATTTGCACAGCTGCCTAACCTAAGGGAAGCCGCCTACAATCTCCATATTCACTTGCCGCGTAACCGAGCCTATGCTAGACTTAATTTATGGCCGATGATATGGATCTCGAGTCCTTTGAAAGCGGTGAGAATACCATCCTGCGCGAAGCCGTCGAAGCGCTCCGCCTGGGTGACCGGATGCGAGCCCGCGACCTGCTGACGCGCATGCTCAAGACCGATCAGAACAATGCCACTTACTGGGTCTGGTTGAGCGCGGCGGTGGACACTCAGAAAGAACGCATCTATTGCCTTCAGAGCGCTCTCCGGTTGGACCCTCAGAACGTTGCAGCGAAACGCGGCCTGACCATGCTGGGAGGCCTGCCGCCGGATGACTCGGTCCCGCCGTTCCCGGTCAACCACCCCCGGAGTTGGGAAGAAAAGCTGGTCATCCCGAAAGATACCCGTGAAAAGAAACATGGCTGGGGCAACCCCGTCACGCGGACTGTTCATCATCCTCGGGATCGCCATTGGAACCGTGGCCTTGTTCACCGCCGGATATATGCTAATGCCCAAGGCTGCCCTGCCGGCCCGTTCCACTTTCACCCGCAGGGCCACCATCACGCTCACCTTCACTCCCACAAGAACCCCCTCCGTCCGGACCCCCACTCCCACGTTCATGGGTCCCACACCTCTCTCATTCTTTTTAGCAAAGACCTATACTTCCACGCCTCTTTATGCCATTACAGAGCACCCTGCTTTAAGCCGGGCTTCCTACGATGCCGGTTTGCGTTCCCTGGCGCAGGGCAAGTATGACAATGCCCGCGTCCAATTCGAGGAAGTGCTGAAATCCGAACCGAATGCAGGCGATGTCTATTACTTCATCGGTGAAACCTACCGAATCGAAGGCAATCCCTACTCTGCCCGTGACAGTTACCAGGAGGCCATCAATCACGACGCCGCCTTCGCACCGGCCTTCCTGGGACGCGCCCAGGCAAACCTGGTGATCAATCCGGATGCGGAAGTCATCGGTGACCTGAATGAAGCCGTCCGCCTCGATCCGAACTATGCCGAGGCCTACATCGAACGGGGTAAGTATCAGCTTTCGCGGGATCCGGTCGCGGCAGAATCAGATCTGAATTCAGCCATTGGGATCAATCCGAATTCGGCGGTCGCGTTCCTGTTCTTATCCCAGGCCCAATTGGAAAATGATGAAAACGCCGCCTCCCTTGAATTCGGCGATACGGGCCAACCAACTCGACCTTACCCTGGTCCCGGTGTATCTGGCATTGGCCCGAGGGTACATCGCCACGGGCCAGACCGACAAAGCGGTGCCGGTCCTGCAGACCTATACCATCTATGCTCCCACGGATACCAGCGCATTTCTCTCACTGGGAGTGGCTTATAATGCCGCCGGTTTATATCAATCCGCCGTGGACATCCTCGACAAGGCCATCGGCGCTGACCGGAAAAATGCCGAGGCCTATTTCCAACGCGGGTGGGCCTATCTGAATATGGAAAAATCCACCGAGGCGATCGATGATTTCAAGCTGGCAGTCGTCTACGACTTCAAGCGATTTCGATTCCTACCTCGGCATGGCCCGCGCCTATTTCCAACAGGGTAAAGCCGGGGACGCCTATGTCATCGCCGAAACAAATGCCCTGCCTTTGGCGAAAGCCAATGACACCAAGGCGAAGGTGTATTACTGGGAATCGATTTTCCTGGAAGGGATGAAAGATAACATCGGGGAGCAGGCCAGCTGGAATCGTTTGATCGCCCTGCCGCCGGATGTAATGCCCCCGGAATGGCGCGACGGAAGCCTTCAAACAGTTGGGCATTACTGCCACCCCCACGAAGACCCTTCCACGCACACCTACATGGACGAAAACAAAGAGGCCCTAACGGGCCTCTTTTATAATAAAGAATGAAGGGAGATGGAGATGACCTCAATTTTTCAGCCCGAGTTGATTATAGTATCTTGTTCTGGTTGCTTATTATTGCCTGTGCAGCCGCATGTTCTTGGGGTCTGGCTTTTGTACAAAACCCTGAAGAAACTGAACCGGCTCGAATTGGCTCAAGCGGAACTAAAAAATATGGTGGAAGAGCTTCACTCGCTAAGAGGCAAATTACCCGCCCAACCCCTAAATGATAAGAGGAGCGGGATGGCATCCCGCTCCTCTTATCATTTATCCTTCAATTGCTCCGGGGGCAGAGTGCCCGCAAATAATCCCACCGGTAGATCCCGGCTTCATGTCCATCCTCCCACACCGGCGTGATGGCATAACTTCCCACCGGCACGATGGTTTTCAGATGGATCTTGGGCGAATCCGGCAGCTCGGTTCCAAACACAGCCGGGTCGGGTGTATCGCTCATTTTCTCATGGCCCCCCCGGCATTCGGCGCAGGGACAGCCGGCTCGCAGGAGGGAGAAGGAATACAAACAGGTCTGATCATCGTCCCACAGGATGATCAGTTCCTTTTTTTCACGATTGGCATTGATCGAAATGGGTCTCATAATCCATTCTTTCCGAAAATCATGGCAGCGTCCGGATTGGGACCCTACGGCTGCTGGATGGTAGTCAGATAATCCTGGACAGCCCAACCGGACCGCTTCGCGTCATATGAAGCCGTCAGGTACCACCAGGTGTATCCATCCCCCTGCTGAGGTCCTTGCGAGACCTGGAATACTTCAGAGTCAAAGGCCGAGAAAAACGGAGCCTCCAGCTTGGGATCGGTATGGACGCGCAGCCCCACCCCTCCCGTGGTCGGTTGGACAAAGACTCCCACGGCGATCTGTCCCGGAGCCGGCGTAGGCGAAGCCGCCGGGGTCGGCGGGATGGGGGTGAGGGTAGGTGGCAGCGGGCGGGGCGTGGAGCTCGGCGCCGGGATGATCGTCATCCCGGAATCCAGGGAAGCAACCCTCCCGGCTGGAGCCAGCCGGTCGGGCCACCAGGATGTAAAGCAGGCTGCCACAGGAAAGGACAGCCCCCAGGATGAGCGCCGCGAGCAGGACTTTTCTATTGATGATATTTTTCATTTCACCGGTAACAGGAAGAATGCCAGGCTGAGGATGAGATAGATACCGGCCAGGGTGGCGCCTTCCAACCAGGTCGATTCGCCGTCAGAAGAGACCAGCACCGCGATGAGTACACCCGCGATCAGGGCCAGCAGTTCCAGGGGGTTGAAAATAAGCGTTAACGGATTGCCGAAAGCCAGGCTGATGAAGACCAATAGAGGCGCCACCAGCAAGGCTACCTGCAGGCTGGAGGAAATGGCGATCTCCACGCTGAGATCCATTTTGTTCTGGCTGGCGAATTGGACCGCCACCAGGTGCTCGGCTGCATTGCCAATGATGGGGATCAGGATAATGCCGAGGAAGAATTCCGATACGCCCAGGCTGGCCACCACCGGCTCCACCACTCCCACCAGCACTTCCGAGAGCCAGACGATCCCCAGGGTAGCCAGGACCAGGATCACAATGGAAACGGTCAGGGACCACTTCGGCAGTTGGGGGGCCTTGGGCTTTTCTGCATAGGTGACCGCCCCGTCTGCCGATTTGGCTGCATCCACCAGGCCCAGGACGTATAGAATGATCATGATCACTGCCACGCCAAGGGTAAGAACTTCCACTTTCGGGCTGGCCGCCGGGCCGATCGAGCTGCTGAAAAGGGAGGGGATCAACATGGCCAGCACCGCCAGGATCAGCAAAATGGCATGGCGGGCCGCGCTGGCTCGATTGAATTTTTGACGGCCGTGCTTGACCCCGCCGACCACAAAAGCAAATCCCATGACCAGCAGCAGATTACCCAGGATGGAACCCGTAATCGAAGCCTTTACCAGGTCCATTAGACCCGCCCGAATGGCCGTGATCGTAATGATCAGTTCGGCCGCATTCCCGAGGGTGGCATTGAGCAGGCCTCCCACTCGCGGCCCGGTGAAGTGGGCCAGCGACTCGGTCGATTCGCCAATATACGCGGCCATCGGGATGATGGCAATGCAGGCAACGATAAAAATAACTACAACCGGCCAATGGAACAGCTCGGCTGCCAGAGTAATTGGAAGAAAAAGAAGAAGTACGGCAAGAGGGTTAAGGGAGATGAAGCGCTGGATGGCTCTCATTCGGCACCGCTGGGAACTTTTTCTGAAACCTGCCTGTCGCTTATTTTATCATTCTGGAGCAAATGTCTTGCATGGGCCGGCATGAGGATTTGCAGCTTTCCTTTCAAGACCTCCAGCTTCACTTCATGCGCGCCCAGCATGGGATCGCCGTCCAATTGAAGCGAAAAAGGCGTCTCCGATTGGATCCTGGCTTCCCGGAATGGGATGCAGCGGGCCTGGTCTGAAGTCAGGTGCCGCCCGGACTGCAGTTCGATATAGCCGCGGAAGGCATCTCCCAGGGTGCTGCCGGCGAATAACCACAGGTCCATATATCCGTCATCCAGGTATGCATACGGCGAGATATTGCCGGCCCCATAATGGCGGATATTGTTGGCAACCGCCAGTAAATAATGTCCTTCCACCTCTTTATTTTCCCAGGTGACCCGCAGGTTCATCCCATGCCAGATGGTGGCATTCCAGATGGCCGTCGCCCCATATTCCGTATAATTCAAAAATTTTTCGAAGCGCTTGCGGGAGGCCAACTGTTTAACAGCCATGGCATCCAGGCCGATGCCTGCCCACATCAGGAAAGGTTGTCCGTTGCACAGGCCCACATCGATGGCGCAAGGGTTCGCCTCCGCCAGCATGCGGGCGTTCTGGCGTAACGCCTGCAAATGGGACACGGTGAATGCATGGATGCCCAGCTCCTGGGCCCAAATGTTGGTGGTTCCGGCCGGCAGCACCCCCAGGGCAGTGTTGGAACCGATCAGCCCGCTGGCAGCCTGGCCCGGCCGTTCCATCTCCACCAATCGCAAAGACGGCCCGAAATTTCTCCTGCGCTGCGATCCTGGCAAGTTGGGTAGTATGCCGGCCGTTGAGCGTTTCGGCCACCTCCACCCGCCAGCCGTGGTCGTTCAACGTTCGAACGACGCCGCCGATGAACGGGCGGACAGAGATCCGTCCGGCGGCCGGGTTATACACGATCAGCGCATGAGCCATGCGCCTATTATACATGGGCTGAACAAGGTTTCCATTGTTAACTCAGGTCAACCATCGACTCAATCGACTATTTGTCCGGTGTCGCTCGTAACCAGGTCTATCCCAAAGAAGCAGTATAATTTCTTCAATGTCGACCGTGGATGAACATCGTCTTCTCAATAACCGCTATGAACTGATCGAGATTTTGGGGAAAGGCGGCATGGCGGTAGTATACCGGGCTCGGGATCGCATGTTGGAGCGGTCCGTGTCCGTCAAAGTGCTGCGGGAAGACTACTCCAAAGACCAGGCCTTTCTGGATCGCTTTCGCCAGGAAGCCAAAGCGGCCGCCAACCTCTCCCATCCCAACATAGTCACCGTCCATGATTTCGGCCTGGATAACGGCCAGCTCTTCATTGTCATGGAATACGTGCCGGGGACGGACTTGAAAACCCTTATAAAGCAGCGCGGCCGGTTTACCCCGGATGAAGCCGTGCCGTTGCTCGTCCAGGCTTGCGCCGGGATCGGTTACGCCCACCGGGCCGGGCTGGTCCATTGTGACGTGAAACCCCAGAACCTGCTGGTCACACCGGATATGCGTCTGAAAGTGACCGACTTCGGCATCGCCCGAGCCCTATCCACCATCCGTCCCGACGAAAAAAGCGCCATCGTATGGGGATCGCCCCAATATTTTTCCCCCGAACAGGCCACCGGCGTGGCTCCATCGCCTGCTTCCGACGTCTATTCGCTCGGGATCATCATGTATGAGATGCTCACCGGCTCGCTGCCGTTCCGGGCCACCACCGCCGCCCAACTGGCCCGCCTGCACCTTGATGCCGAGCCCGTGCCCATCCACGAGCTTCTTCCGGATATTCCGCCTGCCCTCGAACAGATCGTCGCCAAGGTCCTCTCCAAGGAACCTTCGCAGCGCTACCGGACGGCCGACCAGCTCGGACGTGTCCTGATGAACTTCGGCAACACCCGCGCCTCTCCGGCCCTCAAGCTGACGCCTGAAGCTGCCAATGCCGCCACAGGCGAGGCGACCACCCTGCCTTCCACCCAGCCACCCTGGTGGATTTTTCTCCCATCCAGGAGATCGATTGGGTTTCAGTCGCCCTGGGATTGATCGCGCTGATCGCCGTCCTCGGGTTGATTCCTTTTTGGGTATGGGTATATTTCGTGTATAATCCGCCCGTTCGGTAATTATTGGTAATGACGATGGAACCTTATATTATTGCAGCTTCCATTCTCTCGGCCGATTTCACCCGCCTTGGCGAACAGATCGCCGAGGCCGAAACTGCCGGAGTAGATTGGGTCCACGTGGATGTGATGGACTGGCATTTTGTACCCAACCTGACCATGGGACCTTTTATTGTCGAGGCCTGCCGGCGAGCCACCAATATGCCGCTGAATGTCCACTTGATGGTGGACCAGCCGGAAACCATGTTGGAGGCCTTCGTTAAGGCCGGAGCCACCCACCTGATCGTCCATGTGGAGACTTGCCCGCAGATCGACCGGACCTTGAAAACGATTAAATCGCTCGGCTGCCAGGCTGGGGTCACCCTGAACCCGGCCACCCCTGGCCTCCACCCTGGAACCGGCCTACTCCCTGGCCGACCTGGTCCTGGTCATGACCGTTCATCCCGGGCTATTCCGGGCAGGAATTCGAGCCGGAAGTGCTGCCAAAGATCGCCCAGGTCCGCCGCCGGCTGGATGAGCTCGGTTCTGCGGCCCGCCTGGAAGTGGATGGCGGCATTTCTGCCCACACCATCCAGCAAGTCCGGGATGCCGGAGCAGATACGTTCGTGACGGCCAGTGCCATCTTCAAGTATCCCGAAGGCATTGCCGCCGGTGTCAGAGCCTTGAAGGATGCACTGGATAGCAGCGTAGCACAGGCTCGTTAAAAACAAAAATCACGGCAAATGCCGTGATCTTGCTCGAAAAGGAAAAAAGACTTATCAGGCGGTCTTGACCAGGGTGCGGATGCACTTGGTGCAAAGTGTCTTTTTGACTTTCCGGCCGTTCTCAATGACCGTTACCCTTTGCAGGTTGGGGAGGAACGGGCGGTTCGACTTACGGTTGGAGAACGAAACACTGTGACCGAAGGTAGTGGTCTTACCACAATGAGCGCATTTAGCCATTTTACAAGCAATCCTTTCATCCAGATGATACCAGCCCGCCTTTTCAGACAAGCGGCGTATTTTACCATGAAACGCATCCATGTACAAGACAAGGGTTATACTGTACGAGCATTATTTATTATCCTGACGTTTTTGGTTTGGACGCGGTCAACTCCGATGTAATCGAACGGGGTTGGCCAGGTTCATGCCCCGACGGAATATCCTATCCCAGCCGAGGTGAAAAATGGGTGAAGAAACTACAACTTTGGGTACCATCAGCATTTCGCCGAACGCCCTGGCGACCATTGCATACCATGCCACGTTGACCTCCTATGGCGTGGTCGGCCTTGCACCGAAGAACCTGGCCGAAGGGTTGGCCGCCACTATTACGCATGAACCGGCGCATGGTGTTTCGGTGCGGTATAACGGCGAAGAAATCGATATCGATGTCCACATCGTCATCGAATATGGCACCCGCATCACCTCCGTGGCCGATAGCGTCGCCAATGCCGTCCGGTATCAGGTTGAAAAAGCGTTAGGGATGCCGCTTCATTACGTTAATGTGCATGTTCAGGGCCTGCGAATCAGCAATCCTGATTAAATCCTGTTGAGAGGAATTTATTTGTATGGATCCGGACATTCAAACGCGGCTGGAACAATATAGATCAGCGCCGATCGACGGACAGGGGCTTAAAAACCTTGTAGAAGCGGGGCTGATCTGGCTAAGGACCAACCAGCAGACCGTGAATCTTCTCAACGTTTTCCCTGTTCCGGATGGGGATACCGGCACGAACATGGTACTGACCATGCAATCGGCCTTCAATGAAATTGCCAACATGGGGCAGCACAATGTCGGCCAGATGGCCGCAGCCGTCTCCCAGGGGGCTCTTATGGGCGCCAGGGGAAACTCGGGTGTCATCCTGTCTCAATTATGGCGCGGCTTCGCCCGGGCCCTCCACAACCAGGTCTACCTGGATGGCCCCTCGCTCGTGCGGGCCTTCGCAGGAAGCCCGTGACACCGCCTATAAGGGCGTAGTCCGGCCGGTGGAAGGCACCATCCTGACCGTTGCCAAGGACGCTGCCGCAGCCGCCGAGGCCGCCCTGAAAGAAACAGACAATCCGATCGATATTCTGGCGCGGGTCGTCCCTGCCGCCAACGCCTCCGTGGAACATACTCCCGAGCTTCTGCCGGTCCTGAAACAAGCCGGTGTGGTCGACTCCGGCGGAAAGGGTCTCTTCTTTATCCTGGAAGGCATGCTCCGCTACGTCCAGGGGGAATCGCTCGAAACTCCGGCGAATATTGTTCAACCCATCTCCGCCATGAAAATGGAAAATGCCCTTACCGAGATCGAGCCCGGACAGGATTTCGAGGTAGTGGTGGATTTCATTCCGGAAAAAGAGATCGATCTCCAGACTTTTTACAAGGAATTGGAGACGATGGGCACCTCCATCCAGGTGGGTGAAGGCGAAGGCATGTACCGGATGCATATCCATGTCCCCACCGAGAACCGCAATAAACCCGTCGATTACATTATGGGCCTTGGCACCATCACCAAAATTGCCATGGAAAATCTGATCGCCCAGATGGAAGCCGCCGGCAAGAAGGCCTCCCAGGCCCACCTCGAACTGCCCAAGATCGAAATGGGGCAGATCGCCGTCGTAGCCGTCTCCCCGGGCCTGGGCATTTCACGGGTCTTCGCCAGCCTGGGAGCGGCCGCGATCGTGGAGGGCGGGCAAACCATGAACCCGTCCACCAAGGATATTCTCGATGCATTCGAGAATTTGCCCACCGAAAAGGTCATCATCCTGCCGAACAACAAGAACATCATTTTGGCCGCCCAACAGGCAAAAAATGTAACCGTCAAAAAAATATCCATTGTCCCCAGCAAGAACGTCCCTCAGGGTCTTTCAGCCATGATGCATTTGAATCCGGATGGCGATTTGGATGCCGTGGTCGACCGGATGACCAAAGCCATGCAGGATGTGGTCACGGTCGAGATCACCACCGCCACCCGTTCGGTGGAGATCGACGGCGTGGCTGTTGAAGAGGGACAGGTCATCGGCCTGGTCAACGGCAAACTGGCCACTTCGGCCCCTTCAGTGGATGAAGCTCGTCCTGGGAGCCCTGGAAAAAGCCAGGGCGGCCGAGTATGAGTTGATCACCCTCTTCTACGGCATGGATGAAACCCCTGCAGAAGCCAACCGCATCTCAGACCTGATCCGCACGAAATATCCTACCCAGGAAATCGAGCTTCAGGATGGCGGCCAGCCGCATTATCAATTCATTATTTCGGTAGAGTGAAATAAAACTGCGAGAAATACTTCTCGTCAAATTTAATGGCCCATGTCTGACGTTTGCATCCTCACTGACAGCACCGCTCAATTCGTCCAGCCCGCTTTCCCAGGGCGTGATCAGGTTTACCTGGTCCCGTTCGATCTGGAAATGGCTTCCCATGGAAGACGATCGGCCTTCCCTTGGGAACAACAAACCTTCCCTGCGCTTGAAACCGCCCTCTCCCGAAGATTTCTATCATTATTACTCCCAGTTGAGCCAGAAGTACAGCGCCATCCTGGTCCTGCCCATGTCCTCCATGTTGGGCCTGTCCATGGAGAGCGCCCTGGCGGCTTCGGCCCAGTTCACCAACCATTGCGAGGTCCAGGTGATCGATTCTACAGATGGTCGGCATCGGCCTGGGGCTGCTCGTCCAGGCGGCCGCGGCCATCGGCCGCCCAGGGGGTCAGGCTTTCTGACATCGAACAGCAAAGTCAGGGTGGCCATTCCGCATGTGTATAGCCTGATCTGCATACCTGAATTAATGTACCTCGCCAATGCCGGCCACATGGACCGCTCCCAGGCCATGGTGGGCGAGATCATGTCCATGCTGCCGATCTTCACCCTTGAAGACGGTCGCCTGACCCCCAGCGAAAAAGTCCGCACGCCTCGCCATCTTTTCGAAGCTTTTCAAGATTTCATGGCCGAATTCGAATCGCCTGCCCATATCGCTTTGGTGCACGGGCCGAACCATAATAACTTGCGCATCCGCCCGCTGCGCCAGTATATGCAGGAACTCTTCCCGCACACTCCTTTCAGCGAACATTCCCTGCCTCCGCATCTGACGGCTCTTTTTGGACCGCAAAGTATTGGTTTATTTGTTTCAGAAATTTAGATCCTATCCAGAGAGTAGATGAACGCCGTTTTTTGAACAACTCCAGAATTTCATGATAGGGACCAAGAAGAATAGGGGCTTATGAAAATTGGATTTGTGACCGACAGCACCTCCGATATCCCGGCGGATCTGGCCCGGCAAGTATGGCATCCAGGTCATTCCGGCGTTGGTCAATATTGGTGGCAAAAGTTATGCGGATGGCATTGAGATCACCCGGGAGGAGTTCTATACCCGCCTGCCCGAGCTGAACCCGCCTCCAATGACTTCCTCTCCTTCGGTGGGCGTATTCCAGCATTGTTATGAAAAATTATTCCGGACCGGGGTGGATTTCATTCTCTCCATCCATCCGCCTAATGCATTGAGCGGTATTTACAACGCCGCCCGCCTGGCCGGGGAGGGGTTCGGCGATCGCGTCAGGGTCATGGACAGCGGCCAGATCAGTCTGGGCCTGGGCTTCCAGGTGCTGCTGGCCGCCGAAGCCGCTGCTCGCGGGGCTATCCTGGAGGAAGTCCTGGCAAAGGTGGAAAGTGTCCGCCAGCGTGTCCGCCTGGCAGCCCTTCTCGATACCATCGAATATGTGCGCCGCAGCGGACGGGTCTCCTGGGCAGTCGGGTTGATTGGCAGTGTCCTGCGCCTTCAACCGCTGGTGGAATTGCGTTACGGCATTGTTTACCGGCTTGGGCAGGCCCGCACACGCCTGCAAGGTATTGACCGCCTGATGGAGGCGCTCAATTCCTGGGGCCCTCTGGAATGCCTGGCGGTGCTGCATACGAACGCCGAATCGGCTGCCTGGAAATTGCTGGAAACGGTAAAGGACAGGGTAAACACCACCCCCTTGTTGGTCAATGTGACCACCGCCATCGGCACGCATGTCGGCCCGAATGGGTTGGGTTTTGTGGCCGTGCCCGCAAAATAAAAAATCCTCACAGTTCATAAAGACCTGTGAGGATTGCGATTTTGACGGCTCCTCTTCGTTAATCCCCGTTCAAATAATACGCCATTCTCTGCAGTCCGATGGATGGGTCGAGGTATTGCACCCGCACCCCCTCCGGCACACTCAAGCTGATGGGAGCATAGTTCAGGATGGC
The DNA here is from genome assembly GCA_963782935.1 of uncultured Chloroflexia bacterium. Taxonomy (GTDB): domain Bacteria; phylum Chloroflexota; class Anaerolineae; order Anaerolineales; family Villigracilaceae; genus UBA877. Next base: position 119,888 of record CAWALN010000010.1, on the reverse strand, counting down.
CTTCACTCCCCCTTCCACCAGCTGGTTGGTCACTTCCTGAGCCGCCGCAGCCGGTACGCACACCATGGCTACCCGGACGTTTGCCTTTCGGACGGCTTCCACGATTTCATTCATATCCTGCACCTCGAATTCACCCACCTGCGTGCCGATCTTAGCCGGATCATTATCGAATGCCATGGTCACCCGGAAACCCCGGTCGGTAAAACCCGGATAGCGTGCCAGGGCATGGCCCATGTCGCCCATCCCAACCAACGCCACATCCCACACCTTTTCCACTTGCAGGATTTCCCGCAGCTTGCCAATGAGAAAAGCGATATTGTAGCCGGTGCCCTGCTTGCCGAACTCACCGAACTGCGACAGGTCCTTGCGGATCTGGGCGGCCGAGATGCCGACCTGTTCGCCCAGTTCCTGGGAAGAAGTGGTTTGCTGCTTTTGGGCCTGCATATGCCGCAGCGCCCGCAAATAAATGGGTAGCCTGCTGACAATAATATCGGGAATGTCATGCTTGATCATGGTTGTGCTCCATGGAAAGAATTTCCTATAAACTTTACCATAAATGAATGTTTTGTGCAATTCTTCACTTACCTCTTACTTCACCCCAATCTCCACTTTGAAATGCCCCTCCCCCTGGATAACCACCAGCGAAATCGGGAACGGCAGGTAATGCCCGCTCGGATAATCCAGGTTGGGATCCTCCGGCATGTTCAGGAATGGCAATGAGGACACGAATCCCTGGGCCGAGATTTGCGCCTCCGTCCGCACTTCCACGGTAAGCCCGCCCATCAGGCCCCAACTCCAGGAATGGTTCCCAATGCCCGGGCGGTAATCCGTTGGTCCGGCATAATAGGCCTGTGGATCCACCGCCAGCGGGATGCGAACGATCTCGGAACCCGGCTGGGTAACTCCCACCTCGAGTCCCATCTCAGTCAACTGGAAAGTCTTGACCCGTTTTCCCATCCGGACTCGTGAAAGTGATGCCGCTGCCTGTCACGGCAGGGATGTAATTCGTCCAGGTTTCCCGGGCATCCGCAAAGGCGCCCGGGATCACAGTCGGATCGGCAAATTCGCCTTTGTGCGGGTCCCATTCGGAGGCATCGCTCAAACCCACTGCAAATTGGCTGGTGGGACCGATCAATTGATGGACGCCTGCGCTGTCTTTATAGAAAAGCGTCGTCAACCTGCCGCCGCCCGGCTCCAGCACTGCAAAATAGCTTTGGTTGGAAAGGATGCAACCTTTTCCTCCACCTTCTTGCAGTTCATTACTGCAATCCTCTTCTTTAACCGGATTTTCCGCCCAGTGGGCCGCCGATAACAGATCGTTCACCTGGCTCAGGTAGTTTGCCCTGATCGCCTCCAGGTTCAAAATGTCGGTTGGTTCATTTAGCTTCAAATAGATTTGCCAGGCCAACTCGCTGGCCTGGTTGTGCGGCGCCGAACGCAGCTCAGCCAGCAGTGGCGAAGGTTCAGAGGCGGCCTTTGGAAAAATAAATTTCCCGGCAACGGTAGGGAATGCCATCAGGTCATCCGAATTCAGCGGCTTGATCCACGGGTGTCCTGCCAGCCATTTCAGTGTCGGCTCGGCCATATCCGCCTGGCCCCAGGTTGAATTCGGCAGACTTCCTCCCAGCACAACCAGGTCGGCCGGATCAGGCGAGAGCAGGGCTGCAACCAGCGCTCGTCTCACCCTTAATGAGGGTCCTCCTTCAGTGGCATCCACTGAATAGGAAGGCGATGGAATGAACCGGATCCCACCGGAGATGGAAATGTGGGAATTATCAGTTAGTGTATTCGTAAATTTGCCCGTGTAGCCAGTTTGAACCTGGTTATGCGGGTCATAGATAAAAGGGCTGGGAGGCAAGTCAAATCCATCCGCCGCTTTCCGGCTGAATGCCAGCGAAATATCCGCCGGCTGGGCGTAGACCACCTCAGGCAGAATAAGCTGCCCATTCTCACTCATCGAACGGATGGTTCCCAGGACATCCAGGTAGCTCAATCCTGCCAGGCTGGAAGGATTCTTCAAATCCAGCAGGGTCAGGGGGATCCCGGTCTGCTTGGCAGCCTCGAGGAGGTATCGCAACCCATCCCTCCCGCCCATGGGACCCGTGTGGGCGCCGTCCCAGCGTCTCAAGGCCTGCGCAGGCGTGTCCGCCGGGAAACTGTCCCAAAAAGCCAGCAGGAAGGGCGCCTGGACGGTTGGGGGCAGTCCGTCCGATTGGACGTTGTGGGCCTCATCGACAGGAGTTTGCGTATTCGCCGTATAAGTGGCGACATCCAGGTGGAAATGGTTCCCCAAAAGGAATCGGTTAATACTGACAGTGACCGTATCCAGTTCGAAATTCTGGAACACCCGCGGCCAGATCACCGGGGCGCCTTGCGCCTGGCTGCTGGTATGGACCGCGCCGTTGGATGAAAGGTCAATCTCCAGTGGAGATTGGGAAAAACTGCGGTTATCCCGCAGATAAAATATGACATGATAATCATCCCCCGGGTTGATATCCAGAAGGTCCACCCGGATATCCTGTGTCATTTCATTCGTATGAGTATAGACCGCTAAAATGTCTGCTGCCGGAGGCAGGCCGTTCACCCCACACGGGCAGCCCGTCAAAGGATCTATGACAGGAGTTGTGGCATCTGCCTCTTCCAGCCAGCGTAGATCAGCTCTTCCCCATTCCCTGCCGGTCGGCGCGGGCAGGCAGGCTCCCGTAGCCGCCAGGCACACAGCCAATCCCAAAATTGTCAGAAATCGACGCATTCCACCGATTATATCCCCCCAACTATCCAACTACCTGACTATCCAACGATAAAGCTATTAGTTCTATAAGTCTATTCGTCTCGAGACTATCCGACTTTTCTTCCGCGTGTATAATAATTCCATGAGCCAGTCCGGCGGGTCTTCCCACCCAAATCTCCATAAAATCGATTCTTTTAGCGAGCGGGTTGAAAACCTCCTGGATGAACTTGATCTCTCCATCCGGGCGGACCGGCCCTCCATCTTGCTCGCCCCTTACGCCTCCGAGTTTGTTCGCGAAGAGGTCGAATTCCTCCTTGAAAAGCAATTGAAGGAACTTGGGCAAGAGCTCATCCGGTTTACAGCCGGGGAAGAACAATTCGATATTCCCTTGCGCCTCTCCCGCCGCCCCGACCGCAGGGTTTCGGTCTATTCCATTGGCGGTCTTTCCCTGGGCGGAGGCAAAGCCGGGGCCAATGCGTACCGGGCCCTCAATATGCGCCGGGAACTGCTGGTGGATTTCCACATTCGCTCCATCTTCTGGCTGGCCGCGGCCGAGGCGCGTGAGCTTTCACGCCATGCGCCGGACTTCTGGGCTTTCCGCCACCGGGTTGTGGAGTTCAACCGGCCCGCCGATATCAATCACCTGGAGTTATCCGGCGGAGAAACGCCGCTCAAGTCTGTTCGGGCCGCCCGCAAAGCTGTCCGCCTTTCCCCCGGGGAGATAACCTCCTGGCTCAGCCTGGGAAACCTTTACCTCGAGCTGGGATTATTGCCGCAAGCACGCCAGGCTTTCCTGCGTCTGTTGGCGCTGAACTCACGGAATCCCTCCGGCTGGTTCGGGCTTGGACAGGTCTGCCGGCTGGGCAAACAGACCGCCGATGCTATAATTAATTATCAGCAGGTAATTGGATTAAACCCTCGCAACATTCAGGCGCGGATCGCACTGATCGCCTGTTATCGTTTGTTGGGGCAGGCGCCATTGGCCTCCGAACAAATGCAATGGGTCCAACCGGTCCTGGAAGATGGAAATGAATTCGATCAGGCTGCGTTCGCGTCTGTATGCGGGAACGTATCCCAGGCGGTGAAATGGCTGGCATTCGCATTGGAAAAGCATCAGGTGGATGTGAATAAGATCCGGCACGATCCCAATCTTGACTTTATTCGTACCGATCCGGGCTTTGTGCAATTATTGGCTTCTCCAGTAACTGGTGAAGTCCGGGACGAGGCAGATTAATGTTCCTTACATTACCGGTGATTGTCGTTGCCGCACTGTTGCTGTTCGTGGTCCTCCGAAGGCCGGGCCTGCGAGGCAGGAGCAGCCTGCTGACCTTTTCCATCTCTTTGATCCTGTGGGCGGGCATTTACGGTTTCTTCCTTAATAGCACTCCCGCCTCTGGATTGGTCTGGCTGAGCCTGATCTACATGGCCGTCACGGTCACCTCCACCTCTCTCCTCACCTATATTCTCTCCTATACAAACCACGGCGCCTGGCTTTCCCGCTGGGGCCTGGCCCTTCTAGCAGTGGAACCCCTTTTGACCCAGTTGTTGATCTGGGTTCCCCGTTGGCGCCATGTTTTCTTTACCGCCCGCCCGGAAACTCTCGGGCTGGTCCTCACCAGCGGGCCCTGGTATTGGATCAACCAGACCTATTCAGATGGGCTGGTGGTGTTTTCCCTGATCCTGTTGACCCAAACCTTCCTCAATAAATCGAAACAATATTTATTACAATCCGGCACCATCGCATTTGGCCTGTCCATCCCCGTCCTCGTCAAAATCCTTGGGCTGACCGGGTTCCGGCCTTTTCCCAATATGGATCTGGCGCCTTTCTCCTATGCCCTCACCGCCGGTCTGCTGATCTACAGTCTGCTCCGGTTCAAATTGCTGGATATCGCCATGATCTCCCGCAACGTGGTGGTCGAGTCCATGAGCGACGGCTGGATGGTCACCGATAATAACAACCGCATCGTCGACCTCAACCCCGCTGCCGAGACTCTTTTGGGCGTCCCACGCGAAGAGCTCTTCGGACAGCCGGCGGACCAGATCATGAGCAACTGGCCCAAGCTCAATGTTGAGCCTTCCGCCCGTGAAGTCGAGATTCGCGGCAGCCTGAAGATCAATGGAGAGTGGCGCTTCCTGAATGTGCGCATCCTGCCCCTGGTCGGCCAGGCCGGAAAACAGATCGGGAATGTGGTCTTATGGCGTGATATCACCGAGCGGAAAAGATCCGACGATGCCCGCCAGAATGCCCGCGACGAAATGTTCATGCTCCTCCACCAGATCTCCGGCGCCGCCAGCCAGACCCTGAATATCACCGATTTTCTCGCCGAGGCCATGTACCAGATCGCCTATGCCTTTCAGAGCCAGGTCAGCCTGATCTTCCTGCGGGAGACCGGGCCGGCCGATGCGGGCGAGCCCAAATATTGCCTGGCGGCCCATCACGGCCTGCCTCTGGAAAACATATCTCATTTGACCTCCTCCCCTCAGGTGGCCCAAATAGTGGCCGAGGTTTTGAAGAACAAGGAACCTTTCTTTGCCCCTGATGTGGTCAACGATGAACGTCTGCCTTCATCCATGCAGGAATCTGGTACGAAGACCATGCTGCTCGTGCCACTGCTGACGGCTCAACAGGGGCTGGGAGTGCTCGGCATTACCCGCTTGGAGGGGCCGCCGTATGGGATCGACGAGATCACCCGCCTGACCGTCGTTGCCGAGGAGCTGGCCTCATTAATATATAGCGATCGCCAGCGCCAGATCGCCATTGCCCTGGAAGAACGCCAGCGCCTGGTGCGGGACCTGCATGACTCAACCACCCAGAAGCTGTATGGCCTGGTCCAATTGACGGAGGCCGCCCAGGCCAGCCTGGAAGCCGGCACCGTCGCCCAATCGGCCCAGGTGATCACCCGCATTGGTGAAAATGCCCGCCAGGCCTTGAAGGAAATGCGCCTGTTCCTCTTTGAGATGAAACCGGTCGATATCCAGCGGGACGGCCTCGTGTCGGCCTTGCACCAGCGTCTTGCCTCTGTCGAAGGCCGGGCCGATATCAAGACCCGCCTGCTGGCAGATGATAAAATTAACCTTCCCCTGGAAAAAGAGGTGGCCCTCTACTTTATTGCCCAGGAGGCTTTGAATAATATCCTGAAGCATGCCAATGCCACCTCGGTCATGATCCGGCTGAAGAACTTGAAGAATTCCTACGCGCTCGAAATAGAAGATGATGGCTGCGGGTTCGATCCATCTGACTATGACAAGGGCGGGTTGGGCATGCGCAGCATGAACGAGCGCATGGCAAAAGTGAATGGAAAATTGGTGGTTAAATCTTCCCCCGGTAAAGGGGCCAGGATCACCGCCACGGTCAGTAAAAATAAAATCCCAACGAGGGCAAAACAAGAGAAACAACTATGAATAAAATTCGATTGCTTGTAGTGGACGATCAAACGGTGGTAAGGGAAGGCCTGGTGGCCATCCTCGCCTATTATTCGGATATCGAGGTGGTCGGCCAGGCTGACGACGGTCTCTCGGCCATTAAGCTGGCCCGGGAGTTGCAGCCGGATGTGATCCTGCTGGATATGGTCATGCCCAACATGGACGGGCTCGCCACCATCCCGCGGATCAAGGATTGCTCCCCCAAGACCCGCATCCTGGTGGTCACCGGCTACGCCGAAAATGACCGCGTCTACCAGGCCATTAAAGCCGGCGCCCTGGGATATATCCTTAAGGATGCCACCCGCGACCAGCTTCTTCTGGCCATCCGGGACGTGGCCCAGGGACGGGCTTCCCTGCAGCCCTCCATCGCCGTCAAGCTCATCCAGGAGATCAACCACCCCTCCGAGTCCAAGTACACCGCCGACCCGCTCACCCGCCGTGAGTTGGAAACGCTGCGCCTGATCGCGCGCGGCCTCAGCAACCAGGAGATCGCCACCAAGCTGGTGGTCCATGAGCGCACCATTGCCAAGTATGTCAGCAGCATCCTCGACAAGCTCCAGCTCGCCAACCGCACCCAGGCGGCCCTCTACGCCCTGCGTGAGCACATCTCCGACCTGTCGGAAGAATAAGAAGATACTCCCATAATAAGAAGAGCCTCACATCATAAACAGAGACCTCACAGGTTTATGGGAAACCTGTGAGGTCCTTTCTTGATTCACGCTTGTAGGGGCGGATCTTCCTATTCTCATCCAGCCCTGCTGCCGATCCAAGAGACCCGCCCTTCTGTGCCGGGCGTTCCTTTAGGGTTTACGCCCCTTTGCTTTATTGAGTCCTTCTGCCCCTTAGACCTCAAAAGCTTCCAAATCCTTTGAGGCCTTTCCCTATCCAAGGCTCTAGTGATTACTAAAAACTAACGGCAAAAAATATTCATATAACCGCACCTTGTATACTTCTCCCCAGCTAAAATCCCCATTCACTGATAACTGAAAACTGATCACTGGTCACTGAGACCCTGACTGGTCATTTCTACCACCCCGCCCGCCTCATTTTGGAGGCATGTTTATAACGTAATTGCTAGCTCTTCTACCAGGAGAAAGGGAATATTTGTACATTCCCCCGCTCCCCCCAAAGACCTAAAATAAGTTTGCAGATAAGTAAGGCCGAAAATAAAAAATCATATTCAGCATCGAGAGAGAAAATGTTCTTAGGGCAGTTCCGGTTGTCGATGGGTGATGAACGAAGTGTGGAAGTTCCTGCGGATTTCCGGGAATTTCTCGCGGCAGGGGCCTATATCACCCGCGGCTTCGAACAAAACCTGCTGCTCATGAGCGAGACAATGTTCCAGGAAAAATGCCGGCGGGTAGCCGCCTTGAACATGGCCGACCCGGCCGTCCGTCTCCTCCAGCGCCTCCTCCTGGCCAATGCCTCCCGCCTCCAGATGGATGCCTCCGGGCGCGTCTCCATCCCCGCTGAACTGGCTGCTTTTGCCGGTCTCCAAAAAGAGATCGTCCTGATCGGTCAGGGCGATTACATCGAGGCCTGGTCTCCCGCAGGTTGGCAGACCCAATCCAGCCTTCTACTCGATTTCGAGGGCAATTCCGACCGTTTCGCCCAGCTTGATCTTACCTTAGCCTAAAAAATTTATAGTTATTCCATTTGTGTGCCGTAGTTGGCTCGTTCACTGAAGCAGAACTGAGGAGATGAACCCATGAGCGATTTTGAATATACAGTGGCCACCGATTTCGATCGCGCCTGGTTAAATTTCGAGCTCGACCTTCCCCTGAAACCTCGCCCGAACGGCGAACCGAATCCCTTTTATATCAACCGGCCCGGCAACCCTATCGCCGAGCTGACCGACGCCCTCCTGGCTCCCTTTTATCGCCCCCCCAAATTCTTCTTCTCCGGCCATCGCGGCTGTGGAAAATCCACCGAACTGCTCCATCTCACCGCCAACCCGCGCATCCAGAAGAAATACTGGCCGCTGAACTTCAGCATCCGTGAAGAAGCCGACATCATCGACCTGGATTTCCGTGACATCCTCCTGGCCATCGGCAGCCGCATGTTCCGGGATTACCGAAAATGCGGCGGCCACCTGCCCGAACAACTGCTCAAGGAGCTGAACGGCTGGCGCGGCAAGGTCGAAGAGGAAGTCAAGACCATCCACAACGGCCGCACCGATTTCGAGCTGGGCACCGGCATCAACGCCTTTTTCACCAATACCAACGTAAAGATGCGCCTCGAGCCGGCCACTCGCGCCGAGCTTCGCCAGGTTTTTGAAAAAGACATCACCGGCCTGATCGCCGTCATTAACAATATCTCCACCGCCATCTATAGCAAAGAGCATCGCATCCCCCTCATCCTGATCGACGACCTCGACAAGCCCGGCCTGGAAGAAGCCCGGGCCATCTTCCATGACCGTCGCGAGATCATGATGCAGCCGGCTTGCGCCATCATCTACACCGTTTCCAGCGCCCTCTTCTACAGTAAGGGCTTCGACGCCATCCGCGACCAGGCCATCTTCCTGCCCAACATCAAGCTCCATCCGCACGCCGAGCCGGAAGTACGGGACCGGGAAGGCTACCAGACGTTGCGCCGGTTTGTGAACGTCCGCACCGACCCGGGTCTGATCGATCCCCTCGCCCTCGAAGAAGCCATCACCTACAGCGGCGGAGTCTTCCGTGAAATGGCCCGCATCATGCGCACCGCCATCGGCCGGGCCAGGCGGCGGAAAGCCTCCCGAATGGAAGTGGTGGATGTGGAATGGGCGACCACCGAGATCCGTAACGAGTACCGCCGCATTCTGGACAAAGAGGACCTTGCGATCTTGAAAAAAGTCCATGAGCAGAACCGTCTTGAATATGACGAGCGCTTGCGCCCGCTGCTGCAACTGCTGGCCATCCTGGAATATAGGAACGGGGAGAACTGGTGTGACGTTCATCCCGTCTTAAGGAGGTTGATCGAATGATTGAGATACGCCAGACAACCTTGGTGGAAGCCGACTTTATCGAGCCATTTGAAGACCGGGTCGACATTTTGTACCGTGAGCTGGAGCTTGCCACAAAATGGCAGTGTCCTTCGCTCTTGATGGCCATCTACAGCTCCGAATTCGTTCATGGGGATGCCGAGCTCGCCCTCGAAAACCGCCTGCTGGGCCTTGGACAGAAGGCCCACCACATCGTGGTAAAAAGCCAGGAAGATGCCGACATCCCCCTGCTGATCTCCGAGCTGGCCAACCTCAAGGATGTGGTTATCTTTGTGGATGGGTTGGGCTGGGGCTGCGGACAGGCCGATTACAACGCCTACCGCTGCCTGGATAAACACCGGGAATTCTTTATCGAGAACCGGGTCCGGGTGGTCTTCTGGTTGACCGAAACGGAAGCCATTCACCTGGCCCATTATGCGCCCGATTACTGGACCTTCCGCCACCGGGTCATCGAATTCGTCGATTCACCCCGGCCCGAGCAGCTCCAACCGCAATGGGCCGAAACCTCCTGCCCGATCATGCCGGATGACCTGGCCGGCCCGGCCGAGGACCTGGATGCGAAGATCACCCTGCGGGCGGCCTTATTGACCGATCTACCCGAAGGGGCCGAATCCACTTCATCCAGGGCCAACCTGCTCCTGACCCTCGGCATCCTCCACTGGCGCCGGGGCGATTACGACCAGTCCGCCCAATTCTTGAATACGGCCCTCGAGCTGGCCGCCAAACTACAGGACAATCACTTCGAGGCCTTGTGCTTCAACGCCATTGCGCTGGTCGATACCGCCCAGGGAAAAACGGAAGCCGCCATTCAGGCCTACAACCGGGCCGTGGAGCTGGCTCCCGATCAGATCACTCCCTGGAACAACCTGGGCAATCTGCATTCCCGCCTCGGGCAATATGAGCAGGCCTTCGGCGCGTACAAGAAAGCCGTCGAAACCAATCCCGCCGATATGGTCAGTTGGGGCGGGCTCGGCGACGCCCATTTCAAATTGGGCCGTCACGAAGAAGCCGTCTTTGCCTACAAGAAAAATCTGGAAATGAATCCGGAAAATTCCCATGCATGGATCAGCCTGGGAGATGTCTATGCGGCCGAGGGACAGTGGGATGATGCCCTGGCTGCCTATCAGAAAGGCATCCAGATCGAGCCCGCCAATGCCCGGGTCTGGAACGAGTTGGGCAGCCTCCATTACAACGCCGCCGCCCATGAAGAAGCCAAAAATGCCTACAGCAAGGCTATCGAATTGGGTCTGCATTCCCACCAGTCCTACAGCAACCTGGCTGATATTCAAATCCAGGCGGGCAACTACCAGGAAGCCATCCCGCTGCTTCAAAAGGCTGTTGAACTTCAGCCCGAGCCTTCCCAGGCCGCCTTGTTATGGAATCGGCTGGGGGAAGCTTACCGCAAGCTCAATGAATACGACCATGCCATCGAAGCCTATCGAAAAGCCGATGATCTGGCTGCCGAAGCTGCTCCCACCCAGGCAATGGTTGCAGCCGAACCCGAATGCCAGGCTGCTCTCGAATCCGTTCCAACCCCGCGATCCACTCCAGAAATCCAGGAGTGCCGGTCGAAGAGGCGGTCGCTCAACCTGCCCCGGTTTTGGAATCCGCGGATGCCTTTGAGCCGGTAACCCAATCCTTCCAGCCCTCGCCACAGAGCCAATCACTCCATCCTCCGAACCTGAAGAAGCCGGGGTTCCTTCCGAGCCTGTGGCCCAATCTGTTTCGGCTGTGCAGGAGGCCCTTGCCTCCGAGCCTGTCGCTCCGTCCGCCGATGATTCTCCCCTGATAGCCGGGCTGATCGACGACTCTGCCACCATGGAAAGCGAATCCGACCATGATTTTGCCAAATGGCTGGGGAGCCTGGCCTCCCGGATCCCGGCAGAAGTTACTGAGAAAGAGCCGGATCCGATCGATCCTGCGGAGCAAGAGATCGAACCGGCCTTAGCCCCGGACAATTCTTCCGGAGAGCTGTCCATCACCCTGGATGATTTCGATCTGTACGGTCCTCGGGGCCTCAACCAGGAAGTGGATGCCCCCACTCTTCTCACTCGGAGTGCAACATCTCCAGATGTTGCATCTTCTCCTGAGGTTGCGTCTTCTCCCAATGTTGCAACTTCCACCGATGTCCCCCCCGCCTCCCCGGATGTCAGCTTCCGTTTGGAAGCCCTGCGGGCATCCATGGCCTCTATGAATCCCCCGACCGTGTTTTCTGTCTCTCCTGAAGAGACCGATTTCCATGATATCCCAGCCTCTCCTGCTGGTGAATTTTCAACCACCTCCGCCTCTGCTGAGACACCCAATCCTGCCGAACCCGCCTCATCCCCACAAACTATTGGATCTCAGCCGTCCACCGCTCCCCTTATTGCAGCTCTGGGTGCCTCCTCCACCCAGGCTGACATCGATGCCAGGAGCGCTCAGATCTGGAACGAATTGGGCAACATCTACTACAACATTGTCGCCTACGATGAAGCCATCAACGCGCTCAACAAAGCCATCGAACTGGATCACTCCTACGGTTGGACGTACAACAACCTGGCCTCCATCTACATCCACAAAGGTTCCTACGCCGAGGCCATTCCCTTGCTCCAAAGAGGCATTCCTCTCCTGAAGGAATCCAAAGATAAAGCCCTTCTCTGGAACCGTCTGGGAGACGCCTACCGGCGGTTGGAACAGCCTGAAAAGGCCGCCGAGGCCTATCAAAAAGCCGTTGAGCTCGATCCGGATAACGTTTCCCTGCTTACCCGGGCTCGTTTCAGTTTGTTGGGAAACTGTCGGGCGTGATCCAATTCAAGCCCTGAAAATGAGGCATCCATGAGCGAACTTGAGATTTGGAATGAACTGGGAAATATCTATTACAACGCCGGCGCCTTTGATGAGGCTGTCCGGGCCTACCACCGGGCCATCGAACTCGGGCATTGCTACGGGCAGTCCTTCTGTAACCTGGCGGATATCTACATTCGCAAAGGATTTTTTGGCGAAGCCATCCTGATGTACCAAAAAGGGATCGAGCATCTCAAAATCTCCGTGGACAAGGCTTCTTTATGGAGCCGGCTGGCGGATGTCTACCTTCAATTGGACCGGTACGATGAGGCGATCAAAGCCTATCAGACTGCCGTGGACCTGGACCCGGATAATGAAGAGCTTCGAGAAGACCTCGCCAAGATCACCCATGCCTCAACCCACCTGCCCCAGGGGGTGGAACCTCCGCAAGAAGAAAAGCCCATGGAAATTCCCGTTGGCGAGCCTTTCCTCTCAATGGCAGAGCCAGTGTCCGCGCCTATCTCGTTTCTCGAAACGTCCATCCAACTTGCTGTAGACGAGCCGCTCGCCGCCGAAATGGAAGCCGGATCTACGCCGGCCTTCTATCCTGAGCCTACCACCATGGAAACTGATCTGGACTGTGAAACGGTGTTGGATGAGGCGATCCCCCAGGAAACCCGGGAGCCGGTTTCATTGTCCGACCTTATGGGCGAACCGGTCTGGCTGAAGGAAGAAGAAGCCGTCGGGTATATCCCCGACCCGGCCATGGAAATCGAAGCGCTGTTGGAAGATACGGTCCTCCAGGAAACACAAGAGCCGGTTGCAGCCTCCGAGCTTATGGATGAATCTGCCTGGCTTCGGTTGGAAGGCATACTGGCATCCATCCCGGATACGGCTGCTGAAACCGTCGAAGAGACCGAAACCGACCTGTTTCCGCCTCTGCCGGAGGAATTTCGGGCCGAAGAAGACCTTGAGTTGAAATCATTTACAGGCGAACCGGTGGTTTTGGATAGCCAAATGGAAACGGAGGCGGCTCTCAAGGTCGCAGCCTTCCTGTCTGACTTGCCGGAGGCCGACCCCGTCTCGCCGGAGTTGGCAAGTCCTTGCTGGGTCTTCCGGGAGATCGATCCTTCCGTTCCGGTTGGAGTGGAACCAAATGCGGCTGCTGAAAAAGACCCGCTGCTGTTGGGCAGCCGCCTCCTTTCGGAAGAACCCGAGTTTTCGCCGGTCACGGAATCTCTCGAGCCAACGCCCCTGGAGGCCCTCCCGGCAGCAAACTCGCAATCCGAAGAATTTCTTTCCACGTTGGAACAGGAAGCCGTATCAAAATCCGAAAACCGGGCTTTCAATGAGATGCTGGTTTCGGCGCTGCCCGCCAATTTCGAGATCCCATTCCGGTGGGAACAGCCGGATAAAATCCTGCCTTTCATCGAACCCCGCATGGGCGAACCCATGAATTCAAGAGCCGGCGCGCTCGTCAGAGTCGGCCTGCATCACTGGCATCAGAATGACTATGAAGGCGCTGTTCAGTTCCTGAATACCGCCCTCAACCTGGCCGGTGTCTTCTTCGATCATCCCTTCGAAGCCCTCTGTTATAACGCCCTCGCCCTGGTTGAAACCGATATGGGCAATATCGATGAGGCCGTCCGGGCTTATGAGAATGCCGCCTGCCTCGATGCGGAACATTTCCATCCCTGGAAAGAGATCGGCTATTTATACAGCCAGAGCAACCGTTACGAGGAAGCCCTCGAATCCTTCAAGAAAGCCATCGAACACGATCCGAACGATCCGCTCAGTTGGAACGGCCTGGGAGATGTGTATCACAAACTCGGCCAGACCGAAGATGCCATTTCTTCCTACCAGCTCGGGAATGTTTTTGACCGGTCGGGGCGGGAAACCCCCGGCCTTCAGCCGGCGCCCAAATCCTTCGAGGCAGCCGACATGAACCCCCGCGTTCTCGAAGAAATGGGGAATATCAATTTCCTTAATTCCGAATACGACGACGCCATCCATGCCTACTCCGATGCGATCGAACTCCTGGAAAGTCCCACCGACAAGGCTCGCCTTTGGAGACGGTTGGGAGATGCCTATCACCGCCTGAATGAAGAAGACAATGCCAAAGCCGCTTACCAGCAGGCCATCACCCTCGACTCGGCAGCTCTCCCCCTCCAAAATACCCCGTCCGGGAGTGAACCCATCTTAGCGAGCCCTACTTTTGAAGAAATCGAAGCAGTCGTCGAAGAAAACCTTCCCGAGGCATCAAACGAGCTGGCCATGGCCGCTCAAGAGACTGCCGAATTCCAGGAACTGCAGGCAGAGGCCATGGTCGATCCGGAACCATCCACCCTGCCGGATGAGGATGAATCCGAAATGACCTCAACGGAAGCTGCCGGTCAGCCGGAAACCGAGGCTACCGAGCCGGATGGGATGGTTCTCCAGCCGGATAGCTCGGAGCCGGTCGTAGTCGTCGAAGAGCAACCGGTCGAGCCTCTCCCCGCTGAAGAAGATTCTCATGGAAGTGAGCCCTTCCCGACCATGCCCGAACCGGCCCTGGAGCCTGAACCCGAAGCGGCTTATTGGTTCTACAAGAGCAGCGAGCCGGCCCGGCCCCTCCCAGAACCCGCCAGGGAACCAGTCCGGCCGGCCCCGGGTTTCATGCTTTCCGCTGAAAAAGTCTTGGCGCGGTCAAGCCCTCGCCTGCCTTTGTGCTGCCCAAATATTCCAATCAGGCTCGCCTGGATAAACCGCTGGTGTCGGATGCGTTCGACGATCCCACCGTCATGGTCATGGAAGATACTCCCGAAAACGAGACTTCGACCGGTTTGAATTCCCTGGAACCCTCCATTTTGTTGGAAGAAGAAACCCGCCCAATTTCGATAGCTGCTTTGGACGCCCTTTGGGATGAAGAGCAGGAGGCTGACCGGATGGAAGGGAATGCCCTCGAAGAAACCCAGCCCACCGCCGCGCTGGAAGGAACCTCCGGAGGGGATGCCCACACTCTCGAAAACGACATTGTCGCCTATCGTCGGGTAACGGAAATTAACCCGCTCAACGACCGTGCCTGGGACGCTCTCGGCAATATGTACGAAGCCACCGGGCTTCACAGCGAAGCCATCGCCGCTTTCGAAAAAGCCATTTCGCTGGCCTCCCAACGCGAGGTGTACCATTATCATTTAGGCCTGGCCTACGCGGCTCAAAAACACTATGACAGGGCCATTCAATGCCTCCAAAAAGTGGTTGCCCTCAACCCCGATTATGTCCTGGCCCACTGCGCCCTGGCAGGCTATTACCGCCGCACCGGCAAAGAGGCCGAAGCGAGGGAACACATGGTCATTGCCCGCCCATATATGGAAAGCGAGAATTATTACAACCAGGCCTGTTTCGAATCCATTTGCGGTAACACCGACCGCGCCTTCGCCTTCCTGAAAAATGCCCTGGAAAAGAAACAGGTCGAGGTTGAGCTTGCCCGCACCGACCCGGACCTGGATTTCATCCGCCAGGACCCTCGTTTCCAGGAAATCTTGGATCAGAAGGACGCATTTTACCAGGTGGCCCCGTAAACCGGTCCGAGACCCAGCCTCTCCCCGCCCCCTGGTAAGATGCTACTAAAAGGAGGAGTGCAGGCGATCGCCTGCACTCCTCCTTGCTGATTTTCAGATGAATGAAGAGAGCTTTCGTTTATTGCGCCGGGGCAAGGAAATAGATCGGTTTAAGCGGAAAACGCTGGCGGGCGTCTTCAGTGAGAGTATCGTAATATTCCAGCCATAAGTCGAAGAAACGCTCCAGGTCGATCAACGTGATCCGGTAGATCCGCTGGTTGAGCGCTTCTTCCATGACCGCGGCGGTGAACCCGCCCGAGGAGATAAAGATACCGCTGTCGTCTGTGCCCAGGACAGACATAAAACCTTTCAAGCCTTCGAACATGACCGGCTGACCCGTATGGAGCACGTGGACTTTGATCCGGGGAGGGCTCATTCCCAGCGCGTCGGTGTGCATGATGAAATTGATGAAGCCGCGCTCCTTTTCCGCAGGCGCCACCCAGGTAAAGTGGTATCCCAGCGCCTTCAGCAAATCACCCGCGATCACCTGGAACTCGTACGGCTTTAATTCCTGCAAATAGGTACGGACTTGCAGCCAGGCTTTTTCTTCGGCTTCTTCAGTGATCAGGGACAGGCCGGCCCGGTTTTCTCTCCATTCGTTCATGATCCGCCCGGCTTCCTGGCTGAACGCCTGCGCATTGGCGAACCCCTGGCAGGCCCTCTTCCCCACTTCGGTGATGGTCCAGAGGCCTTTATTCTTTACCAGCCAACCGGCTTTAACGAACGGAATGGTGGCAAGGCGGACGGCCCTTTCATAACGAGGCGTTTGCGAGTTCGGGAAGCATTCCAGCTCGGCTTCCGATAATGGAGTGACTTGTTGGATGTGCGCCAGCACATCCCCGGCGGGCAATCCGTTGGGCTCAGACCATAGTCTTACAAATGCAACTCTTAAGAATTCGCTTACTCGAAGTGGAGCAATTTCACTCATGTTTCAGTTTCCAAATCCCATAGCCGAGCGAATCCCTCATGCTTATAACGGAAAAAAAGTTCTATACCTCAAATATACACGCTTGGAGGATTTTCGTCCAGTGAAAGGGAGTTTTGATCCAGCGCTTTTCACAAAGTAGGAAAATGGGCGGAAACAAGCATCTCCAAGGCGGCCTTTGGGTGGGCGTCGAAATAGCGGCGAGCGCTTGCCAAATTGGAAAAGCCGTTGGAAAGGCACAATCCGATCACCAGGTTGTTCACGATGGCCATGTTATGAGCAGCCTTCTCCTCTTTGAAACGAGTAGCATCTTCTCGCAAAGTAACATCTCGGCGGTAGTGCAAACCACTTTCGATCCCCCAGTATTCGCGGAATAGATCCAGGAGTTTCTCTGGCCCAGCCTGCTCAGGAGATAGGCTGGTAAGACCATAGACGACTTGGCGTGTTTTTCCCAAATTATGGGCATGATAGACAACCCGCTCAATTCGAAATACTTGCGCTACATAAGGCCAGTCCAGGTAGTCATTCAATTGGGTGCTGGTCAGGATTGTTCTCTGCTCAACCCGGCCACATTGCTTGTTCACTTTCACAGCCATATGAATGTCTTTGGACAGGGGAGCACCCTTTTGCAGGTTACACACTTCGTGAACAAATAATTTCTCAATTGCCCAGCGTGTTCTGGATTGGTTGTCCTTCACCGTCCAAACAAAATCTGCTCCTGCTTCCACGATTTGGTTGGAGAAGGCTCTTTGAGTGTGCATCGCATCTGCAACAATAATTGCACCCTCCAAAACCACCTGAGAAATGATTTTTGGGGCGATCACAATCTCATTTTCCTTCTTATCCACCTCAGCCTGTGCTAATACCAGGCCCTGCCCAGGTACATATACTGCCAATAAATGCACTCCCCTTTGCTCTCCATACGGAATTGTCCCACGCATACTTTTTCCATCGATACTCAGCACAATCCCTTGCTCGGTTCTCAATCGCTGTCGGTGGTACGCCTGAACAATCCCTTCAAACTCTTCTGGTGAGATCATTTCTTGCAATACTCGCCGATAGGTCATATGACTGGCTGTCTTCGGTTGTGCCAATATCTCGTATTGCACCCATAATTCTTTTCTGTGCCCGATCCACTCTGCTATGCCGCTCGGCTTGTCTTCGCCTGCCAGTTTGGCTAGCAACATGATGACCAGTAGACTGACTAACGTGTACCGCTTCCCTTTTGCTTTTCGTGTGTCTTCTATCTTGGATAAGTAACCGTAGAAGCTCTCAATATCAAAAACTAATCCATTTTCGTTCTGCTCCCGCACATGGTTATAATTCATCTGGATCTTCTCCGGTTCCTTGGTTGGTTTGGCGACCCCAAGTTTACTAGAGAAGATCTATTTATTTCGTCAAGCTACTTTGTGAAAATCCTGAGTTTTGATCGGGGCGCAAAGTCCGACGGGGGAGGATTTCCGGGTTCGCCTCCTGAAAGCTCCGTAGAGAGAAACGCGGTTTCCGAGGGATCGTCAGTACAATTCAACGAGGAACAAAAGCTATACGACCCCCCAGATATGGATTTTTGAGGCGCTGTTCGGGGCAAAAATGCCACAGGTGGGGGAGGTCTATGCGCAGCGGACGGAATTGTTCCGCCGAAATGGCTCAAAAAAGTCAGGAAAATTGCGTTTTTAGGCGATATTTTTCACTTCTGTGAAGCTAAGAACGTTATTGGGCGACTTTTGCCTCCGGAGAGAACTTTTCGGGTACATGTCCCACGGGATGCTACGCAATGCCCTCTGGAAGAACCTTCCGGGTACAGCGTGGGTAGGCCTGGGAGACTAGCTCGACAATGTTACATTCCAAATTGAAGAAAAAGATCTAAACACGACGGACACAATCCCGTAAAGAACACGGGACACGAGGACACGACGGAAAAGAAAAAGCAGGAAAAAACAAGAGCTAATAGCTTCTTTGAATGCAACCGAGTATCAAAGGGCCTAATCTAACATTGTCGAGCTTGATACGAGAGAAGAGTGCCATTCCGTCTGGGAACTAAAAAACCTAAGGTTTATTTTCAACGCTCAAGGTGTACTCCACCAGCCGCAACTCCCTCCGCTGGGACGGCCGCCAGGCGCAGTTCGATAGGGACGACCCGCCGCCAGGCTGACCGTCTTTCCGACCTCCCCACAGATCAACGAGCCCCAGGAGGGAACACTTGATCCTGCCTGCCACAGCTCCACGGTCAGGGAGCCGTTTCCTGTACAGATCAGGCTGAAGAGGAGAAAGGACTTCTTTCCGGCCGCAGGCGTAAGGAGTGAATTCCACCCAATCTTCTCCATCCCCCTCCGGCGCGGACAGTTGGCTGGAGTAGGTGAACCGGCGGGTGCCGTTGCCGAAAAGGTCACCCGAACCGCCGGAGCCGCCTGGGAATCACCATCCGCCATGGCCGGGCCAACGGTTGCAGTGGGTGTCTCTGCAGGTCCCGCAGATGTCCCGGCCGCAGTCGCGGCTGCGGGAGTGCCGTACTCATCCAAAATGGGTAAACCGGCGGCGGCCTCGGTCTGGATATATTGGGCCGTGACCCAACCCCGTCCGCCCGACTCCAGAGGCATAATCGATCTGGAACCAGGAAGCGGTGGAATTCTTGCCGGTCAGGGAAACCACCGTTTTGGGCTCGAGCGTCCCCAACGAGTTCGAACGTCGTCCCCGGACCCGAGCGGACATTCAGGCGCTGGGATACCACCCCGGTGGGGCCGCTGGGTGTGGGCGTAGCCTCCAGCGGGATGGAGGTCCCGGCGGGGACCTGGCGTATTGAGCCGCCACCCAGCCTCGTCCCTGAGGGGCGGAAGGATAGAGGATCTGGTACCACGAGCCGCTCTTATCCTTATTCAGGATCTGGACTTTTGTGCCGGCTTCAAGAAGGCCGAGGGAGTTGTAGGTGGTACCCGGGCCCGCTGCGAACATTGACTTTGATGGTGAGGGTTGCCTCGAAATACACCGGGGTCGGAGTTAATGTGGCCGGTATGGTTGTGAAGGTGACCGTTTCTGAGGGTGTTTCGGACGCATCGCAGAGTTGATGAGACCAGGGATTGGTGTGACTGTAGGGGAAGGCGCGGCCGGGCTGCAGGCGACCAATAAGATCAGAAACAAACCAAGGATGGGCCAATATTTCCTCATGGAGATGATTTTAGCACAGCCCCAGTCCGTCCTTTATAGAGGAAATACCGGTGATGCAAATTAGCAAAAGTGTAGAAAAAAGAAAACCAGCCTTTATAAGCTGGTTTAGGTGCCCCTGGGCAGACTCGAATATCATCCCCTTCCGGGGGCTGCCCTTTTGGCAATAAAAAATCCGCCCTTTCAGGCAGATTTTTCTGTGCCCCTGGGCAAACTCGAACTGCCCTTTTTAGCTCCGGAGGCTAACGCTCTGTCCACTGAGCTACAGGGGCGGGTTGCATGATTTTACCACGGGAGGATTAAACCTGCACATAAGGCGCCAACCCGGCCAGCTCGGTCCGCAGCTTCTGGATGATGGCCTGGTTGCCGCCTTCGTCGCCCAGGCGGGCAAGCTGGCGCTGCTTGTGAGCATATTCCCCGCACACCTGGTAGAAGCGAACGGTTTTGGAGTAACGGCCGTTAAAGATGGAAGCCAGGCGGGCGAACGTCTGCAGCCAGGCCGAGGAGGCGGTGTGGTAATGGGCAGATGTGATCGTCCCGGCGGTTACCTCGGCCGCCAGGTATTTTTTCACGGCTTGCCGGTCCCCCCAAATAGCCCACAGAATGATCCCAAACATGAACAACCAGCCGGTCCAATCGAATATGGTACCGATAACCAAACCCTCCATCCCGCCTATGAGGGAGGCCAGTGTATTATGGAAGGCATGTGTGAACATGGCCAGGGACCAGCCCAGCAGAGGCGCAAGGAGCTTCACCCACCAACTCCGGTACATGCGTGCCAATGCCAGCCCGATGCCGATGAAAGCGGTATAGAAGGGGTGCTGCCATCCCACCAGGATAATCCGGATGAAGGTCAAGGAGAGGATGCCGCTCCAGCCCGTTTCCTGGAATCCGTAGGTATAGATGTAATAGGTATTTTCGGTTGCGGCGAACCCCAGAGCCGCCACACCCGCGTAGATGATCCCGTCAAGGACCGAGTCAAATTCACGATGGAAGACCACGAACACGGCCACGACCGCCAGGCCTTTCAGGGTCTCTTCGACCAGGGGCGCAATAATGGAACCAGTGGCAATGTCGGTCGCCAGGGCGGAACCGGTGAATACCGAAATGCCGATGCCCAGGACGGTATTAATCAGGAAGGCGCTGCCGGCTGCGATGACCGCGCCCCACAGGAACACGCCGCCCAACAGCAGGATGGGTTCCTTTTCATACCGGTCGAGCCAGTAGAGAATGGATGCAAAGAGAAGTGCGGTGCCGAAGCCAATGAGCCCTGAAACTATGAATCCCATAGACAACCTCTGGACGTCGATTATAGCGCGAGAAAGAGCTCTGTTGCAAACATTATGGGAGATTAATGGACGTGGAGTCGGGATAGGCCGTGTACGGGCGACCCCGACCAAGTTCTCGGGACACGCGACAGTTAATTTAGTGTATAGGCACTTGGCCGGGTCGCCCCTACGATCAGAAATCGCGGTTTTTTAGAAGTATCCGGGTGCGTTCGATGCGGGTGGATTCGAATGGAATTCCCAACGCTTCCAGGACAGCCTCCGGCCGGCCGGTGGCACCTTCGCGGGCAGCCAGGCGCATGGCCAAGCGTGGACTTTTCCGGGACCGTTCTCCATTCTCCATCACAAGGGAAAGGCCCTCGATAAGAAGTCTCAGATCGTAAGGTTTGCCGCGCCGCTCAGCCGGCAAGGAGACCGCCGCCAGCAAAGCGGATATTCTTTCCGGGAGAGTCGTCGCATCGGCCGCCTTAATTGGGTCGAGGAAGCCGACCTCATATTCGGCAGAGGCCACCTGAGTCTGCAGAGCCGGAGAATGCTCGTCCACTCTCTCCGCGGAAAGGATTGTCAGGCCGGGCGGCGCTGCCGGTTGGAGGATTGATTTGCAATGGTCAAGAAAGTCGCCACCTTCATTATCCGGCTCCTCCAACCAGATATCGATAATTTCACAATGGCCGATGAAACCGAGCGGCAAGGCGCACGCCAGTTGTAGCCTCGGGCTGGGGTGAAAACCATGCGTATACAAAAGCGGCAGGCCGGCGCGGCGGATGGTCCGCTCCCAAGTGGTGTGGAGATCGAGGTGGCCCGTATAACGGAGAGAGCCGGTTTTGGAAAATGTAATTCGAAGGCGCATTTGATTTTAGATTGAGGATTGAGGATTGACGATTAATGGATAGTCAGGGTTCAGGCGTTTTTGACCGGCATTGGCTTAAGCTCGGGGCATTTCCAGTAGATGCCAGGATGATCCCTGCGGGTGGATGCGTAGGTGGGCAGGATGCCACAGGCGTCGCACAGGGAACGACAGTCATCCTGGATCTCGCCGGCCAGAGACCGAAGATAATCGGTATAGAGATATTTCTTCCGCACAGCGATGGAAATATGATCCCATGGGAAGATTTCATCCGGGCGGCGGGTACGATGGGTATAAAAAGCCGAATCGATATTCTGGGAGATGAAGGCGCTGTTCCAGGCCGCGAAATTTCGCTGCTCCTGCCAGGCATCGAATTTGGTCCCGTTCTTCCAGGCCGCGTAGATCACCTCGGCCATGCGCCGGTCGCCGCGGGAGAGCCAGCCTTCCAACATCGTGTCTTCCGGTATGGTCCAGGAGAGTTTAAAGGAATTACCTCTCAATTCACGCTTGAGCAAGTCCAGCTTGGCCTTGATCTGCTCAGAAGTATCCAGGCTCACCCATTGGAAAGGAGTGTGCGGCTTTGGGATGAATGTGCTGACGCCGGCATGGACCCTGGCCTTGTTGCCCAGCACCTTGTGGCCCTCGGCCAGGACCCGTTTGCACAAATCGGCAATAGCCTGGACGTCTTCCAGCGTCTCGCTGGGGTGCCCGATCATGAAATAAAGTTTGAGGGTGACCCACCCACGCGAATAGATCTGGCGGGCAGTCTCCAGGAGGTCTTCATCCGGAATGTATTTATTGATGATGCGGCGCATTCGCTCGGTGGCGGCCTCGGGAGCCAGGGTGAACCCGCCGGAGCGACGGTTCTTCAACTTCTCCATGAGATCAATTGAGACCGACTCGATCCGCAAAGAGGGCAGCGAAACGGTCAGGTGGCGGGAACCGAATTTCTGGCTTACCCGGGTGACCAACTGAAGGATTTCGCTGTAATCTGAAGAAGATAGGGAAAGGAGAGCCAGTTCTTCTGCACCAGTGGCATCCACAGCCGCTGCAGCCGCTTCGACGATCTCGTCGATGCTGCGCTCGCGGACCGGGCGGGTGATCATGCCGGCCTGGCAAAAACGGCAGCCGCGGGTGCAACCGCGCATGATCTCCACAGACACGCGGTTATGAACTGCCTCAATATTGGGGACGAGGAAGCGGGTGGTCGGGGCGGGCAGCTTCGGCTCCATCCGCTTGAGGATCCTCCGAGGCGCTTCGGGAATAGTGGGTTTGACCTCGGCCAGGGTACCATCCTGAAGATAGCTGACTTCATAAAATCGTGGCACGTAGACGCCCGGGATGTGCGCCAGAGCCCGCAAGAGTGACATCCGCTCAAGGTTCTGAGTTGAAGGGCTTGTTTCACCTGAGCCAGTTGGTTGACTTTTCACCCTTTGAACGGTATCGATGATTTCCTGTAGCACTGCCTCCCCCTCCCCGATGACGAACGCATCGATGAAGGCATGCATGGGCTCGGGATTGAAACAGGCATGCCCCCCGGCTATGATCAACGGGTCCGAGGCAGTCCGATCGACAGAGCGAACAGGGATACCCGCCAGGTCGAGCAGGTTGAGGGCGTTCGTATAGAGGGTCTCATAAGGCAAAGAGAACCCGACGATGTCAAATGCAGCCAGGGAATGTTTCGTCTCGAGGGAATAGAGGGGGATACCGGCATGGCGCATCTGTTCTTCCATATCGACCCAGGGAGCATAGGCACGTTCTGCCAGGGCATCGGTGCGGGCATTAACGAGATCGTAGAGAATCTGCAGGCCGAGGTTGGAGATGCCGATGTCATAGATATCTGGAAAGACCAAAGCGACTTTGGTGGGGATGGATTCCCATTCTTTGACGACCATATTAAGTTCGCCGCCGACATAACGACCCGGCTTTTGTACCTTTAGGAGTATCCGTTCGAGGCGGGATTCTATTTCATTGGGGGATAACATGGGTGCGATTATAACGTAGAGTGATAGTCTCTCAGTCTCATCGTCGTTAGTCAAATAGTATGACAATTGTCCTGGCTTGAGATGAATAACCCGGATGAACTATCCATCAAACGCCGACCTCACAGGCTTAGTAAACGCTTGTGAGGTCGGAAATGATTGGCACTCGTTCAAAAGATCAGGATGTTCGAAGGGCATCCAGCGTGATCTTGACCTGGGGGACCATTTTAAAGAAAGCTGTTAATTGGTCACAAGCATAATCGGGACAGGCTGCACAATTCTCGAGGCCGCGTTCCATGGCACAAAGGCGGATCTTACATTCGGAACAGTGGCCAATGGTTCGTCCGCCGGTCATGCAGCCATCGCAAAGGATATTGGCTGCCGAAATGGCAGGGGCGTTATATTCCACCCGCCATTTCTCGGCGATCTGTTCCAGGGCGGCGGCGTCATTAGCCTGGGTGGCGATATAGGCATCGCACCCGGCGCAATCAAGGCCGCAAGCGGCAATTAATGGGGTCATGGTGTATCCTCCTGATGAAAACTGATGAATAGAATGGGCCCAATCGGGATCGGCCCAATAATAGCACATATGTTCTGTTAACGCAAGAGAATTAGAACGTACATGCAAGCACGAAGAAATAAGTGATATGGTATAGTTAAAGAGGGTACCCTCACCTACATCATTTATTGCCCATACAAGATGGAAAAAGAATTCCCACCAGAACCTACAGCTGAACTGACTGAGCGCGAACTAGAGATCCTGAAGCTACTGGCCACCGGTTGCAGCAACAAGGAGATCGCCCAGCGCCTGGTCATCAGTTCAAATACTGTCAAAGTGCATCTCCGCAATATCTTTGCCAAGATCGGGGCGTCTTCGCGCACGGAAGCGGCGATGTATGCGGTAAATAATGGATTGGCTCAACATAAGGTTGTTACACCTAATTCTTCGGAGAATGAAGCAAGAACACAAGTTATACAGAAGACCGATGAAGCATTCGTAAAGAGGACCAAATCTTTACGTTGGATTATTTCATTGTTGTCAAGTATGCTCTTTTTAGGCATGGCAGGTTGGGGGTTTTACTTTACCCATGGTTTTGGTCTTAATATTGGTTTTAAGGCAACAACAAGCCCCACTTTACCTCCGACTCCAACGGCCCTTCCACGCTGGAAGCGAATGGCTGATATGCCGACGGCTCGCAGTGGTTTAGCGGTAGTTGCTTACGACAATTCCGTTTATGCAATTGGAGGAGAAACACTTTCAGGAATTACAGGTGCAGTTGAAAGCTACAATCTTCAATCGAATAGTTGGCAAAAAAGGTTATCAAAACCATTGGCGGTAACCGATATCAATGCTGCAGTTATTGGCGGCAAGATTTACGTTCCGGGGGGCCGATTAGCGCCAGGAAAAGCAACAAATGTCTTGGATATCTATGATCCTCGCCTTGACCAGTGGGAACAAGGACCTCCCTTACCTCTGTCCCTAAGTGGTTATGCCATGGTGGCCTTCGAAGGCCGTCTTTATTTATTTGGTGGATGGGATGGTGAGGAATATCAAAATTCAGTGCTGGTTTTTGATCCAAGCCGAAATAGCTGGTCCGTCCGTACACCCATGCCAACCCGGAGAGCATTTGCAGGCGCGGCAGTTGTAAATGAAAGTATCTATGTCATTGGTGGTTTTGACGGTTCTCAAATTCTAACCAACAATGAAGTCTATACCCCTTCCCAGGATGAGGATAATGGAACAGCATGGAGTAAGGCTGCAGATTTGCCGGAAGGCCGTTGTGCGATGGGAGTTACCAGCCTTACGGATATTATTTATCTATTGGGCGGAAAGAGCATTACTGAGACTCCAATTACACAATTGTATTTTGTTCCCACAACTAATTTATGGGCAAAATTGGAAGAGCCAGCCATATCGATCGGTGAAGGAATAGGCTTGGCGTCGCTCGGAAATTACTTGATTGTGGTGGGAGGAAGAGATGGGCAGCGAAGCATTAATCAAATACAGGCGTATCAGGCAATCTATACTATATTGCTGCCGTCGATCAAATAATATTAGTAGGCGTCTTCTTTTTTTCAATTCAAATGAAATGATAACAAAATCCTTTAATCAGAAAAGCCTTGCCTATATTTCAAGGACAAGGTTTTTTGTAGAGCACATCAATATTTGCATAAGAGAATTGAAGTTATTTCCAGCGGATCCAAACACCTCCATAATCATCCGCAGGGTTATTGGTGATATTAACCGGGGTACTACCATCTATTCCAACCACAAAAATATCTGTTTGGCTCTTGATTTTGGCCGTATAGATCAGATGTTGGCTGTCCGGAGCCCAAGAGACCCCTAACTCCGTTATATCCGGCGTCTTGGTCAAATTGGTAGGTGAACTCCCGTCTGCCGCGACAGTGAAAATATCCCAGCCGCCATCCCGATCAGAGCGAAAGGCGATCCATTTTCCATCAGGAGACCAAACAGGTTCCACATCTTGAGCGGGATTATTCGTAATGTTGACAGGAGTCCCATTATTAATATCAGTGACAAACAGATCCATTTTTCCAGCCCGGTCACTATCGAATACAATCTGCTTCCCATCCGGCGAGAGGGAGAATAAGAATCCAAACCCGGACCTTTACTGATATCAACGACATCCTTACCATCCCGGTCCATGGAATAAATATTAGGAGTGCCACCCCGATTGCTTGAGAAAAGAATATGGCTACTATCAGGCAGCCAAATAGCAGCAGTATCACGTGCAGGACTCTGAGTAAGGTTCTTAGAATCTTTGCCGTCCGAATTCATGACCATGATATCGAGGTCAAGATCAATGCTTACATAGGCTATATACTTCCCATCTGAAGAAACGACGGGCGATGTCTCAAAAATTTGGGGGGTATTGGTTAGGTTATCAAGGCCCTTTCCTCCCGGTGACACGGTATAAATATCAGAATTCGAATCATTTGTGGCACTAAAGAGAAACTTATTCCATACGGTCACCCAGATAGGACGATCGATTTGGACACCAACAGGTAAAGAACCAAGATTTAATTTTTGCACATCCGTCCCATCAGGTTTCATCAAGTAGTAAGCATCGCTTCCACCACGGGTAGATGCAAAAAGGATGGCATCTAAATTGGAAAAAATGGACGGTGCAGTTGTTTTACCGACGCAGGCAGTAACCAGAATTATCAAAACAGCAAAGGCAAGTGTGTTTTTTATTTTCATAATAATATCCGGGTCAGGAACCTGTTGGATTATAGCATAATGGAAGATGCCATCCGAACGATGGCATCTTCATAAATATTACTTGTAGATGAATAAGAGGTTATTTGTTGAAGGTATTGAAGGTATACATAGAGTCCTTGCCGAGAATGTCTGATTCTTCATTTACATAGGCCACTGCATTGACCGTGCAATGGACCGAGGCGGCGCCAATAAACCTCTTATTGGCACCACTGCGCCATTGAGTATCGTGATTGATATCGCCGTTTTCCTGACCACCTTTGCGACCTTCATACACAGAGAAAATACCATTGGCAGGTAATGGATGGTCATAGCTGGCGGTGTGGTTTGGTACGGAACTATAAGTAGCATCGGATGTATAGGTGACAGTGCAGGTTCCATCTGAGCCGGTTGTATTCATAATCCCCAGGTTAGTGTAGTAGCCATAATAGTCAGCGAGGATAACGGGTATGACGATATCCTGCGTGGCGGTTGAAACCGGAATGCCGTTGTAGGAACCAGCTTGATCATCAGCAGGAGCACCATTCTTTGTCTTGATCCATTCGACATTGACCTGAACCACGACGGGTACTGCATTGAGAGAATCTGCTAGAACGGACCCATAGAATTGAGTGAAATTATGCGGAGTAGTATCGAGGTCCGACTGCGCATCCGTGGCGCCAGGGCCATCGTAAAGCATGAGAGCCGATTGAGGATCAATGCTATGCGTGACAGTGAAAGAGGCGGTCGTACTACCAGCTGCAGTAACACTTTTGGTTGGATCCGCATTGTAGGTAAGTTGGACATTCGCGGCTGTGGTTGTAGAGGTGTTAGCAATCACAATGGTGCTGTAGTAACCATAATAGCCACGCATATGGATGGGAACAGCCACACTAGTAGAGCCATCATGAAAAGCATTGTAAGTCATCAACTTCCAATCGGTGGCATTATTTTGATTAACCACAGCAATGATAGGCTGATCTGATGTGATTACAGCAGAGCCGAAGAAACGATGAATGTATGTACCGCTGGAAGCCCCTAGTGAAGCCATTGCACTTTGATTTTTTTCGAGTGATGCATATTGCTTAATAGTATTATTCAAATCAGTAACACCACTTGCGCCAGAGACGACTCCCCCAATTGTGCTCGGTACGTAAGTAATGTCCACATTTGTAGCATCGGCTGTTCCAACATTCATAATATACACATCGGTGGAATAGTTATACCAGTTATACATTATTGAAGGCAATGTGAGTGTTAATGAGCCGGTGCTTTCCCCACTATAGGTGGAGAATGGAGGCGCAGGATTATAACTGGCGGATCCATTAGCGACTAATTGTTGGTTTGCGATCGCTGCAATGGGCTCGCCGGCAGAGATTACGGCGGAATAGCGGCCCGCCGTCAAGCTCGGGTCATTGCTATATTGCATAACCAGACGGGAGCTGCCGGGGCCGACATCGGTGAAAACCTTCTCCGCGCTAGTCTGAACCACACCATTCGAGTCATAATAATCAATAGTAATAGTAGTGGAATTGAGGCCCATGTTCACAACCTGATACGCGGTATACCATGAATATCCGCTATATTGGGCGGTGACCGTGTTGGCCATTAGGAAAACAGCAATCATTGCAAGAACAACAGCGATTTTGATTTTCTTCATCTCATCCTCCAAATCGATATTACCCAGGCTATTATTAGTTATAGTATATACGCGAGGAAGTGATACTCCTATAATTCTTTTGGAGTATTCTTTTGAAAAATCGGTGATCAGGTTCTTTTTTCGAATTTTATTTGACCGAAATAGGCCCACAATGCTTCTACAACCGTCTGCAAAAGGCGATAAAGAACCGAAAGAACAATGCCGGCGGATAAAGGCATCCAGGGAGTTAATAACGCTCCAATGGTAATCTCTTTTAGTCCAAACCCACTGGGCAATGCCATGGTAATAAGGGCCACCAGTGCAGAAATTGTTGAAATTCCAATCACACTGATCACAGGGGGTGGCGAGGGCGAGAAAGCCGCCATAGTGAAATAGAGGCCAAGGCCGTCGATAAACCAGGTAGCCAAATATAAAAGGCTCCACAAAACCAACTGGCGTCGAGTGAATATGCCGAGGACGGGACTGCGGTTTAAATTTACGCAACAGCCAATTGATTAAATCTATGAATAGACCAGGACGGACGACGATCATCAGGATGATCAAACCAGCTGCGGTGAAAGAAATAGCCCATGGGAACTGTTGGGAATAGGTATACCAGGGTAAAAGAATAACATAACACAGGATACCACCTAAGCCAACCAAGACAGTTTCGATGGTTGTGGCAGCCAATACGATGGCGGCAGAAACCTGTTCGGCTGCATAGAGGTATAAACGGCTTCCCAGGTACCAAATGGGGAATGGGATACGGCGAGCAACCATAGAGACACTGAAAATCCTGAAATCAGTGTGCCAATTGACTTTATTATGCAACTGGCGCATGGTTAAGTGCCAGGCAAGAAACATCGATCCCTGGGCAATGGTGTGGAGCAAGATCATTATCCCAATATCCACCCAATTCAGCCGCCAAGGGTAGGCAATGATCGTATCCCATTGTTTCCAGATGGCCAGGCCAAGAAAAACGAATACGCTGGCCATCAAGCCTATGGTAAACAACTTGCTTTTATTCAGGAAAGCAAGGATTTTTTTTAGATTTCCCTGCGAGAAGAATTTTGAAATGGTGGTCATAACGGGTTAGTGTGAAGGTTCAGCAACATTGAAGAATTATTATCCTTTGAAATCAAGCGCAGGTGAGGCCAAAATCAAGAGGGAATTCCCATCTTCGTAATCCTGACGGGTATCCATATAAGCCAACCAGACCGATAAGGGATGGAGAAGTAGAGCGGCGGCAGTGCGAACAGCGGGTTTATCCCAAAAGAGATAATTGGACTCAAAGGCGCACTCGCCCCACAGACTGAAACCATATCGCAAATACTCTAAGTGGAAACCGGTCTTAATCAATTTCTCCCGGATCTCCACCTCCGTTATATTCGTCCCGCACATGGTCAGAAATTATATGGTTTTTAAAAGCCGAAAAGACACGCTGCTGGTCTTGATGGCGGCGAGGCAGATGCAAGAGTAAGCGACCCTGTGGGCTGAGGGCCTGCCGGAAACCCTCCAAAGTGCCTATATCGTCAATAATGTGTTCCAGCAGGTCAATGCTGAAAATCAGGTCATATACTCCCTGAGCATCGATCTCTGAAGCGCTGCCATGCACAAATTTGATATTAGATAAATCTTACGGCGAGAGATTATCTCACCGGCTTTTACGAGTTTTTCATCCAGTTCAAGGGCAGAAAATTGTTGCCGAGGAAAATGTTCAGCAAGCCAAAAGGAGGCATAAGCATGACCGCAGCCGGCATCTAAAATATGTGCATTTGGAGAGAGATCCAATCGGAGGATGGAATTGATGATCCGCGTATTTCGGATGCGAGCATGGACGCCCAACGGTCCAAACAAGCGCACATATGTACGTTGAATCAGGTTGGGTTGTGCCAACCATTGCTCATGCCCGACCTGGCGAAATTGCCAATAATTCAAGGAGGCATGTTTATCCATTATTATTCACTGGGGGAATCTTGGAACAAATGAATGTAAGATTGAAACTCAGATTGGTTGGGATCCAAATGTCGCCAAAGAGCCGATAGAGAATATTATATAAATACCAAAAACCTTCCCGCCCCTTTTAAAATAGCGGGAGAAGCCAGTATTGAACTTATGGACAGACTTAACCTTCAAACCATTTTCTTCCAACAAAGCCTGCCATTCGACCCGGGTACCAAAACGTTCGAAATCCTGCAATTCGGGTAATACGCTTCCGGTTTTGTAAACATTATAAATAGCTTGAAGATGATGAGAATTAGGCAGCAGAATGGCGGCTTTACCGGTAGGTTTCATCACCCTGGAAATCTCGCGGGCGCCTCTGTCGGGATGAATGAAATGTTCCAAGCTCCCCAGACAAGTGACATAATCGAAGGTTGCATCCGGCCACGGGAGAAATTCTCCGTTACCTTCTATTACCCGCCGGCCTGGGTCTTCGAGGTGGGCTTTTTCCAAGGCAACACGGGAAATATCCAATCCGAAAGCAGCCGCGCCTCGCTGACTGGCAAAGTCAAGTAGAAAACCCATTCCACAAGCCACATCCAGGAGTTTGCCCGTCTGAACATTCAACAGGTTCACCAACTGCAAGGGCTGTGCATTATTACGATGGCTACCAAGCCATTCCTGATAGAGCCTATTATAGGAAACCTGCAGATCCTGAACCGAGGCGGCCACTTCCTGTTTGGTAGTTAAACTTTTTTAATGGCAACTTTTTTCTCCAAAAAGCCAAAAGTTAGTCGCGTATTTGCGCAGCGGCATGCATGGCCTCCATCTTGATCTGAAAGATTTCGAGGTCCAAACGAACTAACGATTTGTTACGGCGGAGGAGCAGGTCAGCTAGAGTATCTGTCAGGAGCCTTCGCAATGTGCCGGCATAGAGTCTCCATCGTTGAAAACCATTGCGCCGTTTGGCAAGGTAGCTCCAGTAGTACCAATTATACTGGACCCGCTTGAGCTTCTCTTCATTATCAGAATGCTGATGATAGACTATCGCCGCCGGATTATATCGCAGTTGGTAACCGGCCCGGACCAACCTATACCCAAGGTCGAGATCTTCTCCAGCATTGATAGGAAAGTAAGGGTCAAATCCATTGACTTTTAGCAAAACTTCCCTTCGAAATGACATGCATAATCCAAAAAAATATGGAACCTGCTCGCGGTGGGAAAGCCCAAAATCCTGGCGGGCATGCAAATTACGCCATTGATCATAAACGGTGAGAAGATTTTGTTCGATCCCGCGCCCGCCCACACCGCCCAAGGGGCGCCGGCAAGGGAGGCTATATTCGTGAATTAAAAGTCGAAAGCATATTTGGATCTGCATATGCATCGGAATCAATAAAAACGACAATATCGCCTTTAGCAGCATGCAAGCCAGTATTACGAGTATTTGCCGGGCCCATATTCTTCTCGTGACAAATGAGTTTCACGGGAAGCTGCTTAACTATCTCAACACTCTTGTCAGTGGAGGCATCATCGACAACGATGATTTCCGACGCCGGTAAAGTTTGTTCGATAATATATTCGACCACCTTCCGGATATATTTCGAGGCGTTATAAGAAGGGATCAGGACAGAGATAGTTTCGAGTGTAGACAAGTAATATACTTTACCAAGGGCGTTTAGCCGCGCCAAAACACCACGCCAGCTTTGCCAGGAGGATGGCAGGGACAGTCCGCCAGTAGGAGCTCAAGGACGGGTAAGTGGAAAACATATGTGTAACTACCAGAACAGGCAGTAAAGGTGAAGCCGCGATGAGGCCAAAGCGTGTCCGAAAAAAGGAGGGCAAACCGGACTCGGAAGCATAGCGAGGATCGACCTTCGTTGAGTATTGGCCCTGAAAATAACCGTGGCGAAGCAAATCCGGCAGGTGGTTTCTTGGAGGTGCATGAAGGACCGTTGCCCTCGGTTCGAAAAACAGAGGATGGCCCGATTTTCGCAAACGAATGGTCAAATCTGCGTCTTCTCCGGCCGGACGAGGATAACGTTGGTCAAAGCCACCAGCTTCAATAAACACATTGCGGCGGATGGCCAGGTTTAAGCTGGGTAATTGCTGGCGTTCACCTGCGGGATGGATTGCAAGATACTCGTAAAACATACTCAAGTTATCCGCGAGAGTCCAATAATTGGAACAGTCAAATTCAACCCCTCCTCCAATGACATCGACATCTGGAGAGGTAAAACGTTCGTTCATCATGGAGAGCCAGGTAGGGTGAGGAATGCAATCCGCATCGGTGAAAACCAGGATTTCTCCTTTGGCTTGGTTCGCGCCCCTGTTGCGAGCGAGAGATGGAGAAAGCGGGCTATCAGACCGATCGAAATGGGTTACCTCACTCTCGTGAACAAGTCCGAACTCATCCATACCAACCACGATCAATTCGAACCGTGACCGGTCGTAATCCTGGTGTTCGACGGCCTGGACGGCTTTATCGATAGTTGGAGTATTTAAATCAGGAATGATAACGCTGAATTGCAACATTGGAAGAAAATTTGCCCAATCAATTTCCCAAGCTTATGAAACGAAGTTCATCTAGCCAGACAGGAGTGTTGTGATGCGTCTTGTTCGTGAAAGTAATCTCCTGGATCCTTTTCCCTGAAACATCGAGGTCATCCAGCGAGATGAACACATGCCACCATGTATAGGGCTCTAAGGGGTTGGTTACAAAGCGGCACAAGGGTAATTGACGGTGTTCCAAGCTATTTTCATCGATTATGGATATTTTTAGATTTTCCGTCAGAGCGGTTTTCATTATATAAAATTCCAACCCATAATAAGGTGTCATGTCGAAGGCCGAATGCTTGAGCGAGAGAAATCCTTGATCTGGCAAAGTGGCAGAGAGTGCATAGTTACCTTGGAACACAGGTAGGGTGGAACGCCAATTAACTGGAAACTCCGCCGGGAGGTCTGTCCAACCGGAAACCAAACTATCCGTGTAGACATCCATAGTCTGAGCCGGCTGGAGAGGCGCCGGGACCGGTGTTGGGCGAGGCGCACCCCCATACCATTCCCGGAGCACGTCCTCGGCAAGTTTGTCGTGAGGAGTATAGTGCTGATCGCAAGGACCGCCTTCAAAAGGGTCAGTCCCATAATCCCAAAAATAAAGCCCATAAAGCCAGGGCTGGGGAAATAATACCTCAAGAGCAGCCAGATAACCATCAGCCTGTTCACCCTGGTCGACCACTCCATCCTCATAAAGCCAGTTCCACGGATGTTGAAGGTTGCCATCCTGGCTCATATAGCCTATCTCTGTAACGATCACCGGTTTATTCCAAATCCTAACTAAATTAGTAAGGATTTCTAGGGTTGGTAGCCAAGAAGCCTGCAATTCGGCATCTGTGGGCTGATTGGTGCCAACCAAAGAGTTATACATATCGATGCCGATAAAATCCAGCGTTCCACCAGGTCATGGTTGTCAGCTCAAACCTATTCAGGGCAGCATAAAGCACCGGCCCTGAATAAAGGGCCCGCACGGAAGCGATGATCTGTCTCCATTCATAATCATGACTGGCGGAAGCACTCAATTCGACTCCAGCACAATATTGCTCAACACCATTTTCTTGAGCAATGGAGGCATAATGGGCGGCAAATACCGAGTAAGAAGCAAACCACTCATTCCATTGAGAGGCTGAGAAATGTTGCCCTATCATCCCGCGCCAGTGAGTTGCTGTAGTAACCAGCGGGTCAAGCTGGATTTTAAGCATGATCTTCAAACCAAGCGCATGGGCTTGAGAAATAGCCTGGACAACCTCCGCATCAGCCGGTGTATCGGAATTGGTGTAAATGGAGGTCGTATTCAAATCATCCTGATATTCGGTAACGATAAGCGCAATCCATTCGGCGCCGGTAGCTTTGAGATTGGCCAACGCCAGAGCAGCATTGAGTGCCAAATTTCCCCACCGGCCAAGTAGTATAGGTAAGGCCTTTTTGAAATGCACTGCCTGTTGCAGGAATGTGAATAGGCAACAAAGATGTGACTGTAGATGTCGCTTCGACAGCAGGCGTAGTTACTAGAGATGATGTAATATCCTCAAGTGTTGGCTCGGGCGTTTCAGTCCCCATAGGCAAAACAGCAATTGGATTAGAAGTGGATACCATAGGAACCGGTGTAGAAATAGCAGGAGAACCGCATGCAGAAAGGAAGATCAGCTGGGTCAACCCAAGTAACATTATGAAATTATTTCGGGTGGACATTTAGCTCCCTTCAATAAAATAATTACCGAGAAATTGAACGAATTTACAATACCACGAAGTCTTTATCATGATGAGGAATAACAAGTCTTTCATTGAATCTTTAATTGATAAGTAAAAACTGGGCTGGCACGGTTATGCCGAAAAATGCTTACTTTGGGAGTTTCCCATGTTTGCTTCCATCAGAATATCTGGAGAACCTTTCACCTATCGGTTTTAAATCAAATTCTTCCAGGAAAATTCTGTGTCCATTAGCGGCAATGTTTTTTCGCAAGAAGGCATCATTTTTTAAGGCTAGTACTGCCTCCACGAGGGCTTGTGAATT
The DNA here is from genome assembly GCA_963782935.1 of uncultured Chloroflexia bacterium. Classification (GTDB taxonomy): domain Bacteria; phylum Chloroflexota; class Anaerolineae; order Anaerolineales; family Villigracilaceae; genus UBA877. Next base: position 84,823 of record CAWALN010000010.1, on the reverse strand, counting down.
CTGCCGTTCACAAAGGTAGATATGTTCCTCTATGCTGCATCGCCTGGCGTACGGCACGTGAATCACCAGTAATAACAGGCTTCCCCATTGCCAATCCTTCATAAATCTTGTTCTGTACCGTCATCAAAGATTGCGGCGTATCTCCGAATGCCCCCAGACAGACATCCGCACAGGCTATTTGCTCGATCAATTGGGCTTTCTCCTGCCAACCTATAAAAATGGTGTTATTCAAAGAATACTCTAGAGAGCCCTTGTGCTTTTTGGCGGTCGGGGCCATCACCGATGAATTCGAACAGTATGGATGTATTTCTTTCCAACAATCGGGCAGCTTCAATTATGTAAATGGTCCCGTGGTTGGGGATGAATGTTCCATAGTACAACACTCGAAAGATGCCATCTGTGCACGGGTTTACATCAACGGGATGAAACAGGCGGCTATCCGCGCCGGTTGGCACAAGGCGGACGCGACCAGTTTTGACGCCGTGGACGCTTCCAAACCAAGCCATATATTCTGATGTATCCAAAATCAGCAAGTCGGGCAAGCGGCAGGCCAGCCACTCCAACCGCCGCAAGAGGCCAATTGTAAAAGGACTGCGTTCATCCAATCGACGCTCGAGAGCGATCAGGTAAATGGACATGAAAATATCCCATACCAGTGGTTTGTGCCGCAGCCAGGAGAGAAGTCGGCCCAGAAAAACATCGAACTGGCCCGGGTATCCGATCACCATAATATCATAAGATCCGATGTGACGATATCGCTGTAAAAGACGCCAATAGGTACCAATTACTCTCCGTACAAAGGAAAAGTGAAACCAGCCTCCAGCGGCAGCCTGAACTCTATCCTCGATCCCAGTCCAGAGTAGTTCATGGCATTCGATAATCTGCACACCAGCCTGACGCAATCCCTCCATCATGATTTGGTTGCGGGAATATTCATCTCGATAGGTTCCAAAATAACAAACGCGCATATAAGTACTCTTAGAGGGAACCCTTCAGTCTAAATATCCATACACGGTCTTGATGATAGACGAGTTCAAAGCTCGGATTGGAAAGCAATTGTTCGGTAGTAAATAATGGAGCGGGAGAATTCAATAAACCTTGGCGTTGCCCGATATAGACGTAAGAAATATTTCTATCCCTTAGGAGAGATATGACACTTATGTCTTGCAAGGTTTTTGCTTGAATTTCGAAGGTGAGAGCATTGACCTCTAATCTGTAGCTAGGAACGGGATCTTTTTCAAACCCATAATTGATAGGGGGGACAGTAGTCAGTCTATGGGCCAACATCGGTAACCACCAACCGCCATCCGAACCCACGATGAGAGAATTATTGAAAGCCGGAAAAGAATTTATCAGAATACGCGCATCTGCAGGAGTATTATGCTCCAGCCAGGCTGCGGCTCTTATATCCGGTCGCCCGGTCAAAGAGAAGTTGGGGGGTTGAACTTCGGCAAGTCGCTTAGGTAATCCCCACGTACTCAGACCTAGGAAAAATATAACGAGGATTGCAGAAAAGATTTTAGCTATTTTCGGGTTGGGGTGATGCTCCGCCAAAGGTATGCCAACCAGCCATGAAAATCCTGCACCTATCAAGACGCTGGCGGGGACATATACTGCGATGAGATACGTGAAACCGTTAATAGCGCCACTACCTGGCAATCCAATTATCCAGGGATTAGCTGCGATGTAGTTGCCAAGCCACCAAATGATGACCACGAGAGCGGCTTTTTCACGACGCCAGAGTCCAACACTCATGCAAACAATTAGCATTATCCAAACAAAGGTGGGAAGATAAGCTGATAAGTCTATTGCTGACATCAGTGAGGAATCTGTATTCAATGCTTGAGCTGCAGATGTGGAAATTTGCCCTGCAAATATGTGCAGGATTTGTCCGCTGAAGATACGAATGAACCATGGCAAGAACAACAATCCTGAACCGAGACCAATCCATAAGGTTTTGATCAACAAAATGCGGAAACTTTTGCGGTTGACCAGGATGATCCAAAAAGCCAACAAAAAGATCATTGCGAAAATGATGATACGAAAATAAGTCAGCGCCAAGCCGGCCAAGGCTAATGAAGCCATGGCCAACATTTTCCATGACAGGCCTTTCTTAGGAAAAGATGTCAAATCTTTTGAACCATTAGAAGTTATTAATGAGCCCGGCTCAAGAACTTGCCAAACAAGCCAGATTGCTACAGGCAATATCACTTGCCCGGCTAACTGGGTGTAGCGGCCCCAATTGGTATAGTACATGGGCATGGGAGAAAGAACCCAGCTACCACCTACTGAAACCACCCCGGCCCAACGGTTACGACCTACTTTAGTTGCCAGAGGATATAAGAACAATAACAGCCAATATGTTCAAAATTTGGCCTGCCCATAAGACCGCCTTGGGTATCTCCATGTGGGTAAGCCAATCAAAGACCGCCACGGCGCTATGGAACCCAAAGTGGTAAGTAAATGTGGTCATTTCAGCATATGGCTGCCAGGAGGTGAACAGGCCTCCATGATCGACCAGTAATTGAGCGATCATAGTATGCTGGTAAAATCCCCCCACATGGGCAAATCAAGGGAGCGGATAGCCCAAAAACGAGTGAAGATGATAAAGGCAAGGATGACTAGAAGCGTGATATCGGAGAATTTCAGGCGGAGAATCTGTTTCAATCGAATGGAAAAAAATTCTCGGAAGTAGGCAATATGAAATTTCTCGCGGTTTCGCCACAGGATAATACCCATACCAGCAAGGGGAGGCAACCAGGCATATACCGCTCCCAAATGAAGGCCAATGAGACCTGTCCATAATAAAAGCAAAGGGTAGAGAGCCAGGCTAAGGCCAGCGGATAGACCCGATTTTTCAGGCCAGGTAAGTCGGCTCCAAGTCGGCCATAAAATGCTAAAGATGGCCCATCCCGGTATGATGAATAGAAATATGGCAATTAAGGTTATGCCCACCCAGGTAAGGCTTTCAAGGCCAAGGCCGAGGAATGCCATCCGGCGTGAATAAATTAATTGGAAAGCAGCTTGAGCATCCTGCGGATCGCCATTCTGGTATAAAGAGCCATTCAGGTATGTATTCCCACCGGCTTTCCCTACCTGAACCAATCCACTCCCGCTCAATTCCAGGAAGGCATAGAAATACTTTTGGTTTGACGCGGGTAGGCTTGGGATAAGGAAACCGTAATACCCGCTATCATGGATTTGGTCAACCGGTATCACATTTTCGGAGACTGCCAGGTCTTTATCTGCCTGAGGGTCTATCCGCACATGCAGGCTGATCTTCCCATTTCCGCTTATTTGAGAAGGAGAAAGATAAAAATATACTCCCGACAACCCATCATATTTCGCTACGAAAGTCTGGCCAACGGTATTGCCGGCGGATAACGGGACAGTTCCTTCAATTGAGGATTGCTCAGGTTTGATCCAACCCGTGCAACCCGAAAGCAGAAGGGCCAAAAGAGCCCAAAAGGTAATTTTGTATACGCCGGATTGGAGATTTGGTAAAAAGGATTTTGTCATGGAAGAAAAGAATTCTATTCTTTCTTTTTCCCCTGCCTATCGAGTTCGATCTTGCGTACGCGGTAAAGAACTTCCTCGATGATCTTACGATTAAAGCCGATCAAGTCGGCCACCAATCCAATCAAGAAAACCTGGAAACCCACTATCCATAGTACAGCCGCCAGGATTATGGATTGAATATGCCCCCCGCCCATTCCATTAAGAAAGAAATAAAGATATCTTATTCCCAACGCCAGGCCCCCTAATACCATTAATGCGCTCAAAGCAGTGAAGACACGGAGAGGGCGGTACATTGTGTAAGCCCGGAGAATGGTGGCGGTCTGGTTGCTCATAAAATGACCCACGCTTGTCATCAAACGGGATGGACGAGTCTGGGCGTTCGTTCGCACTGGAACGTATTCCACCGGTATACGGCGAGCGCCAGCCTGGATCAATGTTTCGAGGGTATAAGAATAATTGCTAAGCACCAAGGTCCGAAGCGCCGCCTCCCGGCTAATGGCTCTAAAACCACTGGTCGCATCGGGAATATGCATTCCAGACGCGGCTCCAATTACACGACTTCCCAAGCGTTGAAGGAGCCTCTTGGATGCAGAAAAATTTTTGGATGTTGCTACCCCCCGGTCGCCGACGACGAGCTGGGCCCTGCCAGCCAGGATAGGTTCGACCAGACGCTGGATATCCTCGGCATTGTATTGATTATCGGCATCGGTATTGACTATGATATCAGCGCCTTGATTCAAGCAAGCTTCAAGTCCAGCAATGAATGCCCCAGCTAACCCCTTGGCAGGAAGATGGACAATATGATGAACGCCCTCCTGCTGGGCTACTTCAGTGGTACAGTCAGTACTGGCATTGTCAATTACTAAGTATTCGATGGTATCTATGCCTGGCAAGGAACGAGGCAAATCCCGAATGGTAACTGGAAGGGTTTCAGATTCGTTATAGCAGGGGATTTGGATGATGAGTTTCATAGTTCACTTAACTTTATACACCCGGACTTCATAGTTGCCATCCTCAAATAACTTGACCAACTGGAATCGGTTGAACAAATTGTCGTACGCGGTAACTTGTTCTCCATATTTTTCTGGATCTGCGAAAAAGCGCGCGAATATGCCCTGGCTGAATACCAGGTAATCAAAGTCCTGATCAATGAACCATTCCGGAGTACGATCGATCATTCCCCAAGGCCAAGCACGGAGAAACGTTCAGGATCAACGAAAGGGCAATAAGATTCTTAAGGCGATTTTAGCGCCGGCCGGTAGATTTTCATCAATCCATACTCTTGCAGTTTCGCGACTATTGATAGCGGTTACGCTTATTGTTTGGCTTATAGTTGTTCGCAATGGAAAGAGTAGACCGCATAAGGCAAGGGTAACAAGGACCACACTTGCCGAAGATCTAATTACTTTTGATTGAATTAGACCCCTCTTTTTCCAAATATCTAATAAGAACCAGGAGGCTAGCAAAAATAAAGATGGCGTCAGAGGAAGGAATGTTCGATCATTTCTTACTACATAATTATTAATAAACAGGAAATATGGGACTGCAAAAGATGAGAGCAGAATAATTTCCTTGGAGCGAATATAAATACCACGCAATATTCCAGCCAAAGCTAATATATAAATAATCCCCGCGGTCTGCCACATGTAAGTCAGATAAAAAACGAGAACGTTCCCTTCCATGCCCGCATGGCCCGTAGAGTAATGTTGCGATGTTGAGAGGAACCCTTTTAAGAAAGTTCTGGAAATCCAATATGGAATAGGGCATCGTCATTATAAAAGTCAGCCCTCCGATTAATCAAACTCAGGTAAATACGAATATCTTTAAAGCCATTCTTTCCGGTCCGTAAGAAGTGTGCGGTAAGTATAAGGATGAGAAGGAGGCCACTATTGTATTTGCTTGAGACTCCCAAACCCAAACATATCCCGCTGACGATATAGGCCCAGGTGAAACCGTCTTGAAGAATATATAGTGAGGCAAGAATTGCCGCAGCAATAAAGAAAGTGGCATACGTATCGGGGGTTATCGATCGGCTCAAAGATACATTTGTAGTACATATTGCCATTATCATTCCGGCAAAGAGACCCACTTCGAGCCTTCGAGAGAGTTTTTTTCCTGCAGCAATCACCAGGGCAATAGTCCCAACTCCTAAACTAACAGTCACCAGACGTTCCAACAATATCAAAGTGGGCTTTCCAGCATAAACAACCCCTTGCGCCAATACTTTTATAGGGGCGCCTGCCAGTGCAAGATTTTGAGTACCTAAAAATATTTTATAGTAAAGAAATTGTACAACCAAGTTTAACATAAAAAATCAAAGACGACCAATCATAGAAATGGGGAGAAAGGTCTCCAGTAGTGAGCATTCTAAAACTGATCCCGATAGGAACTGGCTCATCAGGATGATAGATATATGGCAAATCATAATTTACCCCCCATAATCTCAGAAATAACGCGATGAGTAAAATAGAATCCAATTAGGAAGAACCATTTATTAATCCGTTTCATTGGCCATTCTTCCGCATCATTACCTGAACTTCGCCTTGTTCCGATGAGATAGTTTTGGTTACCTCGTAATGTACTTGCACATATTCAAGGATGCGAGGGCTATAGGTGGCCAAATCAAATCGCTGAGGGAAGTAAAGCAACATTTTAGGCTGTTCTTGTTCCACGGCATCCAACCACTTTTGAGTCGTCTGGTCGTTGATAAAATAGGTATAAAAATCCAGGTAATAATGAGGCGGCAACTTTCCTAATAGATAATAAAGGTTTGCAATTCCCTCATCCACTGGCAATATGACCAAGCTTGTATCATTTGACATGAGTGGTCGAAGGGTTTCGGCCAAAGGGATCAAGTTTCCATATTCAGAAGTTACCAACGTTTTTGGGTGAGGATTTGCGGCCCATAAATATAGACGCCTTGTAGAAAACACAACAATACTATCGTGATAGAAAGACCCCATTGAAAAAACTTTGCAGAAGTATGACGAGCCACATCCACAATATCCGAACACACAATGCCCGCAATGGCAGTTAAAAATGGAAAAGCGGCTGCCCAATGACGTCCGGAATAGCGTGGATATATGAAAATGCTGGCGGTGAGCATGAAAATAAATAGCCAAATTATTGCGGCACGAGACGGGCCCGCATCTTTATCTGCGTGGAAGACCCCTAGCCCATAAGGAAGAACCAGAGCCAGGGCAGGAACGAGTTGCCATATTTGAGCAAGAGTGGGCAGCAATCGGCCCTCTCTTGCATAGGGCCCACTAAAAATAAAAATGACATTCCAATAAAACCAATCTCCGAAATTTCCTCCCTGATACCAGTAAAAAATGGCATAAGCGGCAATTGGGAGGATTGATCCAATCGCAAAAAAGGCTAACTGCCCGCCACCGAGAATACAAGATATTTCCAACCGGATTTCGTCGCAACAATAACCATATTCCGATCAATCCGATCAGTACTCCGACCTGTTGTTTGATCAGGATCCCACAGAAACCAGGATGCCGACCAAGATCAATTTCCAGGCGGAAGGCTTTTCATTCACATTCAGTAAAAGCAAAAAGATCCCAAAATAAAGGGGTGCAAGTACTATTTCATAATAGGAAATAGCCCAATACCCAAAGAGATTGTTCCAGGCCAGAAAAAAGATGCCTCCTGCGATAGTTGCCCACCAGCCTTTGGCTCGATAGAGCCAGGCTAACACAAGCGTAACAGTAAGAATAACTGCTATCAGATGAACCATCCGGGCAGCATGCGGAGCATTCCCGGCGAAGAAAGATTGTACCCAGGCAAGTAATTGGGGTAGAGAGGTCCCCGAGGATCTTCAATTTGTTTATAAGGGATAAACCCGTTAAAAACCAAATAGGCCTGATTGATCATATAGCCATTAAGTAATTGGGGCAGCAAATATAAGCTGGCATAAGCGGCTGAAATAGCCGCCAGCAGAATATATATATATACTAGGAGCAGCTTGTATTGAGTGCGGACAAGCTCTCTTATTTTATTAATAAGAAATCGCGGCTTCGGAAATGTCATTTTAATTAGGAAAAATTATGGAGAATATGGTTTGGCCGCGCCAGCCGGCAACCCTCGCACGTATTGGATCCAATAAGTGCCAAAGGTAGAAATTCCTCGGCTTGGGTAACTGCAGGGACTAGAGGATTGGGATTGGATGGTCCCAGCCCTGAGTGGAATAAGGCGCCACCGCTGTATGTGATGTATAGTCCATCGGTATCACAATAGCCATAATCATCATCCGCGCTATACCAGTTCCAGCGCTGGACCAGCCTGTTTCCATCCGCAGCATATCCGATTGTAGGATCTGTCCAATTAAAAATTTATCGAAAGAGGGGTACATATAGTTATCGCGAACTTGTTCAGGAGTGAAGGGACAGCCAGTCGTCACAGGATAGGTATCGCATAATACCCAGGCTGGAAAAAGCACGCCATATTCTGTAATGATCAGAGGTTTGTCTTTCTGACCATGAGCCTCCATCCAGGTCCGGAGAGCCACAATCTGGCCCCAGGTTAATGAAAAATTCTTATTATCCAACAGGGAATATATAGTTGCATCAGGGAGAATCAAGTGGAAACCCGGGAGGGATACCCGCACCCCAACAATCACCGGGATAGAGGGTGCAACTCTTTTCCTGAAGCATATACATGTGGATATTCCAGATATCCACAGGCATTGTTTTTTCAGGCCAATCGTTCAAGTTTGCCAGGCGGGTATATTCAGCCCAGACCCTATCCAGGTACTGTCTTCGAAGAGGGGTGAACTCAACCAGGGCCCCAATCGCCACCTGAGCCGTAGGATCTGCATCCTTGATTAGCCGATAGAGATCATGGTATGCCTGCGCATATACTTCAGGCAGCATGGCATCTTGGTTATTACAGCCTTCATTAGTGGTAGGTTTATCGGGGGAATCCATCTCATTCCCGATTAACCAGGTGGCTCCCGGATGATTAGTAGCATATGATTCTATATTATCTTCCGAAGGCCTAAATGCATATCCCGACGAAAATTCACAACTGACACAGCACGTCGAATTTATTTTTCCATCGGGTTGGAGTTTGTTTTGTTTAACCCGTATTGTAGGAATATATTCCATTCCATAGGGCGTAGCCGCAGATGGTGATACGCCGTAATTTATATACCATCCTAAGCGCATGGAAACCAGGCCGGCTGCATCGTAAGCGGTGATGGGAGCGCGGGTGACGGCAGTGCCAAAGCGCCAGAGGGGGGCCGGCTGAACATAATTTTTAGCGACCAACGGCAGGAAAAGCTGCGTCGCACCGGCGCCGGTGGAAGCTGCAGATCGTGCTTGAAAAGAGCCGGCGGCGACGGTCGATTTGGAACCAGCGGTAACAGGAAAAGAACCTCCAGCAAATAGTAATAAGAGGCTAATGCAAATCCTGGCGACTGTTAAGATAAAACGTTTCACTGTATTCTCCAAGAGAGCGGGGTGATTGCAACCAATTAAAAGGATAGCCTGAATGTGTTACAAATCCCGCCTTACCTTAGTGAGCCCGGTTCCGCCAGATTATAACCGCTACCACGACCAGCAAGAGCACTAAAAGGGCGCCTGTAGCCGGGAGCAACGCGTTGCTTTCTTGCGCGTGGGGAGGATCTTGCGCCAGTGTTGCCGTTGGTAATATCGATGTAGTCGGCAGTAAAATGGCCGTAATGGTCGGCACAATGACATTGGTCGTGGGGGCTGGCTGACTGGCAGTGAATGTCGGTGCGGGCAGTGTGTCTGTTGGAGTAAATGTCGGTGCGGGCAGTGTTTGGGGTAGGTGATGGTTGCTGGATAACTACTTGTTCGGTGTAAGTAGCAGTGGGTCGAACCGGCTCAGGCGAGGAGGTATTTGTCGGAGCGGGTGTATTAGTTTTGACACGGGTGGGAACAGTCCCTTGGCCAAGGGGAGAGGCATCAAAGCTCGCCCAGACGGTCTGTTTACCCCCTATAAAGATGATCGAGGTGAGAACGATCCCCAGCAAAATGAATTTCAAACAAGATCGGCGCATCTAGTTGCCTCCGGGTGGGAATGATCCAGAATAACGAAAATTATGTTCAAGCAGGGGATTGGCGAGGTGTTTCATTATTATACTTTATGATATGAGCAGGGATCGAAGAAACCCTTTTCTTGAAGGGTGCACATCTTTCCAGTAAAAGGGAAGCTACGGATTTTCAGAACCTGGGACGAGAGAGTAGATCACATTAATCTGGCGGTCGACATCGAGGCGGAGATCAAATTTCAGACTGCCGCCCGAACTGGAGATCGGCAGCGGATCCGATGAGACCAGGCTGGCTCCTGGAGGTAGAGTTAATTCAACTCCCACAGGAATTGCTCCCGTGCCCCCCTGTTTCTGAACGATGAGCGTATATTGTTTTTGCAGGTGTAGATCATTCACCACCTTGGGAAGATCATACTCGAAATGCACCTGCAATTGCTTGCCATATTCAAGGACGAAAAATTCAGACAAAACAGTGCGGCCAAGAAGATCATCTTGAAACGTTTCCGCCTTTCCAGGGGCGGACACGCCCGGAAGAAGGTAATCGGGGGAAACCGCCTGTGGGGTCGCTTGTAATAAACGACTACCGGACGGCGCGATTATGCGCAGGTAATCATAATAGCAAGTTTGCCTGAGTATATCGTAAGTAACCTTCGTACCCAATTGAATATAGTGTTTGCAAACGATGCCTGTCTGCTTGCCTTGATGCACGTAATCAATTTCGGTTACAGCATGACCGGTGCCATCTGATTGAAGAGTCACTCGGTAGTTCACCTTTTCGCTGACGAGGGGATTGGCTTTATTAAAGCCGACATTCGAGTCCACCACCATCAGATAATCCCCTATACTCGAACGAAGGGAGCCGTCCCACTGCATTTTTTTCAACTCACCCGCTTCCGAATAGGTGTAGAACATGAGCTGGCGCTGGCTGAAGGCTTTCACGACCCCTTGTGCCAATTGTGGCCAATCAGCTTCTCCATGGAGGATTTTATCCATCGCAGCGGTCATAACCAGGCCTATAGCTTGTTTCCTGGTAGTAAACCAAGCTTTAAAATTGCCTGTATCGGGAGGTGGATTCCAGGTATCCTCAAGGATCTTATTGAAATTGGAAGCAGTAACGGGTTCGGGCAAACCTGTCACATTCAAAGGGCCCAGGCTGGCGATGAACATTTTGACACCTTCTGAAGTAAGACCAATCACGCCATCGATCTGCTTCTGCTTGGGATTGGAGATCTGGTAAAGACGGATGGCATCTTGAGCAGATGTAGGGAAATCGGGTGACCAATTGGCATCCCGAACGACCCATTGTTCTGCAAGCATATAGTCGAACAAGGGTTGCGGCGGGTCAGGATGCCATTTGCTGAAATCTTCCACTGCATAGCTATCCTGAACCGATATATCCACCAGTTTGCCGTTATCGATTTTCATCAGACCTACTGCGCTGATAAATCCACCGGTAGCGCGCATTTCATCCGGGTTCTCCAGCAGGAGCAGATAAGTGCGCGGGCCGGCCTGCCCCAGTAGACCCGGGCCAATTTGCAGGCCCTGGAGGCCAAGCCGGGCTAGTTGAACAGCTTGATTTACCAGTGAGGACCAGTGTTCCATTTGAGAGGAAAGGGGGCCCTCAATATGTGCGAGCGCGGCAGAAGCAGAATCGACATGCAAGTAAGCCGCAGCCAAATCAGGACGGGCATCGGCAAGGGCATCGAGGATGCCCGGCAGCTGTGCCATCGAAAGTGAGGCAATATCTACGGAACCGAGGGAAGGCTTAAGGGTGCTCAGGATCTCGTCGCCCGCCACAAGCATTTCTGACCCTGCATCCGCCAGAGGTTTAACCGCCCCCAAATCACCGTGGAATTGAGAGGTGATCCAAAGTAGAGGCGCCAGCTCGGCGTGTAAAACGGAAAACTGCTGGCGAGCGCCGTGGACTTCAACCGCCAGGTTAGCCAATTGGATATGGGGGAGGTCGTCCGCCATCTGACGGACCCTATTAAGGCGATGTAACAATAGTCCGGAGATTAAGGCTATGCTGCCAATCCAAATCGCCAAAAATGAGAGGCAGGCGATAAAGAATATTTTTGCCGGACGGCGAAAAGAAATTCTATTTATCATAATTTTGCTTCAGAAACGGCTATGAAATTTTGCCGTTTGAACATTGCCTATATCGCCCCTTTCCCGCTCAGGACGGCGCTGAAGGTACGCCAGAGAATTAGAAGGTCCAACGAAAAACAGATGTGATCCACGTAATATATATCTTCATCGATATGCTCTTGTATTGGCTGTTTGCGGCCATTCACCTGCCACCAACCGGTCAATCCCGGTTTGACTTCGAAACGGCGGCGCTGCCAATCTTGGTACTGGCTCACAAACATCCGTAGTTCCGGCCGTGGTCCTACCAGGCTCATGTCGCCTCGAAGAACATTATAGAACTGAGGCAGTTCATCCAGGCTGGACCGGCGGAGGAAGCGTCCAACTCGTGTCACCCGATCATCGCTGAGGCCGGGCTTCTTCCCATGGCCGCATTGGTCGATGTACATGGTCCGAAACTTGTAGACTTTGAAAGGGTGTTCGCCTTTACCAAGACGCTCCTGAGCATAAATGACCGGCCCGGATGAATTAACCTTGATGGCAAAGGAGATCGGCACATACACAAGCGCTGTGAAGCCCAAGCCGACCAAACCTCCAAGTATATCCATGCCTCTTTTTAGAGATGTTATAAAAGGTGTCATTAAATCGATGTATTCTTAGCTACTATATTTTCTACCTGGTTCAAGAACCGACTAAAAACGATTTCACGATCCCAATTTTGCTCTACAAACTCACGGCCGCATGCTCCCAGCCGTAACCGTTCTTGAGGATTACACAAAAGATAGCGAATAGCCTCTGTGAGCGTGGCAGGGTCCTCGGGTGGGACGAGCCAACCAACCTTTTTGATGATTGAGCCAAACTCGGTTCCTTCATCGGCCGTTCCTATGACCACCCTTCCACTGGCCAGCATGGTGGTAAGTTTGGAAGGCATAACCAAATCCGCGGCTCCGGCGCGTTGAGGCAGTACGTGGATATCGGCGAGATTCACCAACTGGTTGAGTTTTTCTACGGGTTGCAGGTTGAGAAAACGTATGTTCGATAATTCTTTTGCCTGTAGCTCCAACTTCTGGCGTTCCGATCCCTCCCCGCACAATATAAACAATATATCTTTCTCATCCAGTAATCGAAGGGCCACTTCAACGAGGATGCTCAAGCCTTGCTTACGACCCATATTTCCATGATATAGAACAACCAGCTTGGATGGGTCTACCCCCAATTCGTTCCGGAAGGGGTTTTCGCATCTCAAAGGATGGATCGCTTTGGTATCCACCCAATTCGGAAACAAGAAAGGCCGCGGATGACTTATTCCCTTCTGCTTCAAGCGGGCGAGCATTCCTTCTGAAATAGTAGATACTTGATCGAATCGCCCTAACAGCCACCTTTCAAATATAAATCCGCTATTCATTAATAGGTTACTGGTCGGCAATATTCCCAGGTTTTTGGCCATATCGAGTTCAAAGTCTTGAATATGCAGCCATGCTTTGGCCCGGCTAACCCGCGCAGCCAGCAAAGCAAATGGAGCAGAAAAGAAAGCCGGAATGATACATAGTATGAGGTCGGGTTTCCAGAACAAATGACCGATCAGTACAGGCAGACTGGACAGCGCAAAAGAGAGCTGATGAACCAAACGTTTGATTCCAGTCGGTTTTTTCGGTACCCATAAAGGTGTTCGAAAAATTTGAACCCCCTGCCAATTTTCCCGGTAATACTTCCAACACTTGTAATTCTTTTGAACCTTCCAATAAGGATAGAAGGGTGGAGTAGTGACTATATGCACTTGATGACCTTGTTGGCGTAAATAGACAGCCATTTCACCCGTATATTTTCCAACACCTGTCAACTCCGGAAAGAAAAAAATGCCAACGATCACTATGCGCATATTCTGTACGATACCCCGGCTATGCCCATATTCCTCAAGGCAAGTAATGATTTCCGATTCCCAATTGAAGGGCAAACGATCATCCGGGTGATCTCGGTTTTCTTTTCAAGCAATTCAGAATGTTAGCAACTTCACCGACTTTGTTCCAGGCATTTCTTTCATTCCAAAGGCCAATACCACCGACCAACACAATTGGCACAGAGACGACCAGGTAAAGAAGAATGCTGTAACCCAAAGCCAAATTCTTTTCGATGCCAAAAAAGGAAAGTGTCAGGATGATCAGGTATTGAAAAATTCCCACTCCCCCAGGAGGAAGGAATCTGTGTGCCCACTTGCATAACAACCAACAAGAGCAAGGCTGCCCAGTAGGGTAAGGTAATGCCAAAAGCAAGGAAAACCAGATAGTTAGTTAGGGCGCTGGAAAAGCCGACCACCAACGACCAGAAGATTAGCCCTGCAAGCAATCCGGGCCGGCGGACGGATTCGAGGCTGTCCATCGCAAAATGGGCTTCACGGAGGAGCCATTCGCGTCGTCTTTTAGGAATGAAGCGTATCCCCCATATCAAGAAACGCATAACCAGATCTTTTTGCCATGCCAGCAAAATAAAACATGGAACCAAAATAATCAGGGCTATTTCAGTTCCACGAGCCGGTGCAGCAAGCCAATCTGGGAAGGTCATTTGCGATAAAAGCAGGATCAACGAGATCAACAAGAAATAACAGATCCGTGATCCGTTCGACTACAACTGTCCCCAATACGTACACCTTGCTCTCCACCTCCGCCTCGCCTAACATGTAAGCTCGCGCCAATTCACCTAATGGTGCCGGTAAAAAGGAGTTGATCATCTGCCCCACGGAAAAAATCGAGAACGTTCGCCCAAATGTGGGAGCCTTATGGGCAGAGAGGAGCAACCTCCAGCGGACCGCCTTGGCCAGGATACTGAAGAGATAGCATGCTACGGCAGCCCCAAGCAAAAGGATCTTCGCCTTGCCCATTATATTGAGCGTCTCCGACCAAAGTGACATTTCGCAGGGCCAGGATAAAGAAGATAAAGCTGAAGAACACGCCCAACAAAAATTGCCACTTTTTTATTCCCCATCTTTGGAATACAGACGCGGAAGTAGGTGCTTTCAAAATAGTTGGATCAGGAGAGATAGAAGGGGGAAGCATTGAAGAAAAGGGAAATCTCAGGTTCTTTTCATGAATGAATGCGATGCACTCCAGGCATGAAAAATGCATAAACCAATTGGAAGAAGACAAACAATTCTGACCCATAACGCAGAAGCAGTTGCTGCAAGTCCAAGGCAAAATATTAACCCTGCAAGGTCCACTGCCAGGCTCCATCCAGGAGATGCCAGAATTATTCCAAGACTGCGCCCGGTGGACGTTCTTTCCCAACTGGCAAATCCCAAAATGGATACCAGGATGGCCAGGCCCAGGATCCAAAATACATTTGCGACTAATCCAAACCAATTCATCAGGAAGCTTTCTCAGTAGTTATAGCCGCAGAACTCTTTAGATCCGGAATAAATCTGAGCATACAAACTGGAAATAAGAGCCAGCAGCATCCAAAAAAGCAAACCGGGTTTGGCGCCCAAAGCAATGGCATCCGTCAACCCATAGAAAAAATGGGCAGCCAGGCCGCTCCCTAAACCAATGACCGCCGCTCTAAGGAATACAGAGGCTGAGAGGCCCAGGATACCAGACTCATCAATTACGGTGGATGGATGCCGGCTTGCAACCCACAGTCTCACCAGCATCCAGAAAGCTCCAATGTAGAGGGCAATGAAGGCAATCAAGCCGGGAATGCCCAGATCGAGGGCAGACTGCAGGAATTCATTATGGGCATGTCCGATGTCAAAACTATTGGGAAAACTAAAAATAGGATAGAGCTGTGGAAGTGCCTTGCGAAAAACATTCATGCCCATACCGGTAAAGGGGAAATCCCGGATGGCTGCAAGAGCCCGCCTCCAAATCTCTACCCGCTGCTGGAGGGTACCTATGGAAAAGGTTAAGTCAGACGCCAGGTTATTGCCCATGAGCCAGGCCTGCACCGTTCCCCAATGAGCAAAAACGGCATAGCCCATAACTATCAGCATTAGCACAACAACAATCACTCCATACCATCTTATCTTGGATAGAAGGGAGATCAAAAGGGTCAAGAACGCTGTGGCGGTGAGAGCGATCAGACCCCCGCGTGATTGGGTGAGAAGAAAAACCATCGCCATCAAAAAGAAGAGAATAGGGAAACCAGTGTCCCTGCCAGGTGCCAGCCTCGTCTCTTTTTCCGACCAAAAGCCATCCGTCCTTTCTCTTCCAATGAAGCCGGATCCCCCTTTTTTCGCTTCGCAATCTTGGTAAAAGCGACGATCATCATGAAACTTACGACTCCCATCATCGGCAAAACCCATAATAGCGCTCCGGCGACTTCATTCGGATGGAAACCGGATTCAGCCCCTTGTAAACCGGATACAAGCCGTGGAAGACGGTCAAGTAGAGGCGATAAAATCGGTATTCTGACGGTAGCAGACCAGGCCGTGCCAAATAAACCTATCAGAGCAATTCCCAACCCGATCAACAAGAATGCTGACAGGCAAAAAAGCCAATCGCGGGGCCTCTGAGCAAAACGAACCGTTTCAAAGAAGATCCCGAAAGCCAGTACCATGCCGGTAATCTTGGGGAGGCTATAGGTTATATCAAAGGTCACCCATAAGCTCACCAAAACCATCACAAACAGCAACAGGAATGCCGTATTGAGAGGTGTGGAAGGGATAATATCGGGATGGCTCTCTATAGAACCCAGGGGCCTGGCCGCCAGTCGGTTCTTCGCTTTTCCTGCCAGCCAATGGAGAAGAAGCAATACCGGGATTACCAGCATTGCCAGGCTGCGTTTCGGAGTGGGGAAAAGCAAAAATGGCGCCGCCAATA
Organism: uncultured Chloroflexia bacterium; assembly: GCA_963782935.1. GTDB lineage: Bacteria > Chloroflexota > Anaerolineae > Anaerolineales > Villigracilaceae > UBA877. The sequence continues at coordinate 68,389 of CAWALN010000010.1, read as the reverse complement.
CCAGCCAGAGCCAATGGAGTCGATCCAAAGCTATAATGATTTTAGACATCAGGATGTGAACAACTAATAAGCACCTTTGCGCTGAATAACCACCCAGACGGTGCGGATCAGAATATAAATATCCAGCCAGATTGACCAGTTACGAATGTAATACTCGTCAAAACGGACGCGTTCATCGTACTTGGTATCATTCCTTCCTGACACTTGCCACAGTCCGGTTAGGCCCGGACTGACCCGTTTATATAAGGTGAAAATATCTTTATAATATCCGACTTCATCTCAACAATGGGACGCGGTCCCACCACGCTCATTTGACCCTTAAGAATATTCCAAAACTGAGGCACTTCGTCTAAGCTGTACCGGCGCAAAAATCTGCCAATCCGGGTTACCCGTGGATCCTTTTTCAATTTCTGACAATTGTCCCACTCTAAGCGCATTTCGGGGTGCTTGAGAAGATATTCTTCCAGTACCTCGTCAGCATTCATCATCATGGTCCGGAACTTCAGCACGCGATCATTTTGCCATCTTTGCCGATCCGATTGTGTCGGTAAAAAAGTGGACCACGGGAATCCAACCTGACCCATAAGCCGATAAACACAATCAATGGGAAATGCAAAAAAAAGACAACCAAAGACAAAACGATATCCAATAATCGTTTCAATAATCGATCTGAAGTATGCAGCAAATTCTGGCGTAATTCCAAAGCCAGGACACCCTCCAGATCGTGAGGAACTGCTCCAAGGCTGCCCACCCAACCAAGTGAGGAGATTAAGTATAGGCGATTAAAACCCAAACGCTGCTCATTAATAATGATGTGCTGCATACTGTCCGAAATTTCCGGAAGCACCAGAACGGCGGAACGGATACCAGCCATTTTAAAGGTGTTTGAAAGTTATTCTTCAAAATTGCCATCACCGTTATTGTCATGGCAGGGCGAAAGCCCATCCGAGTTTATTGTAAGGAAATCAATAATATATTCGCTTTCGGGTCCGCTTCCAACGATGGCAACCGGTTCTCCCCAAAGGCCTAATGACCCAAGAACAAGGGGCCAGCCAACGATCAAACTGAACAAAAATAAGGGCAAATACCCATGCAAATGCGAAGATCAGGCGGGAAATTGAAGGCCTGCCTGGGACCAGAAGGTGAGAGCGATCAGTATCAGGAAAACGGTACTGGTAGCGCCCGACAGGTGGCGAAGTTCATTTACTGGGCTTAGCCCTATTCCCGGATAAAGGCCCCGCCAGGCATAAATCATTATGAATAAGAAGTGATGGGAGTATCTCGAAGATATTGAAGGAAAAACACAGTTTTTCCCGGTAATACCGATCGAGGAGAACCGCGAGGATGATTGATAAGATCAGGCTGGACAGGTCGGTCAAGACCAATCCTACGATCATCCATAGACGTCCATGTCTGCCAAGAGCCATCGCTTTTTGGTCAATCATTTGGATGGACAAATTTCGTCTATGCTGTTTTATACCGATTTCTTGTGTCACAATTTTTGAATTGCTCTAATGACCATGTTTGGGCGTTACTCCGGGTTTCTCTATATTAAGGGAATCCAAAAACAATTAAATCACCTGGCTTGGAAATCCGAATTGGTTCAATTGTTGAACAAAACCATTAACAATCAATTCGCGGTCCCAATTTTTCACGGCGAACTCACGACCCAGAATACCCAAACCTGATCTTTGATCGGGATTAGTGGCCGATATCGATGGCATCTGTCAATGCACCGGGGTTCTCGGGTGGTACGAGAAGCCCGATTCGCTTTACCATCTCGACCGATTTCGGTGTTCTCATCAGCAGTTGCGATGACTGCTTTTCCGCTGGCCAGCATAGTGGTCAATTTAGATGGCATTACCAACTCGGCAACACCAGCACGTTGTGGAAATACGTGGATATCTGCTAAGTTTACCAATTGATTGAGCTTTTCGGACGGCTGTAGATTTAATAAATTTGACATTGTGAAGTAACTTGGCCTTCTGCTCCAACTCCTGCGCATGGGCCCTTCTCCGCAAAGTAAGAAAAGTAAATCCGGCATATCCTGCAATCGAGCCGCCGCTTCGATCAGCCCTTCCAGGCCTTGTTTGAGGCCCATATTTCCATGATAAAGAACAATTATCTTTTTCGATTCCATGCCCGATTCGGTCCGTAAGGGATTTGCTTCTGTCAATGGTTGAATTGTCTTTGTATCCACCCAATTGAGGAGCAGCCTGGCCCGTTCCGGGCTCACGCCTTTCTCGGAACTGACCTGGAGCATATTCTTCGAAATGGTTGAAACGCGATTCGAAATGGCTTGAAAATAAACCTCTCGAAGCGAATAGCCATCGGTTGAAGTAATCGGTGACCCGGCAACATTTCCAATTTTAAGGCGGCATCCAGCTCGAAATCTTGGATATGCAGCCAGGTTTTTGCTTTGCATAGAACGTCCGGCCAGTAAAGCTAAAAGGGCGCTAAAAAAAGTCGGGGCGATACACAGGACCATATCCGAACCTCTAAGGCTAACTTGCTCTAATATTTACTGGCAAGCTGGAAAGAGCGAAAGAGAAAAGATGTATTAGTCGGGTTAGACCGGAAGGCCTTTTAGGAACCCATAATGGACACCGGTAGATTGTCATCCCTTCAGATTGTTCCCGGCAATATCGCCACCCCGAATAACCGGAATAGATTTTCCATTGGGGATAATACGGAGGGCGCAGTAACCACATGGAATATCATGTCCATGTGAAGACAAGTAAACAGCCAGTTCGCCACTATATTTCCCGGTGGAAATGATTTCTGGAAAGAAGTTCAAGCCTATGAATAAAATGCGCATACCGGCAAGTTCCACCTTACACTAAAGTGAAAGGGAATTGATTGATCCATCCCTACATGGATACTGGCTTTCCCCTTCCTGCATAGAGGAAAAAAATACTTGGAGAAACCCATTTTAGGAAAAAATTCCTGGAAATCACATCGAGGGCAATCGGCATCTCACGGATTACGGCATAATCCCGTACATATATAGATGCATATACGTTCCCCACAGACTTTTCAATTATAAAACCCGCCCTGCTTTAACATCGCCTGCATTTCTTCCCGACTATTCCAACAGAATATACATCTCTCCCGACCGACTTATGGCTATATTTATATAGGTTGCAATTAGCCAGAGTAGACTATAAGAATAAAGTGAAGGAAATTACAGCAATAAACCACCAACCTTCACAGATTGGGTTTATTTTCTCTGTCAATGCTTTTAAAAGATTCTCCAAATGATTATAGACATTGATTGAATAGGCTCCATCAAAAGTTTCATTTTTATAAGGCAGCTCGTATGCCGAACCATTCGTACCGAGTAATTGGCTGTTGCTGCGCGAACATTTTAGAACGGGCCACGCTAAGCATTCTCATAGCGATATCAAGTTGGAATGTATGCTCCGCTTTTTCAGCTACCAGGGCAGAGAAGCGTCCGGTTCCACAGCCCAATTCAATGATGGTTTTACCATGCCAATCTTTAGTAAGCTCATTGACGATGAACGCTTCTGATTCGCCGGTTTTAACGCCGCCTCGTTTTAGCCATCGCTCGTCGTAATCAACTGCATCAGTCTCATAAAATGTCTTTACTTCATTTTTATTCAATAGCTACCTCAATAATATGCAATCGACTAGGGGACCAAATTCATATAAATGTGCCGAATTTGTTCCTCGATCATCTTTGGATTATGCCGATTCTGAATTCGAATGGAACCAGCCGTGCGAGGAAGTTCTATAGATTGCGATTTTTTAGCATCAAAAGCATGCCAGTGGCTATCCCGGATATGTCTTTTGGATCTACTAACAATCCAACTCGTTCATCCACAACCTCCGGCATACCCCCAACCGAGCTCACAATTACGGGCCGGCCAATGGCCATAGCCTCAAGGGCGGCCTGGAAATAATCTGAAGGCCCGTTTGTATCCAGAAACGGCGCCACCAATACATCTGCTGCAGCCATTAAATTCGGGCATATTATCAATGATGCCCAATTGAATTATCTTGTTCTGTAAATTCTTCTCTTCTACCAATTTATGGAGGGTAGCGCTACGATTTTCATGGTCCTTGTGGTTCAGCTCTGGAGTGATCACCAATCTGGCTTCGGGCATTTCCTGGGAGACCACGGAAAATGCACATAAAACCGTTTCCAGGTTTTTGACGGGTTTTGTGCTTCCTACAAAGAGCAGTAAGGGTGAACTGGAATTTATACCTAGATTTTCCTTGGTTTTTGTGCCATCAATGCCAGGATGAAACCTATTAATATCAATAATGGGAGGAATGATTTCTATTTTTTTCTGTGGAACGCCTATTCTTTGAGGGGAAAGAGCCGCATTCTTGCTGACGGCCAGGTAGGAATGAATGAAAGGATCCAAAGAGCGAGCGATAGCTTTTGAAATATTCGCCGGGATGGACTGGTTGAAGTTATCGGGCAATAGACCGAATGAACAGCCGGGACTTTATTAACGGGCAGAGAATATGGCGGTTGCCAGGGCATAATCGATGAAACCCGAATGACCATGGACAATATCACAAGGATGTTTTTGGTTAACACTTTCTTGAATGATCCGATAGATGTAAAAAAGCCCAAAGGCCGCCGTGGTGGGAGGGCATTAATTTGTAATGGTACGATATGAGGAGGTAATTCAATGGTTTTCGGACGGGATTTGCGCCAGAATGCGATAATCTAGTTTGCCTTCCTGTTGTTGGGTAAGGTTGTATAGGGCATTTGCAGAACCGCCTACTATGGAATTTTTACCGTAATATGGAAATCTTGGTATTAAGTGATTAACGAGCATGGAATTCGCGTTGTTTCACCGGCCTTGCAGGGTTCCCGAAAACAGATCATGCCTTCTGGCATATCGTGTAAAACAGTGCTTCGCGCTCCAATAATTGTGCCCTCGCCAACGCTAATCCCTGGGGCGATGAAAACATCAGCTCCTATCCAGGCCTGATCCGCAATGTTTATGGGTTTGGAATATAAATCGAATGTCACCTTTTTATAGTCATGGCTCCCCGTACACAAATAGGACCTTTGTGAAATAACGGTATGATTTCCTATCGCAATTTCACCGAGGGAATAAAGTATAACTTCATCGCCGATTCGACAATATTCTCCTAAAGTCACTTTCCATGGATAAGTAAATTGGCTGAAGGTCTTATTCGGGTATTCCTACCTATTTTCGCACCAAATGCCCGTAGGAGGAAATTTCTCCATCCATATAAAAACTGTGGTGACCAGGCAAAAAGGGTGTTCTGGACTATCCACCAAAGTTGAACCACTAGATTTGAGCGGCCTCTAAATTCGCTGGTTGTTTTCTGTAAACCGAATTGTTGATATTTGTTCATGCAATACCCTTGATTTGGTGAAACCATTGTCGCGGCCGCTTTTCAACTATGCACCATTAAACATTGTTACCAATCCTGGATTGGAGTGTTTCGACTAATTTTTTCGATGTCATCTTGATCTCATATCGATCCAGGAAACAATCCTGGGCATTTGATCTCATAATTTGTCGTTCCTCTTGAGAGAGTTGAATCCATTTTTGCAAAAGCCGAACGATCCCATCAGGCGTATCGGGCTCAATAATTCCAGCACCGCTATCCATGATTTCTCGCCAAATATTCACCTTATCGGTGGTCAATACCGGTAATTTACAAGCAAGCGCCTCTGCAATTACAACACCGAAATTTTCCGAATGCGATGGAAGAATAAAAACATCTGCAGAATGGAATGCTCCCCACTTAATATCTCCACTTAACATGCGGTCCAGGTGACCCGGTCTTCAATGCCAAGCTGTGAAGCTTGTTGCTTCAGTATTGGGAGCCAACCTTCTTCGTCCGGTCCGGCCATCACCAGGTGGAGGTTTGGATTTGTTTGGCAATTTGCCCGAAAGCATTCAGCAAGAGATCGCATCCTTTTTTCACGTGAATTCGGCTGAGATAGAGCACTAACCTTTTTTCTTTCAAAGAAGGGAATTCGTCCAGGAATGCTTTACGCTGAAGATCGGGATCACCCTTTGGTGAACCGACGCCGCAATTAACCACTTCTTCATTGACTTTATCCATGCGAAAAGACCTTGAGGCCAATTCCTTTTCTTCCGGCTGGTAAACAATACGGCCTTCGCACCTCGTAAAATCCGATACGCGGCTAAAAGCCAATAGGAAGTTTTTTTTATATGCTTCAGCGGGTATTCATGTTTGAACCATGGATCCAAAGTACCATGAGTAAAGACAAAGTATGGAAAATCATTAGTCCTGGAAGCCATCCAGACAGCCAGCCCACAATAACCCCATATGCCATTTATTATGACTGCGTCAAACAAATTTGCGTTTTTATGCAACCATGGTACCAGGCGAAGTGTTGAAACCATACTTGCCTCTGCTTGGGCCCAGGGCATGTACAACACCGGGAAAGTCTCTTATCCAGGGATCAGTCTCTAAATCCAGGGTGATCACTTCGCATGGGTTTCCCAAAGCAGTCAACGCGACCGCAAACTGTTTTAGAGCAAAAACCGGTCCGCCTTTTTCAGGGTTAAGGGACCCGATTGTCCATAAAATTCTCATCGACGATTCCAATTTATCCAGAGCTATACCGTATGACTTAACATCAACTTGCGGTATCGACTAAATTATATACGTCAATCAACTGCCTGGCTGTATTTTCCCAGGTAAACTTTCCAGCCTGGGCTATTCCCTGTTGGATTATGTGCTGACGATAATCGTCATTTTCCAGTAATGCCTGGATTTTTGTGGCAAAGCCATTTGTATCTAAAGGGTCACACATGCTATCGATGGAGCCCATTACTTCCGGAAGTGAACCGCCATTGGATGTTACGGCAGGCGTCCCGCAAGCCATGGCTTCTACCGGAGGCCAACCGAACCCTTCGTAGAGAGATGGAAAGAATAAGATATCTGCAGCATTATAAAGATCAGGCATACGTTCTCTGGGGATAAAGCCAATATTGATCACTCGGTTTTCTAACTGGTATTTTTTTACCAATTCCAACCAATCCAGGCTCGGCTTCCCCGTTTTGACCAAATACGTATTTCCAATCCCCTTCTCTAGCAACAGCCTGAATGTTTTTAAGGCGGTTTCATGGTTTTTATAGAACTGCCCACCTGTAATCAAAATTATCTTTTTGGAATCCTGCCCAAATAATTGTCTGCGAAGATCGTTCCTTAACCCATTTTCGTATGGCCTGAAAATTGGATCAACCCCAAGATAAACCACAGAAATCTTTTTTGGGTCGCAGCCGATCAATTTAACCAAGTCATTCTTTGTACAGGTGGAAATTGTGGTGATGTGGGTGGCCCGTTTCAACGCATGGAGAGTATACAAAACCATGAGAGGAATCCTTTTTGTGGCGGTTTGGATATCAATCCTTTCCACAAAAGGACGGGCATCAAATCCGTTACTGTAACAATTGACTTCCGCGGCATAGCGCGTGTAAAGCAAATGAGCATACCCTTGGTGCAAAATATGAATGATCGCTCCGTTTGGTTGAGGCGCTTGCAAGGGATATGAAATGTAATGCCCATAGCGCATTCTCCAGCTAACTCGTAGCCAGGATGGCAGCGCCATCTTGGGGGTAAACTCTGCACCCACAAATTCATCGGATGTATATTTTTTTAGCGCACTGATCATGCCGTCTGCAATCAAAGTCGTACTTGTAGCCTCACCATCCCGGAAACCGCGTAAAAACAATATCTTCTTAACCGACATGCTGGATCCTTTTTGATCCTAGTGAGTTGGTTTCGAGTGCTGAAGCCTTTAGCGGAGTTGTTTCTCTATCGTTTTTTGGCATAATAAGGAAAGTGAGAATTAAAATTGCGAATAAAGCACTTATATCGTAAAGATTTTCAAAAATATTCCCATTTAAGCCGGAAATAAGGATGATACTGCAAATGGAAATGACAAAAGTATTGTCTTTGTAATACCCCTTAAATGCCCTGATCAACGGTATGAGCGTGAATGAAAGCAAAATGCCAAAATAAAACACGCCGTATTTAACCAACATTCTCAGCATGGATTCACTGGTGGCAATGTGATTTTCACTGTAATAGGCAACGTAACCATTCGCGTCCACTCCATAACGCAAAATTGGTGCTGAGTGGCCCATACCAAACCATGGCTGTTGGCTAAATGAAGAAAGAAGAGCATTGGTTAATACATCTCTTCCGTTGAATGCAGATATACTCGAAGATTGGGTCGACGCAACAATTCTTAAAGAAGGGATAGCCTTCTGCAGATCATTTAAAACATTATTGATCCTTTGTAGGTTCACCGGAAAAACGACGCCTAAATAAAAGACCACCATCGCTACCACAGGGATGAGTGCATATAAACGTCTTGATAGCAATTTGAAATAACTGGCCCAGGCCAGGAAAAGAATTATTATAAATAGTAAGCCAATCCGACTTTTTGTTAAAACTAAAACCCAGGACTAACGAGAAAAGAATTAGGATATTTACTAGGTTCCCTTTAAGTGTCTTTTGCGCAAAAATTCTCTTTGTAACAAAAATTCCGCAAAAAGCCATCAGCCACATGGCCTTGCTATGGCCCACATCCTTACCGATGCTACCTACTATTAGCAGAAATCTCTTGTCAGAGAAAAGCGCTTCCCATGGATAATAGCTTGTGGCATAAGGCCATTTGAAAAAAGTAAGTATTGGGCTCACAATTAAAGATATAAGTAGGACGTATAACAGGTATTTGAAGACGGTTTCTTCAAAGGCTGAGTTGCCCAGGTATTTCATCCCCCCAACCACCAGATAATATAAAACCGTGTAGGATATTACAAGCGTAATGGTATTTAGAAGTGAGGCCGAATCTGAAAAATGAACCAAAAGAGCCACAAAATTAATAATGATCAATAAGAAAAATATCCATGCTCTCTTAAACAAAATATAAGGGACCCTCAAGATCATAAAAAGCATGCCAAGAGCCAGGTAGACAAAGCTAAAGTATTTTGAATTTTCAGGGCCAATAAATATATCCCAAAATACAAATAAGGTAATAAGAAAAACAAATAAAATCCAGGAAATGATCCGATGCTTCTTTACTCTAAATTCCAGCATCCTTGCAACCTTTTATTAAGAATACTCGAGTATAGACACCGCTTCCAACGGACCCAATTTCTGCAAGGTTCCAAATTTTTAAGCCCATACGGATGAACTGCCAGATTAAAAAGCGTAACGAAGAGAGAGCGCTATATCCCCTCGGCACAGGTCCGATTTCGCGTGACTCCACATTCTGAAAACCCATAAGTCTAAGCAATTGGGAGAGCCCATTTACTGTGAAACCTACTTCGTGCGTGAAGTCTCCATAACGAATTGAGCCTCCCCAGGGCGATTTGGCATTTTGCGTTTGAATGATAATCTGCCCATGAGGTTTTAATGCAGTATAAATATTGTCCAAAAAACGTAGTACCTCAGATTTATTGAAATGCTCGATGATATCCAGTCCAGTAATAAGATCAAATGTGACTGGATTGGCCTCCAACCAATCCAAAATGTTGGCTTCATATATAGTAGGGGTAACCTGTCTGGCAAGTTTTACTTGTTCCGGGCTGATATCCACCCCGGCTATATTTGGGTATTGCATTTGTTTGAATAAGTAAAGCAATCTTCCACCCCCGCAGGCAACATCCGCAATTACTGCGTTTTTATCGGCTGGCAACCAATTGCGCAAGTAATAGCGATAGCCAGCGCTCCAACGAGAAGCAACCTCTTCGGAAAAAGTTTCCGGCCCACCTTGAAAAAAAGTTGCATACCGTTTATATAATCGAGTACGATAATCTAATTCATTAGGTTCTTTTGCCATTTTCCTTGCTTTTTGATAGGAAAATTTTCTAAAAAATTGTTGTGTTTATGCCTGTTTTCTTTATTACTAGAAAGGCGAATACTATCCGACTTAACATCAAGATACTCATTGATGCAAAGGCCGCTCCCTCAAATCCCTTTGATGGCGTTAATAATACACATAAAATAATTAGCATTACCGCAGACGCGATTTGATAACACGCAACAATCCTTTCAATCCTGTCATCGTAAGGGTGATGATGGATATTCCCATTACTAATCCACCAGATATCCGCAAACAAGCATAACGAGCGCTTTATATGCAATCACATATTCGAGCCCAAAAATGGAAAGGATGTTTCTTCCGAAAAGAATGAATATCGATCCAACCAATAAGGTGAAAATAAAAGTAATTCGAGTTATTTTCTTTAAGATTGCCTGTAAACATGTATCTTCTCCCCTTGCGAATAAAGGCGGGCAATGATTGGCCCCATCACAATTACTACAGCCAACGGCAAAAAGATCATGAGGCCTGCCAGGCGGGAGACCGCCGAGAAATATCCCACATTCTCAGGAGTGCTGAATAAGCCCAGAATAACTATAGTTGATTGAGTAATGAGTACCTGCGTACCTCCGATCAGGAACATTGGCGACGCTACTTTTAGCCACTCCTTTTATTTGGTACTGCGGTTCTGCTTCTCTATAGTCCTTCGGAGTGATTTTTGAAGCCATAGCATTGCAACGCTTAGCGCCACTAAGGAGCTTACGACACTGAGGCCCATGGCAATTTGGGGGTTTAAAAATTTCGGCAACAAGTAATACATCCGACCATGCCAAGTAAAGTCAAGGCTGGTCGGATGATTAGATCTGGCAGCATAGCTTTCGTTACAAACTGCAGGCCTCGCATTGCAGATTGGCGTAAATAAGCAAAAGTCCATAATGGTATCAATGGGGCTGCAAACCATAGCGCGAGCTTTACATTTTGTTCTTGGGGCGAAGAAAATATGATACTGGACAATGCCAGGATTATGACCGATAAAACAACTGAGATACCGAGGACAAAACCATCTGAAAAGCGTAGGAGTCCTTTGCCAATCTCCACTCAGTATGTGCCCGAAAAATGGCTATGTTACGCAAAACCAGTGTGTCGAACCCAAATAGACCGAGAACTGTGAAAATATTTGCCCAGGCGATTGCATTTGAATAGGCCCCATAACCTACAGACCCAAGGACACGCGGAGAAAGGTTGCTGTCATGAAGGACAAAACCGCAAAGCTACCTTGAATGATAAAACTACCCACCGTCCCCTTTGCGATCTGGGCGCGCATACTGTCTGAGTTCAAGAAAGCCAGCAATTTATTTCTATCTGAAGCCTTTAACAAATTTATCCGTTCTCTCTGCATGATGGTTCCTGAAAATTCGCATCCTTCATTGCAATGCCTATGGCGTGCCTAATTGGTTGATGCCTTTTTGGGCGTCATTATTATTGGGGTCTATCGCTAATGCTTTTTTGTATGCATCCAATGCAAGGTCGTTTTTTCCATCCCACTCATAGATCTGGGCGGTTCGCAAATAATATAGAGCATTAGGTGGCTTCATTATGGAGACGGCTTTTTTAATCGTAGTGATTGCCTCTTCAGGTTGGTTATTCAAACGGTATGCCCATGCCATTTCATAATAGACGGTTGCATCTTCGGGAAACTTGGCGGCTGCCTCGTGATAGTATGACAATGCCAGGTTCAGTTTACCGGAGTAACTAAGATTATTTGCTCTGGCAATATACCAGCCGCTGTAAGCCTGGTTCCGCTCGAGAGCAAGGTTATACCAGGCATCGGCTTCATCAAATCTATCTTCACGCGTCAGCATCAACGCCATGGCAAAATATCCTTCCCCGCGAGCCTTATCAATTTCAATGGCGTTTTGAAATTCTTCTTGTGCCTGCTTTGAGTGGTCGCCCTCTTCATAATAGATCCACCCCAATCCAATGCGCAGAGCCCAATCGCGTGGATTTTCAATCAAAGCTGCCTGGTAGACCGTGATCGCATCCGTAAAGCGTTTTTGCTTTTTTAGATTGTCCCCCAAATTGCGATACCAGGTTAACCTCTGTGTCGATTTAGGAAAATCAGCCAGAGCTTTTTTCAAAACGCTTTCGGCCTGGGGTAGATCGCTTCCTTGATTCGTCAGGTAATACGCAAAGGCATAGGCTGCCATTTCTGAATTAATTTCCCAGGCGGATTTATAGGCAGCCAGGGCATTGCTCGGATCATTTCTAAGAGTTGCCCTGTCTCCAAACTGGATGAGTAAACTATAGTCTCCAGCATCTTTTAGCGCTTGCAGGGCAGACAAGTAATTGCCCTGTTGCTCCAATGCCGCCACCCGGATACGCAAGGCATACATGTCATTTTGAAGTGCAGGGGAATCCAGCAAACTGAGAGCCTGTTCTGGATCCCCGCTTGCGAGTGCATCGCCTGCCAACCAGACTCGAGCCTGCTCATGTCCAGCAGGTACTGAAGAAGGCAGGCTGTGGAAACGTGTAGAACCGAGCCTCTTCCATAAGAATTGGATAGTCCATGAATTCCACTTCGCTTGATCGATTATATTCGGACCCAAAACGGCTACAAACAGCAATGCCGCGGCTATGAAAGGAATAAGTCTAATAAAGGGTAGGGTGCGATATTTTGTGATGAATTTTCTCATCAGAAGTTTGGGATCTAGGAACAATGGCTTCATTTAAAGAGAAGGAAAAAACCGGCGCGCTCCGCTATTCCGACATTGCTTTCGAATGCCGATTAGTTCATGGATATGAGAAGCATCTTGCTGCCGGTGTTTCCAGACCGGCAGCAATAGCTATTTTTTCAAGCGTGGAGTTGAGATAGCAATGTTACCTATATCAGGTGACATTGCAGTTAATAAACTCTCTCGGTCCACAACGAGCATTTTGAAATCCAGCCAAATGATGGGGAGTTATATGGATTTTCAAAACGAGGACAAGGTCAGAGCTCTACGGCCTTTTGGGGCGATCCGGCCGGTTTTTTCTTAAATACGTCCTTGACGGATTTGAGAACAACTCTCAGAATACTATCGGTCTTGCGTTTCTTGTAATTCTGCCAGAATTCATAAGCATAAGCACTGATCAGCCCAATTAACAAACCCGTCGCGCCTGCAATGGCAACGTTTATACTACTCCGGATCTTTTTATCGATCGGCGGCGTCGCCATGGAGGCAAAAACCACCTCGCTTCCGATCGTTTGAGCCGCCACACTGATCTCGGTTCCTTTGGTCGACAATGCAGAATAGGATTGCCAGGCCAAATCTCGTGCCTCTGTCAGCTCCTTTTCGCGGGCGGTTAAGTCGCTCATCAAAGAACTAAGGTCGCGAATCTTTTGTTCGGTCTCAGCAATCTTCTTCTCGATCGGGGCGTTGCCAAGGGAGAAAGTGACTGTATCCTCCAGATAACTCAAATCAGCTCCACTTTGAATTCCAGTGGATATTGTCGCAATAAGCTCATTCAACTGGGCTTCACGGGTATTGAGTGTCGCGGTCAGCGCTTCCAGGTCTGCAGCCATGGAAGCTGCATTAACTGTGGACATACTGGCGCCCATTCAACTCGGGCAGGTTCTGTACCTGCAATGAATTGGATCCCTGGAAAGCGGCATAGATCTGAGTCTTGAGCAATGTGAGAGCCAGGCTGTTACTGATGGCTGCAGCATCTCCCCCTTTTTTCACCGCATCTCGCATCGAGCTTACGGTTTGCAAAAACTCCTGGACTTGAAGCTTATCTGTATATGCTTTCTTCAGTTGATCTGAGGCAAATTGGATTTGCTGGCCCGCTACTGTGCCAGAGAATCCCGCAGCCCAACTACAATCGTTGTCAGTTCATCGATCTGGCGCTTATACTCGGCGGATTTATTTTGGATCTCAAAATCCGCGAGCACCTTTTGAGCTCCATCATATGTTACTTTGTTTTGGCTGATTTGAGATTGGATAGCCGCAGCGGATATGCCGGCAGAGGCGTCACCATATAGGTTGTTGATCAGTTGAACATAAGCCTGGGCCCACGCATTGGCAATATCTGCTGCGATGACCGGATCAGCATATGTGGCCGAGATCTGGATTGAATCTGTATTGGGAACCAGTGCTCCACTGACAATTTTTAAAAGTGAAGCGGAATTCCTTTCTTCTGGTCTAAGGTTTCCACCCACCTGTTTCAGTACTTCTTCGGCGACATTTCCATTACGGACCAGAGTCACATATGATTGAAGGCGGGCTTTCCGGTCATACAAATATTGAGCGCCTGCCGCTGCAGAAGACGCTAAATCGGTCTCGGATTGAGAGGTGATGGCTCCGCCAAAATTTACATCGGCTATGGTCTTGGATGATGCAACCAGGGCGGTGGATTCATAAGATGGTTTTATACGATTGATTGCGAATGAGATAGTCCCCGCAATAACCCCCAGCGCCAGGGCACAGACAAGGATCCATACCCATTGACGCACCAATATCTCTACATATTTCCCTATATCAATTTTAATTTCTTCATCATAAACAGGAGAGGTCTTTGCGGCCATTGTATTCTCATCCTTACTCCACCGGGATTTCCCACGAGGCGTGGGAGTTCACATGCATCAAGTGTCAACCCCGCACTACCTTTTATTAAAGTGAAAACGGAAATTATGGGCCTTGTCATCTGTCGGAAACAAATATGGTATCATGAGTAGAAACTTCCGTCAAGAAATCGCTGTATTGGTACCAAGTTTTCTCAAAATCGCCATATTGGCTCTTCTCAGCTTCAAAAAAGTGAAAAAGAATCGCCTAAAACCGCATTTTTTCCGAGTTTTTGAGCCTTTTCCCGCGGAACAATTCTGGGTCACCCCCCACATATGGGAGTGAAAATCAAAAAATGAGCCTTTTTTTCCCATATATGGTGGTCAGAGGCATTTTGTTCCTCGTTGTTTGGGTCCAACGATCCCTCGGAAACCGCATTTCTCTCTATGGAGATTTCTGGAGGCCAACCAGGAAACTCTACAGCCGTCGGACTTTGAGAAAGCCCTGGTATTGGTACCTAACAGAATTGGTAGCACCAATCACTTATTTTCTTTCAGTGAAGTGGCTAACCCCAACCCTATATCCATAATGGTTAATCTCGATATTGTCATTGTAAATTGGAATACCGGGCATCTGCTTCAACAATGCATCCAATCCATATCATCGGCGACCACAACTAACAGACTGAGTCTTGATCATTGTATAGTTGTTGATAACGCTTCAATCGATCACTCGGTCGATGAACTGGATAATCTTCCGGTCCCACTAAAAGTGATCGCCAACCATGAGAATTTAGGGTTTGCGCGGCGCATGTAACCAGGGGGCAAGACATGGAACCGCCAGCTATATTCTTTTTCTAATCCTGATATGAGGTTGTTTGAAAAGAGTCTATCTCGAACCACTCAACTTCTTGGAACAAACCAAAGCCTCCACAATCGGTATCCTCGGCATTCAACTGGTCGACGAGGCGGGAACAATTCAGCGCAACACGGCTCGCTTCCCCACTCTGAAAAACCTTCTCGGTCAAATGCTCGGGCTGGATAGGCTTTGGCCGGAACGCTTTCCTTCGCATTTTTTAACAAGCTGGGACCATCAAGAAAGTCGCCAGGTGGACCAGGTCCCGGGGGCTTTTTATTTGGTACGAAGAAAAGTATTCGAAGAATTGGGCGGCTTCGATGAACGTTTCTTCATGTATTTTGAGGATCTCGATTTTGCCTATCGGGCAGAAAAGACAGGGTGGAATAGTTACTATCTTGCCGATGCCCGGGCAATTCATCATGGAGGCGGAGCCTCTGATAAAGTAAAAGCAAAACGATTGTTCTATCTGATGAACAGCCGGATGCTTTATGCGGCCAAGCATTTTGGAACCCTTTCTGTTTGGGAGACACTTGGTGTCTGCCTGACTGGGGAATTAGCGGCACGTTTAGTATGGAGTTTGATCCACGGGTCAGGGCAAGGTTTTCTAGAGACTGTGAAAGGGTACGCCTTATTCGTTCGGGGTCTGCCCGAATTATTAAGAAAAATTAAAAAGGAACCGGAATGCGTGTCCTTGCCCTAACTCGTTACCATTCGGATGGGTCAAGTAGCCGGGTAAGGTTTTACCAATATTTTCCTTATCTGGCCTCAAATGGGGTCAAGCTGCAAGTAGCCCCTTTATTAGATAAGAACTATGTGCAAAATTTATATGCAGGCAAGCATCCATCGATTTCATCGATATTTAATGCATATCTCCATCGCGCCATCCAACTGGTTAGGAAAGGCTCTGTAGACATCCTGTGGGTTGAAAAAGAGCTGTTCCCCTGGCTGTCGCCTTGGGGAGAATCCATGCTGAAAATGTTCAGAATTCCTTATGTGGTGGATTATGATGATGCCGTTTTCCATCGTTATGATTTACATAGAAACAGGCTCATCCGTCGATTGTTGGGAAAGAGCATCGATAAAGTCATGCGCGGCGCAACAACAGTGGTGACCGGTAATGAGTACCTGGCAGAACGGGCTCGTCTGGCAGGCGCGCAGCGAATAGAATATCTGCCAAGCGTTGTGGATACATACCGATATAGGGCTCAGCCAAAAACAGACAAGCAATTCCGGATTGGCTGGATCGGCTCTCCTGTCACTGCTCCTTTCTTGGGAACAATACGTGTTCCGTTGGAAGAAGCGATTCGCAAAACGAATGGTTGCCTGATGTTAATGGGTATAGGGACAGAGGACCCTCTCCCGGGTTTAATAAGGTCATCCTTCCGTGGAGCGAGGCAAGTGAAATTGAAACGATCCAATCTTTTGATGTAGGAATAATGCCTCTGCCCGATGGAGCTTTTGAACGCGGGAAATGCGGATATAAGCTTATCCAATATATGGCTTGTGGTCTACCCGTTGTGGCTTCGCCGGTCGGGGTCAATAAAGAAATTGTAGAAGAGGGGAAAAATGGTTATCTTTCCACGACGATGGAAGATTGGGAAAAAGCATTAGTAGCTCTTTCGAAGGATGCCAGTTTACGAAATGAGCTTGGGAGAGTTGGAAGAGAAAAGGTGGAGCAAAAATTTAGCTTGCAGGTAATGGCGCCAAGATTATTGGAAATTCTTAGGAGAGCCACTACTCAGTGAAAGTCATGGTGAATAACCGTTCATGAAAATCCTCTTATTTGCTAACACAGACTGGTTTTTATATAATTTTTGTCTTTCATTCGCTCAGGCTTTAAGAGAACGAGGGGATGAGGTTGTCCTTGTTTCACCTTCCGGTCAATATGTTCCGCGATTAAAGCGAATGGGGTTCCGCTGGCTTCCATTTCAAATTGGGGAGACGAAGCCTCAATCCCCTGACCGAAATTCGGACGATCATCCAATTATTCGGGTTGTATAAACGTGAAAAACCGGATTTGGTTCACCACTTTACTGTAAAATGTGTACTTTATGGTTCAATCGCGGGTCATTTGGCTGGTATCCATACCATAGTAAATGAGGTAACGGGTTTAGGATATGTTTTCATGGATGGAAAAGGCTCAAGGCGGTGGTTACAAATTCTGATCAAATCCTTATATCGTTTGGTGCTAAGAAATTCAGAAGTTATATTCCTTAATCCAGATGACCAAGGTTTTTTTCTTAAGAACCACCTTGTCAAATCCCACCAGACTGCAATGATCCTGGGGCCCGGGGTGGATACTGTACAATTTTCGCCTCAGCCCTTTCCAGCTGGACCACCATTAATCATACTGCCCGCACGTATGTTGAAGGATAAAGGTGTTTGGGAGTTCGTGGAAGCAGCCAGGCGATTCCGGGCGATAAGCGGTGAAACAGAACCTTCTCCGGATGGTTTGATTGCCCGTTTTGCCCTTGTAGGGGACAATGACGATGACAACCCCGCCTCCATTCACACTTCGGAACTCAAGGCTTGGGAAAAAGAGAGTGTGATAGAATGGTGGGGCTGGAAGGAAAATATGGCCAACGTTTATGCCCAAGCAGCCATTGTTTGCCTTCCCTCTTACAGGGAGGGTCTGCCGAAAACATTGATCGAAGCTGCAGCCTGTGGCAGACCTATTATTGCAAGCGATGTACCTGGATGCCGGGAAGTGGTTAGGAATGGGGAAAACGGATTATTAGTGCCGCCGAAGGATGTGGCTGCTTTGGTAGAAGCAATGAAGTTTCTGCTAAAAAACCCTGACAAACTCCATGATATGGGTATTTGTGGCCGAAAGAGAGCAATTGAAGAATTTTCTATGGAGATGGCGGTCTTCCAAAGAATCGAAGTATATAAATCGCTTTTGTAGGTAAAAATTCCTCATAACAGATCTTCACCACTTCTCCGTAATATTGGGAAAACACGGTGGAAGTAAAGCAGGCATCATATGACCATTTCATTCTTTCATTTAGTAGATCTGTTTAAGGCAATCCTGTTGGCCATTGTCGCCGCGCTTGTATTCAGCCCATTCGCCATTTGGATGACCAGGAAAATTGGCTTGCTCGATATTCCAGGGAGTGCCGGTCATAAACAACACGCACTTCCCACACCTTTGGCTGGAGGTTTTGTTATTGCACTCAGTGCGGGAGTATTAATAACGGTTTTTCGGGGATGGATGTCTCCATTTTCATCCTTATTAGCCGCGACAGCGATTATTTTTTTATTTGGGGTTTGGGATGATGCCAAAGGTCTATCTGCTCCACAAAAATTGATTGGCCAAGTGTTGGCCTCGATCGTGTTGATCGTTTCCGGTACTTCTGTTCAATTCCTCAATGGGTTATCTATTACATTTCTCAGCCCTATGGTCCTTAAGGTGCTCAATTGGGGCATAACCATTTTCTGGCTCGTCGGAATTACCAACTCCATTAATATGATCGATAGCATGGATGGTTTGGCGGCCGGGGTAGTAGGGATCGCCTTTGCATTTTTTATGGGCATGGCTCTGGTTTCCAATCAAGACGCTCTGGCATTATTCAGCGCTATTTTCCTGGGTATTTGCATCGGCGTATACATATTTAACGTCAACCCGGCACGTCTCTTTCTCGGGGATTCCGGAGCTCAATCCCTGGGTTTTCTATTGGCAGGTGTGGCGATATTATTCTCGCCGGTCAATCTTCCTCAGGGCTCCTCCTGGTTTGTACCAATCATGGTATTGAGTGTACCAATTTTCGACACCATTTTGGTGATCGTGTCACGCCTACGCCGGCATACATCCATTTTCCGAGGTGATCTTGCTCACACCTATCATCGTTTGGTCGCCTGGGGATTGGATTCTTACAGGGCCGTATTGGTGATCCATCTGACCGGCCTGATCATGAACTTTCTGGCATTTATCGCTCTTACCTTACAACCATTGCTCGCAACTATTGTTTTTTGCTGAAGCATGATCACCTGTATTTTCTTCGTTGCTCTCCTTGAGTTTAAAAAACCAATTGTCCTAAAAGCGTAAGGAATGATAAAGAAATTAATTTTACGATCACCAACTTTTGAAGACATATTACGTGTTCTGGCGGCCTGGCGGGTATGGATTGGCGGTGCAATTTTCGGCGCAATGGTCGCAGGCCTCATATATATTACCTTCCCCCCTGCCTATCGCGCACAAGCAACTGTCCTGGTAGATCAAAATGTCGAACAAGCAGTTCCGGAAGAGGATACAGATCTACGCAGGTACACGTATCTCCAACGAGAGACGGATAAATTGATTGAGATTGTTTGGTCGGATAAGACGCTTTCCCAGGTAGCGGCTCAAACTGGTCTATCATTGAAAGATTTACGTGGAGGCCGCCTCATTTTAAGTCAGCCTGGTGATGGAGGTTGGCATTTTTTTGCCGACGCAGCTACCCCTGAAGCGGCTTCTTTGATTGCTTCAGATTGGGCAAAGGCCTTCGTTGGAGAGGTCCAATCAAAACCAGCTGGTATCAACCCGCTTCTGGAAGTCAATTACACTCAGCAACAAGATTTGCCTGTAGACAGGACATTGTCACTAGGCATATATATCTTTTGCGGATCGCTATTGGGAGTATCCTTTTTAGTATTTTTGCTTTTATTCATAGATATCAAGAAAACCCAACCATGAATCACTTTCCACTCGATAATCTCCGCCGGATCGAGCGATTTCTCTGGGCGTCGGTATTAGTAGCATTGCCAGTCACCAGCTTCAGGTATTTACCTTTTCTGGGAAGTGATACTCAAGTCAAACCGCTTTCCCTCATACCTGCCGCCGTGCTATTTTTGGCTCTTCTTTTAAGATGTCTTCGTGAACGTCGGTTGATCTTATGGAATGATCATTTTCAGCCATTGTTGGCATTCATATTATTTGCCATAGTAGCCAGCGCAGTTGGTTTTCTTTTAGCCCCCGTAGATTTGTATTCTTACACGTATTCAGGCCGAATGATGCGAGCGTGGCTTTCTTTCGGAGTTGGCTTGATTTTCCTGGTCATATCAGTTTACATGAACCAGGATAAGCAGGATTTGAATTTCACGATCAAATGGATTTACGTAGGCCTGATCGCAGAAGTGGCCTGGTCGCTGGTGCAATTCTTTGAAATATTTATCGTTCAATTTCCTCAATTAGATATGATCCAGAAAACAGTGATGATGGCGGGGTTACCTCCCAACCGGCGTATTTCCGGGCTGGCATTAGAACCATCCTGGCTGGCAGCCCAAGTCATCACCATTTATTTGCCCTGGGCCCTGGCTGCTCTTTTGAAGAATTATGACATAGGCGTTTCCCGGAAAGGGTTGATTGCTATTCTTGGGAGCTGCTTGTTTCTCTTGATATTTACATACTCTCGTGGCGGCATCTTGATTACTGTGTTGGCAGTTGCTTTAACGTGTATTATCGCCGGTTGGGGAAGTCTTAGGCATGGCTGGCAGTGGTTCATTTCCCCCTTTAATTCCAAGGAACTACTTAAAAACAAATCGGTGGACGTGGGATTAAGACTTCTGATAGCACTTGCAATTCTCATCTCTTTGGGGGGCGGTACTTTTATTTTGTCCAAAAATCAATACTTTGCGAAGGTATGGCAGTCAAATAAAACCACACTGACAGAATATCTCATAGATATCTCCGCCGGCCCCCGCCTGGCATATTCCTGGGCGGGTTGGACTATCTTTGAACAGCATCCCTTGACCGGGGTTGGACTCGGGGCAGCTGGCCTGTATCTTATAAAAGCTTTGCCAGACTGGGCGCATTTCAATATTCCAGAAACTTCGCTGCTCCTTTCCCCCGAAAATAAAACCTATCCCAACACGAAAAATCTATACACTCGTCTTTTATCTGAAACAGGGATATTGGGATTTTGGTCGTTTATCGCTTTTTATTTACTTTTGCTTGGTAAAATATTATATAGCCTTCGGTCAAAACAAAAAGAACTGACCTTTCTTGGAGCAGCCAGTCTCCTATCTTGGTTGGCTATCATTATGCTGGGTGTTACCCAGGATTCTTTGGCCATGCCAATCATCTGGATCCCATTAGGCATATTGATCGGGATTGTTACCAAAACTGAACGTATTATCCAAACCAAAGTGTAAACAAAATCCAGGTTCTAGTTAGTATAGAGGAGAACTCATGAATTCCAAAATCACGCCAGGCAAAGAACCGAAGTCCTTGTTTCTATTGGCTCTTCTGGCGTTTTTTGAGTTATTTTTTTCGGGTATTGCCACTCTTCTGATTTCCCCTGACCCTAAGAACGCCTTGATATTTGGTTTTTCTGCTGTCAGGATTGTTATGGTTGCATGCATCTGGATACTGGCGGTTTTTATTTTTGCGGCTGGTTTCCTGGCGCGCAAGCATGAATTAACCCTGAGCTCCGTTTGGTTGATCAATAAAGGCAAGGTTCTTCGGTATTCCATTTATGGTATCTCCTACGCTTTGATCGCCTGGGGATGGTTGGCCTTTTTTTGCCCGGCCTACCTGTTTCACAGGCAAATGTATATCTTTGAACGTATTCAGCCTTTTTCAGTTGCCATGGGGATCATTTGCCTCCAATCCTGGTTATTCTATTTATTTGCTAAAGGTTATTTTGATCTTCAGGTCTCCTTCAAAACTGCTGTTCAAAAATATTACCGACCATTCTTGCTCTTTGCCATCGTTTTAGCCAGCCTGGAAATATTCATCATTTCTTCAAAATTTGGCCTTTTGTCCAATATCATTTATGCAAATGTACCAGGAATTCCGCTGACCGGCGTTCAATTATTCTTCATAATAATTTTTGGTATCTTAGGGATTGCCTTGGTCTCACTTGAAGAGCAAAAAGGGCCATTCGTGAAATTTGTAAACAAATATCGGTTGATCCCCATTCTCATTTTTCTTACCGCGTTACTCACTTGGGGCTTAACTCCAATGTTGAGGAATTTCTTCTCGTTGGAACCGACAACACCTACCTTTCAACCATTCCCATATTCTGACGCCCGTCTCTATGATTTGGGCGGTATTTCCATTCTGCGAGGGTATGGGATCTTTTTCTACCAATATATCGATAAGCCATTCTATCTGGTCTTACTGGCCTTATTGCATGCAATTGCCGGCCAGGATTATAAGTTATTAACCTGGCTTCAGATCCTTATCCTTGCATTGATCCCGGTATTACTCTTTAAGTTCGGGAAAAAATTTCAAAGCACAGCATTAGGTATATGTCTGGCTTTGATCCTGATTATCCGGCAGAGAAACGCTATTATCCTTTCAACGCAAATTAACTCGATTAATCCAAAACTCTTAATGACTGAAGAGTTTGTCCTCTTGGGAGTTATCCTTTTCGCTTATCTGGTTTTCAAATGGATGCAAGAACGGAAGATATGGTTGGCTGTCGTCTGCGGCGGTTGTATAGGCGTCGTTTCCCTTTTTCGGGTAAATCCAATTTTCCTGTTCCCAATGATATTTATTTTATTTGCTGTTGTGTTTTGGTCCGCTGGTAAAAGGTTTCTGCTTGCTCACTTATCCGCTTATAGCCTGGCTTTCCTGATCATAATGATCTCTTGGTTAATCAGCAGCGTCAGTCCGACTGGAACACCATATTTCTTTACCAAGTTGCAGCTTGTGATTGAACAGAGATACGGGAATACTCCCGTATCTCTCCAAAGTACCAGCGGTGACTCGAGCATTGCTGGTAGCGAACCTATTATCCTTGATTCCGGTGATTCAATTCCACCCTCATCAATACCAGCCGGTCCAATTCCAACTGGGACAGGGGCTCGCTTCCTGGACCATTTGCTACATAATTTTTCAACCTCCATCATGTCCTTACCAGATTCGTTGTTCTATGATGATCTTAACCATTTGAGCCAGCGAGTTTATTGGTTAGACCATGGCAACTGGGTGGGTGACCTTCCGCCAATTCAAATCGGGTTCATTTTCATAAACCTTTCCTTGATAGCCCTTGGCCTTGGATACGGTTGGGTCAAACATCGCTGGTTAGGTATGATACCCCTGGCCATTTTCCTGGCCTATACTTTATCACTGGGCCTTGCTATGAATTCAGGTGGAAGGTATATAGTACCTATTGATTGGACCATTTATTTCTATTACATTTTGGGCATTATCGGGATTTTACAATTTCTTCATAAAATTCTGGCAAAGAAAGAGCCAGGACAATCGGTTATTCCAGCTGCGCCGGTTCCAGGCCTGATTTCTGATCGTCGAAAACTGGCTTTTTCGATAGCAGGGACATTATTCATGGCCAGCCTGATCCCTATTGCAAATTTTGTAATCCCGCCATTGACTTCATCTTCCGGAGTTCAAGGATCTATAGAAGCGGCAAAGGCAAGTATCTCTGCAAGCGAAGAACCAGGTGTTAATATTTTCTATGGGGATATTCTTTATCCATACTACACAGGTGAGAATTTATCCTTTGACCTACTCACGCCCTCAGGCGCTGTCAGTTATTCGATCGACCTAACGTCGCCCCTTAAAATCCTATTGCGTGGAGGGGAACATGTCTTTCTTAGTGTGCGTTCAGATGCATTAGGCGTTTCAAATGTAGAGTCAATCTACTTGTGGCGGAATGCACGTCCGGCACTTATTTGGCAAGCTCAGCCTTAATCAAGCCCGAACAAAGAAGGAAGTCTGGGGATATTCTTATTTCAAAATTGTGAAGCGCGGGAATTCGAATTCTGCGTTATTATTATAGAGACATGCGTTCCTCTAATCAACCATTCTCTATAGATTGGTTCGCCGTTTGCCTGCGTTGGCTGATCCTATTGGGTATAACGGCGTCATTGTCTTTGGGTGGAAAGCTTCTCTCACTGGTTAGTATTCTCCTGGTTGGTTTGGTCATCTGGAATATTGCCCTCTCTTTACTGGCAGGCTTGAACAGGCGCTTGCCATTCCATCGCCAGCTCTGCCTGGCGGTGGATATAGTTTTCGCCGGCGCCTATTTTGCTTGGGGAGGCGGATATTCCAACCCCGCTTTCTGGATGATCGTTATGCCAATCTTGACAGCCGGATTGTCCTTCGGTTTGTTCGGCGCATTAATTTCTGCCGGCGTAATGGCGGTGGTCCAGGCCGGTGTCACACTCATGGGAGAGCAAGCCCAGAGTGAAATAATTCTTTTAGTCGCCTCCATACTTTTCTCTTTTCTCCTCGCGGCCATTTATGGAAGCCTGAGCAGCCGTTTTATTAAAGCCGCTTTGCGAGGCACTCAATTCCGGCAAGATATGCAGCAGAAAAAGCTACGGGTCGACAACGAACGCCTGCGCGCCGTGTACAGCCTTACCTCTACCTTGTTGACTACGCTGAATTATCAACGTGTGCTCGAGTGTGTCCTCGATCTGAGTCTTAGCGCCCTCAATACCGACCTCGAGGCATCTGCCGATGAACGCCTGGTCTGTGCAGTTTTACTTTTTGCCAAAGGAGAGAACCTTACCGTCGGATCGGCCCGTCGCTTTACTCCGGCGGACATGCGGGTTGTCCTGAATGGCCGTGCCGGTGCCGTATCCCAAGCAATTGATCAGGATAAACCGGTCCTGCTCAAAAAAGTGGATACTGACCCTGAATTGACCCGGTTTGTTTCTTTCCAAAAATCCAAAGAGATCTATTGTTTCCCATTGCGAAGCGGCTTCAATGCCTACGGTGTCCTGCTTTTTGGTCACCCGGACCCCGGTTATTTTGCTGCAGACCGGCGTGAGATCCTCGATATTTTGGGTCGCCAGGCAGTCATCGCCCTTCAAAACGCCCGTCTTTATCAAGATGTGGTGGATGAGCGTGAACACATGATTGAGTTCCAGGAAGAAGCCCGCAAGAAATTGGCAAGGGATTTGCATGATGGCCCTACCCAATCCGTTTCTGCCATTGCCATGCGCGTGAATATGGCCCAACGCATCCTGGCTAAAGATCCAAAAGCCGTCGGGGAGGAATTAGGCCGTATCGAGGATTTGGCCCGCCGAACTACCAAAGAAATCCGCCACATGCTATTTACTTTGCGGCCGCTGGTGTTGGAATCCCAAGGGTTAGAGGCAGCCTTGAAATCCATGGCTGAGAAGATGATGGAAACATATTCCCAGAACGTCCAGGTTTCCGTCCAAGAAAATATTCTTCAAAATCTGGAAATGGGGAAACAAAGTGTCATCTTTTACATTGTAGAAGAAGCCGTTAATAATGCTCGTAAGCATGCGCAGGCAGAACACATTTGGGTGAGCCTGCGTAGTTTCGAAAAAGAAATCGCCCTTCTGGAGATTCGCGACGATGGTGTGGGTTTCGATGTAGCCGCTGTGTACCGGGCTTATGACCAGCGCGGCAGCCTTGGTATGGTCAACCTAAATGAACGGACCGAACTCGTCAACGGTGTGCTGGACCTCCAATCCGCCCCCGGCAAAGGGACGCGCGTGCTGGTATATATTCCCTTATCCGAAGAGGCGGCTGACCGGCTTCACCATGCTTCCAGAAAAAGATAATTGCTGATCGGCTGGCATGCCAAGTGCGGCAGGTATCCACTTTTTTTTGAATGAGGCGGCCGGAGTTATGAGTCCGCCCCTGGTACTTATCCATGATGCCGGAGGGGATCACTTATCCTGGCCTTCAGAGATCCGCCGCCTTCCCGGAACACGGGTTTACACAATCGACCTGCCCGGCCACGGAAAAACAGAAGGGCTTGGTCGCCAGTATATTGAAGAGTATGCCGTCTGTCTGGTAGAATTTTTGAACGCGGCCGGTCTATCCACGGCTGTCTTTGGTGGACATGGGATGGGGGGCGCCATCGCCCTTACCCTCGCCTTGAACCATCCCCGCCGTGTTGCCGGAACAGTTTTGATCTCCACCGGCCCACGTCTTCCCATTCCGGCTTCCATTTTGGAAAATGGCGCCAATCCATCCACCCTTCCACGAGCCATAAATGCCATCCAGGAAATATCTTTCTGTGGAAATGCATCGGCTGCTCTCCGGGACTCATTCTGTAAACACCTCACCCACACCCGCCAGAACTCTCTTATATGGCGACTGGTTGGCATGCAATCGGTTCGACATGGTCGGTAGGATACAAACTGTCAGAACGCCTACATTAGTAATATGCGGGACCGCAGATCGGCTTACCCCCCTTCATTTTTCAGAATTTCTCGCCAGCGGCATCCCCGGAGCTGCTTTACAAACTATGGATCAGGCCGGGCATATGCTTATCACTGAACAGCCCGTTCACCTGGCGAAATTAATCAGCATTTTCCTGAGAACCGTCCCTTATATGCCCGGGATGTAAAGCCCTCTATTGGCCTACGCCTCAATATATTTCTATTCAGAGTTGTTTCGAGGGTAAAAAACCACTTGATCCAATTTTCACGGGGCTTTCAAAAAGATCGACAGCTGTAGAATTTCTTACCTATCAGTGGCGATCATTGTCCCGCGTGGAATAAGCTCAAAAATGTTGTTTTTCATGTTTAATGCTTTTTATTTTTTTGAAACGGAGTTAACCCGCTCGCGTAAAATCGAGTAGGGAGCGGCGGCTAACCGCTCCCTCTCACACCACCGTACATGCGGGTCCGCATACGGCGGTTCAATAAGAATAACGTAGCTTGGAGTATCGTTTTGTTATGCTTTCCAGCCCTGTGTTTTGCCAATAGGCATTACTCAGGGCTTCGTGTATCACAGGTGTTAGGGACATACGCCAGGGACTTCTCCCAACTGCTCCAAGTGCGGCTCGTTCCGGGGGTACACCAAGTTTCCTCAGTTCCCGGTAGCGGGTTGGGCCCCGCTTCCAGCGCTTCCAAAGCATCTGTCTCAGTCTCCGTCGAACCCATTCGTCCAGTTCTTCAAACACGCTCGGCGTAGCCGCCAGTCGGTAATAGGCTGTCCACCCCACTATGTAGCGGTTGATCTTCCTCACAATATCTTCCAGCTTGCCTGAGCGAGTTCGCCTGGTCAGGTTCCGTACTTTCTCCATAAAGCGTTCCTTCGTTCGGTTCGCAATGCGGATCAACACGGCTCCCTTCCGCTTGAAGAAACTGAACCCCAGGAATTTCACCCGGGTCGCTCGTTCCACTTTGCTCTTCTTCGGGTTCACTTTCAACTTCAACTTCTTCTCCAGATACTTCTTCACACTTTCCATCACCCGTACCCCGGCTGTCTCCGTTTTCACGTAGATATTGCAGTCATCCGCATAGCGCACAAACTTATGTCCACGCTCTTCCAGTTCCCTGTCCAGATCGCTCAGCATGATGTTCGATAACAATGGCGACAACACGCTTCCAACGATGTTGCAAAAAGCTTGCTTCTGGATCTGAAGCCCCCGGATCAGGCGATATTCTGAAAACCACCTGAATGTCTTCTTTTCCGATCTCTACACGTTTGACCAACATCCGGATCAGCTCACGCTGCATATGCCAATCGGCATTGGCGAGGTTGGTCTTGATTTCTTCTCCGAACTTTTCCAGCCGGTTGATGGCGATTTGAAGCTCGGCCTGAAGGTTGGCCTGATCCTGGATTTCTCGCTCTTGCTGCTCCAGATCCAGCAAACGTTGCCTCAACCGGGTAATTCGTGGTTCGAACTCGGTTTTTTGAACGAAGCCTTCCGCATAGCTGTCGATCAGACGAGTAATACCTTGGTGTATTTTACTCTGTTGTGCATGGATCGTGGCGAGGCTGGATGATCCTTGTGTGGGGGCATTCAGCCTGCGGGTAAATTCTTCCCGCAAACGTTCTTGATCCTGGAGCAGACTGCAGACTTCCTGCCAGACGATTTGATCCAACAGGTCGGTGCGGACCTGATGATTATCACAGATGCGTTCTCCGCCGAAGCGAAAAGCATCCGAACCGATGCAGCGATAGTAGGCGTAATTTCGCTTTTCCCCTTTGGCCGCCTTTGAGCTCACCGGCTTGCCATAGAAAGCATAGCCGCACTGGGCACAGACCAACAACCCCTGCAGCAAATAACGAGCGCCGCGTTGTCCCTGGCGGGCACGCTGGCGGTTCTCCTGCAGCTGCCCCTGAACGGCCGCAAATAATTCTTCGCTGACCAAAGCGGGCACCGGGATGGTGGACCATTCTTCGGCAGGCCGATCATAGGTGGAATGAGCCCGCCGAGGCTGGGGAAGCGCTCCGTGTTGAGGTCGCAAGCGTGGACGCAGGGGGCCAGAGCGGGTTTTTCCGAAGGCAGCCTGCCCCTTATAAGCCGGATTCTTGAGGATCCCCCAGATCGTGGTGCGGTCCCACTCGATCTTCTTCTTGGGGGAACAAATTCCGGCCTGTTTCAAGCGCCGCCGGACTTCGCCGAGGCTGATTCGCTCCACTCCCACCCAGGTAAAGACCTGCTGGACCATCTGGGCTTCTTCTGGAACCGGCTCGTAGCGTGCCTGGCCGCCTCCATCCTGCTTGCGGATGTAACGATACCCGTACGGCGCTCCGGAAAGCACTCTGACTTCTCCCGACTTGGCCGCATGACGCTTGCCGCGGCAACTCCGTTCGAGAATCTTGGCCCGCTCATACTCTGCGATCATCCCCTCCATCTGCAACAGAAGGTTATCTTCCGGACTTTTCCCGACCTCGTGATTCAAGAACACGATCTCAACGCCATCTCGTCGGAATTCATCCACCAGCAAGACCTGATAGGCATATTTCCGTGCCAGCCGATCCGGAGAATGAACATACAGGCGGTGGAGGCCTCGCAGGGCGACCTCATCCCGCAGCTGCTCCAGGGCCGGACGGATCAAGGTGGTTCCGCTGTAGCCATCATCCACAAAGGCCAGTTCTGGGTCCACCTGGTATCCATCTTGAATCATTCGCTCCTGCAAGGCGGCTACCTGGCTGGCAATTGTTCCTGCCTCTGCCTGTTGTTCGCTGGAGACTCGCGCATAATATCCAACCCGCAGTTCTGTCATGAGCTGACCTCCGCGGCCATTTCAATTGCCTGAGTGATGGTTTCGTCTTTTTGCTCCTGAACAATTCGGTATCGTTCTGGCGACAAGAGCTGTTCATAGGCGGTTTGCAAATTGACCGGTGCCATCCGATCTGGCTCAAAAACTCGTCCCACTTTATATATTCCTTTCCGCTTGCCCTTCCGTTCCTGATTCATCGTGGCTCGCTTCCCGATTACGCCCGTGCATTCTTTAAATCGGTAGCGAGGTGTCCAAAGGCGCCCCTCGAAAACCATCTCCATATTGAGGGCGTAATCGTTGACGTGAGATGGTTATCGGGAACTCTATCACCATTTTTGCACTATTGTTGGAAGCGTAAATGGGCCGCCTTGCGGTGTCCCCTCTTCCGTCTCCATCACTACTCCATTCAACATCACGCCACTTTCCAGATAGGCTCGGATCAGTTTCAGCACTCGTTTGTCCTTCACCACTCGTGCCACCCTTGCCACACCTGCACTTGCAGCAGGGGCAAGTGTGAGCATATCGTGGTTCACCCGGTCAAAGAATTTCTCCAGGTCGATATCCACCACCCAGTCGTAGCCTTGTAGGATGTACTCCTGAGATTTCTGCACGGCTTGATGCGCACTCCGTCCGGGTCGAAACCCGTAGCTGTAGGGCGAGAACACCCCTTCGAACATCGGCGTCAGCACCTGCGCTATGGCTTGCTGGATCAGCCGGTCCAACACTGTCGGTATCCCCAATTGCCGCACCCCTCCATCTGGCTTGGGTATCTCTACCCGCCTCACCGGGCTTGGCCGATACTTCCCGCTTTCGAGAGCTTCCCGCACTTCCTTCCACTGCTCTTTCAGGTAGCCCGACAACTCTTTCACTTCCATCCCATCTATTCCGGCGGCTCCTTTGTTGCTCTCTACTCGCTTCAGCGCAGTCAGCAGGTTCTCTTTCTCGAACACCGCTTCCCACACTGCCTCGTCGGATTTTCCGCTGTCTCGTGCCGGGGACGCCTCGGCGCTCTGCTCCACTCCCGCAGGCTTCACCTGCTTCGTTGGTGCAGCAGTCCCGCTTTCCGCAGGTTTCTGCCTTCTCCGTTCGTCCCTCGAACTGCTCATCGTACTCATCCTCCTATTGTTCAGCCCTTCCCAGCGGATACACCGCTCCTAGCTGGTACTATGGCCTCGGCTGACTCCTGCCATCTCAGTCTGACATCCCTGTCAGGGTTACCTTCCGGCTTGTTGGCAGGTCTCCCCAGGTAAGTTCGTTGACTTTCCCTGCACGCTTGCCCAATTTACCGCTCCGACTCTTGATTGCATGGGCTTCGTTGTCTGTTGCCAACTCGCCCTGTCTCACGGCCTCTCATCGGGTTCGTGTTCCTCAAGCCGCAGGTTTGCTTCCGGCTTCCTCCAAACCCCACCTCACGGTGACGCCCTTGCCTTCCGCTAGCAGTCAGTGCAATCTCCGCTGCAAGAGTCTTTCACTCTCTAGTCAACGCCCATGCTGGGCGCACAACAAAAACCGGACAGGCATGAGCCTGTCCGGTTGAGGTACAGTGGCGTCCCTTCCGCCAGAATTATTTATCCGTTATATCGATGACGTGGCTGGTGAAGTTCTTTTGCTGTTTGGTTTCCACACTTGCCATAATGTATAAACCATTAATATCCTTCGGGACAATAACGGTTGTTGTCCAATTGGCTTTCTTGGCAGGCAGGGTGATGGGTGCATCTGCAAGAGTAGGATCCTTGTAGAAACCATAGAGGATACCGTCAGAACCGATCACGGGCGGTAACCCAATATGGACATAGGTGGGATATGCGCCAGGGTTGTTGGTTTCCCAGGAGAATTCGAGCCCAGTATCTGTCCGCTTGACGCCAGTGAGGGTGAGGACGCAATCGTTAATGGCTACTATTTTGGTCGACGCTTTTTCGACCAGACCATCGACGGAGGCCGCTATCGGATATTTCGGGTCTGAGGCAACTTCGTCCAGGTTTACAACCAACTTCTCGCTCGTTAGTTCGGGAGCAACATAATAGTTGTATGGTCCGGTGACGTAGTTATAGTCAATGGTAAGTTTGGAACCGGGAGATGCAGCGACGCCCTTGCACTCCACATAGAGAAGCTGAGTCTTGGGTTCACTTTCAGTTCCTCCGGTATATCCACGCATTTGAAAGCCCGGAGCCAAACGGTTGCCTCCCGTTCCCACGAAAACAGTGTCGCAATTGGAGGACTTGTTCTCACTGGTGGTTAAAATCAGCCGGACGTCCTGCCGCAGCATCCATCTTACTCCAGTCGTTTGTTTCATTTCGGATGGTGAGATCAATGTGCAGGTCTCCTGCCGACGATTGACCGACATTCGTCGTGAAAGCAGTCCAGCCTTTGGAGGTTGTTGAAACAGGAGTAACATCCATTGCAGGCGTGACAATATATGCGCAAGCATAGAGGAATATACTGCAAAATAAAATCTGGAAAAGGTTCTTTTTCTTAATCCTCATAATTCCAATTTCCTTTCCGCTAGAATGGATTGCCGGTGATCCGAAAAGGGCTTTGTTCTCGATTACAAGGATTGATTAGCGGGTGAATACCGGCAGGAACGGATTGAAAAGAGCTGTCATTTGCCAGTAGTTTGGAGGACAATCTGTTCCGCCATCCACGCATGATACGGTCTTTTCCTGGCCCTGGTAGGAGACGCTTGTAAAGTAAGTGAAGCAAGCTCCACAGGGGACATGGGAGGCGGAATACATATTATCCGTAAACCATTCCAGGTTGTTTATATTCGATAACAATTTGTCAACCTCTGCAGAGACAACCTGCTTCTCAACTTTTTCAGCACCATTATCCCCGGTGACCTTACCATCCGGATAGATGGCGTACAACTCATCCACGCATTTGAGACCCCCATTGCGCTCGTAGACTATCACTGCGCCGCCTTGCATAAGAGTGGCAGCCTGGTCCTGGCGGGAAGGTTTTAATTGGCAACCCGAGGCTGACCGGCGTCTGGTCGGTGGCAACTGGTTTATGAGCACTATTGCGGATAAGGGTGAATGTAACCGTTCCAAGGATGATTACGAGGAGGGCGCCGCCGCCATACAAGAGCCTTTGGCGGTTACGCAACCGGGGAGATAACAACCCCTGGACGGCTTCTTTAGCCCGACCAATCAAATTCTTGCCGGCTGATTTGCGGCCGCCGATGTTCGCCACCAGGCTTTGCACGCCGATGAAAACAAGGGTCAGCACTCCGATGGAGATACTCGTCCACCAGGAACTGAGCTTCCCGTTGAATTGGATTAGGGTCTGGATGAGGGCCGTGATCAATACCCCAAACAGGCTGCCAAACAAGTAACCTTCACCGCCGGTCAACATGGTGCCGCCGATAACAACCGCAGCGATAACAGTCATCTCGAAACCGTTGGATGCATGGGTGCCATGGCCCGAGCCCACGTAAATGCTATAGGCGATGCCTGCCAGCGCCGAACAGAACCCGTTGAAGGTATAGACCAGCACTTTGGTCCGGTCCACCGGGAGACCCATCAGGCGGGCCGATTGTTCATTCGCCCCGTTGTTTCCACCCGATGGAATATATGGTACGGCCGAAACGGGTGTAGTGGGCCAGGTAAAGGGCCAGGGCAAAAAAGGTCAGACTAACCATCACCAGGATGGTGATATAGTCGCCTTTTTGGGTAACCGGGTTACTCAACCCGGGGATCAAAAGCTTTGTCCCCGAGAGGATGGTGTAGACGGGGTTATGGATGCGTATTTCGGCATCGCTGATGATGTAACACATTCCCGCTGGCAAACCACATACCTGCCAGGGTGGCGATAAAAGGCTGTACCTTCAAGTAAGTAATGAGGCTGCCCATGGTAGCGCCGATGGCCATTCCCATAAGCAACATCAGCGGCATGACCAACCAGGGACTCCAACCCGTCCCGGATCAAGCGGCGGAAGCCGTGGTGGTCAGCGCAATCACCCCGCTGACAGACAGGTCGATACCGCCTGAAATGATGACGAATGTTTCACCGATCACACTGATCAGTAAGAAAGGAGTGGTGATAAACAATGTAAAAAACACTTGCAGATCGCGCATCCCTTTAAGTAAGTTACTCCGAGGGCATAAGCAATGGAAAATAACACGATTGTCGCTGAAAGCGGAAGGAACTTCCGAAATCTGGAAATACGGGTGGTCAAGCTCAGTGGTCATGATTTCACCTCCGTCGGTTTTGGTCGCGAAGTGAATTTTCGAATGAAGTTCCTGACCTGCTGTGAATACAGGAGGATCACCACGATCACGACCAGCGCCTTGACGGCGATCAATGCATTTGCAGGGACGCCGATAGATAACGAAGATGTGGTGGTAGCCTGGATGACCAATGCGCCGATGGCGCTGGCAAGCAATGAGAACCGGCCCCCGGTCAACATGGTTCCGCCGATGATCACCGCCAGGATGGCATCCAGTTCATAATAAAGACCGACCTGGTTGGCATCTGAAGTACGGATACTCGAAACGGCGATCAACCCGGCTATTCCTGCGCATACGCCGGAGAAATATATAAGCAAATAGCTTGATTTTCTTTGCGTTAATTCCGCTGAAAAAACTGGAGCGAGCATTGGTACCCACCAACTCGATAAACATGCCGATTGAGGATTTGCGGGTCAAAAACCAGGCGATGGCGAATACGATGGCGGCGATGTATAAAGCAAACGGGAAGAGGAAAAGCCAGCCGTTCCCAAGATGTAGGAATGTATCATTGTAGATGATGATCTTGATTGCATTTGTAACGAGTTGGGCGATGCCCCGCCCTGCAATCATCAGGATCAAGGTGGCCACCATGGCCTGAATTTTTCCATACGCCACCAGCAACCCGTTCCATAGGCCGCAGATCGCACCGATGACCAACGGAATCAAGAATACCGCCCACAGACGGCGAAGCGCTGTATGTAGGATCGGCTTCTCTCGTGACATCGGCCAATTTCAGGCCGATGAGGTTTGGGTTCAGCAGGATGCAGGCTGTTGAAGCCGCAATCGCCATGACCGCGCCCACCGAAAGGTCGATCCCGCCGGTAGCGATCACCAGGGTCATACCCATGGCCAGCATGATGGTCGGAGCGCTGTTACGCAAAACATCGATCAGGTTACCATATAGATGACCCTGTTTGATCTCGAGGTGAAAAAAACCGGGAATGAAAAACAGGTCAAAGAGCAGGATGAGGGATAAAGCGATAAGCGGAAAGAAAAGCATGCTTTCTGTGATCTTTTTCCACTCGAAAGGGGATTTTGATCGTTTCATGGTTAATCACTCCCTGCAATGGATTGCATAATCTGGCCCTCGGCTACCTCACCTGAATACTCGCTCACCTTTTCTTTATCCCTCAAAACAACGATACGGTGACTGGTACGTAAAACCTCCTCCAATTCGGAGGAAATGAACATACAGGATTTACCTTCCTCGGCCAACGAGAGCACCAAGCGCTGAATTTCAGCCTTTGTGCCCACATCAATACCGCGGGTAGGTTCATCCAGGATAAGAAGACGCGGATTTGTTGCCAGCCACCGCGCCAGAATTACTTTCTGCTGGTTGCCTCCGCTCAGATTCTTGACCGGCTGATCCGGGGAAGGTGTAGCAATATTCAGTAATTTAATATATTTCTCGGCAATTTCATATTGCTCCTGGTTGCTCAAATGCCTGAACCATCCCAGGCTGGCTTGCATCGCCAGGATGATATTTTCCCTCACGGATAACTCCCCTATGATGCCTGCATCTTTCCGGTCTTCCGGGCAAAGTGCCACGCCTCGAGCAGATGGAACCGATGGGAGAAAAATTCTTGATCTGTTTGCCGTCCATCGTGACGGAACCAGTATCCGGCTTGTCGATGCCAAACATGAGTTGGGCTATTTCAGTCCGCCCAGACCCAAGCAAGCCGGCCAGGCCCACCACTTCACCGGCATGTAATTGCAGATCGAAAGGCTCAATCGAGCCGGTCCGACCCAAGCCTTTTGCATCCAGCAGGACATCCCCTTTAATATGCTGCTGGCTTTCAAGCTTAAGCTTCGTCATGTCTTCCAACTCGGTCAAAGTCCGGCCGATCATTTTCGTGATCAATTCAAGACGGGATAAAGATGCGGTGGGATACGTCCCCACTAATTTTCCATTTCTAAGGATGGTGATCCTATCGGCAACTTCATACACCTGTTCCAGGAAATGGGTGATGAAGATGATCGCCATCCCTTCACTTTTCAACTTGCGCATTACCCCAAAGAGTTGTTCCGTTTCATGGGTGGTCAAACTGGAAGTTGGCTCATCCAGGATCAACACTTTGGCAGATGATATTTCAAATGCCCGCGCAATTGCCGCCATTTGTTGGATGGCGACCGAACATGAACCCAGGGTTTGGGTCACATCAATATTGACATCCAATCCCTGAAGGATTTGACGGGCCCGGGTATTCATGGACTTCCAATCAATGCTCCCCCATTTCTTGGGCTCCCGACCAATCAGTATATTTTCGGCTACCGTTAAATTCGGACAAAGGTTGACTTCCTGGTAAACCGTGCTGATGCCCAGTTCCTGGGCATGTTGAACTGATTTGATTGAAACTTCTTTTCCATTCAGTGTAATAACGCCTTTATCAGGGCCGTTCCACGCCGGTGAGGACTTTGATCAAAGTCGATTTTCCCGCCCCATTCTCCCCCACCAAGGCATGGATCTCGCCTTTTCGAAGGGTAAAGTCCACTCCTTCGAGAGCATTTACACCTGGAAAGGACTTGTAAATGCCTTTCATGGTTATAATTTCGCTGGCCATTCTCTGCCATATGCAATCCCTCGGTCTAGGATAAACAGCCTGTTGTTCATTCGTGGGAGGAGAAGCGTTTTTAATTCCGCTTCTCCTCCATTATCGCAAGGTTCGTAATTTACCGCTTCGTGAACTCCCGGGAAAGTCATGCGGTCGGGTATCGAAGTTTAGTACTTGCGGGTTGCCAGGATGGCATTGAGCGCATCCGCGCCTTGGGCCGAGAAGAACTCGCCTTCCTTGGAAGGAACCCAGGTGGGAACGGTCGCATCGCCATTCATAGCCTTCAGGGCAGCTTCGTAGACCTGCGGGGCCAACAGCGGGTTGCACTCGATGTCAGCATTCAACTGGCCGGAGATCAAGTACTTGAAACCGTTTGCGGTCGCATCGAGGCCGAGGACCTTGATATCGACACCGGGTTTGAGGCCGGCTTCTTCAATGGCCTGGATGGCGCCGATGGCTTCCTCATCATTGTGGGCAAATACGCCCTGGATGTCGGTGCTCTGCTGTAACCAGGCAGCCATGACTGCTTTGGATTCCGGGACGCCCCAGTTACCGGTTTGAGATTGGGTGATCGTAATTCCACATTCGCCCATATCTTCGCGGAAACCTTTGGCCCGGTCAATGGCTGCAGAAGCACCCACGGCGCCGGAGATTTCAACGACATTTTTCTTGGGGCTATCTTTGAGCAGATCGCACATGGCCTTAGCGCTCTTATGGCCTTCTTCGATGAAGTCAGAGCCAATGTAAGTATAGTAATTGCTCGGGGCAGCATCGATACGGCGGTCTTCCAAGAATGACGATCTTTCCGTTCGTCTTGGCTTCAGCCAGGACATCGTCATAGCCAGTCACATCCAGGGCCGCCAAAACGATGACGGAGACCGCAGGATCCTGGTTGAACTGATGGAAAGCGGAGACCTGGTTCTCAATCTTGTTTTGCGCATCGTAGAACTTCAGGGTAACGCCTTGCTGATGTGGCAGTTTCCCGGAAGGAGGATGTATTGGCAGCCCGCCAGCCGCTCTCAGAGCCGGTCTGGATAAAGCCAACTGTCATGTCTTTATAGGTGCAATTGGGAGCGCATTTTGCCACCGGAATGACATAGCCGCCGGAAGTTGTCGGTTTGGCAGGGGCTGCCGTCGCTACTGGGGGAACAGCCGTGGGGGTTGCCTTAGGCGCGCAACCTACTGCGGAAAGAACGAACATCACTGCAATTAAGATACTCAGAATTCTCGCGATTTTCATCCTACACTCTCCTTGTTGATTGGGCTTGATCAGATGCGGACGAAGCCTTTCCCGGGGAACAATTAGCTTCGCTATGGATATGTGCGCCAGGGTAATGTTTACTGGCTTGCTTCCATGTTTGCGCACGGACTGATTTGGACACCCGATTATTCACTATTCTGCGTTTGCCGACTTGGCATCCGACATACCTCCAAGAGGCTGAATAGTTCTTTTTAATATTTCATGGGAGTTTCGCTATATCAATAATAGGGTCCCGCTATATGAAAGTCCATGATTTTGTTTTTGGAAGTGGTTAACGATTCCATGGTCCGCCCAAGAAAAAATCTGCCATCATCTTGTGATGGCAGATTTTTTATGGTGGAAGTTAAGAATTTTGGGTTGAGTAGCCTTATAGGCCGGAGTACTCGATTGATCAGAAAGGGAAGATTCTCAAAGGTTCAAAAATCAGTATTTACGAGTTGGAAGGATCTAATGCAGCATTGTCCGGAAAGAAAACCCTTTCTACTGAATAGACGCGCTTGGGAACCGATTCGCCATTTACCACCTTGAAGCGCCAATTCAAAGAATTGCGGACCCAGCAGGGGGTTGCATTCAACGGTCGCATTCAATTTCCCAGCGATCATCGCTTCAAATGCACCCCTGGCGGCATCAATTGAAACGATCTTGATGTCTACGCCCGGCTTTAACCCATATTCTTCAATCGCCTGGATGGCTCCCAGGGCCATATCATCATTTTGGGCAAAAACAGCGGTAATTTCCCGGCCATGCTTTTCCAGGAACCTCTTCATGACCTCCCGGCCTCTGGCGCGGGTGAAATCGCCGGATTCGGAATCGATGATCTGCATTTGGGGATAATTTTTTATAACCTCTCGAAAACCCGTATACCGTTTTTGGCCGGTGCAGAATCGATCGTCCCCACCAATTCAACGATGTTGGCTTTGCCATTTGTCAGGTTAACCATCACGTGGGCGGCTTTTCGGCCTTCTTCCAGAAAATCGGATCCCAGGGAGGATACGTATAGATCTTCTGGCACGTCCGCATTGCGGTCAACCAGGATGATCGGGATGCCGGCATCCTTGGCTTCTTGAAAAACTTCCTGAAATCCTGTTTCTACAACCGGTGAAATCCCAATTACATCTACTTTCTCTGCAATGAATGTCCGCAACGCCAGGATCTGATTTTCAGGTTTTTGCTGTGCATCCATGAATTTTAAGCTCGACGCCCAGGCGCTCAGCTTCCTGTTTGATGGAGTCAGTGTCCGCAGTCCGCCACTCGCTTTCGGCCCCGATTTGGGCAAACCCAACCACCAGGTCTCCATAAGTTTTCTTTGGCTTGAACGATAATTCACTGCTTTGTGCAGGAGGTGTCTTTTGATTGGCGAGAGTACACCCTTGCATAAGGGTCAGCACAGCTACGATCGCCGTAATTAGGATGCGTGAGTTTTTCATATTACATTCCCTTCATCAGGAGCCATGGGCTTGTTTTGAGAGGCTGCCGAGACTTGGTTGAGCAAGGAAACTGCATTTTCGATGGGGTCGCCCTTCCTGGCAGGAATGATAAAAGAAACCCGGGTACCGGTTTGGTATTCGCTCTTTACTGAAAGGCCGTATTGTTTACCATAATAAAGTTTGATCCGTTGGTTCACATTCCCTACGCCAAATCCACTTTCCTGTTTGATATCGCCGGAATTATCTTCCAATTCGGCTTGAAGTAGTGCCAGCTTGTCTGGGGCGAATCCGATCCCGTTATCTTCCACTTCCAACAGAACTTCGTTCTCATTGTTCAATTTCGCTCGCACAACGATTGTGCCGCCTTCCCTTTTGTTCTTGATCCCGTGATAAATTGCGTTCTCTACCAACGGCTGGAGGATTAGTTTCAAAACTGTGTGGTTGGTCACTCTTTCATCCACCTCAATTCTGAAATCCATGATGTCTTGATAACGGATCTTTTGAATGGTCAGGTAACTTTTGATCCGTTCAATTTCCTCCCCAATCGTGATCCAATCCTTCCCCTTGCTGAGACTTATGCGGAAGAAATTTGACAGATGCGCTTACCACTTCAACGATCTGGTCTGTTTTTCCTGCTTCGGCCATCCAAATGATTGTGTCCAAAGTGTTGTACAGGAAATGGGGATTAATTTGGGATTGTAAAGCTCTAAGTTCAGCTTTCTTTAAATTTTCTTGTTCTTTGATCTTTGAATCCAATAGCTCCCTGATTTTTCCAATCATGATATTAAAACTCATGCCCAGCTCAGTGATTTCGTCTTTGTTCTCACTGGTTACAAGGGCTTGCAAGTCATTCTGAGTGATGGTTTTGGTTACATCATGCAGTTTCTTTATGGGCGTATAGATGCTTCTGGATAATCCCCAGGCCGCCACGATTGAAAAGCAAATGGCTCCAAATGTGAGGGCTATTGCCAGGGCTTCCCATGCAACAAACCCTGTCCGCATTTGTTGATATTGTCCATTTGTTCGATTTACTTCATACAGCACGTAATCCTGGACAACGCTGTCCACCACTCCGGTAACAAATCTTATTTTCTCCAGGACCGTTTCATTCTCTGTTGCCGTGCTATTTTTTAGGATCTGGTTCCCCATCACATCGACATACTGGGTGAGGGTCTGCATCGTCCTGAGGATCACATCCAATTTAACCTTGGCTTTGTGTGAATTGGTATTCTCCATCATCCACTGTACTTTGCTATTCACACTGTCGATGATTTCGTACTGCTTTCCTTCGCCGAACTGAATTTTTCCGGCTACGATCTTCCACATTTCATTATCAATATCGGGCTTTATACTTCCACTGATGCTGTTGGCCGTGGTAATGTTGTTGATAATGGCGTCATATTGGCGGCTGTAGTTCAACATCTGCATTACCACTAAAACATTCGCTGTACCCATCAATAAGATCACAATACAGAGAGAGAGCAGGATCCTCGCCCGAATGGAAAGATGCAAGCCGGGAAGGAGTCGAATAACTCTCCTAGTCGCATTTGTCGTTAATTTCCTGGGCGATTTTGTTGCCAGCTTTAGTTTGGCGAGTAAATGTTTAAAATCGAATACCCTAGATTTGGTGACCACTTTTTCTCCTGCATATATCCATTAATCTAAGTTTCTATCCGTAAGTTCTGGATGAGCTCGTTTTTTGAGTGTGTGGTTGCGTCGCACACACTCAAAAAACAGCGTTCCTCAATTTTTAAGATAGATTTCAAGGTTTTACAAACCAATATACGGATGGTCCTATGCTTTCCGGGTCTGCGAACGAAATTCAGTTGGGGAAAAGCCGGTATTTTTTTTGAATACGTAACTAAAATAATGCGGATCGTTAAAACCTACTTGATAAGAAATATCGTTTGAGCTTAGAGTGGTCGTCCGTAGCATTTCCTTGGCTTTATTGATCCTGGTAGTCGTCAAATATTCTTTAAAGGTCTGGCACGTTTCCTGGCTGAAAACCATACTAAAGTGGCTTGAACTGAGGTTGACTTGTGAGGCAATTTCATAAAGGGATAGGTCCGGATCCATATAATGTTGATCGATGTAATCCTTCGCCTGCCGGATCACCTTAGTATGTTGGCCGCTGGTTTGACTATCCCTGAATGACATGGCGCTGACGAGAATTGTATATGCCTGCTCTTTAAGTTGGTCAATCGTTTTTATGTTTGCTAAAATCGTTTCGATGGAATTTAACTCCGGAATGATTTTATCGATATCTCCTCCAAGTTCATTCACCATTTTGGCTGCCACCAAAACAATATCCATAAAGATATAGTTCTTGATGAGATATGACTTAAGAGCAGTTTTCCCTAATGGCTGGATATAAGCATTAAAGAATTCTTCGAAATCTTCTTTGACTCCGCAATTCAAGTAGCTTTCCACGGCAGATTTGTTTACTTTCAACAATTCGGCTCTTTCCACCACCTGATTTAAGCCGTCCTTTTCATTTTCCGAAAGTCGTTGAATATTAACAAATGCTTCGATGAAAGATTGGTATATATCGGCAATCCGGTTCTTTAGCTTGCCAACTCCAATCGTGAGTTGATATCCGGCCTTGTCCATCTCGCCTTTGATCAACCCCAGCAACAAGACTCTTTCTTCTTCAAGGTATTCGGGAATATTTCCCTTTGATCAATAGGACAAGTTCTTCCCAATCTTTTTTTAGCAGGTAAATATCGGGGTTTTTCCCTATCAGATCAGAGATTACGTGTTGTAATCGCTGGTGCTCTCCATAATCAAATTGCTCTGAGCGCTCAGAGAGCTCAATCCTGAGGATCACGACCAGGTAGCATCTGGCTACTAAATCCAACCCTAAGGTTTGGCCTTCCTCTATAGCTTCCGTTGAAGCGATGGTTCCCGTAACAACTTTTAGTAAAAGGCTTTCTCTCAGAATTGCCTGGTTCTCTTCGAATTGCTCCTGCAACTTTTGTAAGTTCTCTTGTTCTTTCTTTTCCTGGTCAAGTTGAGCGGCAATCTTTCGAAGTACTTGATGCATATCTTTTACTGTGACGGGTTTTAGAAGATATTCATTCACCCCTAGTTTGATTGCTTCCTGGGCATACTCGAATTCATCATGTCCGCTAAGGATGACTATTTTCACGAACGGCATGCGTTCCCGCACAATTTTACAGAGTTGGAGACCGTCCATGAATGGCAT
Source organism: uncultured Chloroflexia bacterium (assembly GCA_963782935.1). Classification (GTDB taxonomy): domain Bacteria; phylum Chloroflexota; class Anaerolineae; order Anaerolineales; family Villigracilaceae; genus UBA877. Next base: position 26,606 of record CAWALN010000010.1, on the reverse strand, counting down.
TTTGATATCGGTGATCAGGACATCCGGTTCGATCGTCCGTAAAAGCGAAAGAGCCATTTCGCCATCGGTAGCTTCACCGGAATATTCGAAACCGTTGCCTTTCCAATCGACGTTTTCCCGGATCCCATCCCTTGTGACGATTTCATCCTCAACAAAAAGAACTTTATATGGCATAGGTGGCTCTCTTTATATCTGGGGATTACATCATGGCTTGACTCTTAAATTTTTATAACCTGGTGGGAATAAGCCGACGATACCAATATCATAATATTTAAAATCACCAATTGACTCAAGCTTAATTGTGACTCAAAAATCCAGATTGCGCACCTGATATTTTCATCTCATATCAGGGCTAATATTCCTCAATATTTAGTACCTTCTCAAAAAGTGGGGGTGAGCCGGGGAGCGCGGCCGGCTTCGTCGGCTGCAAACCTCCGTCGCTCCCTTTGATTGAGATGTTACATTATTCAGATTGATTCTGAGCGAACATTGACAAAATGAGCAAAGCTGGATAATATGGAATGTGATCGATAACGGTATCGATAACACCATAATACCATAAAACCAAGTAGTTATGAATACAAACAAACGCGCCACGATAAAACAAGTCGCCAAGGCCTCTGGCGTTTCCACTCAAACCGTCTCCAGAGTTATAAATGACCGCCCGGATGTCGCTCCGGAAACTCGTCAGCGCATCCAACAAATAATTCTGGACTTGGACTACCAACCCAGTGCCTCTGGCCCGCAGCCTGATCCAACAGCGTAGTTTCACCCTGGGCGTTGTCTCTGCAGGATTGAAATATATTGGCCCCTCCCGCACATTGAACGGCATCACCAGCATGGCTGAGAAATTGAAGTATGCCCTTCTGCTGGAAGAAATTCCCCGCTTCGATACCGAAGATATAAAGCCCCTCTTACAAAATTTACTCGCTCGCCATGTGGATGGGATCGTGTGGGCGGTGCCCGAAGTAGGCGATAACCGCCGCTGGGTAGACGATATCCTCTACGATGTGCCCGTGCCGGTTGTTTTTATGACCATGCAGCCCCGTCCAGATATCACCAGTGTGTCGGTCGATAATTTTGAGGGCGGCGTATTGGCAACCCGCCATTTGTTGGAAAAAGGAAAGCGCCACATCGGTCATATTTCGGGCCCGCTGGATTGGTGGGAATCCCGCCAACGGAAACAAGCCTGGCAGGAAACGCTGGAAAAAGCCGGTTTGAAGTGTATCGGAGAACCAATGGGTCGAAGGGAATTGGTCCTCGGCCAGTGGGGAAGCTGCCTTCGAACAACTAATGAACATCTTTCCTGAGATGGATGCCGTCTTCGCGGCCAATGACCAGATGGCCCTGGCCGTCCTGCGGTTCGCCAACCGGAGCGGCCTGGCCATCCCAGGGGACCTGGCAGTCGTTGGATTTGACAATTTCGCCGAATCGGCTTATTTCTGGCCGGCATTGACTACCATCAATCATAACCATAATGAATTGGGCTGCCGGGCGGTGCAGGAATTGGTAAAAGAAATTGAAGCAGTTCATCGAAATGAATTCGTGGTTTCACAAACAATTTTACTCTCCACCGATTTAGTCATCCGTGAAAGTACATAGGAGGTCTCATGATCAATTTCAATGATTTCGAGGTCTGGTTCGTCACCGGTAGCCAGCATTTGTACGGGGAAGAAACCCTGAAACAGGTGGCCCGGGATTCTGCAGGAAATGGTCCGGTGGTGGTTGGCTGAAGCCGGGCTGCCGGTCAAAGTGGTCTTCAAGCCGGTGGTGACCACACCGGATGCGATCACATCCCTCTGCCGGGAGGCCAATAATACCCCCGCCTGCATCGGCCTGATCACCTGGATGCATACCTTCTCGCCGGCCAAAATGTGGATTGCCGGGTTGAGTCTGCTCAGCAAACCCTTCTTGCACCTGCATACCCAGTTCAATCGGGATCTGCCCTGGTCCGAGATCGATATGGATTTCATGAACCTCAACCAGTCGGCCCACGGTGACCGGGAATTTGGCTTCATCGGCAGCCGCATGCGCCTGAATCGCAAGGTAGTGGTCGGCTTTTGGCAGGATGAAGATGTCCTTGCCAGCATGGCCGTCTGGATGCGGGCCGCCTGTGCCTGGCAGGATATGCAAGGGGCTCGGGTTGCCCGGTTTGGGGATAATATGCGGGAGGTGGCCGTCACCGAAGGCGATAAGGTGGCTGCCCAGATGCGCCTTGGATATTCGGTCAACGGGTATGGTGTTGGAGAACTGGTTGAATTCGTCAAGAGAGTTTCCGACCGGCAGATCGACCAATTGGTCCAGGAATACGATGATACCTATACCCTTGCCCCCGAGCTGCTTCCGGGAGGCAGGGATTGCGAATCCTTGCGCGAATCTGCCCGTATTGAAGTGGGCATGCGCTCTTTCCTTGAAAACGGAGGCTTCAAGGCCTTCACGACCACCTTTGAAGACTTGTACGGGTTGGCTCAATTACCCGGGCCTGGCCGTCCAGCGCTTGATGGCAGATGGGTATGGGTTTGGGGCCGAAGGCGACTGGAAAACGGCCGCGCTGGTCCGGGCGATGAAGGTGATGGGCGCCGGGTTGGAGGGCGGCTCCTCCTTCATGGAAGATTACACCTACGATTTCGATCCGGTAACCCCCAAGGTGCTCGGCGCGCATATGCTTGAGGTTTGCGCCTCCCTGGCCGGCCCGAAACCGTCCCTGGAGGTCCACCCGCTTTCGATCGGCGGCAAGGCCGATCCGGCCCGGCTCGTGTTCAACGTCCAAAAAGGTCCGGCGATCAACGCCACCCTGCTCGACATGGGCGACCGTTTCCGGATGCTCGTGAACGAAGTGGATGTGATTCAGCCCGAGCAGCCTCTTCCCAATTTGCCCGTGGCCCGGGCGGTCTGGGTTCCACGTCCCAGATCTCAAGGTGGCCGCGGCTGCCTGGATCCTGGCAGGCGGCGCCCACCATACCGGCTTCAGCCAGGCGATCACTGCCGAGTACCTGGAAGATTTTGCCGGGATGGCCGGATTGGAATTCCTCCTCATCGGCGGCGAGACGAAGCTCACCGACTTCAAGAAGGAGCTTCGCTGGAACGACCTGTATTATCACCTCTCCAAAGGGTTGTGATTTCGCATACACATGAAAGTTATTCGCCTTCACGCTCCCGGGGATTTGCGCCAGCACGAAGAACCCCGGCCTGAACCTCGGGCCGGGGAGGCCTTGGTGCGCATTGGTGCAGTCGGCATCTGTGGTTCGGACCTGCATTGGTTCGGAGAGGCGGGTATCGGGGATGCCAGATTGCAAAAACCGCTTGTGCTCGGGCATGAATTTGCCGGCGTAATTGCCAGCGGTCCGAATGGAAGGCCGGCGGGTGGCGGTGGACCCGGCCGTACCCTGCCAGATATGCGAATTTTGCCGGCAGGGAAACCCAAATTTATGTGAGCACATGCGCTTTGCCGGTCATGGCACCGAAGATGGCGCTTTGCGCGAATATATCGCCTGGCCGGAGGAATGCCTGTTCGCCTTGCCGGATTCTCTCTCGGAGGCGGATGGGGTCATGCTCGAACCGTTGGGAGTGGCCATCCATGCTGTTGACCTGGCCCACCTGCGGGTGGGGATGTCGGTTGGCGTCTTCGGCTGCGGGCCGATCGGGCTGCTGATCCTGCAACTGGCGCGCCTGGCCGGAGCCGCGCGAGGTGCTCGTGACCGAACCGCTGCCTCACCGGCTTGAGGCGGCGCTGAGGTCAGGGAGCCAGGGAATGGCAACCGGGCCGGCGGGTGGATGTGGCTTTCGAAGTGGCCGGTCAAAATGAAGCCGTCGAAACTGCCCTTGCTGCCGTGAAACCGGGCGGATTGGTAATCCTCACCGGCATCCCGGCCGAAGATCGGACCTCCTTCACGGCATCCCTTGCCCGCCGAAAAGGATTGACTTTCAAAATGGTCAGGCGGATGAAATTCACCTACCCGCGAGCCATTCAGCTCGTTGAAAGCGGGAAAGTGGATGTCCGCTCTTTGGTGTCTGCCTCGTTCCCGCTGGAACAGTCTCAGAAGGCCTTTTCTTCTGCCAGCCGGCGGGAGGGCCTGAAGATATTGATCAGACCGTAAATGTCATTTTTATTGATCTGATAACTTTCCGCTTTAGTGGTGTTCTCGCTAAATTATTGAACTCGAAAAAAAGGTGTTGTGAGTGATTTGGGCGACGAAACAGCCCAAATCACTCAAAAAATCGCCTCATTTTTAGCGCAGATGCTAAGCGAGATGACCATTTAATCAAGGGAGATGAACGTGGATACTCAAAAAGCTATTGAGAGTGGAAAGACCGTTCTTGGCGTCGAATTCGGCTCGACCCGCATCAAGTCGGTGCTGATCGGTGAGGATCATGTGCCGATTGCCTCTGGAAGCCATGAATGGGAAAACCGGTACGAAAACGGCATCTGGACCTACAGTCTCGAAGACGTTTGGGCCGGCTTGCAGGATAGCTATCGGAAGCTGAGCGGTGAAGTGCTTGAGAAGTACGGCACTCCCGCTCCGGACCATTGGCGCCATTGGCTTCAGTGCCATGATGCACGGCTACATGGCCTTCGATCAGGCTGAAAAACAACTCGTCCCGTTCCGGACGTGGCGGAACACCATGACCGGGCAGGCCGCCCAGGAACTCACGGATCTGTTCCAGTTCAACATTCCTCAACGTTGGAGCATCGCCCACCTCTATCAGGCGATTTTGAACAAGGAAGCCCATGTCGGGCAAATCAGCTATCTGACCACGCTGGCAGGCTATGTCCATTGGAAACTGACCGGGCAAAAGGTGCTTGGGCGTGGGCGAAGCCTCGGGCATGTTCCCCATCGACAGTAAGACCAACGATTACGATAAACGCATGCTCGAGCTGTTCAACGAGCGGCTAAAAGCGGAAAATATCGCCTGGAAACTCGAGGACATCCTTCCCAAAGTCCTTATGGCAGGAGATGCCGCCGGCGTTTTGACCGAAGCAGGCGCAAGATTGATCGATCCCACCGGGCAACTGCAGGCGGGTATCCCTCTCTGTCCGCCCGAGGGCGATGCAGGCACAGGCATGGTTGCGACCGGCAGCGTGGCTGCGCGAACGGGCAATGTCTCCGCGGGAACCTCCGTCTTTGCCATGATCGTCTTGGAAAAGGCCCTGTCGAAGGTCTACCCCGAGATCGACATGGTGACGACGCCCACAGGCAAACCAGTGGCGATGGTGCACAGCAACAACTGCACCTCCGATCTCAATGCCTGGGTCGAATTATTCCATGAATTTTCCCGGGCACTGGGCTCGGAAGTCAGTCAATCCAGCCTGTTTGAAATGCTGTACAAACAGGCGCTTACGGGCGATGCAGATTGCGGCGGGCTCCTTGCCTATAATTATCTTTCGGGCGAGCACATCACCCACTTTGAGGAAGGGCGGCCACTGTTTGTCCGAACCCCTGAATGCCATTTCACCCTCCCGAACTTCATGCGTGTCCACCTGTTCTCAGCGCTCGGCGCATTGAAGATAGGGTTGGATATCCTCTTTGAGCAGGAACAGGTAAAGGTCGACCAGATCCTCGGCCACGGCGGCTTTTTCAAAACAAAGGCAGTGGGTCAAAAGATGATGGCGGCGGCGATGAATGTCCCCGTTTCAGTGATGGAAACGGCCGGGGAGGGCGGCGCATGGGGTATTGCCTTGCTTGCCGCCTACATGATCCATAAGGCAGTCGAATGAGCCGTTGGAAGCCTATCTTGCCTCCAAAGGTCTTTGCAGCGGAACAGGGCACAACGATAGCGCCCGATCCGGCGGATGTGGCTGGCTTTACGGCGTTCATGAAGCGTTACAAAAAAGGACTGGTCATCGAAAGAGCCGCTGTGGATGGGCTGACGTAGAAATGCGCAGATCAGAGATAAGGGATCGAGGTTGTGCCATGTTTGAGAAACTAAAAGAAGAGCTTGTGCAACTGCATTTGGAACTGCCAAAGAATCAATCTCGTCGCGTGGACATCCGGCAATGTTTCCGGCCGGGACCCGGAGACCGGTTTCGTGGTGATCAAACCCAGCGGCATCCGCTACGAAGACCTCCGGCCGGAAAACATGGTGGTGGTGGATCTGGATGGCAAGGTGGTGGAAGGCCGCCATAAACCCTCCTCCGATACCTTCGCCCATGTATATGTGTACCGCCACCGGCCGGATGTGAACGGCGTGGTGCATACTCATTCCACCTTTGCCACCGCCTGGGCGGCCGCAGGCAGGCCCATCCCGCCAATTTTGACCGCCATCAGCGACGAGTTCGGCGGTCCCATCCCCGTAGGCGCTTATGCAAAAATTGGAGGGGATGAAATCGGCCAGGAAATCATCCGTTCCATTGGCACCAGTCCGGCCATCCTGATGAAAAACCATGGAGTTTTCACCATCGGGAAAACCCCCGAGGCAGCCGTCAAAACTGCCGTGATGGTCGAAGATGTGGCTCGCACGGTTTTTTATGCCTTGCAGCTTGGCCAGCCGGACGAAATCCCCGCCGAGGAAGTTGCCCGGGGACACAAACGGTATATGGAGGAGTACGGGCAGAGCGCATAAAGATCTTCAAGGGTGAGACATTTACACATGCTCCTCGGCAGAGTAGGCATCTATAGTTCCAGTGGATGGATGTGCTGTCGCATTTCAGGAAAGGGCTTGGCACGTTATTTTTTCTCTTCTCCTTAGTGTGTGTGAGAGCCGGGATTTCATTCGCCGGCTCTTACGCCTTAAAGGTAGGCGCTTTTTAATAGGCAACCCTTTCAAGATGGAGTTTTTTACCTGAAGGCTGTTGGGCTGTGGATCGAATCTTATGTAGGTCATTGAACAATGAACAAAGTATTGCATGAACGAACCGCTGAAGATTCTTTTAGGCCTGATTGTGGTCGTCCGGTTTGTTTCTGGCAATCCTTATTTCTTTATTCTGCTCACAAACCGGATCGTTACCCCGACCGGCATGTTTCGTAACCCGCTTACCCAAAGTGGTCCAGATCCATGGATGACGTACTACAACGGGAATTACTATCTGGCGGCTACTACCTGGGGTGATCCTTCGACCGGGCTCACCATGAGAAAGGCCTCCACTATTGCTGATCTGAAAACGACAGCCTCGCACAAGGATTTGGCAGGATTCGACCCCTGAGCGTTGCTGCAATTACTGGGCGCCTGAGTTTTTCCTGCTGAACGGACCGGACGGCCTGCATTGGTATGGCTATTACACAGGCGGACCTTCAACTTGCTGCGACTATCAGCGCATTCACGTGATCGAAAGCGCCGGCACAGATCCGCTGGGACCGTATACCTACAAAGGACAACTTAAAGACTCGACTGATGACCGCATAATCGATGCCAGTGTTCTTCAATTGAATGGATCTCTTTATCTTCTCTTTGCGGGTCGGATAGGCATTGAACAACGCATTTATATTGCACCCATGAAAAATCCATGGACACTGGATGGCGATCGGGTGCTGCTCTCTGCGCCGACCTATGATTGGGAACAGGTGAGCCGGAGTGTCAACCAGGGTCCCGCAGCACTCCAACATAACGGGAGAACATTTATCGTCTACTCGGCCAGCTACTGCGGAGGTTCAGGCTACAAGCTGGGCATGCTGACGTACACCGGCGAGGATCCCTTGCAGACCAGCTCATGGACCAAGTCGCCTGATCCTGTCTTTCAGGGCACAGATGAAGTTTTTTCGCCGGGACACAATACTTTCTTCAAGTCGCCCGACGGCACGGAAGACTGGATTGTGTACCACGCGAATAGCTCATCCAGTGGTGCTTGTGATCTGAAGAGAACGCCCCGCATTCAAAAGTTCACCTGGAATAGCGATGGCACGCCTAATTTTGGCAGCCCGGTATCCGTCAACACCGACCTGGCTGTTCCTTCCGGTGAAGGTGACATCCTCATCAATACCAGGTCGTTGATTTTACTATCGCTTTCAAGCGTGTATGTCAAATAGTTTAGACTGTCGGAAATGACAGATTTCCAACTGCAGGAATGATGGGGGAATGTTGCCATAATCTTCCTCCAAAACCTTCGCCCTGGCTGCCGATGACGCCCCTATCGGGAGGCTTATGCTAAAATTGGAAGTGACGAGTTTGGCCAGGAGATCGTTCTGCTGGCTCAGCCAGCCAGATTGGGTCTCCTGCCCAAAAATCGCCCGTGCTCGCCGTCGCAATCAAGAAGAGCACGGATAATCTTAATGAGTAGTAACGAATTCATTCGTTACTACGGTAAAGGAACACCCGCAATGACCGACCTTCAGGAACGCGCCATTAATACCCTCCGTTTTCTTTCTGCCGACATGGTCCAGCAGGCCAATTCCGGCCATCCCGGCTTGCCGATGGGCTGCGCCGCGTTGGCGTACACCGTCTGGACCCGCCACCTGCGTCACAACCCCCGCAATCCTTCCTGGCCTGATCGCGACCGCTTCATCCTGTCTGGCGGCCATGGCTGCGCCTTGTTATATTCCCTGCTCCACCTTACCGGCTATGACCTGGCCCTGGAGGAATTAAAGAATTTCCGCCAGTGGGGCAGCAAAACTCCCGGTCATCCTGAATACGGGCTGACTCCCGGCGTGGAAGTGACTACCGGGCCGCTCGGACAGGGCTTTTCCAACGGGGTCGGCCTGGCTATCGCTGAAGCTCACCTGGCGGCCGAGTTCAATGCCACCGGCCATGAGGTCATCAACCATTTTGTCTACGCCATCGTCACCGATGGCGACCTGATGGAGGGGATCACCTCGGAAGCGGCCTCGCTGGCGGGCCATTTGAAGTTGGGCAAGCTGATCTACCTGTATGATGATAACCACATCTCCATCGATGGGCCCACCGATATCGCCTTTACCGAGGACCGCTGCGCCCGCTTCGCCGCCTACGGCTGGCATGTCCAGTCTGTCGAAGATGGCAATGATGTGGAAGCCATCGACGCGGCCATCAAATTGGCCAAACGGGATCCGCGGCCGTCGCTTGATCGCCTGCCGCACCCACATTGGGTTCGGCCTTCCCACCCGCCAGGATACCAGCAAGGCTCACGGCGAGCCGCCCGGGGATAAAGAACTCGATGGCGCCAAGGATAAATTGGGCTGGCCCAAAGAACCGCGCTTTTTCATCCCGGAGGAAGTCCTTTCCTTTTTCCGCCAGGCGGTCGATCGCGGCCGTGAACTGGAAGCCGATTGGCGCATGCGCCTGAAGGCTTACCAGGCCTTCTTCCCACAAAAACACCTGGAATTGCAGCGCCGTCTGGCCGGGAAACTTACCGGAAAATTGGTCCACTGGTCTGCCAGTTTTTCCGGCCGACGAAAAGGGGATGGCCACCCGCATCGCCTCCGGGAAGACCATCAATGCGCTCGCATCCTGCCTACCCGAACTTCTGGGCGGCTCGGCCGACCTGGCGCCTTCCACAAAAACATGGCTGGATGGCTTGCCACCCTTTCGAATCCGGGACGCCCGCCGGGCGCAATTTCCACTTTGGCGTGCGCGAGCATGCTATGGGCGCCATTGTCAACGGCATGGCGGTCCATGGCGGCCTGATCCCCTTCGGCGCCACCTTCCTGACCTTTGCCGACTATATGCGTGAGCCCATCCGTCTCTCCGCCTTGTCTCATTACCCCAGCATTTGGGTTTTCACACACGACAGCATCGGCGTGGGCGAAGATGGGCCGACCCACCAGCCGGTGGAGCACCTGGCTTCCCTCCGCTGCATTCCAAACCTGGTCGTACTCCGCCCGGCGGATGCCAATGAAACTGCCGCAGCCTGGAAAGTGGCTGTCGAACGCCGCCGTGGCCCCACTTTGCTGGCTCTCACCCGCCAGAATGTGCCCACCCTCGACCGGACCCGTTTTGCTTCCGCCTCCGGGCTGGAGCGGGGCGCGTATGTGCTGGCCGACCTTGGCAGCTGGCCCAACCCTGGTTGATCCTCATGGCTTCCGGGCTCGGAAGTAGGCCTCATTGTCGCCGCCGGTCAAACCCTGGCGGATCAGGGCATCAATGTCCGCCTGGTTTCCTTCCCTTCCTGGGAGCTTTTTGCGGCTCAGAGCCCCGATTATCAAAAGAGCGTCCTGCTGCCGGCTGTCAAGGCTCGCCTGGCTGTGGAGGCGGGTGTCTCAATGGGTTGGGAACGTTGGACCGGCGACCGCGGCGCCATTGTTGCGGTGGACCATTACGGCGCCTCGGCTCCCTTCGAGAAGATCTATTCCGAATACGGCCTGACCCCCGCCCATATCGTCGAGAAGGCCCTCAACTTGCTGAGCGAATTGGAATCCCAAAAAGAATCCTTGTAGTCACGATTTCGCGACGTGTCCCTGGAGCACAGCGTAAGGGAAGCACCCTGTGGGTCAATCGTTACTAAATAAATCAACCCGGCTCTTTGTAAGCCGGGTTGATTTTTATGTGGAGCGGGATGCTACGTGTCCCCGAAGTGAAACGGAGGGGATCCCGCCATCCGATCTGCATCTTTGTAGAGGAGCAGGATGTTATCCGCTTCTCTACCTTGTTATTTACGGCGTGACTGGCGGTATATTCGCCGGGGCAGCAGGTGCTACCGGAGCTGTCGGTGCCGCCGGCGCCATCAGGTTCAGGGCTTTCATCTCGCGGTAGGCCAGCGTCCAGGCACTCGAGTTGTACACCAGGTACAGGCCGTACAGGAAGGTCACCGGCGAGAAAAGGATGAAAAAGAACACCGGCAGGAAGACGATGGCACCTAACACCGCCGCAATAATCACGTTGGCGAAGAGACTGGTAATGCCGAACACCACCATGCCCGGGATGGCTGCCACAAGGATTGCCGGGATGAGCAGGATGACGAACGCCGGGATAAGCAGGAAGGTAGCTATGAACATGACGATGCCGAAACCGATCTTGATGCCCACCATGATGAGCCACATCAGCAGGGCGCTCTTCCAATTGCGCTTGAACATGGCCCAACCCTCGCTGAAGGCCGCCTTGGTGCCTTTATCCTCCAGAGCCGCTTTCCGCCAGAAGAACTGGCTCAACAGCCGCAGGAAGACCACTGCCAGCGCCACCAGGAGTGCCAGCAGGATAGCCAGCCCCAGGAGGATGGCTCCCACTACGATCGCGACCGAATTGTTGCGTAAGGCCTGGATGGTCAGATTGATCACCGCGCCGCCAACGAACAAAAACATGACCAGCCCCGGAATACCTTCGATCAGGAAATCGATCCACCACACTCTGAAGGCTCGTTTGTTCCAGCCCAATTTCCAGCCGGCCCGGAAGCCGACCTTCTCGCTGGTCGCCTCATAACCGTCCACCATGCGCAGGATGGCGGTGAAGGCCGGATAGCGGATGAAGGACACGATGACGCCGATGAGAAGGATGAGCAGGAAGAAGCCAACGCCGATCAAGACAAAGGTGCCTATATGCTGGGCCGGTTGCTCTGCCAATGGGACAATATTGCTCCGGAACCATTGGTCAAGCTGCTGCACGTCCTGGCGAAGATAGGGGGGCCAGGTGGAGTTGGAAGGCAAGTTATAGTTGTAGTTATAACGGATTCCATTGTTGCCGCTGCCGGCGCTGCTGCTGAAGCTGTACATGCCTCCAAAGAGGGCCAACAGGAAGCCGAAGATCCATAATGTGCGGTAGTTCCATACTATATGCCAGGCACGCTTCAAAATCTTTCCAAAATCGATCATGGTACACACTCCTTCTTATTATGCGCAGGGGTAGGTTGAGTTCCACGCAGGATTACGATTGCAAGGGCATCTCAGGCAAGGATGCTGCCGGGGCGGTCCCTCGCCGCCTCCACCACAGTCCCAGCCAGGCCCAGTAGGCCAGGGCAATTCCGATCTGTAAAGCCAATTGGATGATCAGGCTTGCGCCGGTCACGCTGATGTCGTTCAGCACATCCAGCACCGTTTTACTGGTGCCACTGAGCTGCCCACCAAACAGACTCATGCTCGCCGAAAACCACAGGCTTTGGGAGGGCGCTGCTTGCAGCCAGGCAGTGACATTGCCAAACAGGCCGGCTGCGTTAGCTGTGGACAAGAACGAAACCAGGGTGAAGATGGCCTGGGCGAATACCCATGCGCCCAGGACCCCTACGGGAGCCAGCCACCAGAGCCAGTTCAGCGGCTTCTGGGGCTGAGCGGAGGCCGCCGCCCGCCACGGTGACTTCGTCCTTGCCGATCTGGGCGCTCAAGCGAAGGACCATGTTGGCTGCAAACTGGTCGGCCGGGGTAAAAGCCTCCATTGGCACGCTGTTCTGCAGCAGGCTCGAAAGACTCCGCAGGTCAGCCAGTTCCTTCCGGCAGCCCGCACATCGAGCCAGGTGCTCTTCCACCTGACGCAGGCGCAGGCCGTGCAGTTCTCCGTCTACATAAGCGCCGAGCAGATCGGTCACGTGTTCAATCATGTTCGCTCTCCATTTGCAACAAAACACCTTTAAGCAATTCCCGCAGGCGGTTGCGGGCGTAATTCAGCCGGGACATGACCGTCCCGATCGGGATATCCAATACCTTGGCGATTTCCTGGTAGGAAAGCTCGCCGTATTCTCGCAGGACCAGGATGGAACGGGATGCCTCCGGCAGTTCTTTCATAGCCTGCCGGACTAAGGCGATCTTTTCTTTTTCCACCAAAGCCGATTTGGGGCTTTCGACTCTGGTCGGTGATCATGGTAACTTGACTTCTCCTCGAGCGACTCTTCCGGTTTCTTTCGCAGAACATCCAGGGCAGCATTGATGGCTATCCGGTATAATCCAGCTCTTGAGCGGCGCTGAGGGCTGGAAGGAGGGCAAGTTCACCCAGGCCCGGATGAAGGCTTCCTGGGTGGCATCCTCTGCCAGGCCCGCGTCGCCGCACATGCTGTAAACCACGCGGACTACGCCCTGGTAATGCCGTCTGACAAGTTCTCCAAAGGCATTGCGGTCGCCTTGTTGGGCCAAGTAGACCAGGTCCGTTTCGGTTGCCGCTTCTGCCAGATACGTTGCCGCCATTCGTTTCCTTTTCCGTCTTGTTTTCTGCGTTCACCTATATAACGGGATATACGTCTATTTTATTCGGAAGGATAAAAACTACCCGGCACTTCATCGGTCCACATGACCTGTCAGGTCTGCTCTACAATTACAATGATACAATTTTCTCGGAGTCCCCTATGCATATTGAGCTTAAAACCGATGGCCAATTGACGGATCTTGAACGTGCCGGGCTGGAGCGCCTTTCTGCTGAAGCCTTTCCTCCGGATGGGACCAACATCCAATGGGCCTGACCAATAGTCTGGGATGTCCTGGTATGGGAAGATGCCGAGATCGTCAGCCACGTGGAAATCCTCGAGCGGACCGTCCTGGTTGGCGGAAACCCTGTCCACCTGGGAGGCATCGGTGGGGTCGCTACCCTCAAAGCCTGGCGTAAGCGCGGCCTGGCGGAGGCCGCTCTCAAAGTGGCCCACGCGTATTTGAAGGACCCATTGGCAGTGGATTTCGGCCTGCTGGTCTGTGGAGAGACCATGGTCCACTATTACAATAAATTCGGCTGGAACTTGGTCGCCCGGCAAATGTGGATCGACCAACCGCAGGGCCGGATCATCATGCACGATGTGCCTGTCATGGTGCTGCCGGTCTGCCGCTCGGATTGGCCCGCCGGTGAGATTGACCTCTGTGGCCGGCCCTGGTAGAGCTTCTTCCTCTACCGGGCTTTTTTCCTCCTCCCAATTGCCCACTTTGATTTCCTCGCAGTCGAAGTCTGGTTCACAATCCTCCAATAATGATATAGTCATAGAATCAAGCTTATTTGCAAGGTTTTCAGTCGTTGAGAGAGCCTTGTCTCTGCCAACGGGAAAGCGAAATTTTCCATTTTGTACTATAATAGTCTGAATATTATCTCCAGGTGGGTTGGGTACTGATCTAAGTAATATAAAAATTATGCTTTAAAACAATAAATGTTGGAGCACCCTAGTCCCTCTGAAAAAAAGTAATCTTTGGGCTCACAATGGTTTGGCTCTTTTCGATGCAAATGGACTTTTGATCGTCGCTAAAGAACTCCGGTTACATTTGAAGGAGGCACCATGCTAATTGATTTTAACGATCCTCAATTGGAGAATAAACTGCGGGCTCAGGAGCAGGTCTATAAACAATTACGCGAGACTGGCGAAGTGGCCCCTGCCACGATCCTTAGCCTGACGGACACAGGCATTCGTATTGGCGAGGATGCTTCCATGTTGGAGTTCTACATTGAAGTATTTCCGGATGAACTGCCACCTTTCAATGCAACCACCATGCAAGCCGTTTCAGATGCATCCCGCCCAAAGTTCACCAGCGGACAAACCATATTCATAAAGTACGATCCCAAAAACCCGAAGCAAGTCGCGGTGGATCATATTCCAGTGGTCTCACCGGAACGGGTGATCGTTTGCCAGTTTTGCGGAGCTACTCAAACTCTTGAAGAGGGCCAGACCGCCTGTGATTATTGCCGCAGGCCTTTTATCATGTAACCAATTCTAATATCCGTAGGATCAGAAAGCGACCCATCGCGGTCGTTTTTTTGTTTAAGCTGGTCCCACCGCCCGAATTGCTTTTTGTGATACCATAAAGATCCACCTTCCATGCTATCTTCTCATTTCCTCGACAAGTCACTCGAAAAATGTTCTCCTCTTCTGCGGGATATTGTCCTCGAGTTGCGGAATGTCATTATCAGTGCCGCCCCCGGAGTCACCGAGACCGGCACTGCCCGCGGCTATAACTATTATCACCGGGATAGGGGCGGACCGGTTCAGCGCGGGCGTCTGCCAGATCACCATCCACGCGGATCATGTCCGCCTGGCCTTCATCCACGGTGCCTTTTTGCCCGATCCCAAGGGTCTCCTTGAAGGCGATAGCCTTTATAAGCGCTTCATCAAGCTGACTTCTTATGACTTAGCCCCCTGGGAGGACCTGAAGGATATCATCATCCATTCCTCCCGCTTCGATCCGCGCACCCTCCAGTTCCGCTAATAGCTTTCATGCCTCACACCCACTGTGCAGGATTTCGATGCCATCAGCGGCCTCCGGCGAAATCATGGCGGTGATGCGCGTATGGGGTTCCAATCGGGTGGTCGCGGTGGGGATCCATTCATGTTTACCATCCGAGCAGCGCACGATAATACATCCCGGCGGCAGTTTTAGCAACAGATTTCGGGCCGCAATGGGGCTCCATCTTGTATGGTGAGTCCATCACCATGGGTTTCTCAAAATAAGTATTCACACCCCCGCGTTCTTCAGGTCACGTTCTCCGATAGACCTCATAGACCGGCAAGTCTTTCATCAGCTCCGAGACTGCATAGGCGCAAAAACAGGCTACCAGCAAGGGCAGCATTTGGGAATAATTTCCCGTCATTTCGATAATCAGTGTGATCCCTGTCAGGCGAGCCGCACGATCACGGTGAAATACGCCGCCATCCCTACTACTGCAAATACGGCCGGGATCGGGATTACGCTCGGAGCCAGGGCATGCGAGGCTCATCCAATTGCCAGTCCGAGTAAAGCCCCCAAGACCAGCAGGGGAGCGAAGATGCCCCCGGGCACGCCGGTCCCGTAATTACTGGTGGTAAGGAAAAATCGGATTATAAAGAAAAGGGGAATGATAAGCAGCGTTATTCTTCCGTTCAACACCAAATCGGCCAGGGAACCGCCGCTGCCGATCAAGAAGGGGGAAAACGAGCCGATGAGACCCACAACTGCGCCAGTGATTGCAGCCGCAACGAGGGAATAGCGTGGGGCAATCCGGGAGTAAAGGTCGGTTGCCAGCAGCAATGTTTTATTGAAGAGCACCCCCAACACTCCCGGCGATCCCCTGAGCGAAGCGCTTCTCAATGTTATTTTGAGAAGTGCGTAGACGAAGGGCCATTCCCTTTTGCCTACCACCCCATTCCCCTTGCCAATCCTCATTCCCCAATCTCCTTTCTTGTGGTTAAATCATCCTCCACATGGATACAAAAACCCTTCACGTCCTCGAATTTCCCAAGATCCTCGCCCGCCTGGCGGATTTTTGCGATTTCTCCGGCTCAGCGGACCTGGCGCAGGCCCTCCTGCCCACGCCGGACTTTGAAGAAGCCGCCGCCCGCCTGGCTGAGACCACCGAAGCCCGCAAGCTGCTCCTCACCACGGACCTGACCATCGGCGGAGCCCACGACATCCGGGAGCAGGTCGAGCTGGCGGCCCGCGGCGGCGTGCTCGATCCTAAGGAAATGCTCGACGTCCAGTCCACCCTCATCTCGATGCGGGCCCTTCATCGCTTCTTCGAGAAACATCTGGAAGACTTTCCCAACCTGGCCGGCATTGCCTACCGCCTGCCCGCTCCTCAGGGCCTCATCGAGGCCATCTCCCGCTGCATCGCCGATAACGGCGAGGTGGCCGACAGCGCCTCGCCCAGGCTTTACGACATTCGCCGGCAGGTGCGGGTGGCCCACGACCGCCTGATGACCCGCTTGCAGCGCTACCTGACCGACGCCTCCACCGCCCCCAAGCTGCAGGATGCCGTCATCACCCAGCGGGACGGGCGTTACGTCATCCCCCTGCGGGCCGAGTTCAAGGGCCAGGTCAAGGCCATTGTCCACGACCAGTCCTCCACCGGGGCCACCCTCTTCGTCGAGCCGTTGGCGGTGGTGGAGCTGAACAACGCCTACCGTGAAGCCCAGATCGCCGAGCGGGACGAGGTCCGCCGCATCCTGGCCGTGCTTTCGGCCGAGGTGGGCGAGCTCGCCGGCGAGATCGTCCCCGGCGTGAATGCTTTATCAGCCCTGGACCTGGTCTTCGCCAAGGCCAAGTACGCCGAGAGACCTGGGTGCCACCGAGCCGATCCTTCACAAGATCGATGCGAAAGTCCGCAAGCCCCGCAAAGATGAGATGAGCAGGCTGGCGAAGTCCAATCGCAATCATAACAGCGTCCCCCGTGGGATCAGCAATCATCAATTCAACTTCTCCATGCCCGCCACCCTCTCCTGGACCCGGCCCGGGTGGTGCCCGATCACCATCGACCCGATCCCCGGCACCTTTGCCCTGGTCATCACCGGCCCGAACACGGGCGGCAAGACGGTCACGCTCAAGACGGTCGGCCTGCTGGTCGTCATGGCCCAAAGCGGGCTGCACATCCCGGCCCAATCCGGCTCGGAGCTGCCCTGCTTCCAGGCCGTCTACGCCGACATCGGCGACGAGCAGTCCATCGAGCAGTCCCTCTCCACCTTCTCGGGCCACATCACCAACATCGTCCACATCCTGAAGAAGGCCGACCGGCGCTCGCTGGTCATCCTGGATGAGCTCGGCGCCGGCACCGACCCGCAGGAAGGCGCCGCCCTGGCCCGGGCCATCCTCTCCAGCCTGCTGGCGGAGGGCATCACCACCTTCGTGGCCACCCACTATCCCGAGCTGAAGACCTTCGCCCACACCACCCCCGGCGTGGTCAACGCCTCCCTGGAGTTCAACGTCCAGACGCTCCAACCTACCTACCGCCTGACCATCGGCCTGCCGGGGCGCTCCAATGCCCTCGCCATCGCCCAGCGGCTGGGATTGCCGCAGGAGATCATCGAGGCAGCCAAGGGCGAGATCGACCCGAAGAACCTGCAATGCCGACAAGCTCATCGGCGATATCCACAAGCAGCGCAAGATCGCCTTCAAAGAGACCGAGAAGGCCGGGCGGGCCCGAGCGGAGGCTCGCAAACTCGAGCGCCAGTTGGAAGAACGGCTGGAAAAGATCGAGGAGGAACGCCAGAAGGTGCTGGCCCAGGCCCGCGCCGAAGGCGAGCTGGAAGTGGAAGTCCTGAAGGCCCAGTTGAAATCCTTCAAGGAAGAGCTACGCAGGGCCCATCAACCGGTCGAAGCCTTGCTGGCCCTTAAAGAGATCGAAGAGCAAGTGAAGTGGTCGAAGAGAAGATCCAGGAGCCGGTCCGAAGCGTAAGCGCCAGGCCCTCCGGCCCGAATCGCCCAGCGATAAGCGTGCATTGGCAGTCGGCGACAAAGTGGTCTTCCGCACCCTCGGCACGCCCGGCACTATTTTGTCCATCAACGATGACCAGGCCGAGGTTCAGGCCGGCGCGCTGCGGATGCGTGTCCCGCTGGAGGACTTGAAGCGTGAAAGCGATGACGCGCCGAAGACCGATCAGCCAAGGAAAAACCATCCTATCGTCGAGACGCAATCGGAAATCAGAAATCAGAAGTCCTCAATTTTCACCGCCTCCCCCGGCATGGAGTTGGACCTGCGCGGCCAGCGGGCGGAGGATGCGCTCGACCGGCTGGATACCTACCTGGAAAAAGCCTATATGAGCGGCCTGCCGTTCGTCCGCATCATCCACGGGAAGGGCACCGGCAAGCTCCGCCTGGAAGTGCGGGCCATGCTGAAGGACCATCCCCACGTGGCCTCCTTCGAAGAAGGCGGAGATAAGGAAGGCGGCTGCCGGTGTCACCGTCGCCAAATTAGCCGGATAAAAAAAACACATCCAACCGCAAATAGTAAAGAACGCGAAGGGTTCTTTAATCAAACCCTTCGCTGTTTCGTTCCAGTGTGTTTCATTTTTTGCCGGGGCGGCCTGCCTGATCAGATTTCAACGGGTGCCGGCAGCAGCTTCTGCCACGTGTCGGCAAAACGCAGGATCCTGCGGCGGATGTAGAAGATATCCGGGTCGGCCACGGGACGCTGCTGCTTGATCAGCTCCATCGCCTCGAAGGGATCGTAGCCCAGGGCGATCAGGATGGAGGCGCCCATCGCCACGCCCCGGTGGCGGCCCTTATGGCAGTGGGCATAGACCTTGCCGCCGTTGCGGATGGTCTCCAGGGCGGCCTGCACTCCCCGGATCAGGTAGCGGATGGGGATGACCAGGCCGGGAGTATCGATGGTCGGCAGCCACAGGAAATCCAGCGGAGGCGTGCCCAGGTCGAACATCGGCCGCTTTTCCATGCGCATGTTGATGACCAGGCGCACGCCCATATCCCGCAAGATATCGTATTCGCGGGGAGAGGGTGTTTCTCCGATAAAAAGTTCGTCTGTAATGAAGGAAAAGTCCATAACCTCATACTTCCTATTAATAAATTATGACTATTTCGATATTATTTTACCACGATGCAAATTCCGGACTGTCGTGGAGTGCGGACATCGCGGAGCACCCTGCGGGTCCGTCCACTAGGGCAGGCTAAAGCCTGCTCTCCATCCCAAGGACCCATGTAGAGTATATAAGAATTTTACTCTCGCTCAATTACAGCAAGATGACATTTTACTCGGCCCTACCGTCCGGTCACCGCCCGGCGGACGGCATCCAGCGCCTCCAGCGCCGAGAGACGGTGGATGGCGGCGGCCTGGTCGGTCAGGTAGAGATCGCCCTGATATTTCGCGTCCGGCCGGGTGTAAAGGCCCCGGTTGGGCAGCCCGTCCACCGCCGCCCAGAAATTCCAGAAGGGGATATTATATTCCACCGCCAGGCTGGCGTAGCCTGCATTGACCCGGTTGTCCAGCTCACGGTCGTCGGCCTTGGAGGCCAGGATGGGCACCACCCCGGCCGCGATGAGCTGGTCCAGGATCATGCGCATGTAATCCTCGTTGCGGTTCTCATAGTGTGTGCCCACGTGGAGGATGACAAACGCGGGCTTGTGAATGCGCAGCTCGCAGGCAATGGGCGATTCGTAGGTGGTGCAGGTGTACTTGTTCTGGTGCCAGGTTGCCCACAGCAGCGCGCGCCGCGGTGGTGCCCCCCCGCACGGTGGGAACTCATTCGGTTGAACGAGCCGCTGAACCAGACCACCGTTTCCAGCAGCGGGATGTTTAGGGTGTTGATGGCGGCCGGGTCGCTCTCGTAAGCCCCCATGAAGACATCCGGCTCGGACTGGCAGTCGCCGAAGACCGAGAAAGCATGCGGGTCATTGCCGAGGGCCTGCCCGATCCGGTAGATGGTGCGGGCCCGCTCGGTGACGAGGGGGATGACCGGCCAGTTTTTCCAATCCGCCGCCTCCAGGTTGAAGGAGACGGGCAGCGGCGCCGGTCCGGGGGTGGTGTAGGCGCTGCCGCCCACGTCGGGGGCAACCGGCGCTTCGGTTACAGCCGGGATCGATGGGGCTGGAGGCGTGTCCGTGGGGGTTTCGGTGTAGACCTGACTTGGCGGAGCACCCCCCTGGGGTAAGTCGTCACTACTGGTGGGAGGCCAGGTGGCAGCCGTGGGCAGTGGTTCCAGCCAGGGAGCGATGGATTGGCAGGCTGCCATAAAAGGACCAGGATGGCAAGGGCGATATCGCATTGGAGCGCGCTACACTATGCGTTCGGGCAATCGGTCAATGTGACTCTCAACGATATATCGTGCTCTCTACGATTTATTTGGATTTTCATCGTCATCATCCCAATTGGTAGGATTGGCAATGATATAACCGGCAATCCGTTCGTAATCCGCCTGGTCGCGGAGGATGTGTTCATAATAATTACGTTGCCAGATATTGGTGGCGTTTAATTCACTACCGGCGAGGTGGGATACGGCAGCCTTATAGGATCGAAGAATGGTTGGGATGGATCCCACCACAGGTTTGCCGAATTGTTCGATACGCGGACCACGATTTGTAGGGGCACGATACATCGTGCCACCTACCACTGTCGTGAAGGAACAAAATTCCATGGATGTGGTTCGGCATTACGATGAATTCTTCGACGGAGGCATGAGGGAAATGGGATGGAATTGGGCCCAACATTCCCGGGCAATTTCTCCCAATTTGGTCAAATGAATCCCGCCGTCCGTCATTTCACCGAAAATGCAATTTCGTTCATGGGTGACCATGGTGATGAAATATCCGCCGGATTGGGAATAATCATATCCCTGGAGGCGGATGGTTTGGCGGTGACGGAGGACGGGAGACATTATGTTTCCTTGCAGTGTTGGTGTTTGGTCCGCGGTGACCGGCGGCACAATATATTGTGCCCCTACCCCCACAAATCCCGGGCCACATCCTCCAACCCGAGGGCGGCTAATTTCTCCGGCAGGGGCCGGCCGCTGACCGGATCCCAGCCGCGGGCGGCGTAATAAGCGGCCAGCATCTCCTCCAGCGGCGGCACGTATCCCGCCGCCGGTCCGTCGGCATACGGCTCCAGCAGCGCCTTGGGGAGCTTGTCGTTGGCGCGGGTCAGGCCCAGGCGGTGGTTGATGGCCCGCTTGACGTTCCAACCCCGCTCGCCCGCCTGCAGCAGACCTTCCACGTCCAGGTCGTACCCGCAGGCCGTGTTGACCAGCGCCAGCACCGTCTCGGCCGGGACGTTGGCGAACAGGCACATCACCAGCGCATCCGCCACCGTCCGCCAATCCTGGTGGCGGGCCACGTTGGCGGATTTCTCCGCCCCGGCATCCCTCGGAAAGATACTGCAAGCCCAGGCTGGATTCGGCCTGGCCCCAATCCACGAAGAAATAATCCGACTGGTTATGGTCGGCGCCGCGGGGGCTGGTGGCATAGACCAGGGCCATCCCGGACACGCCGCGGGGATCGTGGTAGGCCACTTCCAGGCCGTTCACCTGGACGGCTTCCTCCTCCGCCCCGAAATGAGCCGCGAAGCGGCGGGAACCCTGGGCCATCCATTGGCCGATGCCTTCGTGGTGGGCCATCAGGTGGAGCAGCGTTTCCGCCACGGCCGGGTCGCCCCAGCGCAGGGGAAAGCCGGTATCCGCTTCGGTGATGATGCCGCGCTCGTACAGGTGCAGCGCGCACCCGATCGTGTTGGAGGCGCTGATCGTATCCATGCCGTAGCCGGTCGCAGATCTCGCCCAGGCGGGTGATGGCAGGCCAGGTCGTCATTAAGAATGTTCGGCCCGAAGCCGACGATGGTCTCATATTCGGGACCCTTGCGCTTGGCCCCGTCCTCCAGCCGGACCACCCGCCCGCAGGCGATGACGCAGCCCTGGCAGGTGCTGGTGCCGGCCAGGATGGTATCGGTCATGGTGGAGCCGGAGACCTTGTCGACATTTTCGAAGGTGCCCTGGTGATAGTATTTCTTCGGCATGGCGCCGAGATAGTCGGAAAAATCGGCCGCGCTCGGCGGTGCCCAGGTCATGGGCCACCTGGGTGACCGTATCCGCCTTGAGGGCCCGGTTGGATTCGGCCCGGATCATGCCGAACTCCTCCGGCCGCGCCAGGGGGATCTTGTGGGTGCCTTTCACGGCGATGGCCTTCAGGTTCTTCGAGCCCGCCACCGCCCCCAGGCCCGGCCCGCCCGGCCGTGCGGCCGTGGTCGCAGAACAGCCCCGCGAAGAGCACCCCCGTCTCGCCGGCCGGGCCGATGGTGAGGACGTGCATGCCCGGTTGGCCGATCTCGGTCTTGATCAGGATCTGGGATTCGTAGGTATCCCGCCCCCACACGGCCGCGGCCTCCCGGATCTCCAGCCGGTCATCGTTCAACCACAGGTAGACCGGCCGGTCGGCCTTGCCGGTGATCCACAGGCCGTCGTAGCCGCAGAAGCGCAGCTCGGGGCCCCAGAACCCGCCGCAGTTCGACTCGGCCCACAGGCCCGTGGCGGGGGATTTGCCGTTGACGGTGAAGCGCCCCACCGCCGGGCCGATGGTGCCCGTCAGAGGCCCGTTCATGAAGAGCAGGGGCGCGGCCGGGCTGAAGGGATCCAGGTCTTTGGTCAGGAACGGGTAGAGCAGGCGGGCCGCCAGGGCCGAGCCGCCCAGGAAAGCCCGTTCCCATTCCGGCGGGATGGTCATCTGGCTGGTCTCGCCGGTGGACAGGTCGACTTTGAGGATGGGCTGCATGGGCGGCTAGAGGATCTCGCTGGTGACTTCGCGGGCGCAGCGGACGAAATCCAGCACGGTCGGGACGTTGCGCATCATCATGGCCATGCTGCCGTGGACCTGCAGCTTGCGGGTCATCATGGCGCTCATGGGGTCGAGCTGGCCCGTCAGGATCTTGACGATGTTGTCGTAGTTGGCGGTCAGGACGAAGGCGGGTTTGAGGTCACCCAGGCCCGGCAGGACGGCCACCTTGCGGCAGGTGCCGTGCCACAGGTCGAGGTAATAGATACAGCTTTTCGGTGAGGCGGCCGGCGGGTTCGATGACGATGCACATATCGCCTTCCCATTTCTGGGCGATTTTGGCATATTTCTCATCGGAGTTCAGTTTTTGGTCGAGGCCGGTGAGCCATTCGGGCTGGGGAATTTGGCGGGCATTTTTCCATCCTTGGACAGAAGGCTTTGTGGAGTGATTATATCCAAGAATTGAGGATTGAAGATTGAGAATTGATTGATTGTAGATTGCGATTGAAAAGAGAAAAGATTTCACCACTAAGGGACACGAAGGTCCACGAAGGAAAATAATAAATACACGATAATGCCGATCGGCCACATTAGTTTTGATGCCGTGTAGGGGCACGAGATATCGTGCCGATCTTGGCATGCGTGCCCCGACGAGGGTTGAGAAGGCGTCCTGGCGGGGGGATACCAACGGCGCGTCCCGACGGGTTTCTCCGGGTTACCTGCCCTGCAGGAGAGGACAGGCCGAGCTGAAGTCACCCTGATTACCGCCTCGCGAGTGAGAATTTCGCGCGAGTCTTATGGATTTACCGGCGGCATGTACAGATGGAAGTCCAGTGTAAGGGTGGCTTTACAATTCTTGAATCCGCCCGGGCAAATGGGATCATCCCTTACCTCCATAATGGATCCGCCGTCTTTATAGGGAATTTCAAATTGAGTTGTGATCGAATTCACCGGCCCTGTGATAGGCTCGTTCGTATACCAACAATAACCCGCCAACGTGGGCACCTTCATGCCGATGACGGTGATATTGAGCTTGTCACCCACGGGTTGCGCGCTCACATACCAGGTGAAGGGACCACTGGCATTCGAGTTGCAATGGTAACCGGGATCATCGAACTGCTCGGAGACGGTCACCAGGCCCACCGGTCCTTCATTCGGTAATAAATTCGTCGAATTGAATTTCGCCCGTCCGTTAAGCGAGAATTTCGTCACCGACGAATGGGTGGCGCCGGTATCGGATTCGTGATACTCCCGGGTCAGGCTCCCCTCGAGAATGAAGCTTCCTTCCACGTGCCAGGTGACCCCCAGCGTGGTACAGCCTTCAGGCTTGCCCAACTTAAGAACCATCCCGCCCACAAGCTCGGCGATCGAATCGGCCAGCCCCAGGGGTCCCATGCCCGCGTTGATAAACGTGGACAGGCTGGGTGCTTCGCTGGCATCCACTTGCGCGCAGACCTTCACGGTACCATTCTCCAGGATGCCGCCCTCATGGGTTGCTTGCGTCTCTGGGGGGGTGCTTTGGAGGACGTTCAGAACGTAGGAAGACTTTCCGCTGTGGTCAGAAACGGACATCACCTGGCAGCGCAGCCTGCCCTGGTGATAGCTGCAGCCCTGGTCCTGCACATCCTCGCTGGCATCATGCGCATGTTCCGGAGATCCCGAGGCGATGTGCCATTCCACGGCGAAACCCTCGACCGCCTTGGCAATGTCTCCCGTGTTGGCAAAGGTCGGAACCCCCAGCACGCCCATGCAATCGCGGGCGATCCGGTCGATGGTCGCGCCGATCTCACCGAATTTCTGCTTATATGCGTTCCAATCCGCCTCGCTTACTCCCACCGTGGCATCGAATGTGACCTTGGTATCCGGTTCGCTCTCCAGAGGTTTATGGAGCAGGTTATCTCCCACTATGGCAACAGATACGCTCAGGGAGGAGTATAGCTCGATCAGCTTGGCAATGCGGGCCAGGATGTTGACGGCTGCCATGGCTTTTCCGAACTCCTCCCCGCTCATCCCCATTTTGTCGACCAATTTACCCAGGATCTCTCCCACGCTGTAGGTGATGCCAAAGTCACCCAATTGCTTGCCGACGGGTTCCGGCAAGATGACGGTGGCCAGGGGTCCGTAAAAGAGGCTTTTGTACTTGCTGCAGGGATCCGCGTCCGCCAATGAACCGTTAAGGCTCATCCGGCTCAAACCGGGCAGGCGGGCGGCGCTCAGGGGCGTAACGAGGGAGGCGGGGAAGACCATGATGCGGTCAAAGGCGGCCGAGAAGAGCACCAGCTCCAACAGGTTTAGATGTACCTGGGAAGGGTCAGCCAGCCCGGAGGCCAGGTCAATTGCGGGCGCTTGCTGCCGGGCCATTTCTGCCAGGAACAAGGGGGTAAAGCTTTGCGGGTCGGAAGGGCTGTCATTGGCCGCGCCGATCCAGGCGGCCAGGAAGCTGACCAGTTGTTCGCCGGGAGATGAGGCGGGGCTGAAAGGCCAGCCCAGGTCGTTCAGCGTTCCCGCCAGTTCCTCCACGGTCAGATGATAGGCGCGGTTGCGCGCCTCCAGTGTCAGGGCGAGAATATCCGGATGGGTCTCCGGCATGGGCGAAGCCGGCGCATATGCAGCCACGTAGACCCCGTTCACATCCACGGTGGAAATGCCGCCTCGAGCCAGGGCTTCCTGGACGGCCTCGAAACTTTGGACCAGGGAGGCCTCCGGCATCTGGATTTGCCGGACGAGCTCGGCAGCCGAGGCGGACCCAAGCCCGGAGATACCTGGCGTAGAAGGGGCCGGCAGGGTGGGAGACCCCGGGTCGAGCCGGCCGGGCGGGGTGGAGGCGGCGGGTGGGCTGCCCAATTGGGTCAGGGGGCCGCAGGTGCATGCCAGGATGAAGACCATCAAAAGGTTCAAGATCAATGCGAGCCGACGGTTTTTTTGCATTCCTGCCTCCATCCGGTTAAATCAAAAATCTACAGCATTCAAGCAGTCGTTTGCCTTGATGAGCAATCGTCACCGGCTACCCATTGGAGAAGGCCCTCCTGCCGGTAGGGTCCGTCTGTAAAATTACACAGGTAAATACAGTATAAGGACGATTATGGAATTGTCAATTTTAGGATAATTTTCACAAAGCGTTGAAGGTCCGTCAGAGGCGGGTATTTATTACCCTGGCGGCGTTTATCAGGGCTCCCCGCTGCAGGGCTGATTGCTGACCCCTCGCCCACCATCCATAAACAAATCGGGCTACTGCCTAGATCGCCTTGCGAAGGTTCGCCTGGGAATGGTTCGCGGCTTCCCACGGCACTTTTCTGACAATGAAATTTGGCAAGATAAACCTTCGCAAGGGTAGCAGATGGCAGTGGAGGCAGCGCTTGCATAGGATCCCGACGATTACCTGCACATAGTACGAGTTTCGGTACGGTTTGTATGGGGTGAGATGTTTATGCCGTGGGCACGATAAATCGTGCCCCACCCTGCCTATCCGGACTCACACTTCCTCGCCGCACCTCGGTACATCCTGTACGGGCGGGTTTTCGAGACTTCCCACAATGGATTTACACCTACCTCTCCATTTTAACCCCGGAATCCTTACCCGAACAGACCCGCCCCTCCCCGGCCTATCCAGATTGCCCATCCTCCAGCGAATCCCGCGGATCCTGTAGGGGCGGATACCCTTACAGGGCACTTTGGCGTCCGGCCTTTTTGAGAAGTCTGGTCAAGTGCCATGATCGTTGAGTATGCCTTGAAAATCATATCCGCACCAAAGGTAAGGGCACGCGCCTCGGCCCCTACAAAACAGATACGTCGCACCGCGAAAAAATGTACGGACGGATACCCTAGCAGGGCACTTTACCCTTGCAGGGCACCTTGGCGCCCACCCTCCTGGCCCAAACCAAAACCGAAGTAAAATCATCGGCAAGAATGAAG
>CAWALN010000009.1:0-33646 GCA_963782935.1 uncultured Chloroflexia bacterium | reverse complement strand
ATTCGGTCTCTTCCAAACACAGGAATTCATAAATGAAACTGACGATGGAGCACCTTTCCAAGCAGTACCGGCGCGATCTTTGGGGCTTGCGCGAGTTCGATCTCGAACTTGGCCCCGGAGTCATTGGCCTGCTGGGTCCCAATGGGGCCGGCAAATCCACCCTCATGCGCATGCTGGCCACCATCACCCGGCCAACGGAAGGGACGGTGAAATGGAATGGCGCCGACATTGTGAAATCGCCCAATACTCTCCGCACCGTTCTCGGATACCTGCCGCAAGATTTTGGCATCTATCCCAACCTGAATGCGGTGGAGTTCCTGGAGTATATGGCCGCGATCAAGGGGCTCGATGCCAGGACGTCCCGCCGGCGAATTAATGAGTTATTGCAGGTGGTCAACCTGGCAAACGCAGCCAGGCGTCCGCTTGGCGAATATTCCGGTGGTATGAAGCAGCGTGTCGGGATCGCCCAGGCCCTGCTCAACGATCCGCAGTTACTCATCGTGGATGAACCTACAGTGGGCCTGGACCCTGAAGAGCGGGTGCGGTTCCGCAACCTGTTATCGGATATATCCGGAGAGCGCATCATCTTATTTTCCACTCACATCGTCTCCGATGTAGAGGCGATCGCCACGGAAATTGTGGTCATCAACAATGGGCGCAAACTCGAACACGCCGCGCCTGAAAAATTCCTGCGACTGCTGGACGGCAAGGTCTGGGGTTGGCTGGTCGCGAGCACCGATCTTCCCGCCCTGAAGCAAAAGTATATTCTCAGCGGGACGGCCCGGCGCCCGGAGGGCATGCAGGTGCGGGTGGTGAGTGACTCTCAACCTGCGGCTGAGGCAGAGCCGCTCCCTCCCAGCCTGGAAGATGTCTATCTTTACCTGGTCTCGCAAAACGGAGCCGGGCAATGAACACCTCTCACGGGCCGGCCGCACACGGCTTCCGGCCCACTTTGCGTGGGCTCTATCACATGGCCCGGGCAGATTTTTTGGAACGAACGCGGCGTTACAGCTTCCTGATCATGTTGGGCCTGGTGCTGTACCTTGGCTATAGCGTCAATGCCGGGCAGATCACCTTGCGCCTGGATACCTACCGTGGCATTTTCAATTCGGCCTGGGTGGGAAGCATGATGACGCTGGTGGTTAATTTCTTCCTGGGTTGGTTTGGCTTTTACCTGATCAAAAATGCGATCACACGCGACTACGAAACCGGCGTGGGGCAAATCATTGCCACTACACCTCTCTCACGACCTTTGTATGCATTGGGCAAGTGGTTGAGCAATTTTGCCGTCCTGGCTGTAATGGTCTTCGTCCTGTTACTCTTCGCAGTGGCCAACCAGTTGATCCAGCGCGAAGTCCCGGCGCTCAACCTGTGGGCCCTGGTCGCGCCTTTCCTGTTTGTCGCCCTGCCATTCATGGGCCTGGTGGCCGCGTTCGCGGTTCTCTTCGAGAGCATCCGCTGGCTGCGCGGCGGGTTCGGTAACCTGGTGTACTTCTTTTTCTTCGCCACTGTGATGGCTGTTCTTACCATCAGTTTGGGTCCGAAAATCCCTCTGCTGGATTGGATCGGTTTCGGCCTGTTCAGCCAAAGCATGGGGGAGGCGGCCCGGGCGGTCTATCCCGGCTACGGGAGTGGTTTTTCCCTGGGATTAATGCCTCCGGTTGGTTTACAGACTTTCTTTTGGCCGGGCATCACCTGGTCGATCCCGGTGATCCTGACCCGCCTGGCAACGCTGGCCCTGGGAGTGGGGGTGGCTCTGTTCGGATCGGTCTTCTTCGACCGCTTCGACACATCCACCTGGCGGGATTTCGGCGAAGCGCCAACCCCGCCGCGGCCGAAAAGGAGCGGCAGCTAACAAGTCAGCCGAGCCGGATGAAAGCACCGCTCCAAAATCGATCCCCACCCCTGCGCTCACTCCGTTACCGGCAGCTCTCAACCGTTTTCAATTTGGAGCGCTGCTGCTCCTGGAACTTCGCTTGATGTTCAAAGGGCTGCGCTGGTGGTGGTACGTTGTTGGCTTGGGGCTGGTCATCGCCTGCGCGGTCTCGCCCCTCCCGGTCGTTCGCCAGGGGCTGCTGCCGGCGGTCTGGATCTGGCCGGTCCTGCTGTGGAGCAGCCTGGGCTGCCGTGAAGCCCGCCATGATACGCGCCAGTTGGTGTTTTCCGCCCCCAAACCGCTGCTCCGGCAATTGCCCGCCATGTGGATCGCTGGTATCGCCGTGGCGGCCTTGATGGGAGCCGGAGCCGCCCTGAATATGAGTTTGGATGGGGATCATTCCGGGCTCAATTCCCTGCTGGTCGGAATGCTGTTCATCCCCTCCCTGGCGCTCATGCTTGGGGTTTGGACCGGCAGCAGCAAGGCCTTTGAAATCATTTATGTGCTGTGGTGGTACATGGGACCGGTCAACAAGTTTCTTGCGCTCGATTACACCCGCACCGATTGGCGGGTTTATCTGCCATTGAGCCTGCTGCTGATGATCCTGGCAGTCGCAGGCCGTGGAAGACAGCTATCGAAGAACTGATGCAGGACAATATATTCGCTTTTCGCAGACCGGAAAGGGCACGGGCCACGTACCCCTGCAATACGAGCCTGGCAACGGAGAAAAAATGACAGATCAAATTGAAACCGGACCACGGGAACACCCTGGCACTCGTTCCATCAATTCACCCCTCTGGATCTGGTTGTCGATCCTGGCGGTCTGCTGGCTGTGGCCGGGAATATCATTGCGCTGTCGGTTCCCCGCATCTATGCCGGTCTCACGCCGGCCTTCCTTCCACAGGCAATCGCCCAGGATATTGCCAGCCTGGCCATCGTCTCGCCGCTGTGGCTGGTCCTGGCGGTGCTGGCGTTGCGGGGATCGGTGCGGGCCTATCTGCTCTGGTTGGGAGTGTTGACGTTCACTGTCTATAACTATGTCATCTACACATTTTCGGTGCCTTTCGGGCCGTTGTACCCGGTGTGGATTGCGGTGTTGGGGCTGAGCCTGTACGGACTGATCGGCGGCATTGCCGGAACCGACCACCGGAAGGTGGCCTCCGCCTTCAAAAGCCCCCGCCTCATGACATTCGTAGGCTGGTTTCTCATCGTCGTGGCCGTTCTTTTTGGCTTCCTGTGGCTGTCGGAAGATGTGCCCGCCCTTTTGTCCGGCTCAACCCCTCAAAGCCTGATCGATATGGGGATACCCACAAACCCGGTCCACATTTTGGACCTGTCCTTCTTTCTGCCGGCCACTATCATTGGCGGGATCATGCTGCTAAAGAAGAAGCCGCTTGGATACAGCCTCGCGCCGGCTTTTATCGTCTTCCTGATCCTGACGGGTATCCCCATCCTGGTCACCCCCTTTGTTCAATCCGCCCAGGGCCAGGCGGCCGGATGGGGCGTCTTTATTCCAATTGGTACACTCACGCTGATCCTGCTGGCGTTGTTGATCTGGGTGGTTTCGACCATTCGGAAGGACCAATAAGAAATTCAAGTCTCTGATCTTGCAGCTTTGAGACGTCCGGTCACGCGCCGTGAGCGTGGATTATGCGTCGAAAACAAAGGGTGCGCAAAAGGTCAGGGCACGCGCCAAAGTACCCGGAAGGGTACGTGCCCCTACTTGAACAATCCATTAATTGGCAAAATTTGGAGGGGAGTACTCTTGCAGGGCACTTTGGAGCTGGTCTTTATCGAGTCAATATCAATGAAGCAATCGCAATGATCACGACGAGAAAAAGAACCAAGCTAAATTGGTTTGTGTTATTTGTCATTATCCAATTATCGCGCATCTATCCAAATCCCGCCTCAGCGACCGCCTCATATTTCCAGGTTGGGCGACAATATCCAGGATCTCCCGTTTTAACCTCTCCTACGGATATAAAAAATAGGGTATGGACCCCTACGAAGATGAACCGCGAGAGAGGGTCTAATATCCAAACTCCCCGGATCGATTCCCATTGTAGAATCAGGTATCATCTGGAACGAGAGGAGATACATGCGCCTGCAACTCGGTGATGTCGCCGGCAAAAAGGAAGCTTCCCCGCCCCCGGAGGGCTGGCATGCGATCGAGTCCCGCCTCCTCAAGGGAGGCTACTTGCTGGCAGTCTTGATCGGCCTGGCGGTGTTGGTAGGGCTGTGGGTGGCGCTTGGGGTCTGGGTGGCCGCAATCGGCAACCGGCCCAGCCTGGCATCGGCCGGCATGAGCCGGAATCCCTGGCTGGTGACAGCCGCCGTATTAGTCCTGTTCATCCCCCTGCATGAGAGCTTTCATCTCCTGGGGCAGCCCGGCTGGGGAGGCTCGGAACGCAGTGTGGTGGTCCTCTGGCCGGCCAAATTGCGGTTCGGCGTGTATTACGAAGGCTGCATGTCGCGGCGGCGCTGGCTGGCAATGCGCCTGGCGCCTTTCGTCCTCCTCAGCCTCCTGCCGGTCGTGGTGCTGGCTCTCCTGCAGTTTTTCAACCAGGTGGTGGACCTGGAGGTGGGTTTGTCCATCCTGATGATCGTGAATGCGCTTGGATCTGGAGCGGACCTCCTGGCGGCCCTGGCCGTTCTCACCACGGTGCCGAGTCGCGGCCAGCTCTGTTTCCAGGATGGGCGTGGATATTGGCGGCCAGGCGAACAGGGGCGATCTGGAAGGGGTTTCCTCATGAACATGCCCTACCAGCGGCCTCAGCACCGTTCTCCTCGTAGGGGCACGATATACCTGTCCAGACGATATTTGTCAGGATCGTGCCCCGCATCCTATCAGACTTGCCCCTTCTCGACGGATCGCGCACCTCCCGTAGGGGCGGGTCTTCGGGACTTCTGGCAATGGATTCCTACCTGTAAGTTCATTTCAACCCAGGACCCTTGCCGGAACAGTCCCGCTGAAGAAAGCGGGATAATAAACCCGCCCTTACCCTGCCAATCGAGATTCGCCGAAGTGTTTTGACGAGGCAATTGACATTTCGGGTCGTCCGTTCCCGGCCCTATCAAGCCTCGCCCTTCCTCGGCGCATCCCGTCATCCCATCCATCCGCACCTATTGTGAAAATATTCCCGAAATTGTATTTTCTACCGGGCGCTGTATACTGATACTACGGTAGGGGGCGGTTGGGCCTGGACTTTTTACGCCTGGATTCGAGGTCGGAGGTTATACATGAGGCCAAGACAGTTGGCAGGTCAACTTTTCGCATGCATCCTGATATTCAGCCTGTCCGTCGGTTGCGGATTGGGGACTTCGCCGGCCGCGGTCACACCAACCGTCTCCGCCGACCCGCTTCAACAGGCCGTCAATGCTGTTATCCTCAATCAAACGCCGGTAGACGAACAAGGCGTGGATCAGGCTGAGGCGGATGTAGTCAATCGGATGCGCGCCGAGAGCGGGGCCCGCCTCGCTCTGGGTGACCAGGCCGATGCGATCTTCCTGCAGATGGACCAGGCCAAGGCCCAGGCGTTGCAATCCCTGCTGGACAAGGTCAGCCGAGGCTCCGCTTATGCACCCACCTCTGCCCGGATGCTGGCCTTGACCGGCTTGTGGAATATGCTGGGGCTCTCAGCCTTCCCTGCTATGGATTACCAGAGAGAATCCTGGGGCGCAGCTACCCTGGTTTTAATGGCCTCACCCATGTTATTAACAAACGTCGGGCGCGACTCGAATGGAAACGCCATCTCCCCTCCAATTGAGGCTTCGCAAACGACCGGGGATGCCACCTACACCTCCCGCATGGATATTAAGTTGATCGGTTCCACGATGGAGGTCAAGCTCGTTTATACTGCCGCCGTGACGAACCCGGTTGCATACACCGAAAGCGCCACTGTCACGTTAAGTATGAACGTTTGTCCCGATGCGAATGGGGAGGTGCCTTTACGGTTTTCATTTCTCTTTGGCAATGCCCAAAGCGGCGGGGGCGAGCAATGGGGATCCGAGAACCAGGTCACCGGCCACGTCAATGATGAAGGGAAACTGGACTCATACGATTATCAAGCCACTGCATCCGGAAGCAATCAGCCGGTTCAGGTCGCCGGGAATAACGCCCCAGCCGCCCATAATTATGTAGAGATCCAGTTCCATGGCAACCAACCTTATGCAAATCCGGGTTTACCCAACGATTTTGCAGTATCAGTTTCCCGGCAATCCTCGGAAATTACCCAGGCATCCATTGACGAAATAGGCATCAACCTCGTCCGCATGTCCATGTCTATGATCAATGGAATTATGAGTATGGGTGAGGATGTCTGGACGAAGGGATACTGCCTGAAAATAACAGTTCCCGAGCTGGAGGCGGGTATAAAAAAGGTTGAACCCGGCTCTGAAACCCGTTTCACCGCCAATGTTCACCATAAGTTTGAAAATGCAGAATTGCCCCTGCCGGTCATCGCCACCCTTTCCGATGGGCAGGTTTCCGTCAACCCATCTGCCGTTAAAGTCCCGGCTCCGGCTGATTTCACCTATAAGGCCGAAGCTCAAGACGGTCAGTCAGCCACCGTTAACCTGGAGACGCGTTCCAAACGGGGAATTGCCAAATTGGACCTAAAATTCACCACCGGCATACCCGCCTGGACGGGTGAAGGGACATATCGTAAAGCCGTAACCCAAAGTTATCTGGAGGTGAAATACGCCTACACCTTCTCGATCACTTTCCATGCTCTCCCCGACGGAAAGATCGAGGGAACCGGCACGCTTAAAATGGTGGATTGGTCGGAGGCGGGTCAAGGTATGGTGTGCACAGACCCTTCCATTTCATCCCTGGTTTATCCTCCAATGCAGGTAACCGGCACATTTACACCCGCCGCTGCGGGCCAGCCGGGGACGTTCCACTTGATCACCGATAGCCAGTCTTCCACTAATACAACTTCCTGGACCTGCACATATCTCGGTGCAATGGCTCAACAGGGACCGCCTTACTCAGACCTGGGCCCTGTGATGGGTTTCGATATAGAAGCGACAGATGGCGCCCAGTCCAGCGGAACCCAGGATCTCAGTGGATATGGCGGGTCCGGCAGTGCAAATTGGACGCTTCAAATTCATCAGCAGGCGGCTCCATAATCTTGTCCACCGGTCGAGCCCATTTTCACTATTCCCTATTCTGAATTACAATTGCGTCCGCACCTGGATTATCCTTTGAATCCGATCCTGAAAATAGAGGAACGCCGTTTTTTGAGTGTGTAAGGCTGCGCCGCACACACTCAAAAAACGAACTACTCCGGAATTTTTGGATGGATCCTTATTGGAGGCACTTCTTGTCTGAGATCAAGATCGGCGACCGCCTGATCGGCGATGGCCACCCCCCTTATATCATTGCAGAGATCGGCGTCAACCATAACGGCATCCCCCAACTGGCCTTCGAGTTGATCGACATCGCCGCGGATGCGGGCGTGGACGCGGTCAAGTTCCAAAAGCGCAACCTGAACAGCCTGTATCCTCAAAAATACCTCGATAACGTCAATGCGGGCGAGAAAAGCCTGCGCTATCTCCTGCCCATCCTCCAGCAGGTGGAACTGCCCGAAGCCACCTTCCGCGAGATCGTCGAGCGTTGCCGCAAAAAAGGGGTCACCTTCCTCTGCTCCGCCTTCGACCGGGAGAGCGCCGACTTCCTGGAGACCCTGGACGTGCCCGCCTATAAAGTGGCCTCGGCCGACCTGACCAACCTGCCCCTGATCGACCACCTGGTCAGGAAAGGCAAGCCCCTCATCCTCTCCACCGGCATGTCCCGCCCGGACGAGGTCGATTTCACCGTCCAATTCCTGAAGGAGCACAAGGCCCGGTTCGCCCTGCTGCACTGCAACAGCACCTATCCGGCCGCCTTCGAAGATATCAACCTGCGCTACATGGAGCACCTGCGCAAGTATGACGTCCCGGTGGGATATTCCGGCCACGAGCGCGGCATTGCCGTCTCCACTGTGGCGGCCGCCCTGGGCGCCGCCATCATCGAGCGCCACCTGACCCTCGACCGGGCCATGGAAGGCCCCGACCATGCCGCCAGCCTGGAGCCGCAGGGGTTGAAGAAGATGGTCCGGGATATCCACATGGTCAGCCTGGCCATGGGCACCGGCGAGGAGAAATTCTTCTCCCGCGGCGAGATCCTCAACCGGGAGACCCTCGCCAAGAGCCTGGTGGCTGCCCGCCGGATCGAAGCCGGCGAAGTCGTCACCGCCGAAATGGTGGCGGTCAAGGGGCCCGGGCTGGGTCTTTCCCCGCAGCGCTATCCGGAGCTGCTGGGCAAATGCATGGACCGCCTGATCGAGCCGGATGAGCCCTTCATCGAGAACGACCTGGGCGGGCGGCCTCCGCTCGACATGGAGCATACCCTGCCGATGCAGTGGGGCTTCACCGTCCGCTTCCGGGACTATGAGGAGCTGCTGGCTCACCACCCGAAGTTCCTCGAGTTCCATATGACCGATGAGGATCTCAATGAGAAATATCCCGGCCAGGATTACGACATGCCCCTGGTGGTGCACGCCCCCGAGTTCTGGGAGCGGACCCTGGTGGACCTGTGCTCGGTCAACGAAAAACAGCGGACCGGTTCCATCAGCCTGATCCAGAAAGCCATCGACCTGACCCGTGGGATGGCCGGCCATTTTAAAGGAACGCCCAAGGTGATCGTCCATACCGGCGGGATGAGCATGGACCAGCGCATCCACGACAACCGGGTGCTGTATGAGAACCTGGGCCGCTCGCTGGAGTCGATCGAGTCGGCCGGCGTGGAGGTCCTGCTGGAGAACCTGCCGCCGCACCCATGGTATTTCGGCGGCCAGTGGATCACCAACGCCTTCATGGATGCGCACGAGATCCTGGATTTCATCCTGCCGCGCAAATTGAACATCTGCTTCGACACCTCCCACTCCAAGCTGTACTGCAACTGGGCCCACGTGGATTTCTACGAGCAGACGAAAATGCTGTTACCGTATACCCACCACCTGCACATCTCGGACGGGTCCGGCCTGGACGGAGAGGGCCTTCAGATCGGGGAAGGCAACATCGACTGGGTCCATTTCTTCAGGATCACGCGGGACTATCACGGCACCATGATCCCGGAGATCTGGCGGGGCCACCAGCATAACGGCCAGGGGTTCGTCCTGGCGATCCAGCGGCTCTCCGAGGCCTATTTCAAGGCGAGGGAGTAGTAGAAACCCAATGTCTGGAGACATTGGACTCCGGGGCAGCCGCGGAGTCAACATCTCCAGATGTTGAGCGGCAGTGGCGCAATAACTGGAGTTATTGCAGTCCGGGGCAGCCGCGGAGTCACATCTTTGCGCAGCACCCTGCGGGCCAGATGTTGAGCGGTTGAGGCGAACGTCATTTTACAAAGGTAATTCCAGGAACTATATTGAAACCAGATTCCCTTCCTTCCAAACTCAGCCGCCGCCTGCGGACGGCTGCGAACACCCTGAAGATCGATTGGCAGACCCTCCGGCTGGCGCGCCAGGTGGCGAAGGACCGGCCGCACCTGCAGGCCGTTCGCCCCGTCATCTTCTTCAACGCCTCCACCCGCATCCGCGGGTCACAGCCTCAACGCCGCCTTTTCACTGCTGACCTCCTGGGCGCTCCGGCGGCAGGGCATCCCGGTGGTGCATTTCGTCTGTCACCGCGGCATGAGCCGCTGCCTGCAGGGCACCGACCAGGATGACGTCCGCAAGCCCATGCCGTGCGACCTTTGCCTGCGCCAGTCCTTTGTTAATTTCTCCAATTCCAAACGCTTCCCATTCACCTATGAGCGGGATCCTATGCTGGCCCACCACCTGGAGGGGTTGGATATCAATGGGCTGATGCAGTACGAGCATCCGTTCGAGGACACCTTCGTCCCCCTGGGAGCCCTGGTCCTGCCCTCCATCCGCTGGCGATTGCGCCGCCTGACCCTGGCGGACGACGAACCCACCCGCTTCCTCTACCGGGAATTCATCCTGTCGGCCCAGAACGTCCTGCTGGAGTTCAAGAAACTGCTCTCGGAGGTCAAAGACCCCCTGGCGGTGGTCATTTTCAACGGGCAGACCTTCCCCGAAGCCGTGGTGCGTTGGCTGGCGGTCCGCAGCGGCCTGCGGGTCATTACGCATGAGGTCAGCATCGCCCCCCTGAGCGGTTTCTTCACCGAGGGCGAAGCCACCGCCCTGCCCATGCCGATGGGGGAGGCTTTCCAGCTCACGCCCGAGCAGGACGCCCGCGTGGAGGCGCTCATGGAGAGCCGCTTTAAGGGACAGGTCAGCATGGCCGGGATCAACTTCTTCCCGAAGATGCAGGGCCTGGATGAGACCTTCCTGGAAAAGGTATCCGAATATAAGCAGCTTGTCCCGGTCTTCACCAACGTCATCTTCGACACCACCCAGCAGCATTCGAACGCCTTTTTCCCGAGCATGTTCGCCTGGCTCGACAGCGTCCTGGAGGTGGTGCGCAGGCATCCGGAGACCCTTTTCATCCTGCGGGCCCACCCGGATGAAGCCCGCCCCGGCAAGACCAGCCGGGAGAGCGTGGCCATGTGGGTGGAGCGCAGCGGGGCCGCCAGACTGCCGAACCTGGTCTTCGTGACGCCGGAAGAATTCATCAGCCCGTATGAGCTGATCAACCGCTCCAAGTTCGTCATGATCTACAACTCCACCGTGGGGTTGGAAGCCTCCATGATGGGCAAGGCGGTCCTGAGCGGCGGCACCGGCCGCTTCACCCATTTCGATACCACCTACTTCCCCTCCGGCCGGGAGGCGTACCTGCGCCAGTTGGAGGAGTTCCTTTCAGCGGACGAGGTGAAGCCGCTCCCGGAACACATCCGCAACGCCCGCCGGTTCTTCTATTTCCATTACTTTATCGCCTCGCTCACCTTTGGCGAATTCATCGAACCCACCACCCAGAGGGGTTTCGTGAAATGGAAGCGGTTTGACGTGCAGTCCCTTTCTCCGGAGGCCTCCCCCACCGTCCGCGCCCTGGTGGAGGGGATCTTGCAAGGGGATGAGTTCATGCTGAAGGAACCCCGGCCCTGAGCAGAGGGCATTCGACCTTGACTGAAATATCTCGAGAGGACTGGCTGTGAAAAGAAATCTGCTGTCGGACCTGTTTGCAGGAATACTCTGTGTTCTCTATGGCATCCTTGCCGCCGGGCAAATCCTGGGGATCGCCGGGATTTACCGGTTTTTTTTGGTTCTTCCATTGTCCTTGATCTTCATTGGAGCCAGTTTATTCTACTATTTCCGGCTCGGGAAACCTTTCCAGGCATCTTTCCTTTCCAGGTCTCCCACTCAAAAAGGCCATTGGCTTTCAACGGCTTTCCTGGTCATTGGATCAGTTTTATTCCTGCTGTTAATTTTCTTTCCGCTGGTCCATTGGCCGTTTTCACCGATCTCGCCTGACCTGACCTGGGATGCGGGCCTGTACCATTTTCCAAAAGCCGTCGAAATGATCTCGACCGCCTCGGCCCGGGATTTGAGCATCGCTTACGGGGAATATCCGTTCGGGTATGAAACCCTGGTCGCCCTGGTCTTATCCATCAATCACCAGGGATTTCCTCCTGGGCAGCGCCCATGCGCTGATCGCTCTTTTCTTTCTCCTTTCCATGGCGGTGTTGGCGGCGCGCTATACCCGCCTGCCAAGGGGGCCGGTGCTCTTCCTGGTCGTTATTCTATTCCTGGGGAATCAACTGGCCCGCGGTTTCGACAGCAATATTTGGTGGATGTTTTGGTCGCAGATCACTCTGATCGGCAAGAATGACGTTTTCCTGGC
The DNA here is from genome assembly GCA_963782935.1 of uncultured Chloroflexia bacterium. Classification (GTDB taxonomy): domain Bacteria; phylum Chloroflexota; class Anaerolineae; order Anaerolineales; family Villigracilaceae; genus UBA877. Next base: position 21,984 of record CAWALN010000009.1, on the reverse strand, counting down.
AGCTTCACTCCTGGCAGTGCTCATCTTCACGCCCTTTTCAAAAGAGGGGCCCTTTTTTCCATTGGGACTGGCGCTGGCGAGCGCAGTGGCTTTCAGCATCAAACCGACCGCAGGCCTGATCATTTTATTCGCCTGGTTGATGCAGCTTTTTTTCCTGTGGAAGTCAGGCCAGCTTCGACAGCAGGTCCGCCACCTGGTTGTCAGCGCCGCGGTCATGCTGCCCGGGGTATTATGGGTTTTTCGCAACCTGATCGAGCAAGGCCGCATTTTCAGCCAGGAGGCGATGGTCCTCTCGAACAGGAGCATCGCGGCCAATCTCACCAATCCGTTTCTTTATAATCATATTCCCCAACATTTTTATTTTATTTTGGGGATCACGGCGGTTGCAGCTCTGGTTTCAATTTTTCGGCGTACCTTGCGTTTTTATTGCCTGGCAACCCTGCTGTTACTCGTGACTTTTGTTCTTACGCCGGCTTCCGGGTTCTCCGCCTCCGGTCCACTTGATCAGCCGGCTCTTTTCGAATGGCGGTATGCCCTCGGATTACTGGCATATCTATTCATTCTTCTCCTGGCGCTTTTTGAGCCGCTGATAATTCCTGTTTATGCCTGGGTAGCGAGAAAAATGTGGCTGGCCCTGCCGGTTGCCCTTGGAGTGGTTGCCCTGGGAATGGGGATCGTCTGGACCCAAAGAGACTTGATGAGCACCGACCCTGAAAAAATATTCGTGCTGCGGGATCAATACGATCATGCCGTGGGTGTGGATGGGTATTACAGCGCCTATGATTATGTCCAAAGGAACGTCCGGCATTCCGTCGTGATCGTGGAAAATGGTTTACCCTACTACCTTTATGACCGCGGCTTCACGAATTCGGTGACCCGCTCACGACCTGCAGAGTACGAGGTTTACCTCCAAACTGCCTGGCCAGGAGTAGAGGGCGGATATCCTGATATTCTGAACCAACCTCAGTGGTCCCAGGAATGGCAATTGGTCTATCAGGATCCAGAGGGCAGGGTCTATAAAAGGAAATGAAAACTTGTTCGCTGGTAGTCCGGGCGTATAACGAAGAGGCCCATATCGGGCGGCTGCTGGATGGGGTACGCCGGCAGACCCTGGGGGACGTGGAGACCATCCTGGTGGACTCCGGTTCAACCGACTCCACCGCCGCCATTGCCGCCAGGTACGGAGCCAAAATTGTCCACATCGACCCGGCCGAGTTCACCTTTGGGCGTTCCTTGAATTTGGGATTGGCGGCGGCCACCCGCGAAATGACCATCATCGCCAGCGCCCACGTCTACCCGGTCTACCCGGATTGGTTGGAACGCCTGCTGGAGCCCTTTTCCGACCCGAAACTGGCCATCGCTTACGGCAAACAGCGCGGCGGCGAGGCTTCCAAGTTTTCGGAGCAGCAGGTTTTTGCCCGCTGGTACCCGGAGCAGCCCGACCTTCACCAGGCCCGTCCCTTCTGCAACAATGCCAATGCCGCCATCCGCCGGTCGGTCTGGGATGGGCACCGTTATGACGAGAACCTGACCGGCCTGGAGGATCTGGCCTGGGCCATGTGGGTGCAGGGCCGCGGCTATTCCGTGGCATACGTGCCCGAGGCCGAGGTCATTCACGTCCATAATGAGACCCCCGCGGGGGTGATGAACCGCTACCTGCGGGAAGGCATGGCATTCAAGCGCATCTATCCGGAGGCGCATTTCAATTTATACGATTTTCTGCGGAACACGGTGGCGAGCATCGGGTTCGACCTGCTCCACGCCGCCCGGCAGAGGCGGCTTTTCCGCAGCCTGGGCAGCATTTTCTGGTTCCGGACGGCCCAATTTTGGGGGACGTACCAGGGCTACCGCCATTCCAGCCCGCTCACGCCGGAACTCCGCCAGACCTTTTATTACCACGTCGGCTGGGAAAAGACTCAACCGAGCCGGCGGGAGATCCAACCGATCGACTATAAGGAAATGAACAATGGCCTATAACATTTTGATCACAGGCGCCAACCGCGGCCTCGGCCTGGCGCTCACCGAACAACTCCTGGCGGGGGGGCACAGCCTGTATGGGCTCAGCCGGCACGACAGCGATGGATTGGAGGAATTGCAGCAAAAATATCCAAGGACCTTGCGCCGGTATGCCTGCGATATATCCGAGGAAGCCTCCATCCGGCAGGTGCTGTTGGGGGTGGGTCAGCAGACGGATGCGCTCGATATCGTGCTCAACAATGCCGCCGTCCATCTCGACCCGGACCGTCTGCCGCTGGAAGAGGTGGATTTCTCGGTTTATTTACCGGCCTTCCAGGCCAACTCCGTGGGACCTCTCATGGTGGCGAAATATGCGCTGCCGTACCTCCGCAAAGGGGAGCGGAAACTGATCGTCAATTTCTCCTCAGAGGCAGGTTCCATCGGAGCGTGCCGGCGGAAGAGCGAATACTCGTACTGCATGACCAAGGCCGCCCTGAACATGGGCAGCCGCATCCTGCAGAATTACTTGAAGGCTGAGGGCATCAAGGTCATCACCCTCCAGCCGGGTTGGTTCTCCTCGGATATGGGCGGGCAGGCCGCGCCGATCACCCCGGCCGAAGCCGCCGCGCCGATCGTGAAGCTGATCCTGGATCCGCCCGGGCTGGATGCGCCCATGTATGTGGACTCAAGCGGGGAGGAGTTGGAGTGGTAGAGGAATTTATGATTGCCGATTTTGGATTTCTGATTGCTAATTGACTTTTATCTATGCCGATATCCTGGATGGATGTAACGAACCTGTCTTTCAATTCATTGCTGTTGCTGGAAAAGGCCCAGCTAAGTTGGATTCCAGTGTATATGCATGTGCCCGAAAAGGAGCTTGCAATTGCCCTGCGGGCCAACCCGGCGGTGGAATGGTATTTCCGGCATAAATGTCCCTGAGGTGAACCCATGGCTCGACCGTCTAATGGCGAACCCGTGAGAAGACAGATGACCCGGCTGAAATCCGAAAGGCCGAGATCGCGGTGATGGGAGCCCTGGTCGATTGGCTGGTGTATGTAGTCGACCCATCCCTTTACGATGCGCAGCCCTTCCTGGAGTGGGATTCGAATGAGTTGACCTCCTTGGTCGATTTCACCGGCAAAACCGCCATCGACGTTGGCTCGGGAACGGGGCGGCTGGCGCTGACGGTTGCCCATCTGGCAAAAACAGTCTTTGCGGTGGAACCGGTGGGAAACCTGCGGGAGTACCTCCGGCTCGAAGGTAAAGGCGCAAGGAATTAAGAATGTGTTTCGTCGTGGATGGATTGATCACCGAAATACCCTTTCCGGACGGGTTTGCCGATGTGACCATGGGCGGGCACGTTTTTGGGGATGAGCCGGAAACGGAATGGCGGAGTTGGAGCGAGTGACCCGGCAAGCTGGGTGGGTCATTCTCTGCCCGGGCAATAATGATCTGGATGATGAAAGACACCAGCTGCTGGTCTCGAAGGGATTTCAATGGTCCCGTTTCGAAGAGCCGGTGGATGGGATGAAGAGGAAGTATTGGAAGACAAAGTAAGGTACCAAGCTATTCGGTATAATGGAAGAAGGAAAAACCTCTTTATTCTTCAATCGTCAATCATCAATCCTAAATCTAAAATCCTCCATGCCTCAAATCCTTGCTCTAGTGCCCATGCGCCATCACAGCCAGCGCGTTCCCGGGAAAGAATTTCCGGATGCTGGCGGGGAAGCCGCTCTACCAGCACATCATCGAGACCTTGCTGGCGGTGCCGGAGATCGGCCAGGTGTTGGTGGATACCGACTCGGACCAGATCCGGGAGGGGCTGCACCGCGATTTTCCGGAAGTGCTGGTGACGGAGCGCCCGGAGCATCTGAAGGCCGACACGGTTTCGATGAACGATGTCCTTCTCTATGATGCCTCGCTGGCAGAAGCGGATTTCTACCTGCAAACCCACAGCACCAACCCGCTGCTGCGGCCCGAGACCATCTCTAACGCCATCTGTACCTTTGTGGCGGATTTTCCGGCGCACGACTCGCTCTTTTCGGTGACCCGTTTACAGACCCGCCTGTATGACCGGAACGGTAAGGCCCTCAATCATGATCCGAAAATACTCATCCAGACCCAGGACCTGCCACCGGTCTATGAAGAAAACTCATGCCTCTATATTTTCACTCGGGAGAACCTGGCCCGGCGGCGCAACCGGCTGGGGGATCGTCCGCTGATGTTCGAAATCGATGCATCCGAAGCCTGGGATATTGATGAAGAATTGGACTTCTCCATCGCCGATTTCTTGATGAAACTGAGAGTAAAATAGGAAGGTTTCGGATACGCCTCATCAAAACAATGAAAGCGGATGACTCTCCAAGGTAACTTTGTGAAAAATACACTCCTTAAAATCCTGAATGCGCCGTGGTATTGGGCCACGTTCGCAATTTACCCGGTGCTGGCACTGCTGGCCCATAACATCTCCCAAGTGCGGTACACGGCCGGGATCCGTCCGGTGATATTTTCGCTGCTAGCGGCAGCTGTTTTATTCCTGCTTTTCCGCCTGATCTATCGTGACTGGCATAAAGCTTCCTATGCCACTGCCGCGCTAACGATCCTATTCTTCACCTATGGACAGTTCTATACCCAGCTAATCGATATAAAGGTCCCAAATCTGACTATCTGGCTGGGGGGGATCTGGATCATCCTGACGGTCCTGGTGTTGTTCTGGGGTTTTCGGAACCGTTTCGAAAAGGCGGCCTTGATCTTGAACGTGATCTCGCTCGGCCTAAGCGTATATTCGGTTATCTCGATCATCAAGGAAATCCCCCCGGTCACCCACACGAACAAGCCGGCCGCACCCGATGCGCCGGTGGCGGCGCTGCATCCGCCGGAGGGGCAAACCCTGCCGGATATCTATTATTTCATCCTGGATTCGTATGGGCGGACGGACCTGTTGAAAAACAACCTCGAGTACGATAACAGCGGCTTCATTAATGACCTGGAGAAATTGGGATTTTATGTAGCCCCTTGTAGCCAGAGTAACTACCCCCGCACCGATGTTTCGTTAGGGTCTTCGCTCAATATGGATTACCTGCAGGACCTGAACCCGAAATATACGCCTCAAAATGAAGACCGGAGTCAGCTCTGGCAATCCATCTTGAATAACACCGTGGCAGATGAATTAAAGAATGCCGGCTATAAAACAGTGGCTTTTGCGAGTGGGTTTGCCTTTACCGAAATGATCTCCGCTGATGACTATATATCCCCTTCGCCGGTGTGGTCGCCCATGACCGAATTCGAGGTGATGGTGCTGCAGACCACCCCGCTCCGACATTTACAGGACCTGGGCCTGGTGAACCTGGAAAATGTGGACGGGCAGCGTTACCGCGAGCGGACATTGCTGGCCTTGAACAGTATGGACCGACTGGCGCAGATGCCCGGACCGAAATTTGTCTTCATTCACCTGGTCAACCCGCATCCGCCATTCGTCTTTGCTCCCGACGGCTCACCGACCGACCCATCCAAGTATATGGATGAGAACGGGATTTATTCGCAGGATAATTATTACAAGGGCTACACCCAGCAGACGGCTTTTATTTCCAAGGAGATGGAGAAGGCCGCTTCGACACTTATTTCCGAGTCCAAGACTCCGCCGGTCATTATTATTCAAGGCGATCATGGTCCCTGGCTTCAGGAGGGGAACGACCAGTTCAAGATCTTGAATGCTTATTACCTGCCGGGGCATAATGACAAGCTTTATCCCACCATTTCGCCTGTGAACACTTTCCGGATGGTGCTGGATACCTATTTGGGCGGAGATTATCCGCTGCTGAAGGATACCAGCTATTATTCGCCTGTTCCTTATGTGTTTGATTTCTCCGAGGCACCCGGTGGTTGCAAGTAAGGGCACGAGATCCATGGCTTGATGGTTTTTATCAGGATCGCCCCTTTACCATGATCTGATGATTATCACGAAATAAGATATGCCGACCGTACTTTTTTCCGCCCCGTATATGATCCCCTGCCTGGACCGGTTCCGACCGGTGCTCGAGCGGCATGGGGTGGATTTAATTCGTGGCGCCGGTGCAGGAGCGCCTGGAAGAGACGGAACTGCTCCGGTATGCAGGGCAATTCGATGGGGCTGTCTGCGGGGATGACCGTTACACTGCCCGCGTGATTGAAGCCTGTTTGCCACGTCTTAAAGTCATCTCCAAATGGGGAACGGGAATCGATTCCATCGATGCGGCCGCCTGCGCACGGTTGGGGGTGAAACTCTGCCGGACAACCAATGCTTTTACTTTACCGGTGGCGGATACGGTCATGGGCTATATCCTGGCCTTTGCCCGCCGCCAGCCCTGGATGGATAAAGCCGTAAAAGCGGGCGTGTGGGAGAAGATCCCCGGACGAGCCTTGAGCGAATGCACTCTGGGCGTGATCGGTATCGGGAATATCGGCAAAGCCTTGATCCGGCGGGCCCGCGCCTTTGGAATGACCGTGCTGGGGAACGATATCATTGATATCGACCATGTCTTCATTGCAGAGAACGGCCTGCGCATGGTCAGCCTGGATTCGTTGTTGGAACAGTCCGACTTTGTTTCGGTGAACTGCGACTTGAACCCGACCAGCCTTCACCTGTTCAATGCAAGCACGCTGGAGCACATGCGTCCGACAGCGGTGTTGATCAATACGGCCCGCGGTCCCATTGTGGAAGAAACGGCCCTGACAGCGGCGCTGCAAGAGGGCATTATCGCAGGCGCGGCCCTGGATGTATTTGAAGTGGAACCTCTGCCGCTCAGCAGCCCTTTGACGAAGATGGAGAATGTCATGCTGGCGCCACACAATTCCAACTCCAGTCCCTCTGCGTGGGAACGGGTCCACTGGAACACGATCCGCAATTTGCTGGAGGGGCTGGAAATCTCATATCTGGGGGAAGTTCTTAATCTACTTTGTGTAAGGCCAATTTTAATTGGTAGACATGGTTGTGGAGTAATCGAATGAAGGCCTTGCTTAGACGGATTCCCTGGTTCTATGTTTTGTTCACAATTTATCCTTTGTTATTTCTATGGACGAGAAACGTTTCTGAAATTTATGCTTCTGCTGTGGTCCGCCCTTTTCTTTTTACACTGATTGGGTCAGGTGTTCTTTATGCAATTCTCCTACTCTTTTTCCGTAATGGTGAGAAAGCGGCATTAATCGGGACCTTGTTTCTGGTGGCTTTTTTCTCATATGGCCATATCTACTATGGAGCTCGGATTGCGCCAGCCTTGCAGGGGCTAAGTCATCATAGTATCCTGATACCCATTTATGTTGTTGTTCTTGGCCTAAGCATCTGGGGAGTATTATTTCGCCTCAAAGAATTTGAGAGAGCAAGCCGATACCTTAATGTAGTGGGCTTGGCATTGGTGATGATCCAGATTATCCAATTGAGTTACTCTTATATCCGGACGTTTTATGAATCCCGCCGTCCGGTTGCATTGCAATCTGGCTTGACAGTCACGACTGCACTTAGAGATCTGCCGGATGTATATTTTATTGTTTTGGACGGGTATATGCGTGCAGATGCGATGCAACAAGATCTAGGTTTTGATAATACGTCTTTTATTCACCAATTGGAACAAATGGGGTTTTATGTCGCTCGCTGCAGTCGTCCGAATTATGATTTCACTCGAGCCTCTTTAGCGTCGACATTAAATATGAAATATATTCCCAATATGGAAGAAATTAGCACTGTTGAAGAAAACGGTTTTTATACCATTATAAAAAATAATGAGGTAAGGCATCAGTTGGAAGCGATTGGCTATAAGACAGTTGCTTTTGAGACAGATTTCCCATGGCTCAATTTCGACAATGCGGATATATACTTTAGTCAGAATCATTCGGCAACTGATTTCCAAGATTTGTATCCTTTTGAAGTTATGTATATAAATAGTACTGCTGCTATTGTGCTGGATGCGGCCGTCCATAAATTGGGGATAGCACAGTATTTTGAAATGGGATCTTCTAAGGGGGACCTGGCTGCAATTACGCTACCTGCTTTGAATAATGTTCAACATCATGCTGACGTACAATTATTCACTCTCAACAAGCTCTCTGAGATATATCCCATTGTTGGACCAAAATTTGTTTATGTCCATCTTATACTCCCTCACTATCCTTACGTTTTTGCACCAGATGGCCAGATACTAACAGATCCCGGATTTTATTCCGGGGAATCCGGCGGCGCCATAAATGAGGATTACAGGCGCCGAGGTTATCTTTATGGAGTACAGTATGTCAACCAGCGGATCATTCCCATTCTGAAAACAATAATCCGCGACTCAAAAATACCTCCAATAATTGTAATGGAAGGTGACCATGGCCAATCCGGCGATAATAAATATACCAATTTGAATGCTTATTATTTTCCGAAGGGACAGGATGGTTTGTATGCCTCCATCACACCCGTGAATTCGTTCAGGCTTATTTTCGATGATTATTTTGGAGGAAATTATCCTCTGTTGCAAGATGTTTCCCACGCGAGTGATACTATCCTGATGAATGAGACATATGCTGATTGTATTCCTTAGCAGATAAGGTTTTGTAAGGCGAGTAACCCATAGAATGCCTTTCTGCTATAAAAAGGCCTCCCACCTGGAAAAGTCCGCCTGACCCTGGCACCTTACGGCCTCTCCTTGGCCGATTTCTTGATGTCTTGTCGTTTTTTCCTATATCCTCTGATCCTGGTGGTTATCTTATATTTTTTGCAGGCCATCCACTTTTTTAGATCAACCGGTTTGATATAAGGCGCTTGCCTCATGAGCAAGAGGGTCGGGAGCCTTCTGCCCCTGCCTCATCTTGGATGAGTATGGGCGGGTTGATACATGAAGATGGTGTATGATTATGAAAATTCCACCTTTCTAAATGAATGGATGATATGAATTCTTTGGGAGCAATTGTATGGTTGAAATAAATAAAAAGACGGCGCTTATCACCGGAGCAGCCGGGGGGATCGGGCGGGCCACGGTGGAGTTGTTTGCCGAAAAAGGCTGGCAGGTCATAGGGATGGACCGTTGCCCCTTTGGGGAGGCTTTTCCTAAAGGTGGCCTTTTCATCCAGACCGAGGTCTCCCACCCGGAGTTAATGGAGTTGGCATTCCAGCGGGTACGGGATTTCACTGACCGCCTGGACGCGCTGATCAGTAATGCAGCGGTGCAGGTAGCCAAGCCGCTGGTGGAGACGACTGCGGAAGAATGGGATATGGTCATTGCCAATAACCTCCGCCCGGCCTTTCTGCTCGCAAAGCTGGCCTACCCGCTCCTCAAAGCAGCCGGGGACGGGGCCATTGTCAACGTCTCCTCAGTCCATGCCGTCCAGACGTCCGCCAATATCGCCGCCTACGCAGCCAGCAAGGGAGGCCTGCTGGCGCTTACCCGGGCCGTTGCCATAGAGTTTGCGAGGGACAATATCCGCGTCAATGCCATCCTGCCGGGAGCGGTGGATACTCCCATGTTGAGGGCCGGCCTGGATCGAGGCCACCTGGCGGGAGAGGATATTCATTCCCGCCTGGACAACCTGGCCCGCAAGACGGTCAATGGGAGGATTGGCACCCCCACCGAGATCGCTCAGGCCATCTATTTCCTGGCAGACAGCAGCCAGTCTTCCTTTATGACCGGCCAGGCGATGATCGTGGACGGCGGGGCGACCGCCCGTTTGAGTACGGAGTGAGGAATTATCCATGGGTATCAAGCAAATAGCCAAACAGATCATTCCGGCACCGGGATGGAGAATCTTGCAAAAGAGCTATAGCGGGCTGATGCACTTGCCAGACCTTCCGGGAGTCTTTTTTCATCCCTGGCGGCGGGAAAGTATGGAACGTTTGGCGGCACTAAAGGATATCCACAAGGGAAAACGAGCTTTTATTATCGGCAATGGGCCTAGCCTGAAAAAGACCGATCTTTCCAAGCTCAAAGGAGAATTTACTTTCGGGCTGAACCGGATCTATCTGATGTTCCCGGCACTGGGTTTTGGAACCACCTATTATGTCTCGGTCAACGAGCTTGTCATTGAACAATGCACCCGTGATATCAGCAGCCTCTCCATGCCGAAATTCCTTTCCTGGCGTTCGCACCGGTTCTTTCCGGACGGGCCTCTCCCGGCGACGTTCCTGTATACTACCTATGACAATCCTGGGTTTGCCAGAGATGTTCGCGGGCGGGTGTGGGAAAGTGCGACTGTCACTTACGTGGCCTTGCAACTGGCGTACCATATGGGTTTCGAGCAGGTAATCCTGGTGGGGGTGGATCACAACGGCAGCGTGCCAGGTAAAGCCAATTCAACGGTAGTGTTGAAGGGAGATGATCCCAACCATTTTGATCCACGTTACTTTGGTGGAGGTTTCCGCTGGCAATTGCCAGATTTCGAGACATCAGAGATTGGTTACAAGCTGGCGCGACAGGTGTATGAAGCTGCCGGTCGGAAGGTGATGGATGCCACCATCGAAGGTAAACTGACGGTCTTCCCGAAAGTGGAATTTGAGAGTTTGTTCGGGTGAGAGTCAAAATTTAATGAATCCACTTGTTTCAATAGTAACCCCTTCATATAATCAGGCACGGTTCCTGGAGGCAACGCTGCGTTCGGTGCTCGAGCAGGATTACCCTAACATCGAATACCTGGTGGTGGACGGCGCTTCTACGGATGGCAGTGTGGAGATCATCCAACGGTATGCCGATCGGCTGGCCTGGTGGGTTTCGGAAAAGGATTCGGGTCAATCTGAGGCCATCAATAAAGGTCTGCTACGGGCGAAAGGGCAGTTTATCGGTTGGTTGAATTCCGATGATGTGTACCTGCCAGGAGCCATCTCTGCGGTGGTGGCTGCTTTCAACGCTCACCCGACCGCGGGTTTAGTGTATGGTGATGCGGTCGCAATCGACGCGGAAGGTCATGAATTCAACCTGATGCGTGCCCGGCAATATACGCTAACTGACCTGATGGCGTTTAATATTATCTGTCAACCGGCGGCGTTTATGCGCAGATCCGTGCTAGAGCAGGCAAATTATCTCAACCCGGACTATCACCTGTTGATGGACAACCTTTTGTGGATGAACATGGCCCAGGTCGCGCCTATCGTTTATGAACCGCACACATGGGCAGCGGCACGCTACCATGACCAGGCAAAGAACCGTACGCGGGGGGCGGCTTATGGACGGGAGGCGCGGGTATTGATCGCCGACCTGACCGCCCGGGCGGAATTTGCTTCGATTATCGCGCGGGATGAGAACCGCATCCTGGCGGGGGTGGAACGATTCGATGCCTTTTATCTGACCGATTCAGGCGAAGCCTGGAATGCCTTACGGGCCTACGCTCGTTCTTTCAAGCTGCATCCGCCGACAGCCCTTGCAGATTGGAAGCATATTATCCAGGCAGCTTTGTCGCTTATTGGCTTAGGAAAGGCCCGTCTTTTCTATGATCGTATTCGTATCCGGCGTTTGAAGGTGGAGAAATAATAATGCTTCGACGAAGTCCGTTCTCATGGTTTTTCATAATCTTATTGTTTCTACCGATATTGGTGCTATTTACTATTTTACTTTTACCCTTTCCATCCTTTAAGATGGTGTTGGATCATTTTTCCAGGGATGGTAATCTTTCTATTCTAATCCCTCAAAATGCCATTGTTTTTAGAATGCTTATGGCAATGCTCTGTGGAGTACTTTGCGGAGTCCTTGCCGTTACGTTGACTCGGAAATGGAACACAGCGGCGACTTTTGTAGGTCAGTTCAGTAAGGATTTCAGAAGCTTCTTCGCCTTACAAAAGATTTCCAAGAAAGAGGTAGGTTTTCTTGTTATTTTATTGGCGATCATAATTATTGCGGTGGTTCGCCGGATTGCAAGCATAGAGAGACCAATGCTCCATGACGAGGCGTATACAGTAGTAACGTTCTCAGACACTTTCTTTCACTCCATCAGCGATTATTCTTTGCCGAATAACCATGTTCTTCACACGATTTTGGTTGTGTTATCGATACATTTTTTTGGTCTGGCTGCATGGGTGGTACGCTTGCCTGCATTTATCGCCGGAGTCTTGCTTGTTCCGGGGGTCTATTTTCTGGGGAAACGATTATACGATCCCTGGACAGGAATTCTTGCAGCTCTATTAGTGGCTGTAACTCCCGATCTGATCAGTTATTCAGTCAATGCGCGGGGCTATACCATTGTGGCACTCATCACATTGATCATTTTTATACTTGGACATTCTGTCTTGCGGAAGAGGAATCTTTTCTCTTGGGGATTGATCGGATTATTTTCCGCACTCGGTTTCTTTACTGTCCCCATCATGCTGTTTCCATTCGGGATCCTGTTTGTGTGGTTATTTCTCGAAAATTGGGCTGGCGATACGGCTTCATATGCCTCAAAGGGCCAATTCTTACGTTATTGGTTAGCTGCGGGTCTTCTCGCGGCGATTGTAACGGTCCTTTTATATACACCTATATTAATCTATACTAACCCTCAAAAACTTTTGGCCAATAGTTTCGTCGCGCCTCTCCCTTGGGGGGATCTCCTGGAAACGTGGCGGGCTCGATTAAGCGAGATTTGGAAGATCTGGACTTCCGGAATTCCCTTGCCCGTCCTTCTGGCGCTTGGTTTTGGTTGGACATTTGCATTGATCTTTCATCGAAGGATCTCAGCAGTCCGATATCCAATCCAATTAGCGGCCGTTTTTTGGATCATTTCTCTGCTGGTCGTTCAACGTTACAACGCCTGGGAAAAGGTATGGGTCTTCCTGCTGCCGTTTATGCTTATGTGGGCTTCAGCGGGATTAATGGGTCTACTAAGAAAAGTGCGCTTTAGCTTTTCTTTTGAATTTTCTTTGGCCGCAATTATCGCCCTTGTCTTGATACTGGTGAGTCTGTGGTCTACAACCCGGCTCTTGCCCAGATTACCAAACCTTTTGGCCCAACATGGTGATGTTGAAAACGCCGCGATATTCTTAAAGAACAACATGAATGATACAGACCTGGTGGTGGTTGATTGGCCGGACGATTCTCCCTTCTGGTTCTATTTCCTACAATATAAAATCAAGAATGATCATTTCGATAAGCGCATTCCTTATGAGCGTGCCTGGATCGTAGTCAACCCACCGGATAATCAGACTATTACTTCTGTTTTAGCGGATCGTGGACCGGATTATCCTCCCCTCAACCTTGAGGCAGTCCAACTTATAAATCAGATGGGTACACGCCAGTTATTCTTGTGTCCAATCCAATGAATATCTGTATTACCTTGGAATGGTACAATGTCGAAACAGATATTGAACTAAAAACACCTTTTTATAGATCGCCGTCATGATACGGTTTCCTCTGGGCAAGAAGATGCTGGCAAAAATAATGTTGCATGAACGTCTCTGGATGTGGAAGATTATCCTGGCTTTAATGCTGCTGGGAGCTTTTGGCTTGCGTATGGTGAATTTAACCAATCCTCCCCTGGATTTCGCTTCCACCCGGCAGCTTTTTTCCGCGCTGAAAGCCCGCGGCATGTACTATCAATACGCAACGGATGTGCCCGAAACGACACGCCAATTGGCCATTTCTTTGGGAAATACCGGCATCGTCGAACCGCCAGTGTTCGAAACACTTGTCGCACAAACTTACCGCCTGGCTGGAGAGCATCTATGGATAGCCCGAATCTACTCCTCCCTATTCTGGGTTCTGGGTGGATTGGCGCTTTTCCTGCTTATTTCCGAGTTTGCCTCGAGCGGGCCCGCCCTCATCGGAACACTCTTCTACCTTTTCCTTCCATTCGGAGTTATAGCCAGCCGGACGTTCCTGCCAGACCCTCTGATGGTAGCTTTGATCATCTTCAGCTTGTGGGCACTTTTCCGCTGGCAGAATACGGCGTCATGGAAATGGGCAATCATTTTCGGTGTTTTGGCAGGCTTATCCCTATTTATCAAGAATTATTCCGCGTTCTTCATCATTGGCGGTTTCGCAGGTGTCATCCTGGGTATCAGAGGCCTCAAACGCTCCTTTCGTGACCCGCAGGTGTGGACGATGGGAATACTGCTTGTCCTGCCAGTGCTGGCCTTTATGCTCTATGGAATGTGGAAATTGAACATGGGCAGCCAGTTTGCCCTGCGTTTCTTTCCACAGATGTGGAAAGATCCAGCCTTCTATTTCCGCTGGGCGTTCACTGTCAATGTCGATGTAAGCCTGGCGGTGACCCTCTTTGCCGCATTGGGAATTTTCCTGGCAGGACCAAGGGAACGACCATTGATCATAGGATTATGGATAGGATACCTGCTCTTTGGCATGACCTTTGCTTACCACATCTACACCCATGATTATTACCAGCTTCCGCTCATTCCCATTGTAGCCATCTCGCTTGCACCGGGAGTTCGGGCAATTCTGGACCGCTTCCGTGAGCGCAATAGGGGCGTTCCGGGGCGCTTAGGCCTGGCGATCATTGTGCTGACTGGGATTGCGGTCCCTTCCTGGTACACGCGTGACCTTATCGTGCAATCTGATTATCGCAATGAACCGGCCTTCTGGAAAGAAGTCGGGGACAAATTGGGGCATATCCCCAACGTGGTCGGATTGACCCAGGACTACGGTTACCGCCTGGCATATTGGGGTTGGCAAGGCTCCACGGCCTGGTTTACCAGCGAGGATATCGGCTTGCGTTACTTGGCCGGGCAGGATGTGGACGTTCTAAAGAATTTTCAAGAGGATACGGCCGGCAAGAAATATTTCCTGGTTACTATGTTCGGAGAGCTCGACAAACAGCCGCAGGTGAAGGACCTTCTCTACCAGAATTACCCCATCCAAGCCCAGACGGACGAATATATCATCTTCGACCTGGAGCATCCACTCCATTCTCAACCTTAGATGCAAAAAATGGAAAGTAAGACCTGGCAATTATTCCCCAAGAAAAAATGGCTCAACACGGTATTGTTAATAGCGCTGTTTCTGGCTGCGCTAGGGATCCGCTTATATGATGTGACAGACCTACCGAATGATTTCTACATAGTCCGCCAGTATCGAGCCATGTTAATTTCCCGCGGCATGTACTATCAACATCTGGACACTGTTCCTCAGTGGCAACGGGGTATGGCGGTTGCCCAGTGGAAGAATGAGGGGGTCATTGAGCCGCCTATTATGGAATCCCTGGTCGCTCTCACCTATCACCTAACTGGTGTGCAGAGTTGGCTAGGCAGGGTGTACGCCTCCTTATTCTGGTTAGTAGGAGGACTGGCCGTCTGGCTCTTGGCAAGAGAAATGGGTATGCAGGCAGGTGGAATCATCGCAGCGGCCTATTTTCTATTTGTTCCTTTCGGAGTAGCTGCCAGCCGGGCTTTCCTTCCGGATGCGTTGATGGTGGCCCTAATAGCCTGGTCTCTGTGGGGTCTCTATCGTTGGGAAAAAAGACGGTCATGGAAATCAGCCATCCTGGCAGGAACGCTACTGGGGCTAACAATTCTTGTGAAATCTACCGCGATCTTTCCTCTCCTGGGTGCGGCAGTAGGACTGGTGGTTAGCCGGGCATCTTGGAGACGGATATTTACCGATAAGCAAACCTGGCTTGTTGCCGGAATAGCATCGGTGCCTACGATTATTTACTATATTTACGGTTTATTGGTTTTTAATCTGGGAAACCAGTTCAGCATGCGATTTTTTCCCTCTTATTTGAAGGATCCTTCTTTCTATGGGCGGTGGATCTTTATGGCGTCCGGCTTTGCCGGGTTTGCCGCTTTGATGGGAGCTCTTATCGGCATCCTGGCCTTTCGTTCGAATCACCAGCGCTTTATTGCCATAGGCCTATGGGCCGGATACATTGCCATGGGGCTCACTTTTCCTTATCATTTCTTGACACATGATTATTATCATTTGCCCATTATCATTATTGTAGCTTATGGGTTGATCCCACTGACCGACCTGCTTGTCAGGCAAGTGGTTGAAAAGAAAGGCTTATCCTGGCGGGCAGCCTTTGCAAGTATCTTACTTATCGGGGTGGCCATGCAGATGTGGGTTTCACGTAATTCGCTGGCGTCGGTAGATTATCGTGCCGATGCAGGCTATTATCAGGATCTGGGCGATTTGATCGGCCATGATAAAAAAGTTGTGGAGGTTTCAGGCGATTACGGTTATCGGCTGGCTTATTGGGGCTGGGTGGATGGCACTATCTGGCCCGGTACTGGAGACGTGGCGGTGCGTGACCTTGCAGGCCAAAATGCTCCGAGCTTTTCTGCAGAATTCCAACATTACACAGCCGGCATGGATCTTTTTGTCATCACTTCCTTGGATGAATTGAATCGCCAGCCACAATTGCGAGATTATCTGTCTGCCCATTACCCTGTGCTGACGCAAGGGGATGGCTACCTTATTTACAACCTGAGGCCTTGATATAATGGAAACTTCCCATTTCCCGCTTGTTTCGATCGTCACTCCTTCTTATAACCAGGCACAATTCCTGGAAAGCACCATCCAGTCGGTGCTGGAGCAAGATTATCCCAATATCGAATACATCGTTGTCGATGGGGGCTCCACTGATGGCAGCGCGGAGATCATCCGCAGAGTATGCCGACCGGCTGGCCTGGTGGGTCTCTGAAAAAGACCGGAGCCAAACGGAGGCCATCAATAAGGGCTTTACGCATGCCACCGGCAGTATCCATGCGTGGCTGAATTCGGATGATACCTACACGCCTCATGCCATTGCAGAAGCGGTCGAATTTTTAGCAGACTCATCCCGAGGTAGGGTATGGTCTATGGAGATGCAGACTATATTGATGAACAAGGGCGGGTGATCGGGCGTTTCCAGGCTGACCCAAACTGACCTGCGCCGGCTGCTGCAGGGATACGTCCATATTCCCCAGCAATCATCTTTCTGGCGAGGGGATTTGTGGAAACAATTCGGACCCCTGGACCCGAGCTTCAATTACGCCATGGATTATGACCTGTGGGTGCGAATTGCAGAGCATGCGCCCATCCGCTACACGCCGCAATTGTGGTCCAATTTCCGCATCCACCAGGAGGGAAAAACCGTCGCAACCACGAATGGCTGCTGGCCTGAAATGTTGAAGGTATATCGCCGGCGAGGTGGTTCCTGGCTGGGGATCTTGCCGGCAAAATATGTCATTCGCAAGGCCGGAGCGCCGCTTCACAATATCTTGATCCGGCGGCGTTTTCGGGTGAAGAAGTAAAAGTCATCCCTTCGTGGTAAAATTCTCGAATTCTCCAGTCTTCCCAATAATTCTCATGCAACCTATCCCATACTATAACTCGGCCCAGCTAGTCCCGCACGCCCTTCAGGAATTGAAGGAAGCTGTAAATTATCGCTACCTCATTTTTCAACTGGTGCGGCGGGATCTGCTTACCCGTTATAAACGCTCCTTCCTGGGTGTCGCCTGGACCATGCTCAGTCCATTGGGCACGATGATCATCCTGAGTGTGGTCTTTTCGCAAGTTTTCCACCAAAGTGGGGGATATCCGGCTTATATATTAAGCGGGCTGATGGCCTGGAACTTCTTTTCACAAAGCACCAACCAGGCCATGAATAGCCTGGTATGGGGAGGAGGCCTGCTGCACCGGATTTATATTCCACGATCCTCCTTCGGCCTTTCGGCGATCGGGTCGGGGCTGGTGAACCTGGCAGTGTCATTTATACCCCTGCTGCTTGTCATGCTCGTCGTAGGAGCGCCGGTTCGCATCACTATTCTTTTCCTACCCATTTCCATTTTATTCCTGGCCTGTTTTACACTGGGTCTTGGGATGGGGCTTTCCACAGTGGCGGTTTATTTTCCGGATATAGCCGAGATGTATGCGGTCTTCCTGACGGCATGGATGTATTTGACTCCCATCATTTATCCTGAAAACATCATTCCGGCCAGATATCAATGGATAATCCATCTCAACCCCATGTATTATCTGATGAAACTGTGGCGTATGCCTTTATATGATGGAGTATGGCCTTCCTGGGGAAATATCTGGCCGGCGGGGGTGATTGGGATCGTCACGCTCGTAGTGGGCTGGTATATATTCACATCTAAATCGGATGAGTTTGCCTACCGTGTCTGAGACATTCCAATCGTTGAGCCTTGGATCAAGCAATACAATCTGAAGATATCATTCATCTTGAGAATGTATCCGTGCGTTATCGCGTCCCCACAGATCGGATCGGGACATTCAAAGAATACATGATCCGAACTCTCAAACGCCAGATCCAAATGCGAACATTCTGGGCGGTCAATGATATTTCACTTCAGGTCCATCGAGGCGAAGTCTTCGGGTTGATCGGCGATAATGGGGCCGGAAAAAGTACACTGTTGAAGGTGGTTGCGAGGGTTTTACGACCCACAAAAGGCAGGGTGGTCGTAAAGGGAAAGGTAGCGCCGCTCCTGGAATTAGGGGCTGGGTTCCATCCGGAATTAACCGGCAAAGAGAATATATTCCTCAATGGCGCCTTATTGGGATACAGCCATTCGCAAATGCAGGAAAAATATCAGGATATTGTTGATTTTTCTGAGTTAGGGGAGTTCATCGAAGCGCCCATCCGGACCTATTCCACCGGTATGTATGCCCGGTTGGGCTTTTCGGTAGCTACGGCTCATGAACCGGATATTTTGATCGTGGATGAAGTGCTGGGCGTAGGAGATGAAGCCTTCCAGCAAAAATGCGCTGACCGGATCTCTCAATTTCGTCTGAATGGCACTTCGATCCTTCTGGTTTCCCATGCCATGTCTACAATTGAGGCCATGTGCCAGCGGGCGGCCTGGCTTGACCATGGGCAATTGAAGGCGATAGGGGAGCCGTCTGAGGTGATCCGGGCTTATCGGGAAAGGGGCCATTGAGACTTATGGAGTTTATTCAAACCACTATTCCGAATGTAATGGTTCTTCAACCAAAGGTATTAGGAGATGAACGCGGTTTTTTTATGGAGACCTTCAGGGCAGACGCCTTTTCCGCCCTCGGGATTACTGAATCTTTCGTTCAGGATAATCATTCAGGTTCCCAACAAGGGAACCTTACGCGGCCTGCACTACCAGATCCGCCAGCCGCAGGGAAAGCTGCTGAGGGTCATTGCGGGAGAAATTTATGATGTGGCTGTCGATCTACGGCGGAACTCGGTTACATTCGGTCATTGGGAAGGCGTCCGACTTTCCGCCGAGAATAAAAAGCAGTTTTGGATGCCTCCAGGGTTTGCGCATGGTTTTTATGTTTTGAGCGAATGGGCTGAAGTCGTCTATAAGGCTACAGATTATTATGCCCCAGAATGGGAACGCTGCCTCCGCTGGAATGACCCAACCATTGGCATTGAATGGCCTCTCATCGATGGGCAACTCCCGCGACTTTCTGAAAAAGACAAGGCAGGGAGATCGCTTGGGGAGGCGGAAGTTTATGATTAGTAGGGGTCAGGAGAGTTTCATGCTAAAGAATATCCTGGTCACTGGTGGGGCAGGGTTTATCGGCTCCAATTTCGTGCGTTATATTTTGCGGACTCGCACGGATGCACGAAATCATTAATTTGGATGCGCTCACCTATTCCGGCAGCCAAGAGAATTTGAAAGAACTTCCGGATGAACGACCGGCATATCTTTATCCATGGCGATATTTGCGATGCAGACTTGGTTAATCAGTTGCTGCAGGATTATGAGATCGATACAATTGTTCATTTTGCAGCCGAGACGCATGTGGACCGGTCCATTTCCGATCCGGGTAGTTTCATCCGTACCAATGTGTGGGGACTTTCACTCTTTTGGAAGCCGCCCGCCAATTTATGGCTACAGAATCCGCTTTGATTTCAAAGGAATCTGTCCGTTTCCATCATGTTTCCACGGATGAAGTATACGGAACGCTGGCGCCGGGAGAACCGGCCTGGACAGAAGACAGGCCTTATTCACCCAACTCACCTTATGCTGCCTCAAAGGCTGCCAGCGACCATCTTGTGCGAGCGTATGGCCATACTTATGGACTGCCCATACACTCTAACCAACTGCACCAATAATTATGGCCCTTACCAATTTCCTGAAAAGCTGATCCCGCTGGTGATCCTGAATGCACTGGAGGGTAAAGAACTGCCGGTGTATGGGGATGGCCAACAAGTGCGGGATTGGCTCCATGTGGAAGATCATTGCGAGGCCATTTCCCTGGTCCTCGAGCGAGGTCTCATCCGGGCAGCAGTTACAACATCGGCGGAGGCAACCAGCCGGCCAACCTTACCATCATTGAGACCATCTGCGATATCCTGGATGAATTGCTGCCAGATTCGACCAACCGGCCTCACCGGAAATTAATCGCTTTTGTCAAAGACCGCCCCGGGCATGATCGGCGTTATGCGATGAATATTGAGAAGATCCAGCGTGAATTGGGCTGGCAACCGCGCCACACCATGGAAAAAGGCTTGCTCGAAACTGTCTCGTGGTACCTTTCCCATCCAGGCTGGGTGGCGGCGATCCGTGAAAAGGAAGATTACCAGGGTTGGTTGGAAAAGAATTACGTCCGCAGATAGGACCGGAGGAGAAATGAAAGGAATTATTTTGGCCGGAGGCAAGGGTACCCGCCTCAATCCGCTTACGCTTTCAATCAGCAAACAATTGCTGCCGGTCTATGATAAACCGATGGTATATTATCCTCTTTCCATGCTGATGCTGGCGAAGATCCGGGATATTTTGATCATCAGCACTCCGGAGGATCTGCCGGCATTCCGGCGCCTGCTGGGAGACGGAGCGCAATGGGGGCTGCATTTCGAGTATGTGGAGCAGGCACAACCGCGCGGTCTGGCGGATGCCTTCCTGGTGGGTCGTGATTTCATCGCGGGCGAGCCGGTCTCATTGATCCTGGGCGATAATATCTTTTTCGGGCATGGCCTTTCCGAACAACTACAGGCTGCGGCGGCAATGGAACACGGTGCTAAGGTGTTTGCTGTTTCCGGTACAGCGACCCTGAGCGGTATGGAGTGGTGGAATTTGATGACAATAAACGGATGCGCCATCAGCCTGGAAGAAAAACCGAAAGAGCCGCGTTCCAATTATGCCGTTCCTGGCCTTTATTTCTATGATGAGCGGGTTGTCCAATTTGCCGAAGTCGCTTAAGCCTTCCAAGCGGGGCGAATTGGAAATTACCGATTTAAACTGCATTTATATGGAATGGGCGAATTACAAGTGGTGCCTCTGGGACGAGGCATCGCCTGGCTGGATGTGGGCACCCACGAATCGCTTCTGCAGGCGGCTAATTTTGTCCAGGCGGTGGAGGAACGGCAGGGACTGATGATCGCCTGCCCGGAAGAAATCGCATATGAAATGGGCTTTATTGACAGTAACCAGATCAAGCAATTGGCAGCAAAAATGAATAATAACAGTTACGGGGACTTATCTGCGCAGGCTGGTGGAGTAAGAACGGATGCTGCGGACCCTGTTAATCGGCAAGAACGGCCAATTGGGGTGGGAATTACAACGGACCCTGTCTACGCTGGGAGAGTTGACCGCGGTGGATTTTCCGGAAATCGACCTGGAAAAGCCTGAGACATTCCTCGAGATAATCCGCCGGCTGCAGCCGCAGTGATCGTGAACGCGGCTGCGTATACTGCGGTGGATAAAGCCGAGAGTGAACCGGAACGAGTCCGCCGGATAAATGCGATCGCTCCTGGTCTGTTGGCGGAAGAAGCGCAGGCGGATGAAGGCGATTTTCATCCACTATTCGACGGATTATGTATTTGATGGTAAGAAAGGCGCGCCTTATATTGAGACCGATGCACCCAATCCGCTCAATACTATGGGCAAACCAAGTTGGAAGGCGAGCGCCTGGTGAACAAGCCGGTGGCCATTCTGCTTATCCTACGGACCAGCTGGGTCTACAGCTTGCGTCAGGGCGGATTTGTCACGAAGGTTCTGGAATGGGCCCGCCAGCAGGAGACCTTGCGTATGGTGAAGGACCAGGTGAGCAACCCCACCTGGTGCAGGGCACTGGCAGAGATCACTGCCCAGGTATTGGCACGAGGCAGCGATTATGTCAGTGAGCGAGCAGGCTTATATCATCTGGCTGGCAGCGGTTATGCGAGCCGGATGGAGTGGGCCCG
>CAWALN010000008.1:0-301214 GCA_963782935.1 uncultured Chloroflexia bacterium | reverse complement strand
GATTGCCGACTATATCACCCTGGTCGATCACGGCACCATTTTCTACACAGGCACCAAAGATGACCTGATTGAAAGCTTTCGTATCGTTAAAGGCGGCCCAGAGGATCTGACCGAATCCATTGAGGACAGAAGATCATCGGCCTTGCCAACAAAAGGACAGGCTTTTACCGGCCTGCTGCGGGCTTCGGAGGCAAAACCTTTATCCAAGATATCGTCGCAGAGTCCCCGACCATCGACGAGATCCTGGTCGCGATCAGCAAAGATGAGGCCAGCGATGCATCGGATCCTTAGATCCATCCGGTTGGACCACGATATTCTAAAGGTCTATTACTGGACGTTCCTGCTCGTAGCCTATGGGCTGGCCATCCTGATTACCGTCCTGGCCAAAAACCCGCCTGGGCAATCGTGATTGTGCCGACGATTTCCGCCCCGGTCGTTGGGTTGTATTTTCTGCTCTACGAAAAGAATAACCTCACCCAGCTGTATGGGATCTTGCCGCTCCGTAAAAAAGAGGTCGTGATCGGCAGGTATCTCTATGCCCTGGCTTTTGGCATCGTCAATGGGTTCGCCGCAAGTATTCTGGCCTACATATTTCATCACTCGTCCATTCCCCAATGAGCCAGCTTGATTCTTGACCTTTCCTTCGCGGCATTTGTATATTTTTGCCTGTATATTGCCGTACAGTTCCCGCTCTACTTTAAATTCCCCTTTTCCAAAGTCTACCTCTTTTCCAACCTGCCGGTTTACTTGATCGCAGTGGCCGCATCTACATGATCAGGAAGGACCACCTTCTTCAGCAGCCGTTGCAGCTGGCCATTCAGTACTTTACCGCCGATCCGAATAGGATCTGGATGGTCGGTCTTGGATTGGGATTGTTCCTGCTTCTGGTTTCCTGTCCCCTGTCTTGCTTGATCCATCAGAAAGGGGAATATTAAAACGAAAAACCCGCCATATGGCAGGTCTTGGTGGGAGAAAAACCGGTTTTTATCCCCTGGTGGTGGGACAAGCCGGAATTTTGGTGCCGAGGGTGGTAGTTGATCCCACGACCAAGGGCTTATGAGTCCCCTGCTCTACCACTGAGCTACCTCGGCAGGCGGCTTCGATGTTACTATGGGGAGGCCTTTTTGTCAACGAATCAGGCAAAATCTGCCCATTTTGATATAAATTGGGGCTTGACTTTGTCCTCCCGGCTTATTATAATCAACCCTTGCATATTTGCTGTGCCCAGCGCCCTGGAAGGAAGGGCGAGGGCACTTCATTGGTTTTCCATCAGCGTATCCAGAACCAGGAGAATTATAAATGGCATCAGATTTACCCGAGAAGAATTACGCACGCATCCCGGTTACGCTTAATTTGCCCGACCTCATCGAAGTTCAAATCGACTTATTTGCCCGGTTGAAAGCAACCGGCCTGGGCGATCTGCTTCATGAGATATCCCCGATCGAATCCTATAACAAGGGGATGAAATTATTCTTCCCCAGCCAGGTCCCGAATCCAAACAATGGGGATTAACATATTGGTTCGGCGATCCCAAGCACAACATCGACGAATGTGTTGAACGCGACCTGACCTATGCCAGCCCCTTGTATGTATCTGTGCTTCTGGCCGGCCCGGATGTTCCGGAGCCAATCAAACAGGATATTTTCCTGGGCGATTTTCCGGAAATGACGGAAAAAGGCACCTTTATCATCAACGGGACTGAACGTGTGGTGGTCTCCCAGTTGATCCGTTCCCCGGGCGTGTATTTCGAAGCCCCGATTGACCGTTCAACCGGACGACCCCTGGCGATGGCCAAGCTGATCCCCGATCGGGGAGCCTGGATGGAATTTGAAACTCGCAAGAGCGATTATTTGACTCTGCGTTTTAACCGAAAGCGCACAGTGCCGATTACGATCTTCCTGCGAGCCCTGGCGGCCGTAAATGACGGGCACGATAGCGCACCATCCTAAAGAAGGTTCTGACGAAGAGCTGATGGAGCTGTTTGGGGATGTGGATAACAACCCTGACCGGATGTTCATCGCCTCAACTCTGACCAGGAACCGGAATGGGATCTTGAGCAGCGGGATGAGCATCGCCGAAGCCGCGCTGATCGAGTTTTTCAAAAGAATGCGCCCGGGCGATCCGGCGACGTTGGATAATGCCCGTGAGTTCCTCGAAGAACAACTGTTTGATCAGCGCCATTATGACCTGGAACGAGTAGGGCGCTATAAGCTCAATCAGAAGCTTGACCTGCAAGATTGCCCATTCCTCATCGCATGATTACCAAATGGGACATCATCCGCCTGTTGCGCCGTATGATTATGATCAACAATGGCGCGCAAACCGCCGGATGATATCGACCACCTGGGCAACCGCCGCGTCAAGACGGTCGGCGAGTTGATCCAGAACAAACTCCGCATCGGCCTGCGCCGTATGGAGCGGGTGATCAAAGAACGCATGTCCATCCGTGACCAGGATCAGCTTTCCCCGGTTACGCTGATCAATATCCGCCCGGTCGTGGCTGCCCTGCGTGAGTTTTTCGGTTCCAGCCAGTTATCGCAATTCATGGACCAGACCAACCCGCTGGCAGAGCTGCGCCACAAACGCACGCTGTCTGCTTTGGGACCTGGTGGTTTGCGCCGTGAGCGTGCCGGCTTCGATGTGCGCGATGTACATCACTCTCACTATGGGCGCATTTGCCCAATCGAAACCCCGGAAGGCCCAAACATTGGCCTGATCGGTCGCCTGGCATCTTTCGCCGGGTCAATGAATATGGCTTTATCGAGACACCTTACCGGCGAGTGCACCAAGTTAGTTACCGATGCAACGATCGTCGCTGGTAGGGCGGGCGTTGGGAGAAGATCTTCTGACACCAATACCGGCGAAGTCATCGGTAAAGAAGATGACCGCATCAGCGAGAAGATGGTCAAAAAGATTGGTCAAAGCTCACAAAGCCGATAGTCTCTGATCGTCCCGTTCATTTCAGATGAAGTCGAATACCTTTCCGCCGATGTTGAAGACAGCTTCGTGATCGCACAGGCGAACACACCTTGAATGAGCAGCAAGAATTCTTACGAACGCTCGAATTTCCTCACGCTACCATTCCAGCTTCATTTTCACTAATACGGACAACATTGACTATATGGATGTAGCGCCGCACCAGATCGTCGGCATCAGCGCCGCTTTGATCCCATTTTTTGAGCACGATGATGCCAACCGGGCTCTGATGGGCTCGAATATGCAGGCTCAGGCGGTTCCTTTGCTGCGCCCGGACGTGCCACAGGTTTCGACCGGCATGGAGTACAACGCTGCCATGGATTCTGGGCCAGGTCATTATCGCCGAAGAAGATGGCGAGGTGATCTTCGGTAACCGGAGCCATATTACTGTAAAGGAAACAGCTGGCGAGCGCACTTACATGCTGCGCAAATACCAGCGCTCGAATCAGAGCACCTGTATCGACCAACGCCCGGCAGTTGTCAAAGGGCAGGTCGTCCATAAGAATGAAGTCATTGCCGATTCCTCCTCGACTGAGAGCGGCCAGCTGGCCCTGGGTCAAAACGTGATTGTGGCGTTCATGTCCTGGGAAGGCGCTAACTTTGAAGATGCCATCGTGATTTCCGAACGATTGGTGCAGGACGACCGCTTTACCTCCATCCATATCGAGAAGTATGAGGTCGAAGTCGCGCGACACCAAACTGGGCCCGGAAGAAATCACCCGGGATATCCCGAATGTCGGCGAAGATGCCATCAAAGACCTTGACGAAAGCGGCATTATCCGCATTGGGGCAGAAGTTGGGCCGAACGATATTCTGGTCGGCAAGATTACTCCCAAAGGCGAGAAAGAACTGACTCCAGAAGAACGTCTGCTGCGCGCCATCTTTGGTGAGAAATCCCGTGATGTGAAGGACACCTCCTTGCGCATGCCGCATGGGGAACGGGGAAAAGTTGTGGATGTGAAAGTCTTCACCCGCGAAGATAATGCCGATCTTTCGGCAGGCGTCGACATGATGGTGCGCGTTTCGGTGCTCAGCGCCGCAAGATCACCGCCGGTGATAAGATGGCCGGGCGTCATGGGAACAAAGGTGTTGTTTCTCGGGTGGTGCCGGTAGAAGACATGCCCTACCTGGAAGATGGCACGCCGGTAGATATCCTCTTGAACCCGACCGGTGTTCCTGGTCGTATGAACCTGGGCCAGGTGTTGGAAGTCCATCTGGGCTGGGCCGCCAGAAGCTTGGTTTCCGGGCGATCACGCCGGTATTCGATGGCGCTACGGAGAGGAAATCGAAGCCGAACTGGCGCGCGCCTGGATGATCGACGATGCCTGGAAAGAAACTGGTGAAAAGGCCTGGGAATGGCTGAAAAATCAGGAATACGATCCCGAATCCATCCAGGATGATGATGAAGTCCGCCGGCTGTACCTGGAAGTATGGTTGGGCGAGCGTGGATATGATGTCTATCGCTTGTATCGAACTGGACTATGCACGGCAGTCGGCTTGACGGAATGGCTGCGCGAACAAGGCTTCGATCCGAGCCAGGTTTTGCCTTTGAAAACGTTGCCATTCGCCGTTCCAGCGCAAGAATTTAAAGACTGCGGTGAACGCTTGTCTGCACCTGTGGCTGAAAGACCATGGGTTCGACGATGTAGCCGACAGAAGCTGTAGCCTCGCTGCAAATGCCAAGCTTAGCTCTGAATTCGGCGACCCTGCTGCCCACCCTGGGTAAACAGATCTTGCGTGATGGGAAAACCGGCGATCCTTATGACCAACCGGTCACCGTGGGTGTTATGACCATGCTCAAACTGCACCACCTGGTCGAAGACAAGGTGCATGCTCGCTCCACCGGACCTTACAGCCTGGTCACTCAGCAGCCTCTGGGTGGTAAAGCCCAATTTGGCGGCCAACGCTTTGGCGAAATGGAAGTATGGGCACTGGAAGCTTACGGCGCAGCTTATACCTTGCAGGAAATGCTCACCGTCAAATCGGACGATGTCCAGGGCCGTGTGAAAACCTATGAGGCCATCGTCAAAGGCGAACCGATCGAAGAACCCAGCATCCCGGCCTCCTTCCGGGTTCTGGTCAAAGAGCTGCAAAGCCTTGGCCTGGCGGTGGAAGCAGTTACCGATACCGGTGAAGTGATCCGGTTTGGCAAGGATGAAGAGAAGGTCCATCCACCCAAGTACAGCACCGGCTTGTTGGATATCGGTGAAGAATTTGTTTAAAAGAAACAGACTCCGAGAAAGCTTAGGAATTTCCTTGACGGCTCTATAGCTCATCATGATAAAATCGCATGTTCGTTGCCCACATGGGCGTGACTAGGCAGTTGCGTCGCACTGCCTACTACGTAGTTATGTATGAGTGAGGCCATCGGCACGATCATGATGGCCTCACTTATTGAAAAAAGCTGAAAGTTTCAGGAAATTTGTTTCGGAGGCGAAGGTGCCCACGATCAATCAACTGATCCGCAAAGGCACGCCAGTCGAAGAAAGTTAAAGAGCAAGGCCCCGGCGTTGCTGTACACTCTTAATACCAAGAAACAACGCCGTGTCCGCCAGGACAAAGGCGCACCTCAAAAACGTGGCGTCTGCACGGTTGTCCGTACCATGACCCCGAAGAAGCCTAACTCGGCTTTACGGAAAATCGCCCGTGTACGCCTGACCAATGGCATCGAAGTTACCGCTTATATCCCCGGTGAAGGCCATCAGCTGCAGGAGCACTCGGTGGTGTTGGTCCGTGGTGGTCGTGTGAAAGACCTGCCTGGTGTTCGTTACCACATTGTCCGCGGTACGTTGGATACCACCGGTGTTAATAATCGAAAACAAGGTCGTTCCAAGTACGGCGCCAAGCGCCCGAAAGAAACAGCCGTTAGTTATTTCGTTTTTAGGATGGAGTAGAAATATGCGTCGAGCGAAGCCAGAAAAGCTCCGATTCTCCCTGATATCCGCTATAACAGCGTGACCATTCAGACAATGATTTATCATATGCTTCATCGCGGGAAGAAAAGCACTGCCGCTGACGTGATGTATGAGACTCTGGATATCATTCGAAGAACGCAACAGTGACAAGATCCGGTGGAGGTTTTCGATACTGCTATGAGAAATGTGTCGCCAGTGATGGAAGTCCGGCCCCGCCGTGTAGGTGGCGCCACGTATCAGGTTCCTATGGAAGTACCCCCCTTCCGCCGGATTACTCTGGCGATCCGTTGGGTTTTGGATTCCGCCAGGGCTCGCGCTGGTAAGTCATTTCGCTGAAAAATTGGCCGATGAATTATTGGATGCTTATAAAAACGAAGGCGCTTCCATCCGGAAACGTGAAGAAACCCATAAGATGGCAGAGGCCAACAGCGCCTTCTCCCATTATCGAATGTAGTTGGTTCCTACTGAACCTTACTCCAGGTAGGTTAACTGCATGGCACACGCGTTCCCACTTGAACGGTATCGAAACATCGGCATCATTGCTCATATTGATGCCGGTAAGACGACTACCACCGAGCGAATACTTTTCTATACCGGCAAGACCCATCGGATTGGTTCTGTCGATGATGGCACTACTGTTACCGATTGGATGGAGCAGGAACGTGAACGTGGCATCACCATTGTCTCCGCGGCTGTTACGGCTGAATGGAAAGGGTATCAGATCAATATTATCGATACCCCCGGCCATATCGATTTCACTGCGGAAGTACAGCGCTCGCTGCGGGTGCTGGATGGCGGCGTTGTGGTCTTTGATGCTGTCCAGGGCGTCGAGCCACAGAGTGAAACTGTCTGGCGCCAGGCCGACCGCTATGGTGTACCGCGAATTTGTTTTGCAAATAAAATGGACCGCATCGGCGCTTCCTATGAACGCACGATCGAAACGATCAAACGAGCGCCTGGGTGCCAACCCGATCGCCATGCAGATGCCAATCGGGTTGGAGTCGTCTTTCCAGGGTGTGATCGATCTATTGACGATGAAAGCCATCTATCTGGGATGATGAACTTGGCAAGGAACCTCGTGAAGCTGAAATCCCAGCGGATCTTAAAGGGGAAGTGGAAGAACGCCGCCATACCATGGTCGAGCGGATCGCCGAACTGGATGATGACCTGACGGTCAAATATCTGGAAGGCGATGAAATCACAGTCGATGAACTAAAAACAGCCCTTCGACAAGCCGTCTCTGGCCGGTAAGGCCAACCCGGTCTTTTGCGGCAGTTCCCTCGGAACAAAGGCGTCCAATTGGTGTTGGATGCGGTGATTGATTACCTGCCTTCACCGTTGGATGTGCCTCCGTTGATCGGTACCGATCCGCGACAGATGGACCCAGATTGAACTACCTCCTCAAGATGATGCACCTTTGAGCGCCTTGGTCTTCAAGATTGTTACCGATCCTTATGTGGGCCGCCTGGCATATTTCCGGATCTATTCCGGCACTTTCAGCCAGGGCCAAATGGTCACTAATTCCACCAAGGGGAAGAGAGAACGCATCGGGCGGTTGTTGCGCATGTATGCCGACCACCGCGAAGATATTACCAAAGTTGGGGCGGGAGATATTGCGGCTGTGTTGGGTTTCAAGGAAACCTTCACCGGCGATACTCTCTGTGACAATCAATATGGTTGTCCTCGAAGCCATTACCTTCCCCGAACCGGTGATCAATGTGGCCATCGAACCAAAGACTGCCGCGGACCAGGCCAAGATGGGTGAGGCCCTGCGTAAACTCTCCGAAGAAGACCCCACGTTCAGGGTTCATTCTGACGAGAGCACCGGCCAGACGATCATCTCAGGAATGGGCGAGCTCCATTTGGAAGTGATCATCGACCGGATGATGCGTGAATTCCAGGTTCAGGCCAATGTCGGCCGGCCCGGGTGGCTTATCGCGAATTGATTACCCGGACCGTGCCAGAAGGTCAATTACAAGTATGTCAAGCAGACCGGCGGTCACGGGCAATACGGCCACGTTGTCATTGAGCTGGAACCTGGCGAACGCGGCAGTGGCGTTGTTTTCGAGAATAAGATTGTCGGCGGCGCCATTCCACGGGAATATATCCCGGCCGTAGAAAAGGGCATCAAGGAGACCTCGGAAAGTGGTGTCCTGGCCGGATATCCGGTCGTGGATATCAAAGTGACATTGTTCGACGGCTCGTACCATGAAGTCGATTCGAACGAAATGGCCTTCAAGATGGCCGCCAGTTTTGCCTTCAAGGAAGGTGTCCACAAAGGCGGTCCGATCCTGCTGGAGCCGATCATGAAAGTGGAAGCAGTGGCTCCGGAAGATTTCCTTGGAGAAATTATTGGCGGATTGAATGGCCGCCGGGCAACCATTCAGGGCATGGAAATGCGCCCCGGAAATGCCCAGGCTGTCAATGCGACGGTCCCTCTGGGTGAGATGTTCGGTTATGCCACCGAATTGCGATCCTCCACCCAGGGACGCGGTGTTTTTTCGATGGAATTCGATCATTATGCGCCTGTACCTGAAGCGGTAGCGCAAAAAGTCTTAAATGCATAATCCTTTGTTTCTTTAGTTTTAGAAGGAGAGATTATTCATGGCGAAGCAGAAATATAACCGCAATAAGCCGCACATGAACGTCGGGACGATGGGTCACATCGACCATGGCAAGACCACCCTGACGGCGGCGATCACGAAGTATTCCCAGTTCCTGGGCAAGGCGCAATACCGGGCATACGACTCGATCGACAATGCGCCGGAAGAAAAAGGCGCGTGGCATCACGATCAACATTGCCCATGTGGAATATGAGACCGACAAGCGCCATTATGCCCACGTGGACATGCCCGGACACCGGGACTACATCAAGAACATGATCACCGGAGCGGCGCAGGTGGATGGGGCCATCCTGGTGGTGGCTGCGCCGGACGGACCCATGCCGCAGACCCACGAGCATGTGCTGCTGGCGCGGCAGGTGGAAGTGCCGTCGATCGTGGTCTACCTGAACAAGATCGACCAGATGGACGATCCGGAACTGCTGGAACTGGTCGAGATGGAGTTGCGGGAACTGCTGACCAAGCAGGGCTTCCCGGGCGACACCACCCCGATCGTGCGGGGGAGCGCCTTGCAGGCACTGGAAAGCACTTCGACCGACCCGAATGCGCCCGAGTATGCTTCCATCAAGGAGCTGCTGCGGGTGATCGACGAGTACATTCCGGAGCCGAAGCGTGAGATGGACAAGCCGTTCATGATGCCGATCGAAGACGTGTTCTCGATCAAGGGTCGTGGGACGGTGGTGACGGGCCGGGTGGACCGGGGCGTCATCAAAGTGGGCGAGCCGGTGGAGATCGTGGGTCTGCGGGAAACGCGAGCCTCGGTCTGCACGGGCGTGGAAATGTTCCACAAGATGATGGACGAAGGCATGGCCGGGGATAACCTGGGACTGCTCCTGCGGGGGATCGAGCGGACGGATGTGGAGCGGGGCCAGGTGGTGGCCAAGCCGGGTTCGATCACGCCGCACACGAAGTTCGAAACTTCGGTGTACGTGCTGAAGAAGGAAGAAGGCGGGCGGCACAGCGCCTTTTTCACGGGCTACCGGCCGCAATTCTACATCCGGACGATGGATGTGACCGGGGACGTGGAACTGCCTGCGGGCGTGGAAATGGTGCTGCCGGGTGACAACGTCGCCCTGACGGTGACATTGATCGTGCCCGTGGCGCTCGAGCAAGGCTCCAAGTTCGCCATCCGTGAAGGCGGTCTCACCGTCGGCGCGGGTGTCATCACCAAAATCCTAAAATAGGCAAACTACAACATGACGAAACAAAAAATCCGTATCCGCCTTAAGGCTTATGACCATCGTGTCCTCGACCAGTCTGCCAAGAGGATTGTCGAAACTGCCGAACGCTCTGGAGCCCAAGTGGTTGGCCCCGTACCCTTGCCAACCAAGAAAGAACGGTTTACAATACGCCGCTCGACTTTCATCGACAAAGACTTGCACGAGCACTTTGAAATTCGAACTCATAACCGCTTGATCGATGTCCTCGATCCAGATCTTAAAAACGATCGATATGCTCATGCGGCTCAACCTGCCTGCGGGCGTTGATATTGAGATAAAAATCTAAATAACTGGCTTGTTCGTCCAATCGGTCTGACAGGTGAGTTTCGTCGGACCGATTAGATTGAATGGGCAGCACAAGAATGGATCTGTTCGTTGGCCCTACAATACCGTGCGCCGCGACTGATCAATTGACTGTGCTGTAACCGAGATGATGCAGCCTATGCCCAGGCTGACAGTCTCACAAAATTTTGTGAAGGAGAAAACCGAGTATGTTAAAAGGGCTGATTGGCAAGAAGATCGGCATGACCCAGATCTTCGATGAGAGCGGTGCGGCTGTACCGGTAACTCTGATTGAAGCTGGGCCTTGCTATGTTACCCAGGTGCGCCTCCCTGAAAAGGAAGGTTACGCAGCGGTGCAACTCGGATTTGGTGAAGCGAAACCCAAACGCTTGACCGGTGGTCAATTAGGCCATCTTAAAATCAACGAATTGCCTCCGCTGCGTTTTTTGCGTGAATTTCGGATCAAAGGCAATGAAATCAAAGCCGGCGATAAGGTTACGGTGGATGTGTTCGGCCTGGGTGAACGGGTGGATGTCATTGGAACCAGCAAGGGTAAAGGCTTCGCCGGTGTGGTAAAGCGTTACCATTTTGCTGGTGGTCCCAAGACCCATGGTGGTTCAGACCGCTTACGCGCCCCCGGTTCGAATGGTCAGACGACCACTCCTGGCCGTGTGTATAGAGGCTCGCGCCGGCCCGGTCATATGGGCAGTGAACGTGTCACTGCTCAAAGCCTGAAGGTTGTCCTGGTTGATGCCGAGCGGAATTTGCTGGGCGTCAACGGCGCTGTTCCTGGGCCAAAAGGCGGCCTGGTCATGATTTAGGACGCGCGGAAGCAATAGCGCGGCTGATGGGAGTATGGGTATTATGAAAGTAGATGTTTTCAACATGCAAGGCGAAAAGGTCAAGACCGTGGAATTGCCGGCCGAGATCTTTGAAGCCAAGGTGAATATAGATTTGATGCACCAGGCTTTCATCCAGCAAATGGCGAATGCCCGCCTGGGAACGCATAAAACCAAGACTCGCAGCGAAGTCTCCGGTGGTGGTCGTAAACCCTGGAAACAGAAGGGGACCGGCCGTGCTCGTCAGGGGTCCACCCGAGCCCCGCATTGGGTTCATGGTGGCAGGATCCATACACCGCGCCCACGCAAGTACACTCAGCACTTACCGCTGAAAATGCGGCGGGCTGCCCTGCGTTCAGCCCTATCCGCTAAGGCGGCTGATGCAGGCGTGGTAGTTGTGGACGAACTTGTATTGCCGGAGCCCAAAACTCGCTTGATGGCCGCCGCCCTCAATATTTTGGTAGGCGAAGCCAGCGCTCTCGTACTGGTGGCTGAAAAAGATGCCAATTACGAACTCGTCTCCCGTACCACCAATAATCTTCCGGACGCCAAACTACTGATGGCCCATTATCTCAATGTCCGGGATTTGCTTGGTTACGATAAACTCGTCATGCCGCTTACGGCATTGGACGTTTTGAAGACCATACTATAGGAGGGCAGCATGACTACTATTTATGATGTAATCCGCCGCCCGTTGGTCACCGAGAAATCGAACTACCAGTCCAATAAGCTCCACCAGTATTCATTTGAAGTTGCTTCGCATGCGACCCGGACCCTGGTGAAAGACGCCATTGAGACACTGTTCGATGTCAAGGTGGCAAGCGTCAATATCCTCAATACGGCTGCCAAGCGCAGTCGCCGTCGCAATCGTCGCTTAATGGTGCGGACACCTGGATATAAGAAGGCGATTGTTACCCTGGCCGAGGGAAGTACCCTCGAGATCTTTGAAGGGGTAAAGTAATGGCAGTCAAGAAATATAAACCCACTACGCCAGGTCAAAGAGGGATGACCGGCTATTTATTCGAAGAGATCAGCAAATCGACACCTGAACGCAGCCTGATCATCTCTCCCCGCAGACACGGCGGTCGGGATACCACCGGTCGGATCACCATTCGCCATCGTGGCGGTGGGAACCGGCGTTATATCCGCATCGTCGATTTCAAACGAGAAAAGTATAGCATTCCAGCGAAAGTTGCCGCCATCGAATACGATCCGGGTCGGACCGCTCGCCTGGCTTTATTATTCTATGCAGATGGTGAAAAGCGCTACATTCTCGCTCCACTCGGGATCAAAGTTGGCGATACGCTTTACTCTGGCCCGCAATCGGAAATCCGGCCTGGAAATTGCTTGCCTTTGGCTAACATTCCCGTCGGCACAATGGTTCATAACATCGAATTGAAGCAAGGTAAAGGGGCCCAGATGGTTCGCACGGCTGGTGGCGCTGCCCAGTTGCTGGCCAAAGAAGGCGAATTCGCCCAGATCCGCCTTCCTTCCGGTGAAGTCCGTTTGGTCCATCAGGCCTGCTATGCCACCATCGGCCAGGTCGGCAATTTGGATCACAACAATATTAAATTAGGAAAAGCCGGTCGCAAGCGCCATATGGGTATCCGCCCCACTGTCCGTGGTACGGCCATGTCCCCTCGGGATCACCCGCATGGTGGTGGTGAAGGTCGCCAGCCGACTGGTATGCCTGGTCCTAAAACCCCTTGGGGCCGGCCTGCTCGTGGCTATAAAACCCGCCGCAATAAACGCAGCGATAAATATATCGTTCGCCGCCGTAGCAAGTCCAGCCGCTAAGGCGATTAGAGTAAGCGAGGTAAGAAACTATGTCTCGTTCATTGAAAAAAGGGCCCTTCATCGCCCCGAAGCTCTTAAAGAAAATTGAAGTGATGAACCAAAAAGGCGAGAAGAAGGTCATCCGTACATGGAGCCGCGCCAGTGTGATCTTTCCCCAGATGGTAGGGCACACTATTGCAGTCCATGATGGCCGCCGGCATGTGCCGATCTACATCACCGAGAACATGGTCGGACATCGCCTTGGTGAATTTGCGCCGACTCGCCTGTTCCGTGGTCATGCCACCGGCGAGAAAACGACCAAGGCAGTATAGGAGATAACCCATGGCTCATGACATTAGAGCACAGATCCGTTACCTTTCTATTTCTGCCCAAAAAGTGCGCCTGGTCGTGGACTTGGTCCGTGGAAAAGACGCCAATAGCGCCATGGCCATGTTACGGTTCGCACCTCAAGCCGCGGCCGTGCCTGTCTCGAAATTACTGGCTTCGGCCGTAGCCAACGCCGAAGAGAATTTCGGTGTCAGCCGGGACGACCTGTTTGTTGCCAAGATCTATGCAGATGAAGCGCCTACCCGCAAATGGCGTCGATTCGGCGCCCGTGGTCGCTTCAAACCGATCATGCGACGGACATCTCATGTGACGGTCATCTTACGCGAGCGTGAGGCTGCCTAACCGGCAAAGAAAGGAAGAAGGAATTCTTATGGGTCGCAAAGTACATCCGATTGGATTTCGTTTGAATGTAAATAAGGATTGGCGCGGTCGCTGGTTTGCCGAGGGGAACCAATATCGCGAACAGCTCGCCCAGGATTTTGCCATCACTGACAAGATCCGTAGTGAAGCCGGCCGTGCAGGCGTCTCCCGTATCGATGTGGAACGCTATCCGGGTAAATTGAAGGTCTCTGTCTTTACTGCCAAACCAGGTATCTTGATTGGCCGTAAAGGTGAAGGCATCAAGAAAATTCGGGTAAGCCTGGAAGAACTGACCGGTAAGAAAGTTGATCTGGATATTAAGGAAATCAAGGCTCCTGATTGCGATGCCTACCTGGTTGCCAATAACATCGCTGACCAGCTCGAACGCCGCATCAGCTATCGCCGGGCCATGAAACGTGCCATTCAACAGGCCATGCGCCAGGGCGCTCAAGGGATCAAGATTGAAGTCGCAGGGCGTCTGGCAGGGGCAGAAATGGCCCGAACCCAGACTCTCCGTGAAGGTCGGGTTCCCTTGCAGACTTTGCGGGCAGATATGGACTTCTCCCGCGCCGAGGCTGGTACCACCTATGGCCGTATCGGCATCAAAGTCTGGGTCTATAACGGTGAAATGAAGCCGCAAGTGGAAGAAAAAGCTGAGACGACCGAAGGCGTCTACGTAAGCGAGTAGTCGCGGCGTCTGTGGAGTGAGGTTAATGCTATGTTAATGCCAAAACGTGTGAAATACCGCAAACAGATGCGTGGTCGTATGAAGGGTAAGGATCCCGCGGTGTCGAGATTTCCTTCGGTGAATACGGCCTGATGGCGATGGAACCGGGCTGGGTAACGGCTCGTCAAATCGAAGCCGCCCGCCGGACACTGGTGCATGCCATGAAGCGCCGCGGCAAAGTCTGGATCCGTATCTTCCCGGATAAACCCTATACCCAAAAACCACCGGAAACTCGTATGGGTAAAGGGAAAGGCAACGTGGAATATTGGGTGGCCGTTGTAAAACCCGGCCGCGTGATGTTCGAAGTAGGTGGCTTGGACGAGGCTAACGCCCGTGAAGCCCTTACCCTGGCCCGCCGAAAATTCTCAATATTGACCAAGATCATCGCCCGCCATGATGTCAATGCAGGAGAGATGGCATGAAAACGGTTGATATTCGGAAAATGTCTATAGATGAATTGCAAGGAAAACTGACGGATACCCGGGATGAGTTGATGAAACTCCGCTTTCAGCAGGTAACCGGCCAGTTGACCGATACCAGCCGCATGCGTCAAATTCGCCGTGATATTGCCCGGTTGGAAACGATCCTGACTGAAATGAGTAAGCCGGCTGCGAAGGAAGGTGTAGCATGAATGAACGTCGTCGAATCACTGGCGTAGTGACCAGTAACAAAATGACCAAAACCGTGGTGGTCGAGATTGGCCGGACCTTCCGCCATCCTCTCTACCGGAAAGTCGTCCACACGAGCAAGCACATCAAGGCTCATGATGAACTCAGTTGCCAGATCGGCGATCAGGTCCAAATCGTGGAAAGCCGGCCATTATCCAAAGATAAACGCTGGGTTGTCCAATCGATCGTGAAACACGAGATCCGCACTGCCGACACCGGCGTGGCCGAAGTTGCCGCAGCCCCTGAAGAAACTGCTCCGGCAGCCGAAGAAACTCCGGCGGCTGAAGCACCGGCTACAGAAGCACCTGCCACAGAGCTACCGGCTCCGGAAACCCCGGCTGAAGAAACTCCCACGGAAGGTCAGCCATGATCCAGCATGAGTCTCGTCTGAAAGTTGCCGATAATACCGGCGCCCGCGAATTGCTTGTCATCCATGTCATGGGTGGATCCACCCGTCGTTATGGTTCGATTGGCGATATCGTTGTAGCCACGGTTAAATCCGCTACTCCGCAAGGCTCCATCAAAAAGTCTGAGGTTGTCAAAGCCGTCATTGTGA
The DNA here is from genome assembly GCA_963782935.1 of uncultured Chloroflexia bacterium. Classification (GTDB taxonomy): domain Bacteria; phylum Chloroflexota; class Anaerolineae; order Anaerolineales; family Villigracilaceae; genus UBA877. The sequence goes on along the minus strand of CAWALN010000008.1, from coordinate 285,926 downwards.
GAGTTTGCAAGGAATACCGCCGGGAAGATGGTTCTTATATCCGCTTTGACGATAATGCCGCTGTTATCCTGGATACGGATGGCCAAAACCCCAAAGGCAGCCGCATTTTCGGCCCTGTCGCACGTGAATTGCGTGAAAAGGGCTTTATGAAGATTGTTTCGCTGGCTCCGGAAGTCCTTTAAGCCAGTTGAGGAGTGAACGATGAAAGTCAAGATCCGTAAAGGTGATACCGTTGAAATGATCAGCGGGAAAATAGAGGAGAAGGGCAAGCGCGGCGAAGTATTGAAAGTCTTGCCGGATGCGCATCGCGTCGTTGTCCAGGGTTTGAACGTTCGGACCAAGCATCAGAAACAGGTCCAGACCCAGGGACGCACGATCAACCCTGGCAGGATCAAATTTGAAGCCCCGTTTGACATCTCCAATGTAATGTTGGTCTGTCCCAAGTGTGGTAAACCGGCCCGTGTGCACGTTCAGCGTGATGAAGATGGCGCTCATCGTGTCTGCAAAAATTGCAAGGCCCTGATAGATTAACCGGCTGTGGAGCATTGATTTATGAATAGGATGCAAGAACGATACCAAAAAGAAACTGTCCCGGCCCTGCAAAAAGCTTTTGCATATAAGAACTTTATGCAGGTGCCACGGATCACCAAGGTCGTGCTGAATATTGGCCTGGGTGAGGCCATGGATAACCCAAAGGCCCTCGAAGCGGCCATGGGCGATCTGGCCACCATTACCGGTCAAAAGCCGATCATGACGAAAGCCCGGGTGAGCATTGCCAACTTCAAGTTGCGCGAAGGCCGCATCATTGGTACCAAGGTGACTCTCCGCGGTGACAAGATGTGGGCATTCCTCGACCGGCTCATTAATACGGCTCTCCCACGTTGGCGGGACTTCCGAGGTGTGTCCCCGGATGCTTTCGATGGTCGTGGAAACTATACCCTGGGTCTGCGTGAGCAATTGATCTTTCCCGAGGTCGAATACGACAAGATTGACAAGGTGAGAGGTATGGAGGTCACCATCGTGACCACAGCCAAGTCTGATGACCATGCACGGCTGATGTTGTCCCTTTTAGGCATGCCGTTCAAGAAGGAAGAATAAATATGGCAAGTATTTGCATGAAGTATCGTGAACAACGCCGGAAGTATCCAACCCAAATTCGTCATCGTTGCGCTCGTTGTGGGCGCCCCCGTGGTTATATTCGTCGATTTGGCTTATGCCGAATTTGCTTCCGCGAACTTGCGCTGGAAGGAAAAATCCCCGGCGTTATGAAGTCATCCTGGTAGCCGGGTGGAGGTAAGAAATGAGCATGACTGATCCGATCGCTGATATGCTGACCCGCATCCGCAATTCCATGATGGCTGGGCAGGCGTTGACGGCAATGCCTTATTCAAAGATCAAGGGTGAAATTGCCAAGATCTTGAAAGAGGAAGGTTACCTTGAGAACATCGAGGTCGCCGATGGTGAACACACCAGCCAGAAGGTCTTGCGGCTCAAGATCAAGTATTTCGGTGAGCGCCGTGAGCGAAAACCGGTCATCACGGGAATTGAACGTGTCAGCCGGCCTGGTCGCCGTATTTATACGAAAAAGCAGGATATTCCCTGGGTGCTGTCAGGCATTGGCGTGGCCATTATCTCCACACCCAAAGGAATTATGACTGGTCAACGCGCCCGCCAATTAGGCGTGGGCGGTGAAATCCTCTGTAAGGTTTGGTAGAGAGGAGGAGGTAAAGTGTCTCGAGTTGGACGTATGCCCGTAGTTATCCCGGCAGGTGTGCAGGTAGAGATCAACGGCACAAATGTTGGGGTAAAGGGCCCTAAAGGTGAATTGAAACGCGCGTTTTCTCCCATGATCGGGATCGCGATGGAAAACGGTCAAATTACGATCACTCGTAATTCCGACCGCCCCGCAGAACGCGCTTTGCATGGGACAACCCGTGCCGTCCTGGCAAATATGATCCATGGCGTGAGCTCCGGTTTTGAAAGAGTGTTGGAGATCGAAGGCGTAGGGTATCGTGCCGAGATCAAGGACCTGAATCTGGTTCTGTACATGGGCTTTTCTCATCCTGTTGTGATGGAGCCGCCGGCTGGTATCACCTTTGATGTAGATCAAAAAGCACGCCAGGTATTTGTCCGCGGATTTGATAAAGAACAGGTCGGACAGGTCGCTGCAAATGTTCGTAATGTTCGGCCGCCGGAACCTTATCATGGCAAAGGCCTCCATTACCTGGGCGAGAAGATCCGCCGCAAGGCCGGTAAAGCCGGAAAGGCAGCAAAGTAAACCATGACAGAGAAAAATCGTAACGTAGCTCGTATTCGCCGGCATACCCGTGTACGGTTATCCGTAAAAGGGAATTCACAACGGCCGCGGCTGAGCATTTATCGCAGCCTCGCAGAAATTTATGCACAAGTGATCGATGACCAGGCAGGTTGTACCCTCGCTTCCGCCTCGACGATTGACCAGGAATTACGCGGCCAAATGAAAGGCCTGAAGAAATCCGAACAGGCTAAATTGGTCGGTAAAGCGCTGGCAGAGCGAGCCAAGGGCAAAGGTGTCCAGATGGTCGTGTTCGATCGCGGCGGTAATAAATATACCGGTCGAGTTAAAGCTTTGGCCGAAGGCGCCCGCGAGGGTGGCCTGCAATTCTAAGGCCTGATGGAGAGTGTTATGTTGGATTACCAGGTTCAAGAAACCGAACAAGCAGAAACTTTAGATGAGCGTGTGATTGAAATCGCTCGTGTCGCCAAAGTGGTTAAAGGTGGTCGCCGCTTCCAGTTCCGTGTCACCCTTATCGTGGGCGATAACCATGGTAATGTCGGAATGGGCGTTGGGAAAGCGAATGCCGTTCCCGATGCAATGCGAAAAGCCACCGACAAAGCCCGCAAAGATATGCATAAAATAAATCTTTCCGGGACTACCATTCCTCACCTTTCCATGGGAAAGGTCGGCGGTGCGCACATTATGCTCAAACCGGCCTCTCAAGGTACCGGCGTTATTGCCGGCGGTGGAGTCCGTGCCGTACTTGAAGCAGTAGGCATCCATGATATTCTGACCAAATCCCTTGGTTCCTCTAATGTTCTGAATTCGGTCCAGGCGACTCTCGAGGCTCTTGGTGCGCTCAAGTCTCCCCAAGAAGAAGCTGCCCGGCGTGGCAAATCGGTGGAAGATTTATTGCCATTCTGGGAAAGGAGAAAGAAACATGGCTAAGAAGCCGGAAGGAAAAACGATCAGGTTGACCTTGATCCACAGCGCGATCGGTTATCCAAAACAGCAGAAAGCCACGGTCCGAGCTCTGGGCTTCCATCATTTGCATGAAACGGTGGAACATCAGGATACCCCGGTCATCCGAGGCATGCTTGATAAAGTAATCCATCTCATTAAAAGTGGAAGAATAGGGAAAAGATGAAACTGAACGATCTTATGCCCAATCCGGGCGCTAAGAAGAATTGGAAGCGTGTTGGACGTGGCATCTCGGCCGGTCAGGGAAAGACTGCCGGTCGGGGTCAAAAAGGCCAGAACTCCCGGGCTGGCTCAGGCGGACATTTGTATCGCCAGGGCGGTAACCTGCCTTTCTTCCGCCGCTTGCCGTTTGTCCGTGGTAAAGGTTTCACCCCGCCGTATTCGGTGGAGTTCAATGAAATCAATCTCGACCAGCTGGAAAGCTTTGTCACTGGTGGAGAAGTGAACCCTGAATCCCTTCAACAAGCTCGCCTGGTCCGTGACCCTCGCAACCCTATTGCGATCCTTGGCCGTGGTGAAGTGAAGGCCGCTCTCAAAGTCCGCGTTCACCGTGTCACCAAAAGTGCTAAGTCAAAGATCGAGGCGGCCGGTGGTTCCGTGGAATTGATTGGATAACTCGTCCTTACGAGGAGACCCATTATGAAGACCGCATTTTCAGGCTTCAGTTATCTCTGGCGATCGCAGGATATCCGCCGCAAGCTGACTATATCGATCATTATTTTGATCATCTTCCGCTTGGCGGCCAATATCCCCGTCCCAGGTATTAACGCGACAGCCCTGAAACAATTATTATCCAGTTCCAGCGGTTCGGGGTCGTTCTTTGCCTTTCTGGATTTGCTTTCTGGTGGCACGATCTCGCGTTTCTCCCTGCTGGCGATGGGTGTCTACCCCTACATTACGGCTCAGATCATCCTGCAATTGTTGACCCCCATCTTCCCGGCGCTTCAACGGAAAATGGAAGAGGATCCCCGTGAAGGCCGTAAATGGCAGGAAAAATGGACCTATTATCTGTCGGTGCCGATGGCATTGCTCTCGGCCCTCGGACAGATCAACCTGTTCAACTCTCAATATGCTCAATTGGCCGGCTCAACTGGCCAGGTCGTACCTTTTGGCTTCACCAGCGCCCTCTGGCTGCCCTCATTGACAGTTCTTGTGTCCATGATCGGCGGAACCTTGTTCGCCATCTGGCTGGGTGAGCTGATCTCCGAATACGGCATTCGCGGCCAGGGCCTCTCATTGATCATTTTTGCAGGCATCGTGGCTAAGATCCCTGCGAACCTGGGCGCGTTATTGGCCGATAAGGCGCATGGCTGGATCCTCCTGATCTCCACTATCTTGATCATGGTGGGTGTCATCTATGCCATCGTCTATGTCCAACAGGGCCGCCGGAATGTTCCCGTGATGTATCCTGGACGGCGCGTCGGTAACCGCATGTCCATGCCGGTAAAAGGTACTCTGCCGTTGATGGTCAATCTGGCAGGCATGATCCCGCTCATCTTTGCGAGCGCCATCCTCCAATTCCCTGCCATCATCGCCAGCTACTTTGTGAACAATAAAGTCGCCGGCATTGCCCATTTTGCCTCGGAAGTTCAAGTGACCTTCAATGGCGGTAACTGGATATACTGGCTCCTTTACTTCCTTATGGTGGTCAGCTTTACCTTCTTCTATACGGATGTGCTCTTTACCCAGCAGAACTATGGTGAAAACTTGAAGAAAGTAGGCGCACAGATTCCGGGTGTTAACCGGGGCACGCCTACCCAGAAATACTTGACCAAAGTGCAGCGCAGGGTGACTTTGCCCGGTGCCCTTTTCCTGGGAATCATCGCAGTACTGCCCTATATCATTAATATCATCCTGACAGTCATCGGGATTGGCTCGACTACATCGAACAATACCCTCTTCCTGGTCACATCGGCCGGCTTGTTGATCGTCGTCGGTGTGGTCCGCGATACTTTCCTGAATATCGATGCCGAGCTGAAATTGCACGGATACGATGACGCTCGCCTGGTAAAGTAGGGATCATGGCCACTTTCATCGTTCTTCTTGGACCTCCCGGTGTTGGCAAAGGGACTCAGGCGAAATTCATCGCCGAGTCGACCGGTTTGCCGCATGTCTCTTCGGGAGACTTGTTCCGGGACAACATGAAGAACGGGACCGAACTTGGAGTGTTAGCTCAGTCTTATATGGCTAAAGGCGAGTTGGTTCCGGATGATGTCACCATCCGCATGATCCGTGATCGTATCTCCAAGCCGGATTGTAAAGATGGAGCCTTGCTGGATGGCTATCCGCGCACGACTGTGCAAGCCGAAGCTCTTGAAAAATTACTGGCTGATTTTGGCGGCAAGGTGAATTACGTTCCTTTCATCACTGCCCCCGAATCCACTTTGATTGAGCGGTTGAGCGGCAGATGGACTTGTCGGGCCAACGGTCATATTTATCATGAAAAAAATATGCCACCCAAGGTGACCGGAATTTGTGATTTAGACGGCTCGGAGCTCTACCAGCGTGATGACGATAAATCTGATACAGTCGTCCGCCGGATCCAGGTCTATCTGAATCAGACCTCACCCTTGATCCAATATTATCGGGAACGAGGCATATTGTCTGAGATTGACGGCGCCCAGCCAATCGAGAAAGTCTCTGCGGAATTATTAGCGGTGCTTGGTAAATAAAATGGCTTGGGATCGCGACATTCATATAAAAAATCCGGCCGAAATGGTTTTGATGCGTGAAGCCGGCCGGGTGAACGCCCTCGCATTAGCGGCGGTTCGTGAACTTTTACATCCAGGCGTTACAACTGCAGATCTCAACGCGGCTGCTGAGGCAACACTGCAGAAGCATAACGCTTATTCGCCTTTCAAGAACTACGGGCAACCTCCTTTCCCCGGTTCCATTTGTACCAGTGTCAATCAGGAACTGGTCCATGGGATCCCTGGCAAGAGGAAACTCAAGGAAGGCGATATCATCTCGATCGATTGTGGGGCAGTGGTGGAAGGGTACGTCGGAGATGCAGCCTTTACGGCCGGGGTAGGCGAGATCTCCCCAACCGCTGCCAAATTGATTGAGGTGACCCGCCAGGCGCTGGATGTAGGCATCGCCATGATGCGAGCCGGTAACAAAACGGGCGACGTTTCTGCTGCCATCCAGCAATTTGTGGAGGCGCAGGGTTTCCAGGTCGTCCGTGAATATACCGGACACGGCGTCGGTCGAAAAATGCACGAAGGTCCGCAAGTGCCGAATTATGGCCTTCCTGGCACCGGAGTACTCCTTCGACCTGGTATGACGATCGCACTGGAACCAATGGTTCTCGTCGGTACATACCAGACTCGTGTCCTCTCTAACCAGTGGACTGTCGTTTCTGCTGATGGGCAATTGACGGCGCATTATGAACATTCCGTGGCCGTCACCGAAGGCGACCCTCTCGTCCTGACTGTCCCATAACCAGATGGCAGAAACAGGCTCAACTGGACGGAATAGAGTTGTACAAGTATAATTGGGCCTTTGGCTGAACAACTAAAGTAAGGAGAAAGCAATCATGAAAGTAGGTCCCTCCATTCGTAAGCGCTGCGCCAAATGCAAGGTTGTAAAGCGCAAAGGCAGATTGTTCATCATCTGCGAAAATCCTAAGCATAAACAGCGACAAGGATAGTAAACCATGGCAAGAATTGAAGGTGTTGATCTCCCGCGCAATAAACGCGTTGAAGTTGGCTTGAATTACCTCTATGGTATTGGGCCAACTCGTTCTCGCGAGATTCTGTCGGCTACCAAAGTCAGCCCGGATACGCGCGTGAAGGATTTGACAGAAGCGGAAGTTTCGTCCATCCGCGAATATATCGCCAAGAATTGGAAAGTGGAAGGCGATCTGCGGCGGCAGGAACAGCTTAATATTAAGCGGTTGGTTGAAATCGGTTGTTACCGAGGCCTGCGCCACCGTCGAAATCTACCGGTCCATGGACAGCGTACCCGCACAAACGCACGTACTCGTAAAGGCATCAAGAAGACCGTTGCCGGTCGAGGTCGTCGTAAGGGCGGGAAGAAATAATCCGCAAACAGGTTCCAGAGAGGTAATATGGCTCAGACTGTACGTTCTGCGCGTCGTTTTAGCGGCGCCAAAAAAGGAAAGCGCAACCTGTCTGCTGGACAGGTGCATGTCTTCGCATCTTTCAACAACACGATAGTCACCGTGACCGACCCTGATGGCAATACTCTTTGCTGGGGTAGCGCCGGCTCCGTTGGTTTCAAAGGCTCCCGCAAAAGCACTCCCTTTGCAGCCCGTTTGGCTGCCGAGCAGGCCATCAAGGCAGCCCAGGCGATCGGTATCCAGGAAGTGGACCTCTTCGTAAAAGGTCCTGGCCCAGGCCGCGAAAATGCGATCCGTGCTGTTCAGTCGATGGGGTTGAAAGTCAAGTCCATTTCGGATATTACTCCCATTCCGCATAATGGCTGCCGCCCTCCGAAGAAACGCCGCGTGTAAATTTTTGAGAAAGGTTAGTGCGTATGGCTAAAAATACTGGGCCGGCATGCAAACTATGCCGGCGTGAAGCTGAAAAGTTGTTCTTGAAAGGGGAGCGTTGTTACACTCCCAAGTGTGCATTCGAACGCCGCGCCTATCCCCCAGGGATGCATGGCCGGGCCGGCCAGCAGGGCGGCTCCGGCGGGCGTGGCAAGCGTGGCGGCTCCGGTCGGGAATCCGACTACTCCAAGCAGTTGCGCGCCAAGCAGAAGGCCCGCCGTATCTACGGTGTTTACGAGCGCCAATTCCGACGCTATTTTGGCATTGCTTCGAAAGCGCATGGCATCACCGGTCTTATGTTGTTGCAGACCCTCGAATCGCGCCTCGATAATGTCGTCTATCGATTGGGTTATGCAGTCAACCGCGCCCAGGCTCGCCTGTTGGTCACTCACGGTCACTTCACCGTCAATGGCCGCCGCACCGACATTCCCTCTGCGACTGTTAATCCCGGAGATGTCATCGCGGTTCGTGAAGGATCCCGCAGCGCAACTTATTTCAAAGATTTAGCCCCCGTGGCCGAAACACGTAATGTTCCGGCCTGGTTGAGTCGTGACTTGAATTCATTCTCGGGAAATGTACTGCGCTTGCCCGAGCGTCCTGAGATCGACGGCAACCTGAACGAGCAATTGATCGTTGAGTACTACGCGCGCTAATCTGAGACTGTCCTTATAGACGGAGCGTACCGTTAGTACGCCGAGGAGAGGTGTATCGTGACAATCACGAACATGGTGATGCCGAAGATCGAGCGCGAAGCTGAAGCTCGCAATTATGGGAAGTTCGTCATCAGTCCCCTGGAACATGGGTATGGTGTGACCCTGGGTAACGCCCTGCGGAGAATTCTTGCTTTCATCTCTGGAAGGCGCCGCTGTAACTTCCATTCGCATAGTAGATGTTTTGCATGAGTTCAGTGATATCCCCGGTGTTCGCGAGGATGTCTTGCAGGTCATGCTCCAGGTAAAGCAGTTACGCCTTCTCTTGGAAGGCGTGGATACGACCCGCATGCATTTGGAAGTACGTGGTGAGGGCGTCGTCACCGCAGCCGATATTATTACTTCGCCCGAAGTTCAGATCATCAACCCTGACCTGTATTTGTTCACGGCTGATAGTGCCAAAACTCGTCTCGATATCGAGTTTACGGTTGAGCGTGGTCGTGGTTATGCTCCCTCCAATGAGCGCGGTCGGATGCCCATCGGTGAATTACCGGTCGATGCTATTTTCAGCCCGGTCAAGCGCGTCAATTGGGACGTTCAGGCGGCTCGTGTCGGCCAGAGCACGAATTATGACAAATTGGTCCTGGAAATCTGGACAGATGGCACCGTTTCTCCTGAAAAATCCCTCAGCGCTTCAGCCAAGATGTTGATCGAGCACCTCCGCTACGTTGCCGGTATCAGCGAAGAAACCTTGAATATCACTATGGAGAAGGAAGTGACCGGCTCTCATTTGACCAGTGAAGTAGCCGAAACTCCGGTCGAATCGCTCGACCTGTCCGTCCGGGTCTTCAATTCACTCAAACGCACCGGTATTACCACGGTTGGAGATGTGCTTGATCTTCTCGAAAAAGGCGACCAGGCTGTCATGTCCATCCGCAATTTCGGTGAAAAGAGTCTCGATGAATTGCGCGCCAAGATGCAGGAAAAAGGTTATCTTAAAGACGAAACAAAGAAAAAGTTGGAGTAATTGATCAATGCGACACCAAGTAGCTGGTTATAAACTCAATCGTACAAAAGGCGCTCGCATCGCCCTGCGCCGGAATTTAATCAAGCAATTCTTTACCCATGAGCGCATCCGCACGACCGAAACCAAAGCGGCCGCCATCCGTGGTGATGCTGAACGAATGATCACCCTGGCTCGCAAGGTCAAGGATGGGACAGATGCTGAAAAAGTAGCCGCCCGCCGTCTCGTTGCCTCCAGACTTGGCAACAATAGTAACGAGGCTATCAAGAAACTTTTCGACGAAATTGCCCCTCGTTTTACTGACCGGAATGGTGGCTATACTCGCATTTTGAAACTCGGCCCTCGCTTTGGTGACAGAGCCGAAATGGCCATCATCGAACTTGTTGAAGAGTAATTCCTGTTTACCGATCACTGTTCACTGAACACTGATCACTAACAATGGCACGTTACCAGATTATCTTTGCGTACGATGGCACCGATTTCCTCGGTAGCCAACGGCAAGGCGGGTCGCGCACAGTCCAGGTGGTGTTGGAAAAGGCCCTCCAAGAGATCGGCTGGCAGGGTAAGAGCATCCTCCTCGCAGGCCGGACTGATTCCGGCACCCATGCCTGTGGGCAAGTGGCGGCCTTTGACCTCGATTGGGGTCATAGCCTGACAAAATTGCGGGATGCGTTGAACGCCGGCCTCCCGGCTGATATGGCCGTCTGGGAGACGAAAATGGTCGATGATCATTTTCACCCACGCTTCGATGCCGTCTCCCGCCGTTATCGCTACCGCTTGTTTTGCTCTGCCGTCCGCAATCCCCTCAGGGAGCGGTACGCCTGGCGGGTCTGGCCGGAAGTATCCGATCTGACTTCCCTGGCCGCCATTTGGCCTGGAACCCATGATTTCAGCGCCTTTGGTTCGCCTCTTCGGGTCGGAGGAAATACTGTCAGAACCGTATTTTCTTCCCTCTGGCAGAAAAGCGCCGACGAGTGGATTTATGAGATCGAGGCCACTGCATTCCTCTACCGGATGGTCCGCCGGCTTGCCTATGTGCAGGTGGCAGCCGGGCAAGGCAGGGTGTCGACAGAGGTGCTCGCCCGGGCTCTGGAGGGCTCTCCGGGGATCCGCAGAGCCGGTCGGTTGGAAATACCGGCTGGTCTGGCCCCGGCTTGCGGTCTGACTTTGGCGGAAGTTCGCTATGATAATCTGGTTTGATGTTGTTTAGTCTGAAATTTTGGAGAGACGAAAGTGTATAAATCTTACTATCCTAAAGCTGCTGAGATTAACCGCCAATGGTTACTGGTGGATGCCAAAGGTGAGACTCTGGGCCGCCTGGCGACAAAAATTGCTGCCCTGTTGCTGGGGAAGCATAAACCCACCTTTACCCCCGGTGTGGAGTTGGGTGACTACGTGATTGTCATCAATGCCCAGAAGATCGTTGTCACGGGTACCCGTACACACAGTAAACTGACCGAGAAGATATATCATCATCACTCGGGCTTTCCCGGCGGCTTGAAAAGCGTTAGCCTGCGCGATCAGTTACAAAACCACCCCGATCGTGTCATTCTAACTGCCGTTTGGGGGATGTTACCTCACAATAAAATGGGCCGTCATCTGATGACGCACCTGCGGGTCTATGGTGGCGAAGAACATCCAAATTCCTCCCAGAATCCCGTCCAGGTCGCATAAAGGAGCAAGAATATGTCTGTGCAATATTTTGAAGGTATTGGTCGCCGAAAACAAAGCATCGCTCGCGTTCGTGTCATGAGCGGGTCCGGGCGCTTTTTGGTCAATGAGAAGGAAGGCCTGGCCTACTTCACCCGCCTGGGTGACATGGATTCGATTATGGGCCCCCTCAAAGCCGCCGGCCAGGATGAGAAATCCTTGGATATAACCGTCCGTGTCACCGGTGGTGGTGTTACCGGTCAGGCTGACTCGGTAGTCTTGGGCCTCGCCCGGGCTCTCGTCAAGATGAATGCCGAGAATATTTCTGCCATGCGTAAAGGCGGTTTCCTGACCCGTGATGCTCGCGTCAAGGAACGCAAGAAGCCCGGCCTCAAGCGTGCTCGTAAGGCTCCGACCTACACGAAGCGTTAATATGCCCTGTCATTGCGAGGAGGGTGTTTTTCCCGCCTTGGCAATCTCCTTTCCTCCGTCATTGCGAGGCGGCGTAATTCCGCCGTGGCAATCTCAAAATGGCAATCTCAAAACATATTGTCCGGTAGAGCGTAATGCGATATAACTCCTCCGCATTACGTTTTACTTTTAACCATCAGGAGTTTTTATGTCTGGAATTACTTTGCTTGGCCTGGGACCTGGCGATCCCGCTAAACTGACTCGTGAAGCCTGGGATGTGCTGAATTCAACGACTGAAGTCTGGTTCAGGACTTCTCAGCATCCTGTTATGGCGGGAATGCCCTCTTCTCTAAAAATCCATTCCTTTGATTCTCTTTACAATAATGGGGATTCATTTGAGGCTGTCTACTCTTCCATTATAGAGAAAGTCCTCCAAATGGGTGAGCGCCCGCAGGGAGTGGTCTATGCAGTTCCGGGCGACCCATTCGTTGCTGAGGCCACCTGCCCGGCCATTGCCGCTCAGGCCCGTTCCCGTGGAATGCCGGTAAAGATCATTAATGGCATTTCATTCCTGGAGCCTGTTTTTACGGCTCTCGGCGTGGACCCTTACCCGCAGATGAACTTGATGGATGCGTTGGAATTGAGCCAGGCGCATGTGCCCTCCTTTCCTCCCGATGCGCCTGTCCTGATCGCTCAGCTCTATTCCCGCATGGTTGCCGCCGAGGTCAAAATGACCCTTAATACAGTTTACCCGGATACGCATCCGGTTCAATTGATTCATGCTGCCGGGACAGAGGCCGAATTGGTGGAATCTCTGCCTCTCTTCGAGATCGATCGCTCCCCTCACATTGGCCTCCTGACCGCATTGTATATCCCGCCCTTGGGGGAAGGCACCTCCTTTGAAGCCTTTCAGGAGATCATTGCGCATTTACGAGCTCCCGATGGTTGTCCCTGGGATAAGGAGCAAACTCACCAAAGCCTTCGATCGCATCTCCTCGATGAGGCCTACGAGACTCTCGAAGCCATGGATACTGAAGATCCCGCTAAAATGGCGGAGGAGTTTGGAGATCTGTTCCTTCAGATCGTCCTCAATGCTCAGATCGCCAACGAGGAATCCGAGTTCAACATGGCTGATGTAGTGAAAGGGCATCTACGATAAGATTATTTATCGCCACCCGCATGTATTTGGAGATGTCCAGGTGCAAGGGGTGAAAGGTGTGCTGGTGAATTGGGAAAAGCTTAAAGCCGAGGAACGGCAGGTCAAAAGGGAAGGCGGAAAAAGGGCCTTTGGATGGCATTCCATTGGCTTTACCGGCCCTTATCCAGGCGCAGGAGTTTCAGGATCGGGCTGCCCGTCTCGGGTTCGATTGGCCTGAAATAGACGGCGTATTGGATAAGATCATGGAGGAAATTCAGGAGGTGAAGAATGCCAATGACCAGGCTGAACTCACTTCCGAAATCGGTGATCTTTTCTTCGCTCTGGTGAACCTGGCTCGTTGGAAAAAAATAGATGCAGAATCGGCTTTGCGGGCCATGAACCTTCGCTTTAAGGAGCGTTTCAATTACATTGAAATCAGGAGCGAAAAAGCAAGGTCGAAAAATGCAAGACCTGACTTTGGAGGAAATGGAATCCCTCTGGCAGGAAGCTAAGAAGAAATAGGAAATCTATTTACCAAAAACCCACAATCTCGCCCAGGGGACTGCCGGGAAAACCCGCTCCGGGCTTTTTGGGGTCGAGCTTCACTTCCACCGTATTTCCTATCCCCAGTTGCGGCAGAGAAGGGATTTCCACCAGCCAGGTGGTGTTCACCTTTAGGGGCTCGCCTTCCGGAATCTGTATTTCCAACTCCAGGTCTACCTTGGCGATTCCGGTGGCCTCCGGTTTTACGGTTTCTTTTTTGCTGAGTGACTTGTGCCTGGAGCGGCTTTGTGGAACGCAGCCAGATATCTTTATCGTCTAATGATTTTTCTCCGCTGATAACTCGCCTGGCTGGAGATTGAGCCGATCGAAAAAGGTACCAGACTACCAAAAAAGCCAAAATAACAAAAATTAATACTGCGATAGTCTGGTTCATGGTTTTACTCCAGGTCCGCTATCCGGATTCAATCTTAAAAAATGACAAACTTTAAGGATTATACCCATCCTTTTAGAGTATAACGGGGTTATCCTATTCAAGCAATCTGGCTCTCAAAAATAGCACTTCAGAGAAAATGTCAGATTTTTTTCTTGGATATCAAGGTAAGGATCGCATCTTATCTCTAGATCTAACCCCATGTCTGCCCGGTGTTTATCACTTAATGCAATTTTTGAAAACTCTTTTTCTCTCTGTGTTCTCTGTGGCTGATCCTTTCGATTGCAGAAAACTTTTGTGAAAATAAGAAAATCGTATATCACCCATTCGTCCTCTTGTTTAGCGCTCGTTATTATGCTACACTAGCAAAGAAATTCCCCATATGTAGCGGTTCCCCCGGTTCCACCCGCCATGGCTGGCGGCTACATTTGTTCTATGAACTTGGAGTAAAAGGATGCGCTGTCCATTTTGTCAGAGCCCTGACTTAAAAGTGATCGATACAACCCACGATAGTCATGGTGGCATCCGCCGGCGGCGGTTATGCTTGAACTGCGGTCAGCGCTTCAGCAGTTATGAAAGGCCTATCCTGGCAACACCTCTGATCATCAAGCAGGATGGTACTCGAGAGGAATTCAATCATGAAAAATTGGAACGGGGCATCCGGATTTCCTGCGCCAAGCGGCCCGTCTCTGCAGCTGATATTGACCGTTTGGTAGGGCAGGTGGAGAATGAATTGCAGCAGCTTGGAAAATCTGAAATATCTTCTCGGGTGGTTGGGGACCTGGTCATTAAGGGGTTGAAAGGAACTGGACCAGATCGCCTATATCCGCTATGCGATTGTATATTTGCAATTGGATGATTTGCACGCCTTGCGTAATGAAATTGATCACTTGTTACTAGAGTCATGAAGTAAAATATGCAGCCGAAACTCTATGGGGCGCATGAGTATCGGCGTTATTTTTGTCTCTGTTATCGCATTGCTTTACATTTACCGGAGCAACCGGGAAAAAATTTATTAACATAGGAGTTTGTAGATATGGTTACTGATACAGCGGTATCGAAAAAAGGGTTGCTACCCACTCCCCCCTTGCCGGCCGATCTGCCGGGAATTGATCTCACCGAAAATGCTCGCCAGGTCCTTGTGCGCCGTTATGTCCGCCGCGGCGACGATGGCCAACCGGCGGAAACCGTGGAGGAAATGTTTTGGAGGGTTGCCTTCCATATTGCCAAGGCCGAGGAAACCTATGGCGGCAATGTGATCGAAGTTGCCCGCCAGTATTACCTTTTATTGACATCCAAGAAGTTCTTCCCCAATTCCCCCACTTTTACCGGCGCCGGCACAGCCCTGGGACAATTGGCGGCTTGTTTTGTACTGCCGATTACGGACGATATGGGCCGTGACCCTGCCGGGATTTTCCAGTCCCTCCGGGATGCCGCCCTCATCCAGCAGACTGGCGGCGGGAACGGTTTCTCATTTTCTCGCATCCGCCCCAAAGGGGCATTGGTTAAATCCTCTGCCGGACAGGCGACCGGGCCGGTCGGCTTCCTGCGGGTCTATGATCATGCGTTTGGTGAAATCGCTCAAGGCGGTACCCGCCGGGGCGCCAATATGGGTGTCTTGCGGGTGGATCATCCGGATATAGAAGAGTTCATTACCTGTAAGACCAATGAAAACCAGATCGTCAATTTCAACATTTCTGTCGGGATCACCGATGCCTTTATGCAAGCCGTCAAGGATGATGCCGATTGGGAATTACGCTTTCCGGATGTAACTTCGCCGGAATACCGTGGTTTTAGTGGAAC
Organism: uncultured Chloroflexia bacterium; assembly: GCA_963782935.1. Classification (GTDB taxonomy): domain Bacteria; phylum Chloroflexota; class Anaerolineae; order Anaerolineales; family Villigracilaceae; genus UBA877. The sequence goes on along the minus strand of CAWALN010000008.1, from coordinate 270,565 downwards.
GCCCGAACAAGCCGTTGCAAAAGGGATTCCTCTCCACACCTATAAGACCGTTCGTGCCCGTGAATTGTTCCAGATGATCGTCGATCAGGCCCATCATAATGGCGAACCGGGCATGTTATTCCTCGATGCCGCCAACCGCTCGAATCCGGTCCCGCATCTCTATCCTCTCGAAGCCACCAACCCTTGCGGCGAGCAATGGCTTGGCCCTTATGAAAACTGCTGTCTCGGTTCAGTCAATCTGGCCGAACATTTCGGTCCGGATGGGACGGTGGATTGGGAAAGCCTCGGTCGCAGCGTTTCCCTTTCGACCCGTTTCCTTGATGATGTGATCGATATGAATGCTTATGTGCCGGCGGTGCCTCAATTGAAAGAAGCTGCTCTCAAGGCCCGTCGGATTGGCCTGGGCATCATGGGTCTGGCGGATCTCATGTATCATGCCGGTGTCAGGTATGGGTCGCCGGAAGGGCAGGAATTCGGCGCTCAGGTAATGGAATTCGTCCGCTATCAGGCCATGCAGACCAGTATTGCCCTGGCTCGGGAACGTGGAGCTTTTCCGGCCATCAAAGGCAGCATCTATGATTTCGAAGATTTGCGCTGGCAACCGCCTCAACCTCTGGCTCCATTTACCCATGATTGGGGCCGGCCTTTAGTGGATTGGACGGATGCTTTGAATGGATTGATGAAATATGGGATCCGTAACGCAGCTCAGACAACCGTGGCTCCTACCGGCACCATTGCCACGGTCGCCGGTTGCGAGGGTTATGGCTGTGAACCCGTCTTTGCCCTTGCCTATATCCGCCATATGAATGATAAAGGCAAGGATTTGCAGCTTACCTATGCCAGTCCTCTTTTCGATGCCGCCTTGGAGAAGGCCGGTATCGCCGGGGAAGAACGCCAGGAGATTGTTGAGCAGGTCATGCAGCACGGCACCTGCGAGGATATCCCGGACCTTCCCGAATCGATCCGGAGAGTATTTGTGGTGGCGAGTGACATCAGCGCCGAGGAACATGTGCGCATGCAGGCTGCCCTTCAAGCTTTTGTCGATAATTCCCTTTCCAAAACGGTCAATTTTCCGGAAGGCGCAACTGCCGACGAGGTTTCAAAAGCCTATATGCTTGCCTGGGAGTTGGGATGCAAAGGCATTACCGTTTATGTAACCGGCTCACGTGAGAAAGTTGTGCTGGAAACGAAAGCTACCGTCGAGAAGAAACAACCCCATCCTGTTTCTACAAGCTCGGTTCGCCATGCCGTATTGGCCCTCCGTCACTGGCGACGCCGCCCCGGCCACCGTTGCGGATGCAGAGATTGCCGCCCAATTGGCCGGCTGGCATGAAACCAAGAAAGCCCGCCCGCGCACCCTCGTAGGCAGTACCTATCGGGTGGAAACTCCTCTTGGAAAGGCCTTCATCACCGTGAATGAAAATGGAGGCGGCCACCCGTTCGAGGTTTTCATTAATACTGCCAAGGCTGGCTCCGAAACGGCCGCCGTCTCGGAGGCGATCGGGCGATTGATCTCATATATCCTTCGGTTGGCCTCTCCCATACTTCCACGGGAGCGCATGGCCGAAGTTGTCCGCCAGCTCTCCGGCATTGGCGGAGGTCGTTCGCTTGGCTTTGGTCCTAACCGGATCCGTTCCCTGCCGGATGGGGTCGGGCAGGTCTTGGATGAATATTTGACCGGCCAAAAAAGCCACCATGTCGATCTCACTAAAGAACAAAAAGAGATGGAAGGCGTTGTTGAACCCCTTCCAGACCTTTTGACCGTCGCGGCCGCGCCTGAACCTCAACCCTCAGCCTCTGCTCGCCAGGCCGCCCTCAGGACCAGTGAGCTTTGCCCGGAATGCGGCGAAGCCAGTATGGTCAATGAGGAAGGTTGCCGTAAATGTTATAGTTGCGGCTACAGCGAGTGCTGATAATCGTCACTCTTTCAAGTCCGGCGCCTCCCTCGGCGCCGGACTTTTTCGCTTAAGGCCTATCTGATACTTATGGAAAGATTCCAGTTCCTACTCCTCCCCATTTCCGTTCTTTGAAATGGGGGAGGTTGGGAGGGGGTCATCCCGCCGTCGGAAACCTCCCCCCGGGCATTCTCCAACGCCGTTTTGCATCCGGATTTCTTATTCTCTTTTCTTGGTGTTTCCCTTTTTCGTGAATCTTTGCGTTCATTCGTGGAGAACCCCTCGTCTGAAACGTTACATTCATCCTCAAATAAACCCTTGACAAATAAAACATTTGTTCTATAATTCGAGTTGACCACGCGTGAAGGCCTGTCATTGGACTTCGCGCGTTTTTCTATATAGATCCACTGTTCACTGACGCCAGGCAACTGATAACTGACACCCGCTACCCGAAAGGATCCTTCCCATGTCGCTCCTCCTTTTTCCTCCCATTCACCCTTCGTTTTATTCGTCTGCAAAAACACCTTCTTCCATTACCTATCTATAATGAAGAGACTTGTGAGCAGGTATTCGTTCCTTGAAAAACAGGATCGAATACGAATATCTCCCTGACTTCCCTTGCATCTTCCCGCTGCTATCCCCAAACTGCCCCCTGATAACTGCTCACTGCTCACTGACCACTGACCACTGATAATTGACCACTGATAACTGCCCTTTCCTCCCTAAATGAATTGCGATATGATGGAGCCTCGTTGTATTTTGATAAGTTCCAATCACCTTCACGCCGAATATTCTTCGAACTCCTCTTCCAATTGGCCGGACCTAACAACTGGTCACTTGACCAGGGTTAATACTCTCCCATAGACGGAGGGAGAGCCTTGGCTTACCACCTATATTTATGAAGGAAAAATAGAGCTTTTCGGAAGTTTCCATTTACACACCGCCACATGTCCGCAGACCTGCTGTAATGATGCATGCTGAAGTCGAAAAGATGGCAGGTAATTCAAGGAGGCACTTAATGATTTCTGTGAAGCGGGCCGCGCTGCCGCGAAAAAGGGCAGTCAAGGCCGGTAAACATCTCTCCCTCCGAAAATATGAAGCCACGGTGGGGTTTCTTTTCCTTCTCCCGTGGCTCTTGGGATTCCTTTTATTCAAAGCAGTTCCCATCCTGGCAGCCCTTGGCTTCTCATTTACGAATTTCCAGATGTTGACCCCTGAAGCGACCCGCTTCGTGGGTTTGGCGAATTTTATTACGTTCTTTAAAGACCAGTATGCCGGGGCGAGTTTGTTCGGTTCGATCAGTTACTTCATCCTTTCCGTTCCAATCGAAATGTTCGTGGCGCTCGGCCTGGCGGCTGTATTCTGCAGCGAGAGGTTAAAGGGTAAACGGATCATGCGGACGCTCTTCTTTATGCCCAGCATCATCCCTGCCATTGCCATTTTCCTGGTCATTTCCGGCTTGATCGACCCCCGCACCGGTTGGATTCAACGCCTCATTATCACGCCTTTCCATCTACGCCCGGATCTTCCTTTGGGGAATTTGTTCGGCATTATTTTGTCTCTCTGGACGATTGGCCCGGGTTTCTTGATCATGCTTGGAGCCATGCAAGCCATTCCAAAAGAATTATACGAGGCCGCCCGTGTCGATGGTGCCGGTCCTTTCAATCGTTTTATCTCTATCACCATCCCAATGGCTTCTCCTGCCATCTTCTTCTCACTGGTGATCAACATGATCAGCGCTTTTGGCGGTGTCGCTCTTCTCGATCGGGGTCTTTCATATAATCAGAGTCTTTCGCCGATGGAAGGATATATAAACTATCAAATGTTCTCACGCCAGGATCTTGGCTATGCCAGTGCTCTTGCCTGGATCATGTTCATTGTAGTGATGGTGATCACCATCCTTTTGTTCAGATCGACCCGTTATTGGGTCCATTTCCCCGAGGAGCGCACCGATGAAGATTTTTAGGGATAAACATCATAGAGGCACTTCCGCTCTCACCTTCCGATTGTGGGATTTCACCGGCACATCCTTATTGACCTTGGTTATTTGGATTTTCCTGATCATTTTCCTATCCCCCTTGAGTTATATGGTGGTCACTTCCCTCAAATCCTCCGATGAATTCCGTGACAGGACCGCTCCCCTCTTGCCGGCGGAAAGGTTGACCTATAAATATAACGGCAAGACTTTGGAGATGTACAAAGTGCCGACCCCCGATGGCGTGGTTCATAATTGGGCTCTGGCGGTGCCCTCCCGCCTTTCCAGTAAGTTCATCGACCCGGCCCATCCGGAGGCAGGCCTGATTGATTGGCAGGGTTCCTGGCGCGCCCTCACGGGTGTGTACCGGTATAGAATCTATTGGAATAACTATCCCAATTTGTGGAAAGCGGTGCCCTATCTTCGCTACTTGAAGAATACTGGCATCATAGTCGTTCTCGGTGAGATTGGTATTCTCTTGTCCTCCATCGCCGTTGCCTATGGGTTCTCCAGGTTCAGGATACCCGGCGGTAAGTTCCTTTTCTTTCTCCTGATTGCCACGATCGTCATCCCGGATAGTATTACCCTGGTCCCCACCTTCGTCATTTTCTCGAAAGTATTTCACTGGTGGGGCACTCGCTTTCCTTTAATAGTGCCGGCTTTCTTCGGCAGTGCCATTTATATCTTCCTGCTCCGTCAAAATTTCAAGAGCATCCCGCGTGATCTGGATGAGGCGGCTATGCTGGATGGCGCCGGTCCTCTTCGCACCCTGATTTCCATAGTAATTCCCCAGGCCATTCCCGCCATTGTAACTGTTGCGCTGCTGTTCTTCTTCAATACGTGGAATGAGCTGCGCATGTCCAGCCTTTATCTCGGTATCTCTCCGGAAAAGCAAACGATGGCATTTACAGGCGTCCCCGGGACAGGTTATGGATTTACGCCGGAAATGTTGCAGACTAGCGCAATGATCCTGATGGCTGTTCCGCTGATTGTCCTCTTCCTGTCTCAAAGGTTCTTCATGCAGGATATGGTCGTCACAGCCATAGAGAAGTGAGAGCCGAGATGAATAAAAAAGCATTTAAGAATATCGTTCTGATCTGGGGCTGTTGGGCTTTGATTTTGATTGGATTCCAGGCCCTGGCGACCGCCCGCTTCCAACCCCAATGGCCCGATCGGGCTCAGGAATGGACTGCCCAATATACCCTCCCGGCTACTTACCAGATCAACCGTCCTTATCTTGTTGGGCCGTTCATGAATGACCAGGTCTGCTGGGACTCTGAGTATTACATCAGCATTGCCATCGGTGGGTATGATGATCCGAAAGTCCCGCATCTCACTCCCTTCGGTTCGACTACTTATTGGAGGGATGGCATGCTGGTTGGCGGCAATCAATACGTTGGCGAATCCACCTCCCTCAATTACGCCTTTTTCCCATTGTATCCCTGGACGATGTGGGTGTTTGCTCAACCCCTGAAATTGATCGGGCTGGACATCCTTTCCACTACTACGTTGGCAGGCGTGCTGGTTTCAATTCTGGGCGCTCTGATGGCGATGCTTGCGCTCTATGACATGACCTATGACACCCTCGGTGACGATGGCGCCATGCGGGCGGCTTTTTATTTACTCATTTTCCCGACTGGTTTTTTCCTGGCCCAGATCTACACCGAAGGTTGGTTCGTGGGCTTGGCATTTGGATGCCTTGCTATGCTCCGCCGGGGTAAATGGCTCCCGGCTGCCTTATTGGGAGCCGCCGCGACCCTCACCCGTGCCGTCGGGGTCGCTTTGATCATCCCCATGGCGATTACATTTTATCGGACCAGTGATTGGATGGATATCGACCTCGAATGGCGTCAGATTTATTACTGGTGGAAAGAATCCTGGCAGGCGCTCTTTCTAGCCGTTCGCAAGTTTGTGAGAGGCATCTTTGGAATTCATAAACCCGATGATCCGGAGTGGTCTTGGCTTCGCCAAAAACTGGTCGTTGTGGTCTCCCTCGGGAAAATGTTGTTGGCATTCGCCCCTCTGATAGCCTACCTTATTTGGAAATTCTCAAAATTGGGTATAAATTTTGATATTGTCGAACAAAATTACTTTGGTCGCCAGGTCCTTGATTTCGGTTCCGCCTTCTATAATTGGTCATCTGCCTTGCGCAGTATGTTCCTCGGCATCCCTGAGCGGACAGCGTATTTCTTCACGGAATTTCTCGGTCTTGGTATCGGTATCGTCGCGTGCATTGCTTGCATCAAGCGTTACCCCGAGATTGCCTGGTTCAGCCTGGCCGTTCTGATAATTTCGGTCGGCAGCGGCCCTGTCCAGGGAATCGTCCGCTACATTCTCGCCGCCCCCGCCGTATTTGTCATGTTCGCCCGTTGGGGCAAGAATCCGGTCTTTGATCGGGCCTGGACGATTGCCAGTATCCTCCTGATGGGCTTGCTCGCCATGTTATTTGCCTTCAACTTCTGGGTCGCCTAGAGCCGTAATAGCTATCTCTCAATAAATTTCTACAGCGGTCGCCCTGCGCGACCGCTGGATCCTTTCTGGCTACCTTCCATATTATTTTCTTATCGAAGGAATGATAACCAAATACTCGTGGATAACCTTAAATCTCCTTACCACCCCGGAGTCCAATATCTTTGCGACATGTCCCTGAAGCGAAGCGGAAGGGAAGCACCCTGTAGGCCAGATATTGGAGTGCAGGCTACGTCCCCGAAGTGTATCGGAGGGGATTAGCCTGCAGAGTCAATTCGGAATCCAAGTACTTCTTCGGAGTCCAATATCTTTGCGACATGTCCCTGAAGCGAAGCGGAAGGGAAGCACCCTGTGGGCCACATATTGGAGTGCAGGCTACGTCCCGGTAATGTAACGGATTGCGTAGCACCCCATAGCATTGCGGAGGGGAGGGGTTAGTCTGCGAGTCAGACCGTCACTCTTCCTGATTGAATTTCAGGATTTCCCCTGCAACCGTGATCCGATATCTTTTCAACCTCTGCGCCTTAATTTACTCCTCTCACGATATAATCAGCCCTATTAATCCTACCCCCTAGAGGTGTCTTTTGGCAGTTGAAGAAAAAGTAATAAAAGTCCGCGGTCAGGTCTGGCAGGATACGTTTGCAGCTCTAAAATATTACAATTATCGATTGTGGTTCTCAGGTCAGGTCGTCTCCCTCATTGGCACCTGGATGCAGGGCACCGCCCAAGGCTACCTGATCTATCAATTGACCAATTCGCCCACCTATCTCGGCTTGGTCGGGTTTGCTGGCGGATTACCTTCGATTTTATTTACTCTATATGGGGGCGTCGTGGCTGATCGTCTGCCCAGGCGTACCCTCCTGGTCATCACTCAGGCGGTAATGTTGGTGTTGGCATTCATCCTTGCCGGATTGACTTTTGCTAATCTGGTCCAACCCTGGCATATTCTGGTCCTGGCTTTTTTGCTGGGGGTCGCCAATGCCTTCGATGCGCCGGCTCGAACTTCCTTTCTTTTGGAGTTGGTCGACCGCGAACATATGACCAACGCCATTGCATTAAATTCAACCATGTTCAACATCGCCACTGTCGTAGGTCCATCGGTGGCCGGATTGACCTATGCCGCTTTTGGCCCTTCATGGTGCTTCACGATAAATGGTATATCATTCATCGCCGTAATTATTGCTCTCTTGTTCATGCGGATCAAACCGGCTGAGCCGCAGCCTCATCGTGGGTCGGCCATGGTTGAACTGGGTGAGGGCTTGAGGTATGTGCTGGCCAATCGGGTCGTTCTCAGCCTGATCCTGGCGGTGGGTTTCGTCAGCCTCTTTGGGATCGGCATGCTCAACCTGCTGCCGGCCTGGGCCAAGGACGTTCTCCATGGCGACGTAACCACCAACGGTTGGCTGGTCTCCGCCCGTGGCTTTGGCTCGCTCATCAGCGCCCTCATGCTTGCATATTGGGGTAGTCGTAAATTGCGAGGCAAAATGTGGACCCTCGGCGCTTTCATTATGCCCATTTTATTGTTCATCTTCGCCTGGGTCCGTTGGCTTCCGCTTTCTTTGTTCACCTTGGTGGGTGTTGGCTGGGGTTTCATGCTTGTGGTCAACAACAGTCAGGCCATCGTTCAATCCCTGGTGTCGGATCGGCTGCGCGGCAGGGTAATGGGAGTTTATACCCTTATATTCTTCGGCTCCATGCCGTTGGGTTCCCTGCTTTCCGGAGCCCTGGCCCAACGTTTCGGTGAACCCCTCACCGTGGGTTCAGGCGCAGTCGCCCTGTTTATCTTTGCGCTGATCGCCTGGTTCTTCCTCCCCGAGATCCGCCGCCAGGATTAATATAATGTAGGATTTCAAAAACAGGAACCTCCGGCCATATGGCCGGAGGTTCCTTTAATCCCTTGTGTCGTAGGTTCTTCCTGGAGCTTCCCGAAGGCTATATATACACTGAGCCCATTATTTTTACAATCTCCCATTGTTCCCAAATCCCGAATATTCAATCTCGAATCTCGATTATTGCCTTTCCCACATGGCCAGCTATTTTTGGGATTAATCGTGTCAATGGGTACCTTTTCCGGCCATCTTTCGTAGGGCAACCCTAAAATGGTCAGTTCACAATTTCCTATTCACCATCGCTTCTCACTGATTACCGCTCTAATTACCTGACACTTTGCAAAATCATCCACTTGGAGTGCGGGCTTCAGCCCGCTTTTGCACTGAGCCGGGGATTATCCTGACAGGGCACATGTGAAATCCCCGGTGTCCAGGGTGAAACAGTCTTTTTCAACTAGAGCAAACCAAAACTGTCAGGTGGCTAAATTACCGCTCACTGATAACTGATCACTTTCTCTCTCTTTCAGGGTGTAAAATAATCCCAATATCCTGACGATCATGGAGAGGTACGGAGGGCATATGCCGAAAAGATTGGTGGTTGTGGCTGGAAATATTGGAGCGGGGAAGACCTCTCTCACGGAACGCCTGGGTTCTCGCCTTGGCTGGCGGACAGATTTTGAGTCCGTTGCAGATAATCCCTATCTGCCTGATTTTTATGCAGATATGCGGGCCTGGTCCTTTCACCTGCAGATCTTCTTTCTGGGCCACCGGGCCGACCAATATCTCGAGGCCGCCCACGACCCCCGTCCGGCGATCCTGGACCGTAGTATCTATGAAGACGCCTATATTTTTTGCCGTGCTCTGCATCACTTGGGTAATCTTTCCGAACGCGATTTCCTCTCCTATCGGAAATTATTCGACCTGGTGATCAACGGGCTGCCATCTCCCAATTTACTGGTTTATCTTAAATGCCCTGTAAACGTGTTAATGGATCGGATTCACCGGCGTGCCCGCAATATGGAGACCGGCATAACCTCAGAATATCTAGCCCTTCTGGAAACATTTTATGATGAGTGGCTGAATGCGTTCGATTTATGTCCTGTGCTGACCCTTTGCACGGATGACCTCGATTTTGTCCATCGCCCCCAGGCGCTGGAGTTGGTCGTGAACCATATCCAGGAAAGATTGGGTGGCAAGGAAGAGTTGGACCTTCGCAATAATAAAGAAACCTCTTAAGTCAAGTATTTCTTTCTTGCAATCTCGCTATCGATCATTTCAGGAAAGGCATTGAATGAAAAACTTCCGCAGGTATTTTATTTTGGGTCTGGGTCTTCTTCTTCTGCTAGGGGCTCTGGTTGATTATGGATTACAGGTGTATCGGCTGGCCCCTCCTTTTGGAAGCACCCCTCAGCAGATCGATCAACTGGCTCGACAATACGGGACAGACCAAGCCTTCGCTAACCAATATACTCTCTTTTTATGGCTTTTCCTGCCTGGCTTGACCTTCTTATTTATCTACGGAGTCATCGGTGTAAATTCACCTGATAACCCCATTGGCATCGTTCCGAAAGTGGTTATCATCCTGATCATACTGGCGAATGTGGTCACTACCTTGAACAGCTTGGCCGTGGCTTCCAAGGCAATTGTGATCTCACCGCCGGCATTCTGGATGTTTCTGGCCGTTGCTGGGCTTGGGCTGGCAAATTTTGCCTTTGTCCTGGTTGTGTGGAATGGCGTAAGATGGGGTATGTGGGCCTATGGAATATCTGCCTCGCTCATGTTCATCCTTAAATTTGCCGGGAGTGTCCCGATTATTCCTTCGATCATGGAATTATCCGCCGTTATTGTCTTGATCTATCTGATCCGCCCGATGTGGAGTGAAATGGAATAACAGTGACGCAGATTAGCTTGAAAGTGCCTGGGTCCATTTCCCTGGACATGACCATTAAACCTGCCTCCGATAGACTGGCCACCGCCAGCTTGACTCTGGGCATTCTTGGGTGGGTGTTTTACCTGCTTCAATGGTGTTTTGACCTCACCCTGGGTCTTGTACTGGCTGCTGTGACGGGCGGGAGCAGCGCAATTTGCGGTTCAGTTTTGGATGTATTGCCCTTCCTACTTTGGTTGGCAGGAATAATGGCCGGTCATGCATCCTTGACTCGTATAAGGCATACCGGTGCCTCCGGTCGGGGTCGCACGATTGGGGGACTTGTGTTAAATTATCTGGGAATATTCTTTACTCTTCTATTTATAATCTTCATAATTATCTTGATTGTAAGTGGCATTCATGCGGGCTGGCTCGATCGGCTCCTCCCTTTTGTTCATAAATAATTCAATGGATGTGCCATATGAGCAATACTATCCTCTATAAACGAGTGCCCTTGTTGAGCGAGCTTCCACGAAGTGAGCTGAATATGCTCTCTACTACTCTTCAGGTAGTGAGCCTGGATCCGGGTGAAATCCTATTCTCTGAAGGACAAATAGGTGATTGTCTTTATATCATTTTGGAAGGCTACCTGGAAGTGCTGCTCGCCATGGGCACCAATGATGAAAAACATATGGCTACTCTTGGTCCCGGTGAGTTTGTAGGCGAGATGTGTCTTTTGATCCCTGGCAGAGCTCGCACCGCCTCTGTACGGGTTGTCAAACAGGCCCGGCTTTGGAAAATGACCCACGTGGATTTTGAAGGGCTCATGTTACGCCAGCCAAAATTTGCCTATACCATGGTCCGAACGTTGACCCAACGCCTGGACATGACTAACAGCAAGGCCTTTCGCGATTTACAAGAAAAGAACATCCAATTACAAGCGGCATACGATGAACTGAAAGCCGCTCATCAGCAAATTGTAGAGAAGGAGCGCCTCGAGCGTGAATTGCAGTTGGCCGCGGAGATCCAGATGAGTATCCTGCCGCAAGAGCTTCCGAAGGTTCCCGGGTATGCATTTGGAGCCGTTATGCATCCTGCCCGTTTGGTCGGTGGCGATTTTTATGATATTTTCCCCCTTGATGGACAATACCATCGGTGCGGTTATAGGGGATGTCACGGATAAAGGCGTTCCTTCGGCGATATTTATGGCCCGTACTCATGCCTTGATCATGTCTGAAGCCTCCCATGGCGGAACTCCCGCTCAGATCTTACGCCGGGTCAATCATCACCTCATCCAATTGGCTCAATCGGACCTTTTCGTGACCGTGCTGTTCGGTATTCTCGATTGTGGTAGCGGCAAATTCGATTTCGCCCGCGCCGGTCATGAACATCCGCTCTTGTTGACGGTGAATGGGAAAATGGAGTCTGCTGCCTCAGGCAGTTGGCCAACCGGTGGGTATTTTCGATGATTTCATGCTGGATGAAAACTCCGTGGTTCTTCTTCCGGGTAGTTCCCTGTTGTTTTTTACCGACGGTGTGACGGATAGTCGCAGCCCACAAGGTGAAGTCTTCGGGTATGAACGCCTCCAAAAAACCCTCCTGCGGGGAAAAGGAAAGAATGGTCAAGAAGTCTGCCATACCGTAATGGAGGCTTTGCGTAAATTCCAGTCAAACGCACCTCAGGAAGACGATATAACCTTGGTGGTTCTTCACCGGGAAGCCTGAAATAAATCATTGCAGTACCTATATTTCCAATTGGGGGTTATGGATTTATAGCGATATTTTCGTATAGGGATACCCCTTTTCGTATAGAGATCGAAAAAAATGGTCAAAAATAGGTGCTTGACTTCGAGTCTGCATCGTGCTACAATGTTTTTGACCAACAACTTGCGTATAGAAGAACCGTGACCAATCCTCGTCGTCCACTTCGGCTTAACGTCGGGTTTCTGATCAATTCTTCGATCGGTACAACTCGGGATTTCAACTTCGATTATGAGTTCAATGAAGTTGGGGGAAGATTTCCAAGTTACCGATTTTTGCGGTATGGCCCGTTTTGATCGAACTCCCCAGGGATTACTTCTTCAAGGAAAATTTGAAGCAAAAACGGAACTCGAATGCGTCCGTTGTCTTGATCCTTTCCCTCAAACACTAAAATGGTCATTCACCGAGTTGTACGCTTTCGATAAGCGTTCAATTTCGGAGTCCAATTTACTTGTTCCCGAAGACGGTCAGATTGATTTGGAACCGTTACAGAGGGAATATGCCCTGCTGGAAATTCCCATCAACCCGGTCTGTAAACCGGAATGCAAAGGATTGTGTCCCGTCTGTGGAGAAACCTGAATAATACAGATTGCGGACATCATCCTAATTCTTCGTCCCCTTTCTCAGTTCTGAAAGACTTTTTAGGCTGAGAAGCGGGATGTATTGAGGAGGATATTCAATGGCACCGCTTGACCGACGAAGACGTAATCGAGAATTATTGGACCTCCTCCTGGAAAAAGCTTCCATCCAGGGCTATTTGACCTCGGACGATCTCATGGATGTCTCTCCGGAGGTGTCAGAAGATGCGGAGCGTCTATCCGTCATCATGCTGGCACTTCGTCATCGAGGTGTCGAAGTGGTCGATCCAGATGATGATTTCACTCAAAGTGAACCGATATCAGTCTCTGGTTTTCAAGGTCTGGAAGAGCCCGAACCCTGCGATTATGCCGGGGATTATGCGGGCGATGATACGGTGGGAATGTATCTCAAGGAAATGTCTCGGGTTCCCTTGCTAAAAGCCGAAGAGGAATATGAGATCGCCATCCGCATTGAAGATGGCCGTAAAGCCAGGAAAGACCTGCTTTTTCCTCGGCCCGCCGGAGTAAGCTGGACAGGCAGCGCATGGAAGCCTTGGTCCAGGATGGGATCCTGGCCCGTGAACATATCATTAAGGCTAATACTCGCCTGGTCGTCAGTATTGCCAAGCGTTATATGGGCCATAGCGTCCATTTTCTCGACTTGATCCAGGAGGGAACCTGGGTCTTATGAAAGCGGTCGAGAAATATGATGTTCATAAGGGCTTTCGCTTTTCCACATATGCCACCTGGTGGATCCGCCAGACGATCACCCGAGCCATCGCCGACCAGGCTCGGACCATCCGCGTTCCGGTCCACATGGCGGATCGCATCCGCCAGGCGTATAAAGCCACCCATGATCTTGAGCAGAATCTCGGCCGCGTTCCAACGTTGGAAGAGCTGGCTGCTGAGATGAAGATGGACATGGAAAAGGTCCAATGGATTCTTAAAGTGTCCCGGCTCCCATTATCGCTGGAAAGCCCGGTTGGCGACGATGAGGAATCCGAATTGGGAATGTTTATCGAGGACGAGTTGTCTCCAACTCCTATCCAGACTGTCTATCAGTCGATGCTCAAAGAAAAGATAGATGAGGTGTCTGGGAAGCTTATCTCCCCGGGAAGCACGTGTCCTCCGCTTACGCTTTGGTTTGGATACCGGCATCCCTTTTACATTAGAAGAAGTGGGTGAGAAGTTTGGGTTGACCCGCGAGCGTATTCGCCAGATCGAGGGCAAAGCCCTCCGGCGCCTTCGTCATCCTCGCCGGGCAAGACAATTGAAGGAATATTTATAATTTATTAGTGATCGTAAAAAGGATCGCTCAGAGTAGCGATCCTTTTTTTTATTGCATACATATAATGTTGTCGCACAGTGCAGGATCTCCAAATTGCACATCAGTTTCATTAATACGAAGTGACTTTCAAAAAAATGAAGGCCTGGCTGATATTATCCTGTCATAGGGTCGGTTTTGCCCGGTAAACAAGGGTAACCACTCCGGCCGTGCCAACCGCTTTTGCTTCTGCCAGTTCCAGAGGATGCTTGACGGTTGTGTTGTCAAATAGCCTTTTCCCTTTTCCCAGGATGATCGGAAATACCATCAGCCTGAGCTCATCCACAAGGTCATAATCCATCAGTTTCTGCACCAGTTGGCGGCTGCCGGCGACTAAAATATCCTTGCCTTGCATTTCTTTCAACTGCTTGACCTCATCGATGATGTTATTCTTGATAATGGTGGAATTGTTCCAGCCGGCCACGGACCAAACTGCTTGTCACAACATGTTTATTCATGTTGTTCATTTTGTCTGCGAATTCCCCTGTTCTGGATGGCCAGGCTGCTTCAAATTCTTGATACGTCACTCGCCCCAGCAACATGGCATCACTGGCGGCTAACTCATCGTTCTTGAACTTGTCTCCTTCCGGCCCACGCTCGAATTGAAACGCCCAGCCGCCTCGTTCAAACTTTTCGGCTCCGCCCGGATCTTCCATTACGCCATCCAAAGTGATAAATTCTGAAACCACTAATTTCCTCATTGTCAGTCTCCTTAAGTTGTAGACAATATACTTAATATCTATCCGAAAATAAAGAGGATTCCGTATTTTGAGTGTGTGCGGCTCTGCCGCACACACTCAAAATACAATTCTTCCATAATTTTCGGATAGGTTCATAGCTAGACTTTATCCATTTGCACATTAACAAAATGCAGAGTAAGCTAAGCCATCTCTCAGCGACGAGGATGGGCTATGCTTACCCTGCCAGCAAAATATATCACGATTCTCACGACCTTCGCTCCTGTATTTTCCAAGAGGGTTTGGCTCCAAGTGCAAGTATTGCTTCTTGGAGCGATCCTGGCCCCGGGACAACACACAGTCACTGCGATACTGCGGATTATGGGATTGAGTGCGGAAAAGCACTTTCAGAATTTCCATCGAGTGCTGAACCGGGCCATCTGGTCGAGCCGGGAAACCAGTCGGCTGCTGCTGCAATTGTTGGTGAGTGCGTTTGCTGTTTTCGGGCCGGTGGTGCTGGGTCTGGACGATACCATCGAACGTCGCCGGGGAGCCAAGATCAAGGCCAAAGGCATTTACCGGGATCCGGTGCGTTCCAGCCACAGTCACTTCGTCAAAGCCAGTGGCTTGCGCTGGTTGAGCTTGATGCTGCTGGCCCCTATCCCATGGGCGAAGAAGGTCTGGGCCTTGCCGTTTTTGACGGTGCTGGCGCCTTCCGAGCGCTACTATGAAAAGCGCAAACGAGCTCACAAGAAGTTGACCGACTGGGCCAGGCAAGTGCTTTTGCAAGCCAGACGCTGGTTGCCTGGAAGAAAACTGGTTGTGGTGATGGATGGAGGCTATGCTGCCATCGATTTCCTGGCTCAAGTGGCCAAACTGGCCCATCCGATCACCCTGATCGCCCGTTTCCGCCTGGATTCGGCCTTGTATACGCCAGCGCCAGAACACAGATCCGGAAAGAAAGGCCGGCCGCGCAAGAAGGGCCAACGCCTGCCAACCTTGAAACAGGTCTTGAAAGACACGCAGACAGCTTGGAAGAAAGCCGTCATTCCCAACTGGTATGGCGAAGGGAAACGCGAAGTCGAAATTACTTCCGCTACAGCGGTTTGGTATCACAATGGGATGTCGCCTTTGCCCATCCGCTGGGTGTTGATCCGGGATCCGAAAGGCAAGTTCAAATCGCAAGCCTTGCTGTGTACTGACCTGAACGAAGATCCGGAGCAAATCTTGAAGTGGTTCGTGATGAGGTGGCAACTGGAAGTTACTTTTCATGAAGTCAGGGATCACAAGTGGCCTTTTCAGGTCAAGATCACTTCAAAGATATGAATAGATGCTTACATGCGCATGGCTCATAATACAATTCTTCCATAATTTTCGGATAGGTTCATAGATTATTATTGTCTTAATTGGTATTCTACTGTGTTGAAATATTCCCAGATATAGCCCCTCTGTACCAGATTTATTAATCCTTGCATTCCCATTCGGAGAAATGGAGGCTATATCGATTGACTTCAGGGAATACGCCAAAGGGCCGCATGGATGAACGATCATTCTTAATGAAGTTATTCATGATCGTTCAGGTGATCTGATGTCTTTTCGAAGATGCCAATTTGTTTACTGATCGATTCGCTGGTCCCACCATCCTTGTAGCTGCGTAAAAGGCAAGGCCTGTTTCTGATCACCCTGGCGACCGGTATTCCAGGTGATGATCAGTTCTTTTTTTGCGCGAGTGATGCCCACATAGAGAAGCCGTATGCGCTCGCGGGCATAATCCAAGCGGGCGGATTGGGTGGCCTCTCCTTCAGTATAGAATTCATATTCTCCGCTGGAAAGACCGGCTTTCAATTGCGCCAGTGCTTCGGCTTGCAGATTTAGCTTATCCCGAATGAACCACTTTTCAGAGATGTAGCGTTCATCCGGATATCCAGCTCGGGAAATCGTAGCTGTTGACCGACATGAGATAGACTCGATCCCACTCAAGCCCCTTGGCCTTGTGCATGGTCGTGACAACCACTTTTCCGGCATGGTGGGAAGGATCAAAGCCAAGGTCGTCCTGGTCGAAACCGAGGAAGCGGCGCTCATTCCGGGCGATCAAGCCGATTTCTCCGTTCAATTCCGGCAGGCGCCAATCGGCATGGTCTTCGCTGGCCTGGCGTAAAACCAGCGCTAATTTATGGGTCAGGGCGAGGTCGGCAGGTTCGGTAAAGAGGTCCTGGGACAGGGTCAGCACCATTTGATCGATGGGCAGGGAAGTGGTACCTTGCCAACGCCGGACCAAATTGCGGAACAGGTCCAATTCTTCCCGAACGGCATTTTCATCTGTATCGGAAGACTCGGGCACAATGGCGTCCAACCAATCCCGTCCGGCTTTCGGACTGACAAAAGCTTCCACCTCCGGACAGCGGCTGATCAATTGAGCCACCTGTTTCTGGAAATCAGTATTATCAGCCTCTTCATCAGTGCGCCGCCAGGCCAGATAGGCCTTGGACAAACGGATGGGGGATTGGGGGTCGGAGAGGGCACTGATGATCTCTCCCAACCTACCGGCAGCTGCCCGGGTGGCGGAAGTGCTGCCGAGCAACTCGACCGTGTCAATATTACGGCTCTTGAGGGCATGGATGACTTCATAGCCGCGGAGGTTGCGCGGCACCAGGATGGCTACAGTTGCATCAGGATGGTCCGGCAGCCAGTGGGCGATGGACCGGACGACCGCACCGATCTCTTCATCGGGAGGAAATGCCTTGTCGACCAATTTGATCCCGGCCGGATCTTCAGGCGGATTGGGCTGTGGATCTCCCTCGGGCGCCGGTTGTATGAACGGAACGGTAAGCGCCTCCCGAAGATCGGGGATGGGATGTTCTGCGTTCACCCAGCGGATCAACTCATTTGCCAGCTGCGATGACACCCAATTGGCTGCGGCCTGAATTTGGCAAGGCTTTATAAGCACCGGCCTCGTCGCGGATGAAATCCAACAGGTGTTTGGGGGAGGCCGTTGTAAAGGTTTCGAAAATTGACTGGTTAGGATCGCCTACCCGCACCCAATTCCCCTGCGGACCGGCGAGAACGCGCAAGATCTGCTCTTGCAACTGGCTGGAATCCTGGGCTTCATCCTCGAGAATATAAGGCCAACGATTGCGCAGGCGGTCAAGGAAGCGGGGATCGTTCTCGAGCAGATCGATGGCCAGGCGAATGAGATCGTCAAAATCCACCGCATTCCGATAGGCCAGGCCGCGTTGATAGTCGGAATAGATGGCCAATCCCATCTCTGCCAGGGGAAGAGGGGCGGGGGCCTGGTCCAACAATGCTCGTAATGTTTCAGGGGTCAGGCGGTTGTCTTTGGCCGAGCGGATAAAAGCCAGGGCAATATCGGCCACCAAATCAGGCATCTGCTGCCGGTGGACCCAATCGCGCTTGCTCTCCTCAAGGTCAAGCGTCAGGTAGCCATCCAGGTCATCCGGGTGGGTCTGCAGCCAGGCGGTGACGGCGTCCCGCCGGACCAATTCGGCCTCCCGTTCATCGATGATGGAAAAACGATCTTCCAACCCCACGGCGGTGGGTTTTTCCCGGACGATATCGTGGGCCAGGCCGTGGAGTGTGCGGACCCGGTAACCAAAAGGAGTTGGCAGGCCTAAAAATTCTTGAATGCGAGCGGCGAAGTTGTCCACCGCCGAATTCACCAGGGTCACAATAAGGACTTCCTGGTCCGAGCCAACGGCGCCGGACCGAATGAGCTGAGCCGCCAGGGCGCTGAGGGTATGGGTTTTGCCCGAGCCGGGGACGGCGGAAATCCCCATCTTCCCACCGGCATAGGTGAGGACATCTGCCTGGGCCGGGCGAGGAATAAAGTGTGCGTTCATGTAGCCAGCTTGATCTTATGCCGGGAGGCCAGTTTCTTAACGATCTTCTCGAACTCTGCCCGATTTAGAACATTGGATAGGGGAATACCGCCACGTTTTGCCACCAGGCCGCGCGGGGTGAGGGCTGTCACATCTTCGTAATGGATGATCCGGCGAGGCAGGAAATAACGCTTGAGGGTGATCACATCCCCAAAGCGGACTTCCCGAAAAAGGACCATCGGCATACTCAAAGTGGTAAACCCGAACACGAATGCATATATGATATTTGGGAAGACGGAACGGGATGCGATGGCCATGAAGATAAAGAATAGACAGGCGATAATGCCGACAGGGTATAAAAAGATCGTAAAGCGGACCCGTGCAGGATAGACCGGTTTGAAAATAAGCTCTTCTTTGGATGGATCGTCGGTAGGGGCCATTTGATTTCACTCCTTTGGGATACTATATCTCATAATCGGGCGCCTATCCGACCGGCGGAGGACTTCTTTGAAGCCTGCTTTTTGAAAGGTGGTGGTCAGGCCCGTATAGCGCTCGTATTCGATAGACCTGGCATTGGGGTCTATCGGATAGGCCTCTATTATGCGGGCCCCTTGCTCCCGGGCATATTGAACGGCAGCCCGGATCAGTAAATGGGATAGGCCTCCCCGGCGATAGGCTTTCGAGACGAAAAAGCACACGATGGACCAGACCGGTTTTTCGTCCACGGGTTTTAATGTGGGAGAACGCCCAAGCACGGAGAATTCCTCCCGAGGCGCCACCGAACACCACCCGACCGGTTCCTTTTTATGATAAGCGAGGAGACCCGGGACCGACCCTGAATTTGTGATCTTTTTGAGCAAACGCTTGTTGCCGGCGCCATAGTTCTTTTGAAAATCAGTCCGGGGTTCACGCCAGTACATGCACCAGCAGCCGTTCTGAACGCCGTGTTCGGAAAAAAGCGTCTGCAGGTCCGGCCAGGTTTCCGGAGTGACCGGTTGGAAAGAGAATTTATTTTGCGGAATAACTGGATCATTATTTGTCATGGTCATCTTGCCTAGGAAGTCTGACAAGTCGACAAGTCTTACAGGTCTGACAGGTCACAGGACGAGTTGAAATTCCATATGGTAGGTACATCGGTACATTTGAATTAAAGTCGACTTAATGCACCTTTATCGTGGAACGAAATCCGAAAGGCCCGTCATTCGTCCCGAAGATTGCGGGACAGGCGGGATAGGCGGCTAATTGTTCCAAGGAACGAAGGGAGGAACAAATATGAGGGAGGTTGGGAAACGGATGGAACTGTTTTCATTCTCATTACTTCCACAGTCAGACAGGCCTTTCGGTTACGGCGCCAGAGGCGCAATGAGTGTGCCAATGGCGGGGGCCTGAGCGGGAGTGATCACCTGCGGCAGGCCGTTTTCGATCAGGACCGGCACGTATTTGTAGCTTTGAAAACCGTTCCGATCGAGGACTATTTGTAGAATGATGGTCGCATTGGCAATGCCACGATAGTCATCAAACACGAAGTTGCCCAGGCTGTAGGCAATCAAACCGGCATGATACAACTCGATGGATTCCAATTGGTGAGGGTGCGAGCCGATGACCACGGCTGCGCCTGCATCGACGGCGGCATGGGCTTCCTCACGCTGATCGCTGCTGATGATGGACATATATTCGCCGATCTCCAGGCCGGAGTGCAAAAGAACGATGACTACATCCGCTTTTGCCCTGGCGGCGGCCACATCGGCGGTGATTTCGTTCAAGTTGGCCCAGGCAATGCCTGGCTGGTCCTGAGTGGCAATCCAATCCCGAGCATTGAAGCCATCCCTTTCCTCCGGCACGTCCATATAGGCTAAAAATGCCAGGCGGAGACCATTGCGTTCGAGGATGACCGGCGTATGAGCTTGCGTATAGTCAATACCAGCGCCTACGGTAGCGATCCCCACCTGGCCGAGGAGTTTTTGGGCTTCCTGCAGGCCTTGATAACCGTAATCCATGGCGTGGTTGTTAGCCAGGCTGACCAGGTCAAACTTGCCCAGTTGAAGAGCTGCGGCCGCAGCTGGAGGAGCTTTCAACGTATACGTTTTTTTCGGCTCGGGCGTGCCTGAATCGGTGAGGGCGCATTCCAGGTTTCCGATGCGGAGATCGGCCGAATCCAGGACCGGCTGGACTCCCGCAAAGACAATAGCAGGTCCCTTTTCCAGAATTTGGGTACCGACTGAACGACCCAGCATGAGATCCCCTACAGCGATCAATGAAACCTGACCGCTTGGAGCCGGCGTTGCAGTGGCAGACACGCCAGGAGTGTTGGAGGCTTCAGGTGTATATGAAGGAAGAGTTGTATTAGTGGAGGACGGGGTTGGGACAATTCCGGTTGGAGCCTGGGTCACATTGGGACTGGCAGTGTTACAACCTGAAATGGCGGCCAGGCTTATCAGGAGAAGCGCCGCAAAGTTCACACGGTCGAAAGACCCAGCCCTATTTTTCATTCTTGAACTGGTTCTCCAATTGCATTCTCCAGATGGCTTTCAAGAGGGGGCCGCGCTGCTCATAACCGGATTCACTCAAGCCGGTCACACCCACGTAGACACGTTGGCCGCAACGGCGCAGCAAACCGGTGAGGAGACGGACAAGGGCATGTTGGTTGAAAGCTTCTTCGTCGGCATCGGTCCATTGCCGACCAGGATCCCATTCCCGGGTAAGGACGTAAGGATGGGTGAGGGGCTGGTAGAGACGCTGCCACCAATTGATGGAGCCCACATCCAACCAGAACTGGACACTGACGGGCCGGTTCATCATCAAAAATGTATAAGCCGGGGCCAGAAGGACGGCGTTGTTATTTTCAAGGGTCCAGGCTTCCAGATATTGGGCCGGCAGAACGCCCTGCTCCAGCATGGTGAAATATTCCCTACCGACATCGGCATTGGTCAACCCCGGCGTCACCGATTCCATGACCTGGCGGAAATTCTGGATGGAGTCGATCAAGCTGGCGGCAGTCCGCCCGCCATCATTGTTCCGGTGAAATCCGAAGCCCGGCTGGGAGAGAACCTCTCCGAATAGCCGGCGGAGGAAGTGGTCCAATGGGTCCGGAGCGGATTGCTGGCGGTACTTGTCGATCCACTCACGCAGCTTTTCGTAGCGTTCCCCGAAGAGAAAAGTGATCCGCTCCTGGACTTCCGCCCGGATGGCGGCGAAACTGGAAAGGGACATGTCCCGCAGACGATAGACGATGTCGGCCAACAATTGAGCCCGGACGAGGTCCATTCCCTCCATTGAATAGAGCAAGGTGTAGGCTACATCGAACTTGGTGGGATGGATGTCCCAGCCCGGATGGGCCAGTTCTGCCAGGGTCAACAGGCAATGGCTGGCGGGTTCCTCCCGCAGCGAACGGGAAGGGCGGTGAGAGCGCCAGGGAATCTGCTGCTCCTCCAAACGGCTGCTCAGGGAGAACCGGAGCACATCTGACAGGAATGGAGCCAGCACAACGATCTCGGAGGCAGGCACGCCTTCGTCGTATATAAGATGATGGATCTCCCCGGAAACCCAATCGAGCATCTGCGGAAAATAACGGGCAGCCGTTTCTGCAGAGGGAAGGGCCAAGGCGGAAAGAGCTTCCGGTGTGACCTGGTCAATCGTGCCGGGAATGAGTTTTGCGGAGAGGGCGCCTTCAAGCGCCCGGATTTGCGGCGAGGTGACGAATGAATCCGTCAGCTCGACCCGGGATCCAGACAGGTCGGCAAAGCGCCTGGCAGAATCCGGATCTGCACTTAAAAAGGAGCGATAGCCTCCATCGAGATCATAAATGATCAGGGCCGAGTTGAAGGCGGGGAGCCATTCGGCCATCAGATCGTGCGCAACGGGGAAATCCTCTTCGACATTGTCGTAGATGAGGTGATGGTATTGATGGGTAAGGTATTCAGTGCACTCGGGTGTCCGCCAGAGGAAATTCCAGAAGATATCCAGCAATAGCGAAAAATCGAGAAGGTTATGCTCCAGGCAAAATTGGCGGAAAAGGTTGGCGCATTCCTGGGCATCGGCGTAGACCCTGCGCTGGCTGGGGTCGCCCACCCAGGCAGCCGAAAGGCGCTCGCCAATCTCAGTATAGGGAAACCCGACTGCGGCGGCTTTGGCCAGGTTATCGCTGACCTGCTGGTAGAGGCGGTTCCGATCCATGGTGACGGAGGCAAAAAATCCCTGGTCCAGCAGGGGCCGGACGAGGCGGGCCATGTAATACTCGGCCACCTCGGCATTGAGGTATACCGGCGGCCGGTCCGGATGGGCAAAACCGGCCGTTTCGCCGACCATGGGCCAGAAAAGTTCCACCATGCGGCGGGCCAGGCCTCCCATGGTGGCCAGGCTGACCTGTCCGCCGGGGCCGAGGGAGGGATCGTCCAGGAGGGTTTTATAGGGCGTTTGAAGTGTACGCTGGGGAGTCGAGTAAGAGAATCGAATCGGCAGGGACTCCCTGGCTGAGCAGGTCCCGCAGATGTTCCACGCCTACGGTGGTTTTGCCGCATCCGGCAGGCCCACTGAGGAAGGTTCGATTATTTAATAAGGAATTCAGGATCTGGCGTTGTAGTTGAGTTAGATTCACAGGACAAGGTTAGCGGAAAGAGAGGGTTTTGTCAATCGATCCATAAGTCTAGAGGACGTTAACCTGACAAAAGTTCAGAGAAACAATTTACATGTCTTCCCTGAGAGTGAAAGGGGAGGGCATGTAAGGATTGGAAAAGGGCTATTAGCCTCAATTCTAGAACAGGTGTTCTTTTTTGTCAAGGAGGAAATTCAGACATTACCTCCTCAATGAGGTGTTTCAATACAAAGTCTGGAAACTCACGATACCAAATTCCGAAAAGGAGCTTTCCCGAACGTCCCTAAGGTGATCCGCCCGACGTCTTGTGTTCAACACCAACCTTCGGGACGAGGTCAACCAGGTCTAATTTTTTTGGAGGTTCTCGGCGAAGAAGCTGGTCACCCGTTTCCAGGCATCCTTGGCGGCTTCGGGGCGGTAGGATTTGGGATCGACGTCCCGGAAGAAGGCGTGGCCCGAGTTGGGATAGACGATGACCTCATGATGGACGCCGATCTTGCCAAGCAGCTCATTGAACTCTTCGATGGTCCCGGCGGGAATGGACATATCCTGGTCGCCGAACAACCCCAGGACGGGGCTCTTGATATTGCCGAGACGGTCGAAAAGCTGCTGCATCCCGCCGCCATAGAAGGTACAGATGGCATTCAACGGCCGGTTGATCCCGAGAGCCAATGACATACGCCCTCCGAAGCAAAAGCCGACGCTGCCAATCTTGCCGTTGCAATCCGGGTCGTTCTTGAGTTCGTCGAATACTTTTGAAAGGAGTTCCGGACCCCCAGGGCCATACTTCGAGACCAGGGAAGATGCCTTTTTATCATCACCCAACTTGGCGGCTTCACCGTGGAAAAGATCGGGAGCGAAGGATAAGTAGCCCACGACTGCAAAACGGTCGGCAATGGATTTCGTCTGGACGTCCAATCCCCACCATTCCTGAATGACGATCAGGGCGGGCCAGGGTCCCTTGCCAGAGGGTTTAGCCAGATAGCCGGAAACGGATCCGATTTGAGTTGTCTCACCCATAATGCCTCTCTATAATATGATTAATATGGTATTATTTATATTGTTATTATCTGCAATGTGGCAGGTTTGTCAAGCGGGAATTTAGGTCCATGAGAATAGGAGGAGATATGTTTACTTTCATTGCGAGAGTTATTCACGACCTGGTCACACAGAACCCCCATACTTTATTCGTCCATTTCCCTATTGCCCTTTGCGGCTCGGCTCTATTCTTCCTGATCCTGGCGCTGTGGAAGAAAAGCGATACCCTTGAGGTGATCGCATTTGCCAACATTGCCCTGGCCACCATCAGTACCCTGGTGACCGGGATCATGGGCATCCGCGACAATCTTGCCTTCTACGGAGGGGTGGCCGCCAACCATTGGGTCAAGATCATCCTGGCGAGCACTTTGCTGGTCCTTACCAGCATCATGGCCATCGCTCGCTGGCGCAACCGGAACCTTTTCCACAGCAGCATGAGAGGCCTCTATATCGCCGGGTATTTCGTTTGCTTTGGTATTGTTTCCGTGTTGGGTTTCCTGGGTGGAGTGATCATTTACGGGTTTTAATAAAAAAATTGATGACAGTCGCTCTACGCCGAAAACTGGAGCGACTGTCATCCGAATTTCGATCGTTCCTGTGTATCTTACATTCCCAATTTCATCACGACCTCGTCGGCTGACATATAGGTCCCTTCGGGCAGCTTCTGTTCAGCCCATTGACGGGTTGAAGCGGGGACGTGTTCCATCTTATTGCAGCTTTCGACGATGGTCCGCTTGGAAGCCGGGTACATGACATGGTTCTGAAGGTGGTTCATCAGTTCCTTCATTTCGGTCTGATTCATATCCATCTCCATGTCACCTTCCGACATATCACTGTCTTCCATTCTTCCTGGCATAAGATTCACCTCCTTTCTGCTCCGGGCAGGGTACCCGTGGGTTGGATTTGCGGATTATAGCATAATCTGATAATTATCATAGGATTACTCATGTAATTTTTATAGTTCTTTTGGACCATATAATAAAGGTCAGATATTCGGGCCGACCGTGGATACGATACAGACAGTCTGAAATTTTCTCCACTGCCACAATCTTTTGCATCATTTTCTCTTTTTATGCATCTAAGTTTAATATAAAGACTAGAGCCATCAGGATCCGGTTTCTTATCCGACCTCTTTTATCCAACCCTGGCAGGACCAAAAATTAGCTTGTAAATTATTGAATATGGAGATTGAATTGTCGGATTGGTGTTAGAAATTCACGGCAGCGGTTGACACGCTCGCCTATGGCATGTATAATATCGTCCGCTTCTGCCCTGGCAGGTTGCCGGGGCATCCGTTTGTTTTTATATCATACCCGCATGGGTATTCATCCCGGCTTCCCCGTTCCCCGGCGTAGGGGCCCGATCCAATAGGCCCGTACCGCAGGATAAGCGGTGAAGCGAAGACCAGGAGTAAAATATGAAATTCGCAATTGTAGAAAGCGGCGGCAAGCAGTACCGGGCCGTCGAAGGTGGTACCCTCGAAGTGGACCGCCTGCAGTTAAATCCCGGCGAAAACGTCAAGTTCGAGCAAGTCCTGCTGTTTGCGGATGGGGACAATGTGACCGTCGGTATGCCGGTCATCAAAGACCTGCCGGTGTGGACCACGGTGCTCGAACACTTCAAAGGCGAAAAAGTCACCATTTTTAACTACAGCCCGAAGAAGCGCATCCGCGTTAAAACCGGTCACCGCCAAAACTATACCCGCCTGGCGGTGGAACAGATCGGCGGCAGCGAATACGTAAAGAAGGAACCGGTCAAGAAAGTCAAGAAGACCGCCGCGGCCAAGGCCGAAACGGAAACGGCCCCGGAAATGGTCGAAGCGGCCCCCGGTCCGGCAACTGCAAAGAAGGCAGCTCCCAAGGCAGCGAAGAAAGCCGCCCCCAAGACGGAAAAGAAACCCGCCACCAAGGCTCCTGCTAAAACCAAAACACCCGCGAAATCTGCGCCCAAGAAGACAGCCACAAAAGCGGCTCCCAAAAAGCCAGCCGCCAAGAAACCGGCCAAGAAAGAATAGAGTGAGGTAACCATGGCACATAAAAAAGGTGGCGGCTCCAGCCGCAACGGACGCGACTCCAACTCCCAACGATTGGGCGTGAAGATGTTTGCAGGTCGAGCATGTTTTATCCGGAAACATTATCGTCCGGCAGCACGGCACCCGCCTGCTGCCAGGTTTAAATGTGGATGTAGGCAAGGATGATACTCTCTTTGCTACTGCAGAAGGCGTCATCGTTTGCGATGTCGTAAAAGGACGCAAACGTATCAACGTTATGCCGGTAGAAAAATAAATCCGGCGAAAGGACTTAGTGTCACAATGAAGGAAGGTATTCATCCGACGTTTTACCCCGACGCAAAAGTTATTTGCGCCTGTGGTAATACCTGGACCACCGGTTCGACCAAGAAGGAAATCCACGTGGAAATCTGTTCCAAGTGCCATCCTTTCTTTTCCGGTGAGAGTGCACGTATGATCGATATCGAGGGGCAGGTGGATCGCTTCTATAAGAAGCTGCAGGTCCGCCAGGCGTATGTGGATGAAAAGAAAACCCGCGCCGAGTCGAAGGTCTCTCCCAAACGGCCTATCGCCGAACTCGAACTGGGTGCCCGTCCCACGGCGGCTTTGGCAAAAGCCGGCGTCACGGAAGTGGGCCAGTTCCTGGAAAAACTTGCCCAGGGCGAGAATGTGTCCTCGGCATCGAAGGGTTTGGCCGCAAATCCCTGATCGATATCAAGAAGAAGTTGCGCTCTCTGGGTTATGAGCTTCCCGAAGTTGCGGAAACTCCCGCGGCCTAGGTCTTGCCGAAAACCGATAATCAGGTAAACTTACAAGCAGATGCCAGGTGCATCTGCTTGTTTGTTAATGGTCTATCTGCAGAAAGAGGAGCGTGTTATTTTGAGTGTATATCGCAGCCGTACACACTCAAAAACGAACTTCTCCAGAATTTCTCGGATAGAATTTTATCCAAACAATGAGGAGATTATGGCCCCCCACATCCCCGGTTCGGTCGAAGTCATTTGCGGTTCCATGTTCAGCGGAAAGACGGATGAGCTCATCCGGCGTTTGCGCCGGGCAACCATTGCCCGCCAGCACGTCCAGGTATTTAAACCCTCCATCGACATGCGCTACGCGGTTGAAAAAGTGACCTCTCATGCCGGGCAGCGATTTTGACGCCATCCCCGTCGAAAAGGCGGCTGATATTCGCAAGTTGATCGATAAGGAAGCCACTGTCATAGCCATTGACGAGGCGCAATTCTTTGATGATGAGATCGTCCAGATCGTGGAAGAACTGGCGGACCATCAGATCCGGGTCATCGTGGCCGGACTGGATACGGATTTCCGGGGCGAACCCTTTGGGCCGATGCCCGAATTAATGGCGCGGGCCGAGCAGGTGGAAAAACTCCAGGCCATCTGCATGGTCTGCGGCGAGCCGGCCTCCCGGACGCAACGCCTGGTGAACAACAAACCGGCGCGATACGATGAGCCGGTGGTGATCGTCGGCGCGGCGGAGATGTATGAGGCCCGCTGCCGGGCCCATCATGAGGTGCCGCGTTAGTAGTAACGACCGTAATAACGACCTTAGTAACGACTTAAGTCGTTACTACATATGGGAGTCAGGGTATGCAGGACTATAAAGAGATCATCGGAGAGATCCTGATTGACGAAATCACGCTCCAAAAACGGGTGGCCGAGTTGGCCAACCAGATCAACCATGACTATGCCGGTGAAGAGCTGCTCCTCATTTGCATATTACGGGGCGGAATTGTCTTCATGGTCGATTTGATGCGCCATATTACCATCCCACATGCCATGGATTGCATGGCCATCACCTCTTATGGAGCCGGGGCGCGCGCCTCCAGCGGTAACATCCGCATGAGCCTGGATCTGCAGACCAATATCGAAGGAAAGAATGTCCTGCTGGTGGAAGATATCGTGGATAGCGGCCATACCCTCTTCCATGTGCTTGAAATGCTCGAGACCCGCCGGCCGAAGAGCTCTGAAAGTATGCGCCCTGTTGGATAAGGAAGAACGCCGGGAGATATTTGTACCCATCCATTATCGCGGCTTCAGCATCCAGAATAAATTTGTGTTTGGATACGGTCTCGACCTGGACGAATTTTATCGAAACCTGCCTTTTGTGGCGGTGGTGGATCTGGAGAAATATAAACCGGTCTCGGAATAAAGAGAAAGGGCTGCCACAGAGATCACAGAGAACGCAGAGAGAAAAAGAAGTGATCTTAAGTCAAATGGGTTATAGATCTATTTCAGGGAGAATCCATGCAGGATTATCAAGAATTCATCGATGAAGTGCTCGTGGATGAAGCCACCATCCAGAAGCGGGTAGCCGAACTGGGGGCCCAGATCAGCCAGGATTACGCCGGTGAAAACCTGCTGGTGGTGTGTTTACTGCGGGGCGGGATCACCTTCACGGCTGATCTGACCCGCTACCTGACCATCTCGCATACGCTCGATTGCATGTCTCTTTCCTCCTATGGGGTCGGGCACTATGCCTCCAGCGGAAATGTACGGGTGAACCTGGACCTGCTCACGAACATTGAGGGTTTGAATGTATTGCTGGTGGAAGATATCGTCGACAGCGGGCGCACCCTGGCGCACGTCCTGCAAATGTTGAAAACTCGTGAGCCCAAGAGCCTGAAGGTGTGCGTTTTGCTGGATAAAAAATACCGCCGGGAGGTGCCGGTGGAGGTGGATTACGTCGGCTTCGACGTGCCTGACAAATATGTTTTCGGCTATGGGATCGATATCGACGAACGTTACCGCCACCTGCGTTTCATCGCTTCGGCAGATCTGAGTAAATACAAGAAAGGCTAAGACCAACTCATTGGGTGAAGAAAAGAGTTCTTATGCCGGCCGGTGGGTGGCACGCCTGCGCGGCCGCATCGTGGCCCAGGGTGGAACACCCGAGCAAGCCCGCCGGGCGGCCCAATCCCGCTTCAAAGAAGTACCGGAAATCATTTTTATGTCTTATCCTTTTACGCTGCCTGCCATCCTGGAACCCATCAAAGCGGCTTTACCGGCCGGCCTGAAAGTCTACCTGGTCGGCGGCGCCGTCCGGGATATCCTCTTGCAGCGCAGCACGCATGACCTCGATTTCACGCTCGAGCAGGATGCGATCAAACTGGCCCGCAAGTTGGCCAACGCCCTCAAAGCAGATTTCTATCCTCTCGATAGCGAACGCGATACCGGACGGGTATTGGTGACCGGGGAGGCTGGATCCCGGTCTTACTTGATTTTGCGGCGTTCCGGGGAGCCGACCTGGAAGCCGACCTCTTCGGGCGGGATTTTACGGTCAATGCCATGGCGCTCGACTTGAGCGATGACAGCCTCCATGATCCCCTGGGAGGCGCAATGGACCTGAGAGAGAAGAAGCTCAGAGCCTGTTCCGTTTCAGCCATGATGGACGACCCCGTCCGGATCCTGCGCGGCATCCGGCTGGCAGCCGCGTTTCGGATTCCACCTCCTGCCGGATACCAGGGAAAAGATGAAGGAAGCTGCTCCTTCTCTGGAAAGGATCTCCCCGGAGAGGCTGCGGGATGAGCTTTTCCGGATTCTGGACGGGCCCCAGCCGGCCGCCTGCCTGCGCAGCCTCGAACGGTTGGGAGCCCTGGAAAAGGTATTGCCCGAGCTGGCGCTCCTCAAAGGGGCAGAGCAGCGCTCGCCGCACGTGTATGATGTCTGGGAACACACGCTTGCAGTGGTGAACCACCTCGAATCCATCCTGGCGGCTCCTGGACCCGGCTTTCAATCCCGATAAGGCAGCCGATTGGTATCACGGCATGCTGGTATTGCGGATAGGGAGATATCGCCAATTCCCTGGGGGAGCATTTTTCCACCGAATTGATCCCCGGGCGCACGCTCAGGAGCCTGCTATTCCTGGCCGCGATCTACCACGATGTGGCCAAACCGGAGCCAAAACGGTGGATGAAACCGGCCAATTACGCTTCTGGGGTCATGACCAACTGGGAGCCGACAAGGCAGTTGTACGGGGCCGGGCCCTGATGCTCAGTAATGAAGAATTGAAACGGATGGAAACCATCATCAATGGCCACATGCGGATCCACTTTTTCACCAACCGGCTCATTGAAGAAGGAAAGCCGCCGACGCGGAGGGCAATCTATCGTTTCTTCCGCCAAAATGGCCCGGCGGGCGTGGATATCTGCCTGCTGACCCTGGCGGACCTGCGGGCTACCTACGAGCAAACCTTGCCGCAGGAGACCTGGATCGCCTGCCTGGAGGTGGTCCGGCTGTTGCTGGAAGCCTGGTTCGAAAAGCAGGAGGAGACCGTCTCTCCGACCGCCCTGGTGGATGGAAATGATCTTCAGCGGGAATTGTCATTGCAGCCCGGTCCCTTGATCGGTAAATTGATCGAGTCCATCCGGGAGGCGCAGGCGGCCGGAGAACTGTCCACCCGGGAAGAAGCGCTGGCCCTGGCACGGGAAAAGCTGGAAGAGAAGAAGTAGTAACGATAGCATTAATTCGTTACTACATTGTTACTACGGTTTAGGGAGGAGCTCCAATGGATATCGTTGTTTTCGACCTTGAAACCCAAAACCTGTTCGAAGATGTCGGCGGCCGGGGCAATATCGGTGCGTTGAAAGTATCCTGCGCGGTCACCTGGTCTTCAACCCGGAAGGACTTTAACGTGTATTGGGAAGAGGATATCCCCGCGCTTATAGTGGATCTTAAAACAGGCGGGCGGGTGATCGGATATAACATAAAAGGCTTTGATTACGAAGTCCTGCGGCCGTATGCCCCAAATGAGCGATTGCAGTTCCTGCCGACGCTGGATATTATGGAAGACCTGTTCAGAGCATTAAGTTTTCGCCCCAAGCTGGACGCGGTCGCCCGGGCTACTCTCGGGGAGACCAAATCCGCGGATGGCCTTCAGGCAGTCCAGTGGTGGCGGGCGGGCGAATTGGAGAAACTGGCGGAGTACTGCAAAGTGGATGTAGATGTCACTCGCAGAATTTACGATTTCGGCTGCGAAAATGGATATGTCCAGTACTTCACCCGCCTGGGCAGCAAGCAGAAAGTAAAGGTGAATTGGAAATGTTAAAAATAAACCTGAACGGCGTGAACTGCGCCTATGAACGCCGGGGCAAGGGTCAACCGGTGGTGCTGATCCATGGATTCCCGCTCGATCATACGATCTGGGATATGCTCATTCCCATGCTCGAAAAAAAGGCGGATGTGATCGCTCTGGATCTACGTGGGTTTGGCGAGTCGGCCGTTCCGCCGGCCGATTACGGGATGAATGACCTGGCCGCGGATATCGCCGCGCTCCTGGACCAACTGAAGATTGAAAAAGCCGTGATAGCCGGCCATTCGATGGGGGGGTACGCCGCCCTGGCCTTTGTCCACGCTTATCCCCAAAGAGTAGCCGGATTGGGATTGATCGCCTCGCAGGCGAGAGCCGATCCACCCGAACGGAAGGCCGGTCGCTACCAGGAGGCCGACGACTTGGTCACCCATGGGGTGGACCAACTGGCCGAGGATATGCCGGCCAGGCTGACCGCGGATCGGGATCTGCAAAATAAATTGAAGAGGCTGATCTTGCACCTATCTCCCGATGGGTTGGCCAGGGCTCTGAAGGCGATGGCCGAACGGCCGGATTCCAGGCCTTTCCTGCCGGAATTCGAATTTCCGGTGGCGATCATCCACGGGTTAAATGATCAACTGGTCCCGGTGGACCGGGCCAGGGAAGTAATGGAAAAGGTGAAAAGGGGGACCCTGCTGGAGGTGGAAGGCGCCGGTCACATGCCGATGATGGAAGCGCCCCAGGCCACTGCGGGGGAATTGCTGCAGCTGCTTAAGTAACCACTTTTCCGACTACGGCTGTATCTTCCAATACCGGTTCATAGAAACAGCGGCAACCGGTGGGATTCGAGCAGCCCTCATGCGGCAGATGCGGAACTTTATTCTTCGGATAGCTTTTCATCAATTCATAGCAATGAGAGCAGGCGTCGTAGGATACCGAGATCCGCACCAGGCGGACCCGCGGATTTGCCTGCAACTCTTTGAGGGCCACCGCTGTCCGGGAGAACTCGCTCAAGTCAGCCCCACAGTGGACGCAGTTCGAGGCTTTATCGGGAGAAGAGGCGTCACAATTTGAACAAGTCTGCATGGTTCACTCCGATTTTCTTTACTTATTTTACCCCTTTAGTGGATAGTAAACGAACTTCTCCAGAAGTTCAGATGGATAAGTTAATAGTTCGATAGGAAACCCTCAGATCATCCTTACCCTTGCGGGTAGAGTTGTCGTCAGGCTTTCGCATTAGAAATCAAATTAAGAGAAGCGCGAGGTTGAACTCGCGCTTCTCACGGAGGAAGGAGAGGAAAGAAAGGAGAGGCATCACGCGGACAAAGGAGAAGTCTGCACCAACACAGTTTTCTTGGGCCTTTTTCTCGGCTATCGCCCGGCGGTTAAGATTGTTCAAATGGGCCAGCAAGACGCCGCTTGGAACGGGTTTCACTAGGTAATCATCTGCGCCCGCATCGAGAGCGCTCGCGACCATTCCGGGGCTGTCAAGGGCTGAAAGGATCAAGATGGGAACGTCGCTGAACGCGCGGACTTCAGTACAAACTTGCCAGCCATCCATCCCCGGCATCATCAAGTCCAAAATGACCACGTCCGGGTGAAGGTCGCGGATAAACGAACCCCTTCCTGGCCGGAATTGGCCATGTGGGCATCGTGACCGCGGGACCTTAATAGCAGGGTCAGCAGTTCGGTCAAGGCTGGATCATCATCTATGGTAAGGACTTTTAATGTCATCCCGTCTCCATTTGGCTTGACCTTATATTATCTCAATAAGAAAGTGATGTGTTTTACAGATGGTTTACAGATTAGGATTTTTCCTGCAATATCTTTGCAATAGCTTTGCAATTTAATCCGGGTGGGATTGATTTTCTGCCCCGGGGCAGGGACTTCGCAAGGGCGGAAGTTCCTGCCAAATACCGAACTCTGTGAAAGCCGCCTTTGTAGGGGCACGCTTTTCACAAAGTAGCTTGACAAAATATAGATCTTCTCTGGTGTGCTTGGGGTCGCGAAGCCAACCCAGGAACCGGAGAAGATCCAGATGAATTATAACCATGTGCGGGAGCAGAACGAAAATGGATTAGTTTTTGATATTGAGAGCTTCTACGGTTACTTATCCAAGATAGAAGACACACGAAAAGCAAAAGGGAAGCGGTACACGTTAGTCAGTCTACTGGTCCTCATGTTGCTAGCCAAACTGGCAGGCGAAGACAAGCCGAGCGGCATAGCCGAGTGGATCGGGCACAGAAAAGAATTATGGGTGCAATACGAGATATTGGCACAACCGAAGACAGCCAGTCATATGACCTATCGGCGAGTATTGCAAGAAATGATCTCACCAGAAGAGTTTGAAGGGATTGTACAGCCGTACCAACGACAGCGATTGAGAACCGAGCAACGGATTGTGCTGAGTATCGATGGAAAAAGTATGCGTGGGACGATTCCGTATGGAGAGCAAAGGGGAGTGCATTTATTGGCAGTATATGTACCTGGGCAGGGCCTGGTATTAGCACAGGCTGAGGTGGATAAGAAGGAAAATGAGATTGTGATCGCCCCAAAATTCATTTCTCCGCCGCTTGCGGCGGGGCAATTATTGTTGCAGATGCGATGCACACTCAAAGAGCCTTCTCCAACCAAATCGTGGAAGCAGGAGCAGATTTTGTTTGGACGGTGAAGGACAACCAATCCAGAACACGCTGGGCAATTGAGAAATTATTTGTTCACGAAGTGTGTAACCTGCAAAAGGGTGCTCCCTGTGATTTCAGCGACTTTGTGAAAGCCCTGTGTGCAGGGGGTGAATCCATTTCTATACTCAATGGAGTTGTGGTAATATTACCGATTGTTGTGCTCTCACCGGAGAATATCCCCGAACTCATAATTCACTTGTTAGGAGAAAAACGATGGCTAAGAAATGGGTGTATCAGTTTGAAGAGGTTGGACAGGCGGAGCAATATGCCGGCTCATGGGACGGCGTCCGCGGTTTGTTGGGAGGAAAAGGGTCCGGCCTGGCCGATATGACCCGCGCCGGCGTACCGGTTCCCCCCGGCTTCACCGTGACCACCGAAGCCTGCAATGAATTCCGCAAGACCGGTAAATTCCCCGAAGGCATGTGGGACCAGATGCTGGCGGCTCTCAAAGTAGTTGAACAGGCGACCGGCAAAAAATTCGGCGATCCCAAGAATCCTTTGCTGGTATCCTGCCGTTCGGGCGCCAAGTTCTCCATGCCCGGCATGATGAACACCATCCTCAACATCGGTCTGAACGATGCCGTGGTTGAAGGCATGATCAAGCTCACGAACAATCCCCGCTTCGTGTGGGACTCGTACCGCCGGCTGGTGGAGATGTTCGGCACCACCGTCTGCGGGTTGGATGACGAGATTTTCGAACATCCGATGGCCGAATATAAGGCCAAGAAGGGTTACAAGCTTGACACCGACATGACCGCCGAAGATTGGAAGGCGCTGGTCGGTGTTTTTAAAGCCGCTTATAAGAAAAATGTGGGCGATGATTTCCCCCAGGATGTTTACAAGCAGATGGAAATGGCCACCAAAGCCGTCTTCGAATCCTGGATGGGTAAGAAAGCCATTGACTATCGCAAGCACGAGAAAATCTCCGATGATCTCGGTACCGCCGTCAATATCGTCACGATGGTATTCGGCAACATGGGCGATGACTCTGGCACAGGCGTTGCATTTACCCGCAACCCCTCCACCGGCGACAAGAAGATGATGGGCGATTACCTTCTCAACGCCCAGGGCGAAGATGTGGTGGCAGGCATCCGCAACACCGACCCGATCGAACACCTGGTTACCAAGATGCCCGAGGTGTACAACCAGTTCATGGACATCACCGCCAAACTGGAAAAACATTACAAGGACGTGCAGGATGTTGAGTTCACCATCGAACGCGGCAGGCTGTGGATGCTGCAGACTCGCAATGCCAAGCGGACTGCCAAATCGGCCATCAAGATCGCGGTCGACATGGTCAATGAAGGCCTGATCACGAAAGAGGAAGCCGTCCAGCGTGTGAGCACCGAAAACGTGGATACACTTCTGCACCCGCAGTTCGATGATGCAGCCCTCAAGAATGCCGAGAAAACCGGCACTTACCTGGCCAAAGGCGTCAATGCCTCCCCGGGCGCGGCTGTAGGCCAGGTCTATTTCGATGCTGACACCACCGAGAAAATGACCCGGGAACACAAACAGACCACCATCATGGTCCGCCCCTTCACCAAGCCGGATGACGTGCACGGCATGATCGCTTCCCAGGGTGTGCTGACCAGCGAAGGCGGCGCCAGCTCCCACGCGGCCGTGGTTGCCCGCCAGTTCGGCATTCCCTGCGTGGTTGGCGCGAATGCGCTCAAGATCGACCTTGAAAAGCGCGTCATGGTAGTCGGCGATAAATCGGTCAAAGAAGGCGAGTGGATCTCGGTAGACGGTACCACCGGTAAAGTCTATGCGGGCAAAATTCCTACTGTAGCGCCTTCCATTGAAGAACAGACCGACCTGCTGACCCTGCTTAACTGGGCCGATGAAATTGCCGCCACCAAAGAGATCCGCACCCTGCCGGATGGCCGCAAGGCTCCGGGCGTACAGGTGTGGGCCAATGCAGATTATCCGAAGGATGCCCGCCGGGCCCGCTCTTATGGCGCCAAGGGTATCGGCCTCTGCCGGACCGAGCATATGTTCTTCGAAACCGAACGCCTGCCCATCGTCCAGAAGATGATCCTGGCGAGACACCAGCGAAGAGCGCACCAAGCAACTCAATCTCCTTCTGCCCACCCAGCGGAAAGATTTCGACGGCCTGTTCGAAGCCATGGACGGCTACCCGGTCATCATCCGCTTGATCGACCCGCCGCTGCATGAATTCATGCCCGATGAAGAAAAACTCCTCGAAGAAGTCATCACCATGCGGGTAAAGGGCGAGACGAAGGGCCTGGCCGAGAAAGAGAAACTGCTGGCATGCCATCAAGGGCCTGCACGAATCCAACCCGATGATGGGATTGCGCGGCGTCCGTCTTGAGCATCGTCATGCCCGAGATCGTCGAAATGCAAGTCCGGGCCATCTTCGAAGCCGCCGCCGACTGCGCCTTGCGCGGCATCGTGGTCCATCCGGAAGTGATGATCCCCCTGACCGGCACGGTCAAGGAACTCGAATGGATCCAGCCTCGCCTGGTCCGCATTGCCAAAGCCGTGATGGATGAGAAGAAAGTCAATTTCACTTATAAATTCGGCACCATGATCGAGATCCCGCGCGCAGCCGTGACCGCCGGCGAGATTGGCCAAATTTGCCGAGTTCTTCTCCTTTGGGACGAATGACCTGACCCAGATGACCTTTGGATACTCACGTGATGATGCTGAACGTAACTTCCTGATCACCTACGTGGCAGAGGGCATTCTGCCGAAGAACCCCTTCCAGACCATCGACCGGGAAGGTGTAGGCCGCCTGATGCAGATGGCCGTCAACGAAGGCCGCCAAACCCGGCCTGATTTGGAAGTGGGCATCTGCGGTGAGCATGGTGGCGACCCCGATTCGATCGAGTGGTGCCATATGATCGGCAACAACTACGTTTCCTGTTCGCCTTTCCGTGTGCCGATCGCCCGCCTGGCAGCCGCCCATGTGGCCCTGAAGTATGCCGGCCAAAAGATCATGGAAGATTAATAACGGTTCAATTGAAAAGAAGGGGCGTACGAAGTACGCCCCTTCTTCTTTACCGGTTTGTAATATTGTTATAAGGAAAATTCCCCCTGAATAAAATATACTTAGCCTTAGCCCCGGATGGGCTCACGCGGTGAGCTCATCGATTTACGTGTGCCGCAGGTAGATAATCTTCCTTATATTAAGAAAATGCATTCCATGGATTCAACCTCTTACAACTCATCCAATTACGAGCCCCTGAATTTTACAATTCCCGGATCGACGCCGGCTGCCCTTCTTTTACATGGATATTTGGGTTCGCCCACGGAAATGCGGCCGCTGGCAGAGGCCCTCAACGGCTGTGGCTGGACGGTTCGCGGCCTGTCGCTTGCCCGGATTCGGCTCGGATGCCGCCAGGTTGCACCTCCGTAAAGCCGAAGATTGGATGGATGCAGCCAGTGGGGCGTTGCAGGAATTGACTGCCGTCCATCATCCGGTCATCCTGGTGGGGCATTCCATGGGAGCCTCCGTCTCGATGAGCATAATGGAAAAGACGCCGGTCGACGGGTTGGTGATCCTGGCTCCATTTTGGAAGGTTGCCTCTCCGATCTGGTCCATTTTGCCGCTCTTGAGCAGAATGAACGCCTCCGTGAGACCGTTCCGCTGGCTGAAGATGCTGTTCCAGGAATCGGCGGCCCGCCAGATCATGCAGAAATTCATGCCCTGGATTGACCCGCAGGATCCGTCCAGCCGGAAGGAAATGCACCAGTTCAGGTTGCATTTGGGGATGTTCGATGAGCTCCGCCGCCTCGGCTAGGCGGCTTACCAGGCGGTTGCGCAGTTGGAGATCCCGGTGCTGGGAATACAAGGGACCCAGGACGTCCTTGCCAGAAAGGCCATGACCCGCCTGTTATTGAAGCGCTACGCCGGTCCGGTCAAATATGCCGAAGTCAATGCCAGCCATGAGCTGCTGGATTACCACCAGCCGGTCTGGAGGCGGGTACGCTCCCTGGTGCTTGCATTCGCTGCCCGGATGGAAAAGGCTGCGGTCAGTCCCTCTCTTAAAGTTGTCCAGGATTAAGTGGAGATAAGCATGTTGGGGGTCGGAAGGTTTTACGATCCATCCCAAGGGAAACTCTTCTTTCTCAAGGGAGAGGCAACCTCTCTTGCAACATTGAGAAGATCTCGCCCTTATCAATTCTTGGATCTCTTTCCCCCAAACAATGAAGTACAATCCAATTAAATATTGGAGGAGAATCCTATGGATCATTTACCGGTCGATCCCAGCCGGGAAGCCGTCCCCATCCGCCTGTTCAAATCCGATTTCCTGGAATTCTTCACTCATATCAGCCCGGCGGTCGTCACCGGTTTCTGGCTGCCCATTATCGTACTCTTCCTGGTTTATGCGATCATGACCCGGCCGGCAGGGTTCCCGCTGTTTATCCCCCTTGGCTTTTTCACCGGCCTGTTTTTATGGACGTTTGCAGAGTACACACTCCACCGCTTCATATTCCACCATAAACCCACCACGCCTCGCCAGGAACGTTTTTTCTTTTTTTTCCACGGGATCCATCATGCCCAGCCCCAGGTAAAGACCCGCCTGGTCATGCCGTTCCCGGTCAGCCTACCGATGGCATTTTTATTCTTCGGCCTGTTCTATTTGGTCCTGGGGGTGCTGTTGAAAATTCCAGAATGGGTCGCGCCTCTCATGGCAGGCTACCTCGCCGGGTACCTCGCCTATGATTTGATCCATTATGCCACCCACCATTTTCCCATGCGCGCCGGCGTCGCCAAATACTTGAAGCGCTATCACATGCAGCACCATTACAAGAGCCCGGCCACCCGCTTCGGAGTCAGTTCGCCATTGTGGGATTGGGTCTTCGGGACCATGGGGGAGGGGTGAGCTGGTGGATGCGCTGGAGGCGATCCTGACCCGTCATTCTGTCGCCCGGGTAAAGCCCGATCCGATCCCACATGAAGTAATCGAATGCCTGCTCGAAGCGGCGGTGCAGGCGCCCAACCATTACCGGATCCGGCCATGGCGTTTCGTGGTATTGACCGGCAAAAGCCGGGAGGCCCTTGGCGAGGTAATGGCGCGGTCACTCTTGCAAACCAAACCGGGTCTACCTCAGGCTGCGTTGGAAATTGAAAAGACAAAACCTTTGCGGGCGCCGGTCCTGATCGCGGTGGGGGTGGACAAGTGCTCCGATCCGCGCATCATTGAGATAGAAAACGTTTGCGCAGTGGCGGCTGCGGTGGAAAACCTGCTCCTGGCAGCTCAGGCGCAGGGGTTGGGCGCCATGTGGCGTACAGGCCCGGCCGCACGTGATCCGGAAGTGAAGAAGTTCCTCGGGTTTGCCCCCGACCAGGACCTTCTCGCTTTTGTCTATGTCGGATATCCGGAGACGACGCTTACCCCCGCAGCCCGTCCTACCTATGAAGATCGCACCACCTGGATGGACTGACCTACCCCTAACTTTTCCCTCTGATAACTCTTCTCTGTTAACTGAAAACTGATCACTAATGATCTACTAACTGATCACTGCTCACTGTTCCCTCCCATCGATACATGTAGAATTTCCCGGTCCGCCTGTTCAGTCTCCTCGTAAATCTTCGATACTTCCACCTTCATCTCGGGCGTGGCGGTGGGAGTCTTCGGGATGAATTTCACCAGGTCGCGGGCCTGCTGTAGAAGGGATTTCACCTGGGCAATGTAGGAAAAATCGTTCTTGCCCAGGCCGGGAGGCACGGGCAGGTCGCGGGCTTTTTGGATCAAGGCTCTGGCTTGTTCGATCCGTTCGGCCGAAGGAATCAAGCGGGACATGGATACTCCTTTCGAAGGCAGATCATATGCCGGTAAGTGGTCCGCGTGAGAATATGAATCTTACCCTCCTGAGGATTTGATTATACCAATGTGGCAACCTCCGGATGCAGTTTTATCTGATTTCCAATATAATAAGGGCATCCCCACAGGTATTGAAACCAACCGTGCCCGGGATTTTCCCGCCCCAGGATCCATGTAAGAAGGAGAAACAATGAAACGCCTGTCCCTTGCCCTCCTCGCTGCCATTCTCATGGCAGCCTGTGCTCCCTCGACCCCAGCCTCACCTACGCCTGTAGCAACAACCTCCGCCCCGACAACCCTGCCCTCTCCCACTCGTACCGCCCACGGCAACCGTCTCACCTGACTCCGGTGCCGGATATTCTCTATGTCGATCCGGGCAAAGATTTGGGACCGATCAGCCCCTATATCTATGGCTCCAACTTCAGCATGTATGGAGCCGTGCCGGCGGAAAGTTATCAGGCCGCGCTGGATTCCCATGTCACCACGCTGCGCTTCCCGGGCGGGCAGTGGGGGAATGCGAATGACATCCTGCCTTATAACCTGGATTCATTTATTGCTTTCTGCGGCAAAATGGGAGCCATGCCGACCATCAGCGTCCGTTACCAGGGAGGTACACCCGAGAAAGCGGCTGAGTTGGTCCGCTATGCCAATATCGAAAAAGGCTATAAGATCGCCTATTGGAGCATCGGGAACGAGCCGGATTATGAGACCGAGGACGGCCAGAAAATCGATCCAAAGGACTTCAACCCGCGCTGGCGGGCCATTGCCCTGGCGATGAAAGCGGTCGATCCGACCATCAAGATCATGGGGCCG
The DNA here is from genome assembly GCA_963782935.1 of uncultured Chloroflexia bacterium. GTDB lineage: Bacteria > Chloroflexota > Anaerolineae > Anaerolineales > Villigracilaceae > UBA877. The sequence goes on along the minus strand of CAWALN010000008.1, from coordinate 230,381 downwards.
GAACTGTCTCAATGGGGGACGAGCCTGGGCAAGACGGCCAAATATCCTCCCATCGATACTCCCGCGCCGAGCCGGGTGGACTGGATGACCGAGTTCCTCAAGGCCAACGGAGATCTGGTGGATATCGTTGCGGTCCACCGCTATCCCAAATATGCTTCCACCAGTCCAATTCCCATCACCCCGGCCCGCTTGCGCGAGAACACGCTTGAATGGAATCAATATGTTATTTATTTGAGATCCATGATCCATGACCTGACCGGGCGGGATCTGCCGGTCGCTTTCACCGAGGTGAATTCTGATCCAACCCCGGGCCTGCTCGGAGGCGTAGCCACCCCGGATTTTTCTACAATGCCATTTGGTATGCAGATGTGCTCGGCCGGATGATCCAGGAAAGAGTGTTCATGGTGAACCAGTGGGTCTTTGCTTACCGGAGCGGTGGTCTGGGTTTGATCTTTGGGAGCGAACTGCGGCCTACCTACTATGTCTACCAAATGTACAATCACTTTGGGGATGAACAGGTCCTGGCCACCTCCGGCGTGAAGTATATCGATATTTTTGCCGCCAAACGCGCCGATGGAACCTTGACCCTGATGGTCATTAACCTCCTGGATACGGAACAGACCATTCCGCTCAAGATCGAGGGGATGGCGCTGTCCAACGCGGAGGTCTGGCTCTTCGATGCAGCCCATAATGCAGTTGACCTGGGGCAGCAAGCCTTTCCATCGGATGGCGGATTGGTGCTGCCGGCTCAATCCATTACGTTGTATGCATTGGGAAAATAAAGTCTGGATCGATTAATTTTCACAAAAGACCGCCCCGAATTCCAATATCTTCGCGTACTTTGCACCCTGTGGGTCGCGTACTTTGCACCCTGCCTGCACTGTGCGGCAGGCACATGTGTGGGCCAGCTATTGGAGTGCAGGCTTTAGCCTGCGAGTCAGCCTGCCAGTCCGGCCTAGCACAGTCGCAGCCTCCGGAGTGCAATATCTTCGCGAAGCATCCTGTGGACCAGATATTGCGCCTCACTTGCGGGAGTCCAATATCTCCAGATATTGGAGTGCAGGCTTCGCGTAGCGCCCTGCGAGTCAGCCTGCCAGTCCGGCCTAGTACAGATGCAGACTCCGGATCGTAACATCTTCGCAAACTTCGCATCAGGACGCTGGTTCCTCCCCAAAATTATGCCTTTCAACAGGCGTGTTATGAAATTATTATGCGCCGGTTGAATTTTTTAAGGTCCGGGCTATTGACTTTATTCAAATTGCGTGCAATAATGTAACCGGTTACTCAAACATGACTGTACAACCCAAATCTAACACTATATGACCAAACGGTCCGACTCCATCACCATCCGGGATGTTGCCAAACAGGCGGGGGTTTCTGTGGCAACTGTGAGTTGTTTTATTAATCATAATGCGCCTGTCTCCACCGAAATTTCTAAAAAAATCCAACAAGTAATGAATGAACTCGAGTACGTGCCCCTTTTGGCTGCGCGTCAGCTCGCCACCCGGAAGACCGGTACGATCGGGTTGCTTTCCTTTACTGTGGAATATGGCTTCTTTGGTCCTTTAGTGGCAGGGCTTGAGTTGGTCTTGAAAGAGAACGGCTACAATTTGCTCATTGCCACTTATCCGGTTGACTTAAAAGAGAACGTACCTCCGATCGGTCCGCACAACACCGATGGGGTGGTGATTTTTTCGAATACTTTGAGTGAAGGCCGTTTGAACGAATGGCACCAGTTGCAATTCCCGATGGTCCTCGTTCACCGGACCACTCCCGCCTCTCTCCCCATTCCAACCGTGAATGTGGAAAATGTAGCCTCCTCTCGGAAATTGGTCAATCACTTGATCGAAGACCATGGCCGGAGGAGGATTATGTTCATGCACGGTCCCGGTCACCAGGAAGATGCTCATTTCCGGGAGCTCGGTTACACCTCCGCGTTGGAAGCCCATTCCATCCGGCCGGACCCAGGCCTGATCGTTGGTGGAAACTACGATCGGAGGGATGCCCGCCAGGCCCTGGAGTATTTCTTCCTGAACGACCCGCCGGAATTTGATGCGATTTTTGCCGGAGATGATGACCTGGCAGCCGGTGTTGTCAGCGCTCTTCAAAATATTGGTCGGAAAGTGCCAAAAGAAATAGCTGTAGTGGGCTTCGATGACCAACGTTTTGCCTCCCTGATGGTGCCGGCCTTGACCACCGTCCACGCGCCCACTGAAGAGGTGGGAAAAGCCGCCGGCAGGCAGCTTCTCAGGTTGCTGCAGTGCCAGCCGGTGGAACCTGAGACGGTTTTACCGACCAATATCATGATCCGGCAGTCGTGCGGATGCCCGTTATATTAAATAAAGTGGCCCTAAAATTATTTGAGATATAATAGCAAGGATTTACCTTAAGAGAAAATTAGAGACTGAAAGGAGGTGAATGCCACGGAAGATATCATATCTAGTTCGTATGTGTGTTCCTATTCAAATTTTGTAATATCCAAATTTTGAGGAGAAGAAGTAAAAATGAAAAAGCAACTGTTTGTTTTGGCCGCCATCGTGTTGACCGTTTCCATGGTCCTCGCCGCATGCGGCGCCCCCGCGACGACCGCTGTCCCCCCCGCGACCGTCCCCGCTGCGACCGTCCCCGCTGCGACCGTTCCTGCTGCGACCGTCCCCGCTGCGACCGTCCCGCCCTCCAATAATTCACAGAGCGCGGTCCAGATTCGCTGGTTCATTGGTATTGGAACCGGTGCGGATCCCGCCCAGGTCACCATTGAGCAGAGTGTTGTTGATGACTTCAATGCTTCCCAGAATGCAATCCACCTGGGCATGGAAATCATCCCGAATGCCTCCGCTCGTGACACCCTCTCCACCGAAATCGCAGCTGGCGCTGGCCCCGACATCGTCGGCCCAGTAGGCTGGATTGGCTCCAATGCCTTTGGTGGTCAATGGCTTGACATTGCTCCTTATCTTGCCTCCACCAACTATGACACCTCCAAGTTCGAAGCGGCCCTGACCACGATGTACCAGACCGATCAGGGAACCGTTGGTCTGCCCTTCGCCGTGTATCCCTCCGCGCATCTTACTCAACACCAAGCTCTTCACCGAAGCCGGCGTCACTCCTCCTCCTGCCAAGTATGGCGATAAGTACACCATGCCCGATGGCACCGCTGTGGATTGGAACTGGGATGCTCTGACCAAGGTTGCTCAACTGCTCACCATCGACTCCACCGGTAAGAACTCCACCGAAGCTGGTTTGATGTTACCAAAGCTGTCCAGTACGGTTTCTCCTTTAGTGGGAAGGTCATCCTGCGTATTGGGGTGCTTTCCAATCCAATGGTGGCGCTCTGCTCGTCCCCGGTGGTGCCAAGGGTACCTATGCTGCTCAGATCCCGGACGGCTGGAAAGCTGCCTGGCAGTGGGTCTATGATGGCATCTGGGGCAAACAACCCTATATCCCGAGCGGCGCTGTTGCTGGTGGTGCCGACTTCGATAGCGGCAATGTCTTCGCCAGTGGCAAAGTTGCCATGCTGACAAGCCCTCCTGGTACCTGTGCTGCTTAACCGACCTGACCAAGGCCGGTGGCGAATTCGATTTCGGCATTATGCCGATTGGCCGTGACGGCAAAGTTGCTGGCCGTGTTGATGCCGATACCTTCCGCATTTGGAAGGGCACCAAGCACCCCGCCGAAGCCTTCACCGTCCTCGCCTACCTCATCGACACCGGTATCAATAAGCTGGTCGTCGGTACCCCCGAAGTTAAGCCTGCTTATGGTGCAGTCCCCTCCCAGACCGCTCTTCGTGGTCCCTGGTTGGATGCCCAGAAAGCTGCCTTCCCGTTCGTTCAGAACTGGGATACCCTCGTTGCCGGCTTGAATTACCCGGATGTCCCGAGCGCCGAAGGCTTCATGCCCAATATCAACGAAGCTTGGACCCGTGTCCAGACCTTTGGTGACCTGCTCGTCAACACCAAGGGCGTTGATCTTGCTAAGGAAGAAGCCACGTTGGTGACCGATCTCGGCGTCATCTTCAACAAGTAATACCATTTCGTGTACAAAGGGCGGGCCAGCTTAGCTGGCCCGCCTCCCAAATTTAGCCCTAAGGAGTGCTTCGATGGAGAATTTAGTCAATCTCCCCAAATTACCCGCCTTCGGATCGACCAAGAAGATGTCTAAGCTCGCCAAGCGGGAATACCGGAATGCCGTTATCTTCCTCATTCCCTGGATCATTGGTTTCCTGGGTTTCACCCTCATCCCAATGGCGGCGACCATGCTCTTCACGTTCATGGATTTGAGAATTACCAGTGGTATTTTGACAGCACCCAAATGGGTTGGGCTGGCCAATTACATTACCTTGTTCCATGATAGCCAGGTCTGGAATATGAGCGCCAAATCCTCTCCGGGCGCTTTGTGGATCACCTTCCGTTTCGGCATCATTGCGTTGCCGGTGGGCATTCTGCTCCCCTTGGGGATCGCCCTCCTGATGAACAACAGGCATCTCAAGGGGCAGAATTTTTTCCGCTCGATGTTCTACATGCCTTACATTATTCCATTTGTAGCCGCCATCTTCCTGTGGGGCGGTATGCTCAACCCGGAAAGCGGTTGGATCAACCGTTTCCTGATGAACATCGGAGTACCCAAAGGTAACACTCCGAACTGGACCCAGGATATCAACTGGATCTATCCTTCTTTCGTGATCATGGGTTTATGGGGGATCGGTAATGCCATGCTGACCATGCTGGCGGGCATTCAGGGGGTCCCGAGCGACCTCTACGATGCCGCCAAGGTGGATGGAGCCGGCAATTTTGCCACGTTTATGAACGTGACCCTGCCGATGATCTCCCCGGTCATCTTCTATAACTTGGTCTTAAGTGTCGTCGGCCTGTTCCAGTATTTCCTGGTCCCGCTGGTCTTGAACCAGGGTACGGGCGCACCCGGCGGCGCATCGATGTTCTACAACCTTTATCTGTATAAAACTTTCTTTGTCTACCAGAACATGGCGTACGGTTCGACCCTTGCCTGGGCGCTGTTCATTGTCATCCTCATTACTACCGTCGTCCTCTTCTCGACAGCCCGTTACTGGGTCTATTACGCCAGTGACAATCCATAAAAGGTGCAACCATGACAACTACTAATGCGACACTTGAAGGTACTGTATATACAAAGGGAGTAGCCACCCGGGCCCGCCGTCACCGGATGATGAAAATTTGGAATTCCACTTACATCACGGTATTTACGACGGCTATTTTGGCCATCTTCCTTCTGCCGTTCCTTTACATGATTTTCACTTCCCTTAAGACCAAGACGCAAATCTTCCAGTTGGGCTCCCCCATCTGGCCTGCCCTGGCGCCGACCTATAAGTATACGGCCAATAGCACCGAAAAGTTCGAGTTTACGGTCACCAAGAACAATGCCCCCGCCAAGCAGGTCGTGAACATGGCCAACTACAAGAATAAGACCCTGGATGTGTACACTGTGCCACTGCCCACCGGGAAGAAGAACCTGGCCCTGCTCATCGGCTTCACCAAGGATGCCATCTTCATGGACCCGGCCAACCCCACCGCACCCCCGGTCCAGTGGAGTGGCGGTTTCTACAAGGGCCTGGGTCGCCCCTGGACCTTATCGCCGACCTGGTCGAACTACACCCACACCTGGAAGCAGATCAATTTCCCCCGTCTGCTCTGGAATACTTTCTTCTATGCCATTTCAACCACCATTGGCGTGCTGCTTTCCTGCACCCTGGTTGCCTTCGGCTTCTCCCGCTTCCGCTTCCCCGGCCGTGATTTCTGGTTCGTCGTGCTGATCTCGACGATCTTCCTGCCCGGCGCGGTCACCATCATCCCGCAGTTTACCTTCTTCTTCAAGATTGGCTGGGTGGGCACCTGGCTGCCGTTGATCGTTCCTGCCTTCTTCGCCAATGCCTACGATACCTTCCTCCTGCGCCAGTTCATGATGACCTTGCCGCGTGAGCTTGATGAAGCCGCCACCATCGATGGCGCCAGCCCCTTGCGGGTGCTCTGGTCGGTCATCATCCCGCAGTCCTACGCTGCCATCGTGGCCGTCTCCATCTTCCATATCGTTTGGGCCTGGAACGATTACTTCAACCCGCTCCTGTACCTTTCCTCCCGCCAGGATCTCCAGCCCATTTCGATCGCCTTGGCCCGCTTCAATTACATGTACGGCTCGGATCCTCAGTACATCCAGGCCGGCGCTCTCATGACCATCGTGATCCCGGTGAGTTGTCTTCTTCGCTGCCCAACGGTTCTTCGTCCAGGGCATCGTCATCACCGGTGTGGAGAAATAACAAAGTTCAGCTATTGATCGTTGGTTGATCTTTCCATCGAAGCAAAAAAGAGTGACGGCATGAACCGTCACTCTTTTTCATCAGCCTCATCAGACCAGTACAAACTATCACCAGCCCTCACAGGTTTTGTCCCTTCCGTTCCACTTCGGGGATACCCTGAGGAGTATGCGTGTTCCGCAAAACCTGTGAGGCCTAATCCTCATCCAAGGCTTTCTCAAAATCGCCCTATTGGTTCTTCTCAGCTTCAAAAAAGTGAAAATAATCGCCTAAAACCGCAATTTTCTTGAGTTTTTGAGCCCTTTTTCCGCGGAACAATTCCGGAACGCCCCCCACATATGGGAGTGAAAATCGAAAAACGAGCGTTTTTTTCCCATATATGGTGGTCAGAGGCTTTTTGTTCCTCGTTGAATTGTACTGACGATCCCTCGGAAACCGCGTTCTCTCTACGGAGTATTTTGGAGACCAACCAGGAAATCCTATGGTTGTCGGACTTTTCCCTCCAGAAAGAACCTTTCGGGTCCATATAAGAAAGCCCTGATCATCATCGTTCCCTCGTTGCGCCTCCCGCGGACAACGTGTACAATCAAAAGTGCATAAGCTAAATTGGAGACCCCATGACAGAAATAGAATTTTCCACAATACCGGATGCAGAGATCGACCTGCGAGTGATGAAATCATTGCTGGAAGAGTTCAGCGATAAAAATGGAATAAAGGTCAAACTCGACGTCATGACGTGGGGGACGGCCTGGACTGATTTTGTTACGATAGCCTCCCACGGAAAAGGCCCTGACGTTTCCCACATCGGCGGGACATGGGTCAGCAGCCTGGCCATCATGAACGCCCTCCGGCCCTTCTCATCGAAGGATGTCGAAGAGATGGGCGGCGAAAAGGCCTTTCTGGGGCCCACCTGGAAAAGTGGTTTGCTTTACGGAGATGAGCGGGTTTGGTCCATTCCCTGGACGGGGTACACTTTCGTGGTTTGCTATCGCACAGATCTACTCGAGGGACTTGGGATCGACGGCGAAACCGCATTCGGTACGATTGACAGCCTGGCTTCGACCGTCCAAAAGCTGGAGCAGTCCTCGCTGGAGATTCCCTGGTTGATCCCTACTTCGCCGCCGCCCTATTCCGACCTGGTCCATATGGCCGCCTCGTGGATCTGGGAAGCCGGAGGCGATTATATCCACATTGATCCAACCGGCGAAGAGATAGTCTTTAATTCTCCGGCTGCATTGCGTGGCTTAGCGGCATGGTTGAAACTATATCGCCATGTGCCGGCTTCATACGCCTCATTAAATCAATACGACAGTTCGAATCTGTTTTCCCGAGGCCGGGCGGCTGCCGTTGTGGCTGACAATCGCTTCGCCAGCTCCGCCTGGATGGATAAAGGGGAGGTGGATGGCGTCAGGCAAAACCTTGGAGTGGCGCCTCTCACCGGAGTGCCCTGGTACGGCGGCGGAAGCCTGGTGATCTGGAGACATACCCAGGGATATCCCGATCGTGAACGGGCCGCGGTCCAATTGGTCAATTTTCTGACCGGCAAGGCTGCCGAAATGCGTTGGGGGAAAGAAGTGCATAGCTTGCCGGCCCGAGTGGAAGTGTTGCAGGAACTCTATCCGAGTGGAAATCCGCTCCATAAAGCCTTTACCCTTGCGTCCGAATCCGGTCGCGCCTATCCTGCCGTTCCGCTTTGGCGTCGGCTGGAGTATCAGATCGCCCAGGGATTACACCAATGTCTACAAGAAGCCCGCGAGGATTTTTCCAAGGATATCGAAACTATCTTGTATGAGCAGCTGGATCCATTAGCCGAGCGCTTGAACTTGACTCTCAAAGGATAAAAAGTGAAACATGAGGTCGATGCGACCAACCTTCTGGAAAATCCTTTTATCCCTATCCCTTCTTACCTTGCTTTATGGATGTGGCATGAAAACTGAAAACTCTCCAACCGCGATTGTTTCTCCTTCCCCTGCAGCCTCCTCAACTCCGCAACAAAACATCCTTCCGTGTCATCGGCTACGTGACCGATGCGGCTGTGCCCGTTGTCATCCCCTATGATAAATTGACCCACATCAATTATGCATTCTTGATCCCGAATGAGGACGGCACCTTTGTGCCCATTCTCAATGCCTATATGGTTGAGGAACTGATCCAGCTCTCCCATCAAAACGGCGTCAAAGTCCTTGTTTCGGTGGGGGACTGGGGATGGGACGCCCAATTCGAGAAGATGGCAGCCGACCCTTCCTTACGGAAATTATTCGTTCAAAATTTAATGAAGGTGGTCGATCAAAACGAATTCGATGGGGTCGATATCGATTGGGAATATCCGCATGAGGGCGCCTCTTCCCTCAATTTCCTCGCCCTGATGCAAGAATTGCGGGCAGCCCTGCCGAAGGGGGCTCTCCTGACCGCCGCCGTGGCGGCCCTTGGAGATAACGCCGCTGGGCTACCCGGATGCCTCCTTTCGATCTGATGGATTTTGTCAATATCATGGCCTACGACAATTACGGCGCAGAGCATTCTTCCTTTCTTTTGCTGAAGCCTCCCTGGATTACTGGCTGGAAAGAGGACTTCCGCCCTGAGAAAGCCACCTTGGGGGTTCCGTTTTACGGGCGTGGCACCAATGCCTGGACGAGTGAATTGTCCTACGCCAAAATCGTTCGGGCCGACCCAGCTGCAGCCCAATTGGATTCTGCCACAGCGAACGGGATCGTCTTCAACTATAACGGCATCCCCACCATGAAGGCTAAAACCCGCCTGGCTATGGAAAAAGGCTCCGGCATCATGTTCTGGACACTTGAGAGCGATGCCTCCGGCGACCTCTCCCTCCTCAATGCCATCCATGAAGTGGTCGTAAACGGCGGAAAGTAATATATCCAGGGAAAGAAAAAAGAGAATGCGACCAGCGCTTTTAGGCTGTTCGCATTCTCTTTTTTTACATTTTCTCCGGAGTTCCGTCGTATCCAAATTATCCCACCTTTTTATGGCTTCAGCGGTCCGTTCTTTACAAGGATCAATGCGTCTCGGTCACCTTACCGATGCTGCGAGGCTTCTCGGTATCGTAGCCTTTTGCCTTGGTCAGGTGGCAGGCGAATAACTGGGCCGGCACAATTCCCGATCAGGGGCGAGAGCCATTCGGGGATCCCGCTCGGGAGAACGATCGGACTTTGCGCCAGGGAAAGCGCCCGCTTGTCATCCGAGATGACCACGAGTTCAGCAGATTGCTCCGTTCGCAGTCGGCCGAGCATTTCCAACATGGTTTCGAAGACTTTTCCACCCGGAGCCACCGCCATGACCGGAAAGCCTCCTTCGATCATTGCAATCGGCCCATGCCGGAAATCCGCTGACGAATACGGCTCGGCCACCACGTAGGTGAGCTCCTTCAGTTTCAAAGCCCATTCGAAGGCGGTGCAATAATTAAAGCCTCGACCCAGCACCACGCATTGGCGCATATAGCGATATCGCTCAGCCATGCGCGCGATGGGCGCATCCTGTTTCAATACCTTTTCCACCCACCCGGGGACTTTTGAGAGTTCCCGCCAGCAGCTCTGGTCTTCTCCCAATGCGGCCGAGATCATCGCAACGGCCATAAGTTCGGTTGTATAGGTCTTGGTAGCTGCCACGGCTTTTTCTTCACCCGCCTGGATATCCATGACAAGGTCGGCCGCGGCCGCCAGATGGAGAAGAAGGTATGTTGGTGATGGCCAGGGTCAGGCAGCCCTGCCGGCGTCCCTCTTCGAGAACACTGACGATATCCGGAGATTGGCCAGATTGGGATATTCCCACAACCAGCGCGCCGTTCAAATTTGGCGGCTGGTTGTAATAGGTAAATAATGAAGGAGTGGCCAGAGCGAGAGGAAGACTGTTATGGGCTCCCCACAAATAATTGGCATAGCGGCCGGCGTTATCCGAGGTGCCTCTGGCTGCCAGAAAAACGGACCGGATCTGCCTTTGGCGAATGATTTCGGCAACCTTTTCCGCAGTTTTACGCTGGTGCAGTAAAAGGTTGGACAGGCACTGGGGTTGTTCAAAAATTTCTGATTGTAAGGTCATACCTTTTCTCCGGATGAAATGAAACACGATTCATACAAGAAATGTCTACTCATTGGTATATTGCGTAGTTGTCAGTGAACTAAAATCGGTTGCCTAAGGTCCATGCTATTTGATCCAGGGAGATTTTGGTCTTAGGATGGGTTAAAAAATGGGGCAATGGCTATTTTCCAGTAAAAAATTGTTCGATGGTTTGATATAACTGCGGATTGCCGGTCTTGAAAAGCCAATCGGCGTTCTGGAAATTGGTCAATAAGCTGATCAGGATGGAGGCCAAAATAAGCACACCGACCAGGGTTAAGAGCAATTTCCATACCCTTGGCCGTGAAGAAAGTGTATTCCCCTCCATCCCAGGCATAAGCCGAGTAATATGGTTATCAGCGGTGTAACATCCGCCAGATATCGCATAGTGCTGAAAATAAAGATCGATAAAAATCCCATATTCAGAACGATTGCGCCCTGTCACCATCCAGCCCAACCATGTGGAAAAAGGCTGACTCCTCAATCTTCTAAAGAACGAAGGCCGCAGTTGTCGTTTCCATTCAATACCTCTCACAGGTATGGCGATGAAAGTGGTCTGCATGAGCCAGACCGCAGGCATGGACGGTGAACAATCCGGCAATGGGTTCCCCATAATAATAAATAAGGTTACGCGGGAAAAAGATCAGCCTTCGGCCACATATTATTTCGGATCCACGGGGTGAAGAAGAAAGGAAATTCGTGCCAATGGATCTCGAACGGTCGTGCCAAAGTTGTACAGGTTCGGCAGGATGTAGGAGATTGAAACGATGTCATTGTAATTCGCCGGTAATGCCCCTCCCGTGAGCTGGAAGCGGTGACCAGTTTCCAGGATGTTCCCGAAGCGGGCGTAGTTATACCATGCCAGGCCGGCACCCCAAAGAAGCAAAGGAACGATCAAAGCGACCATGCTGGCAAGGGAGGCTCTCCAATTCATGGATTTCAGATATAAGATATAGCAGGATCAATAGAGACTATCCAGGCAATGCCTATACCCAGGTCGAGCCGGCTCCCGATGGCTGCACCCCAAAAAAAACCGGTCAAAGTCAGTAGAGGCACCTTCCATTTTTGACTCTCCAGTCCCCGCATCATCGTATAGAGTCCCAAAATAAGGAATAATTGCCCGGCGGAGATGGGCACTTCATGGACGATGGGATGGCTGATCAGCCAGAAGACAGGTGTGTTCAGGATGCTAAGGAGCACCAATCCCATTACCACCCAGCCAGGAATCTTGGGGAAATACTTCTTTTGGAGCCAATAGATCAGGGCCCCTTGGACAACTGCAAGGCCGGCGATGGCGAGTATCACCAGGAACTGGTCTTGAATAAGCCAGTTCCGGTCAAAAAGCTTGATCCCAGCCGCCAATAATCCCGAGACAGGCCCCCAATAGTAATAATATTTCCCCTGGTAATAGGAAGATCCCAGAAATAACCGCTGACGCCTTCCCTGTTCGCCGTAATATATGGGTTTTCCAAAGTGGCCAAAGCCGCCGGCGGCTTTTCCAACAATGCCAGTTGGCCGGCCAGGAAGGCGTTGGCCTGGCGGTCGAAGAATACTGTCGAAGGAGTCCATGTGGTGAACCGTCCGCTGGTGATAAACCAAAGTGAAATAAAAATCGAAAGAACGGCGCCGGCGGCAGCGAACCATCCGGTTCCGCCTCGTGAGCTTTTCGCTTCCGGCTCTTCGTCCCTGGCCTGGGTAACCACGCATAAGGCTATTTCACCCAATTAAAAGTAAACCGCCATTTTCTTAAGAAAGGAATGTCCAGGATCCGGCGGAGGAAAGTGGTTGACTGGATCACCAATGCTGCCAGGAGGAAGAAGGATCCCATCCAGGCCAGGGCAATCCGGTTGGCCCCCATGGAAGGATTGTTATCGATGTGAAGTGAATAAGCAAAAAAAGCAACGACAATCATCGCAAAACCCGCAAGGGCCATGCCTAGACTGATGATTGTTTTTATCCATTTATTGTGCATTTATGGGTCCTGTTTTGGAAAATCCTTCCAAGTATAAGCGATAAGTCCTGAAACAAAAAAGGCCCTTTCCGAATGAAAAGAGCCTCACTTGTATAAATTGTGCAAAAAGATGGAAAATGCCTGATCTTCTTATAAGTGTGATCTTGGCTATCTGGTAAAGCTGCTGTATCCGTCTTGAGCGGCATATTTATCCGCAATCCGCCGGATGATATCCGCGTCATGCGGAGTGATATTCACGATCTTGAAACCCACATCGAAAAGATAAGGTTCGATCACGTCTGGTTTGCACCATTTGCTTCGAGCTACAAATGTGATAAAGATCTTATCGGCAACATCCGGCATGGTATCCAACCGGAGATGAAAATCCTTTTCCAACGGTATGGCTTTTGGACAATCCATCATGAGACCATCCGGGGTGATGTCCACCAGGTGCCCCACCGTCTCCTGGGTGTTGGCATCTGCGATCAGCATATAATAAGACAGGCTCCTGCGTTTATACCTTCTGCGATCCTGAATACTTGGAGGGTTCATTCCACATCCTTTCTGAATGATGGTACCGGGGCCCATGGTAATACCGGTGGAATGGCGGAATTCTTCATTGTTACTTACGAAACACCGATAAGGTGGTAGAAACGATTCAGCTAAAGACTGATAGCCTAAGTATAGGGCAAAACTCAAATCATATCAACCCATTTCTTCTCCCATTCACTCTCCACTTTTTTCTACACGTGTAATCCTTACGATTGCGTTATCCCGGGACCATTCAAGAGTTCTATTGGTATAATTAACTATCATGATAAAAGGACTCGCAATGCCCCCTTCTACCCCTTCTCTTGAGCTTCCTAATATTCCCTGGGAAGATCGCCCGGTTGGAAAAAACGATGTTGTCTGGCGTTACAGCAAGAATCCGATCATTCCGCGTGACCTGATCCCCACCTCCAACAGCATATTTAATAGCGCAGTCGTCCCATTCAACGGGTCCTTCGCGGGTGTGTTCCGCTGTGATGATAAATGCCGGCACATGGATGTCCATCGAGGCTTCAGCCAGGACGGCATGCAATGGAAAATCGATGAAAATGTCATTGACTGGGTCTATAACGATCCGGATTGTGCCTATTCCCAGTATAAGTATGATCCACGGGTATGCTGGATCGAGGATCGTTACTATATAATGTGGTGTAATGGGTTCCATGGTCCCACCATAGGGATCGGATACACCTACGATTTCGAGAAATTTTATTTCCTGGAAAATGCGCTTCTCCCCTTAACCGTAACGGCGTGCCTTTCCCCCGCAAGATCAACGGGAAATATGTCATGTTCAGCCGACCGAGCGATAATGGTCATACTCCATTTGGAGATATCTATTTGAGCATGAGCCCGGATATGATCCATTGGGGTGAGCACCGCTTTGTCATGGGCACGAGCGATGGCTGGCAAAGCACCAAGGTAGGCGCCGGGCCGGTTCCCATCGAGACACCCGAAGGGTGGTTATTGTTCTATCATGGTGTTCTAACCTCTTGCAATGGCTTTGTCTATTCCTTCGGCGCAGCCCTCCTCGACCTGGAAAAGCCCTGGAAAGTGATCTATCGCGGCGCCTCCTACCTTCTCTCGCCGCAGACTTATTACGAGTGCGTCGGAGATGTACCCAACGTGGCTTTCCCCTGCGCATCCCTGTATGACAAGCCCTCGGGCCGTATCGCCATTTATTACGGTGGAGCCGATACCGTCACGGGCCTGGCCTTTTGCAAGATCGATGAAGTCATGGATTTCCTGAAACACAATTCAAAAGTTTAAAGAATACTTTGCCGGTTTATGGTATTCTGAAGTATGGTGCTGCCGGCAACGACATCACTAATAATGTCCCTGCCATTCAAAGAATGATCGATATCTGTACCGCCTCAGCAGGCGGTACAGTTCTTTTCCAGGATGGTGAAGTCGCCTGAAAACCGGTCCGAGACCTTCGGTATTGGCCTGAAAAGTCGTGCCGTCACGGGATTCGCGTATCGAACCTTCCCGGACGGACCCGCTCAGCCCCAGAAATTTCCACCCATGCCTAAAGATGGTTCCGGCCTATCCTGACAAGGATAGGCCGGCAAAAAACAAGGGGAATAATGGATTTTTCAGGTTGAGCTATCGATTACTTATCGCTCGACCCGTATTTTTCGGAAATAGTCTTGATGACCCCGAGATCTTCTTTTGAGATCTGGGTGATTTCAAAGCCGGCGTTATACAAATATGGCTGGATTTTGTCGAAACGGCACCATTTGCACTGAACGCTGTAAGTTCAATGCTGGACTTTTCACCGACTTTTTCCATCAGGTCCAGCCGGAGATTGTATTTCTGTCCCGAGGGGATATTCTTTTTGCAATCGATCATGATCCCAACCAGGGAAACATCAACCAGATGTCCCAGCACCTGTTGAGTATCATTATCCAGTATAGGCAGATAATAAGATAAATTTCGCCGTTTGAATTTTCGTCTTTCCTGGATGGTGGGTTTGGTCATAAATTTCCCTTCCTGTTGTTGACCTTAGTATATGCCAAAAGGAAATAGAAATCAATCGGGCCAACAAAAATGAAAAGAACAAGAATCCCCAATATAGCCAATATTTGGTTCAAATTTTCTGATAATGGAACTAAGTGTATTTCAAGCGAGGGTTTATTATCCCGAAAACCAAATTCATCCACGATCCGCAGGATGATTTTGGCATCTTCAGGAGATAAGTCCATGATCTCGAAACCGGTATTGAACATGTGTGGATTGATGTCCGGTTTGCACCATTTGCTGCGGACGTAGAATTCCATGAAGGGCTTTTCTGCCACCTCGGCCGTCAATTCCATCTTCAGCCGGCTTACTTTTCCCACCTCGATTTCATGGTCGCTGATGACCATGATACCCCTGGGAGTAATATCCACCAGATTGCCGATCTGTTGGCGTGTGGAAACGTCATAGATGCGCATGTAGTACAACAAATATCGCCGCGTCGTCTTGCGTTTTTCTTCCATCATGTCATCGCTCCTGGTAGGATAAGTATACTGCGATTTGGAAGGGAATATAATAGTATATCCCCAACTTCCACATTAAAAAATCGGAAACGCCTCGGTCACATTGCCTTCTTAACAAAAAGGTTATTCTTTTGGGACGAAATCAATGTACAATAGCTTCGACTGATTTGGCAGAAATTGGGAAGCCAATTTATGCATCCTAGCAAAAGGGAAGAGTGGGAATGACTGCAACCATCAAAGTGCTATTCCTCGCAGCGGAGGCGGAACCATTTGTGAAGATCGGCGGGTTGGCAGATGTAGCCGGCTCATTACCCCTGGCATTGCGGCACCTCCCAGCCAAGGCTACGAATGGTTTGACTCTCGATGTGAGGCTGGTATTGCCTTTGCACAAGGCTATCCGGGCAGAATCGGCCACCCTCCATACGGTCGCAGATTTTTCAGTCTACCGGCGGGGCAGGAATATCACTGCTCAATTGTTCATGCTTCCGCTCTCCGGCATGCCGGTGTATTTCATCAATGGAGAGCCGCTTTCCTCCTCCTCATCTGTATACTCCTCCAATCCGGCTCAAGATCGGGATAAATTTGCCTTCTTTTCCATGGCAGCCCTCGAGATGACCCGCCATCTGAAATGGCAGCCGGATATCATCCATGCCAATGACTGGCATACTTCCCTGGCTTTGTATGCCATCCGGTCCGGCCATGCCGATGCCGCTTTGGCCCGTGCCCGCACCGTTCTCACTCTCCACAACTTGCCTTATATGGGCGGAGAGGGCGCAGATGTACTGAATTCATATCGGGCTCCTCCCGCTTAGTGAAGCTTCCCTGCCATTGTGGGCCCGGACCCAGCCTCTTCCACTCGGCCTTTGGGCAGCCGATACCATCGTCCCGGTCTCTCCGACGTATGCTCAGGAGATCCTTGACCTCTGAGTTCGGTTGCGGGCTTGAATCGTACCTGGGCAACCGTTCAGATTCCATCGTCGGGTATCCTGAATGGCCTGGATACTACCTCCTGGGATCCGGCGAAGGACAAGATCCTCGCCGCCAACTTCGATGTCGGCATCTTTCCTCCCGTTCCGTCAATAAAGCTGCCCTTCAAAAGCAGCTTGGCTTAAAGAGAGATCCAAAAGTGCCTTTCCTGGCAATGATCGGGCGGATTGACATGCAAAAAGGGGTGGATATTACCCTGGAAGCTCTGCGCCAGTTGGGTGAGATTCCCTGGCAATTTGTCATCCTCGGCACAGGCGATCCGAAACTGGAAAATTATCTGACCCAAATGCAATCCGGCTATCCCGAGCGTGTGCGGGCGGTCATACGCTTCGATGCGCCGTTGGGACGGCTGATTTATGGCGGTGCGGATATGTTCCTCATGCCCTCCCGGTATGAGCCGTGCGGATTGGCCCAGATGATCGCCATGCGTTATGGTTGCGTCCCGGTGGTTCATGCCACTGGCGGATTGAAGGATACCGTTCATGAAGGGTCCACCGGATTCATGTTTCCTTCGGCAGAACCCGGTTCCATGGTCGAGGCATTACAGCGTGCCCTGTATTTATATTCAGTGTCAGAAAAATGGATTCCCTACCAGTGTAATGGGATGGTCGAAAATTTCTCCTGGCAGAAGTCGGCCTCCCTGTATGCAGATGTTTATCGCTCGCTCGTCCCCAATCTGGTTCCCCCAAACCCGGTCCCCTGAGGACCGGATTTATCAATAAGAGGTTTATATGAAAACACGTGCGATCATCATGGCTGGCGGCGAAGGCGCCCGGTTAAGTGTTCTGACCATCAAACGGGCCAAGCCGGCCGTTCCCTTTGCCGGAAAATATCGCATAATCGATTTCACCTTATCGAACTGTGTTAATTCAGGGATCTTTGACATAATGGTTCTCGCGCAATACCGGCCGCAATCCCTTATCGAGCATGTCGGATCAGGTGGGCCCGTGGGACCTGGCCCGGGACTTCACCGGCGGGGTGAAAATCCTCACCCCCTATAAATCCAGGCGGGAGTCCGATTGGTATGACGGCACAGCGGACGCCGTCCAACAAAATTTCTCATTCATTAAACAGAATTCCCCCGACCACGTCCTTGTGCTTTCCGGCGACCAGATCTACACCATGGACTACGATGCTCTCATCGCCTTCCATACGGATTACCAGGCGGATCTGACCATGGGCGTCATCCGGGTGTCCCAGGAAGAGGCCAGCCGCTTCGGGGTTGTAACCGTGGATAATGATTACCGGGTCCGGGGGTTCCTGGAGAAACCAAAAAATCCACCTTCCACCCTGATCAACATGGGGGTGTACCTTTTTAACCGTGAACTTCTCGATCGGGTCCTGTGGGAAGATCATCTTCGCCAGGACTCCTCCCATGATTTTGGGAAGGATATCCTGCCGGATTTGATCAAGAGAAAGGCCCGGGTCTATGCGTTTCCATACAGCGGCTATTGGATGGATGTGGGGACCCTTCGCTCTTATTGGCAGGCCCATCTGGATTTGCTTTCACCCAACCCGCCCCTCAAGCTCTATGATCGGAGTTGGATCATCCACACTCGGACAGAGGAGCGAGCTCCCGTCCGGGTGACTGAGACGGCCCGCATTTATGCGAGTATGCTTTCGGATGGCTGCTATATTTATGGAAATTCGACCGTGGAAAGCTGCGTTCTCTCCCCCGGCGTGATCGTTCACCCGGGCGCAATTGTGCGGGAGTCGGTCATCTTGACCGATACCGTCATCCATGAAGGGGCGGTAGTCGAACGTGCCATCATCGATAAACGTTCCATTATTGAACCGGGCGCTCGCGTAGGCGGCGGGATTGGCAACCCGGATATCCGCCTGGCTGTGGTAGGCAAGAACAGCGTTGTCCCGGCAGGCACTGTGATCGAGCCGGGCGCGACTGTGAGTACGGATGTGATTGCCTCGGATTATCCTTCCAAGGTGATTAAGTCCGGTGAAATTATTCAAACGAAGAGGCAGCCATATGAAATTTGAGCGTTCTGCGGGTATCCTATTGCATCCCACCAGCTTGCCCGGCGCCTATGGTATTGGAGATTTTGGCCCGGCCGCTTATCATTGGTTGGATTGGTTGGCCGGTTCCGGCTGCAAACTCTGGCAGGTATTGCCATTAGGCCCAACCGGCTATGGAGATTCACCCTTACCAGTGTTTCTCTGCCTTTGCCGGCAACCCGTATTTGATCAGCCCGCAGCAGCTTCTTGATGAAGGCCTCCTGATTCCCGCCGACCTTGCGGATATGCCACCTTGGGATGAACGTAAGGTGGATTTCGGCCGGCTGTACCAATGGAAGCCGGCTTTGCTCGAAAAAGCGTTCAATCGCTTCGTCTCAGACCCTCCCAGCCGCCCCGCCACCGGCCAGCTTTCCATCCGGACGGAGTTCGATATCTTCTGCCGTGAGAATCAGTTTTGGCTGGAGGACTACAGCCTTTTCATGGCCTTGAAAGAATCTCATGGAGGCGGTCTCTGGCTGGATTGGCCCGAACCCTTCCGCCGCCGTGATCCTGCGGCGATGGAAGAGGCTTGCCAATCCCTGGCTTCACCCATTTCCCGGTTCAAATTCCTGCAATTTCTTTTCTTTCGCCAATGGAGTTCACTGAAAGCTTATGCCCGCCAGTTGGGCATTAAGATCATTGGGGATATGCCCATTTTTGTGGCGATCGATTCCTCCGATGTGTGGGCCCATCCCGATTTGTTTTACCTGGATAATGAAGGCCGGCCGACGGTTGTGGCTGGTGTACCACCGGATTATTTTTCACCGACCGGCCAGCTCTGGGGGAACCCGCTTTATCGTTGGGATGTGCATAAAAAAACGGGTTATTCGTGGTGGCTCGAGCGCATCCAGAGCTCCCTTAAGCTGGTGGACATTGTCCGCATCGACCATTTCCGTGGTTTTGCAGGCTATTGGGAGATTCCCGCCGGGAGTCCCACCGCAGAAAAGGGCCGTTGGGTTTCCGGCCCCGGAGCGGATCTCTTCAATATCATTCAGACCGGTCTGGGAGATCTCCCCATCCTGGCTGAAGATTTGGGGGTCATTACGCCCGATGTGGTTGAATTGCGTGAACGATTTCAATTGCCGGGAATGAAGATATTGCAATTTGCCTTCTCAGGTCCGGATAATATTTTCCTGCCGCACAACCTGCCATCGGAATTGCGTGGTTTATACCGGTACTCACGATAACGATACCTCTCTGGGCTGGTATCAGACGGCCCCGGAGGAAGAGAAAGATTTTGCCCGCCGCTATTTGAATGTGGATGGGAATTATTTTGCCTGGGATTTGATCCGGGCCGGCTGGAGATCTGTCAGTAATTTTGCGCTTGCGCCCATGCAGGATTTTCTCAACCTCGGCACAGAGGCTCGCATGAACTATCCCAGCCGCCTGGGCGGCAATTGGGAATGGCGCCTGACAGATGCCGATCTCAATGATGGCCTTCAGTCGAGGTTGAAGGAATTGAACTGGTTATATCTTCGCTAGTTTTAGTTTGATCCATTCTCGCTGCCAACCAGATTCCTGCCAGGATCAATACTGCTCCACCGATCTTGATCCAGCCGGGTTGTTCCAGGAAAATGAAATATGCCAGGATGGTCGAGCCGACTGGTTCACCCAACAGGGTGATCGAGACCACGGAAGTCCGCACATACTTCAATGCCCAATTGAAAATGGAATGTCCCAAAAGCTGTGGGATTATTGCCAGCAGGATAAACCATAAATAAACAGCGGGGGCAAAGCCGGTCGGTTTCTCTCCTAATATAAACATGAAGAGGATCAACGCAACTGCAGCCATCCCGTAGACCACAAAAATATACGGGACGAGCTCCATCTTCGTCCGCAATTTTCTCCCAACCAGAAGATACCCGGCCGCCATCCAGGCCCCAGCCAGGGCCAAAAAATCGCCCAGGAAGGCCGTCCCGCCAATAAAGGTCCCTATGGACGGACAGGTGATATGCCCGCCTTGCCAGGAGCAGCCATCGCTCAAACCCACTATGATCCCACCCGCAAGCGCCAGGGCCATGCCCATGTAGGTGCTTTTACCCGCATGTTCATGCAGCACCAATGGCGCTGCCAGCGCCACCCATAATGGCGTGGTTGTCACTAAAACGACTGAGCTGGCGACGCTCGTAAATTGCAAGGAGGTGATCCAGGAGGAGAAATGGATAGCCAGGAACAATCCGGATAAAAGAGCCAATCCCCATTCCTGCCGGTTAAGCCTTTTCAATTCATTTCATGTGCCGAGTTAATGCGAGCGGCGCCAACAATAAGGCCGCGATAGTCAGCCGGCGCTGCCGCGATAACGATGGATGGCGCGCCTTCATTTTGGGCCAGTTTAATGAAAATCGAGGCAGTTGAAACTGCGCATATCCCGGTCAATAAGCTGATAATAATGGTCGAACGTCGCGGGGAAGGGGTCAATGTCTTTTCTCCAATCCGGCAAAGTATACTCTCTCTTGGAATTACCAAGTCCCTTTTATCAAGTTACCCACTGCCCATTTTGAAGATGAAATTGTATAAGTATTCTGTAAGAAATCGCCTATTTTCATTGACTCTGGATAAGGTTTTGAATATAATTAACATTAATTAAGTGGATATACTTTATATAATTTGTCATGTATAAACATGGAGGTAATTTATGGCTTTTCAACTTGTTCCACTACCCTACGCCTACGATGCTCTTGAGCCCTATATTGACACAATGACGATGCAGATCCATCATGATAAACACCATGCTGCCTATGTCAATAACTTAAACGCAGCCATTGAGAAGCATCCTGAACTGAATGGAAAGAGTGTAGAGGCGCTGCTTTCGGACCTCAATGCAATACCGGAGGATATCCGCACAGCGGTCCGCAACCATGGTGGTGGAACTCTGAATCATAATATTTACTGGGAGATCATGGGCCCCAAGGCCGGTGGCGAACCCTCCGGGAATCTGGCAAAGGCGATCGATGCATCTTTTGGAAGCTTCGCCAATTTCAAGACCGATTTTGAAAAAGCCGCTGGCGCTCGTTTCGGCTCCGGTTGGGCCTGGCTGATCAAGAAAGGTGACAAGCTCAGCATCTTCTCCACCGCCAACCAGGACAATCCGATTTCCGAAGATAAAAATGCCGTCCACTATTGGGCGTGGATGTGTGGGAGCATGCGTATTACTTGAAATATCAGAATCGCCGTGCCGATTATGTAACGGCCTGGTGGAATGTGGTCAATTGGGACGCAGTTGCGAGCGGTTTTCGGCAAATAAAAAATCTTCCTTTTATTTCTGACGGGCTACCCACCATTTATTTTCATTTCTTGTTATTGACGGGTTAGCCCGTCCAGAATTTTTTAAATTGCAGTATTCCTCCAACAAAGATATAATATTCTATCTTATTTCTATCCTTGGATTACTGGAGAAACCACATGACCCATATTATTACAAGCCTGTGCATCCGTGACCGTGGCTGTATCGATGTTTGCCCGGTGGAGTGCATTGTTCCCGGCGAACCCGCGAACGAATGGCCCTGGATGTATATAGACCCGGATACCTGCATTGACTGTGGCGCTTGCATCCCGGAATGCCCTTACCTGGCGATTTTCCCCGAAGATGAAGTCCCGGCGGCCTATACGGCCAAAGGCGGGGAATATATCAGCAAAGCCGGCCTTACCGGTCATTATGAAGGTACTAACCATCACGGAGGGAAAGTTTCCATCGATACGGTCAGGCAGTTAACTGCCGGAGAAGTGGTTAACCTCCGCGACGATATCAAGCCAAACTACGATTTTTTCAAAACCGGCCCCGGCTATGGAGCCAAAGATATGGATGATGGAAATTAACCCAATGTCTCGACAGGAGTTTGGGATAAAAGCAAGTCCGGCGCTGATTTAGCAACGCCGGACTTCCTTATTTTATCCGGAGTATAATCATATTAGTGAGCATCCTTTTTCAAGCTTTACCTGCGAAATCCGCAGAATAAAGGTGATCCAGGTTCTAATTTCTAGTTTAAATCTATTTTTTTATCCGTGAAAATCCGTTTCATCCGATTTATCCGCGTTTTTCCATCTTATAAAATGCGGAGGTATAAAGATCATGAGTGTTATAGCCGCTACTAGAATCGAACGAGATTCCCTCGGTGAAGTGTATGTCCCCGGAGGTGCCCTCTATGGCGTCCAGACCCAACGTGCCGTCGAAAATTTTCCCATTTCCGGTCTGAAACCCTGGCGGGCTTTTATCTGGTCCATGGCGACCATAAAACGGGCTGCTGCCGAGGTCAACCGTGACCTGGGCTTGCTGGACGCTGAACGTGCCGGGGCCATCGTGGAGGCCGCCCAGGAAGTCATGGAAGGGAAGTGGGATGACCAGTTTGTCGTGGATCCCTTCCAGGCCGGCGCAGGCACCAGCCATAATATGAATGTTAACGAAGTAATTGCCAACCGGGCCACCCAGATCCTGGGTGGGGAGTTGGGGAATATCGCGTCAACCCCAATGACCACGTAAATATGGCCCAATCCACCAACGATACCATCCCAACTGCCGTCCGGTTGGGTTGTTTGTGGCGTCTGGATGAACTCCTGGTCGTTCTGAACGGCCTGGTGGACGCCTTGAACGCCAAAGCCGATGAATTTGACGATATCGTTAAATCCGGCCGCACCCATTTGCAGGATGCCGTGCCTGTCCGGCTGGGCCAGGAATTCGGAGCCTATGCCAAGGCCGTCGAACGGGATGCCGAGCGCATCCGGCGGTCTGCCGAAGGCTTGCGCCGCCTGGGGATTGGCGGTACCGCCGTCGGCTCCGGCTTGAATGCCCATCCGGAATATCATCGCCGCATGGTCAAGAAATTATCGGAATTATCCGGCCTGCAATTGTATGAATCGGACAATCTATTCGAAGTCGATGCAGTCCATGGCCGATGCGGTCGATTTTTCCGCCTCCCTGCGGACCCTGGCTCTGACCCTCATCCGCATCGCCAATGATTTTCGCCTGCTGGCTTCCGGGCCTTCCACCGGCCTGGATGAGATCCACCTGCCTGCCGTCCAACCCGGTTCGAGCATCATGCCGGGCAAGGTCAACCCGGTCATGGCTGAAATGCTGGATATGTCCATGTTCCATGTGATCGGCTGTGATACCACCGTGGGATTGGCAGCCCAGGCGGGTCAGTTGGAATTGAATGTGATGATGCCGATCATCGCGCATAGCCTGTTCGGAGCCATGCAGGTGATCATCGGCTCGGTCCGGGCTTTCACCGACAAGGCTGTGAAAGGGGTGACGGCCAACCGGGAAAAAGCCACCGGCTGGCTGGCGAAGAATGCCATCGTGGTGACGGCCCTGAATCCGGTCATCGGCTATTCCCAGGGCGCTGCCCTGGTCAAGGAAGCCCTGAAACGGGACCTGACCATCCGGGAGGTGGCAGTGGAAAAAGCCAGGGCCGGTAGCTTGAAACATCGCGATCAGGATACACCGGTGAGTGTGGAAGAGATCGAAGCGGCCCTGGATGATCTGCGGAAATTGACCGAGGGCGGGATCGCCGGGGGTGGGGGCGGTGGAGGCTGAAATGACCATAGGAGACGCATTATGACCTTGGACCCAACTTTTTTGAGGGGGTTTAGCTTGGTCCTGGCAGCTTTCGCGGGCGCGTTTATAGTGGCCCTGTGGGTGGCATTGATCATCTGGACCTATCGGGATATTCGCAGCCGCCATCGGGATCGCCTGGTGCATATCCTTGCGGCAGTGCTGGTGGCGCTGCTGAACCTGCCGGGTGTACTGGTCTATTTGATCCTGCGCCCTTCCCGCACCCTCGAGGAGGAATATCAACAGACTTTGGAGGAAGAAGCCCTCCTTCAATCCATCGAAGAGCAGATCACTCTGTCCCGGTTGTGAGCGCCACATCCGGGAAGATTGGCTTGTCTGTCCCACCTGCCAGACGAAATTGCGCAAACCCTGCCATTCCTGCGGTCGTTTGATGGAATTGCCCTGGGATATCTGCCCCTATTGCGGTACACCGGTCCCGGGGATGCGTAAAGAGGGCACCACGATGAATGAGGTCGTCCTGGGCTTGAAGATCGAAGAAGAACCGGGCGAAGTTTAGACTCGCGATTCTGACTGAAAACCAAGTTGACTGATAACTGACCCGTCACTGAGTGAAACTGGACTCCCTCAGCCTCTACCATCTCTCCATGCCACTTGTCTCTCCTTTCGAGACTTCCTTTGGCCTGACGACCGACCGGGAATGCATCCTCATTGCTCTCCGCTCGCAAGGTCTGACCGGCTGGGGTGAATGCGCCATGGATCGTGATCCTGGCTATTCTTATGAAACTACCGGCACCGGCTGGCACATCCTGAAAGAATTCGTTGCGCCGCTCCTGATATTGGGCCAGGATATAAAGGATGCTTCAGATTTCCAACGGCGAGTGGAAGGTATTCGCGGTCATCATCTGGCCAAAGCCGGCGTGGAGATGGCCTTATGGGATCTCCTCGGGCAGCGGCAGGGCAAATCCCTCCGGGATCTTTTGGGAGGGATCCGGTCCCGCGTGGATGTAGGCGTCTCCGTGGGTCTCCAGGCTTCTCCCGCAGCTCTGGTCGAGAAGGTGGGCAAATATCTCTCCGACGGATATGCGCGGATCAAGATCAAGATCAAGCCCGGCCGGGACGTAGGCGATGCCACCGCCGTCCGTCAAGCTTCCACTTCCATCCGCCTGCAAGTGGATGCCAATTCCGCCTATACCCTCTCGACTTCTGAGAGCGTTACGACCTCTGGACTTGTTGGACCTGCTGCTGATCGAACAGCCCCTGGCAGAGGATGACCTGTGGGAACACCATAAGCTCCAGCAGCAGTTCAAAACGGCCATTTGCCTGGATGAGAGCATCGTCAGTTTACGCCATGCCCGGGCGGCCCTGGAGATGGGCGCCTGCCGGATCATCAACATTAAACCCGGCCGGGTGGGCGGATTGAGCCAGGCGGCGGCCATCCATGATTTATGCCAGGCCTCGGGGATTCCGGTCTGGTGCGGGGGTATGCTCGAAACGGGAGTAGGCCGGGCTTCTAATCTTGCACTGGCAGCCTTACCTGGCTTCACCTTGCCGGGGGACATTTCGGCCTCGGATCGTTATTATAAAGAAGACATCACCAATGAACGCTTATGCCTCAATCCGGACAGCACCATTGATGTGCCTTCCGGTCCAGGTTTAGGGGTGACCATCAACCAGTCTGCCCTGAAAAAGTTCACACTAGCGGAACTGGACTTGCCCCTCCGATGAAGATCTTCCGTCACATTCTGCCTGATCGCACTCTGCCTTTCCGCCTGTAGCTCGCTGTGGGGTGATTCGCCGGTAAACCCCCTTTCCTCCCAATCTTCTCCCAATCTCATTTCGAATAACTCCCACCAACCCCTACCCCTTTTCAGCCGGAAGGATTTACGCCGCCTCCAACGGTTACCGCCTCGCCTCTACCGGGTCAGCCGACCAATACGCCATTTATTCCTTCCCTCTATATCGCCTCTGCCGTTCCCGCCAGCCTGCGCCAATCCGCCCTCTCCTCCGGCATCTCCTAGCCTCCAACCCTGAAAACGCCAATGTCCATTCTGGATGTTCTAACTCCGCAATCCTAAAAAGTTCCTTTAGAGATCAGAATCTAATTCTCAATTTGGTTCTATGCCCTCGTCACTCCCTTTCCGACCACGATTGACGATGTCTCTATTGGCGGATCTGCAAAGTGCCTGGACAGGCAATCCATCGGGCCTTTTGCCGGACGGCCGCTTTGGCTGGAAGCATCCACCCTGGCAGCATTTTCTACCTTATGGGGTGTGCCGGCTTCCACGTCTGTGAATGTGGCCTCTGCCGGACACGTTGATCGATTCTGCCTGGGCAGCACCGTCCTTCCTGGGGAATTGTCCCATTCGAAGCCCTGGACCCGCGTTGGAAGGTTCTCGCGTGGAAGGTCAATCGCCGTTCAAAATGATTTTGATCCTTCCGCCTATCCACTTAAAATTGGTTTTTCTCTCCAACCGGCCCTCTTTGAGCTTCCTTCCACCAACAGCGATCCCGCCAAACTGACGGTATTGGCAATGACCGGCGTCACTGCCCTCGTCCGTGCCACCGCCGACCAGATGGAGGCCCACGGCGTCCTGTATCCGGGTGAGGAAGTTCGCAGTGTTCTTCGAGCTGCTGATCTTACTCATGTCAGTAATGAGATTTCCTTCGATCCGGCCTGCCCCAAGCCTGATCCCTGGACCGACAGTCTTGCAATTTTGCAGTAACCCTGCCTATATTGCCCTGTTGGAGGATGTCGGCGTGGATATTGTCGAGCTAAGTGGCAATCACCTCCTCGACTATGGTCCGGCGGATTTACTCTATACCCTGGATATGTATGATCAACGCGGCTGGAAATATTTTGCCGGGGGTCAGGGATCTTAACGAGGCGACCCGCCCGTTGACGATCATCGACCATGGCAATAAATTGGCTTTTCTTGGCTGCAATTACGCCGGTACCTCCCGGCGATTGGGCTTCCGATACACGCCCAGGTTCGGCCCCCTGTGATTTTGATCTGCTTCATTCTCAGATATGCCGGGTTGCGATCGCTAGGGTTTCCTACCCATCGTCACATTTCAGTATAACGAGTACTATCAATCCTTTCCTACCGATTATGAGCGCCGGGATTTTCTCAGCATGGCCGATGCAGGCGCCGTGATCGTCAGCGGCAGCCAGGCCCACATGCCGGCTGACATGGAGTTCGATGGCACTTCCCTGGTCCATTATGGCCTGGGAAACCTTTTCTTCGACCAGATGTCCCATCTCATGCCGGACGGTTCGGTCATCTACGATACCCGCAATGTCTTTATCGACCGCATATCTTTTATGATGGCAAATATATCGGTACGGACCTCTTGACTTATATCATCGAAGATTATTCCCGGCCTCGCCTGATGACCCCCTCCGAACGGACCCAATTCCTGCAGCATATCTTCGATGCGGCTGGATGGTAAATAAGAGATATTAATCAAGCATTATGGGCCTTCCCTACCTGGAACGGATCACCCTCACACTTCCGGACGATAATGACTTTACCAGCCGGCTCGATCTCCTTATTGGGATTGGTGGGAAATGGCACCTACCGGCGGGTTCGAATTCACCCGATCCAACCCCTGATTATTATCCCGCTGTATTTCTAAAATAGGAATCGGGTATTTCCGACTGCTTTCGCAACATTTTCCACTTCTGATGGAAAAATATACACCTTCAAGATTGAGAATACAACCGGCCTGGAGAAGGCAAAGTCCCCATGAGTATGGATATATCAGTTTGGTGAATGTCTCTCGCCGCCTGCAGGCTGCCGGATTGGCTCTCACCGGGCTGGATCATCTTGGTTTAAATTTACCCTGGTTTGGGCCCGGCGTTCATCCCCAGATTGCGGCTTTGAGGTCCTTTTCTATTCAAAGCGTGTTTGTATCACCAGTTTCCCACCGGCGAAACTTGGGATTTTATCCTTCCTGGCAATTGCAATGAGATCCAGAACCTCTAATCCCGTGGATTATTCCCTTCCTCGCCGGCCCAAATTCGAGTTGGTTTCCTTTGAGAAAGCCTCCCGGCCACTCATTCAGATCGATGTCAGCACTCAAGCCGGTTATGAAACTTTGGTCACCTTTTTCCGGAGTCGCTCAAAGACCCGCAGATAGGCAATGTATGGGTTTATTTAAGTAATGGATTTACAATTGACGTGTGTCTGGTGATCAATCCTGCATCCGCATCAAGATTGGAGTGAATTTTTTAAAGGGTTTAGATTGTGAGGTGGCTATGAAAATAATGGATATTTCAGTTCCCATTTCCCCGTCAATGCCGGTTTGGCCCGGCAACCCGCCGGTGGTACTCGAACAGGTCTCTTCGATGGATGCCGGGGCGCATGATAACGTGTCCCGGCTGGATTGCGGCGTCCACACCGGCACCCACGTGGACGCACCTCACCATTTTCTCAATAACCATCAGACTGTTAAATCGCTCTCCCTGGGAGTTTTGACAGGCCCGGCTCAAGTGATCCAGGTTGCAGACGAAGTGAACTTCATCACTGCCGAGGTTCTGGAAAAGGTCTCAATTGACCCTGCCACGGTTCGGCTTGCTCTTGAAAACCCGCAATTCCGAGCGTTGGGCCCGGAGGAGAAACAGAATTCGATACCGGCTTTGTGGGTATCTCCGCTGATGGGGCCGCCTGGTTGGTGACCCGGGGGATAAAGCTCATCGGTATAGATTATTTATCGGTGGCGCCTTATAAGCAAAGTGTTCCCACCCACCGGACCTTGCTCGAAGCAGGTATGGTAATCCTTGAGGGTGCTGACTTGAGCGCGGTCGAGCCCGGCCAATATCAGCTCTTCTGCCTTCCCCTCAAGCTGGTTGGTTCGGATGGCGCTCCCGCCCGGGCCATATTAATAAGTTAATGATTTCACTTCGAACCTATCCGAAAATTATGGAAAAATCGCATTTTGAGTGTGTGCGGCGGAGCCGCACACACTCAAAATGCGGCATCCTCTTTATTTTCGGATAGATACTAATTAAAAAACGAATGCGAGCGTTTTTTTCCGCTCGCATTCATTTATTTTTAGTATCTGCGCTGGCTGCCGCCTGGCCCGCTCCGTCTTTTTCCACCCCCGCCACGATCGCCGCCGCCACCACCGCCGCGGTTATAGCCACCGCCTCCACCACCGCCACCGTAGCCTCCACCGCCGCCACGCCCGCCGCCGAAGCCATGTTCTTCTCGGGGTCGAGCCATGTTGACCTTCAGAGGCCGGTTCGCCAGCATATAGCCGTTAAACGTCTGGATGGCCTTTTCCGCTTCGCTTTGATTGCTCATTTCCACGAATGCGAAGCCTTTGGATTGCCCCGTATCCCGGTCTTTGATCATGGCCACCGAGGCAACTGTCCCTGCCTGCGTAAAGAGACTGCGAATGTCATCTTCGGTGGTGCTGTAGGACAGGTTGCCTACATAAAGCTTTGTTTCCATCTCTGTCTTCTCTCCTTTTGAATGGGCAGTGGACCTGTGAAAATAAAAGGCGCCAGCTTGAAAAGGGCTGGCGGCTGTTTGGCTCACAAATCCTCCTGCAAGTAATTCTATTCTAACATAAAGATTCCTCTGTCCGGCCTATCAATTCGCCGGGAGTATGTAACCTCCATCCATAACGATCACCTGCCCGCGGATCATGGAGGCAGCCGGGGAGCATAAAAATGCCACTAACCCGGCTACATCCTCCGGCGTGACCAAACGGCCTGCGGGAGTAGCGGAAATGGCTTTTTCGATCACTTTTTGATCGCTCATGGCCGCGAAATGCTTCAGCGCTTCCGTCTCCACAATCCCCGGTGAGACTGCATTGACGACGATATTCTTCGGAGCCAGTTCCACGGCCAGATAACGGGTGAGGCTTTCGATGGCGGCCTTGCTGGCTCCTACTACCACGTAATCCGGCAAGACCCGGTTGGATCCCGGGCTGGATATGCTGACAATACAGCCCCCGCCGCGCTTTTCCATGAGCGGAACGGCTCGTTGGGATGCAAATAAAAGGGACCGGGCATTGATGTTCATTGTCCAATCCCATCCTTTGGGCTTTTGTTCCATCACAGGCCGGTTGTAACCCGAAGCCGCATTATGGATGAAAAAATCCAATCCGCCAAAGGCTTTTTCTGTTTCATTAAATAGTCGCTCCAGGTCGCCTAAATCGCCTACATCCGCTTTTATCAGCAGTGCCTGCCGGCCTAATTTTTCGATCTCGGCGGCAGTCTCCTCGGCCGGAGCCCGGTTGCGAAAGAAATTAATCACCACATCCGCCCCGGCCCGGGCAAACGCCAGCGCCACGGCCTTCCCGATGCCTCGCCCAGATCCCGTGATGAGAGCTTTCTTATCCGCAAATGCCAAATCAGCCATCTTTCCTCCCGCACGAACACCAGTCAAGTTGAGTGTCCATCCGAAAATTCTGGAGAAACTCGTTTATTGAGCGTATGCGGCCCAGCCGCATACGCTCAATAAACGGCGTTCCTCTATTCTTGGGATATATTTTCAGGTATAAACGACCGGTTTCAAGAAAGAAAGGTCGAATTCTTCCAGATGGTCCGGGCCCAGCCGCATCGTCTCCTGAATGACTGCCTGCAGGTCCCGCCGCAGCAACCCCACCTCCACGCCTCGGCAAAGATCGGGCCACGGTTCCAGCCAGCGTATACAGCGTTGATGCACCTTGATTGCTCCTGCATAATTGCAGCGGCTGACGTGCAAATAAACCACGCCTGCCTGCAATATTCCCTGGTAAAGCTTGCGGATGGGACCCCGTTCCTCCCGCCAGGCGGCCTCCAGGGCCTCGTGGGCCAGCCAGTATTTCCCTTGGTTGAATAGCTCCATTCCCTCAATGGCCCTGGGATGGAGAGGCCCTTCACAATCGTTTGAATCACTCGCCGCCGGCGTGGACATATGTACTGGGATTATAAATCAATCCGCAAGGGCGACCGGCCGGTCGTCTGCCAGGGCATTTATGAATCTCTCTGCCTGTCTCTGCGTGTTTATTCGATACACCTTGATATGCGCGAATTCGGGTAGGTTAGGCAGAGTCGCGTATTGCTTTTTGTGCTTGCCGTAAGTCTTCAGTGCCCATAGGAAAAGCGAATCTTTTGTGAAGAACTGCTCTGCCAATCTTTCCGTATTTGTTCCCCATAATACTTCCTTTGTCAACACTCGCTTCCAGGTTCGCCGCCATAAACGCCAGAAGATCAAGGGTAATGGGTAATCCAGCCATACCACGGCTTCGGCCCGCGGCCACAGGATATCCCGTAAAAAACCGTAGTTGCCGTCAATGACCCAGTTTTCGTTGCACGAAATGATCCTGACCCGGGCCCGGGTGGATTCCCGGTCGGCTTCCTTCCAGCCCGGCTCCCAGTGGATCGCATCCAGTTCGATATGGGGAATATGCAAGCTTTGGGCCAGGGCTTCGGCCATCGTGCTCTTTCCACTTCCGGTGGTGCCCACCACGCAGATGCGGCGGTAGGGGAAGTTGTGCATGACTCTCCTTTTTTTCGACAGGGAGGCGCGTATTATAATGCATCCATGGATTCAAAATCATCGCCCGAGTATGATGTGTACGTGTACGGGGTCATGGTAAACAGCCTGATCTATACCATCCGGACACCTTTTCCTCCGCCGGATGGGTATGCTGAGATTTCTGGCGCCTTGCCCAATATTGGCGGTGAAGCGGTCGGTTCGGCCATGGTATTAAGCCGGTTGGGCCTGCGTTGCTTGTTGGACGGTAATTGGGTCAGCGACTCCGATTCGGGTCGCTGGCTGCTCGATACCATCCGCCAGAGGGGTGTGGATGTATCCCGCCTGGCCATTCCAGCGGGTTATGCCGGACCCATTGAGGTCGTCTTCTCGGATGATCGAAGCCGCACCGTTTTCGGGCAGTATATCGATTTCCTCTTCTCCGGCTGTCATTGGAATACTCCTCGAAAGGAAGATATAGTCCATGCTCGGATGGCCTGCATCGATCCTTTTTTTCAGGCGGAGAGCCGCCTGGCTGTTCGTTTTGCTGTGGAGGCGGGTATACCTTATGTAATGATGGATTGTTCCCCCGAAGATGAATTGGCCTCCAACCCGGCTGCGCTCATCGTCTCAGGTGAATTTCGCAACCGTGAGTATCCGGGTGTGGCATATGCGGATCTATTTGAGAATTACCATGAGAAGGTGCCCGGCCTGATCATCTTCACCTCCGGAGGCAACCCCATTCTCTACGGTCGCCGGGGTGAACCAACTTGCTCGCTCATCCCTTATCCGATCAAACCGATCGATACGGCCGGCGCCGGTAATTCCTTTCGGGCCGGAGTGGTCTATGGGCTGCTTCAGGGCTGGGAGGATGAGAGGATCGTCCGCTATGCCTCCGCCCTGGCCGGCCTGGTCTGCCTCACTTCCCCAGGGGTTATGAACAGCCCCACCCACGCCCAGGTGCTTGAATTCATCCAGCAGAACGGAGACAAATAACCATGTTTGATCTTCCCGATGATGAGATCCTTCCCCTCTCCAAAGAGCATGTCTTCTGGACGTGGTCGGCCCAGGCGAAGGTCAATCCTATCCCTATCAAAACTGCCAGGGGCGTGTATTTCTGGGATACGGCCGGTAAGCGCTATCTCGATTTCAACTCCATGACCATGTGCGTCAATATCGGCCATGGTAATGAGCGGGTCATCTCTGCCATTCAAGAGCAGGCCGCCGAGTTGCCCTACGCGGCTCCGGGCATGGCCACAAAAGTCCGCGCGCTCGCCAGTCAACTGGTGGCGGATGTTTCCCCCGGGGCCCAATTGACCAAGGTCCTCTTCACCCTCGGTGGGGCGGATGCCAACGAGAATGCCATTAAGCTGGCCCGGGGTTACACCGGCCGCTTTAAAGTCCTCAGCCGTTACCGCTCCTACCACGGAGCCACTGCCGGTGCGATGGCCGCCACGGGTGACCCCCGCCGGGTCGCCTGGGAACCCATGCTCATGCCCGGTGTGGTTCATTTCCTCGATCCCTATCGCTACCGCTCCACATTTCACCGCCTCAACCCGGATATATCCGAGGCTGATTTTTGCCAGGATTACCTGAACCACCTTGAAGAGATCATCCGCTATGAGGGTCCGGATACTATTGCAGCCATCCTGATCGAATTGGTGACCGGGACGAATGGGATCATCATCCCGCCGGACGGCTACCTCCAGGGAGTCCGCTTCCTTTGCGATAAATATGGGATCGTGATGATTGCAGACGAGGTCATGTCCGGGTTCGGCCGGACTGGCGAGTGGTTTGCAGTCAATCATTGGAATGTGGTTCCGGATATCATGACCATGGCCAAGGGTCTTACTTCCGCCTATGCGCCGCTGGGAGCCGTAGCCATGAAACCTCAAATCGCGGCTGCCTTCAATGATCAGGTCTTTGAGAGCGGTCTGACTTACACCTCCCATCCCATTTCCCTGGCAGCTTGTATCGCCAATATCCGGGTGATGCAGGAGGATCATATCATCGAGAACGCCGCCGCCATGGCACCGGTCCTGCATAAACTCCTGGCTGATCTGGGAGAGACTCACCCCTCGGTGGGGGAGGTGCGGAGTATCGGCTTATTCGGCATCCTGGAGTTGGTAAAGGATCGCCAGACGAAAGAACCGATGACCGCATGGAATTCTTCCTCGCCCGAAATGGCTGCTTTGCGGAAATTCTGTCTTGAGCAGGGTCTGTACATCTATCCCCACTGGCACACTGTTTTGATCATCCCACCTTTGATTATCACCGAAGAACAATTAAAGGAAGGGTTTAAGATCCTCGATAAGGCCCTCGAGATTACCGATAGGGCCGTAAATCAATAATTATA
Source organism: uncultured Chloroflexia bacterium (assembly GCA_963782935.1). Classification (GTDB taxonomy): domain Bacteria; phylum Chloroflexota; class Anaerolineae; order Anaerolineales; family Villigracilaceae; genus UBA877. The sequence continues at coordinate 196,722 of CAWALN010000008.1, read as the reverse complement.
CGGCTCGTTCATAACTTCTGGACCGCCCTTTCTTCGATTTTCTATCCTAACTCTTTGGTCATGTAGATAGCCAGATCGTCATCCAGGCGTACCTGTTCCCCATAATCCGGATAACGTTCTTGATAATAGACCCCTCTTCCGTCTGGCACATAGCCTCTTAACGCATAGAGTCTTTGGGCGGGCCCATATCCCACGTGCAGGCATACTCCCAATCCCACTGTGCGTGACCTCGCCGAGATCCGCCTTTCGGCTTCATCCATTAACTCCGTTCCGATCCCCAATCGGCGGAATTTGATCAGCACATTGAAATCGACGATCTCCGGGATGCTCTCTTGCCGGAAGGGCGGATAGTCGGATTCCCATACGATGGTTACATACCCCGCAATTTCACCTTGAAATTCTGCCACCAGGTTGACCCGTTTTCCCACCCGGCTTTCCTCCAGGTAACTCACGTACAAGCTGGCAGCTTTATTCCACCCCTGGGCAGTAAATGCGCTTTCAATGATCGGAGGATCTCTGTCGGTCATTTCTCTTATAGTCATCGTTTTTTCATTCCGTTACCTGAACTTCATATTCTTTTCTAGAGCGCTGAAAAGATTCCCAACACAATCGGAATATCCATCCCCGCATGGAAAAGCACTGAACCCCACAGGTTATTGTTCTTCTGGGTGATATAACCCCACACCAATGCCAGGGGCAGAAGCAGCGCCAGGAACATTATGGTATCCGGCGTGTAGGTAACACCCGAGTGATGCAATGCAAATGGAATGGCGATCACCAGGTTCGACAAGAATCTGCCTATAAATGGATCAAATTTTTTCAGAAAAAGGCCTCGAAAGAGAAGCTCTTCATTGAACGCGTTCCCAGTGATAAAGATCAATATCCAGGGCGCCCAGGTCAGCACTCTTTCCACCTGCAGGTTTTTGCCTCCAAAGAACAATCCCGAGACCGGGATGGCGCCGGCAGCCGCGACCAGGAAAGCGATCAAGCCGATGGTCAGGCCCTTCTTGAGGTTCCCCTTTTGGAGGTAGAGTGATCTAAAAGTATTCCCCGATATTTTTGTGAGCACCAAGATGGAGACAATAATAATGAGGCTGCTGTCCAATTTATCCAGTGCGATCCCCGCCGGCGTCTTGAGCGAAATGTGAAAGAGCTGGAGCAGCCATTCCCTGGATGGCAGGTAGAGATCAATGGCAGTGGCCAGCGCAGCTATAAATCCGGCGAACAGCACTTGCCAGAATTGAAAGAAGCGGCAGCTTTGTCTGGCGAATAAAGCCGCGGCCAGGAATCCCACGATCAATGCAACCCTCCAATAAGGATCCAGGCTCGCCGGCAGGATTGGCCGCATGTGGCTGAACACGACGAAAATCAGCAGGCCGGATACCAGGAACAAGAGAAAAAGGCCCGCCCTCCATACCCAAATTCTAAAGTTCGGCTGCTTTTCCTTAAAGTGTTCGGTATCTTCCATACCATCCATCCCATGTCCTGGAACTACGCCAGAACTCACGAAATCTCGAATATCGATTCCTAATCGATCTTGGATTTTTCGGTTTATGCAGTTTCTGTGTGTTTGACGTTTGACATTCGACATTTGACATTCGACGTTTGATCTTCGACCTTCATTTCTCTTTCCTATATTCCTTCAAACACTCCCATTCCTTCCCCTTTTCCACGTTCACCCACAAAGGCAGGCTGAAGTAGTCATATTTTTCCTTCCGCCAGGCCGGTCCCTGGACGGTCTCGCCGGTCAGCAAATTCCTCCACTCGCCTCCCGGCAGGTAATAGGTTACTTCTCCGGTGTCCTTAAACACCGGTGCGACCAGTACCGCCTCTCCGAGCATGTATTGCATATCCACGCTCGGGCAAGCCGGGTCGTCCGGGAATTCCAACACCATTGGTCGCATCACCGGCCAGCCGTGGTCGTGGGCTTCTTTGGCCGTCTCCAACAGGTAAGGCATGATCTGCTTTTTCAAGTTGTTGAAGAAGCGCAGCACCTCCACTGATTCGTCGTCATACAGCCACGGCATCCGCGGGGTATCGTTCCCGTGCAGCCGGCTGTGGGAGGAGAGCAGCCCAAAGGCCACCCAGCGTTTATACAGGTCCGGCGTGGCCTTGCCGATGAACCCGCTGATATCGTGACTCCAGAAACCGAATCCGCTCATCCCCAGCGAGAGACCGCCCCGCAGTGTCTCTGCCATGGATGCGTAGGTGGAGGTGTTATCCCCGCCCCAATGGACCGGGAATTTCTGGTTGCCGCAGGTGGCGGAACGGGCAAAGACGACCGCCTCTCCTTCGCCTTTGACTTCCTTCAGCAGATCGAAAACGGTCTGGTTGTACTGGTAGGTGTAATAGTTGTGCATTCTCTCCGGGTCGGACCCGTCATAATAGCGCACATTCACGGGGATGCGCTCGCCGAAGTCTGTCTTGAAGGCGTCCACACCCATTTCGATCAGGCTGCGCAGCTTATCCGCGTACCACTTTCGAGCCCCCGGGTTGGTGAAATCCACCAGCCCCATGCCGGGTTGCCAGGAGTCTACCTGGAAGACATCGCCGTCCGCCTTTTTTAGCAGGAAACCCTGGTCCGCCCCTTCAGCAAAGAGCGGGCTGGCCTCGGCGATATAAGGATTGATCCATACACAGGCTTTCACCCCTTTTTCTTTGATCCGCCGCAGCATCCCTTCCGGGTCGGGAAAAAAACGCCTGTCCCACAGGAAGCTGCACCAGGTCAATTCCTTCATCCAGAAACAGTCGAAATGCATGACGCTCACCGGGATGCCGCAGGTTTCCATCTTTTCGATATTCGCCAGGATGGCTTTTTCATCATAATTGGTGGTAAAGGAGGTCGAAAGCCACAATCCAAATGACCAGGCCGGCGGCAGGGCCGGTCGCCCGCTCAGGGCCGTGTACTGGTCGATCGCCTCCTTTGGGGTGGGGCCGCCAAAGATGTAGTAATCCAGGCGGTGATCCGCCACACTGAACTGGACCCGGTTGACGTGATGGGAGGTCACCTCGAAGGAGACTTTGCCCGGGTGGTTTACCAGTATCCCGTAGCCGCGATTGCTCAGGTAAAACGGGACATTCTTATATCCAATCTCCGAATCCGTCCCGCCGTCCTCGTTCCAGGTATCGATTGATTGCCCATTTTTTACGAAGGGTCCGAAATGCTCTCCCAGCCCATAGATCTTTTCTCCCGCCTGGGTCGAAAGCTGCTCCCGCAGATAAGTCTCTCCATTCTGGGTCAGCAACGCCATTGCCATCGGTTCACTGGCGGTCAGTTCCTCTGCCTCTCTCTGGTAGGAAATTTTCCAATCCCCCTTGACCGGCACCCTCACCGACAGCCGCCCGCTTTTCAGCCAGGCCTGGGTCTCGTCCCGGCCGCAAGAGGCCGCCGGATTGGTCAGTGCATAATCCAGGTCGAAGGCCGGCAGCCGTTCCTTCCGGCCTTTATGATGCGTGACCTGCACCCGGATCACTTCCGGCATGGGAGATGTAAATCGGGCGGTCAGGGTCGTTCCGTCGATCATTTCATTACGGTTGCGGATCTTCCGGTTAAAGGCGGTTACAACCAGCGCCTGTCCTTCGGTTTGAACATCCACAACTGTGATGGGATAAGTCGCTTCCGTGCCGGGCAGGAGAGCCCAGTGACCGTAGTTGAATTTCATGGGTGTTCCTTTCGCCTGTGAATGTCCCTCGTGAGGGCCGCTCTAAGCATCTTCCGATAACTCTGGAGGAGTCTGTTATATGAGTGTGTGCGGCGCAGTCGCACACACTCATATAACAATGCTCTTCTATTTTTTCCTAAGTATACAACTCCCCTGGTGTTTTCGGGTAAAACCAGGGGAGGCATGAGGTACATTTCCTGAAAAGAGGGTCAGGCGACCCTTTACTGGGGAATTAACTGAGATTTAGCCGCACGACCGGCCATTTCGTATGAATAAAGATCAACGCCAACAGGCAAAGGATGCCACCCACAAAGGCGGCCTCGGACACGCCGGCCGCTTGCGCCAGCCAGCCGATGAAAAGACTGCCAAATGGAGCCACGCCCTGGACTGCCCATAAATAAACGCTGTAAACCCGGCCGCGTAAATTATCCGGGACATCCAACTGGATCAGCGTATTCATCATCATCATTTGAGTGACCATGGCCCAACCGATCACTCCAATCAAGGTTAGCATGAGAGGAATATTCCTGGTTGCCGCGACCAGGATAAGCGCAATTGAAAATACAAATTGGCCGATCATCATCAAATACCCCTTTCGGCGCAGGTGACTGAAGGCGGATGCGAATAATGCAGCCATCAGGGCGCCCACACCCATCGACAGGTAGAGGATGCTGTTTCTGGCCTGGACAATCTTGTCGGTATCGGCCGCTTGGTGCAGGACATTGCTTGCCACCGCCGGCAATTGCTGGCCGAAGGGATAGCCAAAGAATCCCATCCAGGCGGCCATGATGATGATGAGCAAGGTGACTGTGTTGCCGCGGATGTACCTCCAGCCTTCCTGGAATTCCCTGGGCAGGTTGGTTTCGGCCAAAGATAAGGGTACGGCCGCATTCCTGAAAGGGGTACGCACGAAGAATAAGCCCGCGATGACGAATATGAAGCTGACGCCGTTGGCGAAAAAGGCCCAGCCTTCCCCATGATTCTGGACCAACAGGAGCACCACCCCCGTAAGAGATGGCCCCAGTACCCGGGCCAGGTTGAAGATGGTGGATTGTAAAGCGATCGCATTCGGCAGGGCCGGTTTTCCCACCAGTTCTATCAGCATCGCCTGCCGGGCGGTGATCTCGATGGCATTGGCGGTCCCCAGCAGAAAGGACAGCAGAATGATGTGCCAGACCTGGATCAGGCCGCTCAATGCCAGGAACGCCAGCAGGAAGGCCTGAGCCATCATGATGAATTGCATCACGATGACCGTTTTCCGCTTATCCACATGTTCGACCAGCACACCTCCTGGCAGCGCCAATAGCAAGGTGGGCAGAGTTGCCGAGAATCCTATCAAGCCCAGGACGAAGGGGCTGCCGGTCAGCCGGTACGCCAGGTAAGGCTGGGTGGTATTTTGCATCCAGGTGCCGGTCAGGGACATGAATTGCCCTACCCAAAAAATTGTAAAATCACGCGAGGCCAGGGCTGGAAAACGTTCAGATATCTTCAAAGAGTGGTCCGAAAAGATGGATTAGGCCGGTTTGATCACTTCCGGGCTGTCGTTCGCGGGGGTGTTCACTGCCGTGGATATGGGATAGGCTTTCATTTCCTCGGCAGGATATGGCACGAGCAGGCTTTGCAGGTCGGCCGCTTTGGCAGGTTCAGGGTCGAGCCATTGGGCAAATTTCTCTTTGGGCAGGATCACCGGCATCCGGTTATGGATTTTTCCGGTCAATTCATTTGGGTCGGTGGTGATGATGGTGGCTGTTTTTATCTCGGAGCCATCCGGACTCTGCCAGTGCTCCCACAGTCCCGCAAAGGCAAATGGTTGTTCTGATTTCAAGCGGATGTAGTGAGGCACCTTGGTCTTCGTGCCCGGTTGGGGCTGCCATTCAAAGAAACCATCCGCAAAGATGATACAGCGGTGATATTTATAGGCGGATCGGAAGGCGGGTTTCTCTGCCAGTGTATCCGCCCGGGCGTTGATAAGTGCATTCCCGATCTTGGGGTCCTTCGCCCAGGAGGGGATCAGTCCCCAGACGTAGTAATCGGCCTTATTCGACCCGTCATTGGGCACCACCAGGACCGGTTGGGTCGGGGCGATATTAAAACGGGGGCCGGCTTTTTCCGGGAAGGTGAATTCGGGATAGGTGTCGTGCAAATCTGCTGGATCTACTGTTAAAGTAAAACGTCCACACATGGAGTCCTCCTGTCTTCAGGACAACTTTTGAGCCAAGAATAATACAGCCACATATGGCCTATCGATAAAACCACCATGTCGTTCGATCACATCTCCGATCGCTTTGTATAGCCGCATCCGCTTTTCCTCTGAGAGGAGCAGGTGATCGGAATATGTGTTCAACAAACCCTGGTATTGACCGGAAGTATAGCACATCGACCAGGGGAATCTTTTGAGGATCACCGGTCCAAAGAGACCGCTCGCTTCAATATCAGAAGTCCTGATTTTGATCGTTTCTTCCATCTCGGTCATAGGACTGGCAATCTCTGGAGAGATTTCCTGGTAGATCTTATCCATTTCGAGCCTGAGCGGGCCTGCGTTGAACCCGGGATACATATTCCAAAATAAAGCCAGGGAGCCGGCTGGTTTGAGTGCCCGGGCTGCTTTCGCATATCCAATTTCCTTGGGGACCCAATGGAAAGCCTGCGCGGAAATGACCAGGTCAAACAAATCCGGCGTTTCCTGCCAGTTCTCGAACCGGCTGATCTCAAATCTCACCGCCGGGTAAGCCTGGCAATTTTGGGCGGCTACGGCTGCCAGGTTGGCGCCCGGCTCGATGCAAAGCATTTGGTAACCTCGTTCTGCAAAAAGGCGGGTGGCTTTGCCGGTTCCGGCTCCAACCTCCAGGATTTTCCCTCCAGGCGGCAGGCCTGTCAGTTCAATGATGCAGTCCACCAATTCCTTTGGATAACCCGGCCGGAAGGCATCATAATCTTCTGCAACAGCATCAAAACTTTGACTGGATTTCTTCCAGTAGAGTTCAGATTTCTCGTTCATCATGTTAATCTCCGAAAATCGCCTTCTCTAACCGTGACTCCAGTCGCATCCAGGTATTCCAGTAAGGCCTGCACGTAACGGCGGCTGGTTTGAAGGAGGTCTCGTACCTCCGCCAGGGTTGCTTTTCCTTTTTCCTGGAGGAAAAGGCAAACCTTTTGGACCATCTCGTCATAATCGGTTTTCCGAAAAACAACCTCCTCCGATACTGCGATCAGGTCGCCATATTCCACCAGGGCATTGAAAATATCTTCGCCGACCTCCTCCCGGCATTCTTTTACGGAAGGTGGGGAATTGGGTGCCGCGTTGAACTGTTCCATCAGCCGGTCCACCTTGCCCTGTTGGAACGGGGAGAACCGCACCTGGTGATCCGGCAGAGACGCCCATTTGGCGGCTTCATTTACCTCATTTTCCAGGGCCAATTTGTGAATGATCAGGTTAAAGATCCGCGGCGGTAATTTCAAGCGGCTCTTCAATTCCTCTTTGGGCATGCCGTGCCTTAAAGGATAACTATCGTGATAGGCTGCCAGGGTTGCGACGATAGAGTCCTTCAACTGAGACCATTGGGAAGATGACACGATGATTGAACCTTTTATCGGTTCCAGGGCGGGTTCGTCCAGGCGGATCAACTGGCCCTCCGACAGCAATTCATCCAATGCCGGAGCCGCCACCTGAGGCTCAAGTTGGCTGTGGCTGAACAAACTCTCGACCGGGGCAGGGCCAAGACACCTGGCTTGTTTGTAAAAGTATTTCTGCGGGCGTTCCCTTCTCCAATGATTCCAATTTTTGGAGGATCTCCTCTTCGAAGCGTTTATGTCTTTCCCTGGGATCCGGATCCACCACCACGCCGCCTCCCAATGTTTCCGGAGGCGAAGGGCGGCGCAGGATATACCGGTCGCCTCGCATGGCCACAATGGGTTGCCGTATTTCCAGTTGAAGCCAGCCAGCCTCACCCGGATTAAGGATCTCTTTTCCCAGCAAACGGACGGTCGCGATAGTTTCAGATGTTCCTATAAATAATTTAACTTCACTGTGGTGCCGTAAAGGTCCGCCCGCGCTGGACATAAGCTTGAAACGCACGTCTATTCGTTGGGTGGGATGATAGCTGCCGGGTAAGGTCACCACCTCGCCCCGCTGGACCTGTTCCACATTGACGCCCGCCAGGTTGACCGCCGTCCGGGACCCCGGAACCGCTTTGGTTTCGCTTTTCTTATGGGTTTGCAGCCCGCGGATGCGAGCCTTCAGGCCGCTCGGTAACAGTTCCACCTCATTCCCTACCTCGAGACAGCCGTCCACCAAGGTACCGGTTACAACCGTTCCAAATCCGGTGATGGAAAAAGCCCGGTCCACCGGCAGGCGTGGGCGCCCCAGGTCAAGCCGGGGCTTTGTATTCTCCAAAGCCAGGCCAATCTGCTTGAGTAATTCAGGGAAACCCTCTTTGGTTTGGGATGAACTCGTACGATGGGAGCTTGTTGCAAGGCGGTGCCTTGCAATGTCTGGCCTATGTCCGTCTCTATCAAGTTCAGCCATTCCTGGTCATGTACCAGGTCTATCTTGGTGAGAACAATGATCCCGGCTTTGATTTGCAAAATATCCAGAATGGCCAGGTGTTCGCGTGTTTGAGGCATAACCCCTTCATCGGCCGCAATGACGAGCAGGGCCGCCTCGATGCCGCCTACGCCTGCCAGCATATTTTCGATGAAATCCCGGTGACCGGGAACGTCCACAATGCCGACCTCCTCTCCGTCTGGCAAGGTCAACCAGGCGAAACCGAGGTCAATGGTCATCTCGCGTTCTTGCTCTTCTTTGAGACGATCGGGGTGGATTCCGGTCAATGCGGCGATCAGGGTGGATTTACCATGATCCACATGTCCGGCGGTACCGATAACACGCATGATCCCTCTTGTGGCAAGAGCCCGGTCATTACCGTGCCCTTAATCGATCATTTCGGACTGATTATGCGGTCGTTTATCGAAAGGAACTCATGTATTTGGGCCAATAAACCCTGGAATAACTGTTCATTGGCATCCCGGGTTTGTTGGATGATATCTTGTTGGGTCTGGGTCAGGTCCTCTAATGAGGTCATGCGCTCTTCCAGTTTTCCAAAACCTGCCCGGCCGTCCTTCAGGTTTTCTTCTTGAGAAAGGGTATAGCTGGTCCAGCGCTTCTGATCTTCGGCCTTGAAAGCCACCAGTTCCTGTCTGAACCGGTCTTCCGCCAGGCGCTGCATTTCTGAGATTTCATTGATGCGGCGCTCGAATTTTTGTACGATCTCTTCATAGGTCTCTTGAGCCCGTTTCACAGCCCGTTGGGCAACATCCCATTCCTGCAAATGCTGTTCCATCATCCCCGTTTCTCTTCGGATGGACTCGAGCCCGGTTTCCCATTCTTTCCATGCCCGTTCCCGCTCCACGTGCAGGAGCGATTGCGATTCGATGAAGTTCGTTTGGGCTTGCTTGCGCTCGGATTCACTGGTGAGGAGTTCATTCAAGCGCGTCTCGATCCGGCGGAAATTGTCGGTGAACAGATCATTTTTCTCGCGGACTTCCTCCATCCGCTTGCGAGCCGCGCTGATCTCTCCCTGTAGATCTGCCAGGCGTTTACTATCCTGCCGTCGTGGTCCCTCTGCAGCTTTTTGCAGCAGTTTCACCTCATCAACCGTCTTCGTCACTTCTTCTATCTTCGTTCCCCATTCGGCTATCTGCTTATCGTGGCGGATCTCTTCGGCGGCGCTGCTCTTTAGCTCGCGCTTGATCTCGGCAATGGGATCCTTGAATTTCCGTAATTCGACAATGTACCCGTTCAGATTGTCGATCTGCATCTGGATCCGTTTTTCAGCTTCCGGAAGTTTATCGACATCCTTGCCGTCCATCTCGTCGACGTATTTGAGGATGTCTGTTCGCTGCTGGGTCACAACTCCGTTGAACTGATCGATCCGTGCCCCTAATGATGTCAGGGGGGATAATTGGGTCGAAAGTTCCTTGATTTTTTTGTTGGCTATTTTCAAATCCCCATTCGTTTTCGCGAGCTGCTCGGTTAAGGCTTCCATGGCCGCCTTATCCTTCCGATGCTCTTCATCCAGCCAATCCAGGCGCTTGATGATTTGTTCGAATTCCATGTTCTTATTCTCCTACTAGTAGATGCGGGGGATTCCTCTCCGTGATTATACTGTGTAACTATCTGGAATTTATCGAAGTACCGGATTTTGATCCGAACCCCCCTTAATTATTGGATAAGGTCATTATTGTCCCAGGTGCTCGAAAAGGGCAGGTAATTTCGACCAGAGCGGCAGGACCCATTGTGGGAATAACCCGAGCAGGAAAAGTGCCAGCCAGCTTGATGCCAGGAAGATCCGTTGAGAGGTTGTTTCATGAGCTTCCCAGGCGCTCCTTCGGGTGCCCTGGCGATGGAAGCCAATACCCGGATTGCGCTCACAGCCAGGCAAAAACTGCCCAGGAATACCCACAGGGAAAGCGCCAGTGAATTACGGGCCAATTCTTCCCAAATGACTTGATGGGAGGGAAACCCTGCCAGCAGCGGCATCCCGGCCAGGGAAAGGTTGGAAAGGATCAATCCCAGGGTTGCAAAGGGCCAGACCCGCGCAAACCCTTTTGCGTCGCTGAGTTGTAGGTCCGGGATATGCTCTTTCAAGATGGATAAGGCCAGGGACCATATACCCAGGCAGAGCGCCCTCGGTATGAATAACAACAGGAAAATGCTGATCCCCATCCTGTTGACCAGGCTGAGGGCCAGGAGACTGAAGCCCGTTTCGATGATGACGGCATATCCCATCATTCGTCCCAAATGCCGTTGGAACGCAGCCAGGATTCCCCCGCTGGCCACCATCAATGCGCCTGCGGCTGTCAGAACCACCCCCAGGGTGGGGTTATCTCGCAGCCAGGCATATCGATCGATAAAGCCGAGGCCAAAGAACAGTGTGACTGTGGGAAGCATCCACAGAATAAATCCGAGAATATAGGGATGGACTTCCTCCGCCAGAAGAGGGATCCAGGTGTAAAACGGAAAAATAGCCAAAAGAAAAGCAAAACCCAGGCCGAGAAAAATGGCTGCTTGTTTGACAAGGTTCAGATTGCCCGGGTTCGCTTCGATCCCTGCCAAAATCCATCCGGAGAAAAGAATGAATGGTACCGCCAGGGACTGAAAGATCAAGAAACGCAGCAATCCTTTTCCCGGCTTTTGTCCCGGGGTCGATAGCAGGGGGATGGAGAGGAGGACGGCCATCTCGATCAGGAGGGCCGCATACAAGAAAGGTTCGACGGCCAGAGCGGCCACCAGCAATGCGGTAATGCCCAGGCCTAATGGGATCAGGCGGCGGGCAATCTGCAGCGAAGCCGCCGGGATGAACCAGAATAGGGTTGACCCATAAATCAAGGCCAGGAATGAACGGTCGGCAGAGGTAAGGGTAAAATGCCTGCCTAAAATCTCCAGCGAGGAGATCAATTTGAAGGACAGGTTCCCCAGGGCAAGATTGGTGTCGATCGGGATGAACCAGGCTGCCAGGGCCAGGAACAGCGTCAGGGAACATGCGATCAAAGTAATGGCATTCTGGTTCCGCAGTAAAAGGAGAAACCCGGCCACGATCAAGGGGACCAGGATCCACAGAATGGGCGCGTTCATATCTCTTCCCTCTCGGTCGTAATGAGGAAGAATGCACCGGCCAATGCTAATCCAAGGTTGACCATCGCCAATAAGGCTGCCACCAGGATGGATGTTTCCACTGTCGCATAGAGTATCTCGAAACCGGAAAAAGTGGATAAAAGGCCGATCACGACACGGAATGGGTCTGAAGTGATGCCCAATTGGAGTAATCCCAATCCGATCAACAAAAGACTGCACCATGCGATGGGTAAGGTCAACCCAAGCCAGGTGGTCAGGTTTAATGAAACCGCAAATGTAACCACCAGGATAATGAAAGTGGTGAACAGTTGGAATAATCGTCCGCGTGTGTGGACGAATTCATTCTCGCCTTTTCTGTTGCTATTGAGTTGGGCGATCCCCAGGACCGCACAAGCCATCCAGCCGGTCACCAACTTGGAGGCAGCCATTGAAACTGGCCAATGGCTCTGGATCATAATAAAGGCGCTTAGATATTGACCTGCCAATAAGCCTATTCGCCAGCGCCAATCCCGGCTGACGAGTAAACCGGTGGAGGTGATCATTGCAAGACCAAGGGCAGCCCAACCGATCGTTTCTGCCATGTTTATTGGCCTCGCGTGGAAAGAACCGAGATAATGATGACCAATAAAAGGAATGACCAGAGCAAGCCGCCCTCTCCTTCAAGCGACGAGGTAAAGACATCCGCAATCCTGTTGAAGAAATTAAAGATGCCGGAGAGGAACCTGTAGAACCAGCCGAGAGGAAAGATTTCGCTCCAATGGCCTGATACGCTTCCGAAGGATATCTTCGTCAGGAATTTACGGGCCAGGAATGTAAAGCCGGTCGCCAGCAGTACCCCCGGGATTGCCCACCACCATGATCCGATCGTTCGAGCTCCATCCCAGCCCCAGAAACCCAGCAAGATGGCAACTGCGGCTAATAATAAAAGTCCGGCCGGGTAAATGACTTTGCCCCATTTTTCTTGGGATTCCAGGCTGGTCTCACCTGGATGGAAACAATGCCGATAAAAACCGGCCATCAGCAAAGCTTGGGCTGGAATCAATGGAAACAGGAAGACCCAGGAATACTGATTTCCCGATTGCCAGGCCGCCGCGTTCACTGAGAAGGGCAGAGTTGATAATCCCCACAACCCAATTAATGGGATCCAAAGGATTTGTCTTTGCCGGGCGGAAAAGAGGAATATCAGCCCTCCACTCAAGATCATTACGACGCCCCACCCGACACTACCGTTCGGATTGCCACGCAAACTATCTGCCACAGCCAGGGATGCCAGCCCCAGCACCCAAAACGGGCGTCCCAGGATTTCATCAGAGGCGCGTACCCACATCCAGCCGGCATAAAGGGCCGTGATTGCCGCCAGGATCAAAAGGTACGGAGTGAATGGAGAGATAAGGGAAGAAGCCGGAATACGGGCCAGCAGGACCAGGCTGGCAGCAGCAGAGACGAGCCGTAATCCTGTTCCAAAGCCGCGCCGGAGGACATTTTCCTTTTGATAGGGCAGGTGCAGGGGCAAGACACCCAGGCGCAATCCCGCCGCCATAAGAAGGTAGATCCCTACCTTGGGAGGAATGGAGCGGAAGATCAAGGGTGTCCCCACCGCCAGGCTGGCTGAATTGGCCCACAGTAGCAGCCCCGTACCGGCCAGGCGGACTGCAAAAGCTGCCACTACTCCCTGGCTCTGGCTTTCACCTTCAGTGGATCGGAGCATGATAACAAGCTCTGCCAGGTCAATGACCGACCATGCCAATACCAGGGTCAGCGGATTTGCGGCAGAAGCGGCCAGGATCCCCAATGCACACAGGGTCAGAGTTCCCGCCCAGGGCATTGGCTCTGGTTCGGCCCGCACGACCGAGGTCCAAATCACTGCCACGGCCAGTGCGGATAATGCCAGGGCATACGGCCATGATATTCCATCTGCCACCCAGGCGGGGACGTAGAGAAAAACCGTCAAGGGTTGCCATGGCGGCAAGGATGCGTTCTGTGGAAAGCGGATATGCCAGAAAAATACGCTGATAAATGAAAGAGCCGCCCCACCGGCGGCGACCAACCATGAATATTTAAATTGGGGCCGGATAAAGCGAAGGGTAAGCAGCCCCACTGCAGTCAGGAGCATTAAAAGCACGGGCAGCAAAATGAGCATAATTCGCGGCAATTGTAACAGAAACGCAGACCCTTTCACGGGGTTCTCAAGTAAAATAGGACTACCCTTACGGAGTGCTGCGTAGATATCCGCACCGAAATCATTGATTACACCTTGTTTCGAAGCGACATAAGTTCGCTAATATATACTAGCAGTGATAAAAGAGGAATTCCGATGCCGCGCTATCTCTTGATTGTTAATCCGACCTCCGGTAGAGGCCTCGCCGGACGTTCACTTCCCTTGATCGAATCTGAAATGAAGAAATACCAGTTGGAATACGACCTGGTCTTGACCGAAAAGCCATGGCATGCAGCCGACCTGGCCGAGAAAGGCGCCCGGGATGGCTACGATGTCGTCGTCATTGCCAGTGGAGACGGGACTGCCAATGAAACACTGAATGGGCTGATGCGGGCAAAAATGGCCGGTTTTGATAAAACCGCCCTCGGCCAAATCGCAGTCGGGACCGGCAACGATTTCGCTTATGGAATGGGTATCCCCGGAGGCATAGAGGTTGGTTGCAAGATCCTCTCCGAGGATTATCGCCGCCGGACAGACGTGGGCATTGTCAGGGGAGGCGATTACCCCGATGGGCGCTATTTTGGTAATGGGGTGGGTATCGGGTTCGATGCCGCCACCGGGTTCGTGGCTGCCAAGATCCGTTGGATTCGCGGATTGCTTCTCTATCTGATCGCTGCCATCGAAACCGTCTTCGTGTATTACAAGGCCCCAACCGTGCGGTTGGATTATGAAGGTAAGGAACTCACCCAGCCGTCCTTGATGATCTCGATCATGAACGGCAGGCGCATGGGAGGCGGCTTCTTCTTTGCGCCTACCGGAGACCCTGCGGACGGATGGTTCGATATGTGCATCGCCAGTTCAGCCAGCAAATTGCGAATTTTCGGGTTGATCCCATATTTCATGCAAGGCCGGCAGGCCACCCAGAAGGAAGTCCGGATGGATCGCTGCCGCAAGGTGACCGCCACCGCCGTGAGCGGCACTCTCCCTGTCCATTGCGACGGGGAAACGGTCTGTTTCGAAGGGAAAGATTTGGAGATCGAGATTCTACCGGCGCAGATAGATGTGATCACCCAAAGACCCGCGGCATGAATTTGCTTCAAACGCTCGTTGTCGGTATAGGACGAGTTGCGCTATCCCTCTCCTGTAGGATTGAAGCACCGGATTTGGCAAAGATACCTCCTTCCGGGCCGGTCATCCTGGCGATCAATCACATTAATTCCCTGGAAGTGCCCGTACTCGTAGCCCGGCTGTTTCCCAGACGGCTTATCGGTCTTGCAAAGATCGAAACCTGGGATAACCCATTAATGGGCTGGCTGTTTACCCTCTATGAGGCCATCCCAATCCGCCGAGGCGAGGTGGATCTGGAAGCCATCCATCGCTGCCTGGAGGCGCTCTCAGAGGGGGAGATCCTGGCAGTTGCGCCGGAGGGCACGCGCTCCTATGATGGCAAACTATTACCCGGCCAACAAGGCATCGTCCTGCTGGCATTGCATTCCAAAGCCCCCATCCTGCCGGTGGTCCACTGGGGTGGGGAGGCCTTTTCGAAGAATTTCAAGCGATTGAAGCGGACCACTGTCCATATACGGGTGGGGGCGCCTTTTACCCTCGAAACGAGAGGTGAAAAACCTGTTGGAAAAATACGCCAGGAAATGCTCGATGAGATCATGAATGAAATGGCCGCCTTGATGCCGGAAACCTATCGCGGCCAATATTCCAATTGTGAGTTTTCACCGAAGAAATATATCCAGTACGTCTGAAAAGCCATTTCACAGACCTGCTTTGGTACCAAAATACGCAATTAGAATTGTTTTCTAATCCACGAAAATCCGTTTTATCTTCACCTCTCCGCGTTCTATTCTTCCTCCAAATAAGTGACAATTGCCTACTTGACAGATGAAACTAACGTTCTATAATGTTAATGTAGCTACTTATTTCCTTGCGAAGGTTTCGCTTGCCAGGAAACATGGTAGAGAAGTGTCGAAGGAAAGCAATGTGTCATTCTAAAGAGAACCTTCGCAAGGATACCAGTAGGGGTGTATCCGGAGGGTATGTATACCCGGAGGGGTGTATCCGGAGGGTATGTATACCCGAAGGGGTGTATCCGGAGGGTAAGGTTTTTCTGATAGTGCCACCAATTTTATAAAGTGTGAGTAACTTGACAATGTTAGATTAGGCAATTTGTCCAAAGGTAGCGATCAGAAAGCTCAGATAATGGCTTTTTTTCATTCATTTTCTTTTCCTTCGTGTACCTTCGTGCCCTTAGTGGTAAATTTTTTTCCTCTCTAAATTGGAATGTAACATTGTCGAGGTAAATACATGTTAAGTAAGAAAGGGAATTTAAAATGACCACTTGCCTCCTTTGCGTTCGGACCCATCGCCATACCTCTCTCGTTCGACGAACGAATTGTTCCTCTTTCGTTTTTGATTCAATTCACTCCCAACCATCTATCAATCCCTTGGTGCGAAGCCATTGAATATTTATTGCGAAGTCCTGACTTTCCCTCTTCTTTTAGCGGGATACACTTGGTCAGGAAACCTTAAATTCAATTCGCCAACCTTCGCCGTTTGACGGTTCTTCTTACGTATCCCACTACTTTCAGTATTCGTTCCGCGGAAAACATGAACTGAGTAACTTTTATTCCACCCACCCGGCCACCCCATGGAACCGGCCACCTGTTCTACCCCCGTCTGACCCGTCAGACCGTTTACCTTTTCAAACTTGTCAGACTTTCGACTTATAAGACTTCTAAGACTTATCAGACTTATAAAGACCCTCACCATTCACCATTCACCTTTTCACTGATAACTGATAACTGATTACTGGTGACCTATCAATATCCGCTACAGGTATAATCTGGAATTGCACCATATCTTCTTCCCGGAGCACCGATGGTAAAACTCATCCTACGAAAACAAGAATACGAAGTCCATCCTGGCATGACCCTTCTTTCCGCCTTACAAAAGATTGGCATCCTGCCCGAAGGGATTATTGCCACCCGCCAGGGAGAATTGATCGAAGAAGATGAGATCCTCAAAAATGGGGAAGTCATCAAACTCATTACTGCCATTTCTGGTGGCTAAATGAAATGTAAAATCTGCCGAAGCAAGGCTTCCGTTAACATGCGCCAACACCATATGGCCCTCTGCAAGGACCATTTCCTGGAATGGATTCCAACCCAAACCGCCCGCTTCATCAAGAAGTATCGGATGTTTGCCCCGGATGAGAAAATATTGGTGGCCGTTTCCGGCGGCAAGGACTTCTCTCTCATTATGGGATATCCTTCAGCGCCTGGGGTACCAGGCAGACGGCTTATACATCTGCCTTGGCATCGACGAAGGCATCCACTACTCGGCCGAGTCGCAGCGGCTGGCGGAGAAGTTCGCCCTCGAGCGAGGGCTGAAGTTGCACGTGGTCGATATCCAGAAGGAATATAACGATGCCATCCCGGCTCTCACTCGCAAAAATCGCCGCGGCAGGGGCAATGATTGCTCGATTTGTGGGATGGTCAAGCGCCACGAGATGAACCGCATCGCTCGTGACTTCGGCTACGATGTACTTGCCACCGGTCACAACCTGGACGATGAGGCGGCTACCCTCTTTGGGAATACGCTCATCTGGGAAGGGGAGTACCTGCTCCGGCAGGGACCGGTGCTCGAAGGCAAACCCGGCCTGGCCCGCAAGGTCAAGCCGCTCTGCCGTTTTTATGAACGTGAAATGCTCGCCTATGCCCTCTTGCGGGATATCGAATACATTTACGATGAATGTCCCCTTTCGATAGGCGCTTCATCGATCTACTACAAAGAATTGTTGAACCGGATCGAAAATGACCGGCCCGGGGCCAAGCTCTCCTTCTATTTGAAATTTCTGGAGGCGCGCCGGAGCGGGCTTTTCGTGGATCGGGCCGAGATCCAGGCTGAATTGCATCCCTGCCCTCACTGCGGACAGCCGACTTCGGCCAAAGATGTCTGCTCCTTTTGCCGAATGGTTCTGAATCTGAATTCAAAGAGGACCGAAGAAGTCGAGATGCCGTAAGGTATCCCGACAATCCTTATTTTCTCTTTTTCTATCCTTCGTGTTCCTTTGTAACCTTTGTGGTGAATTCCTTAATCTTTTGTTGAAATGTACCATTGGCAAGGTAAATCATGAATGCGAAAAGGAATTACAGGTATTTTGACCTGATCATGGCCGTCTTTGTCACGGTGTTGGTGGTCAGCAATATCGCCTCCTCGGCCAAGGTGGTCGACCTGGGCTTCAGCCTGTTCAAAGTACCGATGGCGTTCGACGGGGGGACCATCCTTTTCCCGGTTAGTTACATCTTTGGAGATATCCTGACCGAAGTATACGGATACAGGAATTCACGCCGGGTCATCTGGGCGGGCTTTGCCTGTCTGGCTCTCAGTGCGGTCATCTTTGCCGTGCTGCGTTTCCTGCCGGGCGAAGCTGGCTGGCAGAGTTATGCCGGGGATGCGGCTTACATGGCCATCCTGGGAGGCATGAGCACTGGCGGCATCGTCCTGGCCAGCCTGGCTGGATATTGGTCGGGCGAATTCTCCAATTCATTCATCCTGGCTAAGATGAAGATATTGACCCAGCGGTCGATGGTTATGGACTCGCACCATTGGCAGCACCCTCGTCGGTGAGTTGGTCGATTCGGTGGTGTTCATCACCATCGCCTCTGTCTTCCACGTTTTTCCCTGGACGCTTTTCCTGACCCTAACACTGACCAATTATTTATTCAAATGTACTGTGGAGGCTCTCATGACGCCCGTGACATACGGGGCGGTCACTTTCTTGAAAAAGAAAGAGCATGAAGATTATTACGACCGGGATACGGATTTCAATCCATTCCAGGTCAAGTGATTTTCCCCTTTAGAGACCCTTCCCGTTGTGATCCTTGCGAAGGGTATCATAATGCGTCAATTCTTGCTGTTCAAGGTACTGGCATAAAGATCATTTCTTGCCAATTACCTTCGCAAGGGTTTATGCCATTATGACCCTTGCGAATATACAAATTCTGACCGGTCAGTAAACAATTAAGCAAAAAAATGGCCGGACAAAGTCCGGCCATTTTTTCAGAAAAAACCCCGCTCGTGTCGTGTGCTGCAAAGTTCTGGACCTGCTAACGCAGGGTGGGCTCCTTCCCAACAGTTCCGCCTTGGCCGAAGCCTATCGCGTCGCTGTTATGAGATTGGGGCCCATTTAATGTGTGTTGGCTCAGAACGGAGGTGCAACATCACGATCACAGCAGGGCAAACTTCTTATACCACATAGTCTAAGGCCATGAGTAGGGAAACATTAATTACAGCTATTAGGTATTGGCAGTTAGCCGCCAGCTCTTAAGCGATGGATCAGTCCATTTAGCATTTTCCGAACTTCAACGAGATATCATTAAATTTTGATAGGTTGTATCTGGTAAATAACATAGATCATGAGAGAGAATAAAAGATATTCTAATTCACTCGCTGAACCCATTGCTATTTGAAGATAGCGGGCAAAGTCTGTGTCGCCGTTTTTTCCGCAACCTTCGGCTATATTTGCTGGAATAGAAACCGGCGCGTTGGATTTGGTTTGTCTAGGAATACAATTCCTCGCGGGAAAGGTTGCAGTGGCCTTGTAAATTGCCAGCGTAAGAGCATGAGCTTTTTCCCAAACGATCAACTCACGGAAATCTTTCACTTATTCTCAAAACCTTCTAAAATTCTTATGGAGATCGTTCCTCATCATCTTGCAAATAGCTAAAAGCTAACCGCTGATCTACGGATACACCCGTTGATCGTGCGGGGAACGCGATGGCTTCGCGGATATGCTCGATACCGCAGATCCAGGAAACAGTCCGTTCCACGCCCATCCCAAATCCGCTGTGGGGAACGCTGCCGTACTTGCGCAGGTCCAGGTACCATTTATAGGCTTCTTCCGGTAGGCCGTGTTCATGGATACGCTGGAGCAGCAGATCATAGCTGGACATGCGTTCCGAGCCTCCAATGATCTCGCCGTAGCCTTCCGGCGCCAGCAGGTCCACCGATTTGCACACTTCCGGGCGGCCGGGCCAGGGTTCCATGTAAAATGCCTTCACCTTAGTTGGGTAGCCATAGACGAAGAGAGGCTGTTCATAGAGGTTGGTCAGGGCGGTCTCATGGGGGGCCCCGAAATCCATGCCCCACTCGAATTTGAGCAGCTCTTTCTTTTCCGGGTCGGTCTCTTTTTCAAGTATCTCCAGGATCTTTGCCGCAGCTTCATCATAGGAGATGCGCGGGAACGGCGGAGCCACCTTTTCCAGCTTGGAAACATCCCTTCCAAGGGATTTCAATTCGGCCCCTCGTTCCTTCAGCACCCGCCGGATGATGTGGGTGACGAACTGCTCTTCGATGTCCATCAACTGGTCCAGGTCGCAGAAGGCTATTTCCGGCTCGACCATCCAAAACTCGGTCAGGTGCCGGCGGGTCTTGGATTTTTCGGCCCGGAAGGTCGGCCCAAAGCAGTAGACTTTTCCAAAAGCCATGATATTGGCTTCATTGTAAAGTTGGCCAGACTGAGAGAGATAGGCCTTGCCCTCATCGAAGTATTCCGTCTCGAAGAGAGTGGTGGTTCCTTCCACCGATGCCGGCGTCAGGATGGGTGTGTCCATGTTGATAAACCCGTTCTGCTCGAACCACTCCCGGATGGCGGCGATCACGGTGGCACGGATCCTCAGAATGGCCCACTGGGACTGCATCCGGATCCACAGATGCCGGTTGTCCAGGGCAAAATCAACGCCCTGTTCCTTCAATGCCATGGGGTAGTTATCCCCGGCCAGTTGGACGATCTTGATCTCTTTGACGCCGATCTCGAAGCCGCCGGGGATACCCGGAGCGCGTTTATCTTCCCGGACCGGCCCGCTGATGATAACCGAGGACTCCTGCGGTAAGCGGGTCAGCTGGTCGAACACCTCTTCCGGCAGGTCGCCTTTGAAGGCCACACATTGGGCGAACCCGGAACCGTCCCTTACAAGCAGGAATACCAGCTTGCCTTTATCGGTGCGGTTATAGACCCAACCTTGAATGGTGACTTCCTGACCGGTGTATTTACTGATCTCTTCCACGCGGATAATAGGGGGCATGAATCTCTCCTTAATATTGGCCTTATTATAGCGCAGGGAAAAGCGCTACAAAAGCTTTTGATACAATAGAATCTTACCAACATGGTTTGGATAGGAGGAGAAGGTGAATATCAGGATCCTGGCGACCGGCTCAAGAGGGGACGTGCAACCTTATATTGCTCTGGGGCTCGAACTCAAAAAAGCCGGCCAGAACGTAGGTATTGTCTCATTCGAAAATTATGGATCCTTTGTTAAGGGATATGGATTGGATTTCATTCCGATCCAGGGAGATGTTTCCCAAGCAGCCTCCAGTGAAGCGGCCAAAGGAGCTCATGCTGCCAATAATCCTCTGAAAGTCCTGTTGAGTTTCAGAAAACTCCAGGGACTGATCTTCAATCTCCAAAGGGATTTCTTCAACTCCTGTTCCGGCGCTGACATCATTGTCTACCACCCGGGAAATGCCATCGGTTATTTTGCGGCTCAACAATTGGGGATACCGAGCGTCCTTGCCACCCCTTTCCCCATGACGCCGACGAGGGAATTCCCTGCCTTGATCTTTTACAATGCCCCTCGAATGGGAAAGACTGCCAACCTCCTCACACATAAAATCTTTGAACAGATCATGTGGTTTGCATCCAAAGACCCCATCCGAAAATTTTGGAAAAGTGAATTTCAATCTGCCCCGCCGAATTTTGGAAATCCTTTTGCCAAGCAAACCACGGCTGATATGCCCACCATCATTTCTTGCAGCAATTATGTGTTTCCACGGCCCAAGGATTGGCCGGTTAATGTCCATAGTGACGGTTATTGGTTCTTGAATGAAGAGCCGGATTGGGAACCTCCCGAGGATCTGTTGAGATTCCTTCAGGATGGTGAACCCCCAGTGTATGTCGGATTTGGGAGCCTGTCGAATTCAGAAACATCCGTCCAAACCACCGCATTGATCACGGAAGCATTAGCTCGTTCAGGCAAACGCGGAATTTTAGCCACCGGATGGAACGGGATGGCAAAATCGGCAAGCTCTACCCAAGAGCATATTCACCATCGAAAGCGCGCCTCATTCATGGTTATTCCGCCGTATGAGCGTTGTAGTTCATCATGGCGGCGCCGGGACTACCGCAGCTGGCCTTAGAGCCGGGGTCCCATCAGTGATCATTCCCCATAGCAACGATCAATTTGCCTGGGGACGCAGGTTGTTCGAGCTGGGAGTGAGCCCCAGGCCAATCCCCGTAATAAATTGACAGTTGAAAATCTGGCTGAAGCGATTACTCTCGCAAATTCGCCAAAAATTAGAGAAAAGGCCAGGGATTTAGGGTCAGACATCCAACAGGAGAAAGGCGCCGAAGCCGCGGCAAAGATCATCCTGGATTGTTTACATTGAATAGCTCGTCGAATTTTTGAGCCACCCACTACAAGAAAAGACTATTCTCTCCGGACGAATTCATCCGGCGGTCGGCGCCTGAAAGAAATCTATCCATTCCTTGAGATGTTCCTCGGGAATATTGAATACCCCTTGGGACCCGTCGGAGTTCCTTTTCCGGTTGCGTTCGAGAAGCTCGGCCGCGGGAACATCCATAAAATGAACCTCACTGCTTGCGCCCAGGCGGGCGGCTCGTCCCGGTAATCCTCCCGTTCCTCCCTGGCCCAGAACCCATAGTCCAGGATGACATTCACCCCCAGGGCAAGCGCACGTGCGGCAATATCCCAGAGGAGCGCTTCGATGAGGGAATGCCTGGTATCGTGTTTCACTTCGCCCTCATCGTCGCCAAAGAGGGGTAAATGCCATTCATCCGGCGTCAAACGAAGCGCTGGAAGTTCCTGTTCCAGTTGGCGGGCGAGGGTTGTTTTCCCCGAACATGGGAGACCGACCATAAGGTGAAGGGTTGGCATATCGGTGGATAGTGAACAGTGAAAAGGGTATTCTTACTTTTCCCTGCGTTTTTCGAGCGCCTGCCCAAGCAATTGCCGGGCTACCTGAGGATCCGCTTTTCCCTTGGTAAGGCGGGCCACCTGGCCCATCATCCATTGGAACACGGTTTCCTTTCCCGCCAGGTAGGAAGCCACCTCTTTCGGATTATCCGCCAATACCTGGCGCAACAATTCCTTCCAGATAGCCTTCATCGGAAACCTGGGCCATATTATTAGCATCCACGATCTGCTTGGGAGCCTGTCCGGTCTGGAACATTTCTTTCAGGACCACCTTGGCGCTGTTGTCGTTAATGACCTTTTCGGTGATCAGATCCACCAGTTGGGCCAGATGCTCCGGAGGCACGGGTAGGTGATCCGGGTTAAGACCCAGATCGTTTACATACCGCAGGAATTCACCTGAAATCCAATTATTTATTATCCGTGGGGAGCTTTTTGAAAGAGAAACGGCTTTCTCAAAATAATCTGCCAGGGATTTTTCGGATGTCAACAAGGCGGCTTCCTTAATGGTCAAGCCAAATTCTTTCTCAAAGCGCCGGCTCCTGGCCTCTGGCAGCTCCGGCAGGCCTGCCCGCAGTTCTTCCACCCATTGACGGTTGATTTCCAGCGGAGGCAGGTCGGGTTCGGGGAAGTAGCGATAATCGTGCGCTTCTTCCTTGCTGCGTTGAGACACGGTCACGCCGCGAACATCATCCCACCCCAAAGTTTCCTGGACGACCTTCCCACCATTCTCGTAGAGTTGAGTTTGGCGCTGGATTTCATATGCAGACGCGCGAGTGAGGGCCCGGAAGCTGTTCAGGTTCTTGATCTCTGTGCGGGTCCGTAATTCCTGGCTTCCGAGAGGCCGTACGGAAACATTGGCTTCGAAGCGCAGAACCCCTTTTTCCATATCGCCGGAGTTCACACCCAGGTAGCGCAGAATGGCCCGGATCTTGGTGGCATACGCCAGGGCGGCTTCCACCGTATGCATATCCGGTTCCGAAACTATTTCCAGGAGAGGCACGCCGGCCCGGTTGTAATCCACCAGGGCATGGTCCCCTTCGTGAGATAGTTTGGCTGTATCTTCCTCCAGATGCGCCCGGCGTACACGAACGCGTTGGGCATCCGTTTCTGAGTCTTCAAGGATGTCAAGGTATCCGTTCGATGCGACCGGTAGATCGTATTGTGAGATCTGGTAGCCTTTCGGCAAGTCGGGATAGAAATAATTCTTGCGGGCGAACTGGTTCATTTCATTGATGGTACAGTTCAAAGCCAATCCCACTAAAATAGCTTGCTCGACCGCTTTCTTATTCACCACCGGCATCGCCCCCGGCAGGGCGGTACAGACCGGACAGATGAACGTATTGGGTTCGGGTGCTTCGGAATAAGCCGCCGAACAACCACAGAACATCTTGGAGAAAGTGAGCAGTTCGGCGTGGATCTCCAGCCCGATGACAGGTTCGTAAATAGTCATAGGATCCCCTCCGGACGCATTTTGTGCCAACCGGTGACTGATTGATAGGCATGACCGGCTTGTAAAAGAAGCTCTTCGCTAAGATGCTTACCGATCAACTGCATTCCTACTGGCATCCCGTTGGAAAATCCGCACGGAACCGAGAGAGAGGGAACGCCGGCCGGGTTTGTGGCGACCACATATATATCCGAGAGATACATGGTGAGAGGGTCGGCGGTCTTCTCACCCAGTTTGAAGGCGGTCGTTGGGCAAGTAGGCGCCACCAGCATGTCGCACTGCTGGAAGGCAGCTTCGAAATCCTGCCGGAGGAGTGTGCGAACTTTTTGAGCTTTCAAATAATAGGCGTCGTAATATCCTGCCGAAAGGACATACGCCCCCAGCATGATCCGTCGTTTTACTTCGGGGCCGAACCCTTCTCGGCGGGTCTGTAAATATAGATCGATGACATTCTCGGCGCCTTCCGAGACGGAAAGGCCAAAGCGGGTCCCGTCGAAGCGGGCCAGGTTGGCGCTGGCCTCCGCAAAGAGGATCAGGTAGTAAACCGGCAGCGCATAAGAGGTGTGAGGCAGAGAGACTTCCCGAACCTCCATGCCCAGTTCTTCAAATTGGTGAATGGCCGCCCGGATGGAGCTTTCCACGCCGGCTTCCATCCCCGGCTGGAAGTATTCCTTCGGGATCCCCAGGCGCAGACCCTTGACCGATTTATCGATATTTTTCACATAATCTGGAACCGGAGCCGGAAGAGAGGTGGCATCCCGCGGATCTTTTCCGGCAATGGCCTGCAGGACCGTGGCGCAATCATAAGCATCCTGCGCCATTGGGCCAATGGAATCAAAGGAGGATACCAGGGCGATCAATCCATAGCGGGAAACCCGTCCATAGGTGGTTTTCAAGCCGGTCACATTGCAGAACCCGGCTGGCATGCGGATGGAACCGCCCGTGTCCTCCCCCAGGGCAAAAGAACCCATGCGGGCCGCCATCGCCGCGGCGGAACCGCCACTGGAGCCGCCAGGTACACGGTCGAGATCCCATGGGTTATGCGTATTGAAAAAAGCTGAGTTTTCACAGGAAGAACCCATGCCGAATTCATCCATGTTGTGTTTCCCCACCAGCACTGCGCCGGCTTGAGCCAGGCGGTCTATGACCGTGGCATTATAGGCAGGAATGTAGTTTTCCAGGATCTTGGAGGAACAGGTTGTGCGGACGCCTTTGGTGGAAATGCAATCCTTGACGGCAAAGGGAATACCCGTCAACGGGGTGATATTTTCACCCTTTCGCAGGTGTTCATCAGCTTGACGAGCCTGTGCCAGGGCTACATCATCTGAGACGGTCACAAACGCATGGATGTGCGGGTCGGTTTTATGGATGTGTTCCAGCGCCGCGGTGGTCAATTCGAGGCTGCTGATTTCTTTTTTAGCAAGCAATTCGCCGGCTTCACGAATGGAGAGACTATGGAGTTCCATTCATCCCTCTTCATCGAATACCAAGGGTACCTGGACGTTATCGCCCTTGGCTTTAGGCACATTCTTGAGGAATTCCTGAAGAGGCATGGAAGGCTGGACCTCATCTTCCCGCATCACACTGCGGGTGTTGGATGATTTCGCTCGCTGGGACCACCGCATCAGTATCTACTTCATTCAAGAGATGAAAGTAATCGATGATCTCTGAGAATTGATGGCTGAATGCCTGGGCTTCGTCTTCTTCTATTCCCAGGCGGACCAGGTAAGCCACATGCTTGACCATCTCGGCATCAATGGTGAATTGATTCTTGCCTGTCTCTTCAGTATTCATGCCATTTGCTTCCGGACTCTATTTCTCTACGATTTGGATATGTAGTTCCTTTAATTGCCTGGGCTCTGCGGGGGAGGGGGCATCTGCCATGACATCCCGGGCGGCCTGGTTCTTGGGGAAGGCGATCACCTCCCGGATATTGGGTTCGTCTGCCAGCAGCATGACCAGCCGGTCGATCCCTGGGGCCATCCCACCATGAGGCGGCGCGCCGAACTCAAATGCCTCCAGCATATGCCCGAATTTGCGCTGAGCTTCCTCTTCCCCGATGCCGAGGAGCGAAAACACCTTGGATTGAATATCCCGTCGGTGGATCCTGATGGAGCCGGAAGCCATCTCGTACCCGTTGCAGACCATATCATAAGCATCCGAGAGAATGGATGAAGGATCGGTCTCGAACCGGTCGAGGTGCTCCAGCCGCGGCATGGTGAACATGTGATGGGCGGCATCCCATTTCTGGAATTCTTCATTCCATTCGAACATGGGGAAATCCAGCACCCAGGCAAAAGCCAGAATGTTCGGGTCCGCTAATTTCAATGCATCCCGGAACCAGATTCGTAAGGCTCCGAGAACCTTATGGACAACCTTGGTTTGATCGGCCACAAAGAGAAGCAAGTCGCCTGTCTTGGCACAGGTCAACTCGACCAGGCCGGCCAGTTCGCTCTCGCTGATGAATTTGGCGGCGGAGCCTTTCAGACCTTCCTCGGTCAATGCCAGGGTAACCAGGCCTTTTGCGCCCAGATCCTTGGCCATGAAAATCAGCTCATCCAACTGTTTGCGTGTATAGCCGGCGCAGCCAGGGGCGACAATGCATTTCACCATCCCACCTGTTTCCAGGGTGGTCTTGAAAACGGCAAACTCACTGTGAGTAAAGAGTTTGCCGGCATCCGCCAGTTCCATCCCAAAGCGCAGGTCGGGTTTATCTGAGCCAAAACGGGCTAACACTTCCTCATATGTGAAACGAGGCCAGGGGGAGGCGAGCAGGTGTTTGTGAGGTGTGACGGTCGGGATCATTTCGGTAAAAAGGCCCTCGACCATATTCAATACATCATCCCGATGGACGAAGGACATTTCCAGGTCCAACTGGGTAAATTCAGGCTGGCGGTCGCCGCGCTGGTCCTCATCCCGGAAACAGCGGGCGATCTGGAAATACCGTTCAATACCGGCTACCATCAGGAGTTGTTTGAGCTGCTGAGGGCTTTGAGGAAGCGCATAGAATTGGCCGGGATAGACGCGGGAGGGGACGAGGTAGTCCCGCGCCCCTTCGGGAGTGGTTTTGAATAACTGAGGGGTTTCCACTTCTACAAACCCGCGCTGGCTCAAGTAATTGCGCATGAAGAGAACCACCTCGTGGCGTAATATGAGGTTGTGGGTCATCCGCTCATGCCGCAGGTCTAGATAGCGGTACTTGAGGCGCATGTTTTCATCCACGTCCTCTTCCTTGCTGATCATGAAGGGCAATGGCTTGGCCGTATTGAGAACAATGATGGATCGAGCAGCGACCTCGACCTTTCCGGTGGCCATTTTCGGATTGACCATGCCCTCCGGCCGGTGTTCCACCACTCCTTCTATCTGCAGAACCCATTCCGAGCGAATATTCGAAACCATGTTGAGGGTTTCCTGGGGGAGGTCTGGGTTGATGACTACCTGGGTCAAGCCAAAACGGTCGCGCAGGTCGATAAAGACCACGCCGCCATGATCACGCCGCCGGTGGACCCAGCCGGCTAATGTGACCGTCTGGCCTACATTTGCGGGTGTCAGCTCGCCACAGGTATGAGTTTTGTACATAGTCGCCTCCTTGCTAGAAGTTCAGTGAGTGCAATCCAAACTGATGGACATGAAGTCGATATATTTTCAGACAAAATAAATCGCCCTCCGCTTATGCGTTGGGCGATTGGTTCATTTCGAGAGCCGGTTACCTTTGCAGGCTTCGCCCAACGGCCGGAGGCCGATTATTATTATCATTATCATTGTTGGCGAAGAAGAAGTTCATTCCTGCTCCAAGTTGGCGGTATTATAGCACAGCTTGTCCGATTTTCCGCTGAGTTTTCTCCTTGTGCTATACTTTCAGGGTAAAGAGTTATTTCCTGACAATTCGGAGGAGGAATGAAAACCCATCGCCGAACTTTTTTTATTATCAGGCTACCCAGTTCGATCCTTTTAGCTGCATCCAAGGCATTCACGGTTAAGGAGGAATATTATATGGCGTCCCCGTCATTGGTCCCGTCTTTCAGACTCTCTCCATTCCACCGATGATCGCACCACCGCCGCGATGGCCCACAGCCTGGCCATCCTGAATTTCTTCACCGGGATCGGCGGCCCGATTGCCGCATTGATCATCTGGCTGACCCAGAAAGATAGATCCCCCTGGGTGGGATTTCAGGCTCTCCAATCGCTGATCTTTCAATCCATCGTCATGGTCGTCACCGTGTTCGTGGTCGGAGTGGTGTGGGTGGTTGGGTTCGCCGTCAGTTTTCTCAGCCTGGGAATCGGGACCATCCTGGCGGTGCCGGTGATGATCCTGTTTTTCTTCGCTGGGTTTATTCTGGTAGGGGCGGGTGTATTCTATTCCCTATATGGTGCCTACCAGGTTTATCAGGGCAAGGAATTTTATTATTTGTGGATAGGAGATTGGTTGAGGAGGCGACTGGGATAGCCATCTGAGGGTTGAAATTGTCGAAGTTATATTGGTGCGGGATAACATCCCGCACTACACACTTTGGAAAGAAATAAAAAAAACCTGCGGGGCAATATACCGCAGGCCTGGGTTAAGCGAGAGTATCTCTGGCGGGAGGTTATGCCGCCTCATATTATTATTTTGTGTAATGTAAATATTTCAATCCGGATCCGGTGTTGAAGAGGACGACCCTTTCATTCGGATCAATCCAACCTTCATGGATCAGTTTATGCAGACCGGCCAGGGTGGCTGCCCCTTCCGGAGCCGCGAAAATGCCTTCCGATTTCCCCAGCTCATTCTGAGCAGAGATGATGGCCTCATCGCTCACTGCCACCGCTTTCCCATTGCTCTCGTACAGGTCTTGTAAAATGAGATGATCGGCAAAGCTCTTGGGCACGCGGAGCCCTGAGGCGATGGTGTGGGCGTTCAACCAAAAATCGCAAAAGGAAGCCCCTTCTTTGAAGGCTTTAACGATGGGAGCACAACCCTTGGCCTGGACGGCGACCATCCGAGGACGCTTCGTGTCTTTCAACCAACCCAGGGTTTCCAATTCAGCGAAGGCTTTCCACATTCCCACCAAACCGGTGCCGCCGCCGGCCGGATAAATGATGACATCCGGCAGAGTCCAGTCCAGGGATTCGGCCAGTTCATACCCCATGATCTTCTTGCCTTCCACCCGGTAGGGTTCTTTGAAAGTGGAAATGTCGAACCAGCCTTCCATGCGGGCTTTTTCTCCGGCCATACCGGCAGCCTCGCTGATGAGCCCATCCACCAGGACGACTTCTGCGCCGGCCATGCGGCTCTCTTCGATATTGGCTATCGGAGTATCCTTCGGCATGAAGATATGAGCCTCCAGGCCGGCCCGGGCGGCGTAGGCGGCCATGGCGCCGCCGGCATTTCCGGCGGTAGGGATGATGACCTTCCGGATGCCAAGTTCCTTGGCTTTGGATATGGCCGCTGAAAGCCCCCGGGCTTTAAACGTCCCCGTAGGGTTGTTGCTTTCATCCTTCAGAAATAAATTCGAGCAGCCTAGCCTGGCTTCCTAAGCCTCGGAAGGTTCAACAGAGGAGCGTCTCCCTCGCCCAGGTAAATGCAATTCTCAGGCTCGTAAACCGGCAGGAGCTCATGCCAGCGCCACATGCCTCTTGGGCGGCGGGAGATCTCATCCCGGTCCAGGTGGGCCTGGGCGGCCTCGAGGTCATAATTGGACAGGAGCGGCGCCTGGCAATCGGGGCAATAAGTGTTGATCTGTCGCGCTGAATAGAGTTTCCCACAGGCAGAACAAACCAGGTCTGTTATGTAGGTAAAAGAAGCAGTACTCACGTTCTTAACCTCATTGAGGTGACGTGGTAATGTTATCATGGTTGGTTCAACTCTGCTCGCTGGGGAGAGACAAAGCCTTCCACGCGGGCGCGCAGTTCATGAATATTGATCGGCTTGGACATATATACATCACATCCTGCACTCAAGTGCATTCTCAGCATCTCCTTTGAGTGCATTGGCCGTAATGGCAATGATCGGGATATGAGCCAGGTAAGGCTTCGTGTCACGGCGTAACCTGCGGGCAACCTCATAGCCGTCAATATCCGGCAGGTTGATATCCAGTAATATTAGATCAATTCTTTCTTTCGCCGCAACAGAAAGCCCTTCATAACCGTTTTTCGCTTGAAAGAGGGTGTAACCGGCAGCCTCCAGGACCCGTTTGACGAGGATCATATTATCCGGATTGTCTTCGATGTATAAAACATTTATTCCCATAGAAAGTCTCCTTAGCTGATTTCTTTCCGATCTTCTTCGATGACCTGGACCATTTGTTCAACAAATTTGCGCGCCGGCATGGAACTTTTTTGGTAGACGGCCTCAATATGGCCATTCAATCTTTTCCGTTCCTCGGGGGTAATATCCTTGGCGCTGACTACTACGATAGGGATGTTGTTTGTCCTGCGGATCCATTTTTAATTCTTCGACAAGCCCAAAACCATCGATACCCGGCATCATTAAATCGGTTACGATCAAATCGGGTATTTTCTGCCGGGCTTGTGCCAGGCCTTCCCAGCCATCTTTTGCGTGGTACACCCGATAGGCTTTGTGAGCTTCCAACAAACGCCGGATCAGGAGTGCATCATCATCGTTATCATCCACCAATAATACACTGGTCGTTTTTTCATCCAGGTTTTCCAGGGCGGCCTGGAGCCCTTCATAAGCTGCCGGTGCCTGGTTTTCACTCAGGTGGACATCCACGGCAAACTGGTCTCCCAGGACATGTTTTTCCACGGGAAAAGTATGTCCGGTGCAGTTGACAACGACTGTCTCTTCTGCGCTGATCTGGCCAATTTTCAGTAGCTTTTCCAGCCCGGCAAATGCGACAGCCGCGGCGGGTTCCACTGCCATACCTTCACTCTTGGCGATGGATTTCATCGCAGCAAACGCCTCAGTATCCGAAACCGACTCCATCGTGCCGCCTACTTGCTGGATCAGTTTCCATAAATAAGTGTAGGATTTGCCTGGATCTCCAGTCGAAAGGATAATGATGCGGGTGTTCGGAATGACGGCTTCGGCAGTCTCCTTACCGGCCTTGAAGGCATTCACCATCGGAGAACATCCCTCAGCCTGGATGACTGCCAGCTTGGGGATCCGGCTGATCAAGCCCATATTGAACAATTCTTTAAAACCCTGGAACACACCCAGGGGACCGAGTCCTCCGCTGACTGCCTGAATGTACCAGTCCGGAGCCCGCCAACCTAACTGCTCAACAATCTCGTAGGCAATGGTTTTCATGGATTCGCGGGCTGGGATGGAACTGGCGCCATGGTCGAGTAACAATTGGCGGCGGCGGGCAAACTCGGCCGCAATCTGTTTGGCCTGATCATAGTTACCGCTGACGCGAATGACCTCGGCTCCAAAGAGCGCGGCTTCCCTCAGTTTTTCCTGTGGTACCAGGCTGGTCATGAAGACCCATAGTTTGATCCCTGAGCGCGCGCAAGCGGCCGCATAGGCTACCGCAGCATTCCCGGTGGAGGCGATCACACATTCACGGATCCCTCCTTCGTTCATGGCTGCAACCGCAACGGCCGCCTGGCGGTCTTTGAACGAACTGGTGGGGCCGTACCGTTCATCCTTGAC
Source organism: uncultured Chloroflexia bacterium (assembly GCA_963782935.1). Taxonomy (GTDB): domain Bacteria; phylum Chloroflexota; class Anaerolineae; order Anaerolineales; family Villigracilaceae; genus UBA877. The sequence continues at coordinate 165,226 of CAWALN010000008.1, read as the reverse complement.
GTAAATGGCTTTATGGTTGAGTGCAGGACCAAAGCGTTGAGACAGCCACAAGGGTGTCCCGCCGGCAGGGTAAAGATCTATTGCAGAAGCGTCATTTATTGGAAGAATATCTTTGTAACGCCATAGATTGAAGCGTTGATTGGGTAGGCCGCGCAAGATTTCGCGTTTAAACGCCTCATAATCGTAGCGGGCCTCCAGCCAATTGGAGTTGCAGCTCTTACAGGTGGCAGGGATAAAGGGCTCATAGGGTTGCCTGCCCCCGCAAAGAACACATTCGAGAAAGAGGGGAGTTGGCATTCTTATTTTTCCATTTTTTCAACAACATCGGCAATGCGCGCCACCAGAGGTAGTTCCACGTAAAATGTTGAGCCTTCGCCTGGAACTCCGCTACTCTCTGCCCACAGTGAACCGCCGTGCATGGTCACCAGATGGCGGCTGATAGGCAGGCCCAGGCCGGTGCCGCCGGCTTTTCGAGTGGAGGATGTATCCACCTGGGTGAATTCCTGGAAGATTACTTCCAATTTTTCAGGAGGAATGCCAATGCCGCTATCCTTTACCCGGATAATAACTTTATCGTTCTCTTTCCTGTCGAACCGGATTGCGATCCGCCCTTTTTCTGTAAACTTTATGGCATTATTGATCAGGTTGATCATCACCTGGCGGAGGCGGGTGCGATCAGCCACAATTTCCACTTCCATGTCGGCATCGGGTTCGATGAAGAGGGAAAGGCCCTTTTCACTCGCCAGGGTGGAAGTAATGCTGGTAACTTCCTCCACTATATCGCATACCCTGACTTTCTCGGGGTTCAGGTTCATCCGCCCGGCAGAGATCTTTGCCATATCCAGTACATCGTTGATGAGATGGAGCAGATGTTGTCCATTTTTTTGGATCAAGCGGATATCCGTTCCCATGTTGGGGGTTAACGGACCATCCAACCCCTCCAGGACGACATCCGCGAATCCAAGGATGGAATTCAAAGGGGTGCGCAATTCATGGCTCATATTGGCCAGGAAACCTGATTTGAGCCGATCCAATTCCAATAGTTCCGCCGCCCGCTTTTGGAGTTCTTCATTCAGGCGCAAGGTTTCGAGATGCATACTGGCCTGGTCGGCGATGGCGCTGGCCAAATCTGAGGCTTCCTCGGTCATTTGACCATTTCCGGTAACGGCCAGTTGACCAATCGTTTCCCCCCGCACTTGCAAGGGCAACACCAGGGTTGCATCCTCTGGCAGCCTGTCTGTAAACGGGATCACCTGGTTGGTGTCATATGCGTAGCTGAATAATTCAGCTTTATTGTCCTCAGTGTAGGATTGCCAACTCTCCCGGGTGATCCGCCGGATAACAGCATCGGCTTCAGCGCGGGCTCGTGACGCGTCTGCCAGCAGGCGAATATTTTCCACTTGCTGAGCGATTTGGTCGGCAATCGCTGAAACTATTTGACGGTCAGGTTCCGTAAATGGATGCTCCGGATCTGTAGCCAGGTAAATCTCTCCCACCTGCTCGCCCATCACACTCACTTTTTCCTGGACTCCCGCATCGGATGAGATTTTTTCGGAAAACGGTTTGACCGAATCCTGGTCAAAGGAATATCCGATCCGTTCATTCTTGTGTATGGCATCCAGGTAAGAAGCCCAGCCTTCATGCATGAATTGCCGGCTGGCTGTCTCCGCTTCGGCTCGGGCTCGCTCTGTCTCTGAGAGGAGGTGCAGGCTCTGAATTTGGAGCGAGGCCTGCTGCGCCACTGAGCTGATAATATCGGTGTCTGCCGGTGTCCATTCATGGTCGACTGGGGCAGTAATCTGAACTTTTCCGATGGGTGCTCCATCGGCGGTCAATGGTACGCTGATGGCAGAAGGGATGATGGGGGATTTGCCAGCCTGGTGAAGCTCCTGTAGCTTATCTTCCGAGTAAACAAAGCCTATCTGTTCGGGCTCGTAGAGACTTCGAGCCGAAGGATCTGAGCCGACCCGAAGGTTGGACGATTTTTTTACCCCTGTATCATTAGCGGACTCTTTTTCCCCAGCAGGTTGCGGAACTGGCTCATCACCTTTGAGGATCTCTCTTTTTATTTGAAGCAAGCGGCTCCGTAGTGTCTCCAACTCTGATTGCATCTCAGGAGTGATTTTGTCCGTATCACAAGACATATGTTCAAGTTCAACGAACAAATCTCCCAGCCTGCCACGATATTTTTCCGAATAGCTTCCATTGGGCCGGTCCAGGGAATTTTGCCGGTCCAATGAATAGTGATTGATCAGTTCAGTGACTTTTTTACGATTGGGCATATGACCAGGTCTCCTGCGCTCCGTGGAGGTTATTGGTTGTCTTTCATTCCCAATTGGGCAATGGTCAAAGGTGCGCCTAATGCATGCCCCAATTCGCGGGCGGCAATTTGCAGGACCGCTTCCACGGTGGTCGCACCCCGGATTTTTTGACCGATGACGTTCAGCATAGTTTCACGCTCAGCTTGTTTCTGAGCCTGGGCAAAGGAACGGGCATTTTGCAGGGCAATAGCCACCTGGGACGCCAAAGTGGTCTGGATGTTGGCATCCTCCTGAGTGAAGGCGTTCAACTGATCTGACTGTACATCAAGCACACCTTGAACCTGTTCGCCAATGATCAATGGCACCGCCATTTCTGAGGCCGTCGCGGGGAGGAACGAGTTGGGTAGCCAGTCGGGGTCATTGTGTACATTATTAACAATGACGGCCTTTCGCGACCGGGCAGCCCGGGCTACCAGCGATTTTTCCTGGGTAACAGGGATAAAGATACTCTCCTGAGTCCCCTGGTGTTCGTCGCCTTCTTTCCAACCACAGGCGGCGATTTTAAGAGCCTCGGTTTTTTCGTCATAAAGAAAGATGTGTACATGGTACAGGCTAAATTCTCGCTGGGTCATCTGCACCACAGATTGCAGCATTCTATTTATTTCCAATTCCTTCGAAGAAACCGTGCTTACTTCTGCCACTGCAGCCAATTGGCGGGCGCGTTTTTCCACTTCCATCTGGCTTCTTTGGGTCTCTTCGAAGAGGCGAATGTTTTCCACGCGGTTGCTTAATTGTTCAGCCACCAGGGATAACCATTCGGCCATTTCCTCGGGTGTCCTGTTTGCCTCCACCGCCGAAAGCTCGCCAATATTTTCACCGAACACCTCCAGCGGATGAGTGGCCACAGGGTCGATAGTGCTGATTCCCTCCGGCGAAAGAGGCGAAACGATATTGAGATCGTATGAGAAACCCGTCTCAACCTGTGGGTGAGCTGCGCGGACCGCCTCCCAGCCCTGGCGGGTCTGGCGGCGAAGAGCTTGTTCGGCTTCTGCACGGTATTGTTCCGTTTGGGCAAGCAAGCGCAGGTTTTCCACTTGCTGTCCTAATTGACGGGCCACGGTAGCCGCCAATTCGGCATCTTCCTTACTCCAGCCCTTTTCATTTTCGAAGCTGATTACCCCTACCGGCTCACCTGAGATCTGAATGGGGGTCACCAGGGTATGTTCATCCGCTTCCGCCGTGACTATGGCGGTGTAAGGAGCTAAATTCTCCTGGTCGTAGGAATACCCGAGCCGTTCGCCTCGCTCGATGGCGTCCAGGAATTCGACCCAGCCGGATTGAACCAGTCGTCGGGATTGCATTTCCACGGCTGCCCGGGCGGCTTCTGTTTCAGCCAACAGGTTCGCATTCTCGACAGCCACTGCCAGTTGTCCGGCCAGGGTTTCGAAGGCAGCCAGACTTTCACTGCTTAGAGCTCCTGCTTGGCTGCTTTGGATATCCAGAGTTCCCACGACGCGTTCCCGCACCAACAATGGAACCACCATTTCCGAGCGGGTATCCGGAAGGAGTGGATTGCGCCGGTGTATGGTGCTTGTTTCGGTATTTTCCACGATTACGGGGTTCTTTTCTACGGCCGCGGTTCCGTTCAAGGAGGCCAGGTCTACCGGAAGGCTGTATCGTTGCCCGACCAATTGTTTCCCAACCTCTCCTGTTCCAGCCTGAAGGATCAATTGGCGGCCGGTTGCATCCAGCAGATAGACCTGTGCGTAATAGAGTTCGAAACGATCTCGAATGAGATCCACGGAACTCATTAGGAGGGTTTTAAGATCATGAAGTTGTGAAATACTACGGCCTACTTCTGCAGCTAGAGTCAAATTCCGGGTGGCGTCGCTCACGCGCTCTTCCAGGTGGGCTTGCTGATCCTTTAAGGATTTCAGCATGCTATTTGCCTGTGACTGTGTTCTCAAGAAATCCCGTTTCAAAAATCGAATACCACTCAGGATAAGGGCCGCGACCAGGCAATAATAGGCAACGCTTTGGATCCAGGTTGAAACTGTTCCGTTGTAAGAAGCTCCGGAGAATAGCATAAATCTACCCGAGAGGGTAAGCCATCCGACCACGAAGATGATCAAAACATTTACGGCAGTATTGATTAATGCCGTTTTATTTTCGTAGATCAATGTGGATACGATCGATATACCCAGGTAAAAAAGGATTGCGTTTCCTTGTATCCCGGTATCCAGCATGGTGAGCAGGCCAATGAGGTTCAATAGAAGGAGAAAGAAACCAGCTCTGGGAAAGTACCCTAATCTTTAAGAAAGTGAAAGCCAGCAGCACCAGGTAGCATCCTACGGCGATAAAAGTAAATACTGGCGTACGAGATGTGAAGACATACACCAGGATTCCAACCAGGCCGATGGCTGAAGTAATATAAAGAACCGCGTTCAAGAATCCTTGCCGCCAAAGTTCCAGCGAGAATTCCACAAAACCGGTTTGACTCGAATTTTCATTATCCATAATTACCTCATGATACCCATTGGTATAGGATGGTTATTCATACTATTGTTGTTGCTGGCCATCTATCTTGGCCTGCACACCTAGCTGAACGATGGAACGGTCTGCCTTTAGCGCCCGGCCTAATTCGCGTACGGCCACCTGCAGCGCATTTTCCACCGTAGTTGTACTCTGGATTTGACGGCCGATGCGGCCGATGAGTGTCTCGCTTTCAGCCCGCCGTTGTGCTTCGATATAAATATTCGCGTTCTGAAGGGCAATGGCAACCTGGTTGGCGATGGATTGCATCAAGTCTGCATCTTGTTCCGTTAAGCCATTAACTACATTATGCTGAACATCGAACACACCTAATACTTCGCTACCGATGGAAATGGGTATTGCAATTTCAGACCTTGTTTCAGGCAGTAGTTCATTTGGTAGCCAGCCTGGCTCCTTGGTAGTATCCGGAGCCACCACAACAGAATTGGTTTCGGCTGCACGACCGACGAGACCACGGCCTTTCGTGATCGTATGGTTTTGTGAAAGCATCACCCGGCCCGCTTCCCCGGTACCACCCACCATGACCAATGTTTCCTTATCCTCACCAAACAAATAAATATGAGCGTAATAATAGCCAAAAGAGGTGACCAACTCTTCAACCACTTCTTTGACCAATTTATCCCGGTCGAGGATGGAAGAGAGTCTGCGGCTGATTTCTGTAGAGGTGGTTAGCGCTTTGGTGCGTTCAGCCACCCGCTTTTCCAGAGAACCGATCAAGTCGCGCAACTGCCGCGGTCATGGTATTGAATGTACCGGCCAGGGTACCGATCTCATCCCGGGTTTCGACTTTTGCTTCTGCGGTCAGGTCTCCTGCAGCCAATTTTCCGGCCACCTCATTGAGACGAATAATAGGGCCCGTGATCACCCGAGCCATAAAAAATGCGGCCAGGATTACACCCAGGATGATTGCGATCGCCAGAAATATAATATTCCGGGTTTGGACGGTCACCGGCTGCAATGCCTCGGATTGATCCTGTAGGGTTACTACTCGCCATTTGAGGAAGTAAATGATCTCTGCATCTTCTCCGGCATTACCTGGCATCATTATGCTGGCATTACTGGCCATGGTGGGAACCCCATTAACGAGGATGGTTTGATATTTCTGGGTCGACTGGAACAAGGCATTGAATGAAGCTGGAGCCTCCTGCTGAACCAGTTCATAAGAACCGCCGGTTGAAGGTGCCAACCTCAGCATATTCCCATCCGGCAGGTAGATATTGGTGCTGCCTGTTTTCCCAAAAAGGCCGGAGATGAGCGACCTGACAAGAATATTAAAATTAATGGTGGTGCGTAAAACTCCGATGATCTGTCCGGTGCCGTTCTCCTGTACAGCGATCGCCATGTTAATGGCAATGGTTTTGGAACTGGGATCATATTCAGGCAAACCGATGTAGCCGCCATTTTGATAAGCAATTGCCACCATTCTTCATCAGCCTGCAAGTAGTCTGATGTACGGTTGGTGGAGGCAATGCTGACCCCCTGGTTTCCAGTGAGGAAGATCTCCACCTGTTGAGGGAACTGCTCCTGGAATTTTAGTAGCTCGTCGGAAGTGGCATTATTCAGAACTTTGTCAACCAAGGGATCTGCATTGTTGTTGGCAGCATCGGCTTCTTTCCATTGCTGATCCAGGCTGGTGATTTCAGCCTGGCTAAGTTTCGAAGCGCTATCGGCCGCTATGGCCTGCATCCTGAATGATCTGGTCAACTCCCAATACTTTCAGAGCCCGGTACTCGCGTTCCACTGATAAGCCTATTTCCGCCGAACGAGCCGTCGCCAGGTTGGCCAGGTGGTCGCCGATATTCGTTGTAAGGCTGGTACTCAATGATCGCAAGGCCAGGAACGCAACTGCCGCCACTGAAAATAATGGCAATGATCACAAAGCCAACCACCAATTTGGTGAGGATATTCCCAATGATGGCCTGACGAATGACCAGAACTACTACGCCGACCATAAGGAATGCCAGGATTATTTGACCCCAATACCCTGTCGTGGGGAAATTCGCCAGTTCATACCGGAAGGATGGATGAACCAATTCGACTAGCCCCATTATGATCGCAGAAACGAGCGGACCATATTGGATAATATTTTCTTTGTTCCCGGCGGAAACAACAGGAAAACTTCCACAAAACCCATCGTCAGGACAATACCGATTAAGATCGGCGTGACACCGACGAAGAAAACAACATTAGAGAGGCAAGACAATAAGAATGGACCAATACAGGATCCGTAAGGCTAATCCAACCTGCCCGCGCCTGATCAATACAATGCTTAAAGCGTCAAATCCGAGTGATAACCCGGCAATGACCGCCATGAGAAATACTTGCCAGGCTGGAAATTGGAAATTCAAATAAGATGGAAAGTAAAAAGGAAGAGAATGCAACCGTGGTAAAAATAACCGCCACCCAAAACGCTCGTTGAGTATTGGTGGTATTTATTTCCCGGATGGAGGGGTTGATTTTGCTCCCTTCTTCAGGGCTGGAGGATTGGTTTTGGAGCATTTTTTGTCCCTTTCATTTCTTCTGCTAAGATCCTTCAATTTCCTGGTGTTATTAACCTTAATATTCCACGAATCGACTTCGAATCTTTTTCAGGAGGCGTTTTCTTTCATGGCTTGTGTTTGCGCTTCGTTTTGAGTGGCTGGTTTTAACCGCACACTTGTCTGGGTACCCAGCGCCCGTCCTAATTCCCGCACTGTAATTTGCAGCGCGGCCTCAACCGTAGTGGCCTGTTGTATTTTTTGGGAAATAAGGTTCAAGGCTTCCTGTTGCAGTTCACGCCTCTGGTTAATATCCTCGATCCGTTTACGTTCGGTGATATCGGTTACGGAGGCTCGCACTCGCGGACGGTCTCCTGGCAGGCGCACCAACCTCACTTCACAGGGGATGTCCTTGCCTTGAGCGTTCCTGTGCATCCATTCGAAAATGGGGAAATTTCCTTTCATAGCCTCGCCGATTTTCTCAAGAGCTTTTTCTGTTGAATCCCGGCCATCCGGTTGGGTGGGCGGACTCATCTGGGCCGGACCCACCTTTGTCAGTTCTTCACGGGTCAAACCATAAAGCCTTACTGCATTTTCATTCGGTTCGGTGAAACAGCCGCTGGCGAGATCAACGATGACGATGGCATCCGGAGCGTATTCCAGCAGCGATTGGGCTTGCTGGGCGTTGGCTTCGGCCTTGGCATAAAGGGTGGAGTTCTGTAAAGCAACGGCCACCTGGCTCGCAATGGCCCCAATCACATCTTCATCGTGCTCTCCGAGGCTGTTGATCCCATTATTTTGAATATCCAACACGCCCAGGACTTCCTCACCCGCCATTATCGGCACGGCTATTTCCGATTTGGTTTCGGGGAGAAGCGGATTTGGAAGCCATTCCGGATCGATACTTGTATCCGGAACGAGAACGGTTCCCCTTGTCTCTGCTGCCCGCCCTACCAGGCCTCTCCCTTTTTGGACCCGATGTCCCCTGGCTAGAAGAGTCTGGCCGGCCTCTCCTGTTCCGCCTGCCAGGATCAGGTCGCCGTTGTCCGGATCGATCAAATAGATATGGGCATGATAATAGTGAAATGCCAGTTGCAGCTGTTCCACCACTTCCTTGACCAATATCTTCCGATCAAGAATGACGGAAAGTCGGCGGCTTACTTCAGTGGACGTTGCCAGGGCTTTCGTTCGCTCTGTGACCCGTTCCTCAAGGGTAATGATCGTGCTGCGCACGGTCGCGACGAGATCTGCCAGCGTGACTGCCAGATTATGGACCTCGGTTGACCCTTCCAGGGGGATGGGTGAATCAAGATGCCCATTACTGATTTTTTGTGCGGCCTCAGCCAGGCGGTTGAGAGGTCGTAATGCAAATTGAAAGCCGAAAATAAATAATCCTGCAATGACGATAAGGGAAAGAATCAGGGTGATCGATATGGTTGTTTGAGCCCTGCCGAATGAAGCTTGTAAAGGCGCTTTATCGAAAACGATTTCAATGGCACCGATGCGGGTTGTACCTGCCGCAATGGATTTTGCCAGGATCAGATGGTTGCCCACGGTCTTGCTTGCGATTCCGGTTTGGTTAAGGGCTTGCTTCGATAATTCCTGGCCGACTGTTTTATCTGGCGCCCATTTTTTATTGATTTCCATGATTTGGGTGCCTTTTAGATCATACACAGCCCCATATACCACCGTGGTTCCGTCGACATAGGGATCGAGAACGCCTGTCATCGATGTAATATCGAGATCATATAATGGGTTAAACATTAATTTTGATGTGGTTGTAAGGATGGGGACAGTGACATCATTCAACCCTTCCTGAATATTGGTGGAACCGGCTCGAGCGCTTACCAAATAAATAATGACGAACACCATGATCAGGATCACGGAAATAGTTACAGGTCCTATGGTGGTTAATCTAAGCCTTCTTTGTTCCATACCGGCTCCTTGGATGATCTACTTGCACTACAGATTCGGACTTTATGAGCGTTCTTCTTTGGGGGAAAATCATTTCTGGAATTTCCACAAAGGTTTTTTAATAGCTATCTACGCTGGACACGTGCATATCCTGAGATGGATGAAATTTCATTTGACCGGTGCAAATAAATTCTCAAGAAAATCCATGGTTCCTTGTGGCCCAAGAGGGAAATCATCGAATTTCGTGGTTTTCTTGGCGCCCTTCATGGCTGCTTTTCCTTCATCGGTATCGCCGGCTTGTTTTAAGACGGTTATGAGCAGGTCCCGGAATGCGCTGGTGGTCTTTGAAGACGCCATCATGAAACTACGAGGAATGTCCTGAGTCTGAGCCAGGATGGCAATTTGATCCTTTTGTTCCTGGGTGAGATCATCGTATGTTTTGCTTTCCTCGGCGCCGCCAACAACCTTACCCAGTAATATTGCATTGATCATATTTTCAGCGGACCCTGTGATGGTGTAGCCAATCTCGCCGCTGGGAATTGATCCGTTGGTGGATTGCTCTGAAAGCGTGAAACCTGCGGAAATCAAGTAGGATTTTGGCAGAAGATAACCGGTTGTGGATTTGTCTTCCGAAAAGGCGATCAATTTTCCCTTTAGGCCGCCGATGGATGTGACTGCGCTGTCTTTTCTCACCATGATTAAGCTGTGGTATTCACCGACGCCATTTCTCCAGCCTCTCGCCAAAGGAATGGCGCTTGCCTTTTCATAAGCATACATGGCTCCGTAAGGGCTTTCATAGTAAATATCCACCTCGCCGCTTTTCAATTTCTCGACCATCGTATCCAGGTCAGGTGCATTGATAACGGTACCCTGCTTGATCCCAAAACTACTCATTTGCCTTGCCAAAAAATCAGCCAGTGGCTGGTAGCCCTCGATCGTGCTGGCTGGATCAGTAGATACCACTCCTATGGAAAGGATTTGGTCCTGGGTCAAATTGTTGTCGGGAAGAGGTGGAAGTACCTCAATGGCGGGTGTAGCTTTTGGCTGGCATGCACTAATGGCTATAACAGAAAGAAGGGCACTCACGATCAATATTCTATTCAGGATTTTATGAACCATCTGGTTACTCCTATAAAAAAATCTTCTATGATGCGGCTTGACCCTCTGGAGATAGGCTCTCATTGGCATATTCTTGGGATGGCGCCTCTACTTTTGTAGATTCCTTTGTGGATGAAGTTAGCAAAGGAAGTGAAATGCTGAAACAGCTTCCTTTTTGGAGTTCACTTTCCACGCTTACCTCGCCGCCATGTTGTTCAATGATCGGTTTGACAATGGCCAAACCGAGCCCATTTCCATCAATCTTTTCGTTCTCTTCGTTATCGAACGCGGAAAAATCTGTCAAATATAAATGGCAGATCCTCAGCAGAGATGCCATAGCCGTTATCTTTGACCCGGATAAGCACATCCTTTTGGCTAGTTTCAATAAAAACAAAAATAGCTCCGCCCGCCGGAGTATATTTAATGGCATTGTCCACCAGGTTACTGATTGCATGTCGCAATTGGAACGGGTTTCCCTGGACCATTGGGGGAATATTTGCTTCCTCAAGCTGTAAAGTCTGTTGCCTTGTCTGGGCGAATAATTGATAGTCATCAGTGATGTCTGAAACCAGCGCGTTCAGATCCACCTCTTTTTGCCCTGGTAATGAATTCACCTCATCCAATATGGCTAGTTCAAGCAGGCTCTGCAGTAGTCCATCCATATTCTTTACAGTCGTGCAGATCCGATTAATAAGTTCGACTTGTTTTTCGTTAAGTGGACCAGCTTTTTGGATAAGCTCACTGGTTAACGAAATAAGGGTTAGTGGATTCTTAAGATCATGGGTTGTGGTGGTAATGAGATCATTCTTGGACTTATCCATGAACTTGCCATGGGAATTGTCATGGAGGTGAACCACGTAACCTCCATCTTCGATGGGTGAAATAAAAGCCTTGAATTCAACCTTGTCCGACCAGGTGATGAGGCCGGAAGTCGTTTTTTGAGTCGTCTTGCTTTCGTCAAACAAATCGATCAAGGGGTCATATCCATGCCCGCGCTCGAGTGGCTTGCCGCGTTGAATATCCTCTTGTAGAAATAGCGTTCGGGCCATTGGGCTCAATTCCAGCAGGCGGAATTCATTATCAAGTAAGAGGATCGGCCCAGCCGCATTTTCCAGGATGGCAAGCATCCTTCGTTGTTCCAACGAACCGCCTTCTTGGAGTTGGACATTTTCCACCGCAATTGCTGCCTGGCTGGCAATTGCCTGCAGCAAGAGTTTATGTTCCATATTGAAGTAATCGGTTTGTTCGTGGGCTAAAACCAGGAGTGCCCAGGAGTTCATATCGCCCGAGCATCGGGACAACCATGATTGACCGGACTGGTTCTTCCTCTGCAATTTTCCAGCGTGGATCCCCGTGGATATTCTTAATAATGAATCCTTGTCGCGTCTCCCGGGCTTGCTCCAATAAGACTGCAATTGGAGGTAGCTGCGGTTCCGGCCCTGGCGCTTGAGAGGCTGAAAAACGATAAGTTTTGGTTAGCCTGCCTTTTGGAGTCAAGACAATGATTTGTCCCATCAGCGCGCCGAGTGTCTCGACCGTACGGCGTATCACCACCTCCATCAGCTCATTCACATCTTTCCTGGCGCTCAATTCCCGTCCGATTTCAGGCAGTAGATTGAGTTCCTTGTTCTGGCGCCGGATGGTATCTTCTGCTTCCTTGACCCGTAAACGGGTGCGGATGCGCGCCAGCAGTTCCCGCCGGTCGAATGGCTTGGTGATGTAATCATCCGCCCCCATGTTCAGCGCATACTGCATGTCGGCCAACTCCAGTCGGGCGGCCGTCAGGATGATGACCGGAATATGGCCGATGGTGGGGTCGGTGCGGATCTCTTGCAGCGCCTCAAACCCATCCTTTCCCGGCATATTCACATCCAGGAGAACCAGGTCTGGTAATTCGGTCCGCATTTTTTGAAGGGTTACTATTCCATTATTAGCAGTGATGCAGGAATAGCCCTCATTTTCGAGATAGCGTGAGAGCAGGGCAATATTGTCGGATTGATCATCCGCGATGAGGATCTTCAGAAGTGACTTGGTTTCTGGTGCCGCAACCAGCGGGGCATGCCCCAGGTTTTCGATCGTCTTGCTGACGATCTGGCAGATGCGTTCGGGCCGCACCGGCTTCATGATCACATCATTGACCTTCAGCCTGCGGGCGGTCTCCTTCAATCCGGGAACATCGTAAGCAGTGATGAGGGCCGCGTAGGCCGGCCGGCCTCCTGGGTGGGATTGCATCACCTCGATCAGCTCAAGACCATTCATCCCGGGCATGACCATATCGGTGATGAGCAGATCCACGGTTTTATTCTTTACCAGTTCCAGGGCTTTTTCGCCGCTTTCGGCAGAAAGGACGTCCACGCCAGGGCCAAGTTGGGAAATGGCGCGGGCGAGGGTGGTCGCTGTGCTGGGATGATCGTCCACCACCAGTACCCGGACCGGAGACGTGTTGGGAGAAGTCGACTTTTCCATCCCCATTATTGTGAACCATTTCACTGAAGGTGATGGAATGGCTTATTATAGAAATAGTTGGGGAAAGTTGGCAAGAAAGTGGAAACCCAATCTGCCTGAGATTTTAATTTTTCTCTTCCGACCTACAATATCGACGGATGCTCTGTTGCAAAGAAAAATAACATTTTGCCGCACAACTAACCCGCCTCCACCATCCCCAAAGCCGCACGTCGTCGGGGCGACCCGGCCAGGTGCCAGTACATGAAAGCAACTGTTCGGGTCGCCCGTGCACAATTCATCTGGGTATCCCGTGGCGCCGTACAGCTCTAGCTCGTATAAATGGACTTTCGTTTTGGGTTGGTAGTTTCAATCCCCGCGAACAAACGAGTTGCAAAAACAGGATCCAATGTCAGGCTGCAGTCTTACAAATACGGCCCGCCCTCAATCTGCCAGGAGTCGATAACCTGTTCCTCGAACATTGAAAAGATAGGTAGGACTATGTAGATCCGGTTCGATGGCGCGGCGGATATGGTGAATATGCCACTTGACCAGTTCCTGGGCATCCCGCGCTTCCATTTGATAACCTTGAGCCTCTGCAACCAGGGTTTGGTAGCTCACCACCTCGGGAGAATGGCGGGCCAGAACCAGCAGGTAATTGAAGGATGTTTGCGGAAAATTGATGACTTGATCTCCGATGGATAACCGGTGGGTATGGAGGTCGAGGACGAGAGGACCTCGCTTGAAATAACGTTCGTCTGGGATCAGAGGCAGAGGTGGGAGAGGCTGTTCCGAAGTCTGAGCCTCCAATTCTTGTAATTCTTTCTGGAGGTTTTTGATCTGGACTTCGATGGCTTTCTTTCGTTGTTCCCTTTGCTGGGCTTCCAGGATGGTCCTGGTCCTTTCCAGGATCGCTTGGGGTTTCAAAGGTTTCAGCAGGTAATCCCGGGCTCCCCTCCGCAAGGCTTCCACGGCCGAGTTCAAATCCGGCTGGGCGGTAAAAAGGACTACGGGGATATCCGGATAGGTGGAGTGGATCCAATCAAGGACTTCCAAACCGCTCAGACCCGGCATGCGGATATCCAGGTACACCAGGTCGAACATGGTTGTTTCCAGGAAGGCCAGCCCTTGCCGCCCATTTTCTGCCGTGGTGGCCTCATACCCGGCCCTCTGTAGAATGCGCGCCAGAGTTTGCCGGAGAGTTGGCTCATCGTCCATGATGAGGATTTTTCCCGGTTCCGTCATTTCTGTGCACTGCCTTCAATCGGTAGATTGACCCTGAAGGTGGCGCCGCCACCTGGGTCATTGGATGCCTCGATATGACCCCCGTGTTTGGTCACAATCTCATATACTATCGCAAGGCCCAGGCCCGTTCCCCCTTCTTTATTGGTCACAAAAGCTTCGAATATATTGGGAAGAATATCCGGATCAATTCCTGGCCCGCTGTCCTTTATGGTGATGAGCAGTTCCTTTTCTTTTTTCAACCGGGTCGCTGAAACGTTTAAACAGCCTCCGCTTGTCATGGCTTCCACCGCATTCATGAAAAGGTTCAAAATCACCTGTTGAAGTTGGTCCGGCAAGCCGGGGATGGGCGGCAAGTCTGGTTCTGAGTGATACTCATAAGTTATTTGGTGATGTCTCAAGTGAGTAGCCATTAACGCATGGACATTTCCAATAAGATCGTTGATCTGGACCGGGCGGAATTCTTCTTCATGCAGGGGCCGGTAGGTAGAGCGTAATCGTTCGAGCATTGTGGCCATCCTCTCAGTTTCCGCCAGAACGATATTCAAATCCTGCTTTCCTTGAATGGAAATTTCCACTTCGTCTTTCAGGAGAAATAATGCATTCTGGATGGCCTGGAGAGGATTATTTAGCTCATGGGAGACAGATGCTAATAAACGTCCGGCAATGGCAAGCCGTTCGCTATGGATCAATTGCGAGCGTGTTGTTTGTTCCTGCCGGAGAGCCTCTTGCAGATCGGCATACAGCCGTGCTTTTTGAAGGGAAACTGCCAGCTGGTCGGCCACAGCGGTGACCAGGTGGACATCCCTTTCGGTCAGGAAGGCCGGCGGAGCCTGGTGAATATCCAATAACCCCAGGAATTCATCCCCAATCTTGATGGGAACAGCCAGCTCCGATTTAACGTCCGGCAGAAGTGGATCCCTGACATAAAAAAGCACATCATCGACATTATTGGAAAAGAAGGGCATACCGGTATCGGCTGTAAAGCCGACTATTCCATCTCCGGCAGCCAGGCGATGGCCTCTCTCTTTCAATTTCTTGCCGATATCTCCGCTGCCTGCTCGCATAACAAAATCACCTGCCGTAGGTCCTACCGTAAAGATCTGGACATAATGGTATTGAAAGTTCTGTTGCAGGAGGTCGACCACTTTGCTCATCAGCCGGTCTGCTTCGATGGATTCGGCCAGGTCTTGATTTATCTGATAGAGAGCGTTGGTTTCTTTCAAACTCTGCTAAGTCTTTTCCAATAGGCGGGCATTATCGATGGAGATGGCAGCCTGCCCGGCCAGGGCTTCCAGGAAGGAGCGCCATTCAGGATCGGGGGCTAACGGAGATCGGTGAAAAAGTTCCAGGACCCCGTGGAGTTGGTCTTTGGCAATGAGGGGGACAGCATAATAAGCCACGAATTCTTCCCCCGAAATAGCCTGGGAAAGTGTAGGATTATCCATCACCTCGCCCAGGTTTGGGATATGGACGGTGATCCTTTCCTGGGCTGCCTGCCCGGCTAATCCTGACCCTATCTCCAGGTGGGTATATCTCAGAGCCTGCGTGTTGAAACCTTCTCCGGATGCAAAATTAAGCTTACGTGTCTGCGGGTCGAATAGCAAAAAGTCCACCGCATCCACATGGAGTTGCTGGACGACTTCCCGGACGAGTAATTTCAGGATCATGTTTAGATCCATACTGCTCAGAATGGCCTGCTCGATGGTATGCAATGCTCTCAAGCGCTCGATTTGCCGGGCAACGTTTTCTTCCGCCAGTTTTCGATCCGTGATGTCGCTTGTCATTGAGCCGATCCGGAAGCCTCGCTCGGTTCTAATGGGAAATACTCGCTGGTGCACAAAGATGCGCTTCCCTCCCGGTTGGCAAATCTGCGCCTCTATTAGTCGGTGAAAGATGGGAGATTCCCCGGAACGGATGGCTTCCGTTATGGTATTTTTCAGAAACTCATATCGCTCCGGTGTATGGTGCTCGGGGGTGACCACTTTGAATTGGACCTCATAAAAAGGAAGCCCAAGCACCTCTTCCCTCTTTAGGCCCCAAATCTCTTCCTCTGCCTGGTTCCATTCGATCACAAGGCATTCCTCGTCCACCAAAGCGAACCCCTCCGAAGCCTGTTCGATCATCGTGCGGAATTTTTCCTCGCTGGCACGCAGGGCTTCTTCGGCCTGTTTCCGCTCACTGATATCTTTCATACTCCCTTGCATGCCAACCAGCCGGCCGGTCTTGTCTTTGACGGCAATGGCATTGACAAGGGCATCGATCAGGATTCCATCCTTTTTCTTTCCTTTGAGTTCGATATTTTCAACGTAGCCATTTTCCTGGATCTTTTGGAGGATGGTTTCCCATTCTTTTGGATCGGCATATAGATCCTGGATTTTGATCGTTCGTAATTCTTCCGCCGAATATCCCGACATGGGGATGGCTGATTTACTGAAATCAGCGATTCGGCCATCTAGTGTGGAGATATATAAGAAATCCCTGGAGGTCTCGAAAAGAATTCGGAATTTCTCTTCACTATCTCGGAGGGATATTTCTGCATGTTTTTGTTCAGCCAGCCGCTGGCGGGTTAAATACAGGGCCTCGCTGAGGCTGCGGATGACGATCCGGACAACCAGCATGGTGAGGACCAGGGCCATGGTTACATCCAACCAGGCCACAAAAGGAGAGACTGGGAAAAGACGCGGGAACGTGTAGCCTCTGTTTTCCAGCAACACCATTCCTAAACCAGAAATGGTGCTGGCAACCACCTGAATTAAAGCTCCCCGGGTGCCCAGGAGGAGGCCGGCAATCACGGTGCCCACTACAAAAAATATGATTACAACGCTCTGTATTCCTCCGGCGAATGGGAGGAAAAGCGTGAATACGAACCAAATCCCAAAAGTATATAGAGCGCTGGCAAAACGGACTCTCCCACCTCGCATTAACCAGTAGGCAAACCCTGTGATGATCAGCAAAGATAAGATCATCAGAGAATCAAAAACTCTTTCGGCAAAGATAAAGGGAACCGCGATGAGAGCCGTAAACACCAGCAGGATCATCGAGGCAACCAATAAAGTATTCAGGACACTTGCCTGGCGCGTTTTATCTTCATCCCCCGTGAATATTGGCGGTGCCAAAAATTTCCGAAGACGGGCTAACATACTCTTCCCTTTCAAGAGCGGCTTCTCCAGATATCCCTTCAATTTAAATTTCTACTAGACAGGCTGTGAAGAGAACTGAAAGGATCAGCAGTTACTCCTCATGCTTAAATGTATTATAACGGAGATGGTTCAAAGGTTATCCCAAAGTCAACTCCTTTGGTTTGTGCGTTATTACTTCTCGAGAAAACTGCCTCTTGACAAATGAAACATACGATCTATTATAGATGTATGAGGCCCTATTCGTCCATACTTGTCAAACCTGTTTGCCCCGTGTCCACCGGCGCCCTTCCCATTCGTTCCTCAAAAGATGTGAATTAAGCGGGTTTTAAATCCTTCCCATGAGGGCTCGACCATTGCTAGTCCCTCTTATTCGTTCCGCGGAAAAAATGAAATAAGTGACTTTTATTCCTCCGCATCATTCACTGAAAACTGATAACCGATAGCTGGCAACCGATAACAGGCAACTAACAACTGACAACTATATTCCATATGGTGTAGAATCCTCCAATCATGTCCCGCCGATTTGCTGACATTTTGATCTTCTTTTCGGTCATAGTTGCCCTCGCCATCCTGGGTGGATTGGTCTGGGCGAATTTGGTTTATGTCCGTTCACAACCTGTTGAAAAGGAATTCTTGGTCCCCTGGCTGGGAGCCCGCACATTCCTTCAATATGGGGAAAGCCCATATAACAAACCCGCCACCCAACGAGCTCAGATTGTTTACTATGGTCACTTGGCGACCGCTGAACAAGATCCTCTTATTCTCTGGCTGCCATTTCCGGCAGAGCTATTTTATTTTCCATTCGCTTTGATAACGGATTATGCCTTTGCCCGGGCCATCTGGATGGCCTGTCTTGAAATTGCCCTCGTAGCTTTGGCCATATTATCTCTTCGCCTTTTTGAGTGGAGACCCCCTCGAGCGCTTATACCGGTGGTCATCCTCTTTTGTCTTTTCTGGGTCTATGGAGCTATATCCTTATTTATGGGCAGCGCATCCGGTTTCATAGCCCTGGCGCTGGTGGGTTTCCTCCTGGCTTTCCGTGCCGGTCATGATGAATTGGCTGGAGGTCTGTTCGTCCTCATCGCAGCAGTGCCGAGTCTTACAGGCATGGTTGTTTTCTTTTTTCTCTGGTGGATCATTTTTCGGAGGCGTTGGCGCATTCTCGGGGGGGCTCTCATGGCTCTCGTTTTTTTCCTGGCGCTGTCTTTCTTATTCATACCCGATTGGTTCATTCCTTTCTTGCGCGGATGGATTTCCCATATCACCCACGATACAGCCCTTTCTTCGGTAAGGATTTTTGCGTCCTGGTCACCAGTGGTAGGTTTTCGTCTCGGATGGGTATTGGCCGGCCTTTTTCTGCTGCTGCTTTCGGTGGAGTGGGGGGCTGCCATGCGGGACAGGCCCAGGCATGTCCTTTGGACCATCTGCCTGTCTGTTGTTGTGATGCCATTGATGGGGATTCCGGTCGCCACCACGAATTACATCATTTTATTTATTCCTCTCATGCTTTTAATGGGGATCCTGGCAATGGGTAAGTCCGGCCGCAGGAATTGGGGATCGCCCGTTTTTCTGTTATTCGGCCTTTTCATCGGCTTATGGGCTCTTATGGCTATTCTGACCCTCACACACGCGCAAACAGCGCTATCCCAGGTGCTGTTTCTCTTCTTGCCTCTCATGATCCTCCCGGGCCTATATTGGGTCCGTTGGCGGTTTACGCGTTCCGCTGAATCGGAATTGGGAATTATAAAATGACCTGGCGGCAATATCTTTTGCTGGCGCTACTATCGTTGGCCGTCCTGGGGCTTGTTACCACTTTTCAATCGACGCCGGGCTACATGGACGCAGATTATTATTATGCGGGCGGGATTTAACTGGCTAAGGGGCAGGGTTTTACAGAACCCTATCTATGGAATTATCTGGATGATCCAGCTGGATTACCTCATCCTTCTCATGCATATTGGATGCCATTGGCCTCGCTGCTGGTCGCAGCCGGATCTTCCCTTTTCGGGCCCGGTTCCTGGGCGGCAGGTCGGTCTGGATTTCTGTTAGTGGCCGTGGCTGTGCCTCCACTCACCGCAGCCTTGGCCTGGTCTTTTACCTCCCGGCGTGACCTGGCCATTGCATCGGGTTTGTTGGCAGTCTTTTCCGCTTTTTATTTACCTTTCCTTCCCATTACGGATACATTTGGCTTGTATATGGTCTTGGGAGGAACATTCTTTCTGCTAATCTCCCGTCTTCGTTCACCTCTTCAAAGGATGTCCATCCTTATCATTCCTTTCTTATTAGGGGTCATAGCTGGCCTGATGCACCTGACCCGGGCTGACGGCTTGCTCTGGCTGTTGATCGCCTTCCTGGGGATTATCTTTTTCCGTAATGGAGGCCGTCCCTGGCGGGTTTGCCTTATTTCCTTCATCGCTGTTTTGGTCGGTTATCTGGCTATCATGGCGCCGTGGTTCGTGAGAAACTATTTTGCTTTTGGATCTCCTTTGGGTCCGGGCGGCACAAAAATGCTTTGGATGACCGATTACGACCAGTTGTTTATCTTTCCAGCCAGCCGCTTAACCCCGGCTGCGTGGTGGCAATCGGGTATAGCATCGATTCTAAACGCTCGCTTGTGGGCTTTGGGGGTCAATCTGGAAAGGACACTTGCAGAACAAGGGGAGATTTTCTTGCTGCCCTTCATCGTCATTGGTCTTTGGCAAATGCGTCGGGAGGCGAGGACCCAATTGGCAGGCCTGGCCTGGCTGCTGACCTTTGCAGCCATGACCTTCGTCTTTCCATTTGCCGGCGCTCGAGGTGGTTTTTTTCATTCCGGTGCGGCCTTGCAGCCTGTCTGGTGGAGCGTCGCGCCGATCGGCTTTGATGGAACCATCGAATGGGCCAGTCGGAAGCGCGGTTGGGATGCTGCTCGGGCCGGTCGCCTTTTCCGCCCGGCTCTGGTTGGGCTGGCGGTGTTATTGAGCGCTGGGGTTATCTGGCTCCGGTTGGTTGGAGTTAATAACGCTTTTCCTGATCATGCAAACCAGGTCCAACCGCTATCTGCGCTTTTGAATGCCAGGCAGGGGGAACTATGGAGCCAGGAAAATTACACTTATGGCCAAATATACCAATCCTTGCTCGCCTGGGGGATTACCCCAGACGATATCATAATGGTAGCAAACCCACCCGGGTTTTATCTGGCTTCGGGGCATCCGGCCATTGCAGTTCCGGATGGAGACCCATCCATCCTGAAGGAAGTGGCTCAACGTTATAACGCCAGGTATCTTGTCCTTGAAGAGGGCAGTATCCCGGCGGATCTGGCAGGATTTTCTGACCACCTCGAACAACAGACCGGAATAATGCTAAAAGGCGAGGTCGTTGGCGCTCGTATTTACATATTCAATCGCCCTTGAGATTTGCTGCATAAAGGAAGACACTCCTAAATTGAGTACAGAAACAAATCATCCACATGGCCCTTTCTAAAAATCCTGAACTCTCGCCAATTCAACGCTTGGGTCGGAAGACCTGGCTCGTTCTTTCGTTGGTATGCATTGCCAGCGTGACGGTTTACTTGCTTTACAGCGGAATCACTTATCGCACTGGCTTTCCCCTTGATGATGCCTGGATCCACCAGACCTATGCCCGTAACGTGGCCCTCCGGGGTGAGTGGTCCTTCCTTCCGGGTAAACCCTCCGGAGGCTCCACATCCCCTCTCTGGTCAGCGCTGCTGGCGATCGGTTTCTGGCTTCACCTGGGCCCTCAGGTTTGGACGTACCTGCTTGGCACCGTCGCTCTGGTAGGCCTCTCCTTCCTTGTAGAAAAGACGGCTCGCTTCTTGATCCCGGCATATCGCCCCCGTTTTCCCTGGGTTGGGACAGCCGTTGCGTTGGAATGGCATCTTGTCTGGGCAGCCGCCTCCGGGATGGAAACTCTTCTTTATGCATCCCTGGCTACATTAATTCTTTGCCTTCTGATCTCTGGATCAAAAAGATATTTCATTATTGGTTTGTTGGTTGGCCTTGCCGTGTGGGTGCGGCCGGATGGCATAACTTTATTGGGACCGGCAATCTTTGTCGCTTTGTTCAGTCAGGTTCCATGGCGGCCAAAACTGCGAAAATTGCTTGACCTCGGTCTTGGGTTCGGTTGTCCTTTTTTCTTTTATCTCCTTTTCAATCTCATTATCACCGGTTCACCCTGGCCAAATACCTTCTATGCCAAACAGGCCGAGTATGCTGTTATCCTTGGGGAACCGTTCCTGGAAAGATTGGGTGGAGAGATCCTTCAACCTTTGATAGGGGTCGGGATCATTCTTCTCGCGGGCCTGCTCGTGACCGTCGTAACTTCCGTTCAAAAGAGGCAGTGGGGTGTACTGGCCGCCGTTTTGTGGTTAGGAGGGTTCCTGGCTTTATATGCCTGGAAACTACCGGTAACTTACCAACACGGCCGCTATGTGATCCCGGCCATGCCAATATTTTTCCTCCTGGGTCTGGTGGGTTTGGTCCAGTTCGGTATAAAACAGGGGTCTCACTTGGCGCAAGCTTGTTGTGACTTTTTGGAAAATTACAGCCGGATTCATCCTGCTTATTTTTTGGGTAAGGGGAGCCATGGCGTATGCCCAGGATGTAGCTTTCATCGACAGTGAAATGGTGACAACTGCAAAATGGGTGGCTGTCAATTTACCCCCGCATGCTCTTGTGGCCGCCCATGATATTGGCGCTTTGGGTTATTTCGGAAAACATGACCTGGTGGATATGGCGGGATTGGTTTCACCGGATGTGATTCCTTTCTTGCGTAACGAGGCCAGAATGGCAGCGTATCTCTCCACGCAGAAAGTTGATTATTTGGTCACCTTTCCGGATTGGTATCCGCAATTGACCGCCGGCTTGACCAGCGTTTACTCCACCAGGGGTATCTACGCCCCTTCAATCGGCGGAACGAATATGGAGGTATATCGCTGGCCGTCTCCATAAACATAACCCCAGCTTTCTTAAAGCCGGGATTTGCCGCCTTTGCGCGGGGGTCAAGCACTACTGTTGCAAGGCCTTTGGATTTGAGATGGCCATATGAAAATGACCCGTTTAATTGTCGCCTGAGTTGACCTGTGCTATACTCTGATTAATATAGGTGATGGTTGGAAAATGAGAGAAACCACTATTATTGTTGTAGATGATCACGCATTATTCCGGCAAGGTGTAATTAATACACTTTCGCTGGAACCCTCTTTTAAGGTGGTTGGCCAGGCGGAAAATGGCACGGCTGCCCTTAAGCTTATCCGGACCCTGAACCCCTGCATCGCTATCATCGATATCAATATGCCCGGTATTAATGGGCAGCAGGTTACCCACCGGGTGGCCCAGGAAAAACTTAGCACCCGCATCATGCTCTTGACCGCTTATAACGATCATGAGCAAATTATCCATGCCGCTTGGGCTGGCGCGGCTGCATATTGTGCAAAAGACGTGGATCCTCAATGGCTTATCCAGGCCATTAAAGAAGTTGCCAGGTGGAAATTTTGTGATCGAAGATCGTGTGTTCAGCCCGAAAGACCTTGAATATTGGCTGAGTACGGAAATGGAAAAAGCCCATCACCTTTACAGCGAACCGGGCAGTCCTTTCCACCCGCTTTCAGACCGGGAAATGGAAGTCCTTTCCTGTGTGGTCGGTGGGATGAGCAATAAGGAAATCGCCTCTTCTTTGGGTATCAGCCATCAGACCGTTAAGAACCATGTCACCTCCATTCTACGCAAATTCGGAGTGGAAGACCGCACACAGGCGGTTGTCTATGCCCTTAAACGTGGGTGGGTCAAAATAAATGATCGGATCAGTAATCAGGAGTAATGTATGGCGATACCTGTTGAAGAAAAAACCAGCCCGGCTGTGGAAGACCCAAAACAATTGATTCAGTCTGATCTCGATGAAACGAACCGGGCGTTAAAAGAAATCACTTTGATGCTGGAACAGAGCCGCGTGGAACTGACCAAATTAACCCAGCGTAATGCCGCGGTTACCACTCATCTCCAGCAAATCCACGACCAGATCGGGCGCATACCCGCTGAAGAAGTTCGGACCGTCTATGATTTAGCTTTGGATGCGCAGCAGCGCCTGTTCGTCATGCGGGGCCAATTGGAAAAACTTCAAAGCGACCAAACCCATTTGGACCGGTATCGAACACTGCTGGAGCGGCTGAAGGGATCCTTTAATTCAGACGGAAAGGGCAATTCGACCAAGACTGAAAGCGGCAATATGGGTGGCGTGGAAATGCTGGTAAATGCCCAGGAAGCCGAGCGACAGCGGTTATCGCGGCAGATGCACGATGGTCCGGCGCAAGCTCTTTCCAATTTTATTCTCCAAACCGAAATAGCCATGCGCTTGCTGGATTTGGACCCGGTACAGGCTAAAAATGAACTGGGCAATCTAAAGGTAGCCGCGATGAGCACCTTCCAGAAGGTGCGGAATTTCATATTCGAGCTTCGCCCTATGATGCTCGATGACTTGGGAGTGGCCCCGACCATCCGCCGGTATGCCGAGACTTTTAAAGAGCAGGCCGGTGTGGAGATCAGTGTGATGATCTCTGGGACTGAACGGCGGCTGGAATTTTATCTGGAAGTTATGATATTCCGATCGATGCAAGAGTTGCTAAGCAACGCCGTCCACCAAAACCAGGCGACTGTGGTTAAGATCCAAATGGACATGGCAGATGCATTGGTCAAATTATCTGTAGAGGATAATGGCAAGGGCATGGATACAGATCAATTTGCCAAAGAACCGAATCTTGGATTAAAACTGATTAAAGAAAGAACCGAAATGTTGGGTGGGAAATTCGAGCTTGACAGTGTCCCTGGAAAGGGTTCAAGAATTACTTTATCGATTCCTATACAGGGCTAACATTACTGTTAAGACTCTGCAATGAAAATTCATTGGTCGATTAAATTATCCAATATATAATAAACATATCTCTGGTAACCCACAGAGAAATCCAAAATGGAAAGGAGGTGAAATCACATGTTATTCGCCCCTAAGGAAAAGGGTCAGGGCCTGGTCGAGTATGCGTTAATCCTTGTTTTGGTTGCAGTCGTTGTCATTGCTGTTTTGTTGATCCTCGGCCCGATCATTGGCAATGTATTCAGCAAGATCAACTCCGGTCTTGGAAACGCAAGCTAATCAATCAATTGCTGGAGTAATAGGTGGGACTTTGTCCTGATAGAGTCCCACATTTTTTTTATATTTTCCACATTTCAATCTTGTATGGGGTTAGCCACATAGGCATTATTTGTTTATACTGTATAATATTAATAACATAATTCCAGTAATAAGGAGAATACCATGAGACGAGGGAGAATCTTTCTTTATCTGGCCCTGATTATCGTCGTGGTCAGCGTCGGAGCTTTTCTTTATTTTAAGTCTAAAGGAGCCACCGGGAAACAAACCGCCTCCCTCACGCAGACGGCCGCTGCCGAGCGCTTTGTCCAGGTGATCTCCGCATCACAACCTATTCCTCCTGGCACACAAATCACAGAGGCCATGCTGGCTTCTTACCAAATTCCTGAGGCAAATTTCGCCGATGGGTTATTCACAGATGTAAGAGACATCGTGAATATGTATGCCAAGGTCTCTATTCCCCAGGGCACACCGATTACGGCCTCGGAGATAACCTCCACGGCCGGCAACATCAACTTGCCCGGTTCCACTTGGGCCGCCTATATCCCCCAGGGCCTGACCGCCATTTCGATCCCGGTTACACGTCTCTCTTCGGCCGCGTTTTCGATCCGGGATGGTGATTATGTGAACGTTATTGTTTCGATGATGCTCATGGATATCGATCCTGCCACTCAAAGCCCTCTTCCTGAAAAGGTTGCCGGGGTAAAAATTGAAAATGGCTCTCTCATCCTCACCCCAATGGATATCCTCAGCGGCCATTTCGTGCAGGATGAAATCTCCAATACATTGGCCTATTTATATCCGGCCGAAACCCAGGGCCCTCGCATGGTTACGCAAATGATCATGCAGAACGTCCAGGTTTTACATGTAGGTACTTTCCCGTTGCCTGGTCAAGCCAATTCCAATCAATTAAACCCACAAGGGGATGCGGCTGCTGCAGAAGTGCCGACTCCTCAACCTACCACCCAGCCGGGTCAGGCAGCTAGCCCCGCCGTGGTTAAGCCAGACGTAGTCACTTTGATGGTCTCTCCACAGGATGCTGTGACGTTGACCTATCTGATCTACACCAATTCTCAAATCAATCTGACCTTACGGAACCCCAACGATTTGGAAGCCGGTGCTCAACCGGATGCCGCCATGCTTGAATATTTATTAACTCAATACAACATCCCTGTGCCGGCCAAAATACCTTATTCTCTGTTTCCCCGCATGGATAGTCTCTCACAGCCTACACTTACAAATGATATAGTACCTTAACCTTAAACTGGTGCATAGACACTCCAGAGAATTTTGTTGGGAGAAGCGGAATGGCAGAAGGCGATAAAATTCGCGTCCTTATAGTAGATGACGTAGCTGAAACACGCGATAATGTCAGAAAACTATTGCAATTTGAAGCGGATATTGAGGTCGTAGCGGCAGCTCGGACCGGCCGTGAGGCCATCCAGCTAACTCAGGAATCCAACCCTGATGTGGTTTTGATGGACATCAATATGCCGGATATGGACGGCATTGCTGCGACAGAGATCATTCGTCAAAAGATGCCGTTCGTTCAGGTTGTCATCCTTTCTGTCCAGGGGGATCAGAATTACATGCGCCGGGCCATGTTGGTCGGCGCTAGAGATTTCCTCACCAAGCCTCCCATGCCCGACGAATTGGTGGCTGCTATCCGCCGGTCAGGTAAGATGTCACGCGAAGAGCGGTCAAAATCCAACCAGGGTTATGTGCCCGCCTCCACCGGAGGTGGATCTTCGGTGATAGATAGACCAGAATTGTTGGGCAAGATCATCATGGTCTATAGTCCCAAAGGTGGCACAGGCTGCACTACACTGGCCGTAAATCTGGCTGTGGCATTGAGGAATGATGAAACACAAGTGATCATTGTGGATGGTAACCTGCAATTTGGCGATGTCGCCATCTTCCTTAATGAGCAAAGTAAGAATACGATCCTTGACTTGGCTCCTCGTGCAGATGAACTGGATCCAGAGATTATTGAAAATATTGTGATAAAACACGCCCTTTCGGGAATCCAGATCCTGGCTTCGCCGGCCAAACCCGAGCATGGCGATAAGGTGAACGCAGAACAGTTTACGAAAGTACTTCGTTACTTGCGCCAGCTCTATGCCTACATCGTGGTGGATACAAGTTCCTACTTGAACGATGTCACGCTATCGATTTTGGATGTTGCCGATTCGGTTATTTTGGTGACTACCCAGGATATCCCATCGATCAAGAATGATCGCCTCTTCCTGGACCTGTTGTTGACACTGAATATTCCGGTTGAAAAAATTGCTTTCGTCATGAATAAGTACGATAAAAGGATCGCTATCACGCCGGAAAAGATCGGTGAAAACCTCAGGCAGGAGGTAGTTGGCGGTCATTCCTATGGATGAACGGGCAGTAATCCCGGCGGTCAATCGTGGCGTTCCGTTCATGGTGGATAATAAAGCCCAACCGGCAGCGAAAGGCATTTATTCTCTTGCCGAAGCGTTACGGGCAAGACTGCTCAAGCAAGAAAAAACAGAGCCGGAAAGACTAATTAAACGGTAAACCGCAGTTCAGGAGGCTGAGATGTCTTTATTGAAGCGTATTGAACAGGGCCAGGGAAATTCTTCCGACCAATCGAATGGGCCCTCGCAAAATGGGGGAGGAGATGTCTCCCGCTTATCCTCATTGCAGGCGAGGCGGGTCACGCTCCAAATGCAGGTCCACAGGCGGGGTCTTATTTTGACTTGAAGACCGCGTCCAGAACCGGTTGTTAGCTGAGCTTGATCCTTCGATTGATATCACCAAAACCGATGATGTCCGTAAGACAATTCAATCCCTATTCGAACAAATCCTGAGTGAAGAGAATATCGTCCTTTCCCGGCCGGAGAGAGCCCGGCTGTTTGAGCAAATCTCAGCGGAAATCCTTGGTCTCGGTCCTTTGCAGCCTCTCCTCGAAGATGAATCCGTTACCGAAATCATGGTGAACGGCGCAAAGAATATTTATATCGAACGGAAAGGAAAGATCCACCGGGTCCCGGTCACATTTGAAAGCAACGATCATGTCATGCGCATCATCGATCGTATTGTCGCCCCTCTGGGCCGCCGTATTGATGAATCCAGCCCTTACGTGGATGCCCGCTTGACAGATGGTTCCCGTGTGAATGCCGTCATTCCTCCCATATCGTTGGTCGGTCCCACTCTGACCATCCGTAAATTCTCAAAAGTACCCATCACGCTTGACCAACTGGTCCAGTATGGGACCCTGACGGCAGAATCCCTTCAATTCTTGAAAGCAGCGGTGGAATCTCGTATCAATATTGTTATCTCCGGCGGTACCGGTTCCGGCAAAACCACTCTACTGAACATTCTTTCCGGTTTTATTCCAAGTGATGAACGGATTCTTACTATCGAGAATGCGGCCGAACTTCAGCTGCGCCAGGAACACGTGGTAACCTTGGAATCCCGCCCCCCCAATATCGAAGGTAGAGGCGAAATATCCATCCGCCAATTGGTTGTGAATGCCCTCCGTATGCGTCCAGACCGGATCATCGTGGGGGAAATTCGTGATGACGCCGCCTTGGATATGTTGCAGGCCATGAACACGGGCCATGATGGTTCCATGACCACCCTGCACTCGAACTCGCCCCGGGATACGTTGTCCCGCCTCGAAACAATGACCATGATGGCAGGAATGGAATTACCCGTGCGGGCGATCCGGGAGCAGGTCAGTTCGGCTATCGATCTCATTATTCATCAGGAACGTATGCGGGATGGTTCCCGCAAAGTTACAAATATCACCGATGTGAGCGGCATGGAAGGCGATGTGATCACGACGACGGACATTTTTGTGTTCGAACAGACAGGTTTCGAAAATGGTAAGGTACTTGGTCGTCTGCGCGCCACTGGCCTCCGCCCGAAGTTCATGGATAAGATCGAGGCATCTGGAATTCATTTGCCTCCTACCATCTTTGGTGTGGGTGCCCGGCAAAGGTATTAAAAGACAGTCTTTCGATAAAGGTGATAAATGAATCTCTTGCTATACATCGGAGGTGGTCTTGCCCTGGTCTTCTTCATCGTAGGCATTGTTATTTCTGCTACGGGCGAGAGGGCGATGGTCGACGACCGGATCAATAAATACCTGGATGAAAGCCAGAGGAGTGATAGGGACAAGGAATCGAAGACTGCGCTGACCGATTGGGTGAACAAGCGCGTGGTCAAGACGTCCTATGGGGATAAGATTGCACGCGACCTGGCCCGAGCCGACCTCAAGTTAAAGCCCAGCGAATATCTGGCTCTGTATGTGATCGCCATCATAGGGGTTGGTTTTATCGCTTGGTTGATTGGAGGCAGGATCATCATTTCTGCCCTCATCGGCGCAGGGATAGGGGCCTTAATTCCGGGTTTATATGTGCGGAACCAAAAAACGAAACGTCTGGTTAAATTCAATGATCAGTTGCCCGACATGCTTAACTTGGTTGTCAACGGGCTGCGGGCAGGTTATTCAACCTTACAGGCCATGGAGGCGGTAAGCAAGGAATTACCTGCGCCGATATGCGACGAATTCAGACGGGTGGTGCAGGAAATGCAGCTGGGCATTCCCATGGAGAAAGCCCTCGAAAACCTATTGCGGCGTATTCCAAGCGAAGATCTTGACTTTGTGGTTACCGCCATTAATGTCCAACGGGAAGTGGGTGGTAACCTGGCCGAGATCATGGACGTGATCTCTTACACTATTCGTGAACGCGTTCGGATCAAAGGCGAGATCCGGGCTCTGACTGCCCAGGCGACAATGTCAGGCCGGGCTCTTGCTTTATTGCCGGTTGGTCTATTGTGTGTACTCTGGTTCCTGAACCGGGACTATGTGATGACGTTTTTTGCCAAAGGGAATGCATTGTGTGGCGGTATAGCCTTGGGCCTGGCAGCATTATTGATCATCATTGGTTATTTCGTGATGAGCCGCATCGCTAACGTCGAGGTATAACATGACTACTGTAATAATCATTATCATTGTCGTTGCTGTCCTGGTTGGCGCCGTATTGTTGGTGGTTACTGGTATCCGCAAGTCAAAAACCATGGGAGAAGATCCCCTGGCCTCCCGCCTGGCTGAATATAGCCAGCGTGGAGAGGCAGTATCTCTGGAAGAAATAGAACTCTCCCAACCTTTCACGGATCGCGTGATCTTGCCGATCGTCCGCCGGCTCGGAGACCTGTCTTCCCGTTTTACGCCGCAACACGTTTTGGAACAAACTCGCAAGCAGTTGGAATTGGCCGGTAATCCTGCGAAGGTGGATGCCTCCACTTTTATGGTTCTGCATTTTGTTGTGGCCGGCCTTTTTGGTGGGTTGGTTTTCTTATTTTCATTATTCGCCGAACAATACTCCATTGGCATCAAGGCATTGATGATCCTTGGCTTTGCCGTTTTGGGCTATTTCTTTCCGGATCTATGGATCCGGAGCAAGATCAATGGGCGGCAGAAATCTGTCCGCAAGGCCATGCCAGATGCCCTGGATCTGCTGACTATCTGCGTGGAAGCCGGCTTGGGTTTCGATGCCGCCATGTCCAAGGTCAATGAGAAATGGGATAACGAATTATCCGTGGCATTCGGAAGGGTGATTCGCGAGATCCAGTTGGGAAAGCTGCGTCGAGAAGCTCTGCGAGACATGGCGGACCGGCTTGGATTGGCGGAAATGACCAGTTTTGTGGCCGCAGTGATTCAGTCCGAAATGTTGGGCGTCAGTATGGCAAAAGTTTTACGGATCCAATCCGATCAAATGCGTGTGAAACGCCGCCAGCACGCGGAGGAAGAGGCCCACAAAGCTCCTATCAAGATGATTTTCCCAATGGGTTTACTTATCTTTCCCTCCTTGATGATCGTGTTGCTAACTCCGGCTGCATTGAAACTTTCAGGTGTCCTCCAATATATTCAGTAAGACCTCTGGAAGGGTGTGACTGGAATTTACCAGGTCAATCGCTTTCTGTGGGGCAGTCTCGACTGGCTTTTCCCGCCCGTCTGTGCAGGCTGTAAACGGGTGGGTTACCGGTGGTGTCCGGCATGCCAGCAAGATATTCGTTACGTTCCTGAACCCATATGTGAAATCTGTGGTTTACCGATTCAAAAGGCTGGACTATGCCTTTCGTGTAGTCGTTCTCGGCCTCCATATCAAGCCCTGCGCTCATGGAGCGTTTTTGAAGGGCCTATCCGTCAGGCAATTCACTCATTGAAATATCGCCGAAACATGGCTCTTGGGGATGCCTTGGCTTTCCATTTGGCCCGTTATGTATCCAGGTTGGATTGGCCGGTAGATATGATCGCGGCTGTTCCGTCGGGAAAACACCGCCTTGCCGAGCGAGGCTACAACCAGGTTGCGCTTGTTGCCAGGCCAATGGGATTCATATTGAAAATACGCTATATTCCAACTATTTTGAGGCGGGCTCGGGAAACCCCCTCCCAGGTGGGACTTTCCCATGAGCAGCGCGAAAGTAATGTCGCTGGAGCATTTCAGGCTTCTCCAACCTTGGTATCCGGCAAAACCATTCTGGTGGTGGATGATGTGGCCACCTCCGGAGCGACCCTGACTGCCTGTGCAGATGCATTGGTAAAAGCCGGAGCGAAAGCTGTTTATGGCTTTACATTGGCTAGGGCTTTACCTCGCCACGGATTACAAATTGTTTGATAGAATCTAACATCCAAAAAGGAGGTACCGATGACAGTAGGTGTAGAGATATTCGGGCACAATCTGGAGGTGAGCGACCGGTTGAAAGCGTACGTCGACAAGAAGGCGTCCAAATTGGACCGCTACTTTAATGAGCTGGACTTGGTGAAAGTGGATTTGGATTATATAAAAGCAGCCCGCGACGCCACTGATCGTTTCGTCGCCCAGATCACTGTGAGAGGTCGGAAGACATTACAGCGGACGGAAGAGCGTTCGGATGATATTACGGCTGCATTCGACAAGGCCATCGATAAAATGCAGCGTCAATTGGAACGCTACAAAGGAAAACACCATCGTGGACGCGGAGATGGCCGGACGGTGGCCGATGTAGTCCCGCCACTGGAAGAATCCGAGATCTGAAGCGCTCAGCGTGATCTCGCGCCGGAAAGCTTTCGATTTGATTCCCATGAGCGAGTCCGATGCCCTCGAGCAGATGAGGTTGCTCGGCCACGATAATTTCTTCATTTTTTATAATCTGGAGACCCGGGCGATCAATGTTCTCTATCGTCGCAGGGACAATACTTATGGTCTGATAGAACCGAAGATCAGTTAAACCTCTTGGCAGATTATTACTGGCCCGGGAAGGCCCGGGCCAGTTTTTTGAGAGATACCCATGGAAAAAATAGATTTTGACGATAATCTTTTTGACGAACGGCTTTCTGATTGCAAGGTGGATACAGAGGCAGTCAAAGAGGCTGTTGCACGAATTTTATGTGCGGTAGGCGAGAACCCCGACCGTGACGGGCTCAAGCGTACACCCGAGAGAGTGGCTCGAATGTATAGGGAGCTGCTTGCCGGTTATCGGACCGATCCCAAAAAGGTCGTGAATGATGCCCTTTTCGAGGTCAAATATGACGAGATGGTGGTCGTCCGGGATATCGAGTTTTATAGCCTTTGTGAGCACCACATGTTGCCGTTTATGGGCCGGGTCCATGTAGCCTATATTCCCAAAGGAAAAGTGATTGGGCTCTCCAAGATCCCCCGGATCGTCGATATATTTGCCAGGCGTTTGCAGGTCCAGGAGCGCATGACCCGCCAGATCGCAGACTTGATCCGTGAAGTGATCGACCCTCTGGGAGTGGCAGTGGTCGTGGAAGGTCTCCACCTTTGCATGATGATGCGCGGTGTTCAAAAGCACAACGCTCGCATGACCACTTCGGCCATGCATGGCGCTTTTCGTTCCAACTTGGCGACCCGCCAGGAATTTCTTGAAAATATTGCCCGGGGTACTACCTCGCTGAAAATCTAAAATTCTTTTATATTGAATAGTTCGAACGAAAAAGGAATGCGAACGGTAACCTTTCCGCTCGCATTTTCTTTTTTTCTCGGTGTGCTCTGTGGCAAATCTTATCTTGTCGCAGAAAACCTTGGTAACTTTCAGACCATTCAGATTATTCCCATAAGTCGGTTGCGCGGAAATGATTTCTGTTCTACACTATTAATATTGATCAGGCCTAACCGTTGTTGCTTAACCGGGATTACCACATGCTATTTTCACCCATTACATTTGTCGGCGTTGACCCGACTGCCGGACGTCACCCTTTCACCTATGCCGCCGTGGATCAGGAATGTGAGCTGATTGCGCTGGCCTCGGGTGAAATTGATGACGTCCTTGCCTTTCTGACCGGGCAGCAGGCTGTCGTCGTAGCTGTAAATGCGCCTGCCCGTCCCAATAAAGGCATCGTTCGCAGCCGGATGGAACAACAGAGTCTGAGCCTGGGCCATTTGCGTGGGTCAGATATGCGCCAGGCGGAATTTGAGTTGCGGGAATGCGGTATCTCCGTTTCACCCACTCCTTCTCGTTCGGAGACTTGTTCTGCCTGGATGCAAATGGGTTTTGATTTCTACCGCCGCCTTGAGAATGCCGGTTTCAAACAATATCCCATCTGAAGATACTACTCATGTGTGGCTCGAGACTCATCCGCATGCGGCTTTCTGTGCCCTTTTAGGCCAGCTGCCTCTGCCAAAACCTACCCTGGAAGGGCGTCTGCAACGCCAGATCGTCCTGTACGAACAGGGTATGGGGATCAAAGATCCGATGGGATTTTTCGAAGAAATCACTCGCCACAAGTTAGTTGCGGGGCATCCTTCCGATGGAATTCATCTATGCTTC
Source organism: uncultured Chloroflexia bacterium (assembly GCA_963782935.1). GTDB lineage: Bacteria > Chloroflexota > Anaerolineae > Anaerolineales > Villigracilaceae > UBA877. The sequence goes on along the minus strand of CAWALN010000008.1, from coordinate 132,148 downwards.
AGAAGAATTGGATACCCTCGTCGCTGCATATGTGGCTTATTGCGCCTATTGCCATCCGCAAAACATGAAGATGATCGGCGATAATCAGGAAGGGCAGATGGCTCTGCCGGTGACCGATTTGAAAGAACGATACAACTAAGCATCCGGATTATCCTTCAGCATTTACTAAGAGAGTCAGCGAGGTCTCATGCCTCGCTCACTTTTTTTTAATCCTCTCTATATCTAATGTGATTAATTGCACTAATTCTGATATGACACAAGTCACTTTTGTTACATCTTTCACAAGCGTATTATAATGCATATATACGCTTATCCGAATAAGGTCATATAACATGATCAATCCAACTCTTGTTCAAGAAATTACCCAACTTCATGCCGATTTCTGTTCCGCCCTGGCTGATTCCACCCGCCTGATCCTTCTGTACGCCCTGGCAGATGGCCCTCGCAATGTTACCGAATTGACCCAGGAGCTCAACCAGCCCCAGCCGACCATTTCCCGTCATCTGAAGATCTTGCGTGACCGTGGCATTGGTACTGGCAACCCGGCAGGGAATGACGGTGGAATATACCCTGGCAGATCATCGGGTCATCGACGCTCTGGATATCCTCCGCAGCATCATGCGTGACAGCATCCAAAAACGGGCCAATTTACTGGAAAATTATCCGGCTTAATGGGCCGGTTTCTAGATTTCAATCGAGGAGATGAAGGCATGCGCTCACAACAGGATCTGCTTTCTTATTCCTTGGGGCAGGTTTTCTACTGCTGGTCACAGTTGGAATGCTTTTCTTTCTGCCGCCCCGATCGGTCAGCGCCCAGTGCGGATCCCAGGCTTCCTCTTGTAAAAATTGCCATGAGACCCAAGCGCAGGACCCGGTCAATAACGATGGCACTGCCTGGCACACCCAGCACGCCTTCGGCGATTTCTGTTATTTGTGCCATGCCGGCAATAACCAGGCCACCGATAAGGTTGCCGCCCATACCGGATTGGTGTCGCCCCTGGCCGATATCGATGCCAGCTGCAAGAGTTGTCATCCAAATGATACTTTGACTTTTGCGCAAACCTATGCTGCCACTCTCGGGCAGACCATTGGCACCGGTGGCAGCTCCTTCGGCAAATCAGCCTGCAGTCTACAGCTGCTCCTCCAGGCCAGGTTGCTCCTGCCGCAACCCAGGCGCCTGTCGTTCTTTCCGCCGATCTGGTTGATTACTCGCAACGCTATGATACGGTTGCGCTCGGCAAGAAACCCCTCAATATGGGCAATATCATCCTGATGGTGATTGTTGGGTATCCTCGTCCTTGGAGGCGGTTTCTTTGTCCTCCAACGGGAAGGCATGATCAATGTATCTTTTGAAGATCCCAAGCGGATCTCAGTTGGCAAAAAATATCCCGCCGATGTAGTGGAGATGCTTCCCGAGATCAGTAAATTGAACGGTGATTCCCGTAAAGCTCTCCATAATATCCTTGCCAAACCCAAAGTTGCCGCAGTCCTGTTTACCTCGATCGATCGGTTATCCCAGGATGAATCGCGTGTCTGAGTCTGCCGATGAGGTGGATGTCGATTCCAATGAGGCTGACCCTTCCGAACAGGAAGAATAATTACGATTCATTATTTATCATTCGATTAGATTTGGAAAGGAGAATATATATGAATCTGGTTGAAGAAGCAATTGAGTAAGGAATTATGGTCCCCCTATGTGGCTGGTGCTCTCTTGGGTCATTGTTGGCATCCTGACGGTTGTCCTGGCGCATGCTCTTTTGGGAGCCTCCGGTGGATTTGAGAATCTCGCCGGTTACATCGGCAAGGCCATCAATCCCAAGAATATGTATTTCAATTTCATCATGCCCACCGGCATCACTTACCCCGTGGTTCTCCTGGTCGGTATCTTCTTCGGCGGGATGTTGGTGCGCTTTCAAGTGGCACCTTCAAATTTCGCAAAATGGATGATGAGCAGTGGAAAAAAGCCTATGGGAAGCAAACCTGGAAACGCTGGTTGCTCCTCTTCCTCGGTGGAATTGTCCTTGAATATGCTGCCGGGATTGCCGGTGGTTGCACCAGTGGGCTGGCTATTTCGGGCGGAATGCTTCTTGCTCCGGCAGCCTTCCTCTTTATCGGCGGCATGTTCGCCTCCGGTATTGTGACTGCCAAAATCGTTTACGGAAAGAAATATTAGGAGCTGCCATGGATCTCAAGACCATAATCATTGCTCTCGTTCTGGGTGTACTCTTCGGCTTTGCCCTCAATAAGGCCGGCCTCACCCGTTATAGCAAGATCGTCAACCAGTTCCGTTTCAAGGATATGGCCGTGCTTAAGTTCATGATGACCGCCCTGGTGGTGACCATGCTGGGCGTCTATCCTTTGCGAGCCTTGGGCCTGATCACCTTCCCTACTGTTCCTGAGACATATATTGTTGGCAATTTGGTAGGCGGCTTGATCTTTGGAGTAGGTATGGCGCTGGCCGGGTTCTGCCCGGGTACGGCTGTTGCCGGGGCCGGGGAGGGCAAGCTGGATTACATTATCCCTGGCATGCTCGGTTTCCTTACCGGAGCCGTCCTCTTTGGTTTGACCTATTCTTCCATCATGCCTCAGATCAAAAAGATTGCTAATTTTGGTCCCGTGATTATCCCGGACCTGTGGCACATCAACCCCATCCTGACCGTCCTCGTCTTCGCTCTCATGGCTCTGGCGCTTTTCTATGCAATCGACCGGATGGGTCTCCACCGTGGCGAAAAGAAAAGCAAATAAAATCGTAAAAGATTATCTGTTTCGCATAGCAACTCAATTGTCTTCTGGAGAATACAGTTATGGCGTCTAGGATATCTCGCCGCGACTTTCTGAAAATTGGAGGAGCCACCGCTGGCGTATTGGCTATCGGTAAATTCATCCCACCGGCTGTCGCCAAAGCGGCTCAGGCAGATGGTTTGCTGGATGCCGCCAACAGTGGTTACATTCCCACCATGTGTGAGATGTGCGTCTGGCGTTGCGGCGTGTTGGCTAAGGTGGAAGCCGGGAAGGTGGTCAAGCTCGAAGGGAATCCTGAGCATCCTCACTCCAATGGCAATCTGTGCCCTCGCGGCCAATCCGGCCTGATGAACACGTATGATCCCGATCGGGTCCTGACGCCGCTTATCCGGGTGGGTAAGCGTGGCCAGGGATTATTCCGAAAGGCTTCCTGGGAAGAGGCCCTGGATCTCGTAGCCGGGAATATGCTTAAGATCAAGGACAAGTATGGCCCTGAGGCGATGATCTTCTCCTCTACCCACAACCTTAGCCAGGTCCAGTTTGAGAACCTGTTAACTGCCTTTGGGTCTCCTAACTACGGGACCCAGCGCAGCCTGTGTTTCAATGCCATGATAGTGGCTAACCTGACCACCTACGGGATGGAAGAGCCGGCTCGGAAATATGACGATCTGAAATACATTATCCTGACCGGCCGCAATCTGATGGAGGCCATCTCAACCTCCGAAACTGCTGCGCTCAGCCAGGCTATCGATCGCGGCGTCAAGGTCGTTTATCTCGATCCCCGCTTCACCAAGACCGCTGCCAAAGCCTCCGAATGGCTGCCTATCCGCCCTGGAACGGACCTGGCTTTCCATCTGGCCCTCTTGAACGTGATCATTACCGAAAACTTATACAACCGCTCCTTCGTCACAAATCATGCTTCCGGCTTTGATCAACTGTCTGCGTCCGTGACTTCTTATACGCCCGAATGGGCCTCCGCCATCACGGAGATCCCGGCAGAGACCATCCGCCGGATCGCCCACGAATTCGCCGCCGCCGGTTCCTCGGCTCTGGCCCACAATGGTTGGCGGACCTCCAATTTTATAAATTCCTTTCAGACTGAACGTGCCATTACCATCTTGAACGCGTTGGTGGGGAATTGGGGCGTCGCCATGTTTCCCGCCGCCGGTGAAGGCAGCGGAGTTCTGGGTGCCCCGCCTCAACCCGGCTACCCGCGTATTTCCGCCCAGCGCCTGGACGGCGTTCCCTGGAAATATCCATTCGTACCCCTCAAGATCGGTGTCTTCCAGGAAATGCGTGAAGCTGTCCTGAGCGGTCAGCCGTATCAGGCTCATGGATGGTTCATCGCCCGCCAGAACCCGGCCATGTCCCTGCCGGATCGCGGCCGCACCCTCCAGGCATTCGCAAAGATGGATTTCATCACCACCATCGACATCATTATGAACGATACCTCCTGGTTCTCAGATGTAGTTTTGCCGGAGGCATCATACCTTGAGCGTTACGACCCCTTGAATATCGTCGGCAACAAGGCTTACATTCGCCAACCGGTCATTGAAGCCCAGGGTGAAGGAAAATCCGCCCTGTGGATCTATAAAGAATTCGGCTCCCGCCTCGGCTTAAACGATTTCTTCCAATATACCGACGAGGAAGATTATCTAAAGCAGCAGCTGGCTCCGTTGGGTGTATCCCTTGCCTCTGTCCGTCAAAAGGGATATGTGGATCTGCCCTCCAGTGAAAGCGGCGCCGTCGATTTTTCATGGAGTACACCCAGCGGCAAGATCGAGCTTTTCTCGACCACCCTGGATAAGAGCGGCTTCTCCGGTTTGCCTCAATGGGAATCGCCTCCTGCGCCGAAACCGGGCGAATTCTACCTGCTGACCGGTAAGGTGGCCCAATCCACTCAGTTCGGCACTCAGAACAACCAACTCCTCCATAAATATTCCGATGAACCGCGTCTGTGGATGAACGCAGCCACTGCAAAGTCCATGGGCTTGATGGATAACGACCTGGTGGAAGCAGCCAGCCCGGCTGGGAAGATCCATGTCCGCCTGGAAGCTACTCAGGCCATCCGTTCGGATTGTGTCTATCTGACTCCCGGTTATGGCCATCTCTCCAAGGGGCTGACAACAGCTTATGGACTCGGTGCAAGCGACTCTGATCTGCATCTGACCTACACCGATCCCATCAGCGGCGGTCAGGCCCTGAGCCAAACCTTTATAACGGTAAAGAAGATCTGAGGACTGGAGCGGTATCATGACCGAGAACAAACAACACGCTTTCCTGTTCGATGCCACCCGTTGCATCGATTGTCGAGCCTGCATGGTCGCCTGCAGTGTGGAAAACAAGATCGCCATGGATAAAACCCGCATTTGGGTCGCCGGAGTAGGCTTGAAAGGCGAGTTCCCCAGGCTTACCCGCGCCTCAATGGTCTACCATTGTATGCATTGCAATGAACCCGATTGTCTTTCGGCTTGTCCGGTAGGCGCCTATTCCAAGCGCAACGACGGGCCTGTTCTTTATGACGCCAAGAAGTGCATCGGCTGCCGTTATTGCATGAACGCCTGTCCTTTTGGAGTACCCCATTTCGATTATGACAAGGGGCTGGTCGAGGGTGCCTTCATCGACAAATGCACTATGTGCCCGCAGCGTATCGATAATGGATTGGAACCCGCCTGCGTGGCCACATGTCCCACCGACGCGTTGGTTTTCGGGGAACGGGCCGACCTCATCAAGGAAGCCCATGCCCGCATCCAGGCTCATAAGGACCGTTATATTGACCATGTCTATGGAGAAACCGAAAACGGCGGCACCTCCTACCTCATTCTGTCCCACGTTCCGTTTGCGGAACTCGGTTTGCCGGATGTAGGTTCGATGCCGGTCAAAGATGTTAGCGAAAAAGTCATGGAATTCACCATTCCCTTTGCTCTCGGATGGGGAGCCGTTTTGACCGGCTTGGCCGTGGGTGTGCACGCAATCAACCAGAAAAAAGCATCGAAGGCCGAAGAACCGGCGGAGGCAGCCGAATGAAAATGAAGATCGCTCTCAACCCACGCTTGCGCATTCCTCCATTCGTCCTGGTCTTGCTGGGGCTGATGGGGATAGCCTTTGTGGTTGCCATGGTTCGTTATATTTTCGGTATTGGCGCCATAAGTGACTTGAGTTATTCCTACCCTTGGGGTTTCTGGATCAGCTTTGATCTTTTCACCGGTGTGGCCATAAGCAGCGGCGGTTTTCTTATGGCCGCAACAGTTTATATTTTTGAATTAAAACAGTTCAAGCCCTTGCTTCGGCCGGCCGTATTGACTGCCTTCCTGGGCTATATCATGGTCGTCATTGCCTTATTGGTTGATCTGGGCCATCCGGAACGCATCTGGTACATGATGATCCATATGAATCCGACCTCGGTGCTTTTGGAAATTGGCCTATGTGTGATGACTTACCTGACAGTTCTTGCCATCGAATTCGCGCCGGTCGTCTTTGAAGGGCTCAAGTGGCAAAAATTTGCCCATCTGATCCACCGCTTTATCATGCCTTTTGTGATCCTTGGCGTCGTACTTTCTACTCTCCATCAATCCTCGCTGGGTTCTCTTTTGTTGATCCAACCGGCCAAGCTCTATCCACTCTGGTGGACACCTATTCTGCCAATTCTATTCTTTATTTCGGCAGTTTCCATTGGCCTGGCCATGATCATCTTGGAATCCTCCCTTAGCTCCCGCTTTCTTAAAAAAGGCCTTGAGACACACTTGCTGGAGAAACTTGGCCGGGTCATCCCCATTGTCCTGGGGATTTATCTGGTAGTGAAATTCGGAGAGCTGATCATTAGTGGAGATGATAAATATTTATTCACTGGCGGCTTGATGAGTGTACTTTTTTGGGTAGAGATCTTTGTCGGCGCGGTGCTTCCAATGATCCTCTTTTCCATCCGGCGCATCCGCCAGAGCCCGAAGGGTCAGCTATCTACAGCCATCATTTTGCTCTTTGGGATGATCCTGAACCGCTTCGATGTGAGTTGGTTCGCCGTCAAGCATCCGGATCCCTTGACCTACATTCCGGTTTTCATGAATAACGTTAAATATATTCCCTCTTTGCCGGAAATATCAGTCTCGATCGGCATCTTTGCCGCCGGTATCCTCGCCTTCGGCCTGGCGGTGAAATACCTGCCGGTCTTTGAAAAAACAGAAAAAGAAGCCTAAATTTCCTTCCTTCCCCATTTTGTTCTTCAAAATGGGGATCGCGGAGCGGAGTGGATCCCGTAGCCTGCAAAGGGAAGGTGGCCCGTAGGGACGGATAGGGTTGATTGACGAAGCCAGATTATGCAATGGCTTTTATCGAGTAGAATCCCCTCTTGGTAGCGTATGTTACTGCTTAGAGTAATCCGGATAACCTTTCTTTTCCTTAGTGTTACTTCGTGTACTTTGTGGTGAGTCTTTTTCTTCTCTCGCCGATTGAGATAATGCGTCCGTCCTTTTTCCATCATCTTCATCCCCCCACCATTCCTGAAAAACAGGCTCGCTTTCGCTATACCCTTGCCGCCGGCGGCCTGGCTGCCTTCCTGGTGTTCATCCTGATTGTCACCGGCCTGCTGGAAGTGTTCTATTACATTCCCACGCCCGATCAAGCCGGCAATTCCATCCAGACGATAAGCTTCCTGGTCCCTTACGGCAGCCTTGTTCGCAATCTCCATTATTGGGCCGCCCAATTCCTGGTCGTTGTTGCTCTGGTCCATCTCCTCCGGGTCGTGTTGACCGGTTCCTATTCGGCCTCCCGGCGGCTGAATTACCTGCTGGGGATGGCCTTGTTCGTCTCAGCCATTTTACTGGACTTCACCGGCTATGTCCTCCGTTGGGATGAGGGTATCCGCTGGGCCTTGGTGGCTGGGACCAACCTGGTCAAGTCCATTCCACTGGTTGGGGGAGGGGCATATGCCATTCTGGTCGGCGGCCCTGAACCCGGGTCTGCCACGTTGATCCGCTTCTACGGCTGGCACGTCTTCGGCCTGATGCTTATTGCTGCAGCCCTGTTGATTTGGCATGTTTTCCGCGTCCGCCGGGATGGGGGCATAGCCGTCCCTCCGCCTCGCTTGCGGGAAAGCCAGGCCCGTATAAGCCGGAATGAATTGGTCCGCCGGGAAGTGGCCGCCATGCTCTTTGCTTCAGTGGCTCTCTTGTTGCTCTCCCTTTTCGCACCTGCTCCTATCGCCGCGCCCATGGGTACCGCCCCTTCTACTTCAGAGATATCCCGAGCGCCTTGGTTTTTCTTATGGGTCCAGGAAATGCTCAAGCTCGGTAGCCCATTCCTGTGGGGTGTTGTTGTCCCGCTGGCTGTCTTGCTTGCGCTGACGTTGATCCCTTATATTTTCCCCCGCACCTCTCCCCGCGAGCTGGGCAGATGGTTCCCCCGCAGTGGTCGCCCGGCCCAGATATTCTTCGTTTTGATCCTCCTGGCCATCCTCTCCCTCACAGTCCTGGCTCTTTTACCGTTCTGAATAGTTCTTTTTTCTTTCCTTTGTGTAATCTCTTCCGTCGTGTCCGTAGTGTCCGTCGTGGTGAATCGTTCTTTCCATTGTGTCCCTTGTGTCCATAGTGTTTAGTTCCCTCATTATGCGCCGACTGATTGTTATCGCTTCCGCCCTTCTCCTCTTGACCCTCCTGGTGATCGCCTGGTGGACCGGCCGCCGTCCTCATCCGGTCGCTCTGGTCCCGACACTAACCGGCCAGGTGGAATATTGCCTCACCTGTCACAGCGATCTGGCAGAGATAAGTCCCTCTCATCCGGTTAAATCCTTCGGCTGTGTCCTCTGTCACGGTGGCGAGCGCCTGGCTTTGGAGGCCAACCTGGCCCACAGTACCATGCGCGGCGGTGCTAATCCGGCTGATTTTGCGGTTGTGCAGGCCTCCTGCGGCGGAAGCAATTGCCACAGCGGTTCAGTACAAACTTACAATGATCATATCCAGCGCGCCACCACCAGCATCCAGGATACTTATGCCGGTGCGATCGCACTCATCCGCTTCACCTTCGGCGACCAGCCGGATCTGACCGCCCGCCTGGCCACCCGTCCCATTGATGATCCGCAGAGCCTGAGTGGCATTACCAGTTTCGGGCTATTTGATCCTGTCCGGGAAGCCAGCCCATCCGTCCGCTTATTTGGGCAGAATTGTTTATCCTGCCATCTTTCCGCCCGGCCGGTCAAAGGCAGCCAGTATGCCCGCTTTACGGGTTGTTCAGCCTGCCATACGCCCACCCAGCCGGCTGAGATCAATGGTTCGGCAACCATCGATATGAAGAAAATCCATAAATTGACCACGGCCGTGTCTTACACACAGTGCAATACCTGCCATAACCGTGGTAATTATGATCTCCGCGGCATGGTTTTTCAGCCTCGCCAGGATAATCCAACCGACCGGCTCCATCATTATTACCAGCCCATCGCTGAATTTACGAAGTGCGAATACACTCTCGACTGTGTCGATTGCCACACTCGCACCGAGGCCATGGGGGATGGCAGCCTGTATGGGAGCAAGTTCGACATCGAATACGTCCAGTGTAAGACTTGCCATGGCACCCTGACAGAATTGCCCAAAACCCGCACCCTCACAGATCCGAACGATCTGGCCTTCCGCCTGGCGTCGCTCAATCCGGTGGTGGATTTGAAGGTCGGTGATACCATTCTTGTCACCGAAAAAGGGGAACCCATCTGGAACTCACGCCTCAACCCGGATGGGACGTACGAAATGGTTGGCAAAGCCACCGGCCAGACCTTTACATTTCGACCGGTGAAAGGTACAACCTGCAAGCAGGATCCAACCAATCAAAGTTCCAGTTCCTGTCATCAATGCCATACGGTGAACCGGTGAATGAACCCTGGAAAGATCAAAAGATCTCCCGGCGGGACTTCCTGAAATTCGTCCGCACCGTCCTCCTGACCGCCAGCGGGTTGATCGGGTTGATTGGCCTTTTGCGTTACCTGGGTTATGAGACAGAACCGCCTGCGCAGACGGATTTCGACCTGGGCCTAGCCTCCAATTTTGCACCTGGTTCCCGCACTGTCCTGCCGCAGGTGCCGGCGGTGCTGCTGCAAACGGCGAAAGGTTTCAAGGCTCTCAGCCTGGTCTGCCCTCACCTCGGCTGCACTGTCGAAACCCAGCCGGATGGTTTCGCTTGCCCATGTCACGGCTCCCGTTTTAGCCTCCAGGGCCAACTCGTTCGCGGCCCGGCCGCCAAACCCTTAACCGTCCTGCGGACCGAAACCACCACCGATGGTCATTTGCATTTATATACTTGAAATTTGTAGTAACGATTTCAATCGTTACGATCTTATATAAGGAAAACCTTTAATTTGGACCTCTCTACCCTCCTCAAACGATCCTCTTCCCAACACGACCATCTCTGCCCTCGGCAGGTATTGGGTGTCCGCATGGGACTGGCCGGCCTGGCAGCCATTGGGATCCCGGCTCCCATGCCTCATAAAGCTGCCCTAGTCTTCATCGAATCGGATGGATGCTTTGCTACCGGTATTGAAGTTGCCACGGGTGCAGCCGTGGGTCATCGCACTCTCAGGGTGGTGGATCTCGGCAAGACCGCCGCCATTTTTGCCAACGTGGAAACCGGCTGCGCCATTCGATTGGCCGTCCGGCCGAATGTCCGCCAGCGTGCCCGTGAATATGCGCCTGAGATCAAAGGACGCTACCATGCCCAGCTCAAGGGCTACCAGCTCATGCCGGATGCGGAGCTGTTCACTTATCAGCCGGTTGAATTGCAGCCTTCTTTACAAACGATCATTAGCAAGGCTGGCCTGCGGGTAAAATGCTCTCAATGTGGGGAGGAGATCATCAACGAGCGCCAGGTCCGCTCCGGCGGAAAAGTGCTCTGCCGTACCTGCGCGGGAAATGGCTATTATTCTCTAAAATAACAATCTTCCGGATCGTCTTTCAAACCAGGATTTGAGTGTAAGGCGTACCCTCAAATCTTTTCCTTTAATTCCTCCTTCGTAACCCTTATGTTCACTTTAACTCACGCCTCATAACGAGACCCATCTACGCTATATTGTTTCCTTTGTGGTTATTTATTTTTACAGAGCCACCATGTGGAATGTAATCGTTTGTCTCTTTTATTCTTTTTCTTTCCATCGTGTTCCTTCGTGTCCTTCGTGTTTAAAATCTTATCCCTTTCGCGTTTCCAATTCTTCTTCTGCCAACCGGAATTCCTCCGGAGTATTCAAATTCCAAAAAGCCAACCCGTCTGGGTCGAATTGAGCCGCTACCTCGGGCGGGACGATTTGCACATTCACATCATTCAACCAATCCAGCATGCGATAATTCTTCCCTTTCAAGGCCGCCTCAATAACCGGTAGGCAGGTCTCCCGGTGATAGACTGCATGGAGCGGTTCCAACCCGTCTGGCGAAAGGGGAATGACCACATCCGCCTCCGTCTTTTGGAGCAGTTCCAATTCGTACTCGAACAAAGACTGGCTCGCGAACGGCATATCGCACGCCACCGCTGCTACGCAAGGAGTGCTGGCGGCCTTCAGTACCGTATAAAGCCCTCCCAGGGGCCCCTGGCCGGGCAATTCGTCTGGCAAGGTGGCCAGGTTCAGGAAGGAAAAAGCCGCCGGAGTATTGGTCGACAGGATAATCTCATCCGCCATCGGAGATAACCTCTCCAAGACGTATTCAATCAGTGGTCGTCCTTTGAGCGGTAGGAGGGCCTTATCCTTTCCCATGCGGCTTGATGAACCGCCTGCGAGAATGGCAAGAGTTCAGCATAATCGCAAATTATAATGAATAATCTTCTATTGGATAAACTGTAACCTTTACATCCAAATAATTCACTAATTCGTTTACACGTCCAGGATCTTTCGGAATTCGTTAAACAATTCGTTGTCCTCACTTACCAATCACCCGCATACCTCACACTGTAAGGAGCCGTGATCTGTTCGATCCGCCAGCGCCGCAGTTCCACTAGTTGGCGCATGTGCAGGTTGTCGTGAGCGACCCAGGCAGATAGCATATCCCCCGGTTTCATCACCCCGAAGGGCGTCTGGCAGCTCGCCTCCCAATCCGGCGCTTCCAACCTCTTGAGCCATTGCAGTGAATTTTGGCGTTCTTCGATGAATTGTCGTACCACTGTGGTGAGGTCCTGTTCGTTGTAAGCCCGCTCCGTCACCCATTCCTCCGGGCGGATGGGCGGCCAGGGGTCGTTCGGGCGGTGCAGCATCAGATCCAGTCGGACCCGAAAATCTTCCTTTTCCTCGTCGTACAGATGGCAGACCACCTCCAGCACAGAGCGTGTTTTCAGGTCCGGCTTGAGTTGGGCTGCCACTTGCGAAATTCCGGCGAGCAGGCCGGTCAATATGTTCTGGCCGTTGGCCAGTTCGTCGATCAACATTGCAGGTTCCATAACACTACCTCCCAAATCGTTCAACGATAATAATAAATGATATCTATATTACTACCAAAATTATCTAAATTAAAAGGGAAAAGCACTTTAAAAGTGCTTTTCCCAATGTTCTTTTCTTTGTGGTTCTTCCTTCGTGCTACTTTGTGACCTTTGTGTTAAGCTTCTTCGTTTTTTATTTTTTCCCTGGTTACCTAATTTAAGGGAAAAAAGCACTTCACCATCAAGTGCTTTTCCCATAATTCTTTTTCCTTTGTGTTCAACTCTTCGTCTTTTATGTTTTCCCTTCGGGCCTCTTCGTGTTAAAGTCCTTCCTTTACAGCCTGATCACAAATCCGCAGTATTCGCACGTGATCGTATCCATCCCACGCAGCACCACGGTGGTGATATTGCCTCCGCAGGAGGGACATTGGCTCGGGGCGGCCTTGACCTTCTCGACCGCCGCCTGATCCACTGCTACTGCCCGTCCCTGTTCGAAATCCTTGGTCTTGGCCCGGTTGATCAAGGCCAGCCAGGCTGCGCCGTCTTGCCAGATGTGGAAGTGGGCCATCTGCACGGGCGCGCCGCTGCCAAAGCGGATCTCGATATGGTCTTCGTTTTTCATCAGTCCTTGTTTGCTCGGGTCCACCTTCTCCACCACTGCCACCGGTGATTCAAGCAGCAGGTTCTGGACTTTCTTTTTCTCCGTGACCACGAAGAGAACTTTCTTGGTGGCGATCTCTTCTTTTTGTTCGAACAGCAGGCGTTGGTCGGTCAGGAAGAGAATCCCTTGTGGGTCATCTTTCTGCTCCTTGCCGGTCTTGCACCAGGTTGCTTTGACGGCTGCGATCCCGCCTTCGGTTGGCAGGAGCTTGAATGTGGCTTCGGCCAATTGAGTCAGCATGGCCTCGATCTCATCCAGGTGTTTGGTGGTTGCATATACCTGGCTGTTGAATTTGTCGTACATCCCACTGATGGCCCGTTCCGCCGCGCTCACCTGGCCATCCAGTTGGTCCGCCGCCGCTTTCAGGCTGTTCAGCATGCCTTGGGCCATGGCCGGATTGGATGCCATTGCCGACAACTGGGGCATCTGCATCTCGATGGGGCGAAGTGAGTTCATCAATGTGTTGGATTGCATGTTGATTTGCGTCTGGACGTTGGGGCAGAGAAGGCCCCATGCATCCACGAAGGATTGAGCCTGGTTTTCGAGGTCCTTTTCAAAGACATAGCCACGCGTCCGCAGGGAACCGATCCGTTGAGCCATACCATGGATGGTGGACTGGACGTCCTCGACTGCATCCCGCGCCTTTGTCAGGCGCACGCTCTCTTGAAGCCAGCCGATCTTGGTTTGCAATGAACTGATTTCGCTGGCGATCTGTTGGGCCGGGTTGGGGGTGGAGCTGATGTTCTCCTTCATGGTTTTCTCCTGTTAGGATCATAGGGAAGTTTTCTCCTTTATTATGGCATACATCCGCACCTAGTACAACAATAATGACGAATTTGTCATGAGATAACGGCGGGAAATACCCTTGTGGCACAATAAAGATCAATTTGACGGGTAGCTCGAGACAGAATCAGGAATTGTTCCGCCGAAAAGGGGCATAAGAATCACGGATTTTTATGAGTTGGAGCGTTATTTTTCACTCCTTGGGGAAGGAGAGACTTTTTTAGCGTGACTTGAAAAACCAGACCTCGGGGTCCACCGGGAACTCGAATATCTGCAGGTAGGCTATGAAACTAATTCAGCCGGATTTATGGACCTTAGGTGATTACATCCATTCTCAACCTTACAAAATGTTGGAAAATGTAAGCTTTGGTGCTATCCTATTAATATGAGACTTCAACCTGCTACTCATTATCGCCTGTCTCTCCAGAATTCCACCATCTATTTCGAGAAAAGAATGAATTGTTCCTCTTTGGATTTTGATTCAATTCCCCCTCGATCATCAATCTCCAATTCCCTTATTCGTTCTGCGGATTTGTAAATTAAGTGACTTTAATTCAGCCTCAACCTTGCGCTGGAAACCATGATACAGGAATACGTGAACACCCTAACCGTTTTCATCCGCTTCGCCAAAGGCGTTCCGTTGAAAGCATTCGTTCCGCGGATCTTTAAATAGAGTGACTTTAATTCCCTCTTTCATATCGAATTATCGACTTTCGACGTTCGACGTTTGACCTGCCTGTATGCCAATGCACCCAAATTTCAATATGGTAAAATCACTCCGAATTATTCCTCAGGAGAGAATCCTTCATGAAGATTGCTGTGGCCTGCGACCATGCCGGTTTTCCATTAAAACAATTGGCCCTCGAGACTGTCCGGGAATGCGGCCATGAGCCGGTCGACCTGGGAGTGGACAGCCCGGAACCGTCCGATTATCCGGACCAGGCCCAAAAAGTCGGCCAGGCCATCCAATCCGGCCGGGCGGAAAGAGGCATCTTGCTGTGCGGCTCGGGCGTGGGAGCTTGCATCGCCGCCAATAAAATGAAAGGCGTCTACGCGAGTGTATGCCATGATACCTACTCGGCCTGCCAGGGGGTCCAGCACGATGACATGAATGTCCTCTGTTTGGGGCCACGCGTTATCGGCCCGGAATTGAGCCGGGAACTCATTCGCGTATTTCTCTCTGCCCGGTTCATTGGCAATGACCCCGGCCAGGAACGCCACCTTCGCCGGATCGGCAAGATCCGCAAACTGGAATTTGAACACTGACCGCTGTTTACTGATAACTGATAACAGATCACTTTCAACTACCTCACTACCAAACTATCCAACTTGGAACTAACTATGCCTACCCCCATCCATCAATTATTTCGGCTCGGTCAATCCCTTTGGTACGACAATATCCAGCGGCGCCTTTTGGAAAATGGCGAATTGGCAGAGATGATCTCGCAAGGATACATCCGCGGCGTTACCTCCAACCCTTCCATTTTTCATAATGCCATTGCCAAGACCCATGATTACGATGCGGCTCTCCTGCCGTTGGCATGGTCGGGTTGGGATGCGGAGCGGATCTTCTGGCAGTTGGCCATCGAAGATATACGGGATGCCTGTGACCTCTTCCTGCCCCTTTACCGCAGCTCTGAGGGCGGGGATGGGTATGTATCCCTGGAAGTGAGCCCGCTCCTGGCCCATAATACTGAAGGAACCCTGGCCCAGGCAAAACAATTGTGGGAATGGGTGAGCCGTCCCAATCTGATGGTGAAGATCCCCGCCACCCCGGAGGGAATCCCGGCCGTCCGGGCGGCCATTGCCGCCGGTATCAATGTGAATGTCACCTTGATTTTCTCCCTGGAACGGTATCGGGAAGTCATGCAGGCTTACCTCGCCGGGTTGTCGGACCGCTTATCGGCCGGCCAACCGGCCGCGCAGATCGCTTCGGTGGCGTCATTTTTTGTCTCCCGGATGGATACTAAAGTGGACGGCCTCCTGAACGGGATAGGTTCGTCCAAAGCCCAATCCCTGTGCGGTACGGCCGCCATCGCCTATACAAAATTGGCTTACGCCGAATACCAACGCGTATTTCGGGGCGAGCGCTTCTCGAAGTTCCAGACGGCCGGCTGTCGTCCGCAGCGGCCGCTGTGGGCTTCCACCAGCACGAAAAATCCCGCTTATCCGGATACGCTCTATGTGGATGGGTTGGTCGGCCCGGGTACGGTCAATACCGTCCCGCCTCAGACACTGGTGGCCTTCCGCGACCACGGCAAAGCTCTCGTCACGATCCTGGATGACCTCGATGGGGCTCACCAGACACTTGCCGATCTCGAATCTCTGGGAATTTCCATGGATAAGGTGACGGAGGAACTTGAGGCCGAAGGTGTGAAATCATTTGCAGATGCCTTCACGGCTTTGCTGAAAACGATAGACGATCGCCGCCTCCAGGCCCTGAGACAACTTGGACCCCTGGCTGCTCCGGTAGCCCGCCGGGTGGCGGCTTTGATCGCGGATGCAGCTCCGGTCAGGCTGTGGGCCCACGATCCCACCTTGTGGACCGTCGATCCTTCCGGTCAAGCCGAGGTGCGCAAGCGCCTGGGTTGGCTGGATTTACCTCGGTCTTCTCTTGCTGCTTTGAAAGAGATCAAAGATTTTGTTGCCCAGGTCCGTGCAGCCGGGCTCACCCGGGTACTCCTTTTGGGCATGGGTGGGTCTTCCCTCGGTCCTGAAGTGATGTCGCTTATCTTTAATTTCTCGGGTCAGACTTTTGCCATCCTCGATTCCACCGATCCCGCTCAGGTGCTCGCGGCGGCGGAGCAATTCCCGCCGGCAGAGACGTTATACCTGGTCTCTTCCAAATCCGGAGGCACCGCCGAGATCAATGCTTCCTTCAATTATTTCTGGAAATTATCCGCTGAAGATGGCAGCCATTTTGCCGCCATTACAGACCCGGGCACGTCTCTCGAAGCCCTTGCCAATGCGCGCGGTTTCCGGAAAACGTTCCTGGCGGACCCGAGTGTGGGCGGTCGCTTTTCGGCTCTGACCCATTTTGGGCTCGTCCCGGCTGGTTTGTTGGGGATCGACCTGGAACGCTTCCTTACCCGCGCCGGCTGGATGATGCGCCAGTGCGGGGCGGATGTCACCGGGGCGCGCAACCCCGGCTTCGTCCTGGGTGCCATTCTTGGTCAGGCTGCTGCCGGCGGGCGGGACAAGTTATCCCTCCTGGCGGATGAACCGTTGGCTCCGTTGGGCGCCTGGCTGGAGCAGCTCATCGCCGAATTGACCGGTAAACAGGGCCAGGGCATTCTACCGGTGGATGGTGAAATGGTAGTCAATCCGGAGAGGGCAGGGGAGGATCGCCTCTTCGTCTATTTGCGCAGGGATGGGATCTCTCAATTCGCAGGTGGATGCACTTCACCAGGCGGGCCAACCGGCGTTGGTGTTTGATATTCCGGACTCTTACGACCTGGCGGCTGAATTCTATCGCTGGGAGATGGCTACTGCTTATGCTTGCGCCATCCTGGGTGTCAATGCCTTCGACCAACCGGATGTGCAGGATGCCAAGGACCGCACCAAAGCCAAGATCGCTGAATACGCCCAACGCAAGAGTTTCAACGAAGGCGAGGTTCTCTGGAAAACCGAATCGATGAGCGCATTCTCGACATTACCTCTATCCGGCGAAAGCCTCGAAGCCACCCTGAAGGAATTCCTAAATTTCGCCAGGAAGGATAACTATATCGCCATCAATGCATATTTGCCGCGCGACCCTGAGATGAACAAACTATTGCAGAAATTGCGGACCTTCATCGGTGAAAAGACCTGCTGCGCCACCACGGTTGGGTTTGGCCCCCGCTTCTTGCACTCCACCGGCCAACTCCACAAAGGCGGGCCGGATGACGGCCTCTTCCTTCAGATTACGGCCGATCCCACGGAGGCTGTCGATATCCCCTCACAAAACATGACCTTTGGAACCCTGGAGCGAGCCCAGGCCCTCGGACGATTACGAAGCCTTGGCCTCCCGCGGCCGGCGCATCTTACGCCTGCACCTGGCTTCTCCGCAGGCCTTACAAGCCCTTGTAAGTGCGGTGGAGACTCCAAAGAAATTAGGCCAAATTGGTAATTTGGCCTATAACTCGAAAAATTGGTTGAACGGACAAATTGATAATTTGTCCTACTGATGTGCAAATTGTCAATTTGTCACTACACTTGGTCGGCTTCGATCCTTTTCTTCAAAGCCTTTCGGCCGCTCTCGTCGACCATCTTCATTATGAATTGAATATTGGCCAAACCGCCCAGGACGCCACCCGAAATATTCGTGAAAAATCCCGGCAATGGTGGCATTTCGATATTCCTGGAAAAATCGACTTCCCGCTCTCCACTCCGGTAGCAGTATCTGCCTGTTTTTTGGATGGTTGGGTTGTTTCCCAAATACTCTTTCAGGGCGGTCTGTTCCTCTTTTGACAACCAGGCCGGCACATCCGAGGTGGCCTTGAACCCTGCCACCGACGCCAGGTCTTGCAGCAGGGATTTCTGGTCCTGGGTGAGAAATATTTGCTTCGAACGGAAGTAGACCACATCCGGGTCGGTGTGGACCAGCGGCTGCAGCCACAGCCGGTGAAGGCTTGTCCGCATGGCATTTTGCACGCCGGGGATGGAGTAATTTCCAAGCAAATCCCGGTCCCGCTGGTTATCCCAATATCTCGGCCACATCCGGCCCGATGCGCATCCCATCGCAGAGTCCAAGATGAAGGCAGGATGGGCGCACCGCAAGTCAGCAAATAAGCCTCGCCCAACGCTTCCCGGATGATCTTCAAACCATTGCGGTAGGCCTCTTCCCGCGGAATATCGGCGTAACGTTTTCCCGGCAAAGCACCGGCATAGAGGAAGTCCAGTTTGGCATAATCGTATCCCCAGCCGCGCACCTTTTTCATCAGGTTCGCCAGCCACTCCAATGCTTCAGGATGGGTCGTATCGAGAGCATAGAGGGGTTCGCCCCAGTTGAATCCGGCCGACACCAGTTTACCTTGCTGATCGTGAAGCAGCCAATCCCGATGATCCTGGTAGAGGCTTGAGGAGGGCACTGCCAGCAGCGGCGCCAGCCACAAGCCGGCCACCCGATCGGTGTTTTTTATCCTTGTGGCTATGCCATCCATGCCAGAGGCGAATTTGGCGTTCGGTTCCCAGTCACCGATGTCCTTTTGCCAGCCATCGTCGATCTGGAACACATCGACAGGCCACTCAGCGGCATCCAGGTCGCCCAGGATCTTAACCAACTGCTCTTCAGAGATTTCCGTATAGAGACTGTACCAGGAGCACCACACCCGGGGCGGTTTTTGGTTTCGCCCGGCCCCGAGACGTTCTTTAAGAAGCGAGCTGTATTGCTTAAAGATTGCCTCTTCTTCCCCCATCCCCAAAAACCAATCCCCTGCGCCGGCATCATATTTGCCTTTCAGGGAATTTTTATCCAGAACCACCTGGGAATCCAAACCCGAGCGACCCCAGGAAGACCAAATTGCCCTCTTTTGTATCTACGGCGCCAAACCAGGATCCGTTCGGTTTCTTATCATGACTGTGGACCGGATCAGTTTGCATCGGGTGCAAAGAAGCCGGTCGCATCACAGGTATCCGCCGGGAAATATCCACCCAGGCTGTGAGAGACCAGGATTGCCAGCCATGGTAGAGAAACCTTTGCAGGCGTACCGGGGAGGGAGATGCTTACCGCTTGCCCTGTGAGGATGTAGACCGCCGCCTTTGACCTGTTGAAAGGTGTCAGCCGTTATTTTCAATTGGTCGAAAAGGCTGTTGTTCATATGCGGCGAGTATACCGCAGGCTTCATATACCAATTATTTCCGCGTGAATCCTGGTTCATGGCTTGTAAAATGGAAGGATAGCCTTGCCCAAGGCATGGTTCTATGGCATAATGCTGCCAACGACAATAAAAGCGATGATGGGAACGAGTACGTCCCTCCCAGCTGCCAGCGAACCCGGAACCAGTGTGAGCCGGGCCAGCCAAAGGGACAGAAAATCCTCCCGGAGCTGCGATCTGAACCTCCAGAGTCTCACATGGGGACTTGCGATTAGTAGGAAAGCCGGAAGTCGGCCGTTATCACGACAGGGTATATGCCGCCTGGCCGTACCCCGAAGAGCCTGCTGAAAAGCAGGAAGCAGAGTGGTACCGCGTGAGCATTGTTTGCTCTCGTCTCTGTCGCGAGACGAGAGTTTTTATTATTTGGAGGCTGGATGTTTAAACCTGTTTCCCCCAAGCTGAATGTGATCTCCCTCGAAGAAGGTGTGCTGAAGTTCTGGAAACTCCAGCGCATCTTCGAGAAGACGGTTGCCCAGCGGAAAGGAGGCCCGGAATACGTTTTCTATGAAGGTCCGCCTACTGCCAACGGTAAACCGGGCGTCCACCACGTTGAAGCTCGCGCGTTCAAAGACATCTTTCCGCGCTTATAAAATCATGAACGGTTTCCATGTCTCCCGCCGCGGGGGATGGGATACTCATGGCTTACCGGTGGAGATCGCCGTTGAAAAGAAGCTGGGTTTCAACAACAAGCAGCAGATCGAAGAATACGGCATCGAAAAGTTCAACGAGCTTTGCCGAAAATCTGTCTTCGAATATATTCAGGATTGGGAGAAGCTGACTGACCGGATCGCCTTCTGGGTAGATCTTGGCGATGCCTACGTCACTTACACCAATGACTATATCGAATTGGTCTGGTGGATCCTGAAGACCTTCTGGGAGCGGGATCTGCTTTTCAAGGGCTATAAGATCGTTCCTTATTGCCCGCGCTGCGGCACGCCTCTTTCGGACCATGAGGTAGCCATGGGGTATGCCGATGCGACCGACCCATCGGTCTTCATCCGTATGCCGCTGGTGGATAAACCGGATACATCTCTGTTGGTCTGGACGACCACGCCGTGGACCTTGCCTGCCAATGTGGCAGTCGCGGCCCATCCGGATGTCGAATATGTAACCGTCGAACGAAATATGACCGACCCGGCTACGGGAACGAATAACGGCAAGGAACGGCTGATCCTGGCGGAAGCCCTGCTGGAAAAGGTATTCCGGGGTGAAGAGGTCAAAGTGGTTGACCGGTTCAAGGGGAAGAAACTGAAGGGGATGAAATACCGGCCCTTGTTCACTTTCATGCCCCTGGAAAAGCCGGCTCATTATGTAGTCTTGGGCGATTTCGTCACCACGGAAGACGGCACCGGGTTGGTCCATATCGCTCCGGCGTTTGGTGCGGAAGATATGGAAGTGTCGAAGGAGTACAACCTGCCGTTATTGATGACGGTCGGGCCGGATGGGGCCTTCCTGCCGCCGATCACGCCCTGGCGGGGAGTGTTCGTCAAAGACGCGGATCCATCCATCACGGAAGATCTGCGCAATCGCGGCCTTCTTTTCCGGGCCGAAACCTATAACCATACCTATCCGTTCTGCTGGCGCTGCGATACGCCCGCTGATCTATTATGCCCGCGATTCCTGGTATATCCGCACCAGCCAGTTCAAAGACCGCCTGGTAGCCTTGAATAACAAGATCAACTGGGTCCCCGAACACATCAAAGAAGGCCGCTTTGGGAACTGGTTGGAAAACAATATTGACTGGTCGCTCAGTCGTGAGCGTTACTGGGGTACTCCCCTGCCTGTTTGGGAATGCCCGGAATGCAAGAACCGTGAGTGTGTAGGCTCGGTGAAGGAGCTGTCAGAAAAAGCCGGCACCGATTTATCGAGCCTGGATTTGCACCGGCCCTATGTGGATGCCATCACCTGGGCCTGTTCCAAGTGCGGCGGGAAAATGAAGCGAGTCACCGATCTGATCGATGTGTGGTTCGATTCCGGCTCCATGCCCGTAGCCCAATGGCATTATCCGTTCGAAAACAAAGAGATTTTCAAGACGCAGTTCCCGGCGGATTATATTTGTGAAGCTGTCGACCAGACGCGGGGTTGGTTTTATACCTTGCATGCCATCAGTACCCTTCTATTCGACTCTGAATGCTTTAAGAATGTCATTTGCCTGGGTCTTGTCGTGGATGCGAACGGCCAAAAGATGTCCAAGAGCCGGGGGAATGTGGTCGATCCGTGGGACGTGCTGAATGAAAATGGCGCAGATGCGTTCCGGTGGTATTTCTATACCTCCGGGCCTCCAAATGCGGAGCGCCGCTTTGCCCCCAGCATGGTAACCGACGTGGTCAAGAATTTCACATTGACCCTATGGAATGTGTATTCCTTCTTTGTCACCTATGCAACCCTGGATAAACCCGATCTGAGCCTGCCTCTCAGGCCCGCCAATGATCTGGACCGGTGGCTTCTTTCCTCTCTGAATACATTGGTGAGGGATGTGACTCATGCCCTGGATACTTATGATGTGCCGGGTGCCACCCGTCCCATCGAGGCATTTGTTGAAGAGCTATCCACCTGGTACCTGCGTCGGTCACGGCGCCGCTTCTGGAAATCCGAATCGGATACGGATAAGCAGGCCGCCTACAGTACTCTTTATACCGCTCTTGTCACCCTGGCCAAGCTCCTGGCCCCTACCATGCCCTTCATGGCCGAAGAGCTGTATCAGAATTTGGTTCGCGGCGTTGACCCGCAGGCGCCTGAATCGGTTCACCTGGCCGCCTGGCCCAAGGTTGATGCAGGCCGGATCGATGAGACCCTCAACCGTGACATGGACCTGGTGATGAAACTGGTCTCCCTGGGACACTCCAGCCGGCAAAAAGCCAATCGCAAAGTTCGCCAGCCTCTGGCCGAGGCGGCCTTCTCAGTTGGGAATGCCGAGGATGCCCAATCGGTGGAAAGGTTTGCCGACCTGATGGCGGATGAGTTGAATGTGAAACAGGTGCGTTTATTGAATACCAGCAGCGAAGCCGTCTCCTTCGTGGTCAAACCCCTTCCGAAGCAATTGGGACAGAAGTACGGCAACAAATTCCCTGCCCTGGCTAAGGCTATCACGGCGCTGGATCCGAACAGCATTGCCCCGGGTCTACTGGCCGGAGAGCCGCTCAAAGTCAGCCTGGATGGGCAGAATTACTCCATCCTGCCGGAGGAAGTAGAAGTGCGAGCCCAGGCAAAGGCAGGATTTGCCGTGGCAAATGAGGGCGCCTATCTGGCGGCGCTGGTGACTGACCTGACCCCTGAATTAGTCCGGGAAGGTATGGCGCGGGAGTTCGTCCGGCGAGTTCAGGACTTGCGCAAGAGCGCCGATCTGGATGTGGCAGACAGGATCAGAGTCTATGTGAGCGCCTCTCCAGCGCTAAAAGAAGCCATCCAGGCCAACCAGGAATACGTCATCGCTGAAACGTTGACTGTTGACCTGCGCTTCGAAGTGCCGGCCTCTGATACTGTCCAGGCCACGGATGAATTCGACGGCGAAAAGGTGACCGTGGGACTTCTCAAGGCTGTCCAATAATTCCCTACAATATAAGGATTCCTGAAAAAGTGCAAGCGGCGTTTTTAGCCGCTTGCACTTTCTTCATTTAGTACTTCTTGGCTTCAAAAATATTGAAAATATTTTTATAAAAGGCCTTCCATGTGTTCCATCGGCACGATAGCTGCACCCACAATTCCTGGCCCGGTATGGACTCCCAGCACCGGCGAGATGCGCAGAATCTCAGCCCTGGTGACATTCAAGCGTTCCTTCATGGATTTCGCAAGCGACTCAGCCCCCTCGGTAAACCGCCCGTGCAGGACAGTTACCCATAATGGAGCGTCCCCATACATCTCCACGACTTGATCCACGATAGTAGTTAGATTCTGAGCGATGGTGCGGCCTTTCCCGACGGTGGTGTATTTGCCGTCCTTGTGATCCACTCGAATGATCGGTTTGATCTTCAGGATGGAGCCCATCAAGGCCTGCACTCGACCGATCCGTCCGCCTCGAGCCAGGTATTCCAGCGTATCGAGGGTATAGATCACCTCGGTGTGATCCCGAATCTTTTCCAGTCGCTCCAGGATGGCTTTCACATTCCAGCCGGCTTGGGCGGCTTTGGCAGCAGCCAGCACCTGGAAGCGCTCTCCGCCGGAGAGGGTCATTGAATCAACCACATTGATGACGGCTTCCTTAATATGTTCCGCGCCGATGCGGGCCGAGTTGATCGTTCCACTCAAGCCGGAAGAGATATGGATGGAGAGGATGTTTCCGGCTTCTTCTACTTTTGTATAGATTTCATGGAACATACCGCTGGAAGGCTGGGCAGTGGAGGGGATGGCCGGACGCATGGCTTCCAGCCGGTCATAAAATTCATCCGCGGTGATGTCCGTGGAACTTACCTCTCCCTCCGGGAATTGTATATATAAAGGCACCTGTAGAATGCCTAATGATTCCAATTCTTCATTGGGCAGGTCTGCTGCGCAATCTGTAACTATTTTCATATGGGGGACTCTCTTTCTCGATAGGTCTTTTGATTATATTCGAAAGAAACATTCTGAATAGAGTCTATTTCATAACAATAATGTGGGGAGAGGCCTCCAATTTCGGACCCGCAGGGTGCTTCCACTCCGCTACGCTTCGGGATACGTCGTCAAGCCTCCACTCCATCTATGCCAATGCCGCCTTATTTCAATCCTTTACCGATTTCGAGTACAATCACGCTCATGCAAATCAATGGGCCCGTTATTGCCATAACGGAGAGCACTCGAGCCACCTGGGCCGAGATCAATCTTTCCCGCCTGAGCGGAAACCTGAAGGCTATTCGGGAGCAGGTTGCCCCGGCCAAAGTGATGATCATCGTCAAGGCCAATGCATACGGGCATGGGTTGGGGGAAGTAGCCAAATTCCTGGCCACCCAGGCAGATTACATTGGTGTGGCAGTGCTGGAGGAAGGGATCTATTTACGGGAATTGGGAATCAATTCGCCAATCATTGTTCTGGGGGGTATCTGGGGCGACCAGATCCCCAAGTATCTCCAATATGATCTGACCCTGACGGCCTCCTCGGTGGAGCGATTGGAGCAGATCGATACTGTGGCCGGCCAGATGGGGAAAAAAGCCAGAGTCCATTTAAAGATCGACACCGGTATGGAACGCATCGGCGTCCATTATTACAATGCCCAATCCTTGCAGGAAGCCGCCTTGAAGCATTCGCACGTGGAAGTCGAAGGTATATTTTCCCATTTCGCCAACGCGGATATACCCGACCTTGTGCATGCCCGGCTGCAATTGGAACGCTTTCAGGAAGTATTACGCTTCTATGAGAAAAACAGCCTGCCCATGCCGATCCGTCATATGGCCAATTCCGCCGCCATCTTACAACTGCCTGAAAGCTATCTGGATATGGTCCGGCCCGGCATCATGCTATACGGGGTCTATCCGGCCCCGGATGTTGCCAGGGGAGTGAGGATTCACCCGGCTCTCTCGTGGAAATCCAGGGTCGTCTATTTCAAGGTGGTCAAACCGGGGCACCCGGTCAGTTATGGTTCCATCTGGCAATCGGATCATCCTGTTCGTGTAGTCACGATACCGGTGGGTTATGGGGATGGTTATTTCCGCAACTCCTCCAACCTGGCCGAGGTTATCATTCGCGGCAAGAAATATCCCCAGGTCGGGCGGATCTGTATGGATCAAATGATGGTCAATATCGAATCCGATCTCGCTTTTAACGGCGACGAAGTGATCCTCATCGGTGAATCGGAGGGACAATCGATTTCCGTTCAAGATTTAGCCAATTGGGCTGGTACAATACCGTACGAAATTTTGACGAATATCAATACGCGCGTACCCCGCGTCTATATCACAGAGGAACTTTGATTAATGAATGAACCGACATCTGCCGTGCAGCCGAAACAATCTGTTTCAACATCAATAGCTCATTTTATAAAAAACTATTGGTTGGATTACCTGATCCTGTTCCTGATTGCCGGAACCATCGTCGCTCTTGACCAATGGACGAAGGCATGGGTACGCGCCAATGTTCCCCTGGCAGGGGATTGGCTGCCGAATTGGCTCTCCTGGCTGATGCCATATGCCCGGGTTCGTTATTGGTATAACTCGGGGGCCGCGTTCGGCTTTTTCCAGAACGGGAATACGATCTTTAGTATTCTTGCTTTGGTGGTGGACGGTTTCATTCTATATTATCTGCCGCGTACACCCCGCCAGGATTGGTGGCTGCGCCTGGCCATGGGGATGCAGTTCGCCGGCGCAACCGGGAACCTGATCGACCGGCTAATATTCCAACACGTCACCGATTTCATCTCAGTAGGCAGTTTTGCAGTCTTTAATATTGCCGATTTAAGCATTTCCGTGGGAGTGGCCATTTTGATCCTGGGAGTCTGGCTAAAGGAAAGGTCGGATAAGAAGAAGGCTGCCTCGGCGGTCCTGACCAAGGATGAAACAAAGAGTGAGTGATCGGCAGGAAGACTTCATTTTCGATGAAAAAGAGAGAAAGCGGCTGGACGTATACCTGACCGGTTGCCTGCCGGAGTTTTCCCGTTCCCGCATCCAGGGTTTGATTAAAGACGGTTTTGTCACTGTGAATGGGGAAGCCGTGACGAAAACCGGGTTGGACCTGGAAGGCGGTGAACAGATCCAGGTTAGGATCCCGCCGCCTCTATCGGTTGGGTTGGTGGGAGAAAATATTCCCCTCGATATCATTTTCGAGAATAGTGACCTCCTGGTCGTCAATAAGCCGGCCGGGATGGTGGTGCATCCTTCGCCGGGCCATGAAACCGGAACGTTGGTTCATGCGGCCTTGGGTCATTCACCCGAGATGGAAGGGATCGGTGGAGAGGAACGACCTGGCATTGTCCATCGATTGGACAAGGAGACTTCCGGTCTAATCGTCGTTGCCAAAAATGAACAGGCCCACCGCTGGCTGCAAGACCAATTCCGGGCCCGCACGGTGGAGAAATTCTACCTGGCATTGGTGGATGGGAAACCACCCACTCCAACCGGACGGGTGGAAGCTCCCATTGGCCGGAACAATGTCCATCGAAAATTGATGGCGGTGGTCCCGGCAGAAAAAGGCCGTGAATCCGTTACGGTGTACCGAACCTTAGAGAGTTTCCCGTCCCATACTTACCTGGAAGTCCATCCCTTGACGGGGCGCACCCACCAGATCCGGGTTCACATGGCTTTTTTGGGTTGTCCAGTCGCCGGCGATACTGTCTATGGAAAGAGAAAAGCAACGATCGATGTAGGCAGGCATTTTTTACATGCCTACAAATTGAAGATCGTACTACCCGGTCAAAAAGAAACCAAAATATTCGAGGCGGGGTTACCGGAGGAGTTGGAATTCGTTCTTAACCAATTAAGGGAAAAGTAAAAGAGCCGTAATACCCCTTACTTATTACAACTTGGAGCCATAAAAAATGGAATTGATTGACCTGCGTTCCGATACTGTCACCCAGCCCACTCCCCAAATGCGTGAAGCCATGGCCACTGCCTCAGTCGGTGATGATGTCTATGGGGAAGACCCTACCATCAACCACCTGCAAGAGTTATCCGCCGAGATGATGGGGATGGAGGCCGGGTTGTTCGTTGCTTCAGGGACAATGGGAAACCTGTCTGCGATGCTGTCTCATTGCCAGCGGGGGGATGAGATCATTGTCGGGAAAAAGAATCATATCTTTTTGTATGAAGCGGGTGGAATTTCAGCGTTGGGGGGCGTCCATTCCTGCCAATTGCCCAACCAATCGGATGGGTCTCTGGCACCTGGAGGATATCAAATCCGCCATTCGTTCCGATGATCCTCACGAACCCCGGACCCGATTGATCTGCCTTGAGAACACTCATAACGCCTGCGGTGGCACCGTTCAATCCAAGGAGTATATTGGCGAGGTGGCAGATTTTGCCCACTCTCGAGGCTTGGCGGTTCACCTGGATGGGGCCCGTATTTTCAATGCGGCCGTCGCCCAGGCGGTAGAAGCTAAAGAATTAGCTTCGCCGGCGGATTCGGTATCTTTCTGCTTGAGCAAAGGTTTATGCGCGCCGGTCGGATCGGTCTTATGCGGTTCGAAAGAGTTTATCGCCAGAGCCAACCGCTGGAGAAAAATGCTTGGAGGCGGTATGCGCCAGGCTGGAATTCTGGCCGCGGCCGGAATTGTTGCGCTTGAAACGATGGTCAAGCGGTTGAAAGAAGACCATGTTCACGCTCAGTCCCTGGCGGACGGCTTGAAACCGATGAGCGGGATCACCCTCACCACCGAAAGACCTGCCACGAACATGGTTTTCCTTCGGATCGATCCAGAAATCCCATTTACGACCCGGGAATTTTTCGACCGGATGAAAGAATGCGGGGTTTTGATCGATATTGCCGGCGACCGTTATTATCGCCTGGTGACCCATTTTTGGATCGATGAGGCGGAGATTGAAAGAACCATCGCAGCTTTTCGGGGAGTATTGAACTAACTTCTCCAAGTATTAAAGAAGCCGCGCTCGAAAGAGGGCGGCTTTTCTTTCGGATGATAATCGGACTGGATCCGGTTCTAAAAAGGGATAAACGCCAATCCATTTATAGAGTTAACAGTATAATTTAATTATTGAGTGGTATTTGTACTGGAAAACGGAGGAAGGGAATGGCGATTACATTAGAAGAAATTGATCGTATCGTGGGGATAATCCGTTCAAAGATTAAGTATTCAGCCAAAAATCGGTCTGATTTTAGGAACAGGGCTAGGGGGGCTGGCTGAAGCGGTCCAAAATCCTACGATTATTTCTTATGCCGATTTACCCGATTGGCCGGCTTCAACAGTCGTCGGCCATGCTGGCAGGCTGGTCATTGGAAGCTTGGAAGGCCAACCGATATTGGTGATGCAAGGACGGGCCCATTATTATGAAGGCTACACCATGGCCCAGGTAACGCTTCCCATCCGGGTTATGCAGCGATTGGGGATCGAAATCTTGATCATCACCAATGCAGCCGGCGCCATCAATCCGGAATTCCAACCGGGAGATGTGATGCTTATTACCGATCATCTGAACCTGGCCGGAATGTCAGGTCTGAACCCATTAATTGGGCCTAACCTGGACGAGTTCGGCCCACGTTTTCCCGATATGAGCCGGGCCTATGACCGGTCCCTGTGTGATTTGGCCCGGAAAGTAGCCGAGGAGAGCCGGATCGTTCTCTATGAAGGTGTGTACGTTTGCCTGAGCGGACCCTCTTTTGAATCCCCGGCAGATTTGCGATTCCTCCGCACCGCCGGAGCGGATTCAGTAGGTATGTCGACAGTCCCGGAAGTTATAGTGGCTCGTCATGGCAGTACGCGCGTACTGGCCTTCTCAGGGATCAGCAATAAGGCCAACCTGGACGGGGATACCATTACTTCGCATGAAGAAGTGCTTGAATCTGGACGGGTGCTTGTCCCAAAATTGGAGACATTGATCCGCGGCATACTACGTACAGTCTAGCCGGTGCGAGATGAACACGATTTTGAATTTCTTTGTTCGCTACGCGCCTTTGATCTATTTTCTTTTAGCAATTGGATTAGCGTTAGGGATACGACGGTTACTCCTGGCCCGGGCTGAAACTCGCGAAGCAATTTATGGACTGGAACGAGAGATTGCCCATCACCATATCAGCCAGGCGATCACCACCATCACGTTGGTTGGCTTTATGGCCGTGGCAGAATTCGTCTTGATCGTTTTTCTCGTTCCCAGTCTGCCGGCATTGGCTCAACTAAGCACTCCAACCATGAATGCTCTTCCTATGCAAACCGGCACCATATCACCGGAGATGATGGAAACCTTGAATGCACTGCCGCCGGGTACTACTCCGACGGCCCAAATAAGCGGTTGTATAGCTGGAGTGATCAACATTGCCTCACCGAAAGCAGGTGATGAGGTCAAAGGAGCCTTCGACTTGAAAGGCGACGCCGATATCCCTAATTTTGGATTCTATAAATATGAGTATGCCCCGCTTGGTTCAGATACCTGGTCTACCATCGAAGCCAGCCGGACGCCTCAAAAAGATGGTAACCTGGGAAGCTGGGATACTTCGACTATTGTGCCGGGGGATTACCAGATACGGCTGGTCGTAGCTGATAACAAGGGAAATGAACTGCCAGCTTGTGTGATCTCTGTAAGGATAAAGACTCCGTGAGGTGATAAATGCCTGAAGTACAGATACGTCCTGCCGTTGCCACTGATCTGCCCATCTTGATGGCCATCGATCATTCAAGCCAGACCGAGTATGTCTGGCAAATGGATGTCCTTCATGAAGATGGGCAGGCTGGCGCGGTTTTCCGGGAGATCCGCATTCCCCACTCGGTCTCGGTTCCCTATCCGCGAATGGTTGCGGCATTGTTTGAAAACTGGAACCGGCGTTCGGGATTATTGACTGCCATGATCGATGAAGAGATCATAGGGTACATCCGCATGAATGATTTGGTGATACCAAAGACTGCCTGGTTGTCGGATATGGTTGTGTCGCCTCGGTACCGGCGCCAGGGAGTGGGGATGTCCCTGGTGATGGCGGCCCAATCCTGGGCAGTGGATCGAAAGGATAAAAAGGCCTTGCTTGAAATGTCCTCCAAGAACCATCCGGCAATCGCCATGGCGCAAAAACTGGGGTACGAATTCTGCGGGTATAATGACAAGTATTACGAAACAAAGGATATAGCCTTGTTCTTCGGCTATTCTTTTAGATAAAAGGTTGAAAGGTTCGCATGCTTAGTGGTTGGGCCCAGGATTTATTGACGGGGATAATCACGGTAAACGAAATTTTCACAGCCGGGATAGCGATCACGGCATTTTCGTTATTCCTATATGCGCTTTCATTTAATTTGCGGGATCGGGTAGCGCGGTCATTTGCGATCATCCTCTTGTGCGTAGTAATAGTCTTTACATCAGAAGCGCTGGAGACATCAGCTACAAACACTCAAGTGACCAACCTGTTCCTTCGCCTGGAGTGGATCGGGATCATATTTCTGCCTCCGGCGTATTTACACCTGTCCGACGCCCTTTTGGTGACCACCGGGCGGCCATCCCGGGGACGGCGGCGGTTGCTGGTCCGGTTAATGTATGCCGTCTCGGCTCTTTTTCTGCTTTTACTGGCCTCCGGCTTACTCCTTGGCCCTATTGTCACGGATCGACAGCCGGCCCCTTATCTTCAGCGGACATTTTGGACTGAAATCTTTACTGCCTATTACCTGGCCTTGATGACATTGGCCTGGATCAATTTTTGGCGAGCTTACAGCCGGACATTGACCCGGTCCGGCCGTCGGCGAATGATCTATCTGTTGGCAGGGGCAGCCGCGCCGGCGTTGGGCTCATTCCCGTACCTTTTATATGGTTCAAATATCGCCGGTAATTTTCCTTTCGTTTTCTGGGGATTAGCAAGTATCAGTAACTTGCTTGTCGCCGGCCTGATTATCATCATGGCATATGCCGTGGCTTTCTTTGGGGTCTCGTGGCCGGACCGGGTGGTAAAGAGCCGTCTTTTCAAGTGGATCATGCGAGGCCCCGTGGTGGCTTCAGCGGCATTAGGGGTGATGACCATTGTTCGGCGCAGCGGTGAACTCCTGGGAACCCCTTATTCCGCCGCGGTCCCGGTTGCCATGGTGGCTACGGTCCTTCTCCTCGAACATGTGATCACCCTGGTCGCACCCTTATGGGAGCGGTTTATTTTCTTTGGCGGCGACCGGAAAGATCTGGCGCTATTACAGAACGTGGAAGAACGGTTAATTACCCAGAATGACCTGCGCCAATTCCTGGAGGCAGTGCTGGCGGCAGTGCGGGATCACCTCCAATCTCCAGCTGCCTTCGTGGCCGCCCTCGATGGGGAAGAGCTCTCCCTTATTGTAACCACGGGGAATTCGCCTCTTTTGAAGGAATCCAATCTTTCAGAAGCTTTGCAATTGGTAAGCAATAATGAAAAAGGGGCCGGCGAGGAATACATCTGGGGAGACTACTGGTTGTTCCCCCTTCATTTGCCTCCGGAAACCATGGAAGGGACGCCGGTGTTGCTCGGTCTCTTGGGCGTTGCGCACCAATCTGATAGATCAATATTAAAAGATCAGCGGGAAGCTCTGGCTATCCTGCTTCATCGTGCCACGGTCGCGTTGCAGGACCGGCGATTGCAGCGGAGTGTTTTTCGTTCCTTGGAGGATCTCCGTCCACAAGTGGATATGTTCCAGCGTTTACGGGCAGTCGGTCGGTATAATATCAAGGCCAATTTACTCGAAGAAACCCTGCCGCCCGAATCTGATATGGCCGAATGGGTCAGGGATGCTTTAACCCATTATTGGGGTGGGCCAAAATTAACTCAAAATCCTTTGCTTAACCTTCAGATTGTCCAGCAAGCTTTCCGGGAACATAATGATAATCCTGCTAATGCATTAAGGTCTATTCTTCGGCAGGCGATGGATAATGTCCGTCCAGAAGGGGAACGGCGTTTTACAGGTGAATGGATCCTTTTTAATATTTTGGAAATGAAATTTGTCGAGGGGCGTAAGGTACGCGAGGTGGCAAATCGTCTGGCAATGTCGGAAGCGGATCTTTATCGTAAACAGCGTGTTGCTATTGAGGAAGTGTCCCGCGTTATTTTAGAAATGGAACGCCAGACGCAAGCACAAGTAGTAAATGAGGAGGCAGGGCAAAGATAATGGTCAATATACCGGAAGAAATCGAATTGCCATCACAGGATGATGGCTGGTGGGCCTCGGTCCTTCAGGAAGAGGAAACCCGCTCCACCGCAAACGTTGCCAAAGCTCAAAAGGTCGAGGCAGCGACGAAGCCCTCACCCGACTGGGAACGGGCTATATCCATTTATCGGCACGATGAGATTATCTCATTGGATGTAACCGGCCATAACCGGGGTGGCTTATTGGTCGAAGGGAGATGGATTAAACGGTTTCGTTCCTTGTTCGCATCTTCTTGATTTACCAATTCAGCCTGAGGAGGAAATTCGAGAAGATTGCCTGGCGGAATATATCGGCAGGACTTTACGCCTGAAGATAATCGAATGCGTGCCGAATGAAGGCCGCATGATCTTTTCGGAGCGTGCGGCCAGGGCTGAAGCGGGAAAGCGGACCGTGCTTTTCAACACTATTCAGACCGGTCAACGGGTAAGCGGAGAAGTAACCAACGTCACCGAGTTCGGCGTGTTCGTCGATCTGGGCGGAGTGGAAGGACTGATCCATATCTCAGAGCTCTCCTGGGGACGAGTTTCCCATCCAAGCCAGATATGTAACTTGGGGCAGTATGTGGAAGTGTTGGTCATGGAAGTGGCGCCCTGAACGCTGCCGGATAGCCTTGAGCCTGAAAAGATTAACGCCTAATCCCTGGGAAACTGCTGAAGAGCATTACCCGCTCAACGCGGTTGTACCGGCTGTTGTGACGGCTTTGGTCCCATATGGTGTATTCGCCCGGCTCGAAGAGGGGCTCGAAGGCCTGATCCACGCCTCTGAAATTCCATTGCCTCCCAACGGAACGATCAAAAGCTCTCTGACACCTGGCCAGGAAGTGCAGGTAAGGATCATACAGGTGGATGCATCCCGTCAACGCATTGGGTTAAGCATGAAGCTCGAGTGATATGGCGGCACCTTCTCAGAAATCGGTGGCAACCTCCCAGGGCGATCGCTCTGATCCCTCCCATCCAAGAAGTTTGATGGATCGGATAGCTCATCTACAGACCCATTTTGGTCGTTTTCTTTGGGATATCCTGGGAGTTCTGTTCCTTGCATTTGCCTTGATGACGCTATTGGGGATCTTTAAACTTATCCAAAGGCACCCTTTTGGAAGAGTGGGTAAAACTTCTCTACCTCTGGTTCGGTTGGGGGGAGTTATTGGTGGTCCTGTTTGCCGGCATCGTCGGTGGATTGGCTTTTCGCCGGAGCCGCCATTCGCTAAAGGTTCGATGGCGGAGAGATCATTTTCCTGGAGATCGCTGGCTTTCTGACCCTGGCTGTGCTTTCCTTGATCAGCAATAACACCCTTGCGCCCGGCCGTATGTGGGGCGGAGAGATTGGCTGGGGCCTGGCTCAATTGATCGTCAGAGTGAAATTCCTGGGCCCACTGTGGGGCGGGCTGATTATATTCATTCTATGGGGACT
The DNA here is from genome assembly GCA_963782935.1 of uncultured Chloroflexia bacterium. GTDB lineage: Bacteria > Chloroflexota > Anaerolineae > Anaerolineales > Villigracilaceae > UBA877. Next base: position 98,609 of record CAWALN010000008.1, on the reverse strand, counting down.
GGCACTGCTGACCGGCTTGGGTCTCTGGCATCCGCTTGAGAGATGGCTCTTGCAACAGGCCGGCGATTCGAGTTCCCAGTTACTCAGAATCGCCTCAGGAACGAAAATCCGGTCATTTCACCCCTCGTCGCAGAAAAATGGCTCAAGCCGCAGGAATGGCGAAGAAGACGGCCCAAAAGCTGCCGCCCGGAGTTCCGCAAGTCCTTCAAAGTGTCCGAGAGACAGGATCAAAAATCCACCACGCCGCCACCTCGGGGCGAACGTCTGCCTCCGTTGAATGTGCTGCTGGGGGAGCAGAATGTCCGCCCGGATGAGAGGACGATCAATCAGACCGCCGGACTGATTGAGAAATCCCTTTCTGAGTTTGGCATCCCAGCGAAAGTGGTCGGTTTCCGGATCGGCCCCACCGTGACGCAGTTCGCCGTCCAACCTGGCTTCATTCGAAAAGGAACTGAAGAAGACGCCCAGCAAATGAAGGTCCGGGTGGCGCAAATTGCCAGTCTGCAAAAAGATCTGGCCCTGGCGCTTTCGGCAGAAAGACTGCGGATCGAAGCTCCCGTACCTGGACGGGCCTATGTGGGGATTGAAGTGCCCAATGCCAGATCCGCACTGGTCCGCCTTCGGCCCATTCTGGAGATGGATGCATTTTACAAGACGGGTTCCCCCCTTGCCATTGGGTTGGGAAGGGATGTTTCTGGAAATCCGCTGGTCGCCGACCTGGCACGAATGCCGCATTTATTCATTGCCGGAACCACCGGCTCGGGCAAATCCGTCTGCATTGCGTCGGTGGCCACCTGCCTGGCCATGAATAATGCTCCGGAAGACCTCCGGATGGTAATGATCGATTCGAAAATGGTCGAGTTGATCCGGTTCAATGGTCTTCCGCATCTTTTTGGGAAGGTCGAGACGGATATCCAACGGATCCTGGGAGTATTGCGGTGGGTAGTGGTGGAGATGGAGCACCGCTACAAGCTTTGGAAGCCGCCAAGGCCCGCGATATCGATGCTTATAACCGCCGCCTCCAACGACGGAAGGATGTCCAAACCCTCCCACGTATCGTGGTCATGATCGATGAGCTGGCCGACTTGATGATGTCTGCACCCGACCAGACCGAACATAACCTCGTCCGGCTTGCACAGATGGCACGTGCCACCGGCATCCATCTGGTAGTGGCAACTCAGCGCCCGAGCACTGATGTGGTGACCGGGCTGATCAAGGCCAATTTCCCGGCTCGCCTGGCATTTGCCGTAGCTTCCGGAATTAGATTCCCGGGTCATTTTGGATCTACCTGGAGCAGAAACCTTGCTGGGCCGTGGCGATATGCTTTTCCTGAACCCTGAAGTAGGAAATCCTATTCGGGCCCAGGGTGTTATCGTTACTGATCAGGAAATCGAACGGGTCATTGCCCATTGGCAGAAAACGGCGCCTGTAAAAGACGTCCGCCCCCCTTGGGAATCGCTCTTGAACGATTCCACCGGTGAGGATGAAGACGAAATTCTGGTTGAGCAAGCCATCACCGTGCTTAAGAAGGAACAACGTGCCAGCGCCTCCTTGCTCCAACGCCGGCTGCGAATTGGATATCCTCGCGCCGCCCGTCTTCTGGATAAATTGGAAGAGTTGGGGGCCGTGGGTCCTTCTCAAGGGGGAGGCCGTGATCGGGAAGTACTCCTTGAGCCTGAAGAAGAAAATGGCGATACCGTGGAAGAGGATTAATGACTGTTGTGGTATGATTGCTCCGTTTTAATAGCCAACAAATAAATCACAGATGAGGAAATCCAATTGACCGAGCCGATTGAACAAAAAAGAGTATCCTTCACCGATAGGATGCGGGTCTGGTTTCGTTGGTATTATGGCCCCATTGCGGCCTTCCTGAACCGCCTGGGCATCCATCCCAATACAGTGACATTGGTCGGTCTCGCAGGCACGGCGGTTTGTGCCGTCTTGATCGGATTGGGCATATGACTACGGCAGGAATCCTGCTCTTGGTCATGGGACCGGTAGATGCCATGGATGGCGCGCTGGCCCGCTATGCGCAATGAAGCCACCCACTGGGGCGCTTTCGTTAATTCGGTGACCGATCGATATTCAGAACTTTTTCTTTTCCTGGGTTTCTGATTTACTTCTTGACTGTGAAAAATACAACCGGTATTATTTTTGCCTATATGGCGGCGGCCGGCTCGGTCCTGGTTTCTTACGTAAAGGCCCGTGCAGAAGCATCCAAATTGGATGCCAATGTCGGTTTACTTACCCGGGTGGAACGTTATATTGTCCTCATCCCAGGCTTGATTTTCAATATCCCCTTGATTGCTCTCATCATTATTGCCGTTTTTGCGAATTTTACTGCCCTGCAGCGGATTTTCCGTGTTCGTCAGGACGCCTATCGCCAGCTAAAACGAAATCAGGAGTAACCCATGCCTACCTTGCCGAATGGTTTTGATATCCCACTTCCCTTTGGCCTTCACCCTTTTCATATCTATTTTTATGGGATCTTCATTATGGCAGGTGTCATCGCGGCGGCTTTCCTGGCGCAGGCCGAAGCGAAGCGGCGTGGCCTGGATCCGAATTTCCTCTGGGATGCACTTTTTTGGGTAGTCCTGGCGGGAATTGTCGGCGCCCGGATCTGGCATGTCTTTTCGCCGCCTCCCTCCATGGTCGAGCAAGGCATAACGACGCAATGGTATTTCACACATCCTTTGGACATGATCAATATCCGCAATGGCGGCCTTGGCATTCCAGGCGCGGTGATCGGCGGTGCATTGGCATTGTGGATCCTCTGCCCGGCGGAATAAATCTTCCTTCCTTACCTGGGCAGATGTGACGGCTCCGGGTGTGGCTCTTGCCCAGGCGATTGGTAGATGGGGAAATTATTTCAACCAGGAGCTGTACGGAAAGCCCACCAACCTGCCCTGGAAAATCTATATCGACCCATTCCATCGGGTACCGGGTTATGAGAATTACAATTATTTTCACCCCTCTGTTCTTCTACGAATCGCTCTGGAATGTTTTTATAATGGCATTATTGTTGTGGGCAGCCCGGCGTTTTGCAAATTGGCTTAAACCTGGGAGATATTTTCATTGGTTATGCGATCCTATATGCAATTGGGCGTTTCTGCCTTGAATTCTTGCGCCTGGATGCTTCACAAGTGGGCGGAATAAATTTCAATCAGACATTCATGGTCATCGTGATGATCGTGGGCGGGATCATACTGTTCCTGAACCACCGCCTTCGCCGGGCGACGGCCCGATGATCCACACCGAGGACCTGAGCAAGCAATTTGGTGATTACTGGGCTGTCGATGGTGTGACTCTGGATGTCCAGCCCGGGCAGGTATTGGCATTGCTGGGTCAGAATGGGGCCGGAAAGACCACCACTGTCCGCATGCTCACTTCGGTATTGGCTCCAACGCGAGGTAGGGCGAGTATCGCCGGTTTTGATGTCAGCCGGTTTCCGGCGCAGGTACGGGCTTCGGTGGGGGTGTTGACCGAACAGCATGGGTTATATCTTCGCATGACCGCGTGGGAATACCTGGATTTTTACGGGAAGATCTACCGGCTCAATGCCAGCCAGCGCTCGGAACGCAGCCGGGCCTGGATGGAATATTTCGGCCTTTCCGAAGTGGTCAACCGTCCCATTGGACAGTATTCCAAGGGGATGCGGCAGAAATTAGCCCTGGCTCGGACGTTGCTGCACGAACCTCCAGTTTTACTGTTGGATGAACCCACTTCGGCGATGGACCCTGAGTCGGCCCAATTGGTACGAAATGCCATTGCCAGCCTGCGCACAAAACAGCGGACGATCATTATTTGTACTCATAATCTGGTGGAAGCGGAGATGCTGGCCAACCAGATTGCCATTATTTATCGAGGCCGCATTCTCGTCAGTGGAACGGTCGAAGAATTAAAGCGGCGCTTATTAGGCCCGGCAGAATATGAATTGAGAGCTCCGCGGGGAATGGCCGCAGCTGACTTTCCGGCTCCCTGAAGGGGTAACGGCATTAGAAGCAGGCGAAGCCGGACTGCGATTTCGGTTGAGGATCCGCAGGCCTCAAACCCGATCTTGCTGAGAGAGTTTATGAACCTTGGAGTGGATGTGGTTGCGTTTCAGGAATTGCCACGAACGCTCGAGCAAGTGTATCTGGCTGCCATGGCGCAGGTGAAACATGATTAAGCGCCTAAAAGAAGATTGGGAGATGGTCTGGCTGGTTGCCTCACGTGAACTGCAGGACCAATTGCGGGATTGGCGGATCATTTTTCCAATTGTTTTTCTAACCCTGGTTCTCCCATTTTTAGCAGACCTGGGTGCGCAGGCGGCCATAAATTTCACCACGAAATATGGCACTCCCCTGATCGCAGAAAGATTGGTCCCTTTCCTTCTTTTGGTCGTGGGCTTCTTCCCGATCACAGTTTCGCTGGTCATCGCACTGGAATCTTTTGTCGGTGAGAAGGAACGCGGGACCATCGAGCCGCTTTTGAGCAGCCCGCTTGAGGACCGGCAGCTTTTCATGGGAAAATTGCTTGCTGGAACGGCGGCGCCGCTTTTCACTGCGTATGTGGGGATTGGCGTCTACCTCCTCGGTTATATTTCCAGCATATCCGCTTCCCGGATGCCAAACCGGATGGCGCAGACCCTGATCCTGACCACCGTTCAGGCAATTTTAATGGTAAGCGGGGCAATATTGATCTCCACGCAGGCAACTTCGGTGCGGGCGTCCAGTTTGATGGCCTCCTTTATTGTGATCCCGATGGCGCTGCTCATCCAGGGTGAAAGCATCATGCTGTTTTGGGGAAACGACCAAATCCTCTGGTTGGCAGTGATGGGAGTGTCCATTCTGGCAGTTTTATTGGCCAGGGTAGGGATCGCTCATTTCCAGACGGAAGCTTTATTAGGCCGTGAGATCGATATTCTTAACTTGCGGTGGATTGCGCTGACGTTCTGGCGTTCCTTTAAAGGCGAAGCGAATTCGGTGGCAGGTTGGTTTCAGGCGGGAATTATGGAAAACGCTAGAGAAAACAATGCCTGGCCATCTTGCTAACTGCTCGTCATGGGATTAATGGCGGCTGCCGCGGGATATGGCTGGGTTTCCATGAATATCCCAAAGATCCTCGGCGGGATGGAAAAAGCCGACCTAACGGCCATATTATCCACCCGGCTTGGGTCTAGCCTTACCTTCGGAGTTATCGTTCTCAATGATCTGGGGTCATAATATCCAGGCAACCTTATTGATCCTGTTGTTGGGATTGTTTTCTTTTGGTGTCTTGGGAACTTTGTTATATTTATTGAATATGGGAATTATCGGCGCAATATTTCCCCTGGTCAGCCGCCCTGGGCAAATCGCCGGTTGAAAGTGGGTCGTATTTGGCCTTCTTCCGCACGGGATATTTGAGATCCCGGCATTGATCCTTTCCAGTGCGGCCATTCTCTATATTGGGATTGCGTTGGTCACCCCGCGAGCGCAACGCACACTGGGTGAAGTATTTATCGAAGCGATTGCCGATTGGGTGAAAATTGGTGTTGGCCTGGTCTTGCCGCTCCTGACTCTGGCTGCCATCATTGAGACATGGGTGACTCCTGTGCTATTGTCTTCGGCATTAAAATAGAAGTAGTATTAAGTGAGAAAGGCCCTCTGATGGCAAAACTCATTTTCCTCGGAACTTCGAATGCCATCCCTGATGAAAATCATGAAAATACCCACATGGTCGTGGTGGGAAAACAACGCATCGTCTTGATTGATTGCGTCAATAGCGCAATTCTCCGTCTCCAAAAAGTAGGGGTGGACTATAAGATCTGACCGACCTCATCGTGACCCATTTCCACCCCGATCACGTCTCCGGTGTGCCGCAATTACTGATGAACATGTGGCTTATGGGCCATCACCGCCCTTTGAATGTGTATGGTCTGCAATATACGCTTGACCGGATAGAGGATCTAATGGGTTTCTATGGTTGGTCGGAATGGCCGGATTTCTTCCCGGTGACTTTCTTCCGTTTACCCGCAGAAGAAATGACCTCGGTTATCGAATGTGAGGAATTCCGGATCTTTGCTTCGCCTGTCCAACATTTCATTCCTAATATTGGGCTGCGGATAGAATTCATCGAATCCAATAAGGTTGTCGCTTACTCCTGCGATACTGAACCTTGCCAGCAAGTCATTCGCCTGGCAGAAGGGGCGGACTTATTGATCCATGAAGCCTCGGGAGCATTACCGGGCCATTCTTCAGCAGCTCAAGCCGGAAAGGCCGCTCGCCAATCCGAGGCCGGCTCATTGGTATTGATCCACTATCCTACGGGCCCATTCGCCCTGAAGAACTTGACCTCTGAAGCGCAGACACAATATCAGGGCCCCATCACTCAGGCCGAAGACTTCATGTCCTTCGAGTTCAATTAAGAACCTGATCTAAAAATAGCGGAATGTCGTATTTTGAGCGTGTGCTGCAAAGCCGTAGACGCTCAAAAGAACTTCTCCGGAATTTCGAAAAAATAAAAGAAGCGGATTTCAATCCGCTTCTTTTATGATGTCGGGAAATCTGATTCGAGGCCCAATCTACCAGCCTGAGATGTATTGCTCCCATTCGGAGTTCTGATCCAGGTGACGCCCAAAAATATAATAGGCGCTGCTGGGAGGTTCTTTGGGAAGGCGGAGTAATTTCATGTGGACGTCCTCCAACTTGCGGCCTCCCTTTGCGGTGATTGCAGGAAGGGCAGGCTGCCACCACATTTGTCCAAATGTGGCCGCCGCCCATGTGTTTGGGAAGGACATGGTCGACGGTCAGGTCGCCGATGTGGCGCCCACAATATTGGCAAGTATAATTATCGCGGCGGAATACTTCCCGCCGGGTCAACTTGATATGGAACCGCGGCCGGTGGATCATCTGGTCCAAGCGTATGACAGATGGCCGTGGGATGGATTCTTTGACAGTCTTGATGTACCCGCGGCCGTTCATGACCAGATTGGCCTTTCCGGAAAGAATGAGGCCAACGGCCCGACGGGTATTACACACGTTGATTGGTTCAAAATTGGCGTTAAGAACCAGCACAGGTTCGCTCATAGCTGTACACGTTGGCGTGTATTATACTCCAGACCAATCCGGCGAAGGAAAGGATGGAAATATGAAGGTTTTGATCACCGGCGGGACGGGAATGATCGGAAAAGCCCTGGCGGAATCTCTTTTTGAGGGATGGGCAGGAGGTATTTATCCTCACCCGGTCCCCTGAGAAAGCCCACCTTCCAAAAGGAGCCATGGCCATCGGTTGGGACGGCCGGACTACCGCCGGTTGGGGCGAACGGATGAACCAAATGGATGCGGTGGTCAACCTGGTAGGCGAGCGACTTTCGAAATGGCCATGGACGGCCGGCCAACGCAGGCGTTTTTGGGACAGCCGGGTGGATGCAGGCCGGGCCCTGGTGGAAGCCATCCGGGCTGCCTCAAGGCGGCCAACGGTGCTGATCCAGGCATCCGGGGTCAATTATTACGGCCCACGCGACTCTGACAACCCCGGTCACCGAAGCAGATCCGGCGCGGAAAGGATTTCCTGGCGGATCTTTGCGAGGCCTGGGAAGGCTCCACCCAACCGGTGGAAGAAATGGGCGTCCGGCGAGCCATCATCCGGTCGGCCATCGTGCTGAACCCGCAGGATGGGATTCTGCCGCTGATGATGCTGCCGGTGAAATTATTTGCCGGGGGCCGGCTTGGGAAGCGGGAAGCAGGGGCTGCCCTGGATCCATCAAAAAGATGAGGTGGCTGCGATCCGGTTCTTGTTGGAGAACCCGCAGGCGCGCGGAGCCGTTCAATCTGACCTCTCCCAATCCCATTTCGAGCGGAGAATTTTTGCGTGACCTGGCGAAGACGCTCCACCGCCCGTTACTGGCTGCCGGTCCCCGGATGGTCTCTCCGCCTGGTGCTCGGAGGCATGGCCACGTTGGTGTTGGATGGGATGTACATTCTTCCGACACGCCTGCAGGAGCTGGGGTTCCAGTTCGAATTCGAGAAGGCTGGAGCCGCGTTGGCAAATTTGCTGACTGCTTAATTTTCTTTTTCTTTCTTTGACCTGCGGACAGTTTAAGGAGCCTGCGAATGGCTTCCCAGAAGGATTCGACCCGGTGAGCCTCTTCACGGGGAATGTCGTGGCGGCTGTAGCGGGCTTCGACGAACGAGCCGGTCAAGGCTTCCACGGCTTCTTTCCCTTCGGCCAGGTTGGGGGCCAGGGATTGGGCATATTCGTAGGGAGTCTGGCCGTCACGGCGAGGGAAGCCGGCCTCTTCCGCCCGTCTGAGTAGAGCCAAATAATAGAAAATGATCTTCTGGCGGGTATTGAGGCGGCGGGGATTGATATAATCCCATTCATTCACGTTTTCCGGAGAACGGCCGATGCTGCGGAAGCGATTTATAGCTGCTTTGGACAAAAATGCCTACGGATTTATTGGCTTTCTTCATCGAGGCGGTAACCCGTTTCCAAAAAAGAGCCAACCAGCGCAACGGCCGGAAGCTTTTTAACTCGTCGGCCAGATCCTTATTGAATAAAATATACTGGCGCAGGGCAACAGGATCAATAGCGCCAGGGCTCCCCAGAACATGATCGACACGATCAAATTCCAGGTCGAGGCTGCAGGTGTGGATGGGCAATCCGGCTGGAGGCGGGGTAGCGGAGGGAATGATCTGTTCCGGAAGGATCCTGTTGGGCGCGTGGAAAAGCAAGCGGGAGATGAAATTAATGACGATAAAAATAAGGGCATATAAAATCACCCATGAACTTGTAGATCAATTCATCAATGCCGACAATGTCGCCAATAAACCCATGCCGGCTTTTGCGGGTAACAGGAAAATAAGCAGACCCAGGCCGATGATGAGCATGGAAGTATAGCTGAGCCAACGGCGGGGGATTACTGAAGGGATTTCAACCCGGTCCAGGCGCCAAAGGCTGGAGAGATAGCTGTAACGGGTGAGACTTATCAAAATAATGCCGAGGACGAAATACATGACGACCGCCGGGATGACGTTGGTGGCCGCCGGTTAGGGCCTGCGATGACGACCTGGGGCGGAATGCCCGCGAAGATCACCAGGAACAGGCCTACATTAAGAAGCGCCGAAGGATCAGGTTGCGAACGGTGGTGGTCTTGACGCCTTCTTCCTCAAGTGATTTTTGAAAATCACCCAGGAGAGCAGATCGTTATCGAAAAGATTGGCGACCCCCCAAATGATGGCAAAGGGGACAATCGTCAGCCACATGCGCGAATTGAAAGATGTTTTCGGGGAAATTGACGGGCCATAGCTGGAAATTATTCCAGAAGTTGGCCGGGCCGAGAATGAGCTCGGTATATAACTTCAAGCCAACCAGGAGGATGACCCATTCGGTGATGCGATAAAAAATGATCTGCTGTTCGGCGGAATGAAGCTGCTTGATCAGCCGGTGGGAGGCTACGGCTTCAATAGCTGCCAGGGAACAGACAAAAACCATCCCGCTGGGATTCCAGGTGGGGACAAGCCATAGCAGGAATTGAATGGTAGCGATGGCGAAGCAAATAAGCATGCCGAATACCACCACGTAGCCGGCATAATAGGTAAAACGGCGGGGGATAAAGATGGGCTCGGCCTCTTCGCTCATTTTCGCCTCCAAATATCGAGGCTTTTTTCGTCGGCAAAGGCATAAATTGGAAATCCGAACTGGCGGGCTTGCTTGCGGGCCAGTTTTATATTGGCGCTATGACCGGTGATCATCAAGGTGACATTTTGGCCGCGGCGTTTGGCCTGGAAGAGCTGTTCGAAGAGGGCCTCGGTGATCTCGCCGGTAATGACCACGATGGTGGTTCCCCAGGGCAGGTTGGGCGTTTCACGGCTGAGCAGGGTCTTGATGGACTCGGTATCGCTCCCCTGGACGCGGGCAAGCGTATCCAGCATGCGGATCAACTGGCTGCGGCCCTTGCGGGGGAAGATCGGTTTTACTTTGCGATTCTCGATATGCGGGTCGATCCCGTTGGTTACCAGGCCGACGGATTGGCGTTGCTCCACCACCCAGTTGGCTAATGAAGAAGCCACGACGATGGATAGCTCGGTGGCATCGATGTAACGGCGCGGATATTCGCGATAATTTAGATTTAGGAAGATGACTGTCTGGAGTGAAATGGACGGCTCGAACTGTTTCACTTGCAACTTGCCAACCGCTGCGCTGGCCTTCCAATCGACCCGGCGGAAGGAGTCGCTGACGTGGTAATCCCGCTTGCCGCGCATGCGGGAGGGGTCCTCAAAAATGGGCTGGTGATGGCGGAGGGTGCCGATGGGCGAGCGGGAGGGCAGATCCACTTTGGCGAGCGGGACAATGCGCGGGTAAACCGTGATGGTATCCGCCTTCTTCTCGAGCTCCTGGACTTCAGCCAGGCCGAGGGTGTCGCCATACTTGGTGGTGAATGGGCCGACCGAATAAAAGCCCGCGCTTGTAACAGCTTAACTTGTAGTTGATCTCCGTGCCTGTGTGCGGGCCCAGGCTGATGAGCCGCTTGACGAAGTTACCGCCGCTCAGCTCGAAGGGCAGGCTCTCATAGACGTAAAGCCAGGGGATGGGCAGCCAGCCCCGGTTATGGATCTGCAGGCTGACCGGTATTTCCTCTCCCCAGAAGGCTCGTTTTTCGAATTTGCGCTCGCAGACGAGGTTCTTGGCCGACTGGCGGGTCCAGACGAGGCTGATGATGTAAATGCCCAGGAATAGATAAAAAACCGTGAAGGCAAATCCGCCTTTCACAATGGCGGCAATGACGAGCAAGACGACCAGGAGGATTACGGCTTCGCTGAGCAATGTGTCTTGAACCTTTTAATACGAAAGGCCAAAAGAAAGAATCTAAACACTAAGGACACAAAGGAACACGATGGTAAGGAAAAAGATCAAGAACATTTACCACAACGGACACTACGGACACAACGGAAAAAATTAGAAGGACGGAAACGAGGAAAGGCTTAAAATCAAAGGAATATATTTCTTATTTCTTGATCGAGCCAAGGTCGAGAGGGGTGTTGTTGAGCAGGTCACCGACGATGGTGACGGCGTTGTGGCCGCGCAGCTCGGCTTCGGGGGTGACGATGAGGCGGTGGGTGAGCGTGGACGGAAGCAGGTATTTGATATCGTCGGGGATGACATGGTCCCGGCCGCGCAAGCAGGCGAGGGCCTGGGAGGCCTTGAAGAGGGCCAGGCTGGCCCGCGGGCTGGCTCCCAGGGCCAGATCGGGATGAGAACGGGTGGCTGTGACCAGGCGGACGATGTAGTCCTGGAGGGTCTCGTCCACGTTCACTTCCCAGGCCTGCTTCTGGAACTCGATCAACTGGCTGCCGTCCACGACCGCCTTGAGGCTGTTGATGGGATGCTCCCGCTGCAGATGAACGCAGGAGCTTTATTTCGTCGGCAAAGAGCGGGTAACCGACCGACAGGCGCATCAGGAACCGGTCCAACTGGGCTTCGGGGAGGGGGAACGTGCCTTCATATTCGACCGGGTTCTGGGTGGCCATCACCAGGAAAGGCCGGGGCAGAGAATGGGTGATGCCGTCGACGGTGACCTGCTGCTCCTGCATGGCTTCGAGCAAGGCCGATTGGGTGCGGGGGGTGGCCCGGTTGACCTCGTCGGCCAGCAGAATGTTGACAAAGACGGGACCGGGGCGGAACTCGAACTGGCTGTTCTGCTGGTTGAAGACCGACACGCCGGTGACATCGTTGGGCAGCAGGTCGGGCGTGCACTGCAGGCGCTTGAACTGCCCGCCCAGGCTGATGGAGAGGGCCCGGGCCAGCATGGTCTTGCCGACGCCGGGGACATCCTCGATCAGGATATGCCCTTCACATAACAACGCCACCATCAGGAGCTCGATGGTGTCGCGCTTCCCCACAATAACACGCTCGACGTTCTCGGTGATCTGGGCCGCAAAATCTCTTAAGTTGTCCATGTCTCCTCCGAGGTAGATGATACCATTTAATGGAAAGATAGTCACCAGTCAGTAGACCAGTCACAATCGTATTGTAATGAAAGAGCGTTTACACGTTTATACGTTGGCACGTTTGCAGGTTTTTCGAGCAGCTCGAAGGAATTAAGGTCACTTAATGTGCGATTTCCGCGGAACGAATGAAGGGAAGCTCAAAGCTGAAAGGTCAAAGCGCCGTCACGGATTTGGCAGGAAGCGGAATTGAATCAAAAACGAAAGAGGAACAATTCGTTCTCCCATTGAGACGCGAAAGATGGAGGATTGTATGCAGGAAAGAGAGAAATAAGGATGGAGAGGCAGAGGTTGGGAACATATGTGAGTAATATCCATAATTTCATTATAGAACGAATGTTTCATCTGTCAATCCCCCGATCTCGACAATGTTACTTTTCAATAAAGGGTAGAAAATACTAAACACGACCCCGGCAAAAGAACGCGGCGGTGCAGGCGGACTTTGCACACGCCCTGTAAAATGGAAGGGAGAAAAAAGGTATTTTTCCGGTAATATGAATACTCTTAATAAATGCATCTCGTTTTGAAGCCACTTTTGCAGCCTGTCAGTCCTTATAATTACACTGTTGAAAACCGCTTTACCTATGACCAAACTATAATCGCAGATAACCAACTGAAAGCGGTGACTGTCGAAGGGGCGGAGGCGTCGACTTCATTTGTCAACGATGGCGATGGGAACATGGTAAAAATGTTCCTCCTAACAGGGTATACCCACTATTACTTCGATCCCGATGATGAGGAACACTACAATTCAGGCGATAACCAAACCGGCACCACCCTCTCTTACCCCGCCGGCTACCGATACACTCTATTACGTCCTCTCCGATCACCTCGGCTCGACCAGTGTGGTCTGGGACCAAACTCACGGTATTGAAGCAGGTCGCATGGGCTACTATCCCTTCGGCGAGACCCGCTACAGCACCGGAACCATGTACACGGATAAACTCTACACCGGCCAGCAGCAGAACAGTTACATTAAGTTGCTGAACTATCGCTCCCGGTGGTACGAAGCTTATCCAATTATCGAATTTGAGAGGAATGTTTCACCAAATTTAGAGACGTTTCACAGGTATTCAAGTATAATTACCCGAACATATGGGCGAGGCATCTTCTTTAATTCAAATCAAGGGCATCCGGGACGGGCTGCTGGTCACTCTGGGCGGGGGAGATAATCAACCGGGTGACTTAAAATGGTCAGATCTGGTCTCTTCCCTATTGGAAAATATCGATAACAAGCTGGCTTTCTTCCAGGGAGGCCGGGTGGCGCTGGATGTAGGCGCCAATGACTTGCGCGTAGCCGATCTATCCAGTTTGAGAGATGAATTGTCGGAACGCGGGGTGGCGTTGTGGGCGGTCTTCAGCGAGTCCTCCGTCACGCAGACCACCGCCCAGAACCTGGGGCTGGCCACCCGCATCTCGAAGCCGCGGCCGCAGGAAGTGCTGGCCTCGGCCGGCTCGCTCCCGCAGGACGCGGCCAAATGGGTCAAGGGACCGCTGCGCTCCGGCGCGAAGATATCCTATGAAGGCAACGTAGTCGTGATGGGGGATGTCAACCCGGGCGCGGAGATCGTCGCCAGCGGGAGCGTCATCATCTGGGGGAGGCTGCGGGGAGTGGTGCACGCCGGCGCGGAAGGGGATGAAGGCGCGGTCGTGTGCGCCTTGGAATTATTACCGACCCAACTGCGGATCGCCGGTGAGATTGCGGTCTCACCGAAAAAACAAGGCAAAAGCCAGCCCGAAGTGGCCCGTTTGAAGGCTGGGCGCCTGACGGCTGAACCCTGGCACGAATTGACAGGACGGTGAAATGACAGCGAGAGTTGTGACAGTGACTTCGGGAAAAGGCGGGGTTGGCAAGACCACCTCGGTGGCCAACATCGCCGTGGCGCTGGCTTCACCGGCAAAAGGTCACCTGCATAGACGGAGACATCGGCCTGCGGAACCTGGACGTGGTGCTGGGGCTGGAGAACCGGATCGTCTATGACCTGGTGGACGTGGTGGAGGGGCGCTGCCGCCTGCGGCAGGCCATGATCCGGGATAAGCGTTTCCCGGAGCTCTACCTTATCCCGGCTGCGCAGACCCGGGATAAATCGGCCGTCTCGCCCAGCGACATGATCCGCCTGTGCGACGAGCTCAAGCAGGAAGTGGACTGGATCCTGATCAATTCACCCGCCGGGATCGAGCGTGGTTTCAAGAATTCGATCGCCGCGGCCGACCAGGTGATCGTGATGACCAACCCGGAAGTCTCGGCCGTGCGGGATGCCGACCGGGTGATCGGCCTGCTGGAAGCGGATGAAAAAGGACCGGCCGCGCTGGTGATCAACCGGTTGAACCCGGCCATGGTCCGGCGAGGCGATATGCTCTCAGTCGAGGATGTGCTCGATCTGCTGGCGATCGATCTGCTCGGGGTGATCCCGGAGGATGAAAGCGTCATCGTGGCTTCGAACCGGGGCCAGCCGCTGGCGCTGGATCCCAAAAACAGGGCCGGGCAGGCGTTCCAGAACATCTCCAGGCGTTTGATGGGAGAACGGGTTCCCTTCCTGGACCTGACCGCGCAGAGCATGTTCCAGCGCATCCTGGGGAGGAAATAGCCATGCCGTTCTCATTCTTTGGACGCAAAAAGAGCGCCAACAGCGCCAAGGAACGTTTACAGCTCGTGCTGATCCATGACCGGACCGACATAACTCCGACCCAACTGGAAGCCTTGAAGGATGACCTTATCGAGACGATCTCTCGATATATTGACATCGATCCTGATGCGGTGAGTATTAATATCGCCCATGATGGGCGGGCGCAACGGTTGATGGCGGATATCCCGTTGAAGAGTGCGACCAGGCGGCGGGGCCGCTAAGGCCTCCCCTCGAAGTGACAAAAACGACCCTACCCTTCCCTCCCCATTTTCAAAAGACGAAAATGGGGAGGATGCTTGTTGAAATAGGGTAAAATCTATTGTTATGCTCAAAAGCAGTTTCTGGCGACACTTCGATTTTTGGCTGTTGGGAGCAGTGATCCTGGCGCTTGTCTTTGGGGTGGCCATGATCCGCTCGGCGGTGGCCGGATATCAGCAAGACCTGGTGCCCCGCCAGATCATTTTTGGTGGCGATCGGTTTCCGATCATCATCCTGGTGGCGATCATCGATTACCGTTTCTGGTCGGGGGCGATGCGTGCCGATGTATGCGGTCATCGTGATCACTTTGCTTTGTTGTTCGTGGTGGGGCATGCCCGCTTCGGCGCCACCCGCTGGATCGAGACGGGCCTGATCTCCATCCAACCGACCGAACTGGCAAAAATCGTGGTGATCCTGGCGCTGGCGAACTATTTTGCCAGGAACATGGATAACAGCCATTCCTGGGGATGGCTGCTCAAAGGTTTTCTCGTGGCGGGGGTTATTGCCGGGCTGATCTTTATCCAGCCTAACCTGAGCAATGTCATCGTCATCACGATTATCTGGGCAGCCATGACCTGGATCGGCGGGCTTGAAATGAAGAAGCTCCTGATCTTATTGGGCTCGGGGCTTCTGCTTATCGTCATTGTTTTTAATTTCCTGCAAGCCTACCAATTGACGCGGATCACGAATTTCATCTCGCCGCCCGAGAATGCCACCTATGGAGACCTGTATAATGTATTGCAGGCGCTGGTTGCCCTGGCTTCGGGCGGCCTGACCGGAAAAGGCTACGGGCACGGAACCCAGACACAATTGCGCTTCATGAAAGTGCGCCATAACGATTTTATCTTCTCGGTGATCGGAGAGGAGCTCGGGCTGATCGGGACGATCTTCGTCCTATTGATCATCGGGTTCATCATCTACCGATGTTTGCGGACGGCCCGGCAGGCGCGGGATCCCGTTCGGATCCATGATCGCCTATGGGGTGGCAATCCTGATCTTCTTCCAGGCGGCGGTCAATATTGCCGTGAACCTGAACCTGATCCCGGTGACGGGCATCCCCCTGCCGTTCATCAGTTATGGAGGCAGTGGCCTGGTCTCGCTGATGTTGGGGATTGGCCTCGTGGAAAGTGTGGCCTTGAGGCATAAACCCTTGGAGATGTAAGGCCCTTTAAACATGAAGGACACGAAGGAAGAGATTTTGGGATAAGATTTTCTAACAAGAATTGCGTTTCAAGCCTTTTCTTTGGAGAGCAGGGCTTTGCGGAGCACCCTGCGGGTTAGCCTGCTCAGCTTGGCTCGGCATAGCGCCCTGTGGATTGCCGAGTTTCTTATCATATAGCGGTATTGAGAAATGAGACGGATATAACCGGGTAGAATCATTAACATTAAAGAGTGTGGCATTGTCGAGGTAGAAACGACATAAGAAATTGGAGTTAGTGTGGATCAGAAACCTGTTCGAACCCGCTTTGCGCCTTCACCGACGGGACGGATGCACCTTGGATCGGCCCGCTCGGCGCTGTATCCCTACCTGCTGGCGAAAGGACCGGCGGCACCTTTATCCTGCGGATCGAAGATACCGACCAGAAACGCTATGTACCCGCGCCGAACAGGAACTGATCGACGGGCTGCATTGGCTGGGGATCTAATTACGATGAGGGTCCCGATATCGGCGGCCCCTGCGGGCCTTATCGCCAGACCGACCGGCGGGAGATCTACCATGAATATGCTTGGAGGCTGGTGGAGCGAGGCATGCGTTCCCGTGCTTCTGCACGCCCGAGCGGCTGGCAATGGTCCGGCAGGAACAGATGAAGAATAAGCAGAATCCCCGCTACGATGGGGCCTGCCGGAATTTGGATCCGGAAGAGGCCGCGCCGGCGGGCGGAGGCGGGAGAAAAGCATGTCATCCGCTTCAAGATGCCGAAGGAAGGCTCGATCACGACCACCGACCTCCTGAGAGGCCCGACCACGACGGAAAATTCGGCCCTGGATGATTCGGTGCTGCTGAAGTCGGATGGGCTGCCCACCTATCACCTGGCCGCAATGGTGGATGACCACCTGATGGAGATCACCCACGTCATCCGGGGTTCCGAGTGGCTGCCTTCCCTGCCTCTGCATGCTCACATCATCCGGGCTTTTGGGTGGGAGGAGCCGGTCTTCGTGCACCTGTCGGTCTTCCTCAAGCCCAGCGGCAAGGGCAAGATGTCCAAGCGGGAGGCAGCCGAGGCAACCAAGGACGGGTATTCCATTTTTGTAAAGGATATGCAGGACCTGGGTTATATCCCCGAAGGCGTGCTGAACTGGATCGTCTTGATGGGG
The DNA here is from genome assembly GCA_963782935.1 of uncultured Chloroflexia bacterium. Lineage (GTDB taxonomy): Bacteria > Chloroflexota > Anaerolineae > Anaerolineales > Villigracilaceae > UBA877. Next base: position 81,442 of record CAWALN010000008.1, on the reverse strand, counting down.
TGGGGCGTCTCGGAGGAGGACGTGCTCTCCCTGGATGAAATGATTGCCCGTTTTGATGTGAACAACCTGACCCCTTCACCGGCCGCGATCAATTTTTCCAAGCTGGACCATTTCAATGGCACCCATATCCGCTTGTTGGCAATCGCTGATCTGGCCGAACGGATCAAGCCGTACTTCCTGCGGGAAGGGCTGCCGGTGGAGGATGAGAAGCTTCTGAAGATCGTTCCGCTCATCCAGGAGCGATTGGTGACCCTGGATGATTGCCTGCCATTTGCGGCCTGGTTCTTCAAAGAGAACATCCAGCCAAAGCCGGAGGAGTTGGTGGGAAAGAATTTGACCCCGGCACAATCTGCGGAGTTGCTGCGGAAGACGCTGGAGATCCTCTCCGGCTTGGAAGATATTACCGTTGAGAAGGCCGAGCCGCCCATGCGGAAGCTGGTGGAGAGCTACTGGCCTGAGCGCCGGTCAGGTGTTTGGGATCCTGCGGATGACAGTGACGGGCAGATGGTCAGCCCGCCTCTGTTCGAGAGCATGGAGATTGTGGGGAAGGAGAAGGTCCTTGAAAGGGTGAAAAAAGGGATTGAGATGTTGGAAGGGATGAAGTAGAGAGGTGTTATCTTCCGAAAAATTGGAGTACAGGCTAATCCCTTCATCGCAAAAATTGGAGTGCAGGCTTTAGCCTGCATCTCCTTTTTTAAGCGGATTTAGAATCCAGTGATTGAGCCGCGCTGCGTGATAGCCGCTGGAGTTCAACGTCTCCAGACGTTGAGCGGCAGAGGCGCAATATCGGGTCCACAGGATGCAAAGTACGCGAAGATATTGCACTCCGAGGCAGCTCATTCATCGCCTTGGGGAATAAATAAAAGTTGCAGGGCTCAACCCTTGGCGGCCTTAACCACGCCGGCATTGACGAGCAGGTTTCGCGCCGGCATCCCAACCTTGCAATTTCAAAGCCTCCGTATATTCGGGATGGAAGAGAAAGTGCCCATCCTGCCAGATCTCCCGGTCCCACGGGTTAAGGATAAGGCATCCGAGATCAAGCCAATATAATCCGGGATGGCCGCCGCCCTGTGTATGGGAATAGAGAACCGCGCTTTTTACAGAGGCTGCGCCCATCCCAGTCACATCTTCTTTGACCATCGATAGGGTTTGACCGGTGCTGCAAATCTCATCCACGATGAGGACACGCCGGCCTTCGACGAGCTGGGGTGGATTTATGAGCCAAAGCGGGTTCCTGTATGTGACAACGTCTCCGACGCGGCGGGAAAGGCGGATTGGATAGAGCTCGGCCTGGAGCAAATGGGCGATGAGGGTACCCGGATAATAGCCGGCCCGGCCGATCGGAAGGATGATCTCCGGTTTGAAGGGAGCGCTGGCCACCACCAATCCCTTACAAAGCCCGTGAAAATCCTCCCATGAAATTGGGCGGATACCTAACGATTCTCATAATCATACGGGTTGTCAGACATAACCCTCCTATCGGAGGGCCATCCTGGGTCGGGATTTGGGGTGTTGGTGGGTGCCCAGGCAATCCACCAACACCCCAATATATCTTTCCTGGCCGCCCTTGGGCGGGAGTCTAAGGTTGTAACTGCATGGCTTTCGGACTCTTAGGAAAGCCGTGCCTCCTATTTATCTGTAAACCATGAATAGTATAGCATGCCTGTCCAGCCCTTTTGATGAGCTACTCAGCTTCAAAAAAAGTGAAAAATATCGCCAAAAACTGCAATATTCCTGAACTTTTTAGGCCTATTCCGGAGGAACAATTCTGTCCTCTGCGCATAGACCTCCCCCACCTGTGGCATTTTTACCCCCAATAGCGCCTCAAAACTCCATATCTGGGGGGTCGCATAGCTTTTGTTCCTGGTTGAATTGTACTGACGATCCCTCGGAAACCGCGTTTCTCTCTACGGAAGTTTCTACGCAGGGAAGACTCGACAGGTCTGGATGGCAGAGGTGAGGTCTGGATCGGAGAGAGCGCCTCTCCGGCTACCAACAGGATGGTCTTCTTAAAGGTACGTTTTGACCAGATAAATCGTTCCCACCACGAAACCCAGGATGACCACGATTAGCCGCAGGGTGGAAGGCTTGATCCTGCCTGCAATGCGGCCGCCGAGCACCCCTCCCAGGAGAGCCCCCACAGCCATCACCAGGCCAATGGTCCAATATACTTTACCTGAGAAGGCGAACAGGACCGCCGCGGTCAAATTGGCGGCAAAGGCGATCACCTGTTTGAGGGCGTTCAAACGGGTCAGGTTATCGTTCAAGACCAATCCCAGGACGGAGAGCATAATGACGCTCAGGCCCGCGCCGAAATAGCCGCCGTAGATGGCACCCAGAAAGACCGGCAGGAAGATCCAGTACTCGGAGGGATGGGCGGATTGGCCCCTTTCCAGGCGGCGGGTCAGCCAATTCCGGACCGGGTTTTGGACTGCCAGCAAGGCCGACGCGATCAGGATGAGGAACGGCACCAGGTTCGTGAACAGCTTTTCACTGGTGATCAGCAACAGATAGCCGCCCACGAGTCCGCCCAGGATGCCGGCGGGGAGAACGGTCCAAAGACGTTTTTTCTGGCCTTGAAGATCCTTGGATTGGGCCAATGTGCCGCCGAGGAAGCCGGGACAAAGCGCGACTGTGTTGGTTACATTGGCAGAAACGGCGGGAAGGCCGATGGCAAGCAACACCGGAAAGGTGATCAGCGTACCACCGCCAGCCAGGGCGTTGGTGAGACCGGCCGCAACTGCGGCGAGGGCGGCGAGGAAATAATTTATCAGAGGCATAGAGCTATCAGACTTTCTTGTTCGACTTTTCTATCTTGGCCCATGTATCTTTCAGGGTTACTGTGCGATTGAAAACCAATTTTCCAGGAGCGGAATCCAGATCGACGCAGAAGTAGCCGGTGCGTTCGAATTGGATTTTATCTCCGGGTTTGGCTTCCGCCAGGGAAGGTTCGACCACGGCGCCTGGAAGAATTTCCATCGAATTGGGATTGATGATGGACTTCATGTCCTCGGACGTATCCGGCATCTCGGCTGTGAACAACTGCTCGTAGAGCCGGACTTCCGCCCGGATACCATGCGACGCGGAGACCCAGTGAATGGTGGATTTGACCTTGCGGCCATCCGGCGCATCGCCGCCCTGGGTGGCCGGGTCGTAGGTGCAATGTACTGCGATCACCTCGCCGGAATTGGGATCTTTCTCCACCGAAGTGCATCTTATGAGGTAAGCATAGCGAAGGCGGACCTCGTTTCCGGGATAAAGGCGGAAATACTTGGGTGGAGGTGTCTCGCGGAAATCATCCTGCTCGATGTACAGCACTTTCGAGAAAGGTACTTTGCGCGTGCCGGCAGACTCGTCTTCAGGGTTGTTGACTGCCTGCATCCATTCCTCATGGTCCTCGGGGTAGTTGTCGATGATCAGCTTGAGAGGATGGAGGACGGCCATGCGACGGGGGGAATGTTTGTTCAGGTCATCCCGGATAATGGCTTCGAGTTGACCCATTTCCACCCAGCTGTCATTCTTGGTTTCTCCCGTAGAAGCAATAAAGGTCTGGATCGCTTCGGGAGTCACACCCCGGCGGCGCAGACCCCGCAGAGTGGTCAGGCGAGGGTCATCCCAGCCGCGGACGATGCCGGTCTCCACCAGTTTGCGTAACTTCCGCTTGCTCATCATGGTATAGGTGACGTTGAGGCGGGAAAATTCGATCTGGCGGGATCTGAACTCATCCAATTGTTCCAGGAACCACTCGTATAGCGGCCGGTGGATGATGTATTCGTTCGAACAGAGGGAATGGGTAATCCCTTCCATTGAATCGTTCTGTCCATGAGACCAATCGTACATTGGATAGATGCACCATTTGGTGCCTGTGCGGTGATGGGGAACCCGCATGATGCGGTACATAACCGGGTCACGCATAACCAGGTTGGGATGAGACATGTCGATCTTGGCCCGCAAGACCCGGCTGCCTTCAGGGAATTCACCGTTCTTCATGCGCTCGAGCAGGTCCAGGTTCTCCTCGATCGAGCGGTTACGGTAGGGAGATTTGATCCCAGGCTTCAAAGCTGATTCGGTCTCGCTCCATTTGGTGCCGCGCGGCAGAGTTCCACGGCTGGCGTTGATCTCTTCGGCGGATTGGTCATCCACATAGGCCAATCCCTTCTTCACCAGGCGGATGGCCCATTCATAGAGCTGGTCAAAATAATCGGAGGCGAAGGTCCTTTTCACCCATTGGATCCCAAGCCAATGGCAGTCTTCTTCGATGGCATCCACGAATTCGGTCTCTTCCTTGGCCGGATTGGTATCATCAAAGCGCAGGATCAGCTCTCCGCCAAAATCCCTGGCAGTGTTGTAATCGATCAGGAAGGCTTTGACATGACCGATATGCAAATAGCCGTTCGGCTCAGGGGGCAGGCGGGTGCGGACGTAGGTAAAGCGGCCGTTTTTCAAGTCTTTGGCCACCTCTTCAAGGATGAAGTTCCCGGGTTTTTCTCCGCCGGAGGCAGTTGTTGGAGAGGTTTTGTTTTCAGTGTTATCCATTCGAGATTCCTTTTGGCGTATAATTTTGCCAAAGAATGAGTTCGGAATTCAGTATTATAACAAACAAAGGGAATCCTTAATATTCATAGCATAGTATCTATCCGAAAATCCCTGAGAAGCTCGTTTTTTTGAGTATGTGTGCCGCCGACGCGCACACTCAAAAATGGCATTCCTCAATTTTAAGATAGTTTCTTATTTATAAGTCATCAATAAGAAAGGGAGTCAAGCATGAAAGAAGAACATACCGGGTTCATGGGAACCTACTTCAATAAAGAGACTGCACTCGGGATCGCCCGGCTGGCGAAAATAGGGGCATGGATCGTGCTTGGCATTTATGCACTCCACCTTATTCTCTCCATTGGATTGAATCTTTCCCAAATCTTCACTGGATTATGGGTGGGGATGCGTTTTACCGATATCCTGCAGACTTTTCTCTCCGTCTTTGAGCAGGTTCTCCCCGGCGGACTCTATTTCATTATCTTGATGGGAATCGCCCAATTGATCCTGATCTTTCTGGATGTGGAGGACAATACCCGCCGGGCTGCGCGGCTGTGAAAAATATGTTGTATAATCGTGCCATGTTGAACGCCAAAATTGTCCGCCCGTATTATTATTTTCGTTACTGACCTTAGCTACGGAGGATCGTCCCGCGCCTGCCGTAGCAGGCGCGTTTTTATTTCCGAATTGTGACGTCTCAATAAAGGGGTCAACGGGGATGTGTAAGCGGCTCCACCGCCCGCACATTCCCAGCCTCCCCCACTTTTTGAGACGAGGCTCGGAATTATTCGTTCGTTGGAGGATATTATGAACATAGAGGAACAGGTCGAGTTGCTGATGCAGGGAACGGAATATGGGGATGAAGAACTGAAGAAAAACATGGCCGAGGAGCTGCGCCTTCGGCTGATCGAGTCAGAAAAGGATAACCGGCCCCTGCGGATCTACTGCGGTTACGACCCCACCTCCACCGACCTGCACCTGGGTCATACCATTACCATGCGGAAACTGCGCCAGTTCCAGGACCTGGGTCATGAGGTGACCTTCCTGATCGGAAGTTACACTGCCCTGGTGGGCGATCCATCCGACAAAAATAAAGCCAGGCCGGTGCTCACTCAAGAACAGGTGGCCAAAAATGCGGAAACGTACGCGGAACAGGCATTCCGGGTACTGGACCGGGAAAAGACCAGGATCCGCTATAACGGCGAATGGCTGTCAGAATTATCCCTGCTGGATATGATCCGCCTGGGCCAAAATTTTACCGTTCAGCAGTTCCTGGCCAGGGAAAATTTTGCCAAACGGATCAAATCCGGCGAGCCGATTTTCCTGCATGAGACGTATTACTCGCTTATGCAAGGTTACGATGCCGTGGCGATGCATACGGATGTACAGGTGGGCGGGACCGACCAACTCTTTAATATTATTGTCGCCGGGCGCAAATTGCAAGAAGCCCTGGGGCAAAAACCCCTGGTTGGCATTATTTGCGGGATCCTGCCGGGGACGGATGGGGTTGAGCGGATGTCCAAATCCACCGGGAATGTGATCCCGATCAACACCACCGCGGAAGATATGTACGGGAAGGTGATGAGCCTGCCGGATATGGCCATGGGAAAGTATGCCCGTTTGGCCACTCGCTGGCTGCCTGACGAAATCGAGAACCTCGAAAAAGATGTTGCCTCCGGGAAGATCCACCCTCGCGATGCCAAAATGAAACTGGCGCATGAGATCGCCAGTATTTTCTACGGAGAGGCAAACGCGAAAGAGGCCGAAGATGCATTTATTCGCCTTTTCCAGCATAAAGACATCCCGGATGAGATGCCTGAATTCAACCATGAAGGGAATCAAACTGTTCTGGATGTGCTTGTCTCAGCCGGACTGGTGGCAAGTAAATCGGAAGGCAAGCGCCTGATCGAGCAGAAGGGGGTTAAATTGGACGGTAAGGCGCTGGAAAAATTTGACGCAGTCTTTCCGCATCCGGGGGTGCTGCAAGTGGGAAAACGCCGTTTCGTGAGAGTAAAATAAAAAACTCCCGGAGTTTCAGGAAAACTCCGGGAGTTGCTTTTTACGGTTGTGTGGCGGCTTCGAGCAATTTCGCGCCTATATAAGCCGCCCAGGTCTGGTCATTGTCTTCGAGCAGGACCACCACCGCCAGGGGCGATCCCTGCCAATTGGGGAGAGTGCCTCCGAGAGACCATGAAATCGACAGATTTGGCTCGTCCGTCTCTGAAGTCCATTGCCAGAAAGGTTGGCTGGGCACTAAGAGGTTTTCAACTTCGATCCTGGATCCCTCCGATGCCATTGCAGTGACCGGCTTGGAAGCAGTGGGCAGGACAACCCATCCCTGAAGCGGTGTTTTTACGGCAACCGCCAGGCGAGGCGATGGCCGAATGCCGTTATTGCTTAGAGCGGCCGCGGCCAGAGCCATTTGTAATGGGCTGAGTTTTAATGACTCACCCGGTTTGGAAGCCACCGCCACGGGGAGACGCAAGTCGGGTGGGCTATAAAAACCCAGGTCCGCATACAACTTTTCAAGTTTGTCCTTGGGGGATAAGAGCGTCAAGCCGGCTTGCTGGAGAAACGGCTGGATGGCTTTTCCGGGAGTATAGACGCTCTGGGCGGCCCGGTCGAGCAAGGGCGACTGTGGATTAGCGAGAAGCGCGGCGGCTTCCTGCTCCAGTGTATTTGGGTCGAAGGTGGGATGGGAGGCCATGGCCAGGATCTCGCCGCTGTCGGCCTCCAGGAGAACGATTGCGCCGGCATGTTTTCCCAGGAGAGAATCGGCCTGTTCCTGCAACTGCAGGTCAAGGCTTAGGCGGACATCCAGGCCGGGAGGGGGCTGTCCATAGACCAGGTGGTCCCACCAAATACTGCTGGCGGGGTTTCCATCCAGGCCGCGTAAGTAAGGATCGAGGCTCGATTCGAGTCCGGCCTGACCGTAGGTGGGTTGTGTATAGCCAACTATGGAGCCAAGCTGAGGGTAAATATATTGTCGTAAATAACTTCCCGAATAACCTTCAGTGATGTTAATGGGAAGCCCGTTTCGGTCGAGCAGGCTGCCGCGGCGAACAAACCGGTCAGAGATTGTCCTGCGGGCGTTATCCGTCCGGGTCAGCAGGTCCGGCCCACGCCAGATGGCCCACCAGGCGTTGGTGACCGCCAGTGCAAACAGCCCCAACCCGATCAAGGCGGTGAGTATGAGATAAGGTTGGGGAGATGGCAGAGGTGCGGGTTCCTCTTCGGGTTGAGCCGAAATAAAAATTAGAAGCAACAAAGCCAGCATACACGTCAGAAGAGAAGAACCGCCGTAAGAGACAAATGGCAAAGTCACCCCGGTGAGAGGGCAGCAGGCGGATATTCCCACCGATGATCAGAATGGATTGGGCACCAATGTAGGCGGATAACCCGGCTGCCAGGATCCGGCGAAAGCTATCCGGCGAACGCATAGCCGCCCGCAATCCACGGGCCACGAAGAAGCCGATGATGGCAAGCAGCCCCAATGTCCCCGCCAGGCCAGTTTCTTCAGCAATGGAAGTAAAGATGAAATCGGATATGGCCACCGGCACCAAAGTTGGGCTGCCCAGGCCGGGACCCCGTCCGGAGGTGCCGCCGTTCGCCACGGCCATCAAGGATTGAACGATTTGGAAGGACCGCCCGGAAGGATCAACCCACGGGTTTATCCAGGCATCCACGCGCAAGCGGACCACATCAAACAGGAAATAACCGGCGATCCCGGCGATGGCCACGCCGATCAGGCTGATCAGTAAGACCCGTTTCTTGCCTGAAGCGATGAACAAGATGATTGCGTACAGAAAAATAAATATAAAAGCAGTTCCAAGATCGTGCTGAATGGCCAGGAGCAGTAATGCCACTGCCATGACAATCACGGTCGGAGCCAGTAATGGCAGCGGCCGCAGGCTCAAAGGCAGCCGGTCAGCCAGGTAAGCCGCCAGATAGATGATCAATAAGAGTTTAAGGGGTTCGGATGGCTGTAAATAAACACCGCAACAACCCAACCAGGCATGTTCATAGCCGCCGCCCGGGTCAGTGCCGAAAATGAGCGTCAAGGCAGTGAGCAGCAGTCCCCCGGTGAGCCACATATATTTATAACGGCGCAGGAATGTTAAATCCGGAGAGAGCCGCAATGCTAATAAAAAAACCAGTCCACACACCAACAGCCAGATAGTCTGGCGGATGCCAAAGGAAGGCACAAGCCGGTAGATGGTGAGGATGCCCCAGCCGGTCAGCGCGGCTGCCAGAGGCAGCATATAAGGGTCCGCCTCCGGAAGGCGGCGGCGGATAAGCATATGCAGGAAGAAAAAGACGATGACCCATACCGCGAACCCAATCCAGTGGGTCCAGCGATATTCCACTGCCCACGAGCGCGCCCGTGCCGCCGGAGCCAGGGTAAGAATGGTCGAGTAGAGGAAAAGAAAGAGACCTGCCAGGAGCAAAAGGCGGGATTGTATTTGTTCGGATGTCGGCAGGTTTTTACGAAGTTTCATTTCAAATATTTTTTTATTAGCGGATCCAGATCCTGGCGGGTTTCGGCGGGAATCGCGGCCGGATTTGTGATGATGGCGGTTGACATGGCATCAACACAATCACACGAACGCTCGTCCTCCAGGTTATTGATGAGATTGGAAACCGCTTTCTGGGCGATATCAGTATTTTGATTCAGGATTTTGATGACCATTTCCACCGTAACAGGGGCTTCGTTGACATGCCACACATCATAATCGGTGATATGGGCCATGACCGCATAGCATATCTCGGCTTCACGGGCCAAAAATGCCTCCGGCACTGCCGTCATGCCGATGATGGACATTCCCCAGAGCCGGTAAGTATTGGATTCGGCCTTGGTGGAAAACCGCGGCCCTTCAATGATAATAAAGGACCCGCCGGCATGGACCGTGGCGCCTGTTTGGGCAACCGACTTTTCCAACTCAGCGGAAAGGTCCGGACAGAACGGATCCGCCACGCCGGCGTGGGCTACCAGCCCATTGCCAAAGAAGGTAAGCGGGCGTCTCTTCGTGTTATCGTAGAGCTGATCCGGGATGACGATATGGCCGGGAGCATAATCATCCCGCAGTGAACCGCAGGCATTGATGCTGACGATCCGCTCCACCCCCAGCAATTTAAAGGCATAAATATTTGCCCGGTAAGGGACTTCGGTCGGCATGATGTGGTGACCAAGGCCATGTCGCGCCAGGAATGCCACCCGTTTTCCTTCCAATGTTCCGACCACGATGGGTGCGGATGTCTTGCCGAAGGGGGTATCGAGATCGACTTCTTGGGTATCGGTCAACCCTGGCATGGAATATAAGACCGGAACCGCCGATAATGGCCAGGGAAATTTTCTCAGACATGGGGGCGTCCTTTCAGGGAGCTGCACCCTCCAGCTCCAACCACAGAAGTGGCAAAATAGCTATTTTACTCTCTTCAGGTTGTTCTTGGTAGGCGAGATGAGAAGTTCGCCGGGCAATGAGATGGTCAGACGTGTATCGCCGCAGGTAAATTCGTCGCCGGAAATCACCACGGTGGGTATGGCCACTTTTTCCTCGTTCAGCATAGTGCCGTTGGTTGAGTTCAAATCTTCCAACCACCATTGGTTGTGGTGGTAGCTCAGGCGGGCATGGCGGGAAGAGATGGCTTCATCCTCCACCGCACATTCACAGGCGGGATTGCGGCCGATGGTTACTTCGGGCCGGGCGTAATTCCGGATTTGCGGAGAGATGTCGTCGCTGGCGGATGGTTAGACTGAGGGGAGGAATTGTATGGCTGACCAGGAATGACCCTTGCATTTTAATATCCCGCCAAAGGGTAACGAAGGCCCACGCCAGGAAAGCGTATAGGCTGATGGTCAATAAGAGGCGTAAAGCGAAGACAACCGGACCACTCATTCCACCTGGTCTTCTTTTTTAATGATCGCGGTCGGCCGGTCCGCGGAGACCGGAGAAACCGGATCGGTCTGTCCGTCGTTCGAGATCCGGGTGGCGGGCACATCCTGTCCAAAAATGAGGGTGATCCCTGCCAGGGAGATCACATCACCCGGATAGAGCACGGATTGGTTCGTCCTTTCCCCATTGACGAAGGTGCCCCCGGAGGAATTCAAGTCAAAAAGAACGAAATGATCCTTCACCAACCGCAATTGGGCGTGGGCCCGGGAGACCGCGCGGATCATCGATGACGATGTGGTTATCCAGGCGGCGCCCGATGTTGATCGACCGAACGATTGAGAGGCACCACCTGCGTGCCCTCCTATGATCAGGAACGCATTGCTGGGCAATTTTTCCTGGCTGGGATTTGGTTGGGCTTCGGGGGGCATTCCCTGGGTTTCACCAACGGTTTGGCCGCTGAAGGAAACCAGGATACGCATGTCTTCAAAGACATATTCGTATCGGCGGTGGTCGTGACGGTCGGCCGGCTTAAAAATTGAAAGCCCGCTTCATTTCCCACGGAAATAACACGTTTGCCAGCTCATCGAACAGGCGTGGATCCGAGTGCCAGCGAGTAAGCGTGGATGGGTGAGCCACGATCATGTAGATATTGGGGGCTTGTGAAATGCCGTTCTGCTTTTTTATATGGCTATGCATGGCCGTGGCCAGGCGCTGAGCAATTCCATCCTCAACCTTATAGCCGGGGAGGTATTTCAATAAGTGCACTTCAAGGAGTGATTGCAGCCGGGATTCAAATTCGTCGAGTGTAGCCATGTAAGGTAATTATAGAAGGGAGAATGGGATTCTGCAAGCCTTTCGAACTTAGAGAGACCTCACAAGTCTTCAGGCTTTAAAAGACCTTACAAGTCTTCAGTTCTTCAAAATGACATCACGGGCTTGAGAACCGTGATGTCTATGGATGAGGAGTGATGTTGGTAAATTTAGTAGAAAAAGAGATCCGCTGTAAGAGAGGATCTCCTTTCGAATTTCGATTCCATAGGCAGCAGCCGGTTCCATCCCGTCCACCTATTTAGATCGCCTGTCCACAGTTGGGACAGAATTTTTCACTATGGAGTAAAACAAAGCCGCAATTGTTGCAGGCTTTCGGTTGAGCTATTGCCAAGCGGTGCGCCACAGGCAATGCAGGCAAATTCGCCAACCGGGTTGGCAGTCTCGCAGAATTCACAGACAACGCTGGAAAGGCGTTCAGAGAGCTGCTGGCCCGCTCCGGCGGTGCTTGCAACTTTTCCGATCACTGCCCAAACACGTTCAGTCAATTGCAGGTTGCTGACATCCTGGGCGATATCATCCAGCCGCCCGAGAAGGTTGAACGGATTCATTAAAGCGGCCATGGCCGTCTGCCCCAGGCTGGCGGCGACTCCGAACCATTGCTGCTGGCCGGTCTGGATCATCACGCCGTCTTCGATGGGTTGGATATTGACTGTCAGCGCAGTCTTACCACCGGAACGTGACCATTGCGAAGAGGCGATCTGGACAGTTAAATTACCTTCGCCGCCCAGTAATTGGGTCTGCAGGTTGCCCTGGTTGAATTCGGCCATTAAAGCCTGGGCCACATCCTTGGGAGTGATGTTTCCGTGAAATACGCGTTTGTCCATAGGTTTTAGATTATAATCGTTTTGCCCTTCCGGGCAATATCCTTTCGGATAGTATCTCAATCTGATTTTAAGTACGTACTCTATCCCCTACAAGTTGCGATAAATGCGCCCATTGCACTATAGAAATTGCCAGAACAACTGGACCGGCCCGTCTCGGACATGTTTCGATTTGGGCAGAATCCAATTCATCCAGCCCTGAATAGAGTCACGAGGATGGCAGGGCGGATGTTGCTTCTTTTTGGCTTAACCCTCCTGCTTTTCTCCCAATTCCCGACGATTTTCAACAGCCGCAAAGCAGTCAAACGACCCCACACCAACCCCTGATGCTGCCGGAGCGTTTATCACGGTAATCTATATCGAGCCAATCAATGTGCGTTCCGGACCGGGTTCTTACGATTATCCCGTCATCGGCTCTCTCCCGGTGGGAGGCACTGCTCCGGCGTTGGGCCGCTCTCCGGCGGGGGAGTGGGTCCAGATCAGTTTTCCGTCCGGTCCGCATGGGCTCGGCTGGGTCTATGCCGCCAATGTCAGTCTCTCGGCCAGCGGTCTTTTGCCGGTGGTGGAAGCGCCTCCAACTCCCGTTCCCGCTACGACCCCGACGATCAATCCCACCTATGCAGCCGCGCTGCTGAACGTGCCTACATCCACCCGCAAGCCCACTTTCACGGCTCCACCGCCCCTGCAGTTACCTACCTATGTAGCCAATGGAAGCCAAACGTCCGGCGGATTTCAGACTGGCTGGCTGATCGTCGGGCTGGGAGTCGTTGGACTCCTGGGAATAGGGCTCTCCTCTTTGCGCCGTCGTTGATATTATTGACTTTATAATTATGACAAATTGCCTTAGCGGTCGTAGAAAAGTGTGGTTCCGTTGGTTGGGCTGGCTTGGATTGGTTAGCGGGCTGATCCTCCTTTCCTGCCTCAGTTTTCCGGTAAAGGGTGTCAGGGCGCAGCAACCTACGGGTTCCGTTCCAACTGTCACAGGTACGCCTCCGGGTGCCTTCGTAAAGGTGTATTCGGATCAGGATCAGATAGATGTTCTAAGCGGCCCAAGCGCGGATACGGATAGTTATGACAAAATTGGGATACTAATAGCCGGACAGAGCGTTCCGGCATTGGGATATTCGATCGATAAAAAATGGATCCAGATTGTTTATTTGGGGGTGAAAGGTGGGAAAGGCTGGATCTATGCGCCTTATGTATCCCTCTCCCCCGGTTTCAGCCTGCCGGATGTGGTTGCGCCTCCTACCATCACTCCAGCTACTACGCCTACCCTGGATCCGACCTATGTGGCCGCTTATGGATTGACCGTCGAGCCGACCCAGTTGGCAACCTTTACCTCACCGGGGGCTCTGCAGATCCCCACATTTGCGGTTGCCTCCAGCCAGGGCGCCTCTGTGCCGTTTGGCCTGATCATCTTCGGATTGATCTTTATTGGGGTGCTGGGAGCGATAGTCTCTTTCCTGCGAGGTGGCAGATAATAAAAAAAGGCCGGGGTCGTTTACCCGGCCTTTCTTATCAACTTATACCTTAATTCTCGCTGGTCTCGCAGCCCCCGCCACCGCAGTCGCAGGCCGGAGCGGCATTCGGATTTTCCACCAGGAAACCTTTACCACGCTCATCATCGATGAAGTCGATGGTTGCGCCGGCCATATTTTGCATGGAAACTTCATCCACCAGGATTTTCAGCCCTTCGCATTCGAAGGCCGTATCGGTCTCATTGGGTTTGTTCTCCAGGCCCATTCCGTACTCGAAGCCGGAGCAGCCTCTACCGCTAATGTAGACTCGCAGTGCATAGCTTTCATCCAGGTTGCGCTGCTTGACCAGGTCACGCACCACAGCTGCAGCGGCTGGAGTGATCGTAACGATTTGGGTTTGTTCCAATAGGGTCATTCAAGCCTCTTCTATTCTCGAAAATATGACCCATTGTATCAGCAATAATTCCATTGTCAAATGAGAATTCGCTATGTTTTTGCCAGGTGGAAGGTGGCTTCAGTTGAGCATCTAAAAGGTCCATCTATAAAGGTCCTATTGCAAGTTTACGATAAGTCGGAGTTCGCAGTATAATCCCGCAAGTCATACCACAAAGTAATGAGGAGAATATCATGCGCAAGCTTGGCACGATGATTATCGTTGTAAGCCTGTTGACCCTGGTACTATCGGCTTGCGGCGGCAAGGCCGCCGATCCGGCTGCAAAAGCGGTGGAAAATTATATAAATGCCCTCGTGAATAAGGATTCCAGTCAGCTCTCCGCCCTTTCCTGTGCAGATTGGGAATCAAACGCCCTGTTGGAATTGGATTCGTTCCAGGCCGTCAAGACCCGCCTGGATGGAATGACTTGCAAGACGAGTACCACCGATGGAACAACCAGTGAAGTGAACTGCCAGGGAAAGATCCTGGCTACATACAATAATGAGGACCAGACTTTTGACCTTTCCGTCCGAACTTACAAAGTGACCCAGCAGGGGAGTGAATATCTTGTGTGTGGGTACAAATGAAATCCAGGCTTTTCACCCGGGAAAACCTATGGGCGCTTATTCTTTGCCTGATCCTGGTAAGCCTCGTCATTTTAACGGCCAGTAGCACTCCCATTTGGATCTATCAGGGCTTTTGATGACCCTGACTTTTATTCTCATCTCCATCGTTATTTCGGCGACGCTGGGGCTCTTCGTCCGCAATCGTGGACGTCTTTATGTTTTGCTGGCAATCAGCGCCCTGGCCGTTTACGCCATTCAACCGGCCTTGCCTATCCGTGGGTTGGATTTCTGGCTGCCCACCTTTACCCTGGCATTAGCCATTCTCGCCTGGGCGCTGACGACGCCCTCCGAACAACGTACATGGAAGGATAACTGGCCGGCCGCGGCTGTTTTGGTTGGGATCAGCCTCCTCCTGGGATTGAGTCGTTACCTTGGCATTTCCCTCCCGCTTACAGCCTCTACGCCGCCGCAGTTCCTCCAGATCCTGCTCTGCCTGGCTATCGTCGTCCTGCTGGCATTCGGGCTGCTGCGTTTTGTGAAACCGGGCCAGGCCATCCTGACGGCGGCTTTCGTCTTTATCCTCCTGATATTCATTGTCTTGAAGCTGCCGGCCGTCTCCACCTGGGTCAGTGCCGGGCTCCGCAGCCTGAACCACCAATCGGTCAAGCTGGCTTCCCCGATTGACCTGCGCTGGCTGGGCTTCTCCTACATAGCCTTCCGATTTTTACATACATTGCGGGACCGTCAGACCGGCCGGTTGCCGGCCGTGTCGCTGGGCGAGTATGTTGTATTCATCATATTTTTCCCCGCCCTCACCGCCGGGCCGATTGACCGGATAGAGCGGTTCATCAAGGATTTACGGTCGCCGGCTCCACTGGTGGCCGAGGATCTGGGTACTGCCGGTAAACGTCTCGCAGTGGGGATGTTCAAGAAGTTCGTCGTAGCAGACGGTCTGGCCTTGATCGCTTTGAATGCCACCAACGCTACCCAGGTTCGCCTGGCTGGTTGGGGTTGGATCATTTTGTACGCCTATGCGTTCCAAATATTTTTCGATTTCAGCGGGTATACCGATATCGCCATCGGCCTTGGCAGGTTGATGGGGTTTAAGCTTCCTGAGAACTTCAACGCTCCCTACTTGAAACCCAACCTGACCCAGTTCTGGAATAACTGGCACATGACCCTGACCCAATGGTTCCGGGCTTACTTTTTCAATCCTCTGACCCGTTCCTTGCGTTCGGGGAAAAAGAAGCTGCCCATCTGGACCGTCATCCTTATCACTCAACTGGCCACTATGGTGTTGATCGGCCTCTGGCATGGGATGACCTGGAATTTCGTCCTGTGGGGCCTCTGGCATGGCCTGGGGATGTTCGCCCACAACCGTTGGTCAGATCTGACCCGGGCTCGTTTTGCGACGCTCGCAGCCGGAACGCAAAAAGTATTGAATGCCGGCGGCACGCTCCTGACCTTCAATTTCGTCGCCCTCGGCTGGATCTTCTTTGCCTTGCCTGACCCGGCCACCTCGTTTCATTTCTTAAAGGTACTTTTTTAACCCTCTAAATATTATGTGTAGATTATCTATTTTCTTTAGCATGGTTTTATTCTTCTTCCTGGCCGCCTGTGGGTCTGTACAGACGGTCAGTCCGGAGACGCCTGTGCTCGAACTGACTGCCACCCTTCCGCCGCCAACCGAAAGCCCCAGTCTCGTACCTTCTGCTTCCATCCCGGCTTTACCGGCATTTACATCCACGATCACTTTAACAGCCACGGCAGATACGCGGCCCTTGCCGCGCGCCTGGGCTTCCTGGCCCATCGTCCCGGCTGCCAGCGCCAGGGCGGTCGAGATTTACAAGCAGGGATTGAAGCTGGGGGTTACCCAGCACACCTTCTCGGCGGTGGGCGACTGCCAGAGCATGCCGGATGTGTTCATGGGGATATTCGCAACGGATCGGAATCCGATCGGGGCGAACGAGCCGGACCTGCTCGAGACCATCGCCCTGTTTCACGATTCTTTCGACCATGACAGCGCGGCTGTCCGGGACGGCTTGAGCGCTCCCTCGGCCCTGGACCCACTCTGGGCGGACTCGAAACGTTGTAGCGCCACCGAGAGTCCTGTTGCTTGCGAGCTGCGTCTGTATAATCCCACCATCGTCTTTGTCAACCTGGGGACCAACTGGAGGGCCGGCGCTTCCGCGGACGCTTATGAGGCCTATCTGCGCAAGATCGTGGACCTGATCATCGCAAATGGCTCGGTGCCCATCCTGACCAACAAAGCCGATAATGTGGAAGGCGACCACAGCTTGAACCTGGCTACCGCTAAAGTCGCCTACGATTATGACATTCCCTTGATGAATTTTTGGCTGGCAGCGGATAAACTCCCCAACCACGGTCTCGACGAGGCCCGCAATAACGTCTATCTCACCCCGGCCGGATGGGACGTGCGCAACAATGTTGCCCTGCACACGCTCGATTCAGTCTGGAGATCCTTGCAGGCGGCTCCCTGATCCCTATGGATGCAAAATTCCTTCGCAACGTGGTCCTGAAAGGCCTGATCCTTTTCCTCATTGTTGACCTGGCCTTTATTGCTATTAATCCCGTCTGGTTGGGAAAGATCTCCCTCTACAACCATATAATCCCCGGCCGGGAACGTTTTCCCTTCGGGGAAAACTCTGGCCCAGTCCTAAACTTGAGCCTCTTTAACCTTGATGCGATGTTTTCCTCCCACGTCATTTCTGCCGGCAAAAAGCCCGTGGATGAGTTCCGTGTGATCGTGATTGGTGATTCCTCCACCTGGGGGACGCTCCTGCGCCCGGGAGAAACGCTGGCAGGCCAGTTGGAGGCGGCCGGTTTGTCGCTTTGCGGCCGGAAGGTGCGGGTCTATAACCTTGGTTATCCAACCATCTCGCTCATGAAGGATCTGATGGTGTTGGATTATGCCATGCGTTACCAACCGGACCTGGTCGTTTGGCCTCTCACCCTGGAAGCCTTTCCCCTGGACAAGCAATTAAGCTCCCCTATCGTAGCCAATAACACTTCCCAGGTGGATGACCTGATCCGGCGCTATAATTTGCCTCTGGATAAAAACGATCCCAATCTGGTCCGTTCAACCTTCTCTAGCCGCAGCTTGATCGGCCAACGCCGCCCCCTGGCAGACCTGTTCCGTTTGCAGATGTACGGCATTTTGTGGGCTGCCACCGGCATCGACCAGGTCTATCCCGCCGATTACACCCCCGCCCAGCTCGATTACAATACGGATGTCTCCTTCCATGGGATGCAGCCGCCTTCCATGGATCCATCCAATTTGGCTTTCGATGTCCTGCAAGCGGGGATGGGCGCGGCCGGGAAAGTGCCAGTGATATTGATCAATGAGCCCATCCTGATTAGCAAAGGCGAAAATAGCGACCTTCGTTACAATTTTTACTACCCGTGTTGGGCCTATGACGAGTACCGGCAGATGCTAGCCGATGAAGCGAAAATGAACGGTTGGAATTACCTTGACCTGTGGGACCTTGTCCCGGCGGACCAGTTTACCAACAGCGCCATCCACTTGACGCCTGTCGGGGAATCCCTGCTGGCTGCCAGGGTGCAAGGTGCGCTTGCACAACAGACCTGCCCATGATAAAAAAATTTACCTTTTTAATGGTATGTATTCTGGCATTCTTATCCGCCTGCTCTGGGCCCCAGTGGGGCAGGCTTCCGACTGCGCCGCCGCAGATTCCGCCATTGCCGGTCTACACGCCCTCGACTGAGGCCGACCATCCGGCGCCTTCTGCCGAGATCACGGCCAGTTCCACCCACACCCAAATTGCTTCCCGCCCGTTGCCGCCCACCCCTACCCTGGACCCGCAGGCTTGGAAAACCATGCCGGTGATCCCGCAGGTATCCGCACGCATGCTGGAAATCTATCGGGCCGGGCTGGCGGCCGGGCATGACCCGACCCATTTCTCCAAGATTGGGGATTGCCAGAATATCACCACCTATTTCCTGGCGGATTTTGACCATCCGGGCGAATATCGTCTCGGGTCCAAATATGTTTCCTTGCAGCCCACCATCGACCATTTTAACGGCTCCTGGTCCAGGGAAAGCCTGGCGGTAAAAGGGGGCATGGGTGTGGCCTCGGTGCTCGACCCCTATTCGTTTTTCAAAGACCTGCAGACCTGCGGCAAGGCCGAGAGTCCCCTGGCCTGTGAGATCCGGGTGTATAACCCCACCATCACCATCATCAGTATGGAGACGTGGTACGGCAACAAACCCGTCGATGGGTATGAGAAATACTTGCGTCAAATAGTGGAATATACTCTCTCCCAGAATGTGGTTCCAATCCTGGCTACTAAAGCCGATAACCTGGAAGGCAATTATGCTATCAACGCTGCCATTGCCCGGGTCGCATATGATTACCAGGTGCCTTTGTGGAATTTTTGGGCGGCCACCTATCCGCTGCCTTCGCATGGATTGACGGAGGATCTTTTCCACCTCACCCAGGCCCGTAGCTTTTTCGATGACCCGGCCCGTATGGAAGCCGCCTGGCCCTGGCGTAACCTGACTGCCTTGCAAGCCGTCGATGCAGTCTACCGTTCCGTGAGCGTTCAACCGTGAAGAAGCTCCTGGCCCTTTTTTTGACCGCCGTTTGGCTGGCAGCCTGCCAGGGTGCACCAGGATATACTCCAACGGCCGCCTGGACCCCTACGGTGGCAAACCCGACGGCAACTTTCACTGCCTCGCCCACGTTGCCTCCCGCACAGACGCAGGTGCTGCCGGCTACTTCAACGCCGGATACCCGCCTGTCACCGGCTAAGTGGCAGGACTGGCCGGTCATCCCGGAAAAAGTGAGTCCTGCAACCGCTGCCATCTATCGAAAAAGGTCTCGAGTTGGGTAACAATCCCCACGCCTTCTCGAAGATCGGCGATTGTGAATCCACTCCGACCTGGTTCATGGGTCCTTTTGATGGCAAGCCCGCAGATTATTCTCTGGGAACCTTTACTAATCTTCAACCGGTCATCCAGGCGTTCCATGGCTCCTACGGCCGCACCAGTCTGGCGGCCGGTCGAGGTTTCAGTGCCGCCAATGCACTCACCTCCCTGTGGGCTGACCGGAAGACCTGCCTGGCCAATGAAACGCCTCTCGCTTGCGAAGTACGGGTGAACCGGCCCTCATTTGCCTTGGTCATGCTTGGCACGAATGATGTTTATCATCAGGATACATTCGAGAAGAACATGCGCACTATCCTGGATTTTCTGATCGGGCAGGGTGTTGTGCCGGTCCTGGCTACCAAGGCTGATAATTTGGAAGGCGATGGGGCCATTAATGCCGCCATTGCCCGCCTGGCCTATGAATACGATATCCCGCTGTGGAATTTTTGGCGAGCTGTCCAGCCTCTGCCTGACCATGGATTGCAACCGGATGGTTCTCACCTGACCTGGGCCGGTCCCTATTTCGACGACCCGGCCCGGATGAAATCGGCCTGGCCATGGCGGAACCTGACCGGCTTGCAGGTGTTGGATGCGGTCTGGCGAGGCGTGGGCGGCCAATAATGACCCATTCGGTGAAGAGAACTCAACTCATGGTAAAGATCCGTGCCCTTGTATTCCTTTTATTCTTCCTGGTTGCGTGCAGCCGCCGTGCAGTCTCCACTACCACGGAAGTGACCCGCACGCTCCTCCCCACCTGGACGGATGTGCAGACCGCCGCTCCGCAGGAGACCCTGGTAGTCCCCACACCCGTGCCGGACCCGACTGCTACGGCGGATTCCCGCTTACCGCCGGAGCAGTGGCAGGAATGGCCGGTGGTTCCTTCTGTGACCGGTCGAGCCATCGAGATTTATCGGAACGGTCTGACCATGGGGCTTGATCCTGGCGCTTTTTCGAAGGTTGGCGATTGCCAGAGCGTCAAGGCTGCCTTCATGGGTTACCTGGACCTGGGCAATTATCCTGACACGCTTAAAGTTAATTACCCCAACCTGCAGGAAACCATCGACCATTTCAAGGGCCATTTCAATACGGATGGACAGGCGGTCCGGGGCGGCTTCAATGCTGCCGCGGTGCTTTCTCCTTTATGGGCCGACCCGCAAGTCTGCCTGCCGGGTGAAAACCCGCTCGATTGTGAATTGCGGCTGACCCGCCCGATCATCGTCATAATCCGCATGGAGATCTGGTGGGACGGCCGCACGGCCACCCAATATGAGCAACTGATGCGCCGGATCCTGGATGACATCATCGACCATGGGGCCGTGCCCATCCTGGCCACCAAGGCGGATAATGTCGAAGGGGATAACAGCCTGAACCTGACCACCGCCCGGCTGGCTTACGAATACGACCTGCCGTTGTGGAACTTTTGGGCCTCCGTCCAGGATATGCCCAACCATGGCCTGGATACCAAACCGCCCCATAACGACGGTTTCCATATCTCCACGGCCGCCTGGAATGTCCAAAGTTTTACCGGCCTGCAGGCCCTTGACAGCGTCTGGCGGGGTCTGCTTGCAGCCGGGCCGGCTGACCAGGCTGCCACTCCCACCGTGGCTCCCAGCGCCACCCCGGCAGAGGGACTCGCCATTTCCGCTGAGCCGCCCATCCCTACCTCCATGCCGACTGCCGGGCCAACTCCCGTTGGCGGATCCGACCGGATCGTCTTTGGCGTGGCTGCCAGGCAGGGTGAAGATCTTCAATACCGGGGCATCTACCAGCTCGATCCTGCCACTGGCATGTCCAGGCAGCTCTTTGGGGAAGGTGTCCAGTTCCAATCGGCTTCGTTGGACGGAAAATATATTCTGGTCAGCCAGGGTGCCTCGCTTTACCGCGCCAATGTGGATGGAGCCTATCCATTGCAATTGACTGATTTGCTTTATGCCCTGGGAAAGTTGGCGGCGACCTGGCTGCCCGATGGTCATATCGCCGCGCTCCTGACCGGTCACGCCGGGGGACGGCGATTGCGATCCTGTCACGGGATGGTTCGGTGTTGAATTGGCTGCCGGAATCCGGCGAATCCCCCATCGAACTATATCCGGCCTACGACGAGAACCATATTTACTGGGAAAGTGGGTCCTGTACCGCACCGGGTGTCTGTACACGCTCTGGCGCCTGGGTGACTGGCGTGGACGGGTTATTGAATGGCCCTTTATCCGGTATTCAGAATCCCTCCATCTCCCCGGATGGTACTGCCCTGGCGTACAACTATCCCGTTTCCAACACGGAGAGTGATCTCGGCATGGCGGATCCGGGAGGTTCCAATCAGCAGCAGATCGGGCTGCCGGGAAAATTACTGACCAATTACGCCTGGTCCGGCTCCGGAGGTCTCCTGGCGGTGGTGCTGGCGGACGTTAGTGACTATACGGGGCGTTCCTCCGGAAACCGGAATTTCGTCATCGATCCTCGCACCCGTGGGATCGTCGAATTTCCCCCTTCGGAGCTGCTCAATCCGCAACTGCTCTGGTCGCCGGATGGGAACCATTTATTCTGGCTTGGCTCTCTTCCGGGTGATAATGGCTTTAAGATTGGAGCCGACCTGGTCGACCGCCTCTCCAGGCAGGTGACCGACTTGAGCGATGCCGTCGGTCAATCCGGCGCCGATTATCTCCTCGTGACCAATGCAGCCTGGCTCCCCCTGCCTATCAAGTAAACCCTCCCATACAAGTTCCTGTAGGGGCGACCCGGCAACGTATCAATGAATGAAAATAACTCATCGGGTCGCCCGCTCCTGGCCTATCCCGACCTCTCATTTCCATCGATAATAAACCAACCACAACTTGCCTATGATATCATTGGGCCTTGTATCTTCTCTCCTGGAGGCAGAATATGAATACCGATGAATTGAAGACAAAATTGGGTCAATACCTGTCCAATGATGTTTTGAGACAGCCCGGCCGGACCATCAAGCCGGAAGAAGCTTTGCTTTCCAGCGGCCTGATCGATTCCTTCCACCTGGTAGACCTGGCCCTCTTTGTAGAGGATAATTTCGGTGTCCATATTGACGACTCCGAGCTGAACGCATCCACCTTCGACAGCCTTGACCAACTCGCCGGACTGATCCAGTCGCGCCAATAGATGGAGCACTACTGGGAGGGGAAACTCAATCTCATCCAGTCCACTCAGCCTATGCCAACTTTTTCCGACCTCCTGAAATCACATTACGAGCAGACACCCGCATAAAGTCTGTGTAACCCTGCTGCATGCCGGCCAACCCGACCACCCGGTCACCTATGCAGAGCTGATCCGGGGCGCCTCCGGTTATGCAGAAACCTACCGGAAGAATGACATTCAGCCCGGTGACGTAGTTCTCCTAATCCTCCAGCATGGCATTGACTTGCTCTATGCGTATTACGGAACCATCCTGCATGGGGCCATTCCATCCATCATGCCCTTTCTGACCGAGAAGTTACTCCCCGAGCGGTACCGGGCTGATCTGGCGGCGCTGGTGGCGGTTACGCAGCCCACTGCCATCGTTACATATCCGGATTTCGAACCCGAAGTCAGGGCGGCCCTTAAACCCGGAGAAGATTCGGTCAAGGCCGTGATCGTCAGCAACCTGGTCGATGGACCCTGTGTACCCGATTTCAACCTCCTCCGGGGCCTTCAGCGCAAGCCGGAAGATATTGTCCTGCTCCAGCATTCCTCCGGCACCACTGGGCTGCAAAAAGGGGTGGCGCTTTCCCACCAGGCGGTCCTTAACCAGTTAAAGTGCTATGGCGAAACCCTGCATCTGCGGGAAGACGATATTTTTGTTTCCTGGCTGCCGCTGTACCATGACATGGGCCTGATCGCTTGCTGGCTCATGCCCATCCTCCTGGGCTATCCGCTCGTCATCATGTCGCCTTTCGACTGGATCCGGGCGCCCTACCGGCTGCTGCAGGCGGTTTCCAAATATAAAGGCACCCTCTCCTGGCTGCCCAACTTTACCTACAATTTCTGCGCCCAGAAGATCCGCGACCGTGATCTGGAAGGGGTGGACCTGTCTTCCTGGCGGGCCATCTCCAACTGCTCCGAGCCGATGCGGTGGGACTCGCACCAGGCCTTTTATGAGCGTTTCAAAACTCTCGGGCTGCGGTACGAAACCCTGGCCACTTGCTATGCCATGGCCGAAAATGTCTTTGCCGTCACCCAGGGCGGTATCGATGGCCCGGTTGTTTTTGAAGACATCGACCGGGACAGCCTGCAGGTCGAAAAGATTGCCAGGCCGGCGGTGGCTGAAAAACCCGTCATCCGCATGTTGGGAGCCGGCAAGGCCATCCCGAATACGGAAGTGCAGAGTCCTGGACGGGGATGGAAAGCCTCTGCCCGACCGGCAGGTGGGCGAGGTGGCCTTGAAAAGCGACTGCATGTTGACCGGCTACTATCACCGTCCCGATGCGACCAAAAAAGCCTTTGTGAATGGCTGGTATCTTACCGGAGATTACGGCTATCTGGTGGATGGAGAGCTTTACATTACCGGCCGGAAAAAGGATCTGATCATCGTCGGCGGCAAGAACATTTACCCACAGGACCTGGAACTGCTCGCATACGAAGTAGCGGGTGTCCATGCCGGTCGTGCCTCCGCTTTCGGCGTCTTCAATGATGCCAGCGGAACCGAAGATGTGGTCATGGTCGCCGAGGTGGATTGCGAAGACCCGGCCGAACGCCAGAAGATTGCCGACGGCATCCGCATGGCGGTCACGCGTGGATCGGCGGTGGCGCTGCGCTTCGTCCACCTGGTGGGCAAGCATTGGCTGGTAAAGACCTCCAGCGGCAAAACCGCCCGTTCCGCCAACCGCGAGAAATTCTTGAAAGAAATGCAGGAAAAAGGCCAGATCTTCTAACTGATCCCTCCCCTCTCCATTTCTGTTTTTGAAATGGGGATCGCGAAGCACCCGAAGCGAAGCGGAGGGGGGTGGCGTAGCCAAGTGGGGTCTCCCCAGTCTGCCCATGCAAGTCATTAAGCAATTATGTCCAGAAACCCAGTGTTTCAATCTCCTATTCTTTGAAAAGCACTTAACCCTTCAATCGAAAATAAAAAAACCTCGACATTATGTTGTCGAGGTTTTGGTTTCATAAGAGAGTTACGATTGGCGGTTTTCAAGCGTCCGGCTCAGGATTTCTTCCTGTTCGCGGGTGGCACCGCCCTTGTTTTTCTTGGTTTGCCCTTTTTGCGGGCCCGCGCCTGCGCATCCTGGAAAGCGAGCTCGAACGCAGTTAATTCCTTCACCTGCGGTTCCTGCTCCTCTTCCTCTACTTCCTGTTTCTTGCCCTTCTTGTTGGATTTGGCGCGTTCTTTGCGGGGTTCTGGTTTATTCGCTTCGGCCATGCACTTCTTCCGGCTTCGGCAGGTTGGCCTTGATACTGAGGCGGATCTGTTTCTTTCGGCGATCAACATCCAGGATCTTGGCTTCGACTTCGTCGCCTTCTTTGAGGACGTCGCCTGGGTTCTTAATGTAATCGTGGGATATTTCGCTCACATGGACCAGGCCGGGTCGCTCTGCGCCGATATCGATAAAGGCGCCGTAGGCCTCCAGGCGGGATACTTTACCCTTGACGACCATATCCGGTTTCATTTCGCGCCATTCGAGCATAAGCGGTTCGATCATGGTCAGTTCGATGCGATCATCGTGAACACGGCGGACCCATGCTTCCACGGTCTGGCCGGGTTTGACTACGTCTTCGACCCGGTTGATCGGATCGCTTGAGATTTGTGAGATGTGGACTACACCGGGAACTTTTTGCCCCACGTCTACGATAATTCCTGCGATGGTGGTTTTAATGACTTTGCCTGTCAAGTGTGTTTTAGGTTGCAGCGCGCTTTCAGGCGCCGCTTGTGTCGTTTCCATAAGAGTGCTCCCGTGTTGTGTTTGGAATTTAGCCGAAGGCGGATTATACCACCTTTCATAATTACCGTGCAAAATTGCCTGTATTAATGGTTGTGCTTTCCTATAATCGAGGTTCGGCGAGTTTGCGGACGGTTTAACCGTCCGCAAACTCGCCCTATATTTCATTAAGCCGCCTTGGGCGAGAGTCAGATCCCTACCTGCAAGGTTTCTGACTTTGGGGAAGTAGTGATTATGGCTGGCTGGAGACCATGCTGGTAAATATCCGTGTATCAGTAAGTTCAGTTCATGAAAAAATGGGCTTTGCGGCCCATTTTTTCGACTTTCTCTCGAGAAGGAGAAAGGAAAATGTCTACATCCCTGCCATGAAGGCCAGGCCGACAGTGCCTGGGCCGGCATGCGTACCTACCACCGGGCTGACGGAGGTAAAGATCTGTTCGATGGGGTTGATCTGCATGGATGCCATCGATAGCAATCCCCGCGCTTCTTCTTCGGCATGGGCGTGCAGGCTGGCCAATCGCACCGGTACGCTTCCCACCGATCTTTTCGATGACCAGCTCCAGCATCCGTTCGGTCGCTTTTCGTTTCGTGCGGACTTTTTCAATGGGTTCGATCCGGCCTTCCCGCAATTCCAGCACGGGTTTGACGTTGAGCATGGTACCCAACAGCGCCGCCGCGCCGCCGATCCGCCCGCCCCTGCGGAGGAACTCGAGTGTCTCCACCGTGAAGAATACGCCGGTGTGCTTGCGGGCTTCTTCGGCCAGCTTGCGGCATTCTTCCAGGCTTTCACCGCCTTGCGAAGCCCGCGCGGCGGCCAAAACGTGGAAACCCATCCCCATGGCTACGGAGGTTGAATCGAGGATGGAAATCTTTTCTGCCATTCCTGGCAGCATTTTTACAGCCTGGCGGGCCGAATCCATGGTGCCCGATAATTTATCTGAAACGAAAATGCCGAGGACGTCATGACCTTCATTCACCAGTTTCTCGAAGATATTTTTCATATCCACCATGGAAACCTGGGAGGTGGTGGGCATTACTTTCGACTTTTCGAGGCGTGAATAGAATTCATCCGGCTGGATATCGACCCCATCTCTGAAGGTTTCTTCACCCCATATGAGTACCTGGGGAGCCACTGTGATCTCGTATTTTTTCAGAAGATCGTCAGGGATGTAGGCGGTGCTATCCGTTACGAGCGCAACTTTTGACATGGCAGCTCCTGTGAGTGGGGCTCTTGCGATGATAATAACCCTGATGGATGGATTAAGTCGCGGATACCCTGGTGCAGAAGGACCGAAAAATGAAAGCGAGCGGAGGCAACTCCGCTCGCCGTAGGTTTGAATAATATTATGAGTCTATCTGGGAAAAGCAGAAAGTAGTTCCTGATTTATAAAAGCAACGGCTTTTTAAAAATCTTTCCGTTTTTGTTTTCCGTTTTCCGTTGTGTCCGTCTTGGTTAATTTTCGGATTGGTTCTAAATCTAGAAACCGGTCATGTAGATGATGGACACGGTGCCGGGTCCGGCATGGGCGCCTATGGCCGGGCTGAGCGGGCTGATGACTGTCTCAATGGGATGATAGCGCTCGGAGGCCGTCTTGAGCATATTCAGAGCCTCAGCTTCACAATTGGCATGCGCAGCCGCCAGGCGGACGGGAGTCCGGCCGGCGATCTTTTCGCCCACCAGGTCCAGCATCCGCTCGATGGCTTTGCTTTTGGTGCGGATCTTTTCGACCAACTCGATTCGGCCTTCTTGAAGCTCCAACAAGGGTTTGATCTTCAAGGCCGTCCCCAACATGGCCTGGGCTCCGCCGATGCGGCCGCCGCGGCGTAAATATTCCAAGGTTTCCACAACGAAATATACACCCGTTTGAGCGCGGGCTTGTTCGGCCACCTTGGTGCAATTTGCCAGGTTTTCACCGCCCTGGGCAGCCTTGGCTGCCATCAGAACGGGCCAGCCCATCGCCATGATGGTGGCTAATGAATCCACGACGGATATCTTTTCAGCGGCTTTCCCGAGTGCCTGGCGGGCCTGCAGGGCCGAATCGATCGATCCAGAAAGCTTGGAAGAAATAAAAATGCCCAGAACATCAAAACCCTGCTCCAGTAGATCCGAAAAAACTTGTTGTATGGCCGGCACGGTTACCTGGGAAGTAGTCGGCGTCACCTTGGATGTGGCCAGGCGCCGATAGAATTCGTCGGGCTGCATGTCCACCCCATCCCGATAGGTTTCGTTACCCCAAATTACTGAAAGAGGCACAACATGGATCTTGTACTGTGCGAGTAAGGCTGCCGGAATGGATGCAGTGCTGTCCGTTACTATGGCAACTAAAGGCATTTCTTCTCCTCCATATATTTTTACTAAATATCTATCCGGAAATAAAGAGGATGTCGTAATTTTAGTGTGTGCGGCTTCGCCGCACACACTAAAATTACGGTTCTTCCATAATTTTCGGATAGGTTCCAAGTATAACCCGGACAGGGATTTTTGAGTGAGTTGTAATTTGTGGCGAGGCTGCAAAACGTAAGTATGTTGGCACTTGAAATATGCAGGGCCATCCTAAAGTCGGGGTTTGGGGTGGTGGTGGACGGCTTTGTCGTCCACCACCACCCCAAAATCTCTTTCTTCGCCGCCCTTGGGCGGGAGTCAAAGGATATAACTGCATGGCTTTCGGACTTTATGGAAGCCGTGTTGAAAGATGTAATTCGCTTGCTTTTGGAGAAAGTATCTTGTATAGTAGTACAAATAATGCGTTTTCAAACAAATAGCCTTGAATAAATTCTGATCGCGCCTATTATAAAGGGACGAAAAGATGATTAAACAAATCATTTCGTATTTATGCCGCCTGGTCATCCTTACTTCCATTATTTTTTCCGGCGCTCCCTTTCAGCAACTTAAGGCCTCTGCGGGAATTATTCAGACCGAAGGTGCAATTAATTCCAACAATATATCCAAACCGGATCCCCTCGAAAAAGGCCTGGCGGCATCTGACGTAAATAACAATCCGATATATTTACCTATGGTTTTTAAGAACTACATTCCTGGTTTATTGCCTGTCCGAGGCTTG
Source organism: uncultured Chloroflexia bacterium (assembly GCA_963782935.1). Classification (GTDB taxonomy): domain Bacteria; phylum Chloroflexota; class Anaerolineae; order Anaerolineales; family Villigracilaceae; genus UBA877. The sequence goes on along the minus strand of CAWALN010000008.1, from coordinate 53,040 downwards.
TACGTATCCTTCGAACGGCGGGGGTTTGGCAGCGGATATTATTCCGGCGAGGCAATCTCCAACTTTACCAATTTTGATGATGCAGTCGGGCATACCGTAGAAGAGGAAATATCCCAGCAATTGGATGTAATGAAACAAATGGGGGTAAATACCATCACGTATGAATTGAGATCTGCCGATCCGAACAACACGGGTCCATTTGTCTTTCCATCCTGCAATATCAATACAGTCCTGGGATTGCAATACCCACAGCCCACCGCAACTGAGATAAACAACCTGGGAGCGTTCCTGGACTTGCTGCAAAGCAAAGGAATAAAGTTGTTTCTGAGGCTGGTTAACACCCACATGGAAGAAGAGCCTCCCACGAATAATGAGCTCTGGCTCGGCACGATTTTGAATGCAATTAAAGATCATCCTGCCCTTGACCTGGTCTTGTTTGAAGGAAGTTCTCACTGGATCGATACGAATGGCGATGATGTCGACGATGCATGCGGCATACCCGCAGAACCTCCTTTCTGGATGGGCCCAGCCACCAATGTCGCTGGCTATGTCGAATGGGCGGTTGCCTACGCCCATTCTTTAGGGATGCCTTATCGGAAACTCTCTGCCGAAGCGGTCGTAGGCGATTATTATGCCATCAACCAGGGTCCGAGCGGCCCCCGGGCGACAAATTCGCACCTGTGGGACTCAATCTATGTTCTCAAAACTATATTCGATGATTTGGCGATCCCCATTGATCAGCGTACGTATGCGATCTCATTCGGTGAACATAGAAAATGCACAACTGCCCGCCAGCTTCCATGCACGGATACCAACCCTCATCAGTGGGCTATTGAGACCATTACTGATGTATTTAACGTAATTGGCAGGAACAATGGCGCGCGCACAGTGGCAACTGAAATGAGCTTATTGGATACGGAAGACGCAAGCTGGAATACTGAGTTGGCTTTGGAAAGCCTGGTCTGGGTCATGAAAAGTTATGGGGTCGATGGGGGCTGTTTTTACCATTGGACGAATTTTAATTATTGGGAGGAATATGATCCTTCGATACAAATACCGATAAAGAAAAGAGGCGCGGAATTCATATACAACCCGGTCAAGGATATCCTTGAAAATTTGTATACCAAAGGGCAAACGAATAGTCTCAATTTGACGCCAGAGGCGATCCCACCTGTATTTTCCTCTGTTTCAACTACTCCGACCGTCGTAAAAAACGGTGACACCTTTAGAATTTCTGCTACCTTGCCTGAAACTCAACTCTTTGTAACGGCCAATATGTTGGAATTGGATACCACCAGGGCCATTCCTATTGTTCTGATTGACCAGGGCGATGGCACTTATGCAAGAGATGTAACTATATCTTTGTGGAACGAAGCCGGAAATGGGATCAAGAACTTGCAAATAAATGCGATGGATTTCTGGAGTAATGTGGCATCAACACCGATTGGCATTGAGCTTAATAACCCACCCCCTCTTCTGGATACGGCTCCGCCCAACGATAATTTCGATGGTTTGCTAATAGATGGAGCCAAATGGGAAACGGAATCCATTGGTGGCGGAACAATAACCCAAAATGACCGGTTGATCCTGACGACGAGCGATGGATATGCTTTTTCCAGCGCAAAAGTGAAATCTCATTGGAACTTTACCGGCGACTTCGATGCTCAAGTTGACTTTCAGATAAGCTCAGGGTGGAGTTGCCCTGCAACCGATCATCTGGATGGAGCAAATTTCGGAGTCATTATTAATGGTGACACATATCTCATCACGCGTTTACGCAGGGACAATGGCGATGATGCGGTCTTTGCCTGGAGTTCCACCGGGACTCTTTTAGGCGAAGCGGTTACAACTTCTTTAACCGGAAAGCTTAGAGCGATTAGAACCGGAAATACTTTAATCCTTCTTTTTGATTTCGGAACTGGCTGGAGGGAACTGGCGCGCACAACCGTGGCTTCAAACCCGGCACAGATTTATATGGGTAATGGAAGTATCAATGCTTCCCAGGTCATTACATCCTATCTTGACAACTTCCGGATCAATTCAGGTATCACAACCTATGTGCCATAGAATTGGATTCCGGTTAAATTGTTAGGCTGGAGTCCGAAGACCTCGGCTCCTCTTCCCTCTCCTGACCTTTTTTTCTCAGGAGAGGGAATTACGAAGTTATCCCCGAAGTGTAACGGAGGCTAAGTACAGTGAGATGGGTGAGGTACCGTAGCCGGGGGATGTGTAATGTTGCATCTAAAAAATCTCTCCATGGGGGATTGACAGATGAAACATTCGTTCTATAATGAAAGTATGGAAACATTTCTTTTTTGCAGCCGACTTGGCTTGATCCTGAAACTCATTTCTCCACCAGAAGAATATTCGTTCCTCCCTTCGAACCGCGAAACGAATATTCTTTCACCTATCTCACTCCATCAAAATTATGGCCGGAGAATTGACTATTTGTTGCCTGTCCAGAGAGGTTTTGTGTGGGAACATTAAGTTAAATTCTCCTCCCGACAACTATCCCGCTTTGTAACGGAGCGGACATCGCCTCCGCAGCGGAGCGAAGTGAGGCAAATCCTGCCCCCTCAGAACGGCATAATATTATGTGTAGGGGCGACCCGACCAGCCCTCAAACTCATCCAGCCACTTATGCGGGTCGCCTAAAAAGCTGGCCCTAAGGTGATGTGTCATGGGATTAAAAAGCCTGGTTCAGGCTAAATCCGTGAAAAATGGTCCATATTCCACCCTTTTCCTTGACCTTAAAGTGGTTCTGGGCTAAAATCTGGCGGCCTTAAAGGCAATTCCTTTTTAATGAAGAGATGCGATGTTCGAAACGCTGACCGGACGACTTAACCAGGTATTTGATAAACTCAAACGGCGAGGCAAACTTTCCGAGGCCGATGTGGATGCGGCCATGCGGGAAGTGCGCCTGGCGCTGTTGGAGGCGGATGTCCACTACAGCGTGGTTAAGACGTTCATCGCCCGGGTGCGTGAACGCTCCGTCGGGGCGGAAGTCTCGAAGGCTCTCAACCCGGGCCAGCAAGTCATTAAAATCGTAAACGAAGAATTGATCGGCACATTGGGGGAGGCCGCTCCGCTCAACCTGGCGGGCGAGAAGCCCCGGATGCTAATGTTGGTGGGGCTGCAGGGCTCGGGCAAGACCACGGCAGCGGGTAAGCTGGCGCGGTTCCTGCGCTCTCGTGGAGAACGGGTTTTTCTCGTAGCCGGCGATCCTTACCGCCCAGCCGCAGTGGAGCAGTTGCAGACGCTCGGCAAACAATTGGATGTGCCGGTCTATTTCGAAGCCGGCGTCAAGCCTCCCGATCTTGCCAAAAGGGCCTTTGAAAAGGCTCGCAATGGCGGGTTTACTGTCGTGATCGTGGATACGGCCGGGCGTTCCCAGTTGGACGATGCCCTTATGGGTGAGCTGCAGGCCATCGTCCGGAACGTCACACCGGCGGAGATCCTCCTGATCGTGGATGCCATGATCGGTCAGGAAGCTCTCCACGTGGCCGAAGGGTTCCGGGACGCCATCCCGCTCACCGGCATGATCATGACCAAGATGGACGGCGATTTCACGCGGCGGCGCGGCCATTTCCATCCGCTCGGTAACCGGCATTCCCGATCAAATTCATCGGCACCGGCGAGAAATTGGACGCCCTGGAAGTGTTCCAGCCGGAACGGGTGGCTTCCCGCATCCTCGGGATGGGTGATATGCTCGGCTTGATCGAGAAGGCTGAGGCCGTTTTCGATGAAAAGCAGGCCGAGAAACAGGCCGAACGCCTCGCCAAAGGCCAGTTCACTCTCGAAGATTTGGCCGAAATGATGCGCTCATCCAAGAAAATGGGACCCATGAGCCAGATGGTGGACATGCTCCCTGGCGAAATGGGCAAAGCCGCCCGGAATATCAACCCGGAAGACATGGAGCGCCAGTTCAAACGCACCGAAGCCATCATCAGCTCCATGACTCCCGCAGAACGGGACGATCCGGATGTGCTGAATGCCAGCCGCCGGCGCAGGATTGCAGCTGGCTCCGGGACTGAGGTTCAGGATGTGAACCGGCTGATTAAGCAGTTCAGGGAAATGCAAAAGCTGATGAAAATGGTTCAAAAGACCGGCGGTCGTGGCCTTTCCCGGCTGTTTGGCTAGTTGTCATTACGAGGACAGCGTTTGCCGCATTTGCACCGCACTGTGTTCCCTGGCACCGCCCGTCACTTTGTCCCGATGTCCTTACGGGAGGGCAGGTGTGGTGCAGCCCAGGTGAGCAATTCCCTTGCCTGTCACGACATTGCTTCGGCATAAAAGGTCTTCCAAGGATGGTAAAATCAAGGGTTGCAATGGAAGCAATCCTTCATTATAATAAGGTCTTCAGCCTGGCGTGGCGCACTCCTTTCTGCCCCTCTCTGCGCTTTCTGCTGATACCAAAAAAACTTTTGTAATATAAGGAGAAAGAACCCGATGGTACGTATTCGTCTTCGTCGGACTGGCTCGAAAGGCCAGCCGTCCTACCGCCTTGTCATCGCTGATAAAGAATTCCCCCGAGATGGGCGCTTCCTCGAAATCGTAGGTTTTTATAATCCGCGCACCGAGCCGGCTACCCTGGAAATCAAGGAAGACCGGATCTATGAGTGGATGAGCAAGGGTGCCCTGCCGACCGAGTCGGTGGCGCAGTTGTTCAAAACCTCCGGAACCGATATCCGCTTCACCCGCTTCAAAAAAGGCGAGCCGGTGGAAACCCTGCTGGCCGAGGTTGAAGCCGCCAAAGCCGCTAAAGTAGTCGACCCCAAGACCTCCCGCTAATAAAGGTAGGGGCACGAGAACTCGTGCCCCAACAAAGATGCCATGAAAGCACTCACTGAGTATATAGCCAAATCATTGGTGGACCACCCGGAGGAAGTCGCCGTGGAGGAAATCCAGCACGGAAGCCGTGTCACCCTCGAATTGAGCGTTTCGAAGGAGGACATGGGCCGCGTCATTGGTAAGGGTGGACGGGTGGCTAATGCCATCCGGACACTGCTGCGGGTGGCTGCGGAACGGGAAGGCACGCAGGTCACCCTTGACGTGGTGGAGCCGTAGACCTGCTGTATGCCCGGGCATGCTGAACGACCGGCAGGCTCGCCAGCCGCTGGCGAGCCTGCTTTCTTAGAGGTCGGAAAGGTCCGCCGTCCGCATGGGGTCAACGGAGACGTGCTGGTCGAGATCTATACGGATTTCCCCGAACGCTTGCAGCCGGATGTGGAGGTCTATATGGGTGAATCTCGTCTTCCCATGAAGATCCGCCGCCGGCGTGAACATAATGACGGTTTGCTGCTGGCGTTTGAAGATTACACCACCCCGGAACAAGTGGGGAGGTTCCGCAACCAGGTCATTTACACGTCAATCCAGAAAACCCCCAAGTTGTCCAAAGGCGAGTATTATCAATACCAACTCCTGGGTCTCAGAGTGGAAACCGATACCGGCGAACTTCTCGGGACGATCACGGATATCCTGGAAACTGGCGCGAATGATGTTTACGAAGTTACGGATGCTGCCGGTAAGGAGGTTCTCCTGCCTGCAATAACGGAAGTCATTCTGGATATCGATCTGAAACAAAAGCTTATGCGGGTTCATTTACTCCCCGGCTTACTCGGGGAGACAGGACCAGAGGAACGCTCTTGAAGGTATCCCTTATCGAATGAACGAAAAACGCTATTGGGTCGGCTTTAACCTGGTCAAAGGAATTGGAGCTGTCCGGCTGCAAGCTCTGATTGACCATTTTGGCGACCTGGCACTTGCCTGGCAGGCGCCTGAAGAGGCCCTGTGGGCCTGCGGGCTGGGTCCCAAACTGGCCGAACGGGTGGTCCAGGCGCGGAACAGCTGTGGACCTGGACAAGCTGCTGGAGCGCTATGAGGTCCAGGGCATCCAACTGCTGACCTGGGAAGACGAGGCCTACCCGAAGCGATTGAAAGATATCGACCAACCTCCCCCGGTCCTTTATGTGCGTGGGACGCTGACGGAAGCGGATTCCTTTGCCATTGCCATAGTGGGGACGCGGCGGGTAACCTCCTATGGCCGCCAGGTCACCGAAGACGTGGCGTCAACCCTGGCATCGAATGGTATCTCAGTAGTCTCCGGGCTGGCGCGAGGGGTGGATGCCATTGCCCACCAGGCTGCCCTCAAAGTCGGAGGCAGGACCATCGCCGTCCTCGGCTGTGGAGTGGATCGGATCTACCCTCCCGAGCATGCGCAGCTGGCTGAAAAGATCATTGCCAACGGCGCCCTGGTCAGCGACTACGCCCCCGGCACCGGGCCGGAGGCAGCCAATTTCCCACCTCGAAATCGCATCATTTCCGGACTTTCCCAGGCAACCATCGTCGTCGAAGCCGGTGAAACGAGCGGAGCTTTGATCACGGCCCAGTTTGCGGTGGACCAGGGGCGGGAGGTCTTTGCGGTACCGGGGAATATCTATGCTCCGCAGAGCAAGGGAACCAACCGCCTGATTGCCCAGGGCGCCCATCCGATGCTTTCGGCCCGGGATGTGTTGGATGTGCTCAAATTGACCCGCGTAACCGAGCAGCAGACAGTTCGGAAGGTGCTTCCGGGCGATGAGGTTGAAACCAAAATCCTGAATATTCTCACCCATGAGCCCTTACAGATGGATGATATTCGCAACCAGAGCGGGTTGCCGATCGAGCGGGTTTCGGCTGCATTGGTGATGATGGAATTAAAGGGCCTGGTCCGGTCGGCCGGCGGGAACAGCTATACAGCCGTAAAAGAAGAACAAGGCGAATACAACCCATGAAGGATACCTATGCAGTCATCATGGCAGGCGGCGGTGGGACTCGGCTGTGGCCAATTTCGCGGAAGAAGCACCCGAAGCATACGTTGCCTTTACTGGGTGAGAGGACCCTTTTCCAGAGCACGCTCGACCGGTTGGAAGGATTCATTCCACCGGAACGTACCCTTGTAGTAACAACGGCAGATCAGGCCCACGAGCTTCAAAACCAGGCGCCCCAACTCAAAGAGGAAAATTTCCTGATCGAGCCTCAACCGCGGGGGACGGCCTCGGTGATCGGACTCGCGGCCGCCGTTCTGGCGAAAAAAGACCCTGAAGCTGCCATGGTAGTCTTGACCTCAGACCATTACATCCACAATGTGGACCTGTTCCGCCTGGTGATGCGGGTGGGGATTGAGGTGGCCCGCAAGAGTTACCTGGTCACGCTTGGGATCACCCCCACCTTTCCGGCGACGGGCTACGGCTACATCCAACGGGGTGTTCTTTTAATGGATAAATTCGATTATCCGGTTTACCGGGTGCTGCGGTTCATCGAGAAACCGGACGAGGCCAAGGCGCGGGCCTTGCTGGCAAGTGGAGATAATTCATGGAACTCGGGCATGTTTATCTGGCGGGTGGATTGTATCTTGAATGAATTTTCCCGCCAAATGCCCGAGCTTAAAGCGGTGCTGGACCGGATCAGTCGGGTCTGGAGCGAGCCGGAACGACAGAAGGTGATGGATTCCGAATGGCCTGAATTGAAATCGGAAACCATTGATTATGGCATCATGGAACACGCAGAAAACGTGGCTGTGTTGCCGGCAGGCGGCCTGGAATGGAGCGATGTGGGCTCATGGGATACCCTGTTCGATCTGCTGCTTCCGGATGAGAAGGGCAACGTGGTAGTGAACAGCGAACTGATGGCTTTACAGACGCGAGATACGCTGGTATATACGACCGATAAGAAATTTGTGGCTGCGATTGGTGTGGAAGATTTGATAGTGATCGATTTGGGGGATGCCTTGCTGATATGCCGGCGTGACCAGGCCCAAGAGGTGCGGCAAGTCATCGAAAACCTCAAAAAATCGCATAGAGAAGATTATCTGTAGGAGGTATCCAGTGGAAGCATATTGTATGAAGTGTAAGACTAAGAGAGAAATTGTCGACCCGCAAGCATCCTTCAACGCGGCCGGCGCCCCGGTAACCCGCGGGACGTGCGGAGTCTGCGGCACCACCCTCTATCGCATCGGCAAGACGCCGGCCCATGAGGGCATGGTCAAGCCGGAAAAGGTTGATAAACGCAAGGGCAAGCTGGTCATTGTAGAATCTCCCGCCAAGGCCAAGACGGTTCAGCGCTTCCTGGGTAAAGGATACACTGTTAGGGCTTCGGTTGGGCATGTACGGGATCTCCTTCGTTCCCAATTATCGGTGGACGTGGACCATGATTATGCCCCCAAATATCGGGTTCCCAATGAGAAAAAAGCGGTGGTGAAGGAATTGAAACAACTGGCCAAAGAGCATTCAGAAATATTCCTGGCCACCGATCCCGACCGGGAAGGCGAGGCCATTTCCTGGCATTTAATGGAAGCCGCAAGTATCGAACCAAAATTGGCCAAGCGGGTGGTGTTCCATGAGATCACGGAAGGCGCCATCAATGAAGCCTTTGCCAACCCGCGCCAGATCAACATGGACCTGGTTAATGCCCAGCAAGCCCGGCGGGTCCTCGACCGGCTGGTGGGATACAGTATCAGCCCTATCCTATGGGAAAAAGTCCGTTCCCGCCTCTCCGCCGGTCGGGTTCAATCCGTGGCCATGCGCCTGATCGTGGAACGCGAACGTGAGATCGATGCCTTCGTTCCGGTGGAGTATTGGAGTATTGGCGCCGAGCTGCGCCCGGAAGGCCAAAAGCAAACCTTCTTTACCAAGCTGGCCAAGATCGATGACAAAGACCCCGAACTGGGGAAGGAAGAAGTTGTCAAGCCGATCCTGGTGGATATGGAAAAAGCACCCTATATAGTCACCAAGGTGAAACGTGGCGAGCGCCGGCGCAAGCCTTCCGCGCCTTTTATTACCTCCACTCTCCAGCAGGAAGCCTCCCGCAAATTGGGCTTCACCGCCAAGCGGACGATGGGGTTGGCTCAGGGTTTGTACGAAGGCCTGGATGTCGGTGAAGGCGGCACGACCGGTTTGATCACTTACATGCGAACGGATTCCACCAACGTGGCCGAAGTGGCCCTGGCGGAGGTGCGTAAGTATATTGCCGGGCGCTACGGCAACGATTTCCTGCCGGAAAAGCCTGTTGAATACAAGGCTAAGGCAAAAGGCGCACAGGAGGCCCATGAGGCCATCCGCCCGACCTCCTGCCTGCGAGACCCGGAAAAGGTCAAGCCTTTCCTGGACCCGGCTATGTTCAAGCTCTACCAGCTTATCTGGCAGCGTTTCGTCGCCTCCCAGATGGAGTCGGCTGTTTATGATACCTTGTCGGTGGATGTCACCGGGAAGAGTAGCGAGCATACATACATACTCCGTGCCGCCGGTTCGGCAGTCAAATTCCCCGGCTATCTGATTGTCTATGAAGAAGCCAAGAATGAAGATGTGAAGTCGGAAGAAGAGGAAGAGATGAACGTCCGCATCCCGGCTTCGATCGCCGAAGGTCAGAAACAGGAGCTGGTGCGGTTGATCCCGGAGCAGCACTTCACCCAGCCGCCGCCGCGTTATTCCGAAGCCTCGCTCGTCCAGATCCTGGAAGAATACGGAATTGGGCGCCCGTCGACCTATGCACCGACTCTTTCGACCATTCAAGCCCGCGGCTACGTGGAACGGGTGGACCGGAAGCTGATCCCCACCGAGACCGGCATCCTCGTCCACGATATCATGACGCAGTATTTCCCCGGCATCATCGACCTGAACTTCACGGCTCACATGGAAGAAGACCTGGATAAGATCTCCGAGGGTGAGGCCGATTGGGTAAAGGTGATGGACGAATTCTACAAACCCTTCTCGGTGGTTGTCACGAAGGCGCAGGCTGAAATGCCCGTAGTGAAAACCGGTCCGGAACCGATCGGGCGGGCCTGTCCGGATTGCGGCAAGGAATTGGTCATCCGTTACGGTCGGTATGGGAAATTCATCTCCTGCTCCGGCTTCCCGGAATGCCGCCATACCGAAGCCTGGTTGGAAAAAATTGGCGTGACCTGCCCGAAGGACGGCGGCGATATTGTCTCCCGCAAGACTCGCAAGGGCCGCATCTTTTTCGGTTGCGCCAACTATCCGACCTGTGATTTTACTTCCTGGAAACGTCCCATGTCTCAGCCCTGCCCGAAGTGCGGCGGGATGCTGGTGGTAGCCAACAAGCGGGAAGCCCAGTGCATGGCCTGTGAGGAGACGTTCCTCCTGGATGATGTCGTTCCAGAGACAGCCTGAAAATAAGACCGGTCAGGATACCAGGCTTTTTGATTGTCGAGCCTGGCGGACATGAGTTGGCCAGGACCATTAAGAAGAAACCTTCCAGAGAAATCTCGGATCGAATCAATTGTAAGGAGTAAAAATGTTTCTACTTTATCTAGACCCAGGTTCAGGCAGTTTTTTGATCCAGTTGCTCATCGCCGGTGTAGCCGGTGCGGGCCTCGCCATCGCGGTCAGTTGGACCAGGATTAAACGTTTCTTCAACCGGAAGAAGAAAGTTGAAACGAACGATGACGAAGACGACGAACAACCGGGAGCTTAAAGCCTCTTTTCGCGACCCAAGCGGCTTCCTTTTTACTAAAGACGGCGTCCTTTACCGGCAGGTCAACCAGTCCTATGCGCCGGATTTTGCCTTATTGAAGGATTCGGGCTTGTATGACAAGCTGATCAAAGCCGGCCTGCTCATCCCGCACATTGAGGCGGACATTAAAGCGCCTGCTACCGGACCTGGCCTACAAAATCATCCGCCCGGAACTAGTCCCATTCATATCCTATCCCTATGAATGGTCGTTCGGCCAATTGAAAGATGCAGCCCTGGCAACCCTCTCGATCCAGAGGCGGGCCATCAAGGCCGGCATGTCGCTCAAGGATGCCAGCGCCTATAATATCCAATTCTTCAATGGTAAACCGGTTCTGATCGATACGCTCTCTTTCGAGGTGTATAAGGAAGGGGAGCCATGGATCGCCTATCGCCAGTTCTGCCAGCATTTCCTGGCGCCGCTGGCATTGATGGCCTACCGGGATGTAAGGCTGGGACAATTGATGCGGGTCTATATCGACGGTGTCCCGCTTGACCTCGCCAGCCGGCTGCTTCCCACCCGCACCCGTTGGAACCTCGGCCTGGCTTCCCACATCCATTTGCATGCCAGGCGCCCAAAAACGGTACTCTGATGTGGCTGTATCCGAGGCCAGGGCCGGCCGGAAACTGAATAAAGAGGCGCTGCTAAACTTGATCGAAAGCTTGCGGGATACCATCCGTAAACTGGAATGGAAGCCGGTCGGCACCGAGTGGGCCGATTATTATGCCGCCAATAATTACACCGATGCGGCCTTCGAACACAAGAAGACCCTTGTGGAGGCATGGCTGACCGAGACCGGCGCTAAAACTGTATGGGACCTGGGGGCAAATACAGGCGTGTTCAGCCGGGTTGCCACCGATACTGGCGCATTTGTGGTTTCGTCGGACGTGGACCCGGCTGCCGTGGAAGTGAATTACCGCCTGGTCAAGGAGAAAAAGGAAACTCAAGTTCTCCCGTTGGTGATCGACTTGACCAACCCAAGCCCCTCCATTGGTTGGAATAATGCGGAACGCGATTCCTTCGTCGAACGAGGTCCGGCTGAGGCCGTCCTGGCCCTTGCGCTGGTCCACCATATGGCCATTGGTAACAACGTTCCCTTGAACCGGGTGGCGGAATTCTTTGGAGAATGCGGGAAGTGGCTCATTGTCGAATTCATCCCAAAGAGCGATTCCCAGGTTCAACGACTTCTGAGGAACCGGGCGGATATTTTTTCAAGATACACCCGGGATGGTTTCGAGAAAGATTTCTCACAGGTATACTCGATCAAGCGCTCCAGCGCGATCCTTGATTCGGAACGGTGGTTGTATTTGATGCAACGAAAATAGTTGCGCATTTTCCGATAGTCTTTGTATAATATATTTAACATTAGGGAAGGCTGGACTATTGCAAGGAGGATTAATGAAAATACTCGATTATCTGAAAAGGCCCATGGTGGCTGCCATTGTTGCCGGCATTGCCGGCTTGATCGTCGGACTGATCTGGGCCTGGGGTATCCAGCCGGTTCAATGGAAAAACGTTCCGCCGGTCCAATTGGGGACCACCTACCAGGAACAATATCTGCGGATGGCGATCGACTCATACCAGGTAAAACAAGATGATGCCCTGGCCGTCCAACGCTATAGGGACCTGGGCACGGCCGGCCCGGCGACCTTGCAAACGATCAAGAACAACCCGGGAACGCAGGACCCGAATGCCATTCTGAAATTCTCCAACCTGGTTGAGGTAACGAGCGGTGCGGTCTCTACCCCGGCAACCGGGGTTCAAGGAACTCCTGCGCCCTCAACGACAGCTCCGGCCAAATCCGGGATACTCACCTTCCTGATCATTTTTGGCGCCATCGTTGCCATCGGCATTCTGGCGTTTGTCGTCTTCCGATATTTGCTCCCGCTCCTGCGGACGACCGGGTCGGGTTCTCCGACTGCAGCCATGCGGGCTCGGGATCTTTCCAGCCAGACCACCTTGACGGATTATGCCGCCAGGGGTGAAGAGACCCCCATCGCCCAGTTTGTGACCACCTATGTGCTGGGAGATGATCTCTTCGATGATTCTTTCAGCATTGATTCTCCTTCGGGTGAATTCCTGGGTGAATGCGGCATCGGCATCTCTGAGACGATCGGTGTGGGCGAACCCAAGAAGGTACAGGCCTTTGAAGTCTGGCTCTTCGATAAGAATGATATCCAGACAGTCACCAAAGTTCTGATGAGTCCCCATGCTTTCAACGATGTAGCGACGTTCCAACGCCTGCAAGCCAAAGGTGAGCCGTTCATGGTGGAAAAGGGCAAGCAGGTAGTACTGGAAACTGCAGCTCTCCAATTGGTGGCGACTGTCTCAGATATGGAATTTGGACAGGGCGCACTTCCGGAGGAAAGCTATTTCGACCGGCTGACCCTGGAAATTGCCGTCTGGCCCAAGCAGGTGCCGGCGCAAGGGTAAGATCTAATACCATGATTGCTCAATTAAAAAGGCTTTCTGAAGTTCATCAGAAAAGGCAGCCTATTTTGTGCTAATCACATGCTGGGATTATCGCTATTCGATTTTGAGGATCTTTAGTTTTATTTTACCGGCGGGCGTGTCGACCTCGACGGTCTCGCCGACGCGGTGGTTCATGAGGGCTCTGCCGATGGGAGAATCATTGGAGATCTTGCCGTTGCGTGAGTCGGCTTCCTTGCCTCCGACCACGTAATAGGTCTCCGGGTCGAAATCCGCTTTCCTGAACGGTGACATGCGTACCAACTGTCAACCACATGCTTCGGTTTGCCTGTCTCCTCCACGATGATTGCATTCCGTAGGGTAAATTCCAGGTCCTGGATGCGACCTTCCAGAAAAGCCTGGTCTTCCTTGGCTTTATGATAGTCGGCATTTTCCGAAAGGTCGCCCATCTGGATGGCATCCCGCAAACGCATCGAAATTGCCTCACGCTGGGGTCCTTTCAATTCATCAAGTTCTTGTTCGAGTTTCGCAGCCCCTTCGGCTGTCAGATAGTGGGGTTTGGGTTGTTTTTCGGGCATGGTTTATGGCCTCAAGGAAGGATCATTAAAACGTTGATATTCTTCGATGGCATAACGGTCGGTCATACCGGCGATGTAATCGCAAATAGTCCGTTCCAGGCCGCGGCTGGGTATCCAGGCCTGGACGTGGTCAGGCAGGCTCAGCGGCTCGGCATGGTAGGCCTCGAACAGGTTGGTCACAATCCGTTCCGCTTTGACCTGCATCCGGACGACGCGATAATGTCGATAAAGTTTGCTATACAGAAAATCTTTTATCTCACGATTGCGGCGCTGCATGTCCTCGCTGTAGCCGATCACATTATAGGACAATCTCTGGATATCCAGAGCTGATTTGGCGCCGCTTTTTTGCAAGCGGGCATCGGTTGCCTGGACCATATCGGTGACCATGAGACCGATGAGATGGCGGATCATCCGGTTGCGTTCCAGGTCTCCCAGGATGGGCCCACGCCAGTTGAATGTATGGACCAGGATTTCCCAGAGGGCAACCCCTTCAAGCATCAGAGGCGTGATCATGCCAGAACGGAGGCCGTCATCCAGGTCATGGGTGGTATAAGCCAGCTCATCGGCGACATTGCAGATCTGGGTCTCGAGATTGCCGCGCAGGTCAGGGTTGAAGGCGCGGGCATCGGTCACGTCATACTCCGATTCGTGTTTCACCATGCCTTCGCGGACTTCCCAGGTGAGATTGAGGCCGGGAAATTCGGCATAACGCTGCTCGAGTTCGGTAACGATCCGGAGGGACTGTCGGTTGTGGTCAAAGCCGCCGTAATCCTTCATAAGCTTTGCGAGAGTGGATTCACCCGTGTGGCCGAAGGGCGAATGACCGAGGTCGTGCGCCAGGCAGATGGCTTCCACCAGGTCCTCATTGGCGCCGAGGGCTCGTGCCAATGTGCGACCTACCTGAGCCACTTCCAATGTATGGGTCAGGCGGGTACGGAAGTAATCGCCCTCAAAATTAAAGAAGACCTGGGTCTTGTATTCCAAGCCGGCGGAAAGCAGTTGTATGCAATACCCGGTCGCGGTCGCGTTGGTACGAGGTCCGGTAATCAGGTTCGGAATCCAAGTACGCCCGGCCTTTCGAGTCTTTACTGCGCATCCCGAAAGGGGCTAAAGTGCGATCTTCATTTTCTTCCAACTGCTCGCGGGTAACCATTATTTACTCCCAATATTATCTGGATAATCAGTTTACCCGAGGACGAAAAGGCTGTCAACGATGCAAACGCGTGCCGGGGTTCTCGCCTGCCAGGGCACGCCCCAGGGTTTCGGGAGATTTCGGCGGAAAAGATTAGAACCTCCAGGCCGGCGATCTCATCCACCAGTGCCAGCATCTCCGTGACCTTGGAACGCATTCCACCGGTGACATCTGTTCCGGAGGATCCACCTAGTGCAGAGAGCTGCTGAGGCAAATTGGCTGGCGTGATCGCATCGATCAAGCGAGTCCGCTGCGGAAAATCTGCCCACACTCCCGCCTCTGTTCCCGCCAGGAGGATCCTGATGCGGATGGAGTTCCCGGGCCAAGTGGGCGAAGAGGTCTTCGGTGGAGAGAATGGTGCCGCCGCGGATATCATCGATGATCACATCCCCATGGATGACGGGAAGGAGGCCGTTGGCTAGCGCAGATTGGAGCGGATGGGTGTCCCAGCGAGAGACTTTCCCGTCGTTTGCAGTGACCGAGGCCGCCGGGGAAAATGTCACTGCGGGCAGGCCCGCCCGGTGGAGTGCGTCGACCACGATCCGATTAAGGGTGGAAGCCTGATACCAGACCTCGGCAAAACCTTTCCAGGCGGCCGGACCGGCTACACCCCGGCGGGTATCGAACCGGGAGGCGGCTTGATGGCCGAAGGAACCGGATCCATGCCCAAGGATCAACCGGATGCCGGTATCCTGGCGAAGCTTGCCGGCGATCTGGGCGGCCAGCTGTTCGATTTTTTCGGGCCGGGCTGTATAGGGGCGGGACTTGTCTGTAATCAATGACCCACCTAATTTAAGGAAGATGAGTGCCATACCAAAAATGTAGCATGTTAACCTCGCCTGTCAAGCAGGTAAACCCCTGGCTTGAGGGCTATCTCAAATCCGATGGCTGGAGAGCTTCCTGGTTGGCCTCCAGAAAGTTCCGTAGAGAGAAACGCGATTTCCGAGGGATTGTTGGACCCAAACAACGAGGAACAAAATGCGTCTGACCACCATATGTGGGAAAAAAAGGCTCGTTTTTCGATTTTCACTCCCATATGTGGGGGGTGACCCGGAATTGTTCCGCGGAAAAAGGGCTCAAAAACTCAGGAAAAATGCGGTTTTAGGCGATTTTTTTACATCTTTGACGCCGAGAAGAACTCATGTGGCGACTTTACCCTCCGGAAAGAACCTTCGGGCACATGTGAGAAAGCCTTGATCCAGGCTGCCAGATTTGAAACCAAGTAGTTGCATGGCCTGACTCCTACCCGGGAATGGCTGGTGAAGTCCATTTTGGCATGGCGGGCGGCTTAGCTTACGGCTCATATAGAACCACGATAGAAGGCGGCTGCTGAAGGTATAATCATGAAAGCATGAAACTGGACATCCATAGTGCAGTAGTCATGGCAGTGTTCCTGGCTGCTGTGGGCGCATTGATCAGTCTCTGGGCAGGCCTGCGGAGGATCCGGAAGGGCCGGAAAGTGGCCTATTACCGGATGGCCCGAAAACAGGTAGCCGGAGGCTGGCGGACCCTCCTCTTTGGCATACTTCTGATAGGGTTCGCCGTATTGGCGGGTTTCTTTGCCGAGCCGGTGGCATACACCTATTTCCCCCCAAGTCCCACTCAAAGCCTGACTCCCACTATTACCCTTACACCGACGATAACGCTGACTCCCACCATCACAGAGACGCCGACGATCACGCTCACGCCGGCTGAGAGCTATACCCCGACCATCACCCTGACGCCCTTTATGCCGGATGCCATCAGAGCGCAATTTACAAGCTCGGTCACAGCCAATCCGGAGGCGGTGTTCAGCCAGCTGACGTTCTCTTCTGGTCCGTGAATAATTACCAGGCAGTGACCCTCAGACTGTCTTCGAACAAACGTTGACGAAGATATATGTGACCTATTCATACAATCATATGAACGATGGGATCGATTGGACGGCGTTGTGGTACCGGAACGGGGAATTATTGAAGTTTGAAACTTCGCCATGGGAAGGTGGAACCGGCGGATTGGGGCAATATACCCTGGAGCTGCCAGAGAATGAATGGCTGGCAGGGACATACCAATTGATCTTCTTCGTCGGCTCGGAGTGGAAGGTGTTGGGTGAATTCCTGGTAAAAGGTGATCCGCCGACACCGACATTCACGCCGACAGTCTCCTTGACACCGACCGCTTCCATGACGCTTACACCCACGCGAACTCGCCGTCCGACCTGGACGCCACGTGCAACGGATACCCGTTGGCCGACCCATGTGAAATGATCCGATCCAAGGAAGAGATAAAAATTTTAACACAAAGCACACAAGGGGAATAAAGAAAGAAACACGAAGGAAAGAGAGAAGCTAAAAGCTAAAAGGAAATTAGCTCAAAGCTAAAAGCTAAAAGCTAAAAGTAGAAACCTTCTGCCAGCTTGCATTTATTTGGAAAAGGCGAGGGCGATTTGAGCCCCCAGGCGGGCGTTGTTGAGGAGAAGAGCCAGGTTGGCTCTAATGGAAGCGCCACCTGTTAGCTCAGCCATGCGGGCCAGGAGGAAGGGAGTCAATGGCTGACCCTGGATGTGCTGGTCCCGGGCTTCCTGACGAGCCTGATCGATGGCAGGTTCCACTTTTCTGGCGGGGGATCTCATCTTCCACAGGCAGCGGCTGGCAGACCAACACGGCTGTTTTCATTCCCAGCCCCCAATGGATTTTAGCAAAATCGACCACTTCAGAGGCCGAATCCAGGCGGAGACTGATATTCAATCCCGCTGGAGCGGGAGTAGAAGGCGGGAAACTCATCCGTGCCGTATCCGACCACAGGCACGCCCATGGTCTCCAGGTATTCCAGGGTGGCAGGGAGATCCAGGATGGCCTTGGCGCCCGCGCAGATCACGACCATGGGGGTATCCGCCAGGGCTTGCAGATCGGTGGAGATATCCAGGGTCTCGACTTCATGGACACCGCCGATGCCGCCGGTGGCAAATACTTTGATGCCAGCCTGATGGGCGGCGAACATCGTCCCGGCAACGGTTGTCCCGCCGGACTCTTTCCTGAGAATGGCGGTGGCAAAATCCCGCCGGCTGATCTTGCGAACAATGGGCTCATTTGCCAACCGCTCCAATTCGGTGTCCGTCAGGCCAATGTGGATCTTTCCATCCAGGACTCCAATGGTGGCGGGTACGGCTCCGTTCTCACGGGCAACCGCTTCCATGGCACGAGCCAGGTCCAGGTTTTGAGGCCGGGGTAGTCCGTGGGTAATGACTGTCGATTCGAGGGCGAGGATGGGCTGGTTTGGATCGGAGAGCTTTACATTGTCTGAAGGGAAAACGAACTGCATAAATTGATTTTTCCTTTTAGAAATACGACGATAAATAACCCGACTATGTTGCATTCCAATTTAGAAAGGAAAAAGATTTACCACGAAGGTCACGAAGGTACACGAAGGAAAAGAAAATAAACAGAAAAGAAACATTATCTGAGCTTTCTGATCGCTACCTTTGGACATATTGCCTAATCTAACATTGTCGAGATAATTAATGTTTTATTGGTTTGGCCACCGCGAGAACAATTCCCTTCACCTTTACTTTCTTGAGGGGAATGGGGGAGTAGGATTGGCTGCTTTCGGAACACAATCCGGCCTTCGTGTATCGTTTCACTACTCCGGCCCGGTCGGCTGGCCCGGTGGGATCTTGTAAGGCGGCTACAACTATATCATTTCCCTTTGGAGAGAGACCGGCTGAGCCGGTTTCGACCACGAGAATGCAGTCACCCTCGATCAGCGGCTGAGGGCTGGCCTGGTTCATGCTGTCCCCGACGACATACATCCAGCGGTATATCCTCGGTTGCATGATCACGGGTTCACCAACCCTCAGGCTGTAGACCCGAAAAGGTTTTTCGTCGATGGTCAATTCATTGAGGCTGACCTGGCCCTGGGGTTGGCTATCGAAGATAAAATTACCGCTTTCGCCGGCGTTTACGGGATCATAAACCGGAAAGATGATCGAAGCTAAGCCTGACAAGGCGGGTTCGGGAGGGGAAGCAGGTGGAACCGGTTGTTTCTTGATTGCCTCTGAATGGGGGGTTGGGGAGGAGGATTCTTTTATTCGCTCGACCAGACGCAGGCATTCTTCGGCATCCTCGTAGCGGCCACTGCGCCGGCGCTCGTAGGCCAGGCGCCTGAGGATACCACTGGCCTTTTCAAAGTCACGATCGGCGCGATCGCCCTGGTTCAACCCTTGACCGATCAGGGCGTGCATCCAGTTGGCCATGGCCAGGTTCCATTCCTGACCGCTGCAATTGAAACCGCGTTCAGCATCTTCAAGATGCTTGAGAGCCTGCAGACGGCGCCCGTGGATAATATCGGCGGCGGCGAAAAAAATGCTGCAAAAAGGCCGGTTGCCCGCAGCCCGAAAATCAGAGGCATACTCGTCTGCCTTACATTGGAACTCTTTGATGAGCTTATCTGCCTGGGAAGGGGTGTTACAGGCCGCAAAAGAGCCAATCATCGATTTCAATGTGTCGTCTTTAGTTTCGAGATACCTGATAATTTCGGTGATTGGGGGTTCCAATTTCATCTCCTTAAATTAACCCGGCGAGATCAGAGCAATTTTTTTAATTTCTCGAGCGTATCCAAAGTCTCATTGGTGACGAGGGTGCGAGTGAAAGGATCGGACAGGCTCTGATCCAGGATGCCGGAGAGAGATAAAAGGACCGTTTCCTGGAGCCGGTCGAAATCGATACGCTCCATCTCCTTGGAGATATTGGCTATGATCTCCTGTTCGGCTTCGGCGTGGGCCTTCTCCACGTTCGCGGATCTCATAGGCCCTGGTCTGACCGATGGTGATGGTTTCACTGCTCTGGCGTTCGGCTTCCCAGGTCTGGATACGCTGGCGGTTGACCTCTTCCGGAATGGTAAAGTTGGTGATCTGCAGGTTGGAAATGCGGGCACCGTACTCAACCAGGCTCTGGTTCAAATCACGGAACACTTTTTTGGAAGCGTTCTGCGAAAGCATCTGGCTGGTGCCCCATTCGGCTAAAAAGAGCTCATCCACGGTGTGGCTGGAAATATAGGTTGCCAGGAACCCCTGAACCTTCCCCCAAACACCATCCACCCAGTTGGATTCGGCCAGGCTTTGGGTTTCATGATTGAAGCGGACGGCCGTTTTTTCGACGGCTTTCTTGACGTCCTCCTGGTTGAAAGGGTAGACCAGGTTGGCGGGTTCATCCGGTCGATTGGTTTCATGGCCGATCTGGGTTTCCATCCTTACTTCCAATTGGATCTTGATACCATCCTTCGTCCAGGCCTTGACAAGGCCCTTGCGGACGATGGGGCGCAGATCGATTATAGTTTTGATGGTCTCAGCCGGCTCGATATGGGTGATGCCCGGGCCAAGGACACGCGAAAACCGGTTGCCCTTCTCGAGGTAGACCGCGAACCCGTCATTAACGACCAAGCCGGCCGGGCCGCCCAGCCAACTCAGCCAGCTATGGGAGAGGCTCGAGTTGTTCGCCCCGGATCGGGACAAATCCGCCGTAGCCGTAAAGTCGGGAAAGGATCAGGTCTCGTGAATTTGTTCCTTCGGGGGGATTATAAAACCGGTCAAAAAAGTTGGTTGTAAGGCGGGAAATGAGGTAGAGGCCCAGGAAATAAGGAATGCTCAGGCCTATGACAAGAAGAACGAACATCCGGAAGGCGAGGATCAGCCAATTGGGCGATTGGAGTATTTTTGGCAAGGAGAATGAGAAAAGGATATAGGCGGCCGACACAAGAATGGCTACTGCCCCAGCCATGGCTATGATCGTCAGTCCCGTAAATCCCTTCTTTCGGACCAGCGTGCTGTCCTCAAGAGGGAATTCCTCGGCTTCTTCCATCACTTCAGTTTCTTCGATGGGGACTGCCATATTCCTAACCCTTCATCCGACTCAGCAGGATCTGCTGTTTGTAGTTTTCAAGGCGTTGCAGATATTCTTCGCGGAGTCTCGCTGGGCTGCTGCTGGATCAATTCCTCCAGTGCGCCGATGAAGCGCAAGGCGATAATATTGCGGGCCAGGTCCGGCCGGCTCACGTTCGTCTTTTGGATCCCCTCGGCCAGGGAGGTCAAGAGGATCGAGCGGGCATAAGCCTTGGCTTCCTGCTGTAAGCGGCCGGCTTCAGCATCACCCTTGGCGATGGTCTGGGCGGCTCTCTGCTGCCAGAGAGAGCTCCAGGTCTTGATCTGCTGCTCGATGATGGGGTGGTTATCCGGGAAAATAAAATTCACGATGCGGGCGGAGAATAAATTCACACCCCTTTCCTGCAGTCGAGGCTTCGTCAGGCTGATGATCTCGGCGCTGATCTCGTTCAACGCACTGGCGCCCCTCTTATCATTGCGAGGCCGCCAGAGCTCATCCAGGTTGCGCTGCGCCAGAACAAAACGAGCGGCTTCTTCCAACTGGCTCATCACCCGGTTATCCCAATGGACCGGAGAGGCTTCCTGGCCAGGCGTGGCCACGGCAATACCGGTGGTACTGAGGGCAGCCCGAATCCGGGCGGGAGAAAATGGGAAACTACTGTCGGTATGGAGCAAATCCCGCCCATCTTTGAGGACCGGATTGACTATCTTCAAGCGGTGATAATCGGCCAGGCTCCATTTTTGGCGGTCGATGGCGAATGAAGCGAAGAGAACCGCCTTGAATGGATTTCCATCCTTGGAAATAGCATCGATCTCATTCGCCCGCAGTTGAGCCCGTAAATCGACCACTTCGAACAAACGCTCAAATCGGTGATTGATAAAGACCGTCCCGGGCCCATCCACCCGGGCGAAACGGACGCCGGTGGTGATGCCGATGGCCTGATGGGCCTGTGCACGGATCAGCCCGGGTCTGCCCAGGGATTTGAAGACATTTCCACTGATGCGAACTTCATATTCCCGCCCAAAGGAATTGGTGATGGCCATTAACGGGATACTGGACTCCCCAGGTGTACCAGACCAGGATAAGGAATCTCTGCCAATTCTCACCGCCGACCAGCTCGGTGGTATCGATCAGGGTGAGAAAATAGTGGTAGCTCCTGATAAGGAAAGGTTCAGGTTTCGATGTAGGTGTCGGGCGTCTGAATGATGCAGTAGATTTTCGGAGGCGAGGAAATGTCTTTATAGCGAAGGCCGGTCCCTTCCGGATTGGCCACTGGAATGATCACTTGAGCAAAATAATATAAGGCAATGTAATAGACAAGCAGGAGGGGCAGGGATAAAAATAACATCCCGCTCCACTTGGCCGACAGCCAACCGATGAGAAAAATGGTGGCATGGCCCAGATATGAAAAAAGGCCTCTCCGACCACCGTCCTCGCGGGTGTAGCCAAAGACTATGAAACTGGTAAGGTAAATGAGGATCCAGCGAATAAGATCCTCGGGAATGTGGACAATTACCCGGCGGAAGAGAAATATCAGTAAAACGATGAAAAGGATGATCAGTTTTGGCAATAAGGTCAGGAATAAAACCAGCCCGCCTTCAGACAGGACTACGGAGGAGAACCGCAACAAGCCTTTATTCATCCCATCGCGATATACCCACCGGATCAGCCAGATCAAATCACCAAATATGACCGCAATTAATCAGAAGAGAGGGAAACCAAAGATTGATCACCGGGTTGAGGTAATCGGAAGCGCTGGTGAACATTCCTAAAAAGTTACGAAGAAATTCCATATCACCCAAATCATCTGCGAAGAAGGGATGAGGGGATTAATAATACATTCTTGAGTAGTAAAATCAGTATATAACCCGCATCTTCTTATTGTCAAGTGATTTATCCATGATTTCAATCGACTTCCATTCGCATACGCTTGCCTCCAAAGACTCGCTTACAACACCCGAAAAGCTGATCGCAGCGGCGAGGCGTAAAAACCTCGACCGCCTGGTGGTCAGCGACCATAACCGCATCGACGGCGCGGTAAATGCACACGCACTCGATCCGGATAGGATCATAGTGGGGGAGGAGATAAAGACTTCTTGCGGAGAAATCCTGGCAGCCTTTGTGAAGGAGGTCATTCCGGCAGGATTGACCCCATTGGAGACAATCCAAAGACTGCGGGACCAGGGAGCCTTCATCAGCGTCTCGCATCCTTTCGATGTCCGCTCGGGGGCGTGGATATTGGAGGACCTGCTGGAAATTACCCCGCTGGTGGATGCGATCGAGGTCTTCAATGCCCGTATCATGAAACCGGATGCGAACAGCCTGGCGTTGGAATTTGCCCGCACGCATGACCTGGCGGGCACGGTGGGTTCGGATGCTCATGCACCCTTCGAGCTGGGAGTTTGCCGGTTGGAACTGCCGCCCTTCCAGGGTCCGGATGAATTACGAGCGGTGATCCGGCAGGGAATGGTGCGCGGGCGGGTATCCCCCTGGTGGGTGCATTTTGCCTCTTTCTATGCCCGCTGGCGAAAAACAGTTGTATAATAACGCCGATGGGGCGGTGGCGGAATTGGCAGACGCTGCGGACTTAAAATCCGCCGGTAGAGATACCGTGAGGGTTCGACCCCCTCTCGCCCCACAGATATGGCACACATTGGTGTGCCGTCTGTTTTTAAATTGACATACTCTCGTAATGAATAGCCTATTTGCTTTAACTGTATAATTAATGCAATCCTTTTCGAAAAAGGGCAATGCGGTGGGAAGAAATGCGAAAAAGATTGGGTTTTGGATCGGACTTACCACTTTGGCGGGAATATTGGCAGCCTGCCGTAGCCAGGTAATTCATCAATTAACTCCCCCGGAGATCATTTTCCAATCAGCCGAACACATGAAAGGCCTGGCCGGGTTCGATTACTTAATCGAGCGATCAGGCGAAATCGTTTTCTTGAATTATGAAGAAACAATTGGCTTCAGCCGGGCAGCAGGACAATATGAAGCGCCAGATAACGTTGTGGCTAATGTTCGCCTGATCATGCCAGGAATGATCTCGGAAGTGAAAATCATCAGTATTAATGGGATCCAATGGGATACCAACCTGCTCACGGAGAAGTGGGAATTGACTGATCCACTTTACAGCTTTAATCCCTCCGTGCTTTTCGACGCAGAAAATGGTATCCAGGTGATGTTGGCAGGCGACATGATCGATCCGGTGCTGGTGGGGTTGGAAGAACTAAAGGAAGTTCCCGGAAAAAAATTGTACGCAATAGAAGCCGCACTTAATGGCGAACACGCTTACATCATGAGTTATGGGATGATTGACAACGAGGCTCTGAAGATCAAAATTTGGGTGGATCCAAACACCTTCGATCTCAACAGGATCGTTATTGTGGATCCGGCCAATTCGGACGGCCGTGAGGCTACAACCTGGCAGATTGATTTCTGGAATTTTGGCAAGAAATACAATATAGAACCGCCCAGCCTGGAGAATCAATAAACCAGCCATGGTAGACCGTGAGAGACCCAACCTGAGCCTGTTACTGGCATTGATCTGTGTTCCAATATTTATTGGAGCCCTGGATCTTACTGTTGTCTCGGCAGTGCTACCCCATGTGATCGTGGACCTGGAGATCCCGCTTCAGACCGGTTTGGACACAGCGGCCTGGTTGGTGACAGGTTATCTGCTGGCATATAGCGTTTCGATCATTTTTATGGGCCGGTTGTCCGATCTGACCTCCCGACGGCGGGTTTTTCTGGTGGCGCTGGGAGTTTTTGCAGCCGGCTCCCTCCTGGTAGCCTCGGCCTCAAG
This sequence comes from uncultured Chloroflexia bacterium, assembly GCA_963782935.1. GTDB lineage: Bacteria > Chloroflexota > Anaerolineae > Anaerolineales > Villigracilaceae > UBA877. Next base: position 28,673 of record CAWALN010000008.1, on the reverse strand, counting down.
CTGGTTGACCCCATTGGCGCTGCGAGTTTATTACCTGGTGGGGACGGGCAGGCCGGATGTTTCATACGTCACTTTATATATCCTGATCATATCCCGGATGATCCAGGCATTTGGAGCAGGCTCCATGGTGCCGGTCGGGATGGCGCTGGTGGGGGACCTTTACCCAATGGGCAGACGCGCCCGACCGTTAGGGGTCATCGCAGCGGTCGATACCGCCGGATGGGTGGTGGGGCATTTATATGGAGGTCTGGTAGTCCGATTTTTCGATTGGCGGATGATCTTCTGGCTGAATCTGCCGGTTTGCCTGGTCACCTTCTTACTCATCTGGTACATGCTTCGAGGAAGTCCGGCAGGAACGAAGTCCGGGAAAGATGGACTGGTTGGGAGCGCTCTTGGTCAGCGTTGCCTTCATAATGCTTATTTTGGGGTTTGGAGGCAGCAATGAAAGTGGGATCACAACCACCATCAAGAACCTATCGACCATATCATCGTTCAAATGGCCCTTGATCCTGGCAGCATTCGTATTCCTGGGATTATTTATTTGGCGGCAAAATAAAATACTCCACCCGCTGGTGGACTTATCCCTTTTCAAGCTTAAAAATTTTATGCCTGCCAGCCTGTCTAATTTCCTGGTGGGGTTCAGCCTGTTCATCGCCATTGCAAATGTGCCCATTTTCATTAATACATTGGTAGCGACGACGGTGGTGCAGGGCGCCTGGGATAGCGGTTGGATGCTTTCAGCGTTGACCGTCCCCATTGCCCTTGCATCCGTGCCAGGAGCATGGCTTTCGGAAAAGCGTGGGTACCGTTTCGCGGCAGCAGTTGGCCTGATATTGGCTGTGACAGGTTTTATGCTGATGAGCACATGGAGAATGGCGACGCCTTATGCCGTAATGATCCCCCAGTTAATAATAAGTGGAGTTGGGATCGGCTTGACAATGGCGCCTATTGCCACCGCCATAGTCAATACTTCCCCCCAGGATAAACGTGGGACAAGTTCGGCTCTGGTCATATTATTCCGAATCATTGGGATGACAATCGGAGTCTCCATCATTACCACATTCGATATCCAGCGAACCAGAATTCTAAGCGAACAATTATTGTCGGCAAAACCGAGCCTGACTGATACCGTTCAGGTAGGGATGGAGGTGATCGAGAAAGTAATCAGTGAAACATTTATCATTGCGGGCTTCGTCGCCATCCTGGCGCTTGTAGCAATCCTATTCTTAAAGATCGCGATCAAAGAAATGAGGTGGAAAATGTCTGATAATCTTGGAGTAGAGCAAAAAGATCCTTCCTTGAATAGACCCGCGGCAGCTCCGACTCCGGCCGCCCAGTCAAAGAAAAAATCAAAAATCGCCTGGATCCTGGGGGGTTGCGGATGTGTGACGGTTCTGGCTCTATTAATCATGGCAGTCCTGGCACTCATTTTCCTGCCTTCTTTCTTCGGCGGCGATACTACCCTGGCGCATATACCCAAAGATGCGCTTCAATATACAAGCCTGGATTTACTCAAGAACTTAATCAAGCGACCTTAACAAATTTTCCAAAGTTTTCATGGAAATTGCCGGCCAGGATCAAACGAACCTGGAAGATACCCTGAATAAATTCATGGAAGATAATCTCGATATGAGTTTTACGAATGATGTGGTGCCATGGGTAGGGCGCTATGCATCTCTCGCGATTACGGATGCAGATTTTCAAACGGGAGAAATCCATTACCTGGCAATTATCCAGACTCGTAACAGTGGTAAAGCCAGACAATTTTTAGCTGATTTTGCCAAGGCCCTGGAAGATAATGAAGGAATATCCTTGATTTGCAGTGAAAGGGATGGCATCCTTTTTTACACTTATTCCGGACAAGAGTTTTCAGGTAGCGACCAGGTGATTGCATTGGCGGGAAAATTTGTTTACTTGGCGGAATCTGAACAAGCCATCCTCGATTCCTTCAAGATGAACAAGAGCAATTCCCTTTCCAGTTCAAAAGCATACAAGGATGCAATCGCAGTATTACCCAAGAACCGATTGTTGACTTTGTATTTTGGTGGGGAGGCGTATGCGTCAATTCTTAATCAGATCCTGGCCGAATCCTATCTCGATACTTCGGTCCTGCCTGACTTGGAAAATCTGACTTTTGGGGGAATGGCGATGAGCCTATCCACCCAGGATGCAGGCCTGCGGGTCGATACGGCAGTATCCTATGATGAAGCCAAACTGAGTGATTTTCAGAAGCAATCTTTACAGGCCAGGTATTTGGACTCCACGATCGACGGCCTTGTTCCTGGAAACACATTCTTTTTCATGGGGACCAATAGTTCTTTAACACCTGGCAGGTATTTGCAAGATGGCAGCCCTCTTTATAACAAGGATATAAAAGACGCCCTGGATCTCCTTGATCAGGAGTTGAATATCAATATTGCGGACTTGCTCAACTTGTTGGGTGGAGAAATCGGCCTGGCGGTCGCGCCTTCCAACGATACTTTTCTTAGCGAAGGATTTGGCCCTCAAGTCGGATTAATGGTCCTTTCCAGCACCCCTGATGAAGAAGGCGCAAACGCCTGGCTCGCAGACTTGAATAATATACTTTCAGAACAGATGCAAGTGGATTTTTCCGTAGATGATGCCAGCATTGGAGATTACAATCTTCAGAAATTGTCCATGAGCGATGGGGTTCAACAGACACCCTTCCTGTTCTATGGGGCCGATAAGGGTTACTTCATCCTTGGAATGAGCGAAGACATGTTAAATAAAGGCCTGAATAGTACCGACACACTGGCCAACAACATCGACTATCGCAATACGTGGAAGGCATTCCCTAAAGGCGGTACGCCGCTCTTATATTTGAATACGAGCGGATTGATAGATATGCTTACCAACATGGAGGGGGGTACCGACCTGGATGTGAATACTCTCACCAGCCTGAAGAAAATCCCGACCATCGCGCTTTCCATCAACACGCCAAAAGGATTTACGCAATCCAGCACCCTGATCGTTTTTATCGAGCCGGGAGAATAAAAAGCTAAAATCATAATTGCTGAAGAAAAGAATACCCTACCTGGCCTTCGGCCATCCCCCCCAAATACCCAAAGAACGGGATATTTGGGGAGGAAGATAGCCGTTTTTCGTGTACATTAGATCAGGAGGTCGATCTTCTAATTAATGTCCGTACTTTTATCCGAACAGGGTTTTAACATTTTAGCTTGACAAAAGGGATGGTCTTCTTCGGTATACTTTGTGCGCTGAACACTAAAGAAACCGGAGAAGACCAAAATGGATTATACCCAATTGCCACCTGCCCAAGAGGTGGACGAAAACGAGTTGATATTTGATCTGGGCAGTTTGTACGAGTTTTTCATGAAAGTGCCAGATGTTCGACATTCTAAAGGGAAGCGATATCGTCTGGTTACCTTGCTGGTTTTGATGCTGCTAGCCAAACTTGGAGGGGAAGATAAGCCAAGCGGGATCACCGATTGGGTAGCCGAGCGGCAGGAACAACTGGCGATGTTGAAAATATTGAAGCGGGACGCAGTGCCTTGCCATATGACCTATCGGCGGGTATTGCAGGAGGTCGTGGATGCGCAGGAATTTGATGGATTGATCAGTCAATATCACCAGCAGCGGTTGAAAGAAGAGCAAGAGCTTGTTTTGACGATGGATGGGAAGACCTTGTGCGGCACTATTCCCTTTGGTGAATTACGAGGCACACACTTGTTGACCGTCTATGTTCCCAAACAAGGGTTGGTATTAGTGCAAGCACAGGTGGATCATAAGGAAAATGAGATTGTGGTGGCCCCACAAGTGCTTAGCCAGGTCAATTTATGTGGGGCAATCATCATCGGAGATGCCATGCATACTCAACGAGAGGTTTCCCGGCAAATTGTGGAAGCAGGCGGGCACTTCCTTTGGTTTGTGAAAGGCAACCAGTCTCGCACTCTTTGGGCGATTGAAAAGTTGTTTGTCCATGAAGCGTGCAATCTACACCAAGGAGCGCCTCTCTCCAAGGAAATGCAGATGGCCTCCAAGGTCAGCAAGGGACATGGACGCCTGGAAACACGCACGCTCATGGCAAGTACGTTGCTGAATGATTACCTGGACTGGCCGCATGTCGCTCAAGTATTTCGTCTGGAAAGGACGGTCTGGCACAATCGTTATAAAGGAAAAACACACGAGATCGTCTATGGCTTAACTGATTTATCTCCTCAACAAGGCAGCCCAACCCATTTGCTGGCTTTGACCCGGGATTATTGGGGCATTGAGAATGGCCTCCATTATCGCCGAGATGTGACCCTCCATGAAGATGCGACCCGACTAACCGTTGGGCAATCTGGCCGCAATATGGCCATCTTGAACAATCTCGTTCTTGGCTTGTGCTTGCATTGCAAACTGAACAACCTTGCTCATGCTAGACGATACTTCTGCGCCCGACCGGACCAGGCTCTCAAACTCATCCTGGAGGCAAAATAACCAAGAATGTTAAAGCCCTGTTTATCCGAAGCTCAGGTATTCCATTATTTTCAGGATGAACGATATAATTACAGAAGGAGGGAAATAATGATAATGCTTGGATCGGTGTCGTGAGGATCAACTCTACAAAGGAGAATACAATGCCAGGTTTTTCAAGAATGCCAAGATACGATATTCGAAATGACGGGATGGGCCCTTATGCCATATTCTATTGCGATTGCTGCAGCCGGGAGTTCAGGAGCCAGGCGGATGCAGGCGCGGCCGTAGCCCAGGACCTCGGGCGCCAGGTGGCGGGCGGATTGTTGCGAAAAGTGCCCCTGTTTGGTAATGCGGTTGCCAATAATGTGGTCGGTGAAGACCCCCGCTACAGTATGAAAATGACGCCGGCTCAATTAGACAAGGCCTGGACACAGGTACAGGTCCAATTCCGCGAATGCCCAACCTGCAAGCGGATCGTCTGCCTGTCTGATTTTGACACGCAGAGCGGTTTTTGCCAGGAAGACAGTCCCCGCACAAATGAGATCGCTGAAGCCCGCGGCGAACAGACCGGCGCAGCCCTGAAAGGCCTGGCGAGCGCATTTGGTTTAGGCAATGTGATGAAGAATGTCCAACAGGCTGCCAAGACTGCCGAAAATGCGGCCTCCCAGGCCGCCCGTTGCCCTAAAGACGGGGTTCTGGCTGCCCCCGGGACGAAATTCTGCCCGGAATGCGGCACGGCCATGGTCCAACCCGCCTCCGATAAATGTTCTCAATGCGGACAGGAAACTCACGGCGCCAAATTCTGCCCGAACTGCGGCGCAGCCCAGGAAAAAGCCGCCAAAGCCGGTTTCTGTCCGAATTGCGGCGCAGAATCGAAAGGCGCAAAATTCTGCCCGGAATGTGGAACCAAAATCGGTTGAGAGTAGAAAAAGTAGAATAATTATAGATGTTCAAAAACGGCACACTCGTTGTGTGCCGTTTTCTTTTGAATATAACCTCTACGAAATAATTTAACTATTTATCCCGCCGGGTTAGAATGGCTATTCCATTTGGCGGGAGAAGAAGCCTCCCTTTTTCTGTTGGGCATCCCAGGTGCTCAATAAACGGCCAGGATATGGGAATAACCTGTTCTTTTGGGCTGTGATTGATGAGGATGAAGATAGCTTCACCGCTTACGCCGGTACGGGAATGGATTTCAATTGAAGGTGAGGCTTTAATTGCAGATTCCAGGCCGGAGGAGGCCAGAATGTGGTCCAGCAGGATTGCTTGTGAATCTTCATCCAGGTAGGCCCCCACATAGTAGACCGTCCCTTTTCCATAAGGATGAACGGTGACAGCCGGCTGTCCATCCAGCCAACCATTGGCCTTACCATAGCGGGCCAGAGGGATGGTCCGTTGCTGATCCAGGATTTTCAATCTTTCGGCCCACAGCCTGGACGTACCTTCGAGAAAATCTCCCTTGACCGGAATTGGTTCCTGCAAAACATAAAAATCTTCCACTTCCACCCCGGCCAACTCTGACAATTCACCCGGTGCTCGAGTAGGTAAGAGGGCATTGTATTTATCCTTCATGCCGGACCGGAGGGTCAAGACCAGGGTTCCACCGTTGTGAACGAATTCCCGGATATGCTCCACGCGGTGGTCTTTCAAAATGAGCAAGCCAGGGGCTATGACTAGCGCATAGCCATCAAGAGGTTCATCCGCGCTGATCACATCTATATTGAGATTTCGAGCCGCCAACGGACGGTAGTAGTTGTAGAAATGGGACTCGTAGGTGAAATCTTTATGATGACTCTGCCAGCGGATCGACCAGCGGCTGTCATAACAGTTCAGTATGGCAATATCGGATTTGATTGTCGAACCCTCCAATAGTTTGGAAGCCGCCTTGAATTCCTGACCGAGCTGTTTCACTTCCTCGAAAAGGGGGCGGGGCTGCCCGGATTGATCGACCAATGAACCGTGGTATTGCTCCTGTCCGCCAAGAGCAGAGCGCCATTGCCAGTATAAAACGGCATCCGCACCATGGGCAACGGCATGCCAGGCCATCCTTCGCATTTCCCCCTTATTTAGATCATTATTAATGGAGGCCCAGTTCACATGACCGGGTTGGGTTTCCATCAACCAGAAATTGCTTTGTTTAAATCCGCGGGTCAGGTCATGGATGGCCCCGGAGTTCAGATAATCAAGGTGGCCTGTCCCAACATACCAATCCCACGAGGCCATATCCAAATCTTTGGCAATCTCGTAGTGGTCAAATCCATCAAACCAACCCATAAAATTATGGGTGACCCACACGTCAGGATCCAGGAATGGACGGAGAGTGTCCAATTGTATTTTTTGAAATTGCCGGTAACTCCCGGTGATGAAATGTTTGAACTCCAGCATCAAGCCGGGATTGTGCGGACCAATGGGGATAGGGATTTGCTCCCAGTTGGAATAGGTCTCACTCCAATAACGGGTGGCCCAACGTTCGTTGAGAAGGTCCAGAGAGCCGAATTGCGCTTTCAGGAATTCTTGAAACAACCTTTGACAGCGCTCACAATAGCAGACGCGGTTATATTCATTATCGAGCTGCCAACCGATCACATGGGGATTCTTGCCGAAGCGTTTGCCCATTGCCTCGACGATTTGGCTGGAGGCGGTATGGAAATCGGGTGAATTCACGCAATAATGGCAGCGATTGCCAAACTGGACCCGGCGGCCGCTTTCTTCCACTGGCCAGTATGTCCGGGTACTTTTGGACCAGCCATGCCGGAGGAACAGCCGTCGGTGTGCCAAGAACAGAAGCGATCCCGGCTTCAGCCAGTAGTTCCACTGCCCGTTCGAGCCAATCCAGATCAAATTCTCCTTCCGCCGGCTCCAAGGCGGACCAGGCGAATTCTCCCATCCGGACAACGGTGAGCCCGGCCGAATTCATCAGGCGGATATCTTCGGGCCAACGTGCCTCAGGCCAGTGTTCCGGGTAATAGGCTGCACCGAGATGTAAACGAGAGGCGGTTAAGGAAGTAATGGATTTCGAAGCATTGGACATGTGAACACCTGGGAATCATTCGATAGGCTGGAAAATCGGAGTTATTTACCTTTTTTACCCACCCAATTTCTTAATACGGTGGCAAGGGTGAGACAGGCTGGCATTATTATAAATGCAACCAGCCAGCCATGTATTCATAGAGCATATGAAATAGTCGGTCCTTATCTGAGACATTAGCTTGACAATGTTACATTCCAAATTAAAGAAAAAGATCTAAACACGACGGACACAAAGGACACGACGGAAAAGAAAAAGCAGGAAAAAAAACAAGAGCTAATAGCTTCTTTGAGTGCAACCGAGTATCAAAGGGCCTAATCAAATATTGTCGAGCTAGAGACACCCTATTTTCTTATCAATCAGAAAATTGAAATGGAGTAAACGCTGAAGATATGGACGAAAAATTTGGCTAGGGAAATCCCTACTGACAAGGGGGTAAGAACCCCATTGAAGGTTCCTGCAAGAACCGTTAAATTAGTTGCTGTAATACTTAAAACTTTTTAAGATATCACCAACCTAAATGGTTCTCTCGCTTAGTAACTGAGCTAAGAATGAGAAGATTTTTTGAGTGTTTTGGGCGGCGAAGCCGCCCAAAACACTCAAAACACCCTTTTTAGAGTTCAATTATTTAGCGAAAAAACTACTAAATCTGTAAAAGATTTTGAATGTATCGGTTGGACCGCAGATATTGACAGGATGCTACAGAGGGCAAGTAGTAGAACCAAAAAATACTTCTGCGAAGCTCATTGGTGGATCCGTTTTAGAGATAGTTTTCACATTTTCATCGACGAACACTAATCCATAAAACCCACGAGCTAATCTTTGTCGTTTACCGTGGAAAACAATTCAAATCGAAAAAAGTGAGGCGGCGTGAATACTAACAATTGGCTTGAAAAACCCTCTCCCAGGAGTATTGTCATCCTCAGAGCCTTACAACTGGGAGATATGTTATGTGCTGTCCCCGCGCTGCGAGCTGTCCGCAGCGCCTTTCCGGATGCCAGGATCACCTTGATTGGACTTCCCTGGGCTGAAGCCTTGGTCGAGCGTTTTGATCGTTACCTGGATGATTTTATCGAATTTCCCGGCTTCGCCGGACTATCCGGGAAGGTATCACAAGCCCAACGTTTCCCTGGCTTCCTGGCCGAGATCAAATCCCGACAATATGACCTGGCTCTGCAAATGCATGACGCAGGATCCATCACCAATTCTCTGGTGATGTCCTTTGGGGCGCGTCAAACGGCCGGTTTCCATGAAATGGGTCAGCATATCCCTGAAGAGGGCAATTTTATGCTGTATCCAGAGGAAGAACCGGAAGTATGGAGACATTTACGCTTGTTGGAATATCTATGCATCCCTTTGCAGGGTGATGATCTTGAATTTCCCCTTAATGAGCGGGACTGGGAAGAGTTCCATGAGGTTGAAAACCAATATAACTTAAAAAGAGGCCAATATGCCGTGATCCATGCAGGCTCCAGGCAGGCGGAGAGGCGTTGGTCGATTGACCGTTTTGCGGCCCTGGGGGATGAATTGGCCGCCCGCGGGTTGGATATTGTTTTAACCGGCACCTCTGAAGAATGCACCCTTACAAAGGCGTTGGCCGTCCAGATGCAAACCCGCGCGGTAAATTTGGCCGGCCAGACCAGTCTTGGATGCCTGGCAGCTCTTTTGAGTGCCTCCAGGTTAGTCGTCAGCAATGACACAGGCGTTTCTCACCTGGCGGAGGCTCTCGATATTCCGAGCCTGGTCATGTTCACGGCTCCCGATGTTGCCCGGTGGGCACCCAGGAATAAGGATTTGCACCGCATTTTGGTGAACGCTGCCAGCGTGGATCCGGTCACGGCGTTTCATGAAGCGGATGAACTCCTGAGGAACGATCCCATCCATGTTTTTTAGGAATTCACCCTTACCCAACCTCGCATTCCATGGCGGCAGCAAGAACAACGGGGTTTGCCGCTCACCTATTTGCAGCACAACCACCTGGGGAACCTCCCGGTCAGAATATGTAGTGAACCATGATTGGAGTAAGTGATTATGTTGGTACAGAGTATTCACCCCGCTGTTTTTTTCGATAAAGACGGCGTGTTACATGAAAAAATCCCCAACAATGTTAATCCCTCCTTGATGTCCCTCACTCAGGGAGCCGGGGAAGCCTTGCGGCAATTGCAGAGCGCCGGTTACTGGCTCTTCGTCATCTCAAACCAGCCTGGTGTAGCCAAAGGCCTCTTTAAGGAAGAGGCCTTGTTAGCGGTCCGGCGGCGTTTGAATGAAATGCTAGGAAGCGAAGGTGTGACGTTAAATGGTTTTTATTATTGCCCCCACCATCCTGAAGGCCGGATCAAGCAGTATTCAATGGAATGCTTTTGCCGCAAACCAAGTCCAGGGATGCTGTTCCGGGCTGCCCGTGAGCATAACCTTGACTTATCAAATTCCTGGTTTATTGGCGATATCCTGAATGACATTGAATGTGGCCGCCGGGCTAATTGTGGAACTATTCTCGTTGAAAATGGCAATGAGAAGGACTGGCATGACGGCGCCATGCGCCGGCCACATTTTACAGTTTCCAACATGTTGGAAGCGGCTCAAATTGTCCTTGAAAACTCACAAACCATTCTTCCAGCGGAACTTCCAAAGAATTCAAATTCCCTGGCAAGGAACCGCTCTCTATTTTAGTCAATGGGATGACAAAAAACCTGGTTTTAAGATGCCAGGCACTTTTTATTGGTGAAGACATGGAAAATCAATTTGGTTTAAGGAAAATGACCTCCGGCACCCTTTTTTCAGAGTGCCGGAGGAGTGAAAAGAAGATAAAAAAAGGCTATTCGTAATAGGATTTGTATGGAACCCTTTTAGTTTTTTTATAGGAATAAATGGGTATTCTTCAATTCCAGGAGCTAAGGAAGAACGGAATAAATAACTGGTGGTTCCTTGATGGAGGTGAGACCATGGCAGAAAAAAAGGAATGCCTTGAGTGAACTGATAGTGGGACCTTTCCGCGAATGGGGGAGAGATAATGCCTCAACATTGGCGGCCGCGCTCGCATATTTTGCAGTGATGTCACTGGTTCCCTTGTTATTGATCATTGTGATCATCACAGGTTATTTCTTAAAAACAAACACTGCAGTGGACCAATTGACCTCCCAGGTAGGCAGGTTCACTTCACTCGAAATTGCCAGTTTCATCAAATCGCTGATTACCCAATCAAATAACGCCTCTCATGGTTTCGTCGCCTCGATCATCAGTATTGTTACACTTCTCCTGGGTGCTTCAGGAGTGTTTTCTCAACTTCAATCCTCGTTAAACAAAATTTGGAATGTGCCTCCTAAAACCCAGGCGGGGATAAAGAAAACCATAAAGAATCATCTGGTTTCCTTTCTCATGGTGATTGCCATTGGATTCCTTTTTTTGGTTTTCTTATTGATCGATGCTTTTGTGTCGATCTTGATTTCAAACATCCCGGCTGGCTCGCAGAATAGAACTATTGCAGTGGTGGCTAACTCGGTGGTTTTATTTATATTATTGACCGTGTTAATTGCATTTATTTTCCGGGTGGTTCCCGATAAAGAGATCACCTGGGGAGATGTCTGGTTGGGAGCGGCTGTCACTGCAGTCCTTTTCCTGGTGGGGCGGTACCTGATCGGCTTCTACCTGTCTTTCAATAAAACTGCGTCAGGTTACGGAGCCGCGGGATCATTGATCGTCCTCCTGATATGGATCTATACTCTGCGCAAATATTTTTCTTTGGAGCTGAATTTACGCAGGTATATGCCCGAACGGTGGGTTCGCATAAAGGCCTGGAAGAGGAAGAGACATCTCACAAAGAAGGGGAGCAAGTGCTGACAACATGAAACCCAATACCCCTGGACTCTCTGATCAACTTCGCACCCAAAGGAGTATTTTATGAACCGGATTCAGACAGCCATGGTGGATTCTGAAATCATTCCCGGAGATGGGGAATAGAAAAATAATTCGGGACCTTGCCTCAACCATATTGGCTGTACAAGCCATTATTGACCGGGGTGAGAAGGTTCCGCCGGATTCACTCGAATCCCATTCTCCTTACCCTCCAGCAGGCTAAAAAAACTCTTTCGGAAACAGACGAATGGGCTCAAGGCAGGCATCTCGGAATAAAAATCGAGGCCATTTTCAATCCGCTCCAAACTCTGTTGGACCTCCTTCCTGTAGGCATAGTGATCCTTCATGATCCTGAACGTCGATCCATGACGATAAATAGGGCCGGCCTCAGGATCCTGGACTTAGCCTCGGAGGAAAATATTTTTGTCAAGTCAACTAACCGGGCTGATCTGCCGTTCAAATTTTTACGAGGCGGCAAGGAAATCTCCGAAGATGAGCTGCCTATAAACCTTGCCATCGCCCAGAATGTAGCTCTGAGGGATATTGAATTGGATGTGGAGCATTCCGATGGCAAAATAATAAACCTGATCGTGTATGCCTCCCCATTGTATGACGAGAGCGGCGTTATTTCAGGGAGCTTGAGTGTAATGGTGGATATCACGGCCCGTAAATCGATCTGAAAAGCGCTTGCTCATGCAATATAACATCGCCCGGGTACTGGCTGAATCGAATACGATCAATAAAGCCGCTCCACAAGTCATGCAAATGATCTGTGAGACTGCCAGATGGGAATATGGGGCTTTATGGCAGGTTGAACCGGACATGTCAATCCTCACGAATAAAGGAGTCTGGTTTGAACAAGGTCAAAACCTATCTGAATATGCAGATCAATCCCGCTATAGTTTGTTGATGGTGGACGATAATTCTTTACCCGGTTATGCGCTTATTGGTGGGGAATCCTTTGTGGCTACCCAACCTGGATAAATTTGATTCGAAATATGCACAAGAAGCTCGAAAGGTTGGGCTTGCAAAGCGCTTATTTACTGCCGGTGAAAAGTGGCAATAAAGTGATTGCAGTCCTCGAATGCTTATCAAACCACGGTCAAATCCAGGATAAATTGTTGATAGATATGCTAAACGCAGTGGGAAACCAGGTGGGAATATTCCTGGAGCGTAAAGTACTGGAAGAAACCTTACAGGTCCGGGCTAACCAGCAACATCTATTAGCTGATGCCGGCATGGCCCTTTCCACTTCATTGGATCTGGAACACCGGCTGAAGAATATCACCCACGTGGTCGTGCCGGAGATGGCCGATTGGTGTGCCATAGATATTATCGATAAGGATAATAGGTTGCAGAGAGTTACCGCTGCACACGTGGATGCCAGGAAAGAAGATCTTCTCTATCAGATCCAACCCACCCGGGAGATCCATTTCGAAGAAATCAAACCGCCCCCAGGTTCAAACACTGTTGACCGGCCAATCCTTGTTATACCAGGATCTGGCGCCGTCATTGTTGGAGGCATCGATCTCTGATCCTAAGCAATTGGAAATCATCCGCCAGCTCAATCCAATTTCATCGATTGTCGTTCCTTTGGTGGCCCACGATCAAATCCTGGGTATTTTTACATTCGTCCAATCAGATTCGGGAAGACGATATTCATCCGCGGATCTCACCTTGGCAGAAGATATCGTCCGGCGGACGGCTCTTGCAGTGGATAATGCGCTTTTGTTATAATGAATCCCAAAAGCTCAATTCAGAACTTGAACAGAGGGTGGACAAACGCACCTCTCAATTAAAGATCGCCATGGATGAATTAAGAAAACAAATAGCCGTCCGACAGACCGCAGAAGAAGAGGTCAGGATCCTCAATACAGAGTTGGAAGAGCGGATTGGCCAGCGTACATCACAATTGGAAATCGCCAATCGAGACCTTCATAAGGAATTGATTGATCGAAAAAAGACCAGTGAAACATTAAAAGTTCTGCTCAAACGAACCCGGGAACTGTATAGGATCAGCCAGACGATTGGTATAGTGAAGACTCCAAACGAAGTATTGGGCTTGCTCTTATCCAGCAGCTATTTAAAAAGCGCCAGCCGGGCTTCGATTGCGATCCTGGATACGCCGTGGATCGAAAATGAACCTCCTCCCAAAGGATGTTTTATTCTCACTGAATGGAATAGAGGAGCGAGACTGCCCAAATTCTTTGGCCGGAGTTTTACATTGGAAGAATACGGGGTGAAATTGCCGATCCCGTATGGTCAACCTTTAGTCATCCAGGATATCCAATCCATGATGGAATTACCAGATAGGGTGCGGAAGCGATTTTCGGACCTGAAAACACATAGCCTGATCATTCTTCCATTGATCGCAGGGGGTGAGTGGTATGGGTTGCTTTCGTTGCATTTCAAAACTCAACGGATGACAAATATGGATGATTTGCGGCATGTGCGCGGCCTGGTCGATGAAACGGCCATCGTGATCAAGAACATGCGCCTTTTGGAAGCCGAATCTCAGGCCAGGCAGGAAGCCGAAAGGGCGAATGAGCTGAAACTGAAATTCCTGGGAATGATTTCACATGAATTGCGCACACCCTTGACCTCTATAAAAGGCTTTACGACGACTCTTCTGGCGGAGGATGTAGAGTGGCCGGAAGACAAACGCCGGGATTTTTTGGAAACAATCAATGCAGAATCAGATAAATTACATGAGTTGATCGAACAGCTTTTGGACCTTTCGAGAATGGAGGCCGGTATTCTTCGCATCACTCCAATCAAGGTTTCATTGAGTGAAGTTCTTGAATCCGCCTATCCACAATTGCAGGCATTGACCACGGAACATGAATTACTGATCGATGTGCCACCGGAAATGCCCCTTATCCTTGCGGATGCACAAAGGATTGCTCAAGTGATCACGAACCTGGTGAATAACGCGGCTAAGTTTTCGCCGGCCCAGACCAAGATCACTATTCTTGCCCGGGATTTGGGCCAGGAAATTATTGTCAGTATCACCGATGAAGGCCGGGGTATCCCTGCAAAAGATCGGCAACGTGTATTTGCAGCTTTTCGCCAGCTTGAAAATGGCGGTGATAACCGGTCAAAAGGGGCCGGCCTTGGTTTGGCCATTTGTAAAGGTTTGGTCGAAGCTCACAAAGGCAGAATTTGGGTCGAGGATCGGGATGGTCCGGGAACTGTCATTTCATTCACTTTACCGACCTTCGATAGGATCAAGAATAGTTCTTTGGATGGATCAAAATAGAATCGGAGCGGTATAAGATGGATAGTGTTTTGGTCGTGGATGACGAAACTGATATCTTGAAATTGATTTCAGAGAATCTGGTTGTGCGAGGTTATCACGTATCCGAGGCCAAAACAGGATCGGAAGCCATCGGAAAATTGTATTCTGATCGACCTAATTTACTGGTATTGGATATCAAATTGCCGGATATCACCGGTTGGGAATTGCTCGACCGGATAGATAATGACCCCGAAATCCCTAAAGATCTTCCCATATCTAATCATGACCGCTTCCGTCACTGATGCAAATATAGATCTTTCCAATTATCCGAATGTGGTTGAAATTTTGATCAAGCCATTTAACGCTGCCACCTTGGTATCCGCTGTGAAGCGATCAATCGATCACAAATCGCAATAGGAGTAAAAATGGATCGCATCCTTGCAATAGACGATAATCCACAGATTCAGAAATTGATCACTGCCAATTTGCAGGCCAGAGGCTACATAGTTCAAACTGCCGGTTCGGGGGAAGATGCCATGGACATTTTTATGACCGGTCAATTTGATCTCGTGATACTCGATTTGATCCTGCCCGGAATTAGTGGAATTGATGTATGTATATGGATACGTCAACAATCTGATGTCCCGCTTATCGTCCTTAGCGCCCGTTCGGATGAAGACCTAAAAGTGAGGGCGTTGGACGCGGGCGCAGACGATTACATCACGAAACCATTTTCCCAGGAAGAGATGCTTGCCAGGGTACGAGCCGTATTACGGCGTGCCTCTATTGGAACCCTGGGCAAAAAAGGTGAGATCCATATCAAGAATCTGACCATTAATTTACCTGCACACCGTGCATTTATTGAAGGCGTGGATATGCATCTGACCCGGACAGAATTTGCATTGTTGGCCGAATTGGCGAAAAACCAGGAATCCGTAATGACGCATGAGAACATTTTAGCTCGCGTCTGGGGACCGGAATACCGCGATTCAAACCATTATTTACACATTTATCTAGGACGGATCAGGAAGAAAATGGGTGAGGAGATGGGTTCATATCTCGAAACAGTCCCCGGGATAGGCTATGTACTTCATTCAACAATTTAAAAATTATCTTTATAAGCAGTTTTGCCGGATATTTACTGCCTTGAAGGCCATGGAAAGGGCTGGAGAGGCTTTTTTATTTGGAACACAGGCGAACCTGCACAAGAGACGTCCAGCTGATAGATTTTTTTTAGAACAATTTCGGACTTTTTTTATAGATTTCGGAGTATCCTTTCAAGACTATGGAGGAATTCGGCTACTGATCTTCTCGTAACAATCAATTCGGATATTTTAGGAGCCATATGGACCAGGACATAGTGAAAGGAAAATGGAAGCAGATAAGGGGGAAGGCCAGGGAATGGTGGGGAAAATTAACCGAAGATGACCTTGATGTGATCGATGGTAACCGCTATCAATTGATAGGCAAATTACAGGAACGTTATGGTTATACCAAGGAGCAGGCTGCGAATGAGGTGAATGAACATTTGAGGGGACTTGCTGATGAAAGAGAAAAAAAGCCGCAGGTTTAGCTCCATCGTTACCACAGATGGTACGGTGATAAAGTGGGAGGGGAATTGAAATTCCCCTCCCATAAATTTTAATCCAATTGAATGACCCAGGAAATATTTGCTTTTGAGCAGGAGAATCTTATCTACCAATGACCAAACTGCCAGCTCGAACTGTTTTTAAAGGAATACTTGTTGTATTCTCAGTGTTGATATTATTCCTCCTCTTTTTTCACTTCATAAGAGAGGTCATCCTTATTTTTGTGGGGGTTGTTCTGAGTATCTCCATGGCTCCTGCAGTGGATTTCCTGCATGACCATAAAGTAAATCGCTCAATCAGCGTGATCCTGATTTATCTCTCTGCGATTATCATTTTTGCCGTTTTTATTTTTCTGGTTTTGCCCCAATTGGGTCAACAAGTTTCCGCGGTTACACCGCAGATTCAAGATTTTTATAAATCCTTCAGGACTTCAATTCAAAATTCATCCATTCCATTAATCCGGCCGTGGGTCAACAATTTACCTTCCGATCTCAATTCGGTCTTTTCAAATCCTAAACCAACAGGAAATAGTGCGATGAATTCATTGAGCGCTCACAATAAGGATCGCACAGATCGTTTTGCAAGCTCTTTTTGATTTTAGCGTAGTCTTATTGATCGGCTTTTATTGGACATTGGAAGGTGAGCGGGCTCAGTATGCGTTTACATTGTTTTTTCCGTCAGAGAGGCGCGAAAGCACCAGGGCAGTCATCGACGAAATTGAAGCCCGGGTGGGAGGGTTTGTCCGAGGACAATTCTTACTGGCCCTCACAATTGGATTGATGGTCCTCATTGCGTATTCCATTTTAGGACTGCCTTCTGTTCTATCCCTGGCTTTTGCGGCGGGTATCTGTGAATTGATCCCGGTATTTGGTCCTACATTAGGCGCGATCCCTGCCTTGATAGTCACAATGGCATCCAATCCTGCCAGAGTCTTATGGGTGATCCCGGTAACCATCCTTCTTCAAAATATCGAGAATCACTATCCTGGCTCCCCAGGTGATGAAAAGAACAGTTCGGGTAAATCCAATCGTGACCATTTTATCTATAACCGCATTTGGATATCTACTGGGATTTATAGGCGTTTTGATGGCAATTCCTTTAGCGGCCATAATCCAGGTCTTATTGGATCGTTCGCTTCTTCGTCCTGCAAAGACGGAGATCAAAAAGCCACAGGGTAGGGATAGCTTGAATAAATTGCATTATGAGGCTCAAGAATATATGAAAGATGTCCGCAATATCGTCCGGAAAAAAGAAGTAAATCCTACCGATGCGGGGGCGGATGAGATCGAAGACGCCCTAGAATCCATCGCGACCGAATTAGATGACCTTTTAATTCAATCCATGCCGCCGGAAGAGAATGCCCCATGAAAAGACTGGCCTGGTATTCGGCGATTGTTCTGGCGACACTGACCCTCCTTCTGGTTTTTTGGGAGTTCCGATTAGCCATTGGTCTTTTCCTTATTTCTCTGGTGGTTGCCTCCGTCCTGCGACCCGTCGTGGACTCGCTGTCTTCCCATAAAGTCCCACGCGGACTAGCCTTGACGTTCACCTATATGGGCGTCGTGATTTTCCTTGTGGCTCTTATATTCTTTATGGTCGGGCCTCTCATGATTGAGCTTCAGGGACTTGCTTCCGACCTCCCAAAAACCTATCAACAAGTTCATAGCGCCTGGTTGAATGGCTCATGGTTGCAGCGTACCATAGCCACCAATTTTCCAGATTTCAATAAATTTCTAAATTCCTTGCCGGGTGGTCAATTGAACATTGTCCTGCAGAGTTTTATGAATATTACCCGCACCACTTTGGAGCTTGGCAGCGATGTCATTATTGTCTTTGCCCTCAGCATATATTGGAGCGCCGATGAAGAGCATTTTAAGCGCTTGTGGCTATCTTTACTTCCATCGCCGGTGCGTATACGCTCAAGAGAGGTGTGGCAAAACCTGGAAAAGGAGGTGGGGGCTTATCTTCGCAGTGAATTGATCCAAAGTTTCCTGACCTTGATTCTCCTTGCGATCGGCTACAGGGTGATCGGTCTCAGGTATCCCCTTTTGCTGGCTTTCTTTGGCGCATTGAGCTGGTTGATCGTTTGGTTTGGGGGATTAGCCGCAGCCATATTGGCTTTTGCAGCCGGCCTATCCATCAGTTTGGGGATGGCACTCCTGACATTATTATTCACTATCGGAGTATTTCTTTTTCTTGAATTGGTGATCCAACCTCGCTTATTACAACATGTTTGGATCAGTTCTCTTTTGATGATCATTATGGTTGTATTCATGGTAAGTGAATTTGGGATCATTGGATTTATATTTGCCCCTCCCTTCGCCGCCATGGTTCAAATATTAGGTCGCCAGATTATCTATCCTCCCTCCATTTCCACTGTCCCCATTGAAGCTCCTCCGGTGATTCAAATCGATGCGTTAAAAGATCGGCTGAATACCATTCAGTTGAGCCTGCCTCAAAGTCCCGACTGATCCAACTCCGGAAATCCATAATCTGATAGAAAGATTGGATAAATTAATCGAAAGTGTCAAGCAGGAAGTCCCTTTCATCGATTTATAGTTTCTGCTCTATCTACGAACAAAAGGCAAGAAAATCCTGTAAGGATTAACTGAAGTTGGCTGTGACGGTTTTGTCTTCGCTCATGGTGAGTCTGCAAGTCCCCATGCCCGTACAGGCCCCGCTCCAGCCGGTGAAGGTGGATGGGAAGACCGGTGTTGCTGTGAGCGTGACTTGCGTCCCAACGTCATAGCCATATGCGCAGGTAGAACCGCAGTCTATGTGAGAGTCCAGGCTGGAGACTGTGCCCTCGCCATCGCCGCTTTTATGCACAATGACGGTTGGTATATGATTGAGCCAAATAGTGGATTTATAAAAATTTCCGGCATTGTCGAAAACGTAAGCATCAAATTGATTCGGACCAGGCAGAGTCAGAACAGAGGCATCAAAGAGAATCCTATATGGCGAACTGGTCACTCTCCCAATCTCAAGATATAAACCGGGGGTGGGGAGGCACCAATTTGCGGGACACCAACGATAAAAAACCACCCGATTAATTCCCGAGCTTGTTTTGCTATCGTCGACCTCGACCTCCAATTGGACCGTTTGATTTCTAACGATATAATAACCCCCATTTTCTATACCTGGACCCGGCCATTGGAAAATAGTTGGAGGGGTATTGTCCACGATAAATGTGGCGCTAGCCCCGGAGGCAGGAGCTAGATTGCCGGCTTTATCGCTGGCTGTCCCGGCCGCAATCGATATACCCAGAGTACCATTTCCGGGTGTTATATTGCTAACCGTGATTGTACGTGTAGAACCTATTCCGGAGTCTACGCTGATAGTGCCATCAATTGTTTCGTTCTCATTTGGGAACTTATTCAGGGTGATATTGCCGGCCGATAATGTGCTGGCATTGAAGTTCAGATCCGAATAAATGACCGTGAAAGTCACCGGCCCGTTCTTCGTACTGGCAGCGCTGGGTGCACTTAAGGTAATTGTGGGAACCGTATTATCGAAAGTCACGTTGGTCCGGTTGATCTGTACAGCCGGGTTTCCGGCTGCGTCGCTTCCGGTGAAACCAAAGGTATAGGTGGCATTGCTGACCAGGGATTGAGCTGCCTGGCAACCATTGACTGTATCGGAGAGGTCCAGGTTGGTATGGGAGCCTATGGTGAGGGCGGACCCGATCAGATTGCAGATATGCGCAGCCGGATCATTGACTCCGCCGGTCCAGATGATAGACAGACTGCCGTTCACGATGGACTCGGTCAGTCCGTAGCCTACATCAGATGAACTTGTGACGCTGTTGATAAATCCGTTGGCGGCAGGTGTTACTCCGGAAAAGGCAGGTGCCGTTCGATCGATTGTTACAGTCGGCCCAAGTGTCTGGGCATTCATATTTCCGGCAGCATCGGAGATTTGTGCAGCGGCCAACCTTAAGACTATGGTACCGTCCGTACAGGTAGACAGGCTGAGCGGGTATGTATTCACAACGGGAGACCCGATCAAGAAGGAACAACCGCCGGCTGTACCTGCATTCGTAAAATTGGCCGGCAAGAGTTCAAAAATGGGCTCATTAAACCTTGCATCAAATACCGGCACAAGAGCATTGGTCAAGTCATCTGAATTGGAGATACCTGAATCTGAAAGGCTCTGCAGGTCGAAAATGACTGCCGGCGCGTCCCGGTCAATGGTGACTACAGGGCTGCTGCTTACCAGATTCGGATTCCCGGCGACATCAGTGATCCCATTGGCTGCCAGCCTGATAATAACCGTTCCGCCGGAACAAGAAGTAACGGTAACAGGATAAGTATTTCCGGCAGGAGTCCCAATTCCAAAGGAGCATCCGCTGGCGGTTCCGGTGTTGGAGAGATCACTGGAATTGAAATCCATCACGGGTTCGCTAAAGACGGCATTGAACACAGGGCTGGCTACATTAGTGAGATTATCGGATGGGAGAATGCCCGAATCCGACCCATCCTGGAGGTCAATAATAACCGTCGGAGCAATAGTGTCATATACCCGGATGAACGCAGCCGCGGCAGTATTCCAATTTCCGGCCGAATCCTGGGCCACATTTGCGGCGATCGTAGCGGTAACTGTACCTTGTCCGGATGGATTTAAATTGAAGGCATAACTGTCATTGGAACCGGTGAAATTACTAAGTGTCCCATTGGTAATTAATATTTCGGTGGAGACGAACCCCGTGACAGGTTTACTGAATGTTACTATGACCGGGATAGGGGCAGTCCTGGTTGAGTCTGGGGAGGTCGAGGTCATGCTGACGACCGGTGAAATGCTGTCATAGACCCGGCTGAGGGTAGACCGCAGCCGTGTTGCCATTCCCGGCGGCATCCTCGGCAACACCGGCATGGATATCAGCACTGACTGTTCCCAATCCGCCGGGATAAAGATCGAATAGATAACCACTCCCTGAACCTGAAAAATTCGCCACTGATCCATTTGTTATCGAAATATCAGAGGAAATGAAAAGAAAGACCGGCTCGCTGAAGGTGACTGTGACGGGTATCGGCGACATACCGGTGGGATTGGAGGCAGTTGAATTCATTCCTGTCGTAGGGCCGGTTCGATCAATATTGACGACCGGACTGTCGGTCTGAATATTTAGATTTCCGGCCATGTCCATCAATCCGCTGGCAGCCTCCCGGACCGCAACCGTCCCCTCTGAACATGCCGAAGCCGTAACCGGATAGACGTTGCCGGTTGGGCTGCCGATGCTGAAAGTGCAGCCGCCTGCCGTGCCGGTGTTGGAAAGACCGGTCGCTGAGAAACCCGACACGGCTTCATTGAAGGTAGCATCAAATACCAGGTTGGAGGCATTGGTCAGGTGATCCGTGTTCAAAATGCCGGTATCCGAGCCTGTTTGAAGATCGAGGCCGAGAGTTGGGGCGGTCCTATCGATAGTCACCTCCGGCCCGTCGGTCACCTGGATGTTATTCCCGGCGATATCCATCACCCCGGCTGCAGCGATACGAAGGGTGAGAGTGCCACCTGAGCAGGAAGAGACCGTGACAGGATATTTGTTGCCGGCAGGTGTGCCTACGCTGAAAATACAGCCACTGGCAGTCCCCATGTTCGTGAGATCAATCGGAGTGAATCCGGAAATCGCCTCGGTAAAGGTTGCGTCGAAAATTGGGGAGGCAACATTGGTGAGGTTATCCGTGTTCAAGGGACCAGAATCCGAGGCGGCCTGAAGGTCAAAGGTGACAGCCGGCGGTGTCCGTTCTATCGTGACTGTGGGGCCGTCTGTTAGGGAGGTGGCATTACCGGCTGCATCTGTTACCGCGGAGGCGGCGAAGCGGAGGATCGCCGTTCCGGCAGAACAGGAAGAAGCGGTAATGGGATACATATTTCCTGTCGGTGTTCCGATGCTGAAGGTACAGGCGGTGGCAGTACCTGCATTGGAAAAGTCCTCCAGGGCTAATCCTGACACAGCCTCGCTAAAGGTTGTATCGAATACCAGGCTGGCGGCATTGGTGAGGTTATCTGAATTGGATGTGCCGGTGTCCGAGCTCAATCTGAAGATCAATGCTGACCGTAGGGGCAACCCGATCGATGGTGACGATTGGGCCATTGGTTTGTACATTGAGGTTTCCGGCAATATCCATGGTCCCTCCGGCCGAAAGACCTACCATGACTGTACCCTCCGAACAGGCCGATGCAGTCACCGGATACGTGTTACCGCCTGCCGTTCCGACTGAAAAGGAACAAGCACTGGCGCTCCCGCCATTGGACAGGTCTTCCGGACCCAACCCGTAAACCGGTTCGCTAAAGATCGCATTAAAAACAAGGTTAGTCGCATAGGTAAGGTTGTCCGTAGGAGAAACTCCGGTGTCAGAAGCATCCTGGAGGTCAAAGGAAACTGTCGGAGGCGTTCTCTCAATGGTGACGCTTGGACCCTGGGTTTCCACATTCACATTTCCGGCAATGTCACTGACCCTGGTGGGGATCAATTGGAGGACTACTGTTCCAGCTGAACAAGAAGAAGCGGTGATGGGATATTTATTTCCAGTTGGTGAACCAATACTAAAAGT
This sequence comes from uncultured Chloroflexia bacterium, assembly GCA_963782935.1. Classification (GTDB taxonomy): domain Bacteria; phylum Chloroflexota; class Anaerolineae; order Anaerolineales; family Villigracilaceae; genus UBA877. Next base: position 5,969 of record CAWALN010000008.1, on the reverse strand, counting down.
ACAGGCGGCGGCTCCGCCTGCATTCGCCAGGTCATCCAAAGTAAATCCCGCCACAGCCTCACTGAAGGTTGCATCGAACACGGGGCTGGTGGCATTGGTTATATTATCCGTATTCGATGGACCAAAGTCTGAACCTGACTGCAGGTCAAAGGTGACTTGCGGGGCGGTTCGGTCGATCGTCACGGTGGGGCTTTCAGTCAGAATGTTGGGATTGCCGGCCAGATCAGTCAGTAAGCCGGCCGCCAGGTGGAGGATCACTGTACCGGGTGAGCATAACGAGACGGTCACCGGATAGACATTCCCTGTGGGAGAGTCGACCTGAATGGCACAACCCGTGGCAGCGCCTGCATTAGTAAGGTCGGTGGATATAAATCCGGTCACTGGCTCAGTAAAAGTGGCATTGAACACCAGGGTGGCCACATTAGTGATTTATCGGCGTTCCGGATATACCTGTATCGGAGACGGCCTGTAGGTAGAAGGTTACAGTTGGACCCGCCATCATCAATGTTCCGGCTGAAGGTTGGTGCGGCAATGTTGGGGTTACCGGCTGCATCCTGGGCCACTCCTGCGGCAATATCCACGCTTGTTAATCCCTCGCCGATTGGATGGATGTTGACTGTGTAATGGAGCCAGAGCCGGTAAAACTGGTGATGTTTCCATGAGTAACAATGATTTCTGCTTCAACCAACCCTGTCACAGGCTCGCTGAAAGCCACAGTAACCTGGATAGGATCAGCGTTGGTTGGATCTGTGGTGGTGGAGCTTATAACGACGGTTGGAGGAATGCTGTCATAAGTGCGGCTCAAGGGAATGGCGGCGGTGTTGGCATTCCCGGCAGCATCCTCGGCCACATTGGCCGCAATCCCGGCAATGACAGCTCCCTCACCGATCGGAGTCAGGTCAAAGGTGTAGGTTGTTCCCGCCCCGCTGAAATTCGAGAGGCTGGCGTTGGTCAGGCCGATGTCTCCCGAGTCAAAACCGGTTACTGCTTCCAGGAAAGTAGCCTTATACGGAAGGGGGGATACCCGGGTCGGTTCTGCTGCTGTAGTGCTCAAGATAACGGATGGACCGGTCCGATCAATGGTAATGACGGGTCCGTCGGTCTGGGCATTGCCATTTCCAGCCGCATCCGTGACCGCATCGGTTCTCAGCCGGATCTCGAGCGTGCCTTCGGAGCAGGCTGAAACGGTGATGGGGTAGGAGTTTTCTGTGGGTGAGCCCACTGAGAATACACAACTGGTGGCCGTGCCGAGGTCGGAGAAATCATCGGAGGCCAATCCGGAAACAATCTCATTGAAGGCGGCGTTGAAGACCGGGCTGGCGGCATTGGTGAGGTTGTCCGAGTTCGAAGAACCGGAATCTGAAGAAGGCTGAAGATGTAAAGTGACAGTCGGGGAGAGATTGTCATAATGCGGCTCAAGGAATTGGAGGCGGTATTTAGATTTCCGGCCGGATCCTGGGCTACGCCGGCGGCAATACTCACGCTCACGGATCCCTGAGCAGTAGGCACCAATGTAAATGTGTAATTCGCTCCGGAGCCGCTGAAATTGCTGACCGTGCCATTTGTCAAAGTGATATCACCGGACGTGAAATTGATGACGGATTCAGTAAAGGTGATAGTGATTGGGATGGAGGCATTGGTCGGATCAGCGGCGCCAGTAGTCAGGCTGACTCCGGGCGAAATGGTGTCATAAGTCCGGCTGAAAGTTGGAGCCGCAGTATTCCCATTTCCTGAAGCATCCAGGGCTACGTTGCCGGCAATATTGGCGCTGACCAACCCTTGTCCACTGGCATTAAGGTTAAAGGAATAACTGGCTCCAGAGCCGGCTAAGCCGCTGATTGTCCCGTTAACCGCCGTGATGTCAGCTTCCTCGAAACCGGTGACAGCTTCAGCGAAGGTGACTGTGACAGGGATGGGAGTTATCCTGGTGGGTTCTGGCGCCATGGAGGTCATAATGACTGTCGGCAAAATATTGTCATAATTGCAACTCAGGGTCGTGGCGGCCGTATTCCTATTTCCGGCCGCATCATTAGCCTTACTGTCGGCGATATCAACCAAGACCTCCCCTTGTCCGGCCGGAGTCACGTTGAAGGAATAATCCATTCCCGTTCCAATGAAATCACTTACTGATCCATTGGCGACGGTGACATCGCCGGAGTCGAAGTCGGCCACTGTCTCCATGAATGTCACTGTGACCGGTATAGGAGAAATCCTGGTCGAAGCTGGTGCTGTTGATGCCAGTATTACAGATGGACCGGTCCGATCGATGGTAACGATCGGGTCCGTCGGCCTGGGCATTGCCATTTCCGGCCGCATCGATCACTCACACTGGAATCTCAACCCGAGATCTAGAGTGTACCTTCTGAGCAGAAGCTGAAACGGTGATACGTAGAGGTTCGGTAGTATCCGCTAATGCCAAGAGGTACACAACTTGCGGCCGTGCCAGGTAATGGAGATATCTATCTGATGCCGAATCCGGATACAGGCTCGCTGAAGGCTGCATCAAAAACCGAGAGCTGACGGCATTGGTCAGGTCGTCCGGTATGCGACGTCCCGGTATCTGAAGAAGGCTGCAGATCAAATAATGACAGTCGGGGCGATGCTTGTCATAGGTCCGACTGAGGGGAGCTGGCTGCTGTATTGGAATTTCCGGCCTCGTCTTGGGCTACCCCGGCTGCGATGGAATGCGCTCACCGGCCCCTCACCACCAGGTACCAGGCTGAAAGTGTAATCTTCTCCCTGAGCCGCTGAACCTCGGTCACACTTCCATTCGTGTCGGGTGATGTCAATGGACTGTGAAATCAGCTACTGCTTCAGTGAAAGCCACGCTGAAAGGTATGGGGTTGTTTTTAGTCGGGTTAGTTGCAGATGTGTTCAGGTTATAATCCGGACCGGTCCGATCGATGGTAACGACCGGCTACCAGTCGGTGCCTGGGCATTGCCATTTCCGGCCGCATCCGTGACCGCGCGGCTCTCAGCCGGATCTCGAGCGTGCCTTCGGAGCAGGCTGAAACGGTGATGGGGTAGGAGTTTTCGGTGGGTGAGCCCACGGAGAATACACAACTGGCGGCCGTGCCGAGGTTGGAGAAATCATCGGAGGCCAATCCGGAAACAGTCTCATTGAAGGCGGCGTTGAAGACCGGGCTGGCGGCATTGGTGAGGTTGTCCGAGTTCGAAGAACCGGTATCTGAAGAAGGCTGAAGATGTAAAGTGACAGTCGGGGCGAGATTGTCATAAGTACGGCTCAAGGGAGTGGCGGCGGTGTTGGCATTCCCGGCCGCATCCTCGGCCACATTGGCCGCAATCCCGGCAATGACAGCTCCCTCACCGGTCGGAGTCAGGTCAAAGGTGTAGGTTGTTCCCACCCCGCTGAAATTCGAGAGGCTGGCGTTGGTCAGGCCGATGTCTCCCGAGTCAAAACCGGTTACTGCTTCCAGGAAAGTAGCCTTAAACGGGAGGGGGGATACCCGGGTCGGTTCTGTTGCTGTAGTGCTCAAGATAACGGATGGGCCGGTCCGATCAATGGTAATGACGGGTCCGTCGGCCTGGGCATTGCCATTTCCGGCTGCATCCGTGACCGCATCTATTCTCAGCCGGATCTCGAGCGTGCCTTCGGAGCAGGCTGAAACGGTGATGGGGTAGGAGTTTTCGGTGGGTGAGCCCACGGAGAATACACAACTGGCGGCCGTGCCGAGGTTGGAGAAATCATCGGAAGCCAATCCGGAAACAGGCTCATTGAAGGCGGCGTTGAAGACCGGGCTGGCGGCATTGGTGAGGTTGTCCGAGTTCGAAGAACCGGTATCTGAAGAAGGCTGAAGGGCCAGGGTGACTGCCGGCGCGGTAGTGTCGATGACGATATGGCTGTTAGCACGTAAAGAGCCGGGTTCGGAGGATACAGGTAAGACCAGGCCGACATCCAGCCCGCCTGAAATCTGTGATGGTTCCCGATATTAAACTGAGCGAACCGGTTCCCGCATAATCCAACCAGGCAGAGGTGTTTCCGGCAACGACAGTGTATTCGAAAGTAATTGTATCGGTGACTGTATCACCGGTGTAATCTATAGCGGTGATGGCGGGATCACCCGTGGATAACTCCAATCGAAGCGTTCCAGCTATCGTAACTGCTGTTGAAAAGGTGACCTGGATGACAATATTTGTGCCGGTAGTATAGGTCCCGTTTGCTTTAGTGGAGGTTACATTTGTAACCTTCTCAATTCCATAATCATACAGGCCACGTGCGAGGCCATCCTTTAGAGAAGGGGGAACCGCATTTGCAGCCCGGAAATACTCAGTCCGCACACCCGCTGCGGAGGGGCCGGTTTCCAATGGCGAGGAATCTGGACTGACAATGCCATCCGAAAGGCTGTCTGAAATCGTGTTCCTCTCCATGGACGCCTGGCTGAATAGGATGATCAGTGCAATGATAAAAATTCGCAAAAAAAGTAGGATTTTCATACGGTTTCTCTGGGTTTATTTGTGAAACAAACCAACTGAAAAAAGTATTTATGGAGTTGGCGATGGTTCCGAAGGGGTGGGCGTATCGGACGGGGGGACGGGCGTATCGGACGGTGGAACATAAGGTGTAGGTGGTTCAGTCGGGGACGGAGTGACATAGATCGTAGGTGTATTGCTCGGCATTGGCGTATTGGCCGGTGCGGAAGTATTAGTGGGACTTTTGACCTGTGGAGGTACAGGGGTGTATGTATTCGTCCAATAGATCCTTGTGTGGGTGGCGCTGAGATCGAGTTTGGTGGATGTGGCGGTCCGGGGAGGTTTAACAGGTATATACAGCCTCGTTCGTGTGGAAGATGCAGTCGGTGTAAAGGTGGAGGTTGGAGTCGATGGTAGGGTGTAAGTGGCTGTTGGCGTAAAGGTTGAAGTATGCCGGGCAAAGAGCTTGAGAGGCTGGAGAAGGGCGATCTCTCCGGGATTGACAAGATTCCAATTCAAGGTGATCGGTGTCGGCCCGGGCAGGAGGAAGTCCAGGCCAAATATGGCCAGGGCAAAAACGAATAGGGATGTCACCACAGATCGGCCTCTCCGGCTCAAGAAGTTAAATCTGGGACGTTTCTCCTTTTCCAGCGCCTTGCGTATATCTTCAGCCTGGCCGAGATACTGCGCTGCGGCAGGCTCATCACCCTGGGATTTGGTAATTTGGCCCAATTGCTCCAGACTGGCTGCCACCTCCGGATGCTTTTGTCCTAACACCTTCTTTCTGATAGACAAAGCCTCTTGAATGGTTGATTGAGCCTTTGAAGGATCCTCCATTGCCTGAAAGACGGATCCCAGATTTTCCAGAGCAGTAGCAGTTTCGAGATCGTCTTCTCCCAACATTTTCCTTCTAATGGCTAACGCCTGTTCAAAATAATTCTGCGCAGTCGAATAATTTCCTTTGGCAGCCATTAGTTCGCCCAGGTTATTAAGACTTCGAGCAATTTCCGGGTTTTCTTCTCCCAGGACCTTTTGGCGGATCAGCAGGGCCTGCTCAAGATAAGACCTCGCCTTCCCGTATTCTCCGGTAATTATAAAAAGACATCCAAGGTCATTCATGCTGGCGGCGGTATCGGGATGATCTTTCCCACAAGTTTCCTTCCGGATTGACAGGGCTTGTTCATAGTAGGAACGAGCCGCAGCATGATTTCCCATCGCCTGAAAGAGGGACCCCAGGTTATTCAAACTCACGGCCGTTTCCGGATGTTTTTCTCCCAGAGTCTTTCGGCGGACGGATAAGGCCGCCTCATAATTGAGAGGGCCTCTTTATAGTTACCCATCAACTGTTGCAGATGCCCGAGATTATTCAGACTGCGAGCGGTGTCCGGATGCTCTTCACCCAATAATTTCTTCCAATTCACCAGGGCTTGCTCATAATACAAGCGGGCAATTTTGAAATCTCCGCTCCTGGCAAATAAATGTCCCAGGTTGTTCATGCAGACGGCTGTTTCAGGATGCACCTGTCCAAGAACCTTGAT
>CAWALN010000007.1:0-21967 GCA_963782935.1 uncultured Chloroflexia bacterium | reverse complement strand
GACAGGGTCAAGGGCATCGTGAGTATGTGACTAATTCGACAATAGTAACTGCTCAGCCAGTCTTACCGGCCGAGCAGTTTAATATATAGTCACTATGCCAGCAGGCTGGTTCAGGATGGTATCAGCACATCGGTTACAGCCTCCCCGCGCTTGAACATAGCCTTGCGGTTCAGCCAGACAATAATTACGGCGGCAATGATGATCAGGTAGCTGTCCCAGGGTTGTGCGTCAGGCCAGATGGGGTTCATCATCTGGAAGTGATACAGCACGGCGATCAGAAGGCTGCCCTTTGAGGAATTGAACAGCGGCGTCAGGACGACAGAAATGGCGACGACGCCGGCAAAGAATGGGAGGAAGGCCCAATTGCTTTGGGGTGTGCCGCTCATTAGAAAAGCGGGAATGTGCCAGGCGGCCCAAATGAGACCCAGGATCAGGCCGGCCCAGAACGGCGCGAATTTCCGCTGCAGCAGAGGCAGGGCCAGTCCCCGCCAACCAAACTCCTCGATGGGGCCGAGGAACAGGGCCAGTCCCAGCGCGGGCAGCATCATGTACCAGGGAGAGAATGGGAACGGGTCACTGATCGTGCCTTTGATCGCCGCGCCGGCGTAGAAAAACACGGGGATGCCCACAATGAGGAACAGCCACCACGTCCTGGGCGCGCGCCAGAGCGTCAGACGTTTGAAGAAGCTGCCCAGGCCCTTCAGCCCGTAATGACGCCAGACGAGGAGCACGCCGACGATTCCGGGCGCGTAGACGGCCAGGATATACAACGGGTTGCTGGTGTTGATCTCGCCGAAGATGGCCACGATCTGATCGTAGAACAGCATCAGCATGGCGGCCAGGCCCCAGGTCAGGAAGAATGTAAACACAAGAAAGGGGGTGAGCGTTTTTGTCGTCATCGGGTTTTTTCCCGCCTGGGTCAAGCTGCTTGTTGGTGTTTTCGCCTCTTGGATGGTGGTCATTTTCGGTCTCCTGATGGTTGGATCAATATCTTCGGCTGATCGGGGGTGCTCGATGAACGCTGGTTGCGTCCTGGGAATGCGTTTTTGTTTCAGCTTCATTATAGAGGTTGGCGTGCTATTTGGTATCCTTACCAATAGCCAGTCTTATCCTGGTCTTAAGACCGGGCTTTGACTTCTCCGAATTGTTTTCGCTTCAGATAATAATGAAAGGTGTATTTTGGCAGGATTTCGAAGCCGGATTTCCGACGATAAAATATGTAGGTTACAGGCTGCATGAAAATTCACCCACAGGGTCGATAAATCATCTCTTTATTACCGCTTCCTGACTCCAACGCTGGCAAATACGTCAGCCGGTGCCGCAACAGGCATGGCTTGCCAATTTGAATTAAATACAGGCAGACGAAAGTTTCGTTAAAATTGGTTGAGCCTTAGAGGTATATAACGCGTGGCATTTGGAGTATCCTAGATTTTGGTTTTTATGGGTCCAATTGAGGTTATCGGATCAGCACGTTTCGTTTGATGCAAAATTCAATATATATTCGAGTAAAATGTAATCAGGTATAAATCAATACTTTGTCCAAAACTTTATTTATTCTTATTGAGGTATGAATTGGAAACTGGCAATATTGTCAGTCGTAAGGCTCTTGAATTGGAACGTCAACTGAATAACGTCAAGGATCACCGGGAAAGAATTGACCTCCTCCATGAGCTTGCCTGGACGATTCATCTAAATAATGGAGAAAAGGCGCTTGGCCTGGCTGAGCAGGCGTATGCGTCAGCCTCCAGCGGTGAATTTGAGCAGAAACCATATTTGCTCGGGCTGGCAGGAAGCTTGCGCTGCCTGGCTGCCTTGAACAATGATGCTGGCAACTATGACACGGCTTTGACCCAGTCGTTACGGGCTCTTGAGATTTTGGAAGGTATCCAGGGTGGAAAACCGGAAACCAGCGGCATGATGCTCGATGTCCTGGGGAATATCAGCTGGACATATCGTAGTTTCGGCGACTACGGTACTGCAGTAGAGTATGCAATGAAGGCGCTCAAAGCAGCTCAAGCAGCCGGAGATCGCACGCATGAGTTCGGGATGCTGAATATCCTCAGTGTGATCTATGCAGAATCGAACGATCTCACCTCAGCCCTCGAAATTGGGAAAAAAGTCCTCCAGTCTTGCCATGAACTTGGTCATGTGCGTGGCGAAAGTATTGCCCTGAACAACCTGGCTCTAACCTATCTCGAGCTGGGGGACGGAACGAAGGCTTTGGAAGCTTGCCATGAAAGCCTCCGCCTTGCTCGAGAATATGAGATCGATAAGGTGATTGTGACTGCTTTAAGTACGCTGGGAGAGGTTTATCTGGGAATCAAAGATTTTCCAAACGCCGAGGATTATTTATTGCAGGCATTAGCATTGTCACGCCAGCATCATGCAGGCTCAGACGAATTTCAATGCCTGCTGAACTTGGGAAAGGTGTATCAATTTCAGGTAATTGATGAGGCTGCGCTTTCCGCATTCCAAGGCGCGTTATCGATTAGCCATACATCCAATGATCGCCGCGGGGAGTCTCAATGCCATCAATTATTGTCCGAAGTATATGAAAAACGAGGCGAGTATGAGGCTGCCCTCCGGCACTTCAAGCAGTTCCATGAACTCAAAGAGACTGTCTTTAATGAGAATACTGCGAAACGACTGGCCGGGCTGCGGGTGATCCATCAGGTTGAAACGGCCAAAAGAGATGCAGAAATCAATTATCTGAAAACCATAGAACTAAATAAAAAGCTTGAAGAGCAAAAAAACGCACAGGAATCCCTGGAAAAACTGGCCACTCTCGATCCTCTGACCGGGCTGCTCAATCGGCGTGAGTTTTTCTTGTTGGGCGACCGGGAAGTCGAGCACGCGTTGCAGATCAATCAAGCCCTTACGGCGATCGTATTTGATCTCGACCATTTCAAACAGATCAACGATACTTATGGGCACGCCATAGGTGATCTCGTTCTTTCCCATATCGCCAAGGCTGTGGGCGAAACCTTACGCCAGGGAGAGATTATCGGGCGATCTGGTGGAGACGAATTTGCATTATTATTCCCGAGGAGAATTAGCGCCCATGGACTACAAATTGCTGAACGCTTGCGCGGGAAAATAGCGAAAGAGAAGATAGTCACGCCTAAAGGTGATCTTTCTATGACCCTCAGCCTCGGAATTGCCGAACTCAGAGAGACGCACAGCACGCGCCTCGATAATTTGCTCGAATTTGCCGACCAGGCAATGTATGCGGCCAAACGGGCTGGTCGCAATCGAGTCGTGGTTTACACAGCGGATTTGTCCGTGTAAAAACCCATTTACTGCCTCAGAGGGGAAATCCATTTGATTCGCTTGGGAAAAAACCTGACAAATAACCGGAATAAGCCATAGCCCAGCAGGACCCCGGTTGCATTCAACAAGACATCATTGATATCCACGCCTCGGTAGGGTCCGCCCACGATAAAAATGGATACCAGCAACTGGCTCAATTCGGTCGCGCCGCCGACCGCTACTGCCAGCCAAAGAAAATCCCGGGCGCGCAGACGGGAAAAGAAACAGATCCCGAATCCAAACGGAACAGTCATCAACAGGTTCTCGAGGATCTGCCTGAGAATATATCTCTGGGTGACGTGGACCCCGAAAACGCCCGGATGCAGGTTCGCACGGGCGAGGGTGTTCGCAATATTTCGCCTGGTCACAATTTCGCCTGTGACAATCCCGCTGGGAATAGGGAAGAGGACCGCATCAATAAGGATCAGCAGATAAAGCCCGAACAAGGCGGTTGCGCATAGGCACATGAAGTTATGTTTCTGCTGCCTCAACCGGATCAATATCCCCGCAAGAATGAGAAGTCCAACCAAGGCCGGATAAGGGAAAAAGTGGATCATCATTTCTTTGTTTTTTGAGGCTACTTACCCTGCTTTTGCCCCAACCAATCCAGCACACCCAGCCCTGCCATCCGGCCGGAGGCGAAGCAGGCCGTCAGCAGGTAGCCGCCGGTGGGAGCCTCCCAATCCAGCATCTCGCCGGCGCAGAAGACACCTGCCATGGTTTTCAGCATCAGGTGCTCGTCCAGCGCCTCGAACCTGACGCCGCCGGCGCTGCTGATGGCTTCTTCGATGGGACGGGGGGCAACGAGACGGATGGGAAGGTCTTTGAGCAGAGTGACCAAACGACCGGGGTCGTTTGAGTCCTGAGTGCGAAGGAACTCCCACAATAAACCGGCTTTTACCCCTTTGATCCCGACCGCCTTTTCCAGGAAGCTGGATAGTCGAGCGCGAGCCCCGCGGGCGAGTCAATTTTTCAGCCAATTGTTCGCGGGTGAAGTCGGGCAGCAGGTCCAGGTGAAGCCCGGCCTGGCCGCGGGCTTCGATCTCGTCCCGCAGGAGGGCCGAGCAGGCATAGATCAGGTTCCCCTCCACGCCGGTAGTGGTAATGACGAATTCGCCTTGCTGGTGGAAACTGCGCCCGCGTGAATCGGTGAATGAGGCCGTCACTGTTTTTACCGGCGCGCCGGCGAAGCGGGAGCGGAAATGCTCCGTCCAGCCCACCTCAAAGCCGCAGTTGGCTGGCTTCAACGGCGCCACCGGGATGCCCCCTGCCTCCAGGATGGGCACCCATGCACCCGTCGACCCGGTCACCGGCCAACTGGCGCCTCCTAAAGCCAGCACGGTTGCCTTCGACTTGAGCGAAACCTTCCCGGCAGGCGCATCGAAGATCAATGAGCCGGAACTCGTCCCAGCCTTTCCATATATGCCGGAAGTGAAAGATAACCCCTGCCTCCCGCAGCCGCCGCATCCAGGCTCGCAGCAGGGGAGTGGATTTCATCTCCACCGGGAAGACCCGCTTCGAGCTGCCGGTGAAGGTTTCCACCCCCAACCCTTGCGCCCATTGGCGCACCTCCTCCGGCCCAAAGGGACGCAGCCACGGCTCGATCTCTACTTTCCGCTCTCCATACCTGGCCAGGAATTGGTCAAACGGCTCCGAGTGGGTCAGGTTCAACCCGCCTTTGCCCGCCACCAGGAATTTCCGCCCGGCGGACGGCCTGAACTCTGTACAGGTGTACCTCCACGCCGCTGGCGCTCATAACTTCAGCCGCCATCAGCCCGGCCGGGCCGCCCCCGATCACTGCTGCGGAATCTTCCAAACTCATACCGCCCCTTTACAGAAAGTGTCCCGGACCAACTCTTCGATCTCTGCCCGTGGGTTTGGGCTGGCTTCGAACCAGTGGATGGCGGGGTCATTGGCTTTGAACCAGTTCGACTGCCGGCGGACGAACATGCGGGTCAGCCGGCGCATCTGCACCTTCGCCTCTTCCAGGGTCAGCCGGCCCTGCAGCACCTCCACGCATTCCCGGTAGCCGATGGCCGACAGGGTCGACTGGTCCGGGGAAACTCCCTCCGCCAGCAATCCTTTTACCTCTTCCAGGAACCCGGCCGCGAACATGGCCTCGATGCGCGCATCGATGCGGGTGTAGAGTTCCGGGCGTGGGCGGATGAGCCCGATCTCGAGGAGTTGATACGGGCTTTCTGCCTGTCCCCTTTGATCTGAGAACCTCCGTCCGGTGGTGAGGGTCACTTCCAGGGCCCGCACCGTCCGGCGGACATTGCGGGCATCGATGGACCCGGCGGAGGCCGGATCGACCAGGGCCAGGCGTTCATGCAGCCAGGCGCCGCCATTGGACTCTGCCAGCGTTTCCAGTACCTTCCGCAAGGACGGGTCGGGGGCAAGTTCGGGCGGCTTCCATCCGTGCGTGACGGCATGGATGTATTGGCCGGTCCCCCCGACCAGGAAAGGCAGTTTTCCCCGGGCGTGGATAGCCTCGATAGCCTGGGCGGCCGCTTGTTGAAAAACCGCCAGGCTCCAGGGGTGATTTGGATCGGTCACGTCGATGAGATGATGGGGGACTCGGGCTCTCTCTTCCAAGGAGGGTTTGGCCGTGCCGATATCCATGCCTTTGTAAAAAAGGCGCGTATCGGCCGAAACGATCTCCCCATTCAAACGTTCCGCCAACTGGATGGCAATCTCGGTCTTGCCCACCGCAGTCGGCCCGACCACGACAATGAGGGCAGGTTTAGACCCCAATTCTATACCAGACCCTAAGGGTTTCTTAAAACCTTTAGGGTCTTCCTCGATAAGGAAGATTCAAGCGATGACATTTTCAAAATGGTCGATCTGGACTTTCCCGCCTGGCACGCCTTCCACGGCAATGACGTCAAACTGCCAGCTATCGGAACATTCCGGATGCCGGTCGAGATACGTTTCCACGGCCGAGAGCAGATGGGCTTGTTTCCGGCGCGTGACCGATCTTCCGGGTACGCAAACGAATGGGACCGGCGCGTCTTCACTTCCACAAAAATAACCGAGCCTTCTTTCCCGGCCACGATATCGATCTCCCCATGGGGTGTATGCACATTCCGTTCCAAGATGGAATATCCGTGGGCCTGCAGATATTCCGCGGCTTGCGTCTCTCCCCATTGTCCAAGGCTTTGTCTCGAATTGGTCATTGCGTGATACTTCATTCTTCCCTTGGCACTTCGATCAGGATAGCCACATAGTCCCCAGAGACCACTGAGAAAATCAAATAAACATTTAAAAGAAAGCAAAGAAAAATGGAACTTCTTTTCTCTTCGAAATCTTCATCTCTGTGGATATCTTACTATTTTCGAAATGGCCGTGACTTTAGAACTCATGGAACTATCGTAAGTCAACGAAGAGCCTCTGTCAAGGTGGAGTATAATTGTCATGTTCTGGGTTTTTTCCGGGATATTTATCACGCCCTTCGTGGGTAATCTTTTCATCAAGGCAGGCTATGGCAAGCGTCAATCTCACTTTGCCTTCCGATTACTGGCAGACATTTTCTCTCAACAAGAAAGACCTGGAATTCATCAGTAACTATCTTTTTGAGAACGAGGAGCCTCTTGACGGAGGCTGAGCTCGTTCCAATTTTAGTTGCGGAACGGATCCGGGTTGAAATCGAAAGCCCTGGTCGATCAGCAAAAGTCCGCCGGTAAGATCTATTTACCCAAAGAACATTATAACGTCGGCGAAAGGCTGGTTTTCCCGGCGATGGATTGGAAAGTGGGAAAGCTGACCGGCGCCCGCCCGGGGGTCAACCCTTCCGTGGGCCAGTTTGACGTCATCGAGGTGGAGTTTGATGGCGGCGCAAAGCACCAGTTCGCGGCCGGGCTGCCGGAACACAAGTTGAACGAGCCGGTCGTGATCGGCTCGGATGACCAGCAGATGAACCCCGGCTATGTCCTCCAAACCTACGGCGCATTGGTCGAGAAAAAACTGACCGAAGGATTATCCCAGGACCCTGAACTGGTCCGGGTCACCATGCGCTGGTTCCCCCGGTCCCTGCTGGTGGATGTCAACCCGGGTCATCTGAATGTAGCCGAAGCCGTATTGGATGAAGCTGGCGGCAAACCTCTCTCCACCGGGACCTTGATCGAACAGTTGGACCTTTCCAGCAACGTCAATCCGAAGCTGGTGGAATTCTCATTGAACCGGGCTTTGCAGGAAGACGGTCGTTTTGACGAGGTCGGTCCGACCGGCGAAGTGCTTTGGTACCTGAAACGGTTGGAACCGGTCGACGTGCAGCAAATCCCGGTATCCCTGCGGTATACGGTCATCCCTTATGACCGTTCGATCCTGACCAAACAAATGTTGGCCCTGGAAGCCGAACTGGATGATGAGCTGGCGGAGGACGAACCGCCCCTGGTCCAGCCGGATGAAGAGGTCATGAGCCTGACTTATCCGCATTGGCGGGCCGGCACGCTGCCGATCTCGGCGCAGGTAAGCCGCTTTTTCCCGTCCGCCTATGAGTTGCCCCGGGTGCGGTTCACCCTGGTGGACGGCCAATCGGGGAGAAGAAATTCCCGCCTGGGTCGTGCGCCAGCATGGATATGTCGTCGGCCTGGGCAGCCTGTACCAAAAGTATGGATTGATGCCGGGCAGCCTCATTACCTTGGCAAAGGGAAAGAAACCCGGCCAGGCCATTATCACCGCCAGGACCCGCCGTCCCACCCGTGATTGGGTTCGGACCGTGCTGGCGGGCAGCGATGGCGGGATCGTCTTTGCCATGCTGAAACAGAACCTCACCACCGAATTCAACGAGCGGATGGTGATCGCCGTGCCGGATAAAGCCGGAGTGGACGAAGCCTCTTCTCAAATCGCCAAACAACACCTTTCCTTCGAACGATTGGTGGATGATATGATGCGCGAGTTGGTGAAACTGAACGTGCAGGGCCATGTCCACGCCCAGGAATTGTATTCGGCCCTGAATATCGTCCGCCGCTGCCCGCCCGGCCCCTTGCTGGCATTCCTGACGGGCAGTTCAAAATATAAACACGTGGGCGACCTTCACTATCGCCTGGTGGAAGGGGAGACCAATGATGAGTGAAGTCAGAATGGCCGGCAGCCTGGTTAAACCGACCGTCCACACGCCTTTCCACGTGGATTTCGATTGGTGGCGTGCCAGCGATAATAACTGGCACGTGGCCCTGGAGGCGCTCCTTTGCCCCGAACACCAGGACCGCCTTTGCCAACCTGGCCGAAGGCCAGTTGATCGACTGGATCGACCCGGAAACCGCTGAAATCCGCCAGATGGACGGCCTTCAGCACATCATCATCGAACATTGCGCCAAGCAGGAAGGTTTCCTGAACGAGCATACCGGCCTGGTGGAAGGTGTCTTCCGACTGTTGCTGGCGAACGGTAATACGCCCATGACCCCTGAAGTTTTGGGCAGCCGGCTTAACCGCCCGGCGGACACGATTTTAAAAACCATCGCCGGGGCGAGAGTGTATAAGGGTCTACGACCGTATAACGCCTAAAAGTTGAAGTAAATCGGACCGAGCGTCTGCCTTCTACGCAAAATACAAAATTTAGCCTCTGACTGTTCAGGGCTTAATAATTATTCTTTCGTTACCTTGCATTAGCCGCAGATATTCTCGGCTATCAGGATGGGGAAGGAAATGTCAATATCTGAAAATCAACCAATCACTGACGAACCGGCACGCGCGACACTTTGGAGTTTATGGTCTTTCATTTTCGGCATCGTCTATAAGTTTTATGCACCCCCTTATGCGTATGGTGGGCCCTTCACAATCAAACTGAAGAGAAAATTGCTTCAACGATTAGCCATCTTTTTGTTAGCTACAGTAATATTTACTTCCTGTGCATCGGTTTCATCTACGTCACTACCGCCTCGTCCATTTCCTACTACCGACTTACTTATACAGCGTTCGCTTTTACCGGTTTCATGGAAATTGATTGAAGAATTAGACCAGGAACTATCTTGCCATTCTTTCGACTATGATTATTACCATTGCGCGGAAGTTCAAACCAGAAACATACGGTACGTTGGCATGGGTTTTGACCAAATATTAGCGCGTTTCGATAATGTAACTACTGCCGCACGCACCTATCGAAGACATGATTTCACGAGAAATACTAAGGGCGCATATGGAAGACCTATCGCCTCAATGGATTTACGTACAAGAGCCCCATTGCCGATCAGTTCCAGGTATTGTGCTATTCTTTTAATGACAAAAGTCTTTCGGACAAAATAATTGGGTGTGTGATTGAAGCCCAATACGAAGAATTTCTATCTACGGTTATATATTTCAGTACACATATGGAGCAAGCCGCCATCGATATCAAATTAATTGCAGAGGCAATAGATACTCAAATGGCCGCTTCTTTCGGCAATAAGTGAACTAATGATCAATCTCTCTCTTTCACAGCTTGCAGAATGTGCTTCTTTTTTCACACCCGAAAAACCCGGTTATCTGGTGGGGTGCGCGTGCTCAACACCGGCTGCGGCACCGGGTCTGGGCCGACTGTTTCCCCGATCCACATGCATTGTTAGCCGGGACCGCAGGTAATTAATCCCATCTTTATATCCCTAAAATCCTTATGGTATACTAATCCGTACAATTACTATAATAATTCACATAATTATTATCCGGGGTTTTGATGAAAACAAAGGAGGGTATTTTATGCGAAAAATTATCTTGCATTTTGCCATCACTCTGGATGGGATGGTGTCCAACGTAGAGCAGTGGGTATCCCTGGACGATGAGGCTTTAAAGAACTCAAGCACTGATCAAGACAAGATCGACGCCATCATTGTCGGAAAAAACACGTATGCGGGGCTGACCGCGTATTCGGCAGGAAGCGGAGACCTCTTCGAAATCAGCCGCAGAACGCGCCTTCGCAAAGAAAATTAATGATATCCACAAATACGTCATTTCCCACGGCGAGGTGGAACTCGCCTGGAGGAAATTCGGAGCTGTTGCAGGTCAAAGCTGTCACAGCCTTCAAACAAGCCATAGATCAGCTCAAGAACGCACCGGGCTCAGATATCTGGGTGGACGCCGGCGAGGGTACCTGCCGGTCATTTTTGGAACATGACTTGTGGGACGGCCTCGATATGCTGGTTCATCCCCTGGTCCTGGGAAAAGGCAACCCCCTCTTTACCTCGCTTCCCGTAAAAGTCCCCCTACGATTGGTATTGAGCAAAACTTACGCCAATGGCGTGATGAATGTTCGCTATGAAAGAGTGTAGCGAAACAAAAATCCCGCAGATTTGGTGCCTCCGTTAAGAGTTTATTGCTCGACCTGAAAATTACTTACTTAAGGAAGAGGTTACAACCACAAGCCGCAAAAATCCATTGGATCAATGAAATCCGCTTTTATTTCTGTGATCCTCATTCCTATAAGAGTCCTGTCCTTCCGGATTCTCTTTGAATTCGTTTACTCGTCCCAGTTCTTTTGGGATTCGTTATGAATTCATTGTCTTATCCTTCTCCAGTCCCTCTAAAGTAGTCGCAGCCTCCGGAGTGCAATATCTTCGCGTACTTTGCACCCTGCCTGCACTGTACCGCAGGTACACGTGTGGGCCCGATATTGCACCTCTGCCGCTCAACCTCTGGTCCACAGGATGCTGCGCTAAGACGTTAACTCCGATGACAGTTCCTTATTGGATCTTTGCTTCAGAGCTTCTTCAGCCGCTTGTTTTTAGCCAAAGGTAGAAAAGAAAGCGACTGAAGTCGCAACTACAAGTATTTCCGGGATTGAATCTGAGATTTATTGAATTTGGCAAGTTGTGAGTTGGGGGATTGACAAATGAAACTAACGTTCTATAATGAGAGTATGGAGAAAAATCTTTCTTCCAGCCGCCCTGGTTCAACCATCCGCCCCACTTCCCTGGAGAAATATTTGTTCCTCCCCTCGATCCTTGAAACAAATACCCACCTCAACCTCACATCCGTTTATATCCGTTGGCTATAGCCCTGATGGTTTTGATCAGGATCCGTTTTAAAGTCCGTTGATGAGTCCGTTGACAGCATTCGTTCCTCCCGTGCCCCGTCGTGTTCTCCTACGGGGAAGCCCCGTTGTGTTCTCCTACGGGGTTCGAACCCGCGTACCGAATATTTTCCAGCCCTTCCGGTCAAAAATCAACCGACCTATTAGACTAGTTTCTGGTGCGAAACGCACCTGGCACATTAACAATTGACAATCAAAATGCCTCTCTGGTAAAAGTTAGGTGCTTAAGGCCAAACTCTACCATCGAGGCACCTCCAATGTTACACGATAGACATACGATTGACAAGGTTTTTGAGCACATTCTTCCATTAGTTCCCAAAATGGATCCCATTCTGGCGAAGATTGATCGGATCCTGGAGGATGGCAGTCTGTTTCGCCTGATTCGAGACGACCTGGGTCGTCGCTACCGGTGGACATTGATCACGGGCCGGAACTCGACCCCGGTGGAAGTGGTCCTGCGGATGCTCATCCTCAAACGGTTGTATGGCTACAGTTATGAAGAAACCGAAAGGGCAGTCAGCGACAGTTTGATTTTGCGTCAGTTTTGTCGGGTGTATTTGAATGGGGTTCCAGACGATACCACCTTGATCAAATGGGCCAACCTGATCCAACCAGAAACCCTCGAGAAGTTCAATGGACGGATCACGGAATTAGCCGTACAACTCAAAGTGACCGAAGGGCGAAAGCTGCGCACAGATGGGACGGCTGTGGAGACCCACATCCATCCGCCCAGTGATAGCCGCCAACTAGCTGATAGTGTGCGGGTTCTGGCTCGAAGCTTGGAACGAGCCAGGGGAGTGCTGGTGCAGACAGGAGAGAACAGCCTGGAAGCATTCCAGAATTACACCCGGGCGGCCAAGGCCAAGGCGCATCAGATCAGTGAAATCCTGCGCAAGCGCACCGACCAGGCGAAAGAGGCCGGTCAACAAGCCTATGCTGAACTGATCGAGATGACCCAACAGACCGTGAAAATGGCCCACCAAACAGCCGAGCAGTTGGAGCCGCGCGACCGAAAAAACCGCCCAGCGCTTGGCCGGAATACTGCGAACTTTTATCCCGCTGGCCGAACAAGTGATTAGCCAGACCCAGCGCCGGATCCTTCAGAAGGAAGCCGTCCCTGCCAGTGACAAACTGGTCAGCCTCTTCGAGCCGCACACCGAAATCATTGTGCGGGGCAAGGAGAACCATCCCGTGGAATATGGTCACAAGGTCTGGCTAAACGAAGTCGATGGCGGCATCATCAACCATTATCGGGTTCTGAAGGGGAACCCCAATGACAACCTTCAATGGGTCCCCAGCCTGCAGGCGCATATCCAGACTTTCAAGAAACCACCTGAACAGGCCAGTGCCGATCGAGGTTTGTATTCGCAAACCAACGAACAGGCAGCCAGAGAGCTTGGAGTGGAAAAGATCATTCTGCCTAAAGGCGGGTATCGTTCCAAAGAACGCCGCCAGTACGAGAACCAAGAGTGGTTTATCTTGGGCCGCTGTTGGCATGCAGGTGTCGAAGGTCGGATCAGTGTGCTCAAGCGTGCTCATGGATTGAGACGCTGCCTGGATCATGGGTCTTCAGGCTTTGAGCGTTGGGTCGGCTGGGGCATTATCGCTGGAAATCTAAAGGTAATGGGTCGAGCCTGATTGGAGGGATTCGATTGTCAAGGTACGGATCGTTCAAAAAGAGAATATAACCGACGGATTTTTTCTGTAGTTATTACCAAATCAATTTATTATGCTAAGAGTTTCGCACCAAAAACTAGACTATTAGACTATCAGTCTATCAGACTACAAAACTATAAAACTATAAAACTATAAAACTCCAAAACTACAAAACTATTTAACCTCTTTCCTGAAACAACGTGCTAAAATAGGCGAGGTAGTTTTCCTTCGGCCCCTGTAGCTCAATGGATAGAGCGCCTGCCTTCTAAGCAGTAGGTTGTGGGTTCGATCCCCGCCAGGGGCGCTCGTCCTGCTTCTTTCGAGCGAGAGCAGGGATTACTGTTTATCTTATAGGTATTCAAAATGGAGGTAACCTATGGCAGTCAATGAACGGATTGGGATCATTAAATTCAGAGGTCAGGATGTCACCCTCGTCGGCGAAGACCTCCAGGTCGGGCAGACCGCTCCTGAGTTCACCGTCCAGGATCTGGACTGGGCGCCATTCAAAGGGTTGGCCAATACTCAAGGAAAAGTACGGATCATTTCTTCACTACTCTCATTGAGCACGGATGTTTGTGACCGGGAGACCAACCGTTTTAACAAGGACGCGGCGGCCTTGAGCGATAACATAGCCATCCTGGCCATCAGCACCGATCTGCCTTTCACCCAGAAGAATTGGTGCGGCGCCCACGGAGTGGATAAAGTAAAGGTTCTTTCCGACCACATGTGGACGGATTTCGGTGAGAAATACGGGGTCCTCATCAAAGAATTGCGGTTCCTCCGCAGGGCTGTGTTCGTGGTGGACAAGAAAAACAAAATAACCTACGCAGCCTATATGCCTGTGATGAGCGATGAGCCGAACTATAATGAAGTAATGGAAGCTGCCAGAGCGGCCCTGGCATGAGGAGGCAAGCATGACTACACCCCTGGGAAGATCAAACCAGCCGTTAAAGGCTGCCGGTTTCCGCGCCATCGGTTGGCAGTTAAATATCCATTCATATGAGTGGAGCCCGCCGACGGATGTCTATGAGACAGACGCCAGTTTTGTGGTGCGCGTGGAAGTGGCCGGCTTGAGCGATCCGATTTTAAGATCAATGCGGAAGATAATTTCCTGGTGATCAGCGGCGTCAGGGGCGAGCCGCCCGAAAAACGGGTCTACCACCAGATGGAGATCCGTTTCGGTGAATTCAGCACGGCCATCGAGCTGCCGCCCGGCGTGGATGTGACCAAGGCCGACGCGGACTACAGCGATGGTTTTCTAAATGTAGTCTTACCCAAGGTCAAACCGACCAACATTAATATCAAAGGTTAATCACATACGATGACAGCATCTCGTTGGCAGACAGGCCCCCTGGACGTCTTTGATTGGCTGCAGGAAACGGACAGCTCGCTGGAAGAGCTGTTCCTTCCGTCTATTTTTACCCGCCTGCAGAAAAAGGACGAACCGGAAAAAGCTCCGGTAAATACCGTGGCAACTGAAGACAATGAAGAAGTAAAGTACCCTGACGTTTTACCCATCCTGCCGCTGCGGGGAGTGGTGGTTTATCCGCAGACGGCCGTGCCGTTAACGATTGGGCAGACCCGCTCGATCAAGCTGGTGGACGACGTTTCCGCCACCCAGGGCAAGTGGATCGGCCTGGTGGCGGCCAGGAATCCGGATGTGGAAGAACCCGCTCCGGCCGACCTCTATCCTATCGGCACGATCGCAACCGTCCACCGGCTTTTCCGTGCGCCGGATAATACCATCCGTCTGCTGGTGCAGGGATTGATGCGCTTCAAGGTGGTGGAGTTCGTCCAGACCGAGCCTTACCTGCAGGCCAGGATCGAGATCGCCCCTGAGACGGTGGAAACGGGCCTGGAGATCGAAGCCCTGGCCCGCTCTGCCCGGGATCAATTCGAGCAGATCTCCGGGTTAACTCCCCTCCATCCCGCGTGAATTGGTGACCTCCATCACGGCCATCGAAGATCCGCTCCAAACCGCTTACACCATCGCCAACTTTCAGCGGATCGAATTGGAAGATGCGGAAGCATTGCTTGAGCTCGAACTCGACCAAAGCCAAATTGGAAAAACTGGTCGATTTGCTTGTTCGCGAGACCGAAGTCCTTTCCCTGGGCGCCAAGATCCAGAATGAAGCCCGCTCCGGCATCGAGAAGGTCCAGCGCGAGTATTTCCTGCGCGAGCAGATGAAGGCCATCCAGAAGGAGCTTGGCGAAGGCGACGAGCAGACGGTGGAGGTGGAAGAATTCCGCAAGAAGATCGAAGCCGCCAAAATGCCCAAGGAGGCCGAGATCATGGCCCGCCGGGAGGTGGACCGCCTTTCGAAGCTGCCCACCGCTGCCGCGGAATACGGCGTCATCCGCACCTACCTGGATTGGCTCGTCTCCCTGCCGTGGAGCGCCGGCACAAAAGACAACCTGGATATCGGTCATGCCCGCAAGATCCTGGACCAGGACCATTACGGTTTGCAGGACATCAAAGAGCGCATCCTCGAATTCCTGGCCATTCGCAAATTACGCCTGGACCGGAAGGACGAAAAGTCCACCGCCGAGGTCGACTTTATCCGGCGTGAACGCGAAGGCGTCATCTTATGTTTCATCGGGCCGCCCGGCGTGGGGAAGACCTCCCTGGGTCAATCCATTGCCCGTGCCATGGAACGCAAATTCATCCGCATTTCGCTGGGAGGCACCCGCGACGAAGCTGAGATCCGCGGCCACCGGCGTACTTACATCGGCGCGATGCCCGGGCGCATCCTGCAGGCATTGCGGCGGGTGGAATCGCACAACCCCGTTTTCATGCTGGATGAAGTGGACAAGCTCACCATGGATTTCCACGGCGATCCGGCTTCGGCTTTGTTGGAAGTGCTCGACCCCGAACAGAATTCGGAGTTCCGTGACAATTACCTGGAAGTGGCTTTCGACCTGTCCCAGGTTTTCTTCATCACCACTGCCAATACCTATGAGACCATCCCGGCGCCGTTGCTCGACCGGATGGAGATCATCCAACTGGCCGGTTACACCGAATCGGAGAAGATCGCCATAGCCAAGGGTTATTTGATCCCCCGCCAGATCCGTGAGAACGGCCTGCGGCCCGAAGAGGTCTCCATCACCAAGGATGCCCTCCGCACGATCATCAACCAATACACCCGTGAATCCGGCGTCCGCAATCTCGAACGCCAGATCGCCACCATCTGCCGCAAGCTTGGCACCCTGATCGTGGAAGGGAAAAACCAATCCGCCCGGGTGACCCCGAAAGTGATCCGGGAATTATTGGGACATCCGATCTTCCTCGAAAATGAGGAGCTCGATACCCGTACCTCCATCCCGGGTGTGGTCCCCGGCCTGGCCTGGACTCCGTTTGGCGGCGATATCCTCTTCATCGAAGCCACCAAAATGCCGGGCAACAAGGGCTTCCAGATCACCGGCTCGGTCGGGAACGTAATGCAAAAATCGGCCCGGGCGGCATTGTCGTACGTCCGCTCGCATACGGCCGACCTGGGGTTGCCCGGGATTTCTTCGACAAATCCGACATTCATCTGCATATCCCCGCCGGCGCCCAGCCAAAAGATGGGCCTTCCGCCGGCGTGACCATGGCCACCTCGCTGGTCTCCCTGATTTCCGGTCACCCGGTTAAGAAAAGCACCAGCATGACCGGTGAGATCACCCTCCGCGGTCAGGTGATGCCGGTGGGGGGCATCAAGGAAAAAATGCTGGCGGCTCACCGGGCTGGCATCAAAACGGTCATCCTCCCCAAGCGGAATGAGCAGGATTTGGAAGATGTGCCGGAGGAAGTCCGCAAAGCCATGCACTTTGTCTTTGCCGAGTGGGTAATGATGTTTTAAAAGCCGCTCTGGATAAAAAACCGCAGCAGATCAAGAAAAAACCGACCCCAAGGAAAACGAATGAAAAAAGTACTTCTGGCGGATGATGATTTCACCATGGTATCCCTCCTGAAAACGCTCCTCAACATGGAGGGATACCAGGTGATCATTCTGCTGGATAAACCCGGCGAGATTCTCGATAATATCCGCCAGGCCAAACCGGATATCCTTCTCCTGGATCTTTTCCTGGGTGACCGCAACGGTATCGAGATTGTCCGGGAGATGCGCCTGGATCCGGAGTTAAATCAGCATTCGCATAGTCATGGTTTCGGGTTTGGATAAAACCGAGGAGTGTCTGGCAGCCGGAGCGGATAAATTCCTCTTGAAACCGTACATGCCAAATGAGCTCTTTGAAATTTTGAGGGCCTGATTGCCGGGGACGTGTGGCCGATATCCTCTTGCGAGAATTCCGTTTTCCCGATGATTATCTGGCCGCCCTGGCGCTCTGGCACAATGCCGGTCCCGGCATCCATGTCCGCCGCTCGGATGAGCCTGAGGAGATCCGCAAAAAACTCGAGCGTGATCCTGACCTGTTCCTGGTAGCGGAAGAGGACCAGAAAATGGTTGGTACGGTTATTGGGGGTTTCGATGGGCGCAGGGGCCTGATCTACCACCTGGCAGTGGAACCGGGCCTGCGGAAACGCGGCATTGGGACCTTGCTCATGCAAGAAGTGGAACGGCGCCTCAAGTCAAAAGGCTGTATAAGATGTTACCTCATGGTCACAGCGGAAAACGATAATGCCATCCGTTTCTATGAAGCCCACGGGTGGGAAAACATGGAATCGATTTTCACATACGCAAAGGACCTGTGAGGGAGTAAATATGAATATCCGCCAGGCTCCTCGAGTTCCGCACCCTGAGGCCGTAGAAGACCCGGACGATGATTTCGGATTTGCGAAAGCCTCTCTTATTCTGGGTATCGCTGGCATTTGCGTGGTTCCCTGCATCGGTCTCTTGGGGTTTGGTACAGGGACTGTTGGGATCATTCTTGGGATCAAGTCATTGAGATCAAGAAGGAAGGGTATGGCAATCGCTGGCATCGTTTTATCTATCATCAGCATAATTGCCGCCATTGCATTTTTAATTGTGAATAATCAAGGCTCGCTGTAGGTTTCTATTACCTTCTCCAAAGTTGACAGGTAGATTATGGATTTGCGCATCGGTATTCTCACTTCTTCTGACCGTTCCTCTCGCGGCGAGCGCCCCGATCTTTCCGGGCCGGCGCTTGGCGACATCGTTATAAGCCACGGCTGGACCGTGGTCCGCACGATCGTCCTCCCGGATGATTTGAATTCCCTCCGGGATACGCTCGGCTCCTGGGCCGATGCGGACGACCTGGATGTCATCCTGACCACCGGCGGGACGGGGTTTGCCCCCCGGGATGTGATCCCCGAGGCCACCCGCCAGGTCATCCAACGCGAAGCCCCCGGGCTGGCAGAGGCCATGCGCCAGGATAGTCTGAAAATTACTCCCCATGCCATGTTATCCCGCGCCGTGGTGGGCATCCGTGGCAAAACCCTCATTATCAATCTACCTGGCAGCCCGAAAGGCGCTGTCGAGAATTTGCAGGTGGTCCTGCCTGTGCTGGAGCATGCAGTTGAGCTCCTCCGCGAGAGCCCCGCAGCCGAGCGGCATCACTGATGCGCTCTTGTCATGTTCTCATATCTGGCAGTATAATCTCGCCCGTTTGCTATTTTCCCTCATTATATAATTGAGGCTAGTGAAAGAAGAAGTGAGGTTTAATTATGATTGACGTAAATGATCTTCGCAAAGGCGTAACTTTCGAACTGGATAGCGCTCTCTGGCGGGTCCTGGAATATTCGCACCATAAGCCCGGCCGCGGCAATGCCACCATTCGGATCAAAGCTCGCAACCTGCGCACCGGCTCCACGTTGGAAAAAACATTCATCTCCGGCAGCCAGGTCCAGGAAGCCCGCTTGGATTTCCACAGTGTCCAATATCTATATAATGATGGCGACAATTATTATTTCATGGACCAGGAAACCTTCGACCAGCCCGGCATCCCCAAGGCCATTTTGGGGGATTCGGCCAATTTCCTGACCGAAGGTATGGAATGCAAGCTGACCTTCTACAACGGCGAGCCGTTGGATGTGGAATTGCCCCTCAGCGTCGACCTGAAGGTGATCTATGCGGAAGTGTCGGTCCGCGGTGATACCGCCACCGGTGTGACCAAGAAGGTCAAGACCGAGTCCGGCGTGGAAGTGCAGGTGCCCAATTTCGTCAAGGAAGGCGATACCATCCGGGTCGATACCCGCAGTGGTGATTATCTCACCCGCGTATAAATTGGAAGATCGCTTCAGCCGAATCCAGAGGGTGTGACCGGTCAATTCGGCGGGTCACACCCTTTTTAGATCGGTATGTACCCTAAAATTAGAGGAACAGCGTTTTTTGAGTGTGGGGGCGGAGCCGCACACACTCAAAAAACGAACCACTCCAGAATTTCGGATAAATACTTATCGTAGATGAAACGTTGGGGGAAAGTAGGTTAAGCGCGCTTAATTGTCTATATAATGGAAAAAAGGTGTTCTTTCCGGAAGGAGGTGCTCTTCAAAATCATGAAATCAGGCATTAAGAAACCATGGGGGGAAATAAACGGGTATGGATAGCAATGGATCGCGTAAATTAGGAGGCAACGATCATGTCTAACCGCAACAGGTTAAAATTGGGCGGGACCGTTTGCTGGGAAAATATTAGCGATAATGGTATAACCTATCCTCTTCAAGTGAGATATTCCCTCCATCAGTTCGATCTCTTTAGAGGCTCGGTCGTGGCCTGGAAGCTCAGCACTCATACGCTCGGCGAAACAGTCCCGCTCAAGGATGGGATCACCATCACAATGGATCGAGCCGCTATCTCCAATAACGGCGATTCTCTTTCAAGCCAATCTCACCATCGATAATCAAAGTGCGGAGAAATTCTATTTCGATGGTTATTTTCAGATCCTTCACCAGCAGGAAATGACCGAAAGTCATTCCTCTTTGAGTGGAGAGGTTGGATGCGGCTCGCCTCTCCTTGGTTTTATCCAGCCGGGTCAAAAAATGACCGGAAACGTATGCTGGTACGATCTTACCCAAAATGGCGTATCCTTCCCAGTCCAGATCGCTTTAGGCATGGCTTCTCAAACCGGCAATGAAATATTTTGGGTGGTCAACCAATAATTGAAACAAGCCCTTCTCGACGGCCCCGAAGGAATCGACTCCTCCGGGCCATTACTTTAAGATACAATTGGCTGATTGGGACCATCCGAAAATGAATAAGAAAACCATTGAGAGAGTGTGTGCGGCGGAGCCGCACACACTCTCAAAATGAACCCCCGCCATAAATATAAATTGGTATGTGGTTGGTTGACTAAAACACCTGCGGGAACTGAATGCAAATATTTTTATGGTGATTATTATCGCGGCAGAAATTTCGAAGAATGCCGTCTGTTAGGGCCTACCTGGAGCCGGGATCTTTGCCGCACCTGCCCGGTGCCGGGCATAGATCGGGCCAATGCCTGCGAGTTTATGCGCTTGCATGGTGAGGTAGTCCGACCGCTGACGGCTGCTTTCCGGCGGCGGGTAAAAGTAACCCCATTTTGTGAGAAAACCAGGCGGTCCGGTTTCGATCCCCATATCGGTTGTGGGGAGTGCCATCCCATTCCCGCTGTATTCGAGAAAAAATAATCTGACCATGCGCCCTTCTTTGTCTAACCAGGCAGGTAGGCCGCGCCCGGAGAGAGCCATGCCTGTTACCCTGCTTCTTGACCTTGACGATACCTTGCTCGACACCAATATGGATGCCTTCATCCCGGCCTATTTCAAGGCCCTTTCCGCCGCGCTGGCAGACCTTGTTTCGCCGGATGTCATGCTGCCGGCCCTCATGGGTGGCACCCAGGCGATGATGCTCAACACGGATCCGGCATTTTATCTTCGGGAGATCTTCGACGCCTATTTCTTCCCAAAACTGGGGCTGGACCGGTCCGCCTTACAAGCCCGCATCGACCGCTTTTATGAAGAGATTTTCCCCTCCCTTGGACCGCTCACCCACCCGGTTCCGGAAGCCATCCAATTGGTGGATTGGGCTTTCGACCAAGGCTACCGGGTCGCTATTGCCACCAATCCCCTTTTTCCACTCAGAGCCATCCAGCATCGCCTCTCCTGGGCCGGCCTGCCAATCGAAAAGTATCCTTTTGACCTGGTGAGTTCTTACGAGACGTTCCATTTCACCAAGGAAACCGTCGCTTATTATCCCGAAGTGATGGCTCAATTGGGTTGGCCGGATGGATCGGTGGTCATGGTGGGGGATGATATCGAGCGGGAAGTAAAACCAACCCAGGCGGCCGGGCTGCCGGTCTTTTGGGTGCGCAAATCGGAGACAGCCTCCGAATTCCCTTCCATCCCCCAGGGCCGGCTGAACACTTTCCGTGCCTGGCTGGAGGGCTGCGACCCCGCCACCCTGAAGCAGACCTTCGAAACTCCTGCCTCCATGTTGGCATGTTTGCGCTCCACCCCTGCCGGGCTGGCTACTCTGACGGCGCCGCTTTCCCCGCAGGCCTGGCTCCGGCCGCCTGCCGAAGGGGAGTGGTGCATGGCCGAGATCATCTGTCATATCCGCGACGTGGAGCGGGAAGTCAACTTGCCGCGCCTGCGCAAGGTTCTGGCCGAAGAGAACCCCTTCCTCCCGGGCGTGGTGACGGATGTGTGGGTGAAAGAGCGCAACTCCGCCAGGGAGGACGGTCGTCAGGCCTTGGCCGAATTCCTGGCCGCCCGCAAGGAAACCCTGGCTTTATTGGAAGGTCTGCAGGCTGAATGGCTTCGCCCTGCCCGGCATGCCATTTTTGGTCCCACTACGCTGAAGGAATTGGTCGGCTTCATTGCCGGGCACGACCGGGCCCACATTCAGCAAGTCTGGAAAACCAGGGGCAACTCATCGATTTCTTAACCTCGGGAAGTATCATCCTGTTGATTTTATAAAGAGCCCATCTTATGGAGTGCGGGCTTCAGCCCGCTTTAGGGCTGAGCCAGAAGTTTCACATGTGCCCCTTAGTGGTATTCCCTGGAGTTCAAGGTGTAGAGTCCTTTTCAACTACGGCGAACCGAACCTGTCAGGTTGCTGGAAC
>CAWALN010000006.1:0-96439 GCA_963782935.1 uncultured Chloroflexia bacterium | reverse complement strand
GCTGGCCGAACAAGTGATTAGCCAGACCCAGCGCCGGATCCTTCAGAAGGAAGCCGTCCCTGCCAGTGACAAACTGGTCAGCCTCTTCGGCCGCACACCGAAATCATTGTGCGGGGCAAGGAGAACCATCCCGTGGAATATGGTCACAAGGTCTGGCTAAACGAAGTCGATGGCGGCATCATCAACCATTATCGGGTTCTGAAGGGGAACCCCAATGACAACCTTCAATGGGTCCCCAGCCTGCAGGCGCATATCCAGACTTTCAAGTAACCACCTGAACAGGCCAGTGCCGATCAAGGTTGTATTCGCAAACCAACGAACAGGCAGCCAGAGAGCTTGGAGTGGAAAAGATCATTCTGCCTAAAGGCGGGTATTGTTCCAAAGAACGCCGCCAGTACGAGAACCAAGAGTGGTTTATCTTGGGCCGCTGTTGGCATGCAGGTGTCGAAGGTCGATCAGTGGCTGAAGCGTGCTGATGGATTGAGACGCTGCCTGGATCATGGGTCTTCAGGCTTTGAGCGTTGGGTCGGCTGGGGCATTATCGCTGGAAATCTAAAGGTAATGGGTCGAGCCTGATTGGAGGGATTCGATTGTCAAGGTACGGATCGTTCAAAAAAGAGAATATAACCGACGGATTTTTTCTGTAGTTATTACCAAATCAATTTATTATGCTAAGAGTTTCGCACCAAAAACTAGACTATTAGACTATCAGTCTATCAGACTACAAAACTATAAAACTATAAAACTATAAAACTCCAAAACTACAAAACTATTTAACCTCTTTCCTGAAACAACGTGCTAAAATAGGCGAGGTAGTTTTCCTTCGGCCCCTGTAGCTCAATGGATAGAGCGCCTGCCTTCTAAGCAGTAGGTTGTGGGTTCGATCCCCGCCAGGGGCGCTCGTCCTGCTTCTTTCGAGCGAGAGCAGGGATTACTGTTTATCTTATAGGTATTCAAAATGGAGGTAACCTATGGCAGTCAATGAACGGATTGGGATCATTAAATTCAGAGGTCAGGATGTCACCCTCGTCGGCGAAGACCTCCAGGTCGGGCAGAGCGCTCCCGAGTTCACCGTCCAGGATCTGGACTGGGCGCCTTTCAAAGGGTTGGCCAATACTCAAGGAAAAGTACGGATCATTTCTTCACTACTCTCATTGAGCACGGATGTATGTGACCGGGAGACCAACCGTTTTAACAAGGACGCGGCGGCCTTGAGCGATGACATAGCCATCCTGGCCATCAGCACCGACCTGCCTTTCACCCAGAAGAATTGGTGCGGCGCCCACGGAGTGGATAAAGTAAAGGTTCTTTCCGACCACATGTGGACGGATTTCGGTGAGAAATACGGGGTCCTCATCAAAGAATTGCGGTTCCTCCGCAGGGCTGTGTTCGTGGTGGACAAGAAAAATAAAATAACCTACGCAGCCTATATGCCTGTGATGAGCGATGAGCCGAACTATAATGAAGTAATGGAAGCTGCCAGAGCGGCCCTGGCATAAGGAGGCAAGCATGACTACACCCCTGGGAAGATCAAACCAGCCATTAAAGGCTGCCGGTTTCCGCGCCATCGGTTGGCAGTTAAATGTCCATTCATATGAGTGGAGCCCGCCGACGGATGTCTATGAGACGGACGCCAGTTTTGTGGTGCGCGTGGAAGTGGCCGGCTTGAGCGGATCCGATTTTAAGATCAATGCGGAAGATAATTTCCTGGTGATCAGCGGCGTCAGGGGCGAGCCGCCGAAAAACGGGTCTACCACCAGATGGAGATCCGTTTCGGTGAATTCAGCACGGCCATCGAGCTGCCGCCCGGCGTGGATGTGACCAAGGCCGACGCGGACTACAGCGATGGTTTTCTAAATGTAGTCTTACCCAAGGTCAAACCGACCAACATTAATATCAAAGGTTAATCACATACGATGACAGCATCTCGTTGGCAGACAGGCCCCCTGGACGTCTTTGATTGGCTGCAGGAAACGGACAGCTCGCTGGAAGAGCTGTTCCTTCCGTCTATTTTTACCCGCCTGCAGAAAAAGGACGAACCGGAAAAAGCTCCGGTAAATACCGTGGCAACTGAAGACAATGAAGAAGTAAAGTACCCTGACGTTTTACCCATCCTGCCGCTGCGGGGAGTGGTGGTTTATCCGCAGACGGCCGTGCCGTTAACGATTGGGCAGACCCGCTCGATCAAGCTGGTGGACGACGTTTCCGCCACCCAGGGCAAGTGGATCGGCCTGGTGGCGGCCAGGAATCCGGATGTGGAAGAACCCGCTCCGGCCGACCTCTATCCTATCGGCACGATCGCAACCGTCCACGGCTTTTCCGTGCGCCGGATAATACCATCCGTCTGCTGGTGCAGGGATTGATGCGCTTCAAGGTGGTGGAGTTCGTCCAGACCGAGCCTTACCTGCAGGCCAGGATCGAGATCGCCCCTGAGACGGTGGAAACGGGCCTGGAGATCGAAGCCCTGGCCCGCTCTGCCCGGGATCAATTCGAGCAGATCTCCGGGTTGACTCCCTCCATCCCGCGTGAATTGGTGACCTCCATCACGGCCATCGAAGATCCGCTCCAAACCGCTTACACCATCGCCAACTTTCAGCGGATCGAATTGGAAGATGCGGAAGCATTGCTTGAGCTCGACTTCGACCAAAGCCAAATTGGAAAAACTGGTCGATTTGCTTGTTCGTGAGACCGAAGTCCTTTCCCTGGGCGCCAAGATCCAGAATGAAGCCCGCTCCGGCATCGAGAAGGTCCAGCGCGAATATTTCCTGCGCGAGCAGATGAAGGCCATCCAGAAGGAGCTTGGCGAAGGCGACGAGCAGACGGTGGAGGTGGAAGAATTCCGCAAGAAGATCGAAGCCGCCAAAATGCCCAAGGAGGCCGAGATCATGGCCCGCCGGGAGGTGGACCGCCTTTCGAAGCTGCCCACCGCTGCCGCGGAATACGGCGTCATCCGCACCTACCTGGATTGGCTCGTCTCCCTGCCGTGGAGCGCCGGCACAAAAGACAACCTGGATATCGGTCATGCCCGCAAGATCCTGGACCAGGACCATTACGGTTTGCAGGACATCAAAGAGCGCATCCTCGAATTCCTGGCCATTCGCAAATTACGCCTGGACCGGAAGGACGAAAAGTCCACCGCCGAGGTCGACTTTATCCGGCGTGAACGCGAAGGCGTCATCTTATGTTTCATCGGGCCGCCCGGCGTGGGGAAGACCTCCCTGGGTCAATCCATTGCCCGTGCCATGGAACGCAAATTCATCCGCATTTCGCTGGGAGGCACCCGCGACGAAGCTGAGATCCGCGGCCACCGGCGTACTTACATCGGCGCGATGCCCGGGCGCATCCTGCAGGCATTGCGGCGGGTGGAATCGCACAACCCCGTTTTCATGCTGGATGAAGTGGACAAGCTCACCATGGATTTCCACGGCGATCCGGCTTCGGCTTTGTTGGAAGTGCTCGACCCCGAACAGAATTCGGAGTTCCGTGACAATTACCTGGAAGTGGCTTTCGACCTGTCCCAGGTTTTCTTCATCACCACTGCCAATACCTATGAGACCATCCCGGCGCCGTTGCTCGACCGGATGGAGATCATCCAACTGGCCGGTTACACCGAATCGGAGAAGATCGCCATAGCCAAGGGTTATTTGATCCCCCGCCAGATCCGTGAGAACGGCCTGCGGCCCGAAGAGGTCTCCATCACCAAGGATGCCCTCCGCACGATCATCAACCAATACACCCGTGAATCCGGCGTCCGCAATCTCGAACGCCAGATCGCCACCATCTGCCGCAAGCTTGGCACCCTGATCGTGGAAGGGAAAAACCAATCCGCCCGGGTGACCCCGAAAGTGATCCGGGAATTATTGGGACATCCGATCTTCCTCGAAAATGAGGAGCTCGATACCCGTACCTCCATCCCGGGTGTGGTCCCCGGCCTGGCCTGGACTCCGTTTGGCGGCGATATCCTCTTCATCGAAGCCACCAAAATGCCGGGCAACAAGGGCTTCCAGATCACCGGCTCGGTCGGGAACGTAATGCAAGAATTGGCCCGGGCGGCATTGTCGTACGTCCGCTCGCATACGGCCGACCTGGGGTTGCCCCGGGATTTCTTCGACAAATCCGACATTCATCTGCATATCCCCGCCGGCGCCCAGCCAAAAGATGGGCCTTCCGCCGGCGTGACCATGGCCACCTCGCTGGTCTCCCTGATTTCCGGTTACCCGGTTAAGAAAAGCACCAGCATGACCGGTGAGATCACCCTGCGCGGTCAGGTGATGCCGGTGGGGGGCATCAAGGAAAAAATGCTGGCGGCTCACCGGGCTGGCATCAAAACGGTCATCCTCCCCAAGCGGAATGAGCAGGATTTGGAAGATGTGCCGGAGGAAGTCCGCAAAGCCATGCACTTTGTCTTTGCCGAGTTGGTTAATGATGTTTTGAAAGCCGCTCTGGATAAAAAACCGCAGCAGATTAAGAAAAAACCGACCCCAAGGAAAACGAATGAAAAAAGTACTTCTGGCGGATGATGATTTCACCATGGTATCCCTCCTGAAAACGCTCCTCAACATGGAGGGATACCAGGTGATGACTCTGCTGGATAAACCCGGCGAGATTCTCGATAATATCCGCCAGGCCAAACCGGATATCCTTCTCCTGGATCTTTTCCTGGGTGACCGCAACGGTATCGAGATTGTCCGGGAGATGCGCCTGGATCCGGAGTTAAATAGCATTCGCATAGTCATGGTTTCGGGTTTGGATAAAACCGAGGAGTGTCTGGCAGCCGGAGCGGATAAATTCCTCTTGAAACCGTACATGCCGAATGAGCTCTTTGAAATTTTGAGGGCCTGATTGCCGGGGACGTGTGGCCGATATCCTCTTGCGAGAGTTCCGTTTTCCCGATGATTATCCGGCCGCCCTGGCGCTCTGGCACAATGCCGGTCCCGGCATCCATGTCCGCCGCTCGGATGAGCCTGAGGAGATCCGCAAAAAACTCGAGCGTGATCCTGACCTGTTCCTGGTGGCGGAAGAGGACCAGAAAATGGTTGGTACGGTTATTGGGGGTTTCGATGGCCGCAGGGGCCTGATCTATCACCTGGCGGTGGAACCGGGCCTGCGGAAACGCGGCATTGGGACCCTGCTCATGGAAGAAGTGGAACGGCGCCTCAAGTCAAAAGGCTGTATAAGATGTTACCTCATGGTCACAGCGGAAAACGAAAATGCCATCCGTTTCTATGAAGCCCACGGGTGGGAAAACATGGAATTGATTTTCACATACGCAAAGGACCTGTGAGGGAGTAAATATGAATATCCGCCAGGCTCCTCGAGTTCCGCACCCTGAGGCCGTAGAAGACCCGGACGATGATTTCGGATTTGCGAAGGCCTCTCTTATTCTGGGTATCGCTGGCATTTGCGTGGTTCCCTGCATCGGTCTCTTGGGGTTTGGTACAGGGACTGTTGGGATCATTCTTGGGATCAAGTCATTGAGATCAAGAAGGAAGGGTATGGCAATCGCTGGCATCGTTTTATCTATCATCAGCATAATTGCCGCCATTGCATTTTTAATTGTGAATAATCAAGGCTCGCTGTAGGTTTCTATTACCTTCTCCAAAGTTGACAGGTAGATTATGGATTTGCGCATCGGTATTCTCACTTCTTCTGACCGTTCCTCTCGCGGCGAGCGCCCCGATCTTTCCGGGCCGGCGCTTGGCGACATCGTTATAAGCCACGGCTGGACCGTGGTCCGCACGATCGTCCTTCCGGATGATTTGAATTCCCTCCGGGATACGCTCGGCTCCTGGGCCGATGCGGATGACCTGGATGTCATCCTGACCACCGGCGGGACGGGGTTTGCCCCCCGGGATGTGATCCCCGAGGCCACCCGCCAGGTCATCCAACGCGAAGCCCCCGGGCTGGCAGAGGCCATGCGCCAGGATAGTCTGAAAATTACTCCCCATGCCATGTTATCCCGCGCCGTGGTGGGCATCCGTGGCAAAACCCTCATTATCAATCTACCTGGCAGCCCGAAAGGCGCTGTCGAGAATTTGCAGGTGGTCCTGCCTGTGCTGGAGCATGCAGTTGAGCTCCTCCGCGAGAGCCCCGCAGCCGAGCGGCATCACTGATGCGCTCTTGTCATGTTCTCATATCTGGCAGTATAATCTCGCCCGTTTGCTATTTTCCCTCATTATATAATTGAGGCCAGTGAAAGAAGAAGTGAGGTTTAATTATGATTGACGTAAATGATCTTCGCAAAGGCGTAACTTTCGAACTGGATAGCGCTCTCTGGCGGGTCCTGGAATATTCGCACCATAAGCCCGGCCGCGGCAATGCCACCATTCGGATCAAAGCTCGCAACCTGCGCACCGGCTCCACGTTGGAAAAAACATTCATCTCCGGCAGCCAGGTCCAGGAAGCCCGCCTGGATTTCCACAGTGTCCAATATCTATATAATGATGGCGACAATTATTATTTCATGGACCAGGAAACCTTCGACCAGCCCGGCATCCCCAAGGCCATTTTGGGGGATTCGGCCAATTTCCTGACCGAAGGCATGGAATGCAAGCTGACCTTCTACAACGGCGAGCCGTTGGATGTGGAATTGCCCCTCAGCGTCGACCTGAAGGTGATCTATGCGGAAGTGTCGGTCCGCGGTGATACCGCCACCGGTGTGACCAAGAAGGTCAAGACCGAGTCCGGCGTGGAAGTGCAGGTGCCCAATTTCGTCAAGGAAGGCGATACCATCCGGGTCGATACCCGCAGTGGTGATTATCTCACCCGCGTATAAATTGGAAGATCGCTTCAGCCGAATCCAGAGGGTGTGACCGGTCAATTCGGCGGGTCACACCCTTTTTAGATCGGTATGTACCCTAAAATTAGAGGAACAGCGTTTTTTGAGTGTGGGGGCGGAGCCGCACACACTCAAAAAACGAACCACTCCAGAATTTCGGATAAATACTTATCGTAGATGAAACGTTGGGGGAAAGTAGGTTAAGCGCGCTTAATTGTCTATATAATGGAAAAAGGTGTTCTTTCCGGAAGGAGGTGCTCTTCAAAATCATGAAATCAGGCATTAAGAGTTCATGGGGGGAAATAAACGGGTATGGATAGCAATGGATCGCGTAAATTAGGAGGCAACGATCATGTCTAACCGCAACAGGTTAAAATTGGGCGGGACCGTTTGCTGGGAAAATATTAGCGATAATGGTATAACCTATCCTCTTCAAGTGAGATATTCCCTCCATCAGTTCGATCTCTTTAGAGGCTCGGTCGCGGCCTGGAAGCTCAGCACTCATACGCTCGGCGAAACAGTCCCGCTCAAGGATGGGATCACCATCACAATGGATCGAGCCGCTGTCTCCAATAACGGCGATTCTCTTCAAGCCAATCTCACCATCGATAATCAAAGTGCGGAGAAATTCTATTTCGATGGTTATTTTCAGATCCTTCACCAGCAGGAAATGACCGAAAGTCATTCCTCTTTGAGTGGAGAGGTTGGATGCGGCTCGCCTCTCCTTGGTTTTATCCAGCCGGGTCAAAAAATGACCGGAAACGTATGCTGGTACGACCTTACCCAAAATGGCGTATCCTTCCCAGTCCAGATCGCTTTAGGCATGGCTTCTCAAACCGGCAATGAAGTTATTTGGGTGGTCAACCAATAATTGAAACAAGCCCTTCTCGACGGCCCCGAGGAATCGACTCCTCCGGGCCATTACTTTAAGATACAATTGGCTGATTGGGACCATCCGAAAATGAGAAGAAAACCATTTTGAGAGTGTGTGCGGCGGAGCCGCACACACTCTCAAAATGAACTCCTCTGTGATAAATATAAATTGGTATGTGGTTGGTTTATGAAAACACCTGCGGGAACTGAATGCAAATATTTTTATGGTGATTATTATCGCGGCAGAAATTTCGAAGAATGCCGTCTGTTAGGGCCTACCTGGAGCCGGGATCTTTGCCGCACCTGCCCGGTGCCGGGCATCGATCGGGCCAATGCCTGCGAGTTTATGCGCTTGCATGGTGAGGTAGTCCGACCGCTGACGGCTGCTTTCCGGCGGCGGGTAAAAGTAACCCCATTTTGTGAGAAAACCAGGCGGTCCGGTTTCGATCCCCATATCGGTTGTGGGGAGTGCCATCCCATTCCCGCTGTATTCGAGAAAAAATAATCTGACCATGCGCCCTTCTTTGTCTAACCAGGCAGGTAGGCCGCGCCCGGAGAGAGCCATGCCTGTTACCCTGCTTCTTGACCTTGACGATACCTTGCTCGACACCAATATGGATGCCTTCATCCCGGCCTATTTCAAGGCCCTTTCCGCCGCGCTGGCAGACCTTGTTTCGCCGGATGTCATGCTGCCGGCCCTCATGGGTGGCACCCAGGCGATGATGCTCAACACGGATCCGGCATTTTATCTTCGGGAGATCTTCGACGCCTATTTCTTCCCAAAACTGGGGCTGGACCGGTCCGCCTTACAAGCCCGCATCGACCGCTTTTATGAAGAGATTTTCCCCTCCCTTGGACCGCTCACCCACCCGGTTCCGGAAGCCATCCAATTGGTGGATTGGGCTTTCGACCAAGGCTACCGGGTCGCTATTGCCACCAATCCCCTTTTTCCACTCAGAGCCATCCAGCATCGCCTCTCCTGGGCCGGCCTGCCAATCGAAAAGTATCCTTTTGACCTGGTGAGTTCTTACGAGACGTTCCATTTCACCAAGGAAACCGTCGCTTATTATCCCGAAGTGATGGCTCAATTGGGTTGGCCGGATGGATCGGTGGTCATGGTGGGGGATGATATCGAGCGGGAAGTAAAACCAACCCAGGCGGCCGGGCTGCCGGTCTTTTGGGTGCGCAAATCGGAGACAGCCTCCGAATTCCCTTCCATCCCCCAGGGCCGGCTGAACACTTTCCGTGCCTGGCTGGAGGGCTGCGACCCCGCCACCCTGAAGCAGACCTTCGAAACTCCTGCCTCCATGTTGGCATGTTTGCGCTCCACCCCTGCCGGGCTGGCTACTCTGACGGCGCCGCTTTCCCCGCAGGCCTGGCTCCGGCCGCCTGCCGAAGGGGAGTGGTGCATGGCCGAGATCATCTGTCATATCCGCGACGTGGAGCGGGAAGTCAACTTGCCGCGCCTGCGCAAGGTTCTGGCCGAAGAGAACCCCTTCCTCCCGGGCGTGGTGACGGATGTGTGGGTGAAAGAGCGCAACTCCGCCAGGGAGGACGGTCGTCAGGCCCTGGCCGAATTCCTGGCCGCCCGCAAGGAAACCCTGGCTTTATTGGAAGGTCTGCAGGCTGAATGGCTTCGCCCTGCCCGGCATGCCATTTTTGGTCCCACTACGCTGAAGGAATTGGTCGGCTTCATTGCCGGGCACGACCGGGCCCACATTCAGCAAGTCTGGAAAACCAGGGGCAACTCATCGATTTCTTAACCTCGGGAAGTATCATCCTGTTGATTTTATAAAGAGCCCATCTTATGGAGTGCGGGCTTCAGCCCGCTTTAGGGCTGAGCCAGAAGTTTCACATGTGCCCCTTAGTGGTATTCCCTGGAGTTCAAGGTGTAGAGTCCTTTTCAACTACGGCGAACCGAACCTGTCAGGTTGCTGGAACTACTCCAGATTTTTCGGATAGATAATGGAGGTCTCCATGGAGATCTTTCGCGATTTTGGCGCCCCTGAATTACTCATCATCCTGGTGATCATCCTCCTGCTCTTTGGCCCCGGCCGGATCGGTAAAGTAGCCGGCGAGCTTGGAAAAAGCATTCGCGCTTTCAGAGACGGGCTTTCCGATAAGAGCGATGACGTAAACAAGGATGCTGAAAAGTTGAATGAGGAAAAAGTGGAAGTGCCAAAGGATCAAAAATAACAGCCGCCTTTAGGATGGCGATCAGGTAATGAAACACCTTCCGATGACGGAACTGCATTTTCTTGACCCCTTTCCAGCCGGGCAACCGGTTGTCCTTTTATTACACGGCCTGGGAGCTGACGGAAGCTCCTGGGCGCTGCAAATGCCCGCTCTGGGGGAGTCGGGATTCCGTCCGGTCGCCCCGGATGTGCCCGGCTTTGGGCGTTCAGCGTATGACGGCGGCGGTTGGAATTTCCACCGGATGGCAGCTCAAATGGCCGGCCTGCTGGGGGACCTAACCGGCGCTCCCGCCTATGTGGTGGGGCTATCGATGGGTGGGGTCATCGCCCAACAACTGGCTCTCGATTTTCCCAATTTGGTCTGCAAATTGGTGCTGACCAGCACCTTCTCTTTTTTACAGCCGGATAATTTCAGCGGCTGGCTCTATTTTCTGCAAAGGGCTCTCCTGGTTTCCACCTTGGGCCTGCCCGCCCAGGCCAGGCTGGTGGCCCAGCGTGTCTTTCCGGCAGATGCGAATGAGCCTTTGAGACAGATGCTGGTTGAGGTGATCTCACAGGCCGATCCGCGGGCTTACCGGAGGGCCATGTTCTCCCTCGGGACGTTCGACTCCCGCAAACGCCTGCAGGAAATTCATATGCCTACACTGGTCGTGACGGGGGCGGATGACACCACCGTGGTCCCCGCCCGCCAAAAATTACTGGCAGAATCGATCCGGGGCGCGGTCCACCAGGTGATCCCGTCTGCCGGCCATGCCGTTCCGGTGGACCAGGCGGAGATATTCAATCAAGCCCTGCTGCAATTCTTGAAGGATTAAGCTTCGCCGGGGGCGATCAATGAATACTCACAACCAAAGAAAAGTTAACTACATTTCCTTGTAACGGGAAAACCTCGATAATGTAATCCTGAGTGGATGGCAAAGGCCCGGTGAAGGTCGTTCCTTTTGCCGATACGCCCAGCAGCGAATCTCCTGTGGCGAGCCCAAAAATATCCATCGCGGCCGTATTGGCAGGCACGGTCAGGTTGGCGGTCATGGTCTGGTTGGCCGCCCCGCTGATGGTATAAGAGAACACGTATCCCTTGGCGGTCGAAGCGGTCACGCTGGCCGAGGTGGCCCCGGATGCAAACGAGATCCGGGCCGGCACTTTAACTGTCAGGGTGTAATCTCCGGCCGTTGCGCCTCCGATCACGTTAATCGTATATAGTTGTACCTTTGCCGGCAGGAGCTCTTGCCAGCGCGACCATTTCTTGGCCGGGTCGAGGACCACATTCCCATTGGCATCATAGATCGCGAAGAAGGCATCCCCATTGGTCGAATGGAGCAGCAATATCATCGGCTGGGAATTGCCAACGTTGATCGTATACGCTTTGACCTGTCCGGGCTGGATTGTTCCGCTTTCCACAGCCGCCGTCGTACCCGTAGAGAAGAGGATGTTGGTCGGACTGCCGGGATTCGTGCCCCCATTTGTCGTTGCGGTTGGGGTCGGGTTGGATGGCAGGGGTACCGGAGAAGTCGGCGTAGGCGTATTTACCACCGGCGTATTCGTATTGGTCGGCATTACTGTAAATGTGGGAATGGCCGGAGTCCTTTGCGGCAGGTTGCAGGCTGCCAGGAAGATTGCCAGGATTGCCAGAGATATAAATCTAAGGGACTTCTGCGGATGAGTGTGATCTTGTCTTGTTTCCATTAAGAAAACTCCTGATAATTAATCTTCCGGGAATGATAGCATATGCTGTAAAGCTGAACTCTTGTTCTCATGGATCTCTAAGTTTGGTTTGCTAACTCCGCAATTTCTTCTTGCCCTTGGAGTGCAGGCTTTAGCCTGCATCCCATGGCCATGTTAGTGCCTCAGCCGCGGACTCCAACATCTCCAGATGTTGGGTTTCAGCCTCTTGAGCCCATTCTATGAAGGCCCTCTGCTTTCTGCAAATTCCAACATCTTCTCCCAGCACTCTGTGGCCAGATATTGGAATGCCATCTTTCACGAGCGAAATCCACCTCTCCGTGACCCACACCCCTGAGCCATGGTGTTACCGAAGAAACGAATACCTTCGGCGTTCTTTGCCGCAGGTATTCGTTTCTTCGTATTTTCCCATTCCCGTCAGGAACAACGCTGATGCTATAATTCCACCTATGAAATACGAGACTGCTCAAGGCGTTCGTCTTCCCAGGATCGGCTTTGGCACCTGGAAGATTGGCGGCGGCGGCGCCGCCGATCCTTCCCTGGATGAAAGATCCATGGCGGCATTACGCTCCGCTCTCGAGCTGGGCTATACCCACTTCGACACTGCCGAATATTACGCCGGCGGGCACGCCGAAGAACTGCTGGGCCAGGCTGTGCGGGGCTCCGGCATTGCCCGGGATACCCTCTTCATCACCTCCAAGGTCAGCCCGGAGCACCTCGGCTATGCTGACCTCCTCCACTCCTGTGAGAAGACCCTTCAGCGGTTGGGCATGGACTATCTTGACCTATACCTGATCCACTGGCCTTCGTGGGTGGTAAAACTGGAAGAAACATTTCGGGCCCTTAACCAATTGGTCTCTGAGGGGAAAGTCAGGCATGTGGGCGTCAGCAACTTCAATCTCAAGCTGCTCAGGAAATCCGTGGAATTATCCGGGAGCGGGATCCTGACCAACCAGGTCTCCTACAGCCTGCCGGATCGAAACTGTGCGAGTAATGGCGTCCTGGCATATTGCCAGGAAAATGACATCTTCCTGACGGCCTATTCCCCGGTCAAGCGCCGCTTTGTCAGTGGGAATAAAACTCTCACTGCGCTGGCCAAAGAGAAAGGCGCCACACCTCAGCAGATTGCCCTGGCCTGGCTTATCCGCCAGCCCAAGGTGATTACCATTCCCATGTCCTATGATCCGGCTCACCAGGCCGAAAACCTGGCCGCCGCCGGGATTGACCTGACCGAGGCGGATGTAGCTCAATTTGATTATTTAAAAAAGGTAAACCGGGGTCCTACGGTTCACTGATCGAAATGGAGCAGTTCAAGGATCATCCCCAACTGTTTATTGCAATCCACATAAGCATATTGACCGCCGTCCCATCCGCCTTCCTGGACGGTCTCCATTCCCTTTGATGCCAGGAATGTTTTCGCGGCTTCCATTTCTGCGGTTTTAAAAGCGATATGGTGGATCCCCTCGCCGTGTACGCGCAGGAATTCCTCCCAAATGCTGGGGCTGCCTTCCGGCTCGATCAACTCCATTTCGATCGGGCCCAGGTGGAAGTAGGCGCCCTTCCCCTTTGCATTGGAGGGTTTGCCGCGCACGCGCGTATGGGCATAGTCATCCGCTGCGATGGGACGCACCTCAGGCTCCGGGATGCCGAATACCTCCGCATAATAGCGGACGGATTTGCGGATATCCTTCACGATCATGCCGATCTGGATCACAACAGGGGCATCGAGTTTGTCCATTTTATAATATCCTTTCTGGGTTTGGATTATACTGGCACCCATGTCCTGGAAATCCTTCCTTCGCTGGCTGCCGGCTCTTGTCATGATGGTGGCGATCTTTTTTGCTTCGAATACTCCTGCCAGGGAAATTCCCAATTTTGGACCGCTGGATGTGGTTGTCAAAAAAGCCGGCCACATGCTGGGATATGCCTTGCTGGCCGGTTCGTATTGGTTTGGGTTGAGATTCAGGAAAAATGGAATTTGGGTGGCTTTATTATTGGCCATCCTGTACGCCATGACCGATGAATTCCATCAAATCTTCATTCCCGGCCGGCATTCCAGTTGGGTGGACGTGTTTGGGTTCGATGGCGGCGGCGCGGCATTCGCCCTTCTTTTGTTGAGCCTATGGCGATTTAGGATCGCCTCACTTAAAAACGGTAAAAAATGATGGTTGCAGAGTTTTCTGCAACCATCATTTTTTGTTTATTATTTCTTTTCCTCACGCATATTGAAATCCCATTCCAGCAGCACGCTCAGGCCGAGCGAGGCCGCCTGGAGCAGGGCGAAAAGTCCCAGTCCGGTCACCAGCGGAACGATCATATTTGTGAAGAGAAAAGTATACAGGCTGGGTTCTTTGATCAATGTAGCCAGGGCGATCCCTTGCTGGGCTAATTGCGACCGCAGACCAACGACTTCTGCAATAACGTTGCCAATAAATCCAACCAGAACGATCCAGGAAAGGATATTTGCCGTATCAGAGATCATGCTTACACGTTTCGGAACGAAAAATACGGGTTCCTTTTCCTCAACAGCAGGCATTTCGGGGTTTTCTATGGTCATCTTGTTCTCCTTGAGAATGGCGTGGACTTTACCCAAAATGGCCTCGCTTTTTTGGATAGAGGCCTAGTGTAGCACAAAATGTCGATATTAAAGGTCTTTTGGGGAGAAAATCATTCGAATTCGATGTCCAGCTCTTCGTCATTTCCCCATTCGGCCATCTTTTCGATTTCTATATCGCTGAACAGGCTCTCCTGCCTGGCGGAGACGCGATACCTTTTGACCAGTTCCAGCAGTGCCAGGAAGGTTACCACCACTTCCAGGCGGGTGGGGTCATGGTCCAGCAAGCTCTTGAAACTCGTTTGCGGATTTCTGCTCAGCCGTTCGGCGATCCAGGCGATTTTTTCCCGGATGGTTACCCGTGGCGCCGTGATGACGGTTCCAAGGGTCTGCTTTTCTGCTTCTTCTGCAAAGATGGATTCCGCCGCCGCCAGCAGGTCCGGCAGGCTGATATTGGATAGATCCAACTTCCCTTCCACTTTTGGAGGCGGCGCCACTCTAAGGAAAGTCCGCAAATGCCGGGTTTCCCGCTCTTCCAGCCATCCGGAGAGTTCTTTGAACCGTTTGTAAATTCGCAGTTGGCGTGCCAGCGCCTCCCCCAGGTCTTCCTCTCCCTCTTTCCTTACCGGAGGCCGTGGTAACAAGGCTTCCGATTTGATCTGTAACAATTTTGCCGCCACTACCAGGAACGCTGAGATCTCATCTGCCGGTACCTGCATCCTGTGGATGTAACTCAGGTATTGATCCGTCACCTGGGCCAGCGATACAGCGGTAATATCCAGTTCAGCCCGCTCGATCAGCTGCAGGAGCAGATCCAGCGGCCCTTCATAGACTGGTGTGGCGACAGTATATCCGCCGGTCTGATGGCCGGCAACATTTAGTACCATGGCAGCGGGATTATATCATCCCCATTTGGGGATATCATCCCCTCCCTTCCCTCTCCATTTTCGTTTTTTGAAAATGGGGATTGCCCGGCATCCCTGAAGCGTAGCGGAAGGGATTGCGTAGCATTCCCGAAGTGCAATGGAGGGAAGGGTGGCGAAGCCGGGTAGGGTTTCTCTACCACATAAATGCCAAGCTCCGCTTCCCCAGGATCCGGTCATCGAAGATCAATTCTGCTTTTTTCCCGGCCAGCCCAAGGCACACGTGCAGCGGTAATAGATGTTCCTCCCTTGGATGACAGTACCGCGCCGAAGGCGCTTTCTCCCATTCGACCAGGCGCTCTTCCCGCCAGGAGGCCGGTTCCTCGCCGGTGCAAGTTTCGATCAACCAATTCTGAAATGCATCATTAGCCGGGTCCGGTCTTTCGATGCCGCCCCATAGAAAAGCCTGCATATTATGGAATGAGAATCCGGATCCAATGATCAGGATGTTTTCCTGCATCAACTCGTGCAGCGCTTTCCCAAGGGCAATGTGCCGTTCGGAATTTAGTCCCCTCAGCAGGGAAAGTTGCAGCGAAGGAATATCGGCCTGCGGGTACATAAGCTTCAGGGGAATGAACAGGCCATGATCGAACCCCCGTTCCATATCAATCTTGACCGGAATATTATTCTGGTTCAATATTTCGGCGATCCGTCCGGCCAGTTCCGGACTCCCCGGGGCCGGATATTTGATCTTATAGGCTTGCTCCGGAAAACCATAATAATCATAGAACATTCGCGGGGCTTGAGCGCCGATCAGGGTCGCTTTTTCTTCTTCCCAATGGGCGCTGATCACCAGGATGGCCTCCGGCCGGGGCAGGCGCTTTGGCAGGTTCACCATGAAATCGACCATGGCTTTATGCCCCGGGTCGCCCAGGATCGGCAAGGGGCCTCCGCCGTGGCTGAAATAAACGATTCTGCCTTTTGGTTCCGAGCCTTCTTCTGCCATCTTCTTCTCCCTTCAATAAGGATTTCTAAACACAGCCAATAAAAGTGATCTCTTCTATTATACAAGCGTGCATTTCTTAATAATAGCTTTTACCCTTTATAGCATAAGAAAATAACCGCCAAGCCGCCAAGAACGCCAGGAAGACCTATTAGAGAACCTTCGCGATTTCTTCTTCGTTATCTTCCCTTCTTCGCGGTAAATCTTTTGAACCTGAACCTCGAAGAACGCCAGGAACCCCCAAAAAAAATCTCTGTGTTCTTTCTTGGCGTCCTTATCTTCTTGGCGGTATTTTTTTTTCTCATTTCCAGGGAGTATAATGCCGCATTATGTCTGCCTCCAAAGTCGTTGTTGCCCTCTCCGGCGGAGTCGATTCCTCCGTCGCCGCCGCCTTGCTCAAGCAGCAGGGTCATGAGGTCATTGGATTAACGTTGCGTCTGTGGGTGGATCCCGCCCATCCGCCCGCTTCCGATTCGGTGGCCGCGGCTGCCCGGGCGGCTGAAAACCTGTCTATCCCGCTCCACGTCCTCGATATAGCTGCCACATTCCATCGGGAGATCGTTCAATTTTTCCTCGATGAATATGCCCGTGGCGTGACCCCGAACCCCTGCGTGCGCTGTAACCGCATGGTCAAATGGGGCCTCCTCCTGGACCAGGCTTCCGCGTTGGGAGCGGATTCCCTCGCCACCGGTCATTACGCCCGCCTCCGCACCACCACGGACGGAAGTCGCCAGCTTTTGCGGGCGGTCGATCGTTCAAAGGACCAATCCTATGTATTGCACGTCCTCACCCAGGCCAGGCTAGCCCGGGCGATTTTCCCGGTGGGGGAGTACCCCAAGTCTGAGATCCGCCGGATGGCCGCCGCCTTCGGCTTGCCGGCCGCCACTCGCAGTGAAAGCCAGGATTTGTGCTTCCTATCTGGGGAGGATTATCGTGACTTCATCCGCCGTAACGCGCCCGGCATAGCCCA
Source organism: uncultured Chloroflexia bacterium (assembly GCA_963782935.1). GTDB lineage: Bacteria > Chloroflexota > Anaerolineae > Anaerolineales > Villigracilaceae > UBA877. Next base: position 79,520 of record CAWALN010000006.1, on the reverse strand, counting down.
TCCGGGCCCGGTGGTCGACCGGCAGGGCCGGCAGTTGGGGGAACATAAAGGTCTCGCCTATTACACCATTGGCCAGCGCAAGGGCCTGAATGTCTCTTCGCTTGTGCCCCTCTATGTCTTGGCAAAGGATATCGCCGCCAATGCCCTCATAGTGGGAGTTGAATCTGAGCTTGGATCGCAGGTAATGCAAGTGAAAGCCATCAATTGGATCGCCGGTGAGCCGCCGGCAAACGCATTCCGGTCGCAGGTGAAGACCCGTTATACCGCCAAAGAATCCCTCGCCGAGATTACTCTATCGAGTGAAGAACAGGCCGAGGTGCGTTTTGACTCGCCTCAGCGGGACATCACTCCGGGCCAGGCGGCCGTATTCTATGAAGATGAAGTTCTGTTGGGTGGTGGTTTGATTGCCTGACCTACGGATAGGCAGGTGCTTCTCGAGATAAATTTTAGGGGACACCAAAACCTTTTCATCGCCGCCCTCGGGCCGGAGTAAAAGGATCATTGTGAATACCTTCAAACTTTAGGGGCGCCGTGCGACCTTAGGATATAATATATTTATCGAGGCCATCATGACCCTTCCTGCGGTTTTATTTGGGATTGTCCTATCAACAGCGTATGGCACCGCCTTCCACTTTTGGAAAGGCGGCAGCCTGATGCGCTTATTTCTCTATGTTATTCTTGCCTGGATTGGGTTCTGGGGAGGTCAATTCGCCGGAGCCGCGCTCGGTTGGAACTTTGCCGCCATCGGCCCCATCAACACCGGCGTAGCCACTTTGGGCAGCGCCATTTTCCTGTTTGTGGGGGAATGGTTAAGCCGGATCGAAGTCACCCGCAAAGAAGCCGCCCGTAAATAACCCGTCGAAGCTCAATTTAAATTGACAATGATTTATCGGAGGAATCTGCCCACCCGATTCCTCTTTCTTTTTCTTCCTTAGCGTACTTTGTGTCCGCATGCCCCGCAGTGCTCCTCTGCAGGGGTCGTGTTTAGATCTCTTTCCCTTAAAATAAAATTCCTCTCCAGGTGGAGAGGAATTTTTTGGGTTCAATTTAGGTATTACAGGGGTTTTACGTGCGCTGCCTGAAGGCCCTTGGGTCCCTGTTCGATTTCGAACTCGACCGATTGGCCTTCCTGAAGGGTACGGAACCCATCAGAATTCGATGGCGCTGTAGTGGACGAAAACGTCCGGGCCGCCTTCACGGGCCAGGAAACCATAGCCCTTTGATGCATTGAACCATTTGACCGTTCCGGTCACGCGCTCTGCCATTGTATTTACTTCTCCTTACTTGAAAAAAAGAATAGGATTATGGTGCTCGGTATTCGGTCAGGTCGAGGTTCTGCAGCGACGTTTTCCTAAAAAAACGCCGGCTCTGTGGATTGCTCAGAGGCCGGCTCCCTACAATTCCAGCACGAACACTTACCACCTACAAATACATTGTATCTGGAGGGTATGAATTCGTCAAGTCTTTAAGAACACTCCTCTTTACAGTTGATTTGCAATCATTTGGGGAATTTTCCGTCTCCGTAGGGGCGACCCGGCCAATTATCACGACTTTTGAGGCCCTGTGCGGGTCGCCCGCTCCACCTGGATAGATGCCATAAATCCGAGTTCACGATGACTTCTAGAAAGGGTTGGCCCCATGCTATCCAATAGCCATGCGCCTCTTCATCCGCCTGTGACATGCTTCGTCTTCAAGGGCGCTCTCCGGGTCCATCGCAATCCGATCTTGTGGCTTTTTCATCCTCGCGTTGACCAACCCCGGAAACGCTAATATACTATGCTAAATGTGTATATGAATACGCATATTCCATGACCTTTGAAAAATGCGCCTGACACCGGCACCAGTGGACGGGCAGGGGCTGTGCCATACTCGTCAGGCGACTGTAAAGATGGAGTCATATATATGATGCTACCGGATTATTGGCTGTCACGTCCAAGCACGAACTTCGATGAAAAAACTCAGCTGGCTTTTGATGAGCTGCTCAATACAACTCTCACCATCGGTGGTTGTCCAACCATTGAGTTTAATTTGCCCTGGCCCAAGTGGCAGTTCCTCTGCTATCTCGCCGATCAGCATGACATTGCCTTGCACGGTTCTGGCGATCCTAATATTGCCCTGTTTGAGCCACGCCAGTCAAACGACCTCACCGAATTTGGCAACCAGAAAGCCATCTATGCCGCATCGGATGGACTGTGGGCCATGTTCTTTGCCATCGTCGATCGCGAGCGGGTAATGTCAATCACTAATGCTTGCATTCGCCTTACTGATGAAACGGGAACGCTGCACGGTCCATACTATGTCTTCTCTGTCAGCCAATCAGCTCTTCCAACTCAGCCCTGGCGAACGGGCACTGTCTATCTCTTGCCACGGAGCTCATTCATTACTCAGGCACCCATGCCATTTGGCTCCAACCAGGTCCACATTGCACAGCTCGCAAGTTTTGTACCTGTACAGCCATTGGCAAAACTCACGGTTACTCCGGCAGATTTTCCCTTCTTGATGCAAATCCGTGGGCATGATGACCGGCGGGTTCAGGAATATGCAACCGCGATGCAAACGGGTGCGCCATGGCCTGAAGATCCATAAAAGATATGCCCAAAGCCGCCTAACACCGGCTCCACCGGACACTTCGCCTGCGGCTCGCGCCACTGAGCCAAACTGTTATTAGCCCGCTCCTTGCGAAATACATTGAAAGTCACCATGCAGAATAGACAGAAACATCAGCAGGAAGCTCAGGCTTTCCTTCAAAAACATTTCTCCAACCAACCTTGGGAGTTTTCTCTTCCAGAAGGTACTGGAAACGAAACCTATTTTGCGCGCAGTGGCGAGCAGACCTTTTTTGTAAAGTTAGGTGTGCAAACAGAGAAGTATCAAGCGGTAGCATCCATCGGATTAACACCACAGATACTGGAAGTCGGGACACTGGATGACGGCACATCTTTAATAGTCCAAGCTTACATTACAGGTAGAAATCCATCGCGAAAAGACTATCGTACTTATCTTGAACAATTTGCCACAACCATTCACAAGGTACATCATCATCCTGAACTAAAACAGCTTCTCCCCAAAACATCATCTGAATTTTATAGTGTTGTTGGACTGGAAACGCTAATCAACATTCAGCAAAGGTGGGAACGTTATGAAGCACAGGTTCCAAACGTTGCTGACTTCGTAAACCAAAGCCTCAATCATCTTGACCAACAGGTTCGTGATTTTCAGGGAACAGGTCTGGTAGCCTCGCACAATGATATTTGCAATGCGAACTGGCTTATTTCAAACGATGGACAACTTTACCTGATTGATCTAAAGTCCATGTCACTGGATGACCCCGCCTTCGATATTGGCGCAACACTTTGGTGGTATTACCCACCCGAGTTACGCCAAAGATTTCTGACGATATTGGGCCATGCAAATGACAAGGAGTTTGAAAATCGTATGCAAGTGCGCATGGCGATGCACTGTCTCAACATTACACTCCCCCGCGAGCAAAGTTTTGACGAGTTTGATCCTGCTTCATTTGCTGTGCAGCTTACCGATTTCAGGGCTATTCTTGCAGGTGAAGAAAACCCTCAAGGATATGAAGATTGAAGTTGCCTTCTAAAGACGAAAAGCGGGGCTAACACCGGCTTCAGCGAACTGTGGTGGAACCACCGGGAACTGCGGCAGCATGCAAGAAATGGGCGATAATTCTTCGGGGTCTCGCCCTCCCGGTCGCTGCTGTGCCACACCGTTACGTCCTTTTCGCACAATCAGGAGTGAAACATGAAATCGATCCAGGAAAACATGAATGAGCTTCAAGGCCAACTCAGGATTGGGACGATCCAGAAAGCCTACAAAGCGCTGCTCGATTACATGCTGGATTTGCGAACGCATTTCAAAAGCAGGTATCCGAGTTTACTCAATTTCGGGGCTCTATCAGGGATACATGGATATGACCTACTTCGCCATCATTCCGCCGTCACTCAAGCAGCGTGACTTGAAAATCGCAATTGTCTTCAATTATGAAGCATTCAAATTCGAAGCCTGGCTCTCAGGAACTAATAGACAGGTTCAACGGAAGTACTGGGAGCTGTTCAGGGACACCCGCTGGACCGATTACCGGGTTGTAACACCAGCAAAGGGTGTTGACTCGATCATTGAGTGTGATCTGGCTGAGAACTTCAACTTTGGTAACCTCGATAGTCTGACTGCAAGTATTGAAGAGAAGACAGTCGAATTCATCGACAGCGTGGAGAGATTCCTCTCTGGCCATGAGGCCGTGTGAAGAGGCCGAGCTTCTGCCCAATATGGGTTGGTCGCAGGCATTGGGCCGCCCCGATGCAGACTGCTATAGACGGGTGAGCGCTGCACCCGAAAACCTTGGTTCCAGGCCCTCGCAAGTTCAGCCAAGTCCGCCCGCCGCTGAGTAAACCGTTGACTCAATTCAATCTGGGTTGAGTTTTTTATTTATGTGAGTTGGTTTTTTTTCCCCCACCTAATAGTACAATCCTAACCCTTCTCTTTATGGAGAACATCGTTTCTTTGTAGGGGCGACCCGACCACGAATCTCTGTCATCGATAAAACCAGGCGGGTCGCCCTTACAATGTCTATCCCCGACCCTCCCATGCTCATCCTCACCGTGCTACATTGGATTCACCAATTCCCAGAATTGCCTCTTGACAGATGAAACTAATGTTCTATAATGTTAATTAGGAAGAACAATATCCAATGAGCTCCCCTATGCCTCGCCTCTTCCGAATGCGCCAGATTTCATCCCCTATCAGAGAACGAATTGTTCCTCTTTCGTTTTTGATTCAATTCCACCGTTTTCAGCAACAAACCTAAATGGCCACCATATTGCTTATCCGCTTATATCCGTTTGCTATAGCCTGATGGTTTTGATCAGGATCCGTTTAAGGTCCGTTGATATCCTTCGTTCCGTTCTTCAAATAAAGTCACTTAATACCCGTTCGTTCACCATGTGGATCTCGCAGCCTGTACTTACTCTTTCTACCCCTTCAGACCAATTAGCCTAATCAGACTTGTAAGACCTATAGACTTGTAAGACTTCTACGACCTCCTCACCATTCACTATTCACTGAAAACTGATCACTGGAAACTGATAACTTTTCACTATTCACCATTTACTTTTTACTGACAACTGTTCACTGTCCACTGATCACTCCTCCCTTTTCATGATAATATTAATTTCCTGAAGAAAGGATGGGTGTCATGACTTATCGAATTAAATCTTTCCTCTCCGCCCGCTTGCATCTTTCGCCGCAGAATGTCGGTGATCGTATTTATTTTATTAGTAACCTCTCCGGCAAACTCGGCCTCTATGCCATGTATTATGGCGGTTCCGTCCCCGAGCCGCTTTTGCCGCCCCATATCGCCATGCAGAACCCCGACCTGGTCGGCGGTTACTCTTTCTTTGTCTTTCCCTTGCTCGAGCGCATCCTGGTCATGCTGGACCACGATGGGGATGAGAATTACCAGCCCATGTGGATTCCCATCGATGGTGGTTTCCCCGAGCCTGCCTTTGGGAATGCCCTCGCAGAGCATCGCGTTCACCTGACCGATTGCGATATCGAAAAGAACATCGCTTATCTCAATGCCGAAAGGCGGGATAAAGGCGTCCAGGAGGCCTATCGCGCCGACCTGCGCCTCAATACCCTCACCAAGCTGGGCGAATCTCCCTGGGGAGCTTACCCCGGCAATCCGAATGAAGATCATACCCGCGTGTTTCTGGCAGATGGGTATACCACCGGCGATACCGTCCTGTATATGTGGGAGAACGGCGAGAAGAGTTTGGTTTACGGCAAGCCCCTGGAGGACCGCAAGGAAGGCGAGATGGTCCTGCCTAATGGGCTCGGTTCGGTGGAATTCCTGCCCTCCGGCAAAGGCATTTTGGCGACCAGTGCCGTCTTCGATGACAAGTACAGTTTCGGCTATATCGACTTGGCCTGCCCCGGTGAAATGGAACAGGTCAAAATGGAAGGCGCCGTCCATACCGGCGTGGGGGAGTTGGTCGGCTTCCGCCGCTTGAAGAACAACCGCTATGCGGTCCAGTTCAATATTGACGGTTGCACCTGGTTATATGAAGGTGTTTTCAATGAAGAGAAACGCCTCATGTCCCTCAAAAACACCGTCTGTGGGGAAGGCGACCTTTCCCAGGGCTGGATGGAGCATTGGCATTACGACAAGAAGAAAGACCGCTTTGCCTTTTCATTTTCCACCGCCACCAGCCCAACCCAGATCTACACCGTCGAGGGCAAGGAACGCGAGACTATCGTGATGCATACGGATGAGCGCATCCTCGGCATCCCGGAGGCGCTGCTTTCAAAGGGCGAAGACGCCTCCTTCGTCTCTTTCGATGGGACGCGTGTCTCCGCCCGCCTCTATCTTCCTGCCGAAGCGCTCGGATTCAAAGGGCCCGCGGCCGTTGGTGTATTACATCCATGGCGGCCCTCAGGGGCAGGAGCGTCCTGACTTCTCCTGGTTCTCCATGCCTCTGATCCAGTTCCTCACCGTCCGCGGATTTGCTGTCTTCGTCCCCAACGTGCGCGGTTCCACCGGCTATGGCCTGGACTATACCAAGCAGGTCGACCGGGACTGGGGCGGCCAGGACCGCCTCGACCATGTCCATGCCATGACCAAAGTGCTCCCGCAGGATAAACGCCTGGATCTCAAGCGGGCGGCCGTGGTGGGTCGCTCCTACGGCGGCTATATGACCCTTATTCAAGCCGGCCAGCATCCCGACTTATGGGCCGCTTCCTGCGATATGTTTGGCCCGTATGACCTGATCACTTTCATCCGCAGCGCATCCCGGAGACCTGGAAGCCCTATTTCAAGATCGCCCTGGGTGACCCGGATACCGCCGAAGGCCGCGCCTTCCTGGCTGAGCGTTCGCCCAAGACCTACCTGAAGGACCTGGCTTGCCCCATGTTGGTCATCCAGGGGCGCAATGATCCCCGCGTGGTCGCCAAAGAATCCGAAGAGCTGGTGGCCGATCTGAAGAAAAAAGGCAAGGATATGAACATCATCATCTTCGAGGACGAAGGCCACGATGTCCTCAAGTTTGCCAACCGCGTCACTTGCTATAATGCCATCACCGATTTCTTCACCAAAATCCTGAAACCCTGAAAGGAACTACGCAGAGGCGTAAAAAATTGAACCGCCAAGACGCGAAGAACGCCAGGAGAACTTTTTAAAATAAACTTTGCGTTCTCTTCTTGGCGCTCTTTCCTACTTGGCGGTAAATCTTTTTCCCCTCTGCGTAACAAGTCCATGCCCTGGAACCTCCACTCCTCCCACGCCAGCCGCGGGCGACCTGGCCCTGCTCGTCGGGCTTCGTCATAAACACTTCATCTTTCCCCTCCTCCCCGGTGGCCTTTTCCACACCCATCGCGGCATTCTCAACCATGATGAGTTGATCGGCAAACCCTGGGGCAGCCAGGTATTCAGCCATATGGGCAGCCCATTCTTCATGCTGCAGCCCTCCCTGGGGGATCTGCTCAAGGATCTCAAACGCAGCACCCAGATCATGTATCCCAAGGATATCGGCTTTATCCTCACCAGCATGTCCGTCGGTCCCGGCCAGACGATCATGGAAGCCGGCACCGGCTCCGGCTCCATGACGGTGGCCTTGGCCTTCGCTGTCGGACCGGAAGGTCACGTCATCACCTATGAAAGGCGGGAGGAATTCCAGAACCTGGCCCGCAAGAACCTGGCCCGCCTTGGCCTGGAAGAGCGGGTCGAGTTTAAACTGGGCGATATTGCTGAGGGCTTCACCGAGACCAATGTGGATGCTTTTTTCCTGGACCTGCCCAATCCGTGGGATTATATGGCCCAGGTCCGCCAGGCCCTCAAGCCGGGCGGCTTTTTCTGCAACCTCGTGCCCACCTTCAACCAGGTCGAAAAACTGCTCCATGCCCTCCACCGGGAGCATTTTGCTTTCGTCGAAGTCTGTGAGCTGCTGATGCGCTACTACAAGCCCGAACCTTCCAAGCTTCGCCCCACCGACCGGATGGTGGCCCATACCGGCTTTCTCATCTTTGCCCGCCGCATCGAGCCGGCTGTGGATGAGCGCGTCCGGGAATTACTGGAAGAACAGGGCCAAGGTGTTGGTGAAGAAAAGGATGAACTTAAAGATTAAGGTTTGCATAGTATCTTTCGGAAGATTTGAAAGAGTACATATTTTTTGTGGAAAATTAACAAGAGGTCACGATTGGCCCGAATATTTACAGAGGTAATTAACTGGCGTCTCACACTTTAGTCTGCCGTCTTCTTGGAGCGCAGGCTTTAGCCTGCTAGCCCGGTTTAGCGGGCTTCAGCCCTGAGCCGGGGGTTTTAATCCCCGGCGGCGCTAGCGGAAAAGTGTATCAATACTTGCAAATCAAGATTTTCAGGTGGCTGGAATAAATGGATCGCATTATCCAAAATACACCTGAAGAAAGATCCATCAATGCTTTAGCCTAAAGGATTATATGAACTACGCCGACATCATTGCGAAACAAGATAAAAGTCAAAACCTCCCAGGTGGAGGCCGCCATCCGTCTGCTGGACGAAGGCAATACTGTCCCGTTCATCGCCCGTTATCGCAAGGAAATGACCGGCACCCTTGATGATGAGCAGGTCCGGATCGTGGCAGATGAAATCGTCCGCCTGCGCCAGATCGAGGAGCGCCGGGATACTATCCTGAGATCCATCGAAGAGCAGGGCAAACTCACGGATGAGCTCAAAACCTCCATCCTGGCAGCGGAGACCATGACTGCCCTCGAGGACCTGTACGCCCCTTATAAACCCAAGCGCCGCACTCGCGCCATGGTCGCTCGTGAAAGAGGCCTGGAGGGTCTGGCGAACCATATCCTCAAGCAGTCTCTTACCCAGCGAAATATCGCAGACATCGTCAAGGAATCCTATCTGAATGAAGATGTGAAAACGGTCGAAGAAGCCCTCCAGGGTGCCCGGGATATCGTCGCCGAGGCCATCAGCGATAATGCCAATGTCCGCTCGGTTACCCGTGAAAAGGCTCTCGAAATTTGCCAAAGTGATTGCCGAAAAGATCGAAGCCGCAGTGGACGAGAAACGCGTCTACGAATCCTATTATGCCTTCGAGAACCGGGTCGATCGCTTGCAGCCTCATCAGATCCTGGCTCTGAACCGGGGCGAGAAAGAGGCGGTCCTGCGGGTCCGGGTCGAGATCAATGAGCCGGACTGGCGTCCCGCCGTTGCCGCCGAATACCAGGAAGATATCCTTTCCCCCTTTTCCGACCAGTTGAGCCTGTCCATCGAAGATGCAGCCGGGCGGCTCTTGCTGCCCTCCATCGAGCGGGATGTCCGCCGGGAGCTCTCCGAGAAAGCCGATGGGCATGCCATCAATGTGTTCGCCACCAACCTGCGGGCCTTATTGGGGCAGCCGCCTCTGGCGGGTCAGACGGTCCTGGGTCTCGATCCGGGTTTTCGCACCGGCACCAAGGTGGCCGTGGTCGACCCGACCGGCAAGCTGCTCGATACCGGCACCATCTATCCGCATGAACCTAAGAATGACTGGGCCGGCGCGCTCAAGACCCTCGCAGAGATGGTCCAGCGCCACCATGTCACCCTGGTCACCATCGGAAATGGCACGGCTTCCCGCGAGACCGAAAAATTGGTGGCCGAGTTGACTCGAGCGCTGGGCCTCCATGACGAAGTATCTGATCGTCAACGAAGCCGGCGCCTCCGTCTATTCCGCCAGTCGCCCTCGCCCGCCAGGAATTCCCCCAGTTGGATGTGTCCATCCGCGGGGCGGTCTCGATTGCCCGCCGGGCCCAGGATCCCGCTGGCAGAGTTGGTCAAGATCGACCCCAAATCCATCGGCGTCGGTCTCTACCAGCACGATGTGGACCAGAACGCCCTCACTCACAGCCTCGATGGGGTGGTGGAAAGTGTGGTCAACCGGGTCGGCGTGGATGTCAATACGGCTTCCAGCGCCCTCCTGACCCATGTGGCCGGCATCGGTCCAAAACTGGCAGTCAATATCGTGTACATACCGGGATGCCAATGGGGCCTTCAGGAAGAGTGAAGGAGTTTCGGAAAGTATCCGGGCTGGGACCTAAGGCTTATGAGCAATCCGCCGGATTCATGCGCATCAGTGGTGGCGTCGATCCTCTGGATGCATCCGCCATCCACCCCGAGTCATATTCGATCGCAGAAGCTGTTTTGGAAAGGGCCGCTATTTCCGCTTCCGCCTCTTTGGCCGAGAAGGAAGGCCGCCCTGGAGACCCTTCTGAAAAAGACAGCCGGCCGAGAAATTGGCAGCCGAACTAAAATGCGGTCTCACCCACTCTCAAGGATATCCTCGAACAGCTCCTCCGCCCCGGCCGGGACCCCCGCAGCGATACTCCCGCGCCGATTCTGCGCTCGGATGTCCTCAAGATGGAAGACTTGCAGAGTCGGCATGGCCCTCCAGGGCACCGTCCGCAATGTCGTCGATTTCGGCGCTTTCGTGGATATCGGCGTCAAACAGGATGGACTGCTCCACCGCTCCCAAATCCCCTTCGGATCGGTTCTCAAAGTAGGCGATATTATCGATTTGGAAATATTGAAAATCGAGCCCGAACGCGGTCCGCGTCAGCCTGGGTTGGGCCAAGAAGAAAACCGCCGCTTAGGCCGTTATCAGGTGTTCCCCCGCCGATAAAGCCGCTTCCCATCCGGCCGCCTTCTGGACGGTTTTTATGTCCATGGGCGGTTTGGGATGCGCCGGCCTTGGTCTGCAGGCTTAACTGCCACCAGCCCACGTCATGCCAGGCATCCATTTTATATCCTGCCTCCCTGAATATCCCGACGGGCCTGAACCCGAGCGCCTCATGCAGACCCTGGCTCGGCAGGTTGGGCAGCGTAATCCCGGCATAAGCATTGTAGAATCCCTGCAGGGCCAACACCTTCAGCAGCGATGTATATAATGCCCGCCCGATCCCCGAACGCCGCAGCTCCTCGTGGACATATACGGATGTTTCCACGGACCATTGGTAAGCCGGTCGGGTCGCGGAACATGCGGGCATAGACGTACCCCAATATTTTTCCTTTCTGTTCGCAAACAAGCCAGGGAAAGGTCGTCATGGTCGTTGAAATGCGTTTGCGCATCTCTGCAACTCCTGGCGGTTCCAGTTCGAAGGAAATGGCCGTCTGGCTGACGATGGGACTATAGATCGCCTGGATCTGTTCGGCGTCTTTTTTATTGGCAAGGCGGATGGTCGAGGTCATTGGTTTGGCTCCTCTACCGGCTCTGTCCGGTATGAAAGTATGAAAAATAATGTTTTTGCCGATTATAGAAGCCTTCCTCCTCCCTGCCCATTCCCCAAATGGGTATTTATGCCGCCTCGAACGCCCGCATAAAAGCTTCCCCTTCCTCCGGCGTCAATTGCTCATTGACAATATGGAGCAGGAACCCCTTTCCACCCAGTTCCTTCTTTATATCCAATGCGCCCTCCGTGGTCACAAAAACCTGCACCAGCTTTCCTCCCTGGCGGATGCGCTTCAAGCACTTCCGGCCAGGCCTCCGCCATCGGCTGCCCATCCCCCGGCTGCCATTGGATCCCCCGCAATCTTTCCAACGAGAAAAGTTGGTCCAGGTGCGCCAACTCACCTTTGCCGTCCATGTGGTAGAACGCATAGTCCAGGTGAGCGCAGCAAGCTTCCAGGTCGGGCATTACGAAACGCCGGAACATGCGTGGAGAGATCATGTAGGAAAAGTCGCATTGCAGCATGTAGCCTTTGCCGGGTGACCATACCGGTCCCCAACATGCGTTTCCTCGTCCGGTGGCTGCCGTCATGCGTAGAGTTCGTCATAATAACGCAGCCACAAGGAAGTGATCTGGCGGGTCAGCCGGTCCACTTCTTCAGGCTGGTCGGTCAGGTCGTACAACAATTTCTGGGAACCCCGTAAACTTGCCAGGATATCCAGGTTGCCGCCGATATCCGTCATACTCACCAATACCTGCTCTCCCCACTCTTCCACGGCCGTTCGGGTTATCTCCAGCACCCGCTGCCACCAACGATTGGCCGGATCGTACACTGGCTGGATTTCTGCCAGGATCCCCACTCCCTTGAGCGGCCAAAACCAGGTGGTATCCGGCGTATAGCTCACTTCCGAGCCCAGGAAGGCTGCCATGGTGCCGGGCCCATAATTGACCCACCATTTGGGATATGCGTCTCCCATCCAATGGGTGGCTTCCAGGATGCGGCCGGCGTTCTCCAGCACTTCTTCCGCGGAAGTCTCCAGTCCCCATTTGGTCAGGTGGCTCCAATCCTGGCGGGGATCGGGTTCGGTCACTTCCAGGGTGAGCAGAGGCCGCTCCAATTCACCCGCCCACCAGGCGCCCCAATCCTGTTCTATTCGTTCCCAGTCACTTTCGGTAAAGCGGATTTTGATGGTCATATCAGGAATATGTTTGCCAGCCACGCGGATAATGGTTCTTCATCACGCCCTGGACGCGTTTGCCCCAACCAAGCGGCCAACCATTGGCGGTGATGAGTATCCAACCGGCAGGGCCTTCGGAAGGGATGGTTTCACCCCCCAGGTACCGCTGAGGTGCGTTTGTCCGCCCTACCGGGTCCACCGGCAGGTCCAATACGTTCTGCGCCTGGTCGGCCCGCAGGTACAGCGCCAGCGGATGAGCCGGCTCGAGCCGGTCTTTCTTGAAGGTTCCCAGCCACACTCCCGCATGCACCACTCGCAGGGCTCCCATCTCCGGCATTCCTTTCGGAATTAGGTACAATCGCTCGCCCCGCAGCCTGAACCGTTCTGGCGGCAGGTCGACTTTCAGAACTTCGCTTGCGAATTCCTTCCAAAAGCGTATCTGGGTCGGAGAGGAATCCCAAGGTGGGATGCGGCTCTGGTTGCTCTTCGCCTCTTCCTCCTTCCGGGCTCAAACGACTCCAATGTTTCGTTTCTCCGTTGGAGCAGGCAAATAAAGTGTCCATCCCCTTTGATCCGGTGGGGAAGAGCCGGACCGCCCCCTCCAATCCCTTCGATGGGAAATCTCGTTCCCCATCCATTCCGGTTTCCCCCGCATAAACCCCTCAAAAAGCGGCAGCTCCACCACTTCAAATTCGCTCGATCCGTTTTTATCCGTTTGTCCGTTTATAAGTCCGTTGATCACTTTACGCCCCTTCATCTTCTTCAGGCGCGAAGGTACAGGTGGAATAAAGCAGGTATCCCCCCGGACGGACCAGTTTGGCCGCCACCCGCAGGATGTTCCGCTGGCGGATGGAGCAGCCTTCCACCATTTCGAGGGACCAGTCCAGCCGTGGCGCCCATATCCTTCCGGAACATTCCTTCCCCCGAGCAGGGCGCGTCCACCAGCACCCGGTCGAAGAACGGCCCAAAATGGTCGGCTAAATTTTCCGGGTTCTCATTGGTCACCACCACGTTGCCTGCGCCCCAGCGTTCCATATTGAAGGCCAGGTGACCCAGGCGTTTATCCTTGATCTCATTTGCCACCAGCAGGCCCTCTCCCTGCATGAGTGCGGCCATCTGGGTTGCCTTCCCGCCCGGCGCAGCCGCCAGGTCCAGGACACGCTCGCCCGGTTGTGGCGCCAGTAGCTGTGCCGGGGCCATTGCCGATGGGTCCTGCAGGTAATACAGTCCCGCCAGGTGATAAGGATGCCTGCCGAAGGAGAAATCGGAATCCGGCAGAATAAAGGCAGAATCGCACCAGGGGACCGGTTCACCCACAGGCGAAGGAGAAATGTGCTGGAATTCCTCAACCGGCACTTTCAGAGTATTGACCCGCAGCCCATTGGCCGGTGCCGACTCCAATGCCGCTGCAAAGGCGGGATATTCATCGCCGAGCAAGTTCGCCATTCGATCCAGAAAAGGCCTTGGGATGGGAGCGGTCAAACGGGGAGGCATGTGACCAATTATAAGGCCTTATAATCTGGGGGCTGTCAGTGCGAGCCGTTCTTGCGACACTTGCACCGCACTGCAACGAACGCAGTGAGTGCAGTGTAGGTGAGCAATCCTTAAAGTCAGCCAAGAGATTATTTCCTTGCAAACAACATAACGAATGGAGACCCTATGCGTATCGAAGACCTGAACTGGATGGATGTGGAAGGATACCTCAAACACGATGACCGGCTGATCCTGGTCGTCGGCGCCTGTGAACAGCACGGTTACCTTTCCTTGCTTTCCGACGTGAAGATCCCCCTCGCCCTTGCCGACGCGGTCTCCAAGGATACCGGCGTGCTCGTGGCCCCGCCTCTCAATTTTGGCGCCAGCCCTTATTTCATCTCTTACCCGGGCACACTAAGCCTGCGCCTTTCGACTTTGATGGATTCAGTCGAGGATGTGGTCCGCTCGGCTTACCGGCAGGGTTTCCGCCGGTTCCTGGTTCTGAACGGGCATGGGGGTAACAATGGCGTCAAACAGCGGCTGGTCGAGCTTGCCAATGATCTGAGCGATCTTAAATTCCAGTGGTATGCCTGGTGGATGACCCACACTCTTGAAGAAATTGCCCTCCGGCACGGGTTCAAACCCTCTCATGCCAATTGGCTGGAAGCCTTCCCTTTTACCATTGTCGCGGATTTGCCGCAACAGGAGAAGACTCCGCCTCATGTCCCCTCCGATGTGATGAATGCCGAGAAAACCCGCGAAGTCTATGGAGATGGTTCTTTCGGAGGTGCCTATCAGGTTCCTCAGGAAGTCATGAACGAAATCTTCGAAGCCGCCCGGAAAGACATACTCCAATTATTAAATTTTGATTAGAGTTCTGCAGGGAGAAAATGCTTCCAGATACCTGCCTGTGGCCTATTGGGAGGCAAAGTAGGGTTATTTAGGGTAATAGGTGAGCCTTTTTGGCGTGGATCAAGGCAAAATAAAATACTTGTTTGTTTATTAAATGAAAGCCTCCTGCTCGTAGAGAGACACCTCTTGACTTATTATGACCAAACTCGTATAATTCGGGCAGTTGAGAGATAATAAAATCCTAACAACCACAGCGAGCGCTTGAAGCCAAAGCTTCGAAGCGCTTGCTTTTGCGTGTCTCTGGCGTCGGCAGAGGTGAGCCATGGACATTCTGATTTATTACTGAGTTGAACGATAGGAGACTGCCTAGTGGAAACCAAGGGATTAATTTCGTTACGGATCAGTCTTGCTTCACCGGAGACCATTCTTTCATGGTCATACGGCGAAGTCCTCAAGCCAGAGACCATCAACTATCGCCGTTTACGCCCTGAGAAGGACGGGTTATTTTGCGAGGCGATTTTTGGTCCCGACGCGAGACTGGCAATGCTATTGTGGGAAATATAAAAACCCTCGTTATAAAGGGATTACCTGTGATAAATGCGGTGTGGAAGTAACCCGCTCTTCGGTTCGCCGGGAGCGAATGGGTCATATAGGCCTGGCTACACCGGTAGCTCATATTTGGTATACCCGCCGGATCCCATCCTATTTGGGCATGCTGCTGGATATCTCCCGCCGTAATTTGGACCGGGTCCTTTATTTCGCCCAATATATCGTTAGTTATGTCGATGAAGATGCCCGTCAGAAAGCCCTCAAGCGACTGGAAGATGAAATCTCAGTCTCCGAACGCGAGCAGGCCGCTGTCATCAATTCCAAGATTGCCGAGATCAAAACTTCCCGCGATAAAAAGATCGCCGAACTCAAGCAGAAAGAGACCGAGCTGGAACGTGAGTATGACGAAAAGATCGCAACCAAGCTGGAGCCCATCATCCAGGAAGGTCAGCGGCTGGAAGGTTTCCTGCAGGAAAGCAAAGGCCAGCAATTGGCTGAGGCCGTGACCTTTACCAACAGCGGCACGCTTATCGCCGATAAAGGTGTGAAGGTTGGGGCTGCCCATTTGACCAAGGTGCAGAAAGTTGTCCAGGAACGGCTGGAAGACATCGAGAATGAACTGAAAGATGAGAAAAGCCACCAACTGGAAGTGGTCAAAATGGAATCCGCCAAATTCAAGGCGGAAGCCGATGAGCAGATGACCGCTTTGCGGTCCAAGCTGGAAGACCAAACCACCACCAGCCATGACGCCAATGCCCGTCAGCGTGACGAGCTGTTGGAGCTGCGCCCCTTCACCTTCCTCGGTGAGATCCGCTACCGTGAGCTAAAGCAGCGCTGGGGCCAGGTCTTCCGTGCCGATATGGGCGCCGAAGCCTTTTATGATATCCTCCGCCGCCTTGACCTGGATCGGCTTTCTGAAGATCTCTGGAAAGAGGTCAAGACCACCAAGTCAAAGCAGAAACGCAAGAAGGCCACTTCCCGCCTCAAGGTCGTGGAAGCCTTCCGGCGTTCCAATAACCGGCCTGAGTGGATGATCCTGACAGTCCTGCCGGTCATCCCGCCCGACCTTCGCCCGATGGTGCAGTTGGATGGTGGCCGCTTTGCCACCTCCGACCTCAACGACCTCTACCGCCGTGTCATCAACCGCAACAACCGCTTGAAGAGATTGCTGGAGCTTGGCGCTCCGGATGTTATCGTTCGCAACGAAAAGCGTATGTTGCAAGAGGCGGTCGACTCCCTGATCGACAATTCTCAACGTGGCAAGGCTCTTTCCCGTCGTGGCCGGCGTGAATTGCGTTCTTTGAGCGATATGCTTAAGGGTAAGAAAGGTCGCTTCCGCCGCAACCTGCTGGGCAAGCGCGTGGACTATTCCGGTCGTTCTGTGATCGTGGTAGGTCCTCAGTTGAAACTGTATCAGTGCGGTCTGCCGAAAGCCATGGCTCTCGAGCTCTTCCGCCCGTTTGTAATTTCACGGCTGGTCACTCATAACTATGCCGCCAACGTCAAGGGCGCTCGCCGCTTCATCGAACGGAACCGACCCGAGGTCTATGAGGCCCTCGAAGAAGTCATTAAAGACCGTCCGGTGCTGTTGAACCGTGCGCCTACCCTGCACCGCTTGGGTATCCAGGCTTTTGAGCCGGTCCTGATCGAAGGCTCGGCCATTCAGCTGCACCCATTGGTTTGTACGGCCTTCAACGCCGACTTCGACGGTGACCAGATGGCTGTGCACGTGCCTCTCTCTGATAAGGCCGTCCAGGAAGCCCGCCGGTTGATGCTGTCTTCCAAGAACCTGTTGAAGCCGGCCGACGGTGAACCGATCATCGCCCCTTCGAAAGATATGGTCCTGGGTGTTTTCTACATGACCATGATGAACGCCAAAACCCACAAGGGCGATGGACGTGCCTTCGCGGATATGGACGAAGTCGACCTGTGTTACCAGTTGGGTCAGGTCGATATTCACAGCCAGATCAAAGTCCGTATGACTACCTGGTATGACGACCATAACAACCGCCTGCCAGAAGCTGAATATCGCTTGCTTGATACTACCGTGGGACGGGTCCTGTTTAACCGGATCCTGCCCGAGAAGGTTCAGTTCGTCAACCGCCAGTTGGAAAAAGGTGGCGTGAAAGACCTGATCGCAGAAGTATATGAACTCTATGGACAGGATGTCACCACTGAAACGGCCGATGCCATCAAGCGGATCGGGTTTGAATATGCCATGCGCTCCGGTACAACCATCGCGGTCAGTGATATCACCATTCCGCCGGAAAAGACTGAGATCATCGACCAGGCTCTTAAGGAAGTGGAACTGGTCCAGCGTGATTTCCGCCGCGGTCTGCTGACCGAACAGGAACAAAACGAACGCATCATCCAGACCTGGCAGGAGACTACCAATGATGTGGCCAAGGCCGTTAAGGCTTATCTGGATCCAGATGGCAACCTGGCTACAATGGCTAACTCCGGCGCGACGAAAGGTGGCTTCGGCCCCATTTCACAGCTGGCCGGTATGCGTGGCCTCATGGCCGACCCGTCTGGGCGTATCATCCCAATGCCTATTCGCTCGAACTTCCGCGAAGGTCTGACGGCTCAGGAATACTTTATCTCCACCCACGGCGCCCGCAAAGGTTTGGCCGATACGGCCCTCCGTACGGCAGATGCCGGTTACCTGACCCGCCGCCTGGTGGATATTGCCCAGGATATCATCATCAACGAGCACGATTGCGGCACTCACGACGGTATTATGATCCGCCGGAAAGACGATGTGGCCGGACAATCCATGATGTCACGTCTATACGGCCGCCTGGTGGCCGACCGGGTGCTCGATCCGAAGACCGGTGAAGTCCTTGCCGAACCGGATGACATGCTCGATCACGACCTCTCCCGCAAGGTCGCAGCCTCCGGCGTCGAAGAAGTAAAAGTACGCTCGGCGCTGACCTGCAAATTGACTCACGGCATTTGTGCAAAATGCTATGGCATCGATATGGCCCGTGGCACCATGGTGGAAATGGGCTCCGCTGTCGGTATCGTGGCGGCTCAATCCATCGGCGAGCCTGGTACCCAGTTGACCCTGCGAACGTTCCATACCGGTGGTGTTGCGGCTGGTGGTGATATCACCACTGGTCTCCCCCGTGTGGAAGAGCTTTTCGAAACCCGCAAGATGCCGAAAGGCGAAGCCGTTGTTGCCGAGATCAAGGGCACCGTCCGCATTATCCAGTCGGATAAATATGCCGACATGCGCCTGGTTCGTGTCGAAAACAGTGAAATGATCCATGACGAGTTCGACGTGCCCGCCAATTGGAAGATCCTGGTAAAGGAAGAAGACGAGATCAAAGCCGGCGATGTGATTGCTACCATGGAAGATGCCGCTATCGCGGCAGAGCACGGTGGTAGGGTCCGCCTCGAGAAACGCACTGTCTATGTCTCCCACGAACAGCGGGACGAGGTCGAGCATGAAATCCCGACCACTCTCCGTCTGCTGGTCAAGGAAGGCGACCATGTGGATGAAGGCCAACCCTTGACGGAAGGTTCATTGAATCCTCATCGTGTCCTTCGTGTTCAGGGCCGTGAGGCTTGCCAGATGTATCTCTTGAACGAGATCCAGAAGGTGTATCGCTCTCAAGGGCAGAACATCCATGATAAGCACTTTGAAGTCATCATCCGCAAGATGATGAGCAAGGTCCAGGTTACCCGCCCCGGTGAGACCAGTTACCTGCCGGGCGATGCCGTCGAACGGCTCGAGATCCAGAAGGTGAATGAGCAACTGCTGGCCGAAGGCAAGACCCCTGCGAAGTTCCATGAATTGCTGTTGGGTGTCACCAAGGCTTCACTAAGCACAGATTCCTTCCTCTCAGCCTCCTCCTTCCAGCACACCATCAAGGTGTTGGCAGGCGCCGCCATCGGCGGGACCACCGATCCGCTCTATGGTTTGAAGGAAAACGTCATCATCGGCAAGCTGATCCCTGCCGGGACCGGTTTCGTCCATGGACGTTTTGCCGTGACCGAAGAGGCGCTCAAACAGGCCGGTTCTTCTCAATGGACCGAGATCCAGGAAAGCTCCTCTGCAGATTAGCAGCAAAATCAAGATCAATCGGGACGGTCATTTGACCGTCCCGATTTTATTTAATCCATCCCCCTAAATTAATTTGACAAATGAAACATTAGTTCTATAATGAAGGCATGGACGCTTTTCTTCCCTACCGGATAACATTCCCTTTCCCGAACCCCTGTTTCCACCTTATGTGTGCCGTTTATTCGTTCCGCGAAAGAGATATATTAAGTGACTTTTATTCATCTAGCTTGTCCCTCCAATTTGAGACCGTGTAAATGACTTTCGACGTTCGACCTTTGACTCTCTTCTCCCCCAGCCATTGATAAACTTTCACTTCCAATGTATTATGATAGTGATTATCTTCACCAACAGCAGGAGTCCTAATGTTTCCAAATAAAGCCTTTGCCTGCCTACTCATCGCCATTCTCATGGTTCTCTCGGCTTGCTCTCCGGTTCTCCCGACTGGTCCTTCTTCCCAGGATCCCGTACAGGAGACTGCCGTGGTCCAGACCCAGGTCGCCGGTATCGTTTCGCAGACCCTCTCCGCCCAGACTGAGATTGCCGGAATGACTGCCTCCGCCGTGGCCGAACAAACCGACATTGCCCTAAGCGTCGCCTCCACCCTCACAGCCCTGGTCACGAGTACCCCTGAATTTACCTTCACCTCTACATTTACGCCGAGCCTGTCGCCCTCGGTTACAGGTACATTGACAACCACTCCTAATTTTCCCCGCCTCACCGCAGGAGCCGATACCAATTGCCGCAGCGGCCCAGCCGTGGCGTATGAAATCCTCGGACTGGTCAAGGCTGGCGAAACCGCTGAAATCGTCGGGCAGGATGCGGATCGAGGCCATTGGGTCATCCGGCTTCCTTCCAATCCGGCTGTGATTTGCTGGATCTGGAGGAATTCAGCCACGGTAACGGGCATTGTAAACCCTGTTCCCGTTTTTACTCCTCAACCCACACCGACGTTAACGATCGATTTCATTCTCGCTTATGATAGTTTCATCTCCTGCAGTGGCGTGTTCTCGGTGAAGTTCAAG
Source organism: uncultured Chloroflexia bacterium (assembly GCA_963782935.1). Lineage (GTDB taxonomy): Bacteria > Chloroflexota > Anaerolineae > Anaerolineales > Villigracilaceae > UBA877. The sequence continues at coordinate 59,172 of CAWALN010000006.1, read as the reverse complement.
ATCGTAAATAATAGCTCCCTGACCTGGGAATCCAACCAGGTTAATGCCACCGACATGACTACCAATGTGACCACAACCGTAAGCCGGAATAATTTCAGCAATTATGACGGCTGCACCCTGGTTGCGAATGACAGCAACCTGGCGCCCGGCGAGGTGGGGATTACCACCTCGAACACTTTCGCTACCAACCCTTCCGGTCATGATTTTAAGGCGACCATCCAGTTGTGTTCCTCTGATGGACAGAGTGGGACCTGCGTCTCCAAGACGATAACCTTCACCCCCTAGAATGTGTTATGGGCCAAATCATCCTCCGCTCTCATCACTTGACGCCAACTCTTTTTCCCTTTAAGATAGAACATAAATGCGAAGAGAATCCGGGGTCCCCAATCGGTAAATAACGTTCTTTACACCGAATTTCATCTCAATAAAAAATGGTTCAGGAGTTTTTATGGAATTAGGTCTGGTAAGAAAGATCGATATTGATCGCGAAATGCAGGCAGCCTACCTTGACTACGCCATGTCGGTCATCGTTTCTCGGGCCTTGCCCGATGCCCGGGATGGATTAAAGCCTGTTCAACGCCGCATCCTTTATGCCATGTTCGACATGGGCATCCGCGCCGATAGTCCCTACCGGAAGTCCGCTCGTATCGTCGGCGAAGTATTGGGCAAGTACCATCCTCATGGGGACCAATCCGTCTACGATTTGATGGCGCGCATGGCCCAGGATTTTTCCATGCGGACCATCTTGGTTGATGGACAGGGAAACTTCGGTTCGGTGGACGGGGATCCGCCGGCGGCTATGCGGTATACCGAGGCGCGCCTGGCCCCGCCGGCTCTCGACCTTTTGGCGGATATTGCCAAAGACACGGTGGACTTCACCGAGAACTTCGATGGCACCCTCAAAGAGCCCACCGTTTTACCTTCTGCCTTGCCCAACCTGCTGGTGAACGGCGCCACGGGTATTGCCGTGGGCATGGCCACCAATATTCCCCCTCACAACCTGGCTGAGGTGATCGACGCGCTTGTCTATATGCTCCAGAAGTGGGATAAGCTGGATGATGTCAACGTGGATGACCTGATGGAATTCGTCGAAGGTCCGGATTTCCCGACCGGCGGCATCATTATCGAGCAGAAAGGGGAGGAGGGCATTGAGGCCGCCTATGGAAAGGGCCGCGGCCGCGTCACCATTCAAGCTCGGGCTCATGTCGAAGAGATGGAGCGGGGCAAGAATCGGATCATCGTTACCGAGCTGCCTTATCAGGTCAATAAATCCAGCCTGATTGAGCGGATCGCCGAGCTTGTCCGCGACAATGTCCTCGAAGGCATCACCGATCTGCGAGATGAATCTGACCGGCAGGGTTTGCGTATAGTCATCGAGCTGACCAAGAATGTTGAACCTGAGAAAGTGCTGGCCGCCCTCTACAAACGGACCCCCATGCAGTCAACCTTCAGTATCAACCTTCTCGCCCTGGTCGATAATGAGCCTCGTCTGCTTAACCTGAAACAAGCCTTGCGGGTTTACCTGGATCACCGCCTGCTCGTGATCAAGCGCCGGGCCCTATTCGATCTTGAGAAGGCCAAAGCCCGGGCGCATATCCTCGAAGGGTTGATGATTGCCCTCCGTCATCTGGATGAGATCATTTCCCTGATCCGGAGTTCGCCCGATGTGGATGCAGCCCGGTCCCGGCTAATGAAGCGGTATAAGCTTTCGGAACTCCAGGCGAACGCGATCCTGGAGATGCAGTTGCGCCGCCTGGCTGCCCTGGAGCGCAAGAAGATCGAGACCGAATATAAAGAGACTCTGGCCTTGATCAAGGATCTTGAAACTCTCCTCAAATCCCCCAAGCGGATGCGGGAAGTGGCCGCCACTGAGCTTCAGGGAGTTAAGGCTGCTTTCGGCGATAAGAGGCGTACCCAGATCGTCAGCCTGCGCAACCGCAAGCACAAGGCTCCATTAACCGCTGCCCAATTGGTTCAGGAGCAGGTCGTCTGGATCGGCATGACCCCCGACGGAATGGTGTCTCGCACCAATGATGACAAGCCGCCCCGTCTCTCCGGTTCGGAGGCGCCCAAGCTGCTGGTCAAGGCTAATTCCACTGATACCCTCTATATGGTGTCCGAGCGGGGGACTGCTTCCGCAGTTGCCGTCCATACTTTGCCCGAAGCCGAAAAGCTGGCAGACGGTATACCTTTCAACAAGATCTCCCCCCTTCAGGCCGATGAGATGCCTGTGGCTGCCTTCAGCCTGCCGCCCAGAAGATCTGATTTGGCCGATGCCTATCTATTAACCGCTACTTGCGGAGGCATGGTCAAGAAGTCTGCCGTCGCCGACTTGCCTGGCCCCTCCGCTCAAACTTTCCGGTTGGCAAACGTGAATGAAGGTGACCGGCTCGGCTGGGTCGCCCTGACGGACGGCAAAAAAGAGATCCTGTTGACCACCGCCCTCGGGATGGCCATCCGCTTTACGGAGGAAGATGTCCGCCCCATGGGTTTGGCGGCCGCGGGCGTCAATGCCCTCAAGCTGGGTGTGGGGGACGAGGTCATTGGCATGCAGGTTCTACCTCAAGCCGGTGATATCTTCCTGGTCAGCTCGGATGGCAAAGGCAAGCGGGTGGAGGTCAAGGACTTCCCCATGCAGGGGCGCTACGGAAAAGGTGTCATCGCCTGGGAATTACCCCGCGGCGTCAAGTTGGCCGGTGTGGGTATCGGAAAGCCCAATGCCATCGTGACCTTGCATTTGCTCAAGGCGGCTGCCAAACAGGCCCGCCTGGATGAGGCCCCCCTCCGCAAACGCTCTGCCTCCCGTGGCAATACCGTGGTGGAGGTGAAAGCCGGGGATGCCGTCGTCGGCCTGACCGAAGGCTGGGCGGTGGATCGGTTTGTCGCCGTCGTGAATAAAGGCGAAAACGGAAAAAAGCCCACTCCAAAAAAGAACGGCACGAATAATAAAAAACCTGCCGCTGGCAAAAAAGCCGCCGCCGGCCCGAAAAGCTCCGTAAAGGCCAAACCGGCTGCTCCGAAAAAGTCCGCCCCCGCCAAAAAGTCGTCTGCGAAAAAGCCCTCTTCAAAAAAGGCGAGCCGCCCAAAATCCAGGAAGTGAAAATGATTGGATAAAAAGCAAAATGCCCCGCGAAATTTCGCGGGGCATTTGATGTTCTTTATATCCAGCCCAGGAAGGGTTTTGCCGTGAGCCCTGGGATAACGTGTGCCCGATAGGGGTATCCCGGGGAGGTTAAAAATGAGCACCTTCCTGACTAGCAAACACCTGTTCCTTAGAACCACTAACTAAACCTGGGTAATGTTTTTGGCACCCATAATATAACGGGTTTTTATTCCTTGTTCTCCAGCGGGACTGTACAGGCTGCCACCTTTGTTGGGAACGTTCCAAGACCCGCCCATCGGGAAAGGAATAACAGTTGTTGTTAGCAACCACCGCTTCTCAATTCGCACTGCTCGAAATCATCCCTTTCGATATCTTCTTCTCATTCAACTGGAGCATGTGCAAAGCCGTTCCGGCGCTTCGCCCCAAAGCTGTCAGATCCGTCAAATGGTCCCGTGAGTATCCCCTTCCTTTGGTTCGCGAGCTCAAGGCCAGCACGCCTACCAGGTCATATACTTTCAAGCGCGGGACGCATAGGGGCACCAATAATTTAAAGGGCTCTCCCTCCGGCAGGTGGATAGCCTCCCCTTTTTCCAACCTCCTCAGGATCTCTTCGGAAAAATGGAATTTATTCGCCTCGGATGGATGCAGCCCCTGTGCTTCTGCCAGCTTCAAACCCAGCCTCTCCTCGATAAAAAGGGCCGAGCTTGTGCTTTGCAGTAGCGCCGGCACTTTGGTGACCAGTGTATGTCCCAGGTCCAGCGGGGTCAGGAAATTCCACATGGCCGGCTGCAGCTCCACCAGCGCTTTTTCGTAATCGATGCGGTCCTTATAGAACCGTTTGTTGACCCATTTTTCGGCCCAGTTGCGGACGGGTTTATAGATCACCGCCACCTGCAGGCTGGATAAGATGGCGCTCAGCCAGCCCGCTTGCTTGTCGAGTAGTTGCTGCGAGGCGTAATTCAATATCTGCGAGGTTATGACCCATACCAGCACCAGGAACAATGTTACCAGCGTATAAACCACCGTCCGGTTGATATACAGGTCCGTATCCCATAAGCGATAACGATATATCGCCAGGACAAAGCTTAATTCCAGGATCAAGACGGGCAGCGTGGATCCCGCTTTGACCAGCAAAGTGAAGAAAACGTATTGGGCATAGGTCAGTCGGGATGGCAGCATTATGGACGCCAGGTCGAGGATGGCAATGATCGCAAAGCACGCCACCGCTCCCAGGACCACCCGCTTGGTCTGCTGTCGTTCCACCGGTGAGGAAACCCGCTTATAGCGATGGATCTGCGCAATTGCGCCTATCACCATGAAAGGTATCCACAAAATAAAATCCAATAAGTAATTATTGACCGTCAGGATATTGATAAAGTCGATGATGGCCGGTATGACCAAAAGGATCGAAACCCACTTCGTCCAGCGGGGGACAAAATGACCGGTCGGGAAAAGGAAAAACACGGTGATCATGGTTAGGATCCCGATCATGTAGATCAGGACGTTCATGAAGTACATGTGTAGCTTTACCGTGCCGTATCCCACCGGGGTCAGCAGTAACGATGCAAAGGCGATCATCGCGAATGCCACCAGGATGACCAGCCAATCCGACGAGCGCCTGAAAAATACCAACGGGCTGCAGAGGATTACCGCCGCCGCCAGCAGGCAGCTGAAGATGATGTTATAGAGCACCAGGAACTTAAGGGATAAGTGCATCTGGTCCAGCAATTTCAGGAAACCGCCGGCATAGACCAGGTCCACCTGTCGCGGGAATTGGTGCCGGCTAAGGACGGTCAATGTCAGCGGATCGCCAATTTTTCCCACCAAGAGTTGGTTGGCCTCAGCCTCCGAGCTGACCGGTACCCCGTTGATCGCCTGCAGAATATCCCCATTCAAGATTCCCGCTGTGGCGGCATCTCCATTGGATTGGACAAAGAGGATCAGATCTCCGTTGGTATTCTGGCTGACCCCCGCGCCGATGTTTCCTACTTCCCAACTATCCAGGTAGGAATGGAACCCGGTGATGAAAAAGGTCAGGACCAGTAAAAACAAGAATCCATAAGCCCCGCGTGCCAGCCACAGCCGCAGGCCGTGCAGTTGCCGTCCATGGCTTTTATGTGCTGCCTCCATCGGCTGGACCGCTGCATGTTCCACCATAAGCCCTCCACAAACGATCAGTCTTGCCGTTCAATCAAGAGGCGATAAAGGTGTGATCCTCAACAATTTTCCCGTTCTTCAGTACCAGGGTGGTCTCGCCTGTAAGGGAACCCGCTTTCCACGTAAGGATGTGGATATCATTCTCAGCCTGGGCTTGAGCGAGGGTGAATACCATCCCTGCCGGCATTTTTTGGAATAGGGCATGGTATGCATTCTGAATATTGATCGCTCCCCTGACAGTGAAATCCGCCCAGGTGCGGACGGCCTCAGGATCATATAACGCTGCCACTTGTGCTGCCGTCCGGCTGTTCAGCGCCGCCATGAAATCCGTGGAGATTGACTCTTGCTCGGGTTCTGAAGGCTGCGAAGAGGCAATTGTCCAGGAGAAATTGGCAACCACCTCCCAATCTACCGGCAAATATTTCCTGCAATGGTCCCATTGAAAGAAGTTGACCGCCGGGATATCGAGGCAGCCGGCCGTTTCGATAAAATCGGAAATATCGTCCGGGAGAGGCGCCCAACCGGTCGTCCGATAGGCGGCGCCTATGGGGATAAACTGGCGGGCATTCGGCAGGGCATCGCATTGGCGCTTGGACTCTCGCAATTGGTCACCCGCATTATGGGCATGTTCCCAGAATACTTTGGGCATATGGTATACGCAGCCCTCCAGGAAAGCCGACCAGGGAAAATCCGGATGGAAGTTTGGAAAATGGTAAGAGCACAGGCCAATCGGGACGGTCAGGGAGTTGCACAAGCTGGAGACAAATTGGTGGGCAGCTGTTTCGCGACCCGGCTGTTCATATTCCAATTCGGCATTGATCACATAACCCGCCAGGTCCAGGGCACGCACACGGTCGATGGCCACCTTCGCCTCGCCGGTCGGATCTTTGCCTCTGACGTGGTGCCACCCCCACACGGAAATCCCCGCTGCCTTCAACGTCTGGATGATGGGGCCGATCGCCCCCGTACTTCCTATTCCGAGAGGCTGATTTTCTTCGGCGATTTTGACGAAAACCTGGCTTAGACCGGCTGCCCTGGCGGTCGTTGCGATCCCAGCCGGATCTCCCCCTTCACATTCTGATGGATTATTGATGAAGAAGCCTTTGCCCTGAAAAGTCATTGCCGCCTCCCGATATTCATGTTCAGGAATTTTCAGGCGATATTGCCTACTAATCCCAATTCCGGAGCAATCCGCCGCATCGCCAGGATGACGTTGGCCACATGTTCCCACAGTTCCATCCCGAACTCTGCCGCTGCGCTCTCGATCTCGGACCGGTTGGCGCCGGCCGCGAAAGTCTTGTCTTTCCACTTCTTTTTTACTGAGCTCGCCTCCAGGTCCAGCAAGGACCGGGATGGCCGCACCAACGCAACCGCGGTGATCAACCCGGTCACCTCATCGCAGGCATACAGGGCCTTCTCCATGCGGCTCTGGCGGGGGATACCACTGTGGTCCGCATGAACTCAGGACTGCCCGGATCACGTCCTCTGGTACGCCCCTTTCCTGCAAAATCGGTGCGCCCGCCAGCGGATGTTCCGCCAGGGTTGGGTGGATTTCCCAATCGAAATCGTGGAGAAGGCCGGTCACGGCCCATTTTTCTGTATCCTCGTTAAACTTCTCGGCATAGAAGCGCATGGCGGCTTCCACTGAGAGCATGTGCTTGACCAGGTTTTCATTTTTTACATATTCATGGACTATGGCAAGGGCTTCGTCGCGGTTCATAATGCCTCTCACGGAAAGATCGGTTCCTGGTTACCTAACACGGGAACGGGATGGGCAATATGGATGTCCCATAACGCCGCCGCTGTTGCCAGGAGTTCGCGCATCTCCCAGTATAGCACGGTTGATTTCCGGAACGTCTGCAGATCCGAGGTGACGCCGGTCGATTTCACCCCCAGGTGATTACAGAGGTACAGGGCTCGCGGCATGTGGAACGCCTGGGTTACCAGGATGGCCTCCTCTACCCGGAAAATAGCTTTGGCCCGGTAACAGGTGTCGTACGTCCGCCGCCCTGCGTAGTCACGTACAATCGCATCCGAGGGGACACCCAGGGAAAGCGCCAGTTGGCGCATGGCTTCCGGCTCGTTATAATTGACAAAACGGTTATCGCCGCTGAAGAGCAGTTTTTCCACTTTCCCGGCAAAATACAGGTTCGCCGCCGTAGTGACCCGGTCGACCAGCACCGGCGTGGGACTGCCGTTTCGCCACAAGCCCGCCCCAAAAACAATGGCGACCCGTTGGACCGGAACCTCGGCAGCCGGATATATTTTCCCTCGCGATGCCAGACCGGTGATAAGTCGGGAAATGAGGAGTAAAAGCGTCCTCCAACAAGTAGTATAAAAATAATCCAGCTCATCGTCTTTAATATGCGTTTGAAAAGTTTAGACATTGGCGGGATTGTACCACTGACTTGTACACATAATTCTAGGAGCGACCACATCCGGTCGCCCCTAGAATTATCTGCAATTTCCAGGTATTCGGGTTGTAAGTCCCGCTGTCTTTTTTAATCCTATGTATATCGCTTGCGGATTTCAGCGCTGAGAAAGTCCATCGCCCACACGACTAGAACGATAGCCCAGATGGCTGTACCGGCCTTCTGGTACTCCAACACGTTTATCCGTTGGCTGAGGTAGAAGCCAATCCCGCCTCCACCTACAAATCCGAGGATCGTGCTGATACGTACGTTAATATCCCAATGGTAAATAATATATGAAATGAAATCCGGTATGATCTGAGGAATGACGGCAAACCGGATTACCTCCAACGAGTTTGCCCCTGTGGATGTGACTGCCTCTAAAGGCCCGGCCTCAATGTTCTCAACTGCCTCGGAGAACAGCTTGCCCAGGGAGGCAATGGTCACAACTATCAGGGCCATAACGCCGGCGAAGGCTCCGAATCCGACCCATAAACCGAATATCATTGCCAATACCAGGGAGTCGAAGGATCGGATTAGGTTTAAACTCCCCCGGACAAAATTATAGACTGTAGATCCAAGCCATTTTCTTCCCATGAGATTGCGGGCCGCCAGGAAACTGACCGGCACTGCGATGATTGTCCCTGCCGTCGTAGCCAAAAGGGCCATGAAGATGGTCACGATTATATTGTTTATTACGTCTTTCAAGGCCTGGCTGGGTATAACCTTACCGTATGGAACAGCCGTCTCCGCCTGCAAATGGCTGGGAACCCCCTCCACTGAGGCGGTAATCGGGCGTAATTCGACCTTGGTAGTAAAACTCCCACTTGCATCCGTTGTCACCAAATCTGAAAAGAAAGTATTGCCGCTTGGCAGGAGCCAGGAAAGTTTTACGTCATTATTCGGAGCCATGTTGAAGCCCTGCAGGGTAATGGTATCCTTAGGATTGGCGCAGGCTACACTTGGGACGATCCGTGGCCCCGAATTTGGTATCTTGGCGGGGGCTGCAGAGCCGCATGGGATTGGAAAGATTATATCGAGTGTTGTCTTCGTGGTCTCGCGTGTGACCACATCCGGATGGATGAGGGCAGTTAATATTTTCTGGCTTTTCGATAATGAGGTCAGGAGCTTGACCGGGTTGATTTCAGTGACCCGGTAGCCCAACACATAAGCCGCAATTGCAAGGAAGACCAGGAAACCGGTGACAAACCATCTGCGAACACCATAATCGCGCCAATTCATACTACACCAACCTCGCCCTGATCTTGGCGCTTACATAATCGAGCAGGATGACAATGATGGCAATGGCGATAAAGGAAGAACTCACTGCCCGTAGATCTCCCTTAATGATCCACTGATAAAGATAGAACCCGATCCCGCCGCCGCCCACAAAGCCAATAATGGTGGAAGTACGGACATTGATGTCCAGGCGAAAGATTGTAAATGAAGTGAAGGGTGACACTATCTGTGGAATTACGGCATAGCGAACCATTTGCAACCACGTTCCGCCCGTCGCTCGGATGGCTTCCTGTGGGCCTGGATCGATCCCTTCGATCACCTCAGAGTATAGTTTTCCGAGCGCCGCGATAGTATGGAGAGTGATCGCGATCGCTCCTGCAAATGGCCCCAGGCCGACAATAACAACAAAGATAATGGCTATGATCAAGGGTTCGATGGACCGGATGATATTGAGAATTGTTCGAACGACAAAGTATATGAAGAGCGTAATGGGGTTTCCGCCCATCAGGTTGCGCGCTGCCAGGAAACTGATTGGGATGGCACCCAAAGCCCCTAAAGTTGTGGCCATTAACCCTAAAAAGAGTGTCTGATAGATGCCGATCACGATATAGGAACCATTCTGCGAAAGTTTGATTCCCGGCAGGATCTTGGCTTGGGTCAAATAGACCCGATGCTCCAGTGGCAAAGTCCGATTGGGAGCCGCATTGAGTGAGTTGGGCGAAATATGGATCTCAATATCCAGGTTGCCATTAGGATCACTTGTTGCATAAAGAGGAGTTGAGTATCCTTCTCCCAGGGGCAGGCGGTCGCCAATGGGTGTTCCCCATTGAAGCAGCGTTTGGGTATCTGGCCAGAGCCCGCTGGCATGTACAGTCAACTTATCATTCAATGTGCCACAATTGGGAGTAATGTCCACGGTAATGCCGTTGATGGTGTTTTTTGCCGGTGGTGGGTTGGTTCCGCAGGGAACTTCGATCGGCGCCCAGGCGGCGTTGGTGATCTGAGGTCTGGTCAGGAAATCGGGCCGAAACATGGGCCTTACGATGGACCCAACTCTATTGAAATTCTTTGTAAGGGTTGAAAGGTCTATTTGAGTTACTTGCCACCCGATCCCATAGCTCAAGATAAGAATGATTGCAAGTGGTAAAAAAATTGAACGTGGGTGGTTTTTTAGGAGGCTGACCGCATCCCAAATATTCCAGAGCCAAAATATAAGCGGGGCTGCATACCACCCCGGCTGCTTGTACCAGATAACTATCAGGGCTGTCACAACTACACCCATGAGGATGGCGATGCCCCGGTACCGCTGGCGGGCATAGACTTGTCCCATCCCCGGCAGGATTAGAGATAGCAGGCCTGCCACCAGGGGAGATCGATCCCTGGGTGTCTCGGATGAGCCTGTGGACGTCATTCCGGGCCTGCCTCAACCGTGGTGGCACGTACTTCTTGGGCTTCCTCCCCATATATTTCTTTAAACTTGGTCCGGGTGATCTCATTGGGTAAACCCTCAAAGACCTTAACCCCATCTTTGAGAGCAATTACGCGGGTAGCATAGCGATGGACCAGGTCAAGGAAATGCAGGCTGCACAGAACGGTGATGCCTTCCTTGTTAAGTTGTTCCAGATATTGGAGGATCGAGTGGGAAAGAACTGGGTCCAGGCTGGCCACTGGTTCGTCTGCCAGGATCACCTTGGGTTCCTGCATAAGGGTCCGAGCGATCCCCACCCGTTGTTGCTGTCCACCCGATAGGGCGTCTGCCCGGCTATAGGCTTTGTCCGAAATCCCAACTCGTTCGAGAGCCTGGATGGCGCGTTCGCGGTCGCTTTTTGGCCAAATGCCGATCAAGCTCAGCAATGGATTGGCGTAACCCAGCCGGCCCGAAAGCACATTTACCATCACACTGCTACGCTTGACCAGGTTGAACTGTTGAAAAACCATCCCGATGTGCCGGCGGATGTGCCGCAGCTCATTGGAATTGGCGGCTGTAACTTCCACGTCATCCAGAAAGATCTTTCCTTCTGTCGGGTCAATCAGCCGGTTAATGCAACGCAATAGAGTGGATTTTCCCGAGCCTGAGAGGCCGATGATGACCAGAAATTCCCCGTCTTGAACTGTGAAATTTACATCTTTAAGAGCTTGTGTTCCATTGGGGTAGATTTTTGTGAGATGTTCAACCCGAAGCATGGGCGACCCTCCCGCCAGGCGTAAAATAGAGGGGAGAAAAGTTTGGCTTTTCTCCCCTCAAAAACAGACTTAAGACTTATTTGACGTATTTGCTTAGATCGATGCCCGCTGTGGTCAGGTACGACCGGAACTGATCGTAAGCGGTGTCATCGACGACCGTAAGTCCGCTGATCTGGTAAAGATCGTTCAGGGCTTTCTTACCAGCATCGGTGCCGGCCAGCTTCACCATGGCGGCTGTGATTTTAGCCTGCAGGTCTTGAGGCATATCGGGTGCATAAGACATATTATCATTGGGGATGATAGGCTGAGTTTGGTAGATCACGACTACCTTATCGTTGACATCCGGGGACGTCTTGGCGATATTGGAGCGTGCATCTACGAATGTGGCGCCGTAATCGCAGATCCCACCATCATAAAGTGCTTGCACTGTCTGGGTATGCCCGCCTGAAAATACAGGATTGGGAATGTCGGCGTCAGTCAGACCGGCATTTTTGAGGAAGATCATCGGCACTACGTATCCGGAGGTCGATTCAGGGTCACCGAAGCAGGCTTTCTTTCCCTTGAATTGATCCAGGGTCGGCTTGAGTTCGGCCTCTGTGCCGGGAACGTCCGCGGCTGGCGTGAAGCCGGAGCTTTTATTTGCAATGAATTGTGAGCCGTAGTGGTCAGATCCAAAGCGAACGGTGATCAAGGCAACATTTGCAAAACCCTTCTGATGGGCAAGGATGTAAGCGAAGGTAGCCATCCAGCCGATCTGGGCGTTGCCTGAACCCATGGCCTCGGTCAATGCAGCGTAAGAGGTCGGGATCACGCCTTTGAAAGTAAGGCCTGTCTCCTGCGTAAGAGCATCCAGGAGTTCCTGGCCACCGGCAGTGATCTCGGTCGACGTGCCCGAAGGTTCGAATGCGACGATGATCGGTTTGGCCGCAGTCCCTAATGGGTTTGCGGTAGGTTCAGCAGTCGGCGGTACTGCCGTGGGGGGCTCCGTGGCCGGCGGCTGGGTAGCCGGAGGTTGAGTTGGCGGAGCAACTGTGGTTGCAGCAGGGCCGCAGGCGGTCAGGAACATGGCTGCCACAGCCAGAAGTGAAACAAAAACAAAAGCCTTCTTCATATTTTCTCCTCTCGAAAATGGAAAGTATTTATGGGGACGTTTCCCCAAGGACTCTAGGATGATATCCCGAATTAGGAAATAAGACAAGTGATAGCTCTCTTAAAATAGTATAATCCTGTCATGCAACCCCAAAAAACGAACCGGGCGCTTATTGCGATTTTGATAATTATATTAATACTTGTCGCGCTGGGAATTACCTGGGCTATCTGGTCTTCCATTAATAGTAGCCTCCATAATGCACTAAACCCATTGGAACAAACCAATAAATCCCTGAATACTCAGGTTTCCAACCTTCTTCACCCCACACCCACGATCATTCCCGATCCGGTCACCATCATTAGTAAAGTTCAGGCTCTGTCCAGGCTGGAAACGATCCAATACACGGTTGAAAAGGTTATCACTGCTGAAGAGAATCAAGGTGTTTTGAAAGTTTTCTTGGGAGATAAGTTGCTGTTTGTCGCTCATGGATATGTGATTGCGGGGATCGATATGAGCAAAATGGAAACAAAGGATATGTGGCTGCAGGATGGTGTGTTGTATGTGCGCCTGCCTCAAGCAGAGATCCTGGTAGCGACATTGGACAATAACAAGTCTTATGTATATGATCGCCAGACAGGAATTCTCACCCAAGCCGACCCCAATTTGGAAACTTCCGCTCGTAAAGTGGCTGAAGTGGAGATTCGCCAGGCGGCCATTAATGATGGGATCTTGGACCAGGCTCAGGCCAATGCGCAGACCTCCCTCCGTTGGTTCTTCGAAATCTCTTGGATATACCCGGATAAATTTTGTGCCCTTGGCCCCCTGATCTTCAGTCGCGACCCTTCTCCAAGTAAATCTCTACAACCTATGAAATCGTCCCGCGCAGGGGCGACCCGCCTGATGATCTTGCATTCAATAAATTACCGGGGTGCCCGCACCTTACCTATCCCGACTCCTGGTTCTTGCATATCCGAAAACCCCGGCCCCGGTCACTGCCATGCCGGAATGAAATCTCGTATCTACGCACAGGTGGTTTCGTCACTCCCAAATCGCCCGCTTTTAGGCTATTTGGGGAGGTGGCCGGAGGCCGGTAGGGTTGTTTTTTGCTTTTATCCGTGAAAATCCTTCCGAATGTGCGTCAATCGAGTTCCATTTCCGGATGGTGCGAGTAGATACGAAATCTCTATGGAACAGGTTTTATTCTCTTTGAACCTTCTCCGGATGAGCGTATTTCAACCTCGCCAGTTCCTCGGCGCGCGTTTTTTCAGCCGCAGATAGGTATTCAGGCTGAAGCTCTAAATGAAATACTGTTCGAAACGCTTCGGTAAAGGCCCGGGCAGCTTCATCCCAGCTCACCGGACGCCCCAGGGCCGCTTCCACGGTGGTGGCTCTCTCGCGAAGGCGCTCAGCAGCCTGCTCACGGGCAGCTTCATTGGGATAGACCAGAACTTGTAAGATGCGGGTCAGGTCGCCCTGCAAGGGCAGTGAACCATGTTGGAGCACGCCTTCCTTCCGGCGGGCCTGGGCCGAGCCGACCAATTTTTTTCCCTCCACTGTGATCTCGAAGGAAGAAGGAACTTCGAAACAGACCGGGTTGGTGGTTTGTCCGGTGGGGTGAAGTGTCTGCTGCTGCACTTCAACCGGCAGGACGAGCAAATCTAGCGCTTCCACCAGTGCGGTCGCCAGCCGTTGGTATAAATCAAGCAATGTGCCCGCCATTCGTGGTTCAGTAGATGGAGCTATGACGGAATAGGTCAGCTCATCTGTATGCAGAACGGCTCTGCCGCCGGTAGGCCGTCGGACTACTTCCCAACCCCTGGATGCCAAACGGTCAAAGTCTACATCCGCCAAAGGTTGCGCGTAGCCAAGGGATAGACAGGGCGGCTCCCATGCATAAAGCCTCAGAGTCGGAAGCGAGGTCCCGCGGCCTACTTCTTCCAGGATGGCTTCATCAACTGCCATGTTCCAGGCCCCTTTGGCCGGCGGGGTGATCACCAGGCGCCAGCGGTCATTTGCCATTATTTTTCCGATCCTTTTATAAAATCCCGGGCAGCCTGGTCTGGAGGTAACAGGTCGTTGCCTTGTTTATTCAGATATGCTTGCCGGTCCAGGACCCATAAATACAGGTCCCCTTCGGTCTTGCCGGGAATACCTTTCAGCACTCCACTGCGGCGGATCACGCGGGAAATGGGATGATAAACAGTATCATACCAGTCAGCGATGGCTTCTTCCTCAGAGATATCTCGTTTCAGATCCAATCCCATAAAATATCGATGGACTGCAATATGCTCGAGCATTCGCTCGAAGCCATCCGGGATGGTCAGTTTTATCTTGGCTTGAGGCCGGATGCGGTCAAGGTCTGTACGCTCCAGAAAATCGACTTTCTCTCCCAGGATTACCAGGTCTTCTGGTTTGAGATCCGCCGTGATATTCACCTTTGTGGAACATTCCCGCACTTCCGCTTCGATGTACAACTGGCCCTGTTCACGGGCCACAGAAACGCGATGGTGACCGTCTACTACGAAATACACTTCTCCCACCTTGTACAGGACCACCGGCGGGAGGTCTATCTCCTGGTAAAAGGCGCGATCTACATTTTGCCAGCGGTTGGCAATCTGATCGTTCAGCGGCAGAAAGGCCCGGTCGAATTGTTGATATCGGTTCAGGCTTCCTACAATTTTATTGACTTCCACTGTTTTTATGCCTCGGTAAATTGGACCGCCGATCCGTAATTTTTCCTTCACCTCATCATAAGAAAGCAGGGTTCGGGGCTGTCCATCCAGCGTATTTCGGATGCGGTTGAGGAATGCCTTGAAACGGGCGCGGGCAAAGTCAGCTCTGACTTGAGCAGCAAAATCGCGAAACAATGTGATTAAACCTCTATAATACGGTAGGGATTGAACATTAATGACAGAAGTTGTCCCCAGCATCGTAACCTCCGGTGCAATATTGCTTCTGTATGCCATGGTATGTCCGTGGAGGAAATAACGCGGCCTGAAGTACTTGATGAAATCCTTGAAGGCTGAAAATCCTGTATGCGCCAGGTCGTTGTCGTCATGGATGCCTCTGGGCGGGGAATGAGCGATCACAATATCTAGCCTGCCCCCGTTTCTGGATAAGTTCCAGAGCAGGCGAGGAATGAATGAAGCGATCCGTGAGTACATTTGAGATTGTGAATATTGATTGGCGCAACAAGGTCGATACCTCATGCTTCCACCGAATCCGGCAATATTCAAACCGTGGACTCTGGTGAATTGCAGGTCGAGGAATTCACCGCCCTGGGCATGGGCGGATGGAACCCTGCGATTATAAGCAGGATCATGGTTCCCGGGGACGTACACGAGTGGAACATTCATGGCAGATACAAGGAATTCCAGGTACTCATTGGGCAAGTCGCCGCAGCCAAGGATCATCTTTACATCAGAAAACCTCTCGGCAATTGTCGGAGAATAGAGACGGTCGACTACCATATCACTAACTGCCAATATTTTCAAGTGAATGCTCCTTACCTATTTTCTCCCAAAGTCGGGAACCGCGCAAGGCCGGAATAATTGACTGGCCTTTGGACAACAATCGGACATCCTGCCAGTCATCGGCAAAATTGAGGTGAGCGGGTCATCCTTTACACGCTGCACCTCAATTTTGCCGAATGTAACCCTTAATCCAAAAGCATTTTGTCCTGATAGACGCTTTCAAAACTCGGGGGATTGACAAATGAAACATTAGTTCTATAATGAAAGTATGAACACATCTCTTCTTCGCAAATGCCGTGCCTCAACCCTGGCACAATTTCCCCCCTCAGAAGAATATTTGTTCCTCCCACACCCTGTTGTGTTCTCCTACAGGGCTCGATCCTTGAAACAAATATACTTTCTTCCATCTCACTCCATCAAAATTTTGGCCGGAGAATTGACTATTTGTTGCGAAGTCCTGATGCTTTTTCAGGGACCCTCAAGTTCAATGCGCGGGCGGCGCATCGATGCGCCGCCACGCCACGTGTCCTGGCGTTCTTTGTCAGGATCCCGACGATTGCGGAGCATCCCTCTGGGATTGCGGAGCATCCCTGTGGGATTGCGTAGCACCCCTGTGGGGTATGACGTGTACCGCACGTTCTATGTGCAGGTAATCGTCGCTATTCACCAGGCTTTGACCTTTCAGCTTTGAGCTTCCCTTGTTTCGTTTCGCCGCAGGCAATCCGTTGACAGTATTCGTTCCGCGAAAAAGACAAATTAATGACTTTTATTCCTCTGCACTGAAAACTGATAACTGATAACTGAAAACTGAAAACTGAAAACTGAAAACTATTCACCATTCACTGTTCACTGAAAACTGATAACTGTTCCATCACGATTGGTCCGGTCTGTAAGGAGGCCGTAGTTCAAATTAGGTTGCACTTCCTGCAAGGGATGACTATAATTTATATAACTTAATGTTTCTCTGGAGGAGAGCCTGGAAAATCCCAAGGTTACGGTTCCAATCGGAAATGAGTCCGATGTAAATTCTACCCAATTGATTCCCGGGACGGTTTTGGTGAACCGTTATGTCATCCAGGATGTAATTGGGGTGGGGGGAATGGGTTCTGTCTATCGCGCTCGCGACCAGCATTTTCCCACAGTGGTTAAACTGGTCGCAGTCAAAGAAATGATTAACCGGGCGCCGGATCCTCTCGTACGAAAAACTATCGTTCAAAATTTCGAACGGGAAGCGAATATCCTGGCTACCCTGAACCATCCTTATATCCCCAGGATCTATGATTATTTTAGTGAAGACAATCGTTCTTATCTGACGATGGAGTTCGTCAACGGGAAAGACATGGAGGCCGTCATCTCGGATACTGGCGGCTTCTTGCCGGAGGAACGGGTTCTAAATTGGGCTCTGGAACTGTGCGATGTGCTTCAGTTCTTGCATGCTCATAAACCCGACCCTATCATTTTCCGGGATATGAAACCATCCAATGTTATGGTCAATCTTCAAGACCATATTGTCCTGGTGGATTTTGGGATTGCCAAACCTTTCCAGGTCGGTCAAAAAGGGACTATGATCGGTACGGAAGGGTATTCTCCTCCCGAACAATACCGAGGCGAGGCTGGTCCGCTGGCCGATGTATACGCTTTAGGAGCAACTCTCCACCATGCCCTATCTCGCCGCGACCCGCGTCTGGAGCCGCCTTTTTCCTTTGCGGAACGACCTCTGCGGAAAATAAACCCTGCCGTCTCGCTTGAGCTCGAGGCGGTCATCAATACGGCCCTCCAATACAATCCTTCCGATCGCTTCCCGAGTATAGATGCATTGAAGGATGCTCTTGTTTCTGCCGGGAAAAAGACTGGGGCCCTTAATCGAATTTCTTCAAAAGGATTGGCTTCACCCTCCCAGAGTGGGATTAAGCCTCTTTGGACCTTTCAATGCGAAGATGAGATCCGGGGTTCCCCGCTATACTATGATGGTGCCGTTTACATTGGATCCTATGATCATAATCTTTATGCCCTCAATGCCGCCGATGGCGTAATGCGATGGAAATTTGCCACGGAGGGAGGCGTGGTCACACGTCCGGCAGTATTTGAGGAGAATATTTTTATAGGTTCCGAAGATGAGCGGTTGCATGTGGTCAATTCCCGTTCAGGAAAAGTTATTTGGACCTATGTGACCAATGGACGAGTCCGTTCTTCGCCGAGGATTGCCGAAGGCCATGTGATCATCGGCTCTGATGATCAAAAGCTCCATGCCGTGAATATTGTGACCGGAAGGCCTGCCTGGAAATTTGAAACCGCTGCCTCGATCCGTTCCACCCCTTTTGTAGGTCAGGATTTGGTCTATGCGGGTTGTGAAAATGGTGATTTTTATTGCCTCGATTTCCGAGGTCAATTAAAATGGCATTTTAAAGCGAAAATGGCCATCACTTCTTCACCCTGGGTGGCTGACGGAGTGGTCTATTTTGCCTCACTGGATGGTATCATATATGCATTGGATGCACGCGGAGGTTGGGCTATCTGGCGTTTCCGAATGGGAAAAGGTTCCATTTCTTCCCCTTCAGTGAGCGATGGGCTGATCTTTGTCGGTTCGGCAGACAATAACATCTATGCGATCGATGCCCGTACGGCTAAAGAAGCCTGGCGTTTCAAAACAGACCATCAGGTGAGCAGCTCTCCAACGGTTTATAAGGATGCCCTCTATTGCGGTTCTGCAGATGGTTATTTATATTGCATTGAATCTCGAACTGGCCGCCTGCGGTGGAAATTTGGGACTAAGGGTCCGATCACCGGCACTCCGGTGATATATGATGATATTGTCTACATTGGCTCGTCCGATCATTTTCTTTATGCCTTGCTGGCTTGAAGGGTTAAGGAGATCATAGTGAAAATAGACATCCTGAAATGGTTGCGAGGGAATAAAACCAAGCCCTTAGCGACAGATGCAGATGTCAGCACCGTTCCATTATCTGATAAACAGGTGGATGAAGTGCTGGAACAAAGTCAACGCACAGAGCCTCCGCAGATCCTCTATGGTTGTGGACAATCTATCGGAAAACAGCGCGACCATAACGAGGATACCCTTTTTGCCCTTTCCTTGACTTTTGGCGGTGAAAAGAGTGGTTCTCCTTTAGGGCTCTTCATCATTGCAGATGGCATGGGAGGTCACCAATATGGTGAAGTGGCAAGTTCTACAGCCACCAGGTCCATGGTATCGTATTTATTAAGGGCTTTCCACCCATTCCTGTCCAATCCATCTGAAGCGATGGATCAACCGATTCAGGATTTAATGCGTTCGGCGATCAATGAAGCCCAACGCGCAGTCACCCAGGCAGCGCCAGGCAGCGGGACCACCTTGACCGCCGCGCTGGTCCTCGGACAACAGGTGACGATTGGGCATGTTGGCGATAGTCGCGCCTACGCTATCCATCATGGCGGCGGCGAGACTCTCACGCGGGACCATTCATTGGTTAAACGTTTGGAGGAGCTCGGACAAATCTCCTCGGAAGAAGCGGCCATCCATCCTCAGCGGAATGTCCTCTACCGTGCCCTTGGCCAGGGCGAAGTCCTCGAGCCGGATATTTTTACGGCTCCCTTCCCTCAGCCGGGATATTTACTGCTTTGCAGTGATGGGTTATGGAGCGTTATCCCGGATAACAACCTGATCAATTTGGTCCTCACGGCGAAAGACATGCAGAATGCCTGCCAAAAACTGGTGTCAGCTGCCAATGAAGCCGGTGGACCGGATAATATCAGCGTCATTTTGGTACAGATGCCTGCATAATGGCAAATAAACCGGATTTCTACTCAATTCTTGGCCTGTCGCGCGATGCCTCCCCGGAGGAAGTTCATAAGGCATATTTGGAAGCCGCCCGGAACTTGCATCCTGACAAAAACCGATCTCCCGGAGATACGGAGTTATTCCTGGGTGCTCAAGAGGCGTACGAAACCCTTTCCAATCCAAGGAAACGGTCCAAATATGATTTAAACCTTCCTCCTGAAATAAAAAGCGAAGGCCCGATAAAGCACACCATATTATTCAGCCGGCAGAGTCTCTTACGCCTGGATGAACCGCAAATAATGTATGTGCTGATGGAGTTTTCTGCACTACCGGATCAGAAAGTCCAGTTGGCGCCTCCGCTAAACATTTGCCTTGTCCTCGACCGTTCCACCTCCATGCAAGGCAACAAGATGGACATGGTTAAAAGGACAGCCATACAGATCATCCGCAAGCTTAAGCCTCAGGATGTTTTCTCCGTTATAGCTTTCAGTGATCGGGCGGAAGTCATTGTCCCATCCACCCGGGAATTGGATCGGGGAAAACAGGAGACGCGGATTGAAATGTTGCAACCTTCAGGCGGCACGGAAGTTTTTGCAGGCCTGGAAATGGGATATAACGAAATTTTGAAGAATTTTTCTCATTTTCAGGTCAACCATATGATCATGCTGACTGATGGGCGGACCTATGGCGATGAAAATAAATGCCTGAAATTGGCTCAGCAAGCCTGCGAACAGGGGATTGGCATCAGCGCATTGGGGATCGGCTCCGAATGGAATGATAACTTTTTAGACCAATTGGCTTCCACTACGGGTGGAGAGAGTATGTATGTTGCCCAGACCCAGCATATCGAACATGCCTTGTTGGACCGTTTCAATCAATTAGGCAATCAGTATGCTGAGGAAGTTAAACTGGAGTTTGATAAGTCCGCTGACGTGGAATTGCGATATGCTTTCCGGCTGCAGCCTCACGCCGGTTTGCTCCCGGTAGAAAGTCCCTTAATGGTTGGCCCGATTTTGTGGGATAGTTCCCTCAAAATGATCATGGAATTTGTCATCCAGCCGGAAGCGATTACGCGCTCAGTCGTAAATATAATGGAAGGAAAGGTGGGGATCACCCTGGCGGGCCAGTCAACGGCCTCCAATATGCTGCCCATTTCCCTCAATTCTCCTGTCAACTTGGAGGCCGATCTTCAACCTCCACCACTCGAGATCGTTGAGGCTCTTTCAAGGTTAAAACTCTATCGTCTCCAAGAACAAGCCCGCCTGGAAGCAACCGCCGGAGATTATGAACAGGCAGTGGAACATCTCACCCGACTGGCGACCCACCTGCTTTCTCAGGGGGAACGGGAACTGGCGAAAACAGTCCTAATTGAGGCAGAAAACTTGCAAAAGGATAAGTCTTTTTCACAGCAAGGCGCGAAAGAGATAAAATATGGCACTAGAGCTTTATTGATGTCTGGAAGGCATGAGGAAGAAGTATGATCATTTGCCCTAATTGCCAAAATAAAGAAATGAATGGGTCCATTTATTGTAGTAAGTGTGGGGCGCAATTGGTGGATACTCGCTTCGCGAACTCATAAGATTGGAACTGCCGAAGCTCCGAAGGATTTCGAGAAGAAGATGGACCGGATCCAACCTCATCCGCCTCTTTCTCTACAATCCTGGATCTCACTCCATCTTATTGAAAGCGGCCAAATCCTGCCTTTGGCGGACCGCACTGAGTTTACATTGGGTCGTTCTGCTGAAGGCCAACCCATTGTTCCAGATGTGGATCTGTCTCCATATAATGCCTATGCCAATGGCGTCTCCCGCCTTCATGCCGCCATAAAACTGGTCAAAAACCAGGTTGTGGCCGTAGATTTGGGTTCTTCCAATGGCACCTATTTGAACGGAGTTCGCCTGACCCCATATATAGAGACTCCCATTACTCATGGGGACCTGATCTATTTGGGCAAGTTAAAAATGCAGGTTCTGATCGATTAGGTACAGGGTTTTAGATGGCACACACCGTTATCGTCCACATTTCGAATGAAGATCCTATTGTCGGAGAACTCGAAGAATTACCCGCCGTTACGGATACCATGGTGGTAATCCACAATCCCCGCCAGAGGGACGGAAAAGATATTGGTTATCTATCCAATGATGTCGTCACGGTGATTTGGCCGGTTAACAGAATTTCCTTCATCGAAGTGATGCCCAGTGAAGCTGGTGAACAAATCATTGGCTTTGTGCGAGAATAAGAATGGCTGATGAATCCCTGAAACGTCGGAAAATCCTGGTTGTGGACGATGAAGAACGGATGGTGCGTTTCATCCGTCTTAATCTTGAACACGATGGGTTTATTGTTGCCGAGGCATTTAATGGTAAACAAGCTCTCCAACGGCTGCGAGATTCCACCCCCGACCTCATCCTGCTCGATGTGATGATGCCTGACCTGGATGGGTTTGAGGTTCTCGAGATGATCCGCGAGATCAGCAGTGTCCCCGTGATCATGCTGACTGCCAAGGGCGAAGAAGATGATCGTGTGCGCGGATTGGAAAAAGGGGCAGATGATTACATCACTAAACCATTCAGCCCGCGTGAGATGGTCAGCCGGATCAAAGCCGTTCTCCGCCGCACCGAAGGTGCCAGTGGGGGCATGCATGGGTTGATCGAGGTGGACGACCGGCTGAAGATTGATTTCGATCGCCGGGAAATCTGGTTGGAGGGCAAGATTGTCAAGCTCCGCCCCACCGAATACCGGCTGCTTTATCATCTGGTGCAAAATGCAGGTTGGGTCATTTCCCACGACCAACTCCTTGCAAAGGTTTGGGGATATGAGTATCGCGACGAGCCTCATTATGTCAGGCTGTATATAAATTATCTCCGCCAAAAGTTGGAGAAGGATCCGGCCAATCCGAAATATATCCTGACCGAACGCGGTGTAGGCTACCGTTTTGTCGATTTTAGACGCGAAAAACCGGAATAATTTAAGTCATCGTTTTCTTACATTTCTTTTATACAGGGTTTGCGGGTATCTGATGCAAACCCTGTATCATTTTTAATATAGATGCATCCAATACATGGAGGCAAAAATGCCTGTATATGAATTTTCCTGCAACGTGTGTGGGAAGGTCTTTGAAAAGAATATCCCATTTAATGAGAACCGGTCCAACATCCATTGTCCCTCTGGTCACGTGAATGTTCATAGGATTTATTCCCCCACCGCTGTCGTTTTTAAAGGGAGCGGTTTTTATTCAACAGATAATTCCCATACGTCATCCGGCGATGTAGGAAAACCCTAATACGTTTTCTCTTGACAACCGTTCTACCGCGCCGTATACTGTTTTCACAATCTGACGGAGAGCCCGTGTTCCGGGCTGAGAGGAAGACCAGAAGTCTTCGATCCGCATCACCTGATCCGGTCAGTACCGGCGGAGGGATCATATTTAGCAGTCGGCCATCCTCCTCCGGGAGGATGGCTTTTTTTATGGCAAGAGCAGTAATTTTTGCCAATGGGCTGGTTATGGATATTGAATTGGTTCGAAAGCTGCTCCTAAAGGGAGATTTTTTGATTGCCGCTGATGGAGGCACAAGACATGTACTCCAGCTGGGCCTTCTTCCGACAATAATCATCGGGGATCTGGATTTCCTGAAACCGACTGGACCAAATTACAGTGAAAGCCGGTGGATGCAAGATTATCCAACACCCTCAAAATAAGAATGAAACAGATTTCGAACTGGCCCTGCGATATGCCGTGGAAGCGATATATCCTGAAATTCTGGTAGTCGGCGCCTTAGGGGGCCGGCTTGACCAAATCCTCGGCAACCTATCCGTTTTAACAAATCCTGATTTTGTAGATCTGAATATCAGCGTTGACGACGGGGTGGAGTTTGCCCGGTTCACCCGCCATGATTTGGAGATTCGTGGAAAGGCAGGGGATACAATTTCCCTTATACCTTGGGGTGGTGAGGTTCAAGGAATCACTACGACCGGCTTACGCTGGCCCTTGGAAAATGAAAGTCTTTTCCCAGACAAGACTCGCGGGATTAGCAATGAGTTGCTGGGCCCAAAAGGTTCGGTCTCGATTAAATCCGGTCTTATTGCTGGTAATTCGCAAGCGCAACCATAATTTGCCCTCATAGGGAGATATTCATGAAACGCGTAATTTTCTTACTAATTGTCGTAGCCTTAAGTCTATCCGCATGCGGTCAAAAAGGCCCGGTTACTCTGACCGTGATGACACACGACTCTTTCCAGGCCAGCGAATTGGTCATAGCCGCTTTTGAAAAAGTCAATAACGTTAAATTGGTTTTCCTGAAATCTGGCGATGCCGGCGCGGCTCTCAATAAAGCCATCCTGGCGAAAAGCGCTCCCCTGGCAGATGTTTTTTATGGGGTGGATAATACCTTTCTTTCCCGAGCTCTCTCTTCAGGTATCTACGAACCATATAGCTCTCAGGTACTTTCAACCATCCCGGCGGAATTTAAACTGGACCAAACCAATTCCGCCTTACCGGTAGACTATGGGGATGTATGTATTAACTTCGACAAGCTCTGGTTTAAGACCACAACCTGCCGATTCCGAACACGTTGGAAGACCTGATCAAACCGGAATATAAGAATGCATTGGTGATGGAAAACCCGGCCACATCCTCGCCTGGACTGGCATTCCTTCTGGCAACCATCACACACTTTGGTCCGCAAAATTATCTTCCGTATTGGAAATCATTGAAGCAGAACGGCTTGGTGGTCGTAGACGGCTGGGAGACGGCTTACTATACCAATTTTAGCGGTTCCTCCGGCCATGGCTCTCAGCCACTGGTGGTGTCTTATGCCTCCAGCCCGGCCGCGGAAGTGGTCTATGCGAGCACCCCGTTGACCGATTCACCGGTAGGGACGATCCTCGGTCCGGATACGTGCTTCCGCCAGATCGAATTCGTTGGCATTCTCAAAGGGACCAGGCATCTATCTTTGGCTAAAAAATTCGTGGATTTTATGCTAAGCCCTACCTTCCAGGAAGACATGCCATTGCAGATGTACGTGTATCCGGTCAATCCTGCGGCCAAACTACCGGATGTTTTTGTGAAATATGCCCAGCTTGCCGAACAGCCTGCTCGCATGGATGCAGCCGAGATTGCTTCCAACCGAGACAAATGGATCTCTGATTGGACGGCGACGGTGCTCCATTGAGTGGAATGTTAGCAGTCCAACGGAAGGAGTTTAATTGGCGCCGCATCCTTCCGTGGTTAGCTCCGTTGCTCTTTTTGGCATTCTTTTTCTTTTACCCGTTGATTAAAATTCTTTGGACTGGGTTAAATCCTGTTGCATTTGAAAGCTTGGGCACTGGTTCGTTCCTACTTTCCTTTCAAGTATTACTCTTCACTATTTTCCAGTCGTTATTATCAGTCTTGCTCACACTGGTACTGGGTTTACCGGCAGCATATTTATTCGGCCGGTTTCTTTTCAGGGGAAAATCCTTTCTGCGCCTTCTCACTGCCATCCCGTTCATGTTGCCAACCGTAGTTGTAGCTGCGGGTTTTAATGCCTTCCTCGGCCCGCTGCGGATGGATAAACCTGGGTTTGATGGATATTTTCCACTTGCAAGCTCCGCCCATCCCTTTTGTGGGCACGTTAGGTGCGATTTTATTGGCCCACGTTTTCTACAACACAACCATTGTCATCCGGCTGGTTGGGAATACTCTTAGTCATCTTGACCCGCGCCTCGAGAATGCAGCCAGGACTTTAGGCGCTGATTCATGGCATATACTCTGGCGGGTGACCTTGCCCTTGCTGCGCCCGTCCATCCTGGCAGCTACGCTGCTGGTCTTTATTTTTGATTTCACCTCATTCGGAGTCATCCTGTTGTTGGGCGGGCCTCGTTTTTCCACTTTGGAGGTGGAAATCTACAAACAGGCTGTACAGATCTTTAATCTTCCTTTAGCAGCCTGGCTTTCATTGATCCAATTGGTCTGCACTCTGATCTTTTCAGTTATATACAGTCGCGTGATCGTCCATAATACCGTCATGACCTCACCCAGGGCAATTGAGACAACGCAGCATCCGTCCCGCAGCGGAGGGGAGAAATGGTTCGCCATGCTGATGGCCGTAATATTGCTGATCGTTTTTCTCCTGCCGCTTGTATCTTTGCCCCTCCGGTCGCTGGTGCGATTGGATGCCGCCAGAGGGCAGCGTGGGCCGGTCAGCTTTGGCCTGACCGGAGATTATTACAGTGAGCTATTTGTCAACCGGAGCAGCTCTATTTTCTATGTGCCGCCGTTTGAAGCGATCGGCAATTCGCTGGGGTATGCAGCCTTGACTGTCGTTTTATCGCTCGGACTTGGTTTTCCTGCCGCGGCGGCTTTGGCCCGACCGGGACGGCTGGAACGGCTGCTCGACCCGCTACTGATGCTGCCGTTGGGAGCCTCGGCGGTGACATTGGGATTGGGTTTCATCATCACATTCAACCAACCGCCCTTTGCCTTTATCGCCTCCCCGTGGCTGGTTCCTGTGGCGCATACCTTGATCGCTTTGCCTTTCGTCATCCGAAGTTTACAACCGGCGTTGGCCTCCATCCCGATGGAGCTGAAACAGGCAGCCGCCTCGTTGGGGGCATCGCCCAGGCAAGCCTGGTTCTCGGTAGACTGGCCGATCGTGGCAAGGGCCACCCTTTCCGCGGCTGTATTTGCCTTCACGGTTTCGTTGGGTGAATTCGGGGCCACATCCCTGGTAGTGAGACCTGAATATCCCACCATCCCCATAGCCATCGCTCGCTTCCTTTCCCAACCGGGAGGTCTGAACTATGGCCAGGCCATGGCCATGGCGACTATCCTGATGGTGATCTGCGGCGCGGGCATTGTGGTGATAGAAAGATTGCGATTACCGGGAGCGGGAGAATTCTGATGCTGGACGTCATCAATGTTTGGAAATCGTACGAAGGTCAGCCACTGCTGCGAGGAATCTCGTTTTCGGTGGCGGCTCATGAAACGGTGTGCCTGCTGGGGGCTTCTGGCAGCGGTAAATCGACACTGTTACGCATCATTGCCGGATTAGAGATACCCGAGCAGGGCCAGGTCTGTTGGGAGGCAGGAGATCTCGTGAAAGTGCCGGCTCACTTACGCCGCTTCGGGTTGGTCTTCCAGGATTATGCCCTCTTTCCCCATTTGGACGTGGGGGAGAATGTGGGCTTTGGTTTGAAGATGGCAAACCGTCCGGCGGCGGAGATCAATTCGCGGTGTAGCAGATTTATTAGTACAAGTGAATTTGAGCGGATTCATCCACCGGCGTGTCACCGATCTTTCGGGAGGCGAACAGCAGCGGGTAGCCCTGGCGAGGGCATTGGCGCCGAATCCACGCTTGCTGATGTTCGATGAACCCCTGGGGGCGCTGGATCGCAGCCTGCGTGAAAGGCTCATCGAAGAGCTACGGAGCATTCTCCATTCGACCGGCGTTCCTGCGATTTACGTGACGCATGACCAGGAGGAAGCCTTTGCCCTGGCAGACCGGGTCCTCATGCTGCATGAAGGCCAGATCGTTCGGGCAGGCACACCGGCAGAAATCTGGCAGATGCCGGGCTCAGCCTGGGTGGCCCGTTTCCTGGACATTGGAAATGTGCTGGAAGGCAAGGTACACCAGCAAGGCGGAAGATCGACGGTCGTAACCGGCGCCGGGGCGTTCGATGTGGACTGTGGACCTGACCATCGAGAAGCGGACCAGGTGGAATTACTGATCCGGCCGCAGGGTGCACATAGGGCAGCCGAGGGTTCTTTGAGCAGCCGGGTCACGGATGTGCTCTTCCAACAGGACCGGTTCAAGGTGACCCTGGCCAATGGTCTCTATTTCTACCTGGCGGAAGCGCCGGAAGCGGGGGAGGAGATTTCTCTGGAGGTGCCCGCATCTGCGGTACAATGCCTGGCATGACCCGGGAGATCACTGTCACCAAACGCAATGCAGCCGGGAAGGAAGTCTGGCATTACAACGGAACCCTCCTGCAGCAGGACGCCAATATCATCGTTCTGGAAGCCTTCTTCAGATCGCCGGACCTGCCGTTCATGGGAACGGTATTGCGAGAAGGGGACCGGTTTATTGAGACTTATTACACCGATCGTTGGTATAACATCTTCGAGATCCACGACAGGGAGAATGACCACCTGAAGGGGTGGTATTGCAATATCACCCGACCGGCGGTGTGGGAGGCCGAAGACCAGCTTTCGTATGAAGACCTGGCCCTGGATCTATGGGTTGATCCGGATGGAACCCAAACGGTTTTGGATGAAGATGAGTTCACGGAATTGGAACTAGACCCGCAGACTGAATCCGAGGCCATGAAAGCGATGGAAGAGCTAAAGAAGCAGTTTTCAGTAGATCTAAAACCCGACCTCTAGAAAGGTCGGGTTTTTGTTTGCATCAGATCAACGCCGGCAGAAGAGGCGCCGCCGCCACTCCCAATTCGTGCAAGATTTCGGGGCCAAAGGCGATCAGGAGTCCGATGACACCAAAGCAGGCGCAGCAGAGGACGACGGCCACGGCAATGATGATGATCCATGGATTGGTCTTTTGGATGGCCGGCGTACCGGTTGGCTGCAGCGCGGGAAGAGGTGGCGGGCTGACGGGTTCTGCCATGGCTGCCTGAATCCTAGTAGCTGTTGGTGTTCAGGAAGGGAATGGACAGGCCGATGCCCAGTAAAGGCAGAATGACCAGGACGCACAAGAGGCAAAGACCAAAAGCGATATTCACATAGCCCAGGATGAGACCCGCGGTTGCCATTCCGTTTCCGGTCACCATGGGAGCGCCGCGCTTGATTTCGCCTTTGGCGATATGGCCGGTGATGACGGCCACAATGGCGCCAAGGAACGGCACGATCGTCCAACCGGCGATGCCGGAGATCAGGCTGATCAGGGCGGTGGTGCTGTTATGCGGCATCATCGTGGGGACGGGGGGCTGGACGTAGGGGGTATTCTGTTGATACATTGTATTCTCCTTGTTCGATTAATAAGTAGGAATATTATTGATTATTTGCTGCCAGGGAATGACGGCCAATCCGAACAGCGGCAGGATGACCAGGATGCAAAGCATCGACACGACCACCAGGATCCCGAGAAGGGTGAGGATCCCCTGGAGGACAAAATATGTTTTCAGGCTGCCCATGGAACGGAGGAAGGCAAACTTATCGCCGAACTGGCCGGCCGAGTCGATGGAGGAGCCGGCCTGGAACATCAAGACACCCATCCAGATGGGCAACCAGGCTATGATAATACCGGCAACGGAAAGGGCCATCCCGACGCCGTTTATGATGGAGAGGATACCCAAGAATTTCAGCCAGCCACGGGCCTGGTAGATGGGTGCGCTTAATTCCTGGACGGCGTGAGGATCCTGCGTCACCGGTACGGGCGGGACAGAATAAGGGGTTGGATAAGCCATGGGTTGCCTCCTAAGGTTCGTTATGAAACGGCCTGGCGTCTGCGGGCGGATCGCCGCCAGACCAGCCAGATGATCAACGCAACCAGCAGAACGATGAACACTCCAACCAATATAGGAAGAACTACGGATATAAAGGACAGTAATGTGGAGACCACATCTTCGGCGATGCTGACAGGGATATTACCGGCGCCAGCAGTTGCGGCGGTCACGGCCGGACGAACGGCTACGGCTTTAACCGTATGGACGCCTCCGGCGATCAATAAGCCACAAGCAAGAGCCAGCAACGGATGAATACCGGTGACTGCATTAGCGCTGGCGGCGAAGATGATCGCGCCGGCAACCGGGCGGATGATGGTCTGGATGATGTCATTGATATGGTTGACAGCCGGCACCTTATCCGCCACGATTTCGACGATGGTCAACAGGGAGATCAGGATCAGGATCCAGGGGTTGGCCAGCAGGTCATAAGGCTTATTCAGAGTGATCCAATCGGTGTAATGGGCGATCACCCCTACGACCAATAGAGGAATATATGCATTCAGGCCAGCGCTGGCCGACAGCCCAAAGGCTGAAAAGATCCCAAATAGTGCATCCATTCAAAACTCCTCTCTATAAGTGGAGTGGGATAGCTCCCCAGGTTCCGGTGAGCCAGAACCGGAACAAATCGATAGCGGCGGTCTGGATCATCGCGATTGTAAAACCGGCCAGTAAAGGCAGCCATAACTGGCGAAGTTTGGCGAACGAGTTGTCCTTTCCGATCAACATGACATAGACAAGGGTGTAAATCAAGGTCAACAAGAGCCATACACCCAGGACCCCGATTATCGCCACAGGATAAAGCACGATCGGACTTCTGGGTCAGCACCAGCAAGTCGAGCACTAGCTGGATTCCCACCAGAAGACCGAAGGCCTTCCAGCCGGGGATGGCACGCTGCTTTTCGTCGCCGTCCGACCAGATGCTCTGGTTGAAGGCGGGAAAGAGCATGATCGCCATCGCCAACCCCATTCCGCTGCCGGTTAGAAGCCGCAAGGTGTTGTTCGGAATGTAGATATTCGGAAGCCAGGGCAAAATGCCGGGCCTGACCTGTTTGAGCAAGTAAAGGTACGAATTGGATCCATCGATCCCAAAAGCGGCGAAAAAGACGATCAACACCGCCAGGATGCCCCAATGGGGAATTTTCCCGCGCTTCCAACCTGTAAGGGCTTGAAAAACCAATCCGACGACGGCGCCGAGGTACATGCCTGTGCAGCGGGCACAAGAGGGCAGTTGAAGGCTGCCTATATGGAAGGATCGCTCGGATATGCGATGGCAAACGGCATAAGCGATGGCGTCGGCTTTACCCAATAAACCCGGTGGGGTCGAAACGATCCAACCGATGAAGACCAGTACGGCTGCTGTGATCACCAAGTATTTAGAAGCAGCTCCGATGCGGTGAAGGGGGGTGTTTGGCATGATGAATCAATTATAGGGTTGAAGAGCAGGTAAAGCAAGTAAATTCCTAATCGGCGCCAAGAAAGAGCTAAAGACGATGGAGAAAAAAGAGCTTTAGCACGAAGATCAAGAGAAGAATCTAAACACGACGGACATAAGGGACACGACGGATAAGAGAAAGATTTAACACAAGAAGCCTGCAAAGAACGCGGCGGGGCGGAGTGACATGATGGAAAAAAGGAAAGAGATTTCTTTTTCGAATTTTCCCGAGGGGGATCAATTGTTAATCAACTGAGCCAGCTTTGCCGAAGCTGAGATAATTTCGTAACAGCGGTAGGCTGCGCAATCGAAGCGGCGGGATGACACTATATTCTACGTGTTCCGGTTAAAAGAGTTTCATTTGCTCCAGGGGTTCGATGGGATCGGAGGCGATATTTTTTTCGAAGGCTTCGCGAGTGAGGCTGACCAGGCCGGCAAGCCTGCGCAGATGACGGAATTTGACGATCTTCCAGCGGCGGGCGAGAGTTGCGAGGGATGGATCGCGATCGAGTTTATAGGCCAGTAAACCGGCGCGACTGCCTGGCAGGACGATATAGTTACTTTTGGAAGGGGGGATTTCCTCCTGGCGGAAGAGACGGCTGGCCACGGAGGAGGCCAGCAGGTGAAAAGAAATTTGGGTCTCTCCATTTTCCTGCCAAAGGATGAGCCGGTAAGGGTTCTCCTTCCTTTGGATGGTGTAATTCAAACGAGTTCCGATGCTACCCAGTGCTTGGGCCACTGCTTCCATATCCGCCCGGCGGAGGCTGGGAGCGTCTTCGGGACGGAGATTCCAGAGACCGTTTGATTTCGACCGCATATGAGACCAACACGGCTTGCAGCAATCCCAGGGAAGGCGTCTGCAGACCCGGGAAGGCATTGTTCAAGGCGGCTTCGATATCCCTGATGGTACAGGCACCTTTTTCTTGTAAGAGGCGCACGACTAACACTTCCACCCGATCGGGCAGGGATTCGACCGCCGAGTCCCATTCCGCCAGCCCCCACAGACCGGTCTCAGGATTAGCCGTCCCGCCATGGTGAACAAACTGCGGATCCTGCAGGGCAGCCAGGATGGGCTCGAGGGTCTGGTTGAGGGCGTCCTCGTGCCATTGCAGAGATTGGCCGGCGGCGAGGCTTTCCAAACCGGCGGCATGCAGGTTCAGGTAGGTGACCGGCTCGCCGTGTTCACGCAGATTTGCCAGCAGCGCCTGCCGGACGGATGCGGGGTCGATCGGAAAATAATCGGGGTGCTCACGGGTGAAAGCCTGGCGGTGCCAGAGAACCTGGACGGGGTCGAAGCGGGTTCGCAGAGCCAGTCCGTTCAGATCAAAGCCGGCGCTGGCGGCCGCAAGCAAAGCGGCAGAGAGGAAGGACGGTTCCACTTCAGGGATCAGCGCAAAGACGGGCACATTCAGAGGCAGGTGATCGGAGAGGTTTTTCAAGGCGGCGGATAAGGCATTGGCGTGCCAGCTCCAATCGTAACGGCGGCGGTGGACTTGCACTTAAAAGTAGCGGCGGCCTCACGGCCCCACAACCAACCTGCCCAAAGATCCGAGAGGTCCAGTATGCCTGGTTGGGACGGGGAATGACCGTCACCACGGCGGCGAGAGGCACATCCTTCAAGTAGGGGGCCAGATTGCGAATTGGACCTTCGAAGAGGCACAGCCCGCCGGCGCCGGTGGGTAAGTCAGGCCACTTGGTGACCCTGGGAAGCTTTTCGACAGTGGACCAGAGCTCGAGGCCGCGTTCGAGGGCCAGCCAGACATTCTTTTCGAGGAAGCGAGGGGGAATGGTCAACTGCTTCGGGCGAGGCCGCTCGGCGGGATGGGGCCAGAGGGAGTTGGTTTCATCAAAGGCGGTCAGGAGAAGTGCCAACAAAGCGCGCCGGCGTTCGGGAGGCAGGGTGAGACCGTCCAGTTTATTGATAATGGTGATGAGGGAATAGACAGCCCGAGGCAGGTAGCACTGGAGACCTTCCTCGGCGTTGTGGCGGTCGGGGTCATCCGGATTGACCACCCGCTCGAGGGCTCTCGACCGGTGGAGGGAATTGGTGGCAGCCATGCGAGCGGCATATTTTTTATCCACTTCGGTGGCGGGATATTCGCCGCTGTCTCCGCACGGGCAGCGGTAGACCCGCCCGACCAACTCTCCGCCGGCACGCTCCCAGACAAAGGCCTCGGCGGGGACCTGCTGCTGGCAGCGGGTGCATTCGGTCAGATAGAGGGACTGGAGGTGGGTTTCGAGGCGGTCCTCGCCTTTGCGGGCGGAGGCGAGATCGGACAGGGCGGCCCGCAAATCGGCCTGGGAAGGCGGGTTGGCGACCGTCTCGAGGAGGAAATGGGTGATGGGGTTATTGACTGCCACCAGGACCCAATAGCCGGCGGCGGCCATTTCAACCGCCAATTGGGGCGAAGCGCCAAAAGGATCGAGGACCCAGGCGCCACGTTGGGGCTGATCCGGATCCATATGGCGGGCGAGGAAGGCGGTGGCGATGCCGGAAGGGAGGGGGGGGAGGTAGCGCGCCAGCGGAAGGTTCTTGACCTGTTCATTCCCGGGGATATAACTAAAACTGTCCATAAGTCAGTCCATTTGCGCGCGGGTCTATGTTGAGTAAGTATACCGGTTTGGGGGAAAAGTGCAAGGAAGAGGTTTAGGAAGTCTCACAAGTCTTACAGGTCTAATAGGTCCTAGAGATTCTTCATGTGTTCCGGCGTCAAGTGTTCCTGTGCCAGGGGATGGATGAATAAAAGTCACTAAATGCATCTCTTTCGTGGAACGAAGGAAGGGAAGCTCAAAGCTGAAAGGTCAAAGCCTGGTGAATACCGACGATTACCTGCACATAGAACGTGCGGTACACATCATACCCCACAGGGGTGCTCCGCAATCCCAGAGGGATGCTTCGCAATCGTCGCGCATCCCGACAAAGATCGTCTGGACACGTGGCGTGGCGGCGCATCATGCGCCGCCCGCGGATTGAACTTGAGGGTCCCTGAAAAAGCATCAGGACTTCGCAACAAATAGTCAATTCTCCGGCCAAAATTTTGATGGAGTGAGATGGAAGAAAGTATATTTGTTTCAAGGATCGAGGGAGGAACAAATATTCTTCTGAGGGGGAAATGAGCATCTGGATGAGACGAGGCAGCTAAGAAAAAGAAATGTATCCATACTATCATTATAGAACGTATGTTTCATCTGTCAAGGGGTATTTTTGGCCGGGATTTCCCGGGAGACCGACGACAGTCAGTTAATGAAATTTGGTGGAATACTACACAGCGGTTCGGATCTCCTGGGGGCACTATTATATACAGGAGTTTCAAAGTCTGTCACGGTGGAATGGACGTGGTGACTATGCAGACCACCCGCTTTGTTTTTACCTAAGGGAATCTGACCTGTCACGCGGAAATCACGTGTTATGCGTATTTGCCTCTTCTTTATCAATGCCCTTCGGCGATCTTGATGATCCCGGCGACTGCCTGATCTGCGGCGGTGAAGGAATCCAGGCCTTCGTTTGTGCATACGAGAATCGCGAAGTTCTTCTCGGGCGCAATCCACACGTCCGCCAGATACAGGGTGTTGCTTCCAGTGTGGGCCAGTGTTTTTCCACCTGCCCAATCTCTATCGGCAACGATCCAACCCAAGGCATAGTCACCGCCAAAATGAGTGTTTTGGAGCATCTGGTAGCTTTCCGGTGAAAGCAGTCCGGGCTCTCCCCGAGCTCCCCGTAATTGATCCTCAATGAACAGAGCCCAATCCTGAATCGTGCTGTGAACCCTGCCAGCCGGACCAAGCACAGGGGGGTTGTCGACATCAGGTCCATTGGAAGCCACGGGTTTACCCGCAGCCAGATGCCCCCAGGGTTGGTCTATCTTTCCGGGGGTGCCCAATCCGCCAAATCCGGCGGATCCCATTTTTAGAGGAAGGAACAGATCCTGAGTGATAGCGGTTTCCCAGTCCGTATCGGTGACTTGTTCGATCATGGCTCCAACAATGATGTAGCCCAGGTTGGAATAGAGATACTTGGTTCCGGGGGTGCTCAGCGGCTTTTCGTGGAGTGCCAGGCGGACTGCCTGAAGCCTCTGATCACGCACGGAGATCGACTGGCTTATGGCTGCGTAGTTCAAGTCAGATGGCAGGCCGGCTTCATGGGAAAGCAGTTGAAGAAGGTTCGCATCGCGAAAGCCAGAATCAAAGGTGTCGGCGAGGTCCGGAAAAACCTCAGCAACAGTTGTTGTCCACTCCAGTTTCCCCGCCTCCACAAGAATGGCTGCCAATGATGCAGTCATTGCCTTGGTATCAGATCCGAGATGCCACAGGTCGTTTGTGGTCACCGGGCTGTCGGTGCCCCATTTCCGAGTCCCGATGGCAGCAATCCTCTGCAAGCCTTGATCGGTGACGAGAGCGGCTGCCATGGCCGGAACGTTATATGACTCCCTGGCCTGCCGGAGAACGTCGAGAAGATCTGCATCCCCAACGCCTTTGTCCGAGACAGGGTTCACCGCGCCACCTCCCGACCTGAACGAGCAGACAGTACACGCCAACAGTATGAAAACGGATACGATCGCAAGCTTGATATACTTTTGCATAATTGCTTCCTGGGTTCGAACAACACCTTAGGCGTCCGATAATGATACACATATTCTAGAGTAAAACCATAGGCAATACAAGTATATCGGGGTATTTATTTGGCCGAGATTTACCAGTAGACCGGCGACTGTCATTGGATGAAATTTGATGGAATACCAAACAGCGGTTCGATTCCGCTTCACGTCACCGATTGACTTTGAAATCGAAAACATCCGGGCGGGCATAATGCCCCGCCACATCCAGCGTCCGTTTTGACTCAAGGATTTGTTTTAGATCAATTTCTGCATAGAGGATTTCCTCCTTCTCTTTTACCGGCCCAATAATGATCTTTCCATTCGGGGCGATGATACAGCTATTACCGGGGTTGATCCACTCGGTTTCTTCGGGGTAAAGGTGCTTGAATTCATAACGGTTGGGGATATCCCTTTTACGGAAGGGCATACAACAACCGATCACAAACACACCCCCCTCTTTCGCAATATGTTGCAGGGTCGATATCCACATACATCCGGAATCCCAGGTAGGTGCAACGTAAACTTGAATTCCCCGGATGTACATCGCGTTACGCGCCAAGGGCATATAGTTTTCCCAGCAGATCAATCCACCCAGAATCCCGGCTGAGGTGGCGTAGGTTTCCAGAGTGCTGCCATCGCCTGGCGACCAAAGGGTACGTTCACTTGCCGTAGGGACCAACTTGCGATGCTTCCCGAGAATACTTCCTGAATCATTAATATAAAGCAAGGAGTTACAAAGGCTGGCATTGCTAGCCTCTCTATTGCGTTCATTTATTCCCATGACCACATTTATTTTAGATTTTCGTGCAGTTCGACAGAGTTTTTCGGTTGAATCATCGGGAATGGAAATTGAGTTCTCCACCAACTCTACATAAAGCGCATTTAAGAGATCAGGCCTATTTGCAGGAATTATGGAGACCCAATCCGGATAGGCGGGGAGGAAAGCTTCCGGGAAGACAATCAGTTTCGCCCCGGCGCGACCGGCTTCGGCTATCAGATCACAGGCTTTTTCAAGCGTAGCTTTTCGATCCAAGAATATGGGTGCAGCCTGGGCCGCAGCAACGATAAAAACATGAGAAGGATCCATCTTCTTCCTTTTATATCCATAGCCAAAGGTAGGATTGAGCGGACCCGTCGGAAGACGGGTCCGCTTGATCATGATCAGGGTATCTATTTTGTTCCGGCTCCGACAACCATTTCGCAGGGTCCCTCAAATCCATGGGGACCTTCGAATTGGCGCAAAGTCTCTTCAATTTCCTTCCAGGTATCTTCACGGTCTGATTCACTTAAGCCTGACATCATTTGATGCAAGGCTCCGAAGGACTCACGTTCGAACCGAACACATTCAGAAGCGGAAGTCATCCGCAAGGGCGCTGAAACCACCTGTATTCGAATGTCATGGAAGCCTGCTTTTTGAAAAGCAGCCTCCAATACTCCCGCGGCTCCCAGGCTAAATGGACCCGGTTGTCCCGGCAAGGGGGAAGGTAATTGCGCCCGCCTGCGGATGATCGACACCGGAATGGAAAAGAATCGATTGTTTTCCGGGGTGGAATAGACGATGGCCGCCATTCTTCCACCAGGTGCCAAGGCGCGGCGCATGCCCGCCAGGGCTTTTTGTTGATCAGGAAAGTAAATCAGGCCGACGCGCGAGATGACTGCATCGAATGACTCGGGAGCCAATTCATCCAAATTCTCGCCATCCATCACCCGAGTTCTCCACATTGAAGCCAGCCTTGCGTGTATCCTGCGCAGCATATTCGAGGATGTTAGAGGCTATGTCCGTAGCCAGAACAGAGCCCTTGATGCCAACGCGTTTTGCTGCAAGAAGCGTCTGTTCCCCAGCACCGGCTGCCACATCCAGAACACGGCTTCCTGCGCCAATGCCGGCCATATCAAACATCAATTCGGTAGCCGGATCCAGCCATGAAGCCAGGGTCGGCCCCCAATTATGCCAGGCTCCGGCAGCAGCCTGCCATTGTTGCTTTGTGGTCTCTTTATACTTGATCGGATCGAATGTAGTTAATTGTGTTGCCATAGCTAATCTCCTTTTTGGTTTGGTGTTGCATCGATATTATTCCTTTTCAAAGGAGATGCCATCGTGGAGAACTCGTGCTTTTTATAAACGGAGTACGCGCTTTTTTAAATGCCCCCAATAAAAAAAGAAAAGCCTCTGCTTAGTCAGGGGCTGTCGATGGACTTGTTTGTTGCGGAAATATTCAATTCGATCCCGGCAAGCCTTTTTCGACCACCCATGCCGCGATCTGGCTGCGGGAGCTGTAGCCCAATTTAGATAAAATATTGCCAATATGCCCCTCTATTGTTCTCTCACTTACGAAAAGTGCAGCCGCGATCTCACGGTTTGACCGGCCATCTCGAACAAGCGTTGCCACTTCGCGCTCACGTGTGGTCAATCCACCGAATTTTCGTTTCTCAGCCTGGCGTAACGAGAGGGTCTTTTCAGACGGAAGGGTCTCAAGAGTAGCGCGCAGAAAATCTGCCCGCATCGAAAGGTCATCGATAGTATTTGCCATGGAAAGCGCGATTTCTCTCCCTTTTGAAAATTCAATCTTCGCTAAATCTTTTTCCTTTTGAAGATGGTATAAGCGACCAAGGGTTGCATGGATTTCCCAAAGCAAAGGACGTGCATTTCTTTGTTCTCCACCCCGCAGTGCATTTTCCAAAACCAGTTGTGCATCTTCGGCTAGCTCCAACGCGATCAAAGCATCGGCTTTTAGTTTAAGCAGCGCGGGAATAAATTGCGTTTTATCGGTCCCCGGTGCGGAAATGATGAGATCCTCGGCAAATTGCAAGGCTTCCCCTGGCCGACCCCGGGCCAGGGCGACTTTTGCCCAAGCCCATTTCATGCGTCGTTCAGTTAAATTCCGGGCAGGTTGATCCTGACGCATCACTCGTTGAAGAACTTCTTCAGCACGGGCAATATCCTTTTTTTGCAGATGGACAAGAGCCATAATCGTTGTAATATTCCCAACCCACCAGGATGAAGCCAATTCAAGCGCAAGAGGTAATCCCATTTCGAGATTTTGCAAGGCAAGATCTGACTGAAACATCAAGGCGTAAATGTGGCCCAGAGTGTAATACGAACCCGCCATCCATTGCCGATGCTCACTCAGTTTTGCCACTTTAAGCGCCTCTCGTCCGTGATGCAAAGCCTGCCCAAATTCACCAATGCCAGCCATTGAGACGCCGGCCGCCCATTCTGCGAAAGCCAATCCAGACGGCCAATTAATTTGCTGGGCCAGGCTGGCCGCTTCTGTGTTCCCGCGCTTATGCTCCTCAAGGCTGCGTAACGGAATAATGATCGTCTCGTCAAGGAAAGTACCGTGTGAGCCTGCGACCAGACTGGAAACCAACCCGCGTTTATCATTTAATTCCCGAAAGAGTTTGATGGATTGCTTGTAATAATAGTCACTTTCTACAAAATCTCCCTTAAAAATATCCGCCATTCCAAGAAAATCGAACGATTTCGCTGTACCGGCTTGATCGCCCTGAGCCTGGTAAATCTCGAGGGCGCGTGAATGGATTTGTTTGGCTTGATCACAATCCCCTACATTCGCCAACCAGTTACCCAGGCGGTTGAGACTGCCTGCAAGTGATATCGGATCGCCCATCGTCTCCGCCAATTCCACGGCACGCCGGAATAATATGCCGGTACGTTCATAATCACGCCCGGCCCACAGAATACCAAGATCTATCAGGCCTTGCCATTCTGCGCGCCTGTCCTGCGTTGTTTCCGCCAACCTCAGGACCCGTTCGTAATCCGGAAGTGCATTCTCAAAATCGCCCACGGACTCATAAGCCAGCCCGCGGCTACGCAGCAGGGTCAGCGGTGGTGAAATACCTAATTTTTGGGCTGCCACCATGGCACGCACAAAATAGACGATGGCCTCGCGGGGTGAATAGAGGGCCAGCGCCCTTTCCCCAGCTTGTAAGGAATATTTCATTGTCTTTTCCCAACCTCCTGCCTCGTAGTAGTGATAGGATAGGTCGGAAATATAACCTTCAAGCTGTTTGCCCTGAATATTCTCCATTGTTTCTGCAATGACTGCGTGATATTTCTTGCGCTCACGCAATAAAAGCTTTGTGTAAATCGCCTCGCGCGTTAAAGCGTGGCGAAATGCAAACTGATCAGCAGACTCTTCAACGACAAGTTGCGCGGCAACCAATTCTTTCATTTGTTCCAAGAGGTCCGGCTCATCTGTTTTTGTTAACACCTGAAGCAATCCGAAGTCAAACCTTCGCCCTGCGACAGCTGCAAGCGTCAGTGTTTGGCGGGCAGTCGGGCTGATCTGGAATGCCCTCCGTTGGATTGAATCCCGGATGCTGGCGGGGATATTTAACTCCCCAATTGGCTTGTTATCCCAAATTCCGTCCGTATAAAAAAAGCCCCCGGCTACTGTCATGGATTTAAGGATCTCTTCTGTAAAAAAAGGATTGCCCTCCGTCAATGTGTAAATTGTATCCAGTAACTCCGTTCGAACAGGCAGATCCAGTTCAAAAATTGCCTGAATGAGCGCATCCAATTCATTCGCAGTCAAGGGCTGCAGGCCCAAATCGATGGCATATCTCAGACGATTTAGAGTCCCCACTAATTTTTCCAAGCCTGCATGGATAACATCGCTCCGATATGTAAGGAGAAGGACAATCGGGATTGATTTAATCCGCCGGGCCAAATGTTCGAGAAATTCCAGGCTGGTATCGTCACTCCAATGCAAGTCTTCGATAACCAGTAAGAGACCCCCCTGATTATTTATCCTGCCCGAACGGTGGACGAAGAATTGAGCCAAAGCCTGGAATAAACGCTGTTTTTCACTTTCAGGAGTAGATGTTGGAGAATATGGCTTATCCGGATGTAAGTTTGCGAATTCAGGAATCAGAGGGATCATTTCCACTGCGCTCAATCCAAATTCCCGGTCTATTTCGTTGGGAGGAAGAGTAAGAATAAAAGTGCGCAGAAGGTCAAGCAACGGACCATAAGGTAACGCTTGATCGGGTTCAAAACAATTCCCCTGAAAGACGGCAATTCCTTTTTGTTCGGCATACGATTTTGTTTCATCCACAAGACGGGATTTACCGATGCCGGCTTCCCCAGAAATCAGAATGACTGCCCCCTTATGGGTGTGTAAGCCCTCAAGACGCTGAACTATCGCCTCAAATTGGTTCTTGCGGCCGATCAAAATGGGAGAGGTAACGAGCTTAATATCAGCAGACACAGGATTGATTTTTTATCCACTCAAATATTATTATTTAGAGCAACTTTGTCGATTATAAAGACCTTTAAGCAGAAAAGCAATCTTAAAATCATGCCTAGCTGCTAGCCCACAGGGTGCAAAGAACGCTATCCACAGGATGCAAAGAACGCTATCCACAGGATGCAAAGAACGCTATCCACAGGATGCATAGAACGCGACCCACAGGGTGGAGAGAACGCGGGAGGCGAACATTGATACTTGAGTGGGATTTATATGAAATAAGAGATGGCCTATACTATTCATCAACAGATGAGCGATTCCGGAAATGTCTATTTAATAAGCTCAAAGTGGATGATATTAAGTTCTACTTACGGAATAGTAATCTGGTTTTGCACTTTTCTGGATGTGGCGTCGGAAACTATTCTGAAGAACACCCAATTCAAGCAATCTTGGAGAAATACCTAATGAAAGCAATAGTATGTACAGGATACGGACCTCCGGAGGTCCTTCAGCTCAGAGAGGTGGATGTACCCACTCCCACTCGAAAGCAGGTCCGCATAAAAATCTTCGCGACGGCCGTGACGGCAAGCGACCTCATCGGGAGGGGCGTGAATGTTCCCTCTCGGTACCGCTTGCTGATGAAACTCCTGTTAGGATTCAAGGCACCGCGCCATCCCATCTTCGGCATGGTGCTGGCCGGGAGGATCGATGCGGTCGGACGAAACGTCGCCTCGTTCCGGGTGGGCGACGAGGTATTCGGGATGAGCCAGCGCGTGTTCGGCACGTATGCACAGTACATCTGCTGGCCGGCGAACGGCATGCTGACGGCGCGACCAGCCAACCTGACCTTTGAGGAAGCGGCGGCGATCCCATACGGCGGTCTCCTGGCCCTGTACTTCATCAGGAGAGCCAATATCAAGGCCGGGCAGCAGGTCCTGGTGTACGGCGCTTCGGGGGCCATCGGCACGGCAGCCGTGCAGATCATCCGGCAACTCGGCGCGCAGGTAACGGGTGTATGCAGCACCGCCAACCTAAAGCTCGTAAAAACACTCGGCGCCAGCGCCGTCATCGACTACACGCGGGAGGACTTCACGGGCCGGCCTGAGCGCTATGACATCATCTTCGATGCCGTTGGACGGCGAAAGAGCGCCCGCGCCATGACGGAGGCGAAACGGGCGTTGGCGCCAGGCGGCAGGATCATTTCGGTCGACGATGCATATCCCAGACCAGGGCCGGCGGATCTCGTTGAACTCAAGGAACTGGCCGAGTCGGGCGACTTGAAGCCGGTCATCGATCGGACCTATCCGCTGGAAGAGATGGCGGAGGCACACCGGTACGTGGAAGGCGGGCATAAAAAAGGGAATGTCGTCATCACTGTGGAGCAGGATGGCAAAACCTAACGACACGCTGCCCCCGTCCACTGGAGACGGTATTAGGTGGCTTTTATTGTGATCGATCTGGAGAAATATGCCGGCTAATCCAACTGAACATCCCTGACCTTTTGATCAGCGTAATCAGCAGGAGTATTCCCCCGAAAAAAACAAGTTCGGCCAGGAGCGAGTGGATTTGTTCAGACGGCAACGGTAACGAAGTAACCTTTACCACCGAGAACCAGGGCAGCGGCAAGGCCAGGCGGCGATCTGAAAAGGGCCAAAACATGAGCAAGCCTTTGGCATGGTTATAGAAAGTATCGAGTAACAAATGGCTGAGCCAGGCCAGGGCGCCCCCAACAATAATAACCCAACCGCCAATCTTTGCCCTATAATCTCTCAGGAAAACAAGGGGAGTCAGGATTACCAGAATTATCAGCAAATTCACGAATAGACTGTGGCTAAAGTAATAGAGGTCATGCCCCCAATGCCTCAGAGGAATATCGGGTATGTTTGCCAGGAGACCAAAAACCACTGAATTGATGTAGACGAGGCCTGTATGCCTGGACTTGCTGCCAGGTGTGAATGCCACTCCAATTGCCATTCCAGTGAGAGTGTGCCCCAGTGGTGTCATAAGCATAAAGCCTATTTATTTATCGTGTGGATGACCTGTTCAGGGCTGCAGCGGCGCGTAGGAGGGTTTTGAAGGCAGGCTCATCTATTTTATCACCCTATGTTTCGCAACAGCCCGCCAACGCCCCAGACTCCGGCTTTACCCTCCAGAAAGAACCTTTCGGGTACATGTGAGACCGCCGTATAACGATTATTGACGGCTGACCTTCGGACAATTTCTTGTGTAGCCAGGACAGTTTTTTCTCAACTAATTACACCAGTCCGAACTAATGTCTGAATATCAGTTGATGGGGATTGAATTGGGAGGGGAGATGACCTATACTGTTAATAATCCAAGGCGGACCAACTCCTGAATTGGATATTGAGAAAGAGTTTCGGCGACTTATGTCGCCGTCCCGCCGGTGGTCCTCACAAGCAAATGATGGAGGCCGAAATGGACAAGGGAGAGTACACAGTTACTCTGGATACAGAAAACAAGCTCGTGCATGTGGTTGCTTTTGGCGAACTGACGAAAGAACTGGGCGAAGAGATCATCACCGCGGCAAGAACAGCCGCCGCCGAGAATCAATACCGCATTCTTTGCGATGCAAGACAGGCGGATGTCAAAGTGTCTTTTGCGGACTGGTTCTTCCTGCCGAGGACACTGGCAATATTCAGGAA
The DNA here is from genome assembly GCA_963782935.1 of uncultured Chloroflexia bacterium. Taxonomy (GTDB): domain Bacteria; phylum Chloroflexota; class Anaerolineae; order Anaerolineales; family Villigracilaceae; genus UBA877. The sequence continues at coordinate 16,402 of CAWALN010000006.1, read as the reverse complement.
CGCGAAGATACGAACCATTAAGTCGGCCGTTTTGATCTCACCGGGAAGTCACAAAAGGGTTTATGACTTCTATGAAACGGTTACGCATAATTTGGGGATGAACGTGAGAATATTCATGGAAGAAAAAGAAGCGGTTGAATGGCTTAAGGAAAGCTAGCAGGTTGCTGCAGCCCAACACCGGCTCAAGTGGACGGGCATCGGCCCATCACCCCGATAAGTAGCTCGACAATGTTACATTTCAATTTTGAAGGAAAAAGATCTAAACACAACGGACACAAAGGACACAACGGAAAGGAAAAAGAACCTGAAAGTTGGTTCTTTAGTCGCAATGATAGGGCAAATTACCTAATCTAACATTGTCGAGGTAGATATTACAGAGTACTGCGTAAATAATCAACCACGGTTCGTATCCCCCTGGGGGCTTGGAAAAACAATTCGCCCGGGGACAGGCGTCCCCGGGCAGACCACCTTACTGACAGGGAACGAGGGCGATATCCGAGAAAACCTGGCTTCGTCCCAGGATCGAACCGCCCGCCTCGTCTGCCACCAACTGGTATTGGAACCAGGCAGAAAGCCCGCGGGTACTGATCGTGGAAAGGTTAAGAATTCCTGACCAAACGATGGTGCTTCGATACTTGCCATTGCCCTGAGGGGCCATGACCACATTCTCCCAGCCGGTGACAGTGTCATCGGTCTGGCTTTTAAGACGGAAGAACAGGTAGACATTATGGACCCGGGCAGTATTGGAAAGGGTCGCGGTGATAGTCACTTCACCAGGATCGGGAACGCAATCCCGCTGATAATTAAACACCTGGGTGGAAGCCTGGGAGGAAAACCTGAGGGCAGCCCTTGTAAGGGTAGGTGTAATGGTTGGAATTGTGGTCAGGGTGGCAGTCTCTGTGGCAATTTCTGTGACCGTTGGGGTGGTGGTCGGGATCGCCAGGGTGAGGGTGGGCGTGGGAGTTGAGGTGGAGGTTCCTTCGATCTCGACCGTCACGGTGTCCTCGGCGCTCCAGGCTCCGGCGGTGTTGCGGGCCCTGGCTCCAATGACGTAACGACCGGGGGCAGCCGGTTCCCAATTTTGGGTCAGGTACACCAGCAATTTCGCCGGTTGGGGGCTGGGCAGGCTGGCCAACACTTCACCGTTTACGCTGACTTCCATCAAGGAAATGCCGACCGGATCGCTGCTGTGAAGGGTGAGGGTGTAGGGTTGCAACGGCAGGCGCATTCCGTCGAGGGGATCATCGATCCAGGCGCGAGGCGCGGCTCCGGCAGGAACCGGGAGGTTACAGGCGGACAGTGCCAGCACGGCAGCCCAAAGCAAGACAAAAAGTTTGCGTTTCATCCTGCGCCTCCTAGGGAGCGACAAATTGCTTCGAGTCGATTTCTGAACATGGGGAGTTCCAGATATAAGGGAGCGACTGGTCCTCGCAGAGGACGCGGGCATCAATGGTGATCTCCGCGCCGCTGCCGGTCAGGTGGGTAAAGTCCCGCCACCAGTCCACCGGGATCGTGGCAAGATCTGCCTCCGGGAAAGCCTTCTTGATGGAGAAGGCGCGGGGTGGGTAGACATTCGTCGGATATTGGGCGTCGATGTGTTTATATTCAAAGACCACCGGGATGACCACGGATTGACCGGCTTTCAGGGCAGGGACCGTGACCACTCTTTGGGGATAGGGCTCTCCTACGAGAGGTAAACTGTAGACCATGTCGTAATTATAGGTATGGGTCACGGGAGTGCAATTTTGATATCCCTGAACGTACACGCAGTTTTCCTGGGTCGTGACCTGATAATAAGCCGGCTCGCTGTGACCGTCGCCATAGACGTTATTGATCGCCTTGGTATCCAGCACAAGCTGCTGCATCGGCACAGGGGTTGGCGATCCGTCTATGCGGGTCACCCGCACCTGGACCATGCCGTTTTCGTACATGCTGCCTTTGAGCGGCTGGAAGGATATCCCGGGCGGGAAGCACAGTGGTTTGAGATGGTACAACTGCGTGCCTTCATATAACCAGAGGGTGTACGCCTGGGCCGCGCAGCCCGGTTGGGACTTGCCCGATTTGGCGACTTCGCTGGCGGCATCCTTGATCCCGCTGGCGATTTCAGCCTGGCAGGTCGAGTCGCAGTAGGGGATGCCTGCCTGGGTGATGGCCATTTGAACGGCATAGTCAATTCCCATCGAAACGGCTTCATCAAAACTGGGAATACTGGGCGGCAGGCCGGTAAAGTAGGTGATGGCAAAGTTCAAGCCGGTCTTCAATAGCATTTTACAGGTCGCATCACAGCCGGGGATGATGGAGGCGATGGCGTCGACCAGCCCGGATTTAACCTGTTCCAGTGTGCTTGAAAGCGTATTCCACATGTCTACGAAGGCCGCCCCGATTTGATCCAGGATGGTATCGTCCGGCAGCTCGACGATGCCGGGACAGGCTTTCCACCCGATGCGGTCGGCATAAAACTGGTAAGCCTGTTCCGCCAGGGAGGTTATGTCAATTCCCTGGAATACTTTCATATTCTGGATATACCAGGCGACAAAAACGTCGTGGTCCACGCCGGTGATCTCCGAGCATCCCATAATCCCCATTTTTTGAACGACCTGGACTTCGTTGACATAGGAGTCCGGGACGATCTCGACCGAATAGGTCGGCACGTTATAGATATGAATTGGGGGCGGAGGCGCCGACGGCTGCAGGGTGACCAGCACATTGTTGGACGGGTCGGAGGCGGGATGCCCACCGGCGATCGGCGTGACCCGGATGTAGAGCTTTTCAGGCAGCATCACCGGAAAGGAGGACTTTATGAGGCTGCCGAGACCGGTAAAATCAAGACCACCCGGCTGCTTCGTCCTGCCGGAGGCGGTCGGCGTGGGGACCGGTTGATTTGCACTGCCCGCATTTTGCAGGTCGGTTTTGAAATCGATGGTGAAATCACCGGAATATATGCCAGAAGATTTCGCTGAAACTCGCCTGGGAAATCCCGCTGATCAACAGTCCGGGCGGCGCGCCGACCGAATATTCCTGCGGGAAGGGCTGGGTGCTGACCTGCCAGATGCCGTAGGTGATGCCGGTTCCGTAGGCTTCCATTCCAGTTTGCGGCTGGGGCTGGCAGTGTCGGGATCGACCACCGCCTCGGTCTTCCACTGAAGCTGGCCCAAGTCGCCCATGCAGCCGACGGAGAGGTTGCAGATCGCCAGCGAGGTAAGATTGGGACTGAAATGGAGCGGTCCCAGGTGGACGAGCGCCCCGGCGGACCAGCCCCAGACATCCATATCCATCGCATCGGAGGCGTCCCCGCCGGACAATTGCTGGATCTGTGTACGCAGGTCGATCGCGCCGGCGGTGGGTTCCAGGAAGGTGTGCCCGGCCGGGTAGCGCTGCCATTCGCTGCCGTTGATCGAAGCGTAGAAATAGGCCAGTTGGACGGTATTGGGGATCGTCAAAAATCCGTTTTGTAATTTCAACCCGGCGGAGGTATTTTGGTCAGTCGCAGGGTCGCATTGCGGATCGGTCACGTTCGCGGCTGCCGGCGTGCCGGGAGTCTCGCCGGCGGCATTATAGGCGCCCACGTAGAACTGCAGGCTGCCGCGCTGGTCCTGCAGCGGATACTGGAGCAAGCCGGTGCCCGGATGGGACTTCAGGCCGGCGATGCGCTGGAAAGTTGTCGAGGTTTCCGAGAGCGCGTAGACGAAGAAACCGTCTTCATTTTCGGAGTTATCCTGGATGAAGAGAGTGACGTTGCAAGCCTCCACGGTGGCGCTCAAGGAGGCTGCCGCGGGAGCGGTTGCGTTCAGGTTGAGGCCGCGTTCAATGAGGAAGGAGGGACCCGTGGGAGCGCCTTCTTCAGCCGGCACGGCCGGTCCGTCCGGGATGGGTGAAGCAGACGGTTCTGCATCCGCCGGCGGGCTGATGGGGAACCCCGGGATGAAAATCTCGGTTCCCGGCGGGATCACTCCGGCCGGGTCGATGGTTGGATTGGCGGCTGCGATCTGCCCGGGAGTTAGGCCGTTTTGGTCGGCCAGGCTTTGAAGGGTCTCACCTTCTTGAGAGGTCCGCCCGGTCAGCATCCCCGCGGCGGCGGAGGCCTGGACGTGGACGGCATTCGAATCGGCCGTGCGTCCGTTCACATCGGTGGCGCGCACAAAGACGGCATGGGCCCCTTCGGTGAGGGGCATCCAGGCCCAGACTTTATAGATGTTCTGGCGGTTGGCGGCGGGAAAGTGAGTGTCGAAAAGGCGGCCGTCGGTCCACAGCTCGACGCTTTTTATGGAAGCCCCCGCGCTGACCATGACCTCCACCGGGATGGGCGTATCCGCCGACCAACTGCTGCCGTCCAATGGATGGCTGATGGCAACGAGAAGGGGGGCCGTGTTGGGGGGCAACTGCCGGGAAGCCGGAGGAATCCTGAGGATGAGGGTCATGAGGATTGCCAGGATCACTATCCCCGAAAACAGGCCAATCCACAGTTTGGTTCGCTTTGGATGCATCTCTCCTCCTCGAGGTGGAGCTCATCTACAAAACCCATTTAAGAGTTAGGTATTTATATTCATTATATATGCGTAACGGCTGGGACGATAAAAATTGTGTGGCTTTTGTAGACCGGTGCAGTGGCGGTGGATGCAGGAAGGTGGCGTCGGGATAGACGGTAGGGGCACGAGATCTCGTGCCCCTACATTGTCAGGGAAGGTAATTACAGGGTTAATATAACCGGATAATTGACGGCAGTACCAGGATGATCAGGGGAGTGTATGCAGGGAGGTGGATTAAGCCGGGTGCGGGGGATCCGACGACGCGGACACCCTTGCGAAGGTTTCTCTTGCCGGACCCCATTGTCGGGAAAGTGGTATTAAAAGCAAAGTCCCATTCCCGGAAGAACCTTCGCAAGGTGCTCTCTGAAATAATGGATTGAAATAAGGAACGCTGGGTCAGTTCAGGATCAAACGCGAGCGCTTGAAGCTGGCGAAGGCGAAGCCCAGCAGGATCGCATCCAGGAGGACCAGCACCCCCAGGATGATCAGCAGGAGCTGGTTGGTGGTGAGGGAGGTGAAGAGACTCTTCGGGAGGGCGCTCAAGCCGAGGCCGAGGGCCACCCCCAGCCCGAGCGTGCCCAGGAGAAGGATTTGGGTGGCCTGGCGCACGGTGGGGGAATGGAGGGAGATCAGCACGCCGCCGCCGGCGGCCAGCAGGCTGGCCAGGATACTCAGGACCAGGGTGTAGATCAGCATGCCGAAAGGAGAATAAAACTGCCAGCCACCCGGTCCCTTGGCGGACAGGTTCACCACCAGGGCGCCCAGCAGGAAACTGACCAGGACGAGAACGAAGGTATATCCGACCGTGGCGAGGACCTTGCCCAACAGGATGGCCCCGTCGGAGATACGGCTGGCCAGCAGCGTTTCGAGGGTATGGCGCTCGCGCTCCCCACGATGGCATCCCCGATATAGCCGATGATGAAGAAGAAAGAGATGTAGAGCGTTACTGGTAATACAGACGGGCCGAAGGTGAGCCAGCCCTGACCGGACTGCAACGGCAGGACGACCCCCAATATGCCCACAATGATCAAAGGGCGGATGAAGGACTGCCAGCCGCCCTGGAAGATCGAATCCTTGATCTCTTTCCAGATGATGGTCCACAGGTCGCTCATCGTTTTTCTTCCTCCATGAGGGTCAGGAACACTTCCTCCAGGCTGGCCTTGCCCCGGCGGATCTCCTCCACCTGCCCGCCGGCTCCCACGATCAGGCTCACGAGCGGACCGATCTTGCTTTCCCCCCGCAGGCGGAGGGTGAGATGGCTGTTCTGCAGTTCGGCCCCGGCCACCTCCGGGCGGGCTTGCAGGAGCGCCAGCATCGGCTCGGTGAAGCCCTCCCCGAAGATCTCGGCCTCGGGGGCGCCGGTGCTGCTGCGGAGCTCGTCCGGGCTGCCCACCGCCATCAGCTTGCCCTGGCGGATGACGCCCACCTGGGCGCAGAGTTTTTCGGCCTCGTCAGGTTGTGGGTGTTGAGGAAGACGGTGACGCCTTCGCGCTCCGGCCAGGCTGGAGATATCCTGGCGCAGGGCGGCGGCCACCGGGGATCGAACCCGGCGGTCGGCTCGTCCAGGAAGACCAGCGGCGGCCGGTGCAGCAGCATGCGGGCCACCGCCAGCTTTTGCTTCATGCCGCGGCTCCACTTGCCGACCAGGTCCTTGCGGCGGTCCCACAGGTCGAAGTGGGTCAGCAGCTCCTGGATGCGGGCCTTGCGGTCGGCGGCGGACATGCAGTGATGCGGCCGTAGAAGTCGAGGTTGTCGTAGGCGCTCAGGCGCTCGTAGAGCCCGGCGAACTCCAGCAGCGCGCCGGTGCGGGCGTGGATTGATTTGACTGTTTGCGGGTATCGAAGCCCAGGACGAGCGCGTGACCGGCGGTGGGCTCCAGCAGGCCCAATAGCAGGTGGATGGTGGTGGTTTTACCGGCGCCGTTCGGGCCGAGGAAGCCGAAGACGATCCCCTGGCGGATCTCCAGGTTGAGGTCGTCGACGGCCTGGACGGGGCCGAAGCGGCGGGAGAGGTGTTCGGTGCGAATGATTGGCTCGGGCATATGATTTCCATCCTAATTGGAGGGAATATATCAGGTAAAGTTTAAGGAAGAGTTAAAGAAGGAAGTGATTCGGCCATCCTCCCGGCTTTTTTTCGGGACGTTCTGAATAATTCGAACCTGCTCCATAGGAAAAACCGACCTTGGATGGCAGGGGTTACACGCCCTCCACCCTGACCGGCTATACAAGTGGAAAGCGCGAGCCCTTGATACCCTCCCGGTTGTCTACGCTTTAAAGATGTTCTTGATCATAACGATCCAATTTTGACTTCTCCTGCGCGCTTGAAGGCAGCAATAATCATTCCACTTGGCGAGGTCACCAGATTCATGTACCGTAAATGCGGCGGGAATCGTGCCTTCTGCAAACAAGCGTTGACCCATACCCAGGGTAATGGGATAGATTTTCAACCAAAACTCGTCGATCAAGTCGTGCTTCATCAGCGTTTGGATGAGATTTGCACTCCCGTACACTTTTAAGTCATGACCATCTTGTTGTTTGAGCTTTTTTATTTCAGTGGGAACGTCACCCTTTAATAATGACCGTATTTCTCCATTCATGCCGGGTGAGCGTATTTGAAGCCACATACTTTGTGGCTTCGTTGACGCCAGGCCATATATCTTCGTGATGTGGCCAGTAGGATGCAAATACGTCAAATGTTTTTCTCCCCAGAAGCAGATCGAATGGCTTGCTCATTTGCTCACGGAAGGATTTGCCAAGGACATCATCAGAGTATGGAACTGTCCATCCACCATACGGGAAATCATCACTGGGATCTTCTTCTGCTGCCGGCCTGGTGGGTGACTGTAAGACGCCATCCAGCGTGATCCGATTTATAACAATGATCTTTCTCATCTCGTTTCCTCCTGCGCTCTTTACGGTAAATATTCTTCGTCCCGCAGGTTCTTGAATGCCTATAAAGTCTTTTATCAACCCTGCGGGACGTTTGCCGGCTCAATTCATGTCTCGGGATGGTAGCTCGCCAATGGTAGATTAGAAAATTCGCCTAACCATTGCGACTAAAAAATCAACTTCAATTTCTTTTCTTTTTCCGTCGTGTCCTATGCCCCAATCACTTCATTGGGGTTGTGTCCGTTGTGTTTAGATCTTTGTTATATTTGGGATTTTCCTTCTACGGCTCCAGCAAAAACATGGGCAGCGAACGGCCCGAATGCCGCTCATAAGAAACGTAAGGCGGATAGAACTTGACCGCTTTTTGCCAGTAGGAAGCCCGTTCGTGGCCATGCAGTTCACGGGCGATAAAATCTATTGTTGTTTTCCCTTTGCGCACCTGCGTTTGCGAATGGACTCTCAGGTTATAAGCCCAGCCGGGATTTTTGGGATTGCCCCAATTGGAGCCGACCAGGATGAGGTTATCGCCATCCGGGATGCACAGGACCGGAATGGAGTGGGGGATCCCGCTTTTTGCGCCGATAGTGGTAAGGTAAATGATCGGCATAATGTTCCAGTTGGCGCTGGGAATGAAGTTGCCTTTCGTGATCCGGCTGATGGGCATATCGATCAACCGGACGAACACGTAAAACAAACGCATTCCCGGGCGGGTGGCGGCCATCCTAAAAATCATCCGGCGCAAATGCTCTGGGGTGGACATTCTTTAATTCTAAACTGCAACGCTCAATCAGGCTTCTTGTAGCGCATCCCGTGCACAGGCATTTCCTGGCTGATCCCCGTTAGCTCCCATCCATACCGGCTGGCTGGAGAGCTTTTTCGCTGGCGCTCACCTCGTGGTTATGCCGGCGCCGTTGGGGCCAAAGGAGCGGGAGAGGTGTTCGGTGCGGAGGATTGGCTCGGGTATACGATTCCATCCTGATGGGAGCCAATATATCAGGTAAGGTTTAAGGAATGGTGAGAAAGTAGGAGGGGGGAAAGTCTAGGCGTGGACTAATTATAGAATAGAGGGAAGGTGCATTTTCCTCTGTTTTTTGCCCGCCAACTCTTATCGGAGAGGTAATGGATTAATGCAACAGAGAGGTCATTTTCTCTGAGGCAATGACCAGCAATGGGTATAGTAGAGGCCATGCCCTCGATGCGAGTGAGATCGTGCCTTCAACGTCTCCCAAGAAGGCCAAGGTTGTGAACAGTTTTTGCAAAACTGAGGCAGATTGTTTCTTCGCTACCAACTGCTCCTTCAGTTCCTCTATATTCTTCTTGTAGGCGAATAACTGCTCTGATGGTATCTCTACTTTAATTACATCAAACAATTGGTTTGCCAGTTCATCAACCTTCTTCTTCAACAGTTCCGGGTCATTGATGATCTGCTTTACTTCAGATTGAATACTCAGGCCAATTCCTTGAAGGTTTCCACCCGACATTTCTTCGACATAATTCCCTATATTTAATTGTTGTGCAATTGGTAAACGAGAAATTTCAAAATCATTTTCTACTGCATCATAACCACTCTGTTTGATTGTGAAATTCATGTCTCCCCGTTTATCGTATATGATATTTAATAGGCCTTGTTCGCCAAGAACCGTAAGGTCATTTACAACACTGTAGTCAAATCGTCCTTCTAAGCGCATGATTTCACAGCCTAAACTACTCTGAAGTAAATAAAAAGGTTCAGAGCATTCCCCTGACCTAATTGCTTCTACTAATTTTACGAGAAGGTCTCTTTGCTTTTGAGTGAGATTATATTTAGCCATCTTTGCTCCTCCATAGTTAGCACCGAAACCCAACCCGTTATTATTGTATAACAAATTGGTCGGTAAACACCATCGAAACTATTCTGCTTTTTGAATAACTCATAAAATATACCCTACAACCCCTTTTCACTTTTCACTTCTCAACAAATACTGATTTTCACATAGAAACGAGATGGAAGGAGAATACCATGTCTGAGGCTTTGTGGAATTTAATATTTCTTTTGCTCGGTGCTGGCATTTCCTTTGGTACTGCCTATTTTCTCAATGAAAGGTCACATAGATTGGATGAAGAGACTAAAAAACCCGAAAGAGCCATTGCCGCTCGTGAAATTAGGCTAAAGGAGGGGGAAGAGAGAATAAGGAATTACACAAGTAGTTTAATTCATAGACTCCAGTTATTCTTTCTCTTAACGGATGCGAAATCAGGAAGGGATTTTGAATTATTTAAAGAGCTTAATGAACAATATAAAAAAGCCTCTATTGAAAAGGACAGAGGACTGTATGTTAATCAAGTTTCAATTAAGTCTTTGGAGGATGAGCAATTAACCCAAGCCTTTGAAGATGTTAAATCTGTCTCTGAAGAAGTATGAGGACTTTGACGACGCTTTTACAAGAATTTTTAAAACACAACAAGGCAGATTTTCTCCAGAGGAGCAAAACCGATATGAGGGAGAGGAAAAGGAATTGTATGAGAGTTGTTTTTCTTCGGTTGAAAATTTCTTTCATCGAGTAAACGAAATTCGTTCTCAGTAGATGGTTATGTAGCCGTGAAATTGCCCCATAAACAACTATTTATAGAATCGGCGGATTATGAAATATTGCTACCTCTGCGGAATAGTACTAACCAATAAAAACAAAACTCGCGACCACGTGCCTCCAGATTGTATATATCCCGAAAATAACAAACCGCCAAATTTGATTGCAGTACCTTGCTGTAAAAGGTGTAATAAGGAATACGGAAAACTCGACGAGAGAATGCGGAATTATGTTGCTTCACTAGCGGGTGAAAAAGCCGGTGAAGTTGGGAAACTGGCACAAAGAGTAGTTCTCAACAACAATACGTACACTAATGATTTCTGGAAACACACAAAAGACCACCCCACAATGCACGATGCTCTTGGTAACCCTATGGCGTATTTTATTTTTAATGACTATGAGCTAAACAAATGGTGTGGTCGGATTATAAAGGGGTTATATTTCAAACGTACACGTCAAAGACTGAGCGAGAATGCTCGATGTGAAGTCATCTCATTGGGAACAAACAATCCTCCTTCAAGTCTGGATTTTCCAATGCAGGAAGGTCTTGAGTTCCGCCCATTTTTTATTTATTTGGAGAATAGTCTAGAAAACCACGTTCAGGAATGGATTCTCCTTTTCTATGAGAGAATAGGGTTTCAAGTTTTTGTTGATATGGCCGACCCGTAGTCCATCTTCACCATATACTGTCTCCTAGCCCTCCCCTGTCAAATGCCTTCAATAAGCCTAGCCAAGTAACGCCGTTTGTAGTTGACGATTGCATAACCGCCAACCCTTGACCATTTCCAAAAGTAAAGTCATAGTCAGAAATGAGCGCTTATCTCGCGGCTTTGAGCGTTCAAACAATGCAGAAAAAGCGGTAAATAAAGCGGGTGTAGTTCAGTGGTAGAACGCTTGCTCCCCAAGCAAGATATCGTGGGGTCGAGTCCCATCACCAGCTCTTTTCTTCCAAAAAACCCTACGGCAGCAGAAAGCTGACGTAGGGCCATGTGTGCCCGGCTCGCCGGAACAGGGTTTCGGGATTGTAGCATAGAGGAGCTGGGGGATGGTCGCACTTCCTAAATGTATTTCCATTCCTGAAGCCGCCCACCAACTGGGGGTTAGTGAGGCTAATTTCCTTGGAAGGAATTATGAGACGTCTAGGCAATGACAAGAACAAATTCCTTAAAACCAAGCAGATATGGCTTACAACTCCTGAATTTATCATACTTGATAGGGGTTTCTTTTGATGTAGGTTATCTGCGCAGATGTTGAAAGGCTTACTCGAAAGGGAACCTGTTTTAGACTATTACATAATACTCATTCCTATTCGCTACCTTGTTTATATTCCAGCAACATCAGATGAAAATTGGAGATTTGCGGATGCCTGAAAATGAACAATCACTAACTGATCTTTTCAAAGATGCTTTATGCGAATTAACCTCGTAAACGGCTGAACTTAAGCCTGGTGCAATAACTGGCTGGATGCAGGCAATCCAGACCGAGGCGATCTGTGTCGCCGTCAGATCCGGCGAGTATAGCCTTGCGCAGAAATCTAGCACCGCTGTTATTGCAGTTGGTTCCGGCATGACAATCTGCTGGTCTCTCTTGAATTGGAGCGGCCGCCAGGATAATAGAGAATATGAATATGATCGTGCATCGGTGAGAAATTGTTTTTTTGCTTTTACAATCTCTCTCCGGCTCGCGATATGAGTTCAATTTAATTATCGATTAATTACCGGTAAATAGATATAATTTTGCAGTTGATTAAAATACTCATACGCACCCATATCGACACGAGCAGTTCCGTCTTTGTTTCCATCCACCATCCGGGCATTTCCGTCCAGGTCCCAGAGGAGCAAGATTAGCTGGTCGAGATGATGGAAATTCACCGCGCGATTGCTCCCCTGATCAATGATAGGAGATGCTTTTTGTAGGTGGTAATTTCCACCTGGTTGAGCGATGGCTGTTGCAGTTAGCGGGGCGACAAATAATGGCGTCAGGTTGGCGTTTCCAGCACCGGCCAAACCGCCCTGCACATCGGTATACGTTACGGCCGTATAGCCGCCATTTTCTGTGATTTGGTTGGGAAGATTTCCCCAGACAATTGAATTGGTGATGGTAGGAAGGCTGCCCTGATCGTAGTTGTACATCCCACCCCCGCCAAGCGCCGCGGATGCGGATGATCGCCAGCCAGAGTCACATGCACTAATTTTGGCGAAGCATTATTGTTATAAATACCACCGCCCTGATAGGCAGTATTCCCTGAAATCAACACGTTGACCAGGCTGGAAGTATTGCTGTCAGCATATAACGCCCCGCCTTGCCACCCGTAGTTCCCACTCAGGATGCTCTCGCGTATAAGCGGGGTTGAGGTTGCACTGGTTAAAAGATACCACCGCCGGCATCAACAGCGTAATTCGAAAGAATTTTTACAAAGCCCAAGGTTGGGCTGGAACCCTGGTGATAGATTCGCGCCTCCCGCTGTAGGCTGAATTTCCGCTGAACAGAATTTCCTGAAGCCTGAGGAAATTGCTGCAATTGCTGGCCAGAAGCCCGCCGCCATTGGTCTGGGAACCCACCCCATTGGCGAAACCACCGGTAACGACAAATCCGTCCATAAGTGTGGTCTGGGCCGCGTTGCTGCAGGTGACAACATGATAACTGTTATCATTACCCAATGGCTCATCTTCCGGATCCCTCAGTTGACGCAGGTATTCCAGACCCATCCACCGGATCATTATTTCCCAGATCCCCGCTCAGCACCGTGTAATTTACATCTGGATCGCGGAATTCCCGCGCCAGTTCATTTCCATTGAAACCGCCGAATAAGAAAGTGCCGTTCTTGAGTGAAAAGGTGGCGGCGCGGTCCGTTGTAGCGGTTGGTTTATAGGTCCCCTTTGCCACCCATATCTCCTGCCCGGATATGGCATTCGCCAGGGCAGTTTGCAGATTGGTGTATGCATTCATCCACGAGTTGCCGTTATTGCTGCCGGTTGCATTGCGGTTGACATAGACAACAGATTGGAACTCATACGCGCCCTGGTCCACGGTCGTGTTGACGATGCGCTGGCGGCCATCCAGGTCGGTGGTTGTCCCGTCTGGCAGGTTGGCATTATTTCCGGCGTTGATCGCCGACGAATTGGCCTTCAGGTGATAATCACCTTCCACGGTTGGCGTCAAAGCCGGGTCAGCCGGGGCAACGAAGAACGGATCGCCTACCGTACTGCTGTTCAGAACGTTGTACTGGCCGCCATAAGGGTTAACCGGTCTCCCGAGAGGATGCTGTTCTTCAGGTTTAAGACACCTTCCCATTCCATGATCCCGGAGCTGTCCGAAAATCCCGCGCCGGCTTTATTCCTCGCCATGGTCACATTGACCAGGTTGAGGGTGGCAGGGTCAAAAGCGCTGAGCGAGTTCATGCTGATGGCGCCGCCGGACCCATTGGAGACATTGCCGGTCATGAGCACATTGGTCAAATCGGCATCCGAGCTGAGCACTTCCAGCGCGCCGGCTTCACCGATCCCCGCCCGATTACCCCTGAACTCTGAATTGATGACCGACAGGGTGCTGTATTCCAGCATAGAGATTGCTCCACCGGTAAGAGAGGAGTTATTGGTAAAACGGGCCTGGTTCAGGTCGACCATCCCATCATAGCTGATTTCCATCGCCCCACCGGCAGAAGAGGATGGGTTGTTATAATTCCCGTCAAAAACCGCGTTTGAGATCACTGCGGTGGAATAATCAGTGACTATTATCGCCCCACCGCTGCTCAGTCCCCAGTTCACCGAGAAAATCGCATCGACAATAACCGCATCCGAGCTCCTTTTCGAGATACAACGCACCACCCCGGCTGGCTTCATTTCCGGTGAAAATCACCTGGTTCAGCATCATCTGGGTGTGGTAATAGCCATAAACCGCCCCGCCGTGAAAACCCGCATTGCCGCTGAATGTCAGGTTGGCAAGCTGAAGGCCGCCACTATTTTTTGCCCACAAACCGCCCCCGTTTCCGTAATAGTCTGTTTCGCCGATCACAAAACTGCTGCCCATCCCGGCAGTCACAGTAAACCCATCCAGCAGTGTGGGAGAAGAGGCATTCAAAACGGTGACCAGGTGGGCCGTATTGGTGCCCTGCAGGTCTGTATCGGTCTCAGCGATGAAATTTCCATCCACGTTGACATCATCTTGCCCCAGGTCCCCGCTCAGGATGGTGATATTTTTGACCCAATCACGCTGCGCCAATTCGGTTTCATTTCCAGCGAAACCGCCGTAGACTGCCACCCCGTTCTTGAGCGCAAACGAGGCCGACTTTGGATCGACCGGATCCAGGCGGATGGTAGGGATGTACACTCCCTCCGCCACCCAGATCTGGTCGCCTGCCGTCGCTGCCTGCAAAGCAGTATCTACATTGTTGTAGGCATTTGTCCACGAGCTGCCGTTGTTCTCCCCGGTCGCATCCTGGTCCACATAGTAAGTGCTGCCCGAAGAGGTCGATTTCGACAGTTCTTGCGCGGGTAATAATGTTTCATCCGAATCGATGGACGCAAATGGAACGACATCCATACTCCCAGCCCCGGTCATAAATTTCCCATCAATCCAAGCGTCTCGACGCCAGATGATTCCATCAACGCGGAAAGAAGGATTTCGCCATCCTGACGTTCATAAGGACCCAGGTCAATTTGCCCATTCACGATCCGCGTTAATCCGTCCAGATCTACCGGGTAGGTGTTATAGTCGTTGTTGCCTGCATCCAGCACGCTTGCTATCGCAGCCTCTCCCAGCCGGTAATTTCCGGCGGTGGTAGGCGCTTCGGAAGACGGGCGGGGATCAATAAAGCCCGGTTCGGGGCCTAGGCGGTAACAATTCTGGTAGGTGACTGATGGGGTGCTGAGGAACGTATCCACAGAATCGCGGACGATGCTATTGCGGATGGTGACAGCCCCATCCCAACTGAAAAGACCGTTTCCATTCGAATCTGACCGGTTCCCGGCGATGGTGGCATTGATCAGCCTAAGGCTCCCTTCGAACACTTTAATCCCGCCGCCCTTGCCCTTGGCATAATTCCCGCTGACCAGCACGTTGGTCAGGGTCGAAATCGTATTGTATAAATATAAGCCTCCGCCGCCGCCAGCATCGCCATAATTGCCGGTGAACTTCCCGTTGGTGATAGTCAAAATGGCGCTCGGTTCGAGAGGAATCTGCATCGACAAACAATGCCCCCTCGCGGTTGGCGCTGAAATCCACGTCCGTCATGGTGATGGTGCGCGCCTGGCGCGCATCCAGGCCGCCGGATGTGCGGCCGATATTATTCCGCACAGTCACCTCGTTCAATGTCAATGAACTATCCAGCAGGTAAATGGCTCCGCCCAGGGTACGGGCAAAATTGTTTTCAATCGTAACCCGGTTCAGGGTGGGATTGCTATCGGTATAGATAGACATCCCGCCCCCGCTGTAAGCAAAATTACCGCGAATGATCGTATCCTCAATGGTCGGCGAACTGGCCAGCATAAAGATTCCACCGCCCCGGTAGTGGAAGAACAGGGCAGTATTCCCGGACACCAGCAGGTTGCGCAGCACGGGCGCTCCACCGTCGATGCGTAAGCCGGCCCCGGATTGATAAAGATCCCGGTCCGGATGATCGGCGTAGCCGCCGGTGACAACCACACCGTCCAACTCCGTCGTGCTGTCCAGGTCGGCACCAACAACGATATTGTACGCGTTGCCACCGGTTACATCACTCCAAGTCTCGGAAATAAAATTCCCGTCGACGTTTGTATCGTTGCTATCCAGGTCCCCGCTCAAGATCGTTTTATACAAGGTTAGATCCCGGGTATGAAAAGTACCGCCGTACCCGCCATAAATTCTTACCCCACTTTTTAAGACAAAACTTTTCGTGCGCGTGTGTCGGCAGCGTTTCTGGCGAGTGAGGGTTTGTAAACACCCGCCGCGACTTGAATTTCATCCCCTGAAGAAGCGGCATTCAAGGCGCTTTGCAAACTTGGAAACGCATTCGGCCAGGAGGACCATCTCTGGCGCCACCGGCCACATGGGCATCCACACGCCAAATTGAGGCAGCCCGCACCGGCTGAGGGGCTTGCAGAAGGCCGGCGACAAGAAAGAACGCCAAAACAAAACGGAACAGGACTATGAACGATTGGTGCAATCCCCGATTTTTCATTCTTCCTCCCGATTTGAATTGTCAAACAGATGTACTGATTTTGTGAAATTCAACGCAATATCTATGAACTTTATTATATCTTTGAATTTTTAATTATTGAATTATCTATGCCGGGCAATTTGACGGGGAAGAATTACTGGAAGCACAGAAGGAGCATAGCCCGATCTAAAACCAATTAAAACTGAAATGGATTATTGGAGGCCTTCAAATGTCAACTCCAACGGGGAGTGGAAGAAAACCATTCGCTGCCCGGTTTTTATTTTA
>CAWALN010000005.1:0-21378 GCA_963782935.1 uncultured Chloroflexia bacterium | reverse complement strand
CTAGAGCCGGTCTACGCGCCAGTTTTCTTTTAGCGTCAGCTTTTAGCTCATCAACCTGCCGGGGTTGATCTTCCCTCAAACAACCCTCATCCGAGTTGGATTTCCTCCATCTTGATATTCTCGATTTCGCTCGCACCCAGGCCGACCTTCCCGCACTGGGCCAGCCAGCCTCTGCTCTGGCCTCGCTCGGCCTGGAGCTGCTGAAAGATTCCAATCCGACCACGTCGTTGGCGACCGGGTCAAAGCTCATCAAAATCGTATCCCCCACGTAATCGGACTTCCAGAACGGAAAGCCTCCTGAAAGCATCAGGCAGGCCTCCAGGATGTCGCCGATGACGAGGCGGGTCTTGTCCTTGATGTCGGGCAGGCCGTTGAGAGCCGGAAGCATCCGGTCCACCCGGTGAAGGGCCGCCGGAGTGAACACGGAGCCGTAGTGGTTCTTGAGCGCAAACGAGATACCTGCCAGCGAGTGCGTTTTCAAGATGGGCACGTTGATCACGGCATCCGCTTTTTTCAAGATGTTGGTCAACGACACTCTCCCGCCCTCGGAGAGCCGCTCATCCTGAACAAATTCCATCCCCAAACCGTAACAGCGAATGCCGGGACCCTTTTCGTTGACCTGGAAACCGGCCGCCTCCAGTTCGCTTGTGCCGTAATCATAGATGAGCATATTCTCGGCGGGGATACCCGCCTCGGTCAGGCTCCGGGTGATCGCCTCCACGAGCGCCACATGGGTCCAGATGAGGCTGTGGGAAATGCATTGACCTTGATTGCGATCTCTTCGTCTGGCGCAAACAGCGCCTGCCAGGCGGATTTGGCCTCCTCGAGCCCGGTCAGCCGGGTGATGGATGCATCCAGCATTTCGCGAAGGGCCTCCGGATCGAGCTGCTTGCCAGACCAGACCCCCGCGTGCCGCGCCCGCACAACCGTGCTCGCTGAGGCGGGATACATCTGGATGATCGCCGGGCGGCGGATGCTCTTGGCAGCCGCCTCGGTTTGCGCCGTTGCGATCGGAGCCAGGGTCGGCGACGGCGGCGCTGGCGGTTACGGCGTACAGGCCTGCAGCCAGGCGCCGCCGAGCACTGTACCCAGCTAGGTAGTCGTCAGACGGAGAAATTCTCTGCGTGAGAGCCGCACTGGAGCCTCCTTATCGAGGGTTATCGTTTGTAAATTGGATGCTTATCCCACGGGCTCGATCAATCACAAATAAAAGATACCCACCAATAACCTATACCCTACCTTCAAACGATTGACTTTACTTTATGTCGTTTTCGGAGATCGAAGTCTCATGATACCAAGGTAAAATAACCCGACTCCAATACCTAGAAAAGGTATAACGCAGGCAAACGGAACAATAATAGCCATAACGCCTCCCGATTTGACAGCAGCTGCTGCTTCTTCGGAAAATGCGTAAAAGAGTAAGAGGAGCGTTACACATGCACTTGCGAAAGCCAAAACCCCTCCTCCGATAGAAAAACCCCATCCCAACCGACGACGTCTTTCCGGTTCTAATTCCATTTTTCTGCGTTTAGCTTCTTCATAAGAAACTTGTTCTGCCTCTATTGCATGTTCTCGTGCAAGAGCTCTGGATTTCTGCTCTTCCTCGATTTTATGCGGAGTCTCCTCTGGTATGACACGTTCCGGCTCCGAGGGGATGGCATTCAGAGTATCTTTGTCTGTTGCAGGAGTGAATTGAGCAAAGGAATTATTAATCACATTAGGATTTTGATCCAATTGCGACGAAGGTTCGGAAGCTTTTGTTACTTCTCCGATGGTATACAGGCTTTCTCTTTTTTCTTCTGACTTCATGAATTGTGGTTCAAGAGGAATGGATTGGTTAGCTATACTGGGTGGTTCGGCGGTATCGGGGATGTCATCAACAATCCTTTTGTTCCTGTCGATGAGGTTCCCGACGATATATAATCGGGCCTTTAGACTTTTGAGGGTGTTTAGTTGTTCTATTATTCGGCGATTTCGAGATCGATTACCTTTCTCAAGCCTCCCAAGTATCATATCAATCTCTGCTTCGGACAGATTAGATATGCGTTTCCTAATTCCAATTTCATTTTCGAACGAATACTCAAAAAATGATAATTTTCCAATTTTTTGTAGAAGTGATTTATATGATTTCGGATTGCTTATTGTAGAATTTGATAGTTGTTGTAATTGTTTCCAAAGCATCGAGTATTCTTCCCGCAGTCGAATAAGAGCTAATTCGGCAGCGGTTTTATCAGTTCCACGTTGTACTTGATTTAAACCGATATATTAATGGAGCAATTGTGACGACCCCTCCGCTACGTTTTATCATATGCTCGTTGCCACAATGCCCACACGTAAATCGCTCTATATCATTTGTTATTTGAAGTTTTCCCCCACAAGATGGGCAGGTTAGTGTTATGAAATCTGGCACAGTGACCTCAATTCTATTTTTATTTATGGTCGATTTTATGAAAAAGAAAACATCTTTAAAATTATTACCGGAATTCCACCTCGAGATGGTTTTGCAAATATTCGCTTAGACCGAGCGATGAGTTTGGTGGAACCTTTTTAAATTTTAGCACTATCTCCTCAAATGACTGTAACATATTGGTGACAAAGCTGAAGAGACAAAAAGAACTGGGAAGTTGTTAGCTTATCTTTTCACGAGATTATTCTGAATCCGTGATTATCAATTGATGATCAATCGGTATAAAAGAATTGACCTGACAATCTTCCCTGTTGTGATCATTTCAAGTGAATTATGGACTCGACTCTGCAGAGTCGAGCTTCAAGTGGGACGGTCCAGGCATCGTTTATCAATGGGGGGACGGGGATTCGATTCTAAGGATTCTTGAAAAACTCTTTCCGGAGGGTACGTGTACCCGCAGGGTTCTTACCGGAGGGTAAGGATACCCGCGGAGTAATCTATATCTGCTCTCGCCGGAATTGAAGGACCTGGCAGAACCCTGTCCAGGTAAGGCAGGACAGGCGGGAGTAGCGGCCGGTAACGGAGGTCGGGGCGGAAGTATTCCCACCAAACCCTTACCCTCCGAAATGGACTTTACGGGCGTAGCCAATTATTTCAAACGTATCCTAACAATTACCTGAACATTCGCGGTTAATATATAAGCTTGGGTCGCGTTGGACCCGGGAGGCCGTCCACGACCGGTTCAGATTCCAAGCTCTGTTCCGGACTGAACTTGCATCTCCCGGTAATTCAGCAAGGTGAGGAATCCGAGATGAGAGCATTAAAGTTCGTTGTTGCCTGCCTATTCGCGATGGAGCTGGCCTGGTTCAGTACCAATCTGGTTTCAGCTCACCAGACTGTTACCGCCGGACCTTACAATGTAGAGATCGGCTGGTTGGATGAGCCGCCTATCGTCGGGCAAATGAATGCCATCGTGATGAACCTTTCGACCAGCGATGGAAAATCCACCCCGGTGACCGAGGCTATTACCGGGCTGACCTTGACCGTGTCGTATGGAGGGCAGAGCAAGATCCTGACCCTGCAGCCGCTCGGGGAAGACACCCCCGGGCAATATGTTGCTCCGATCCTGCCGGCAGTGGCGGGTCTCTATACCGTGGACGTAACCGGCAAACTGGGCACTACTGATGTAAAAGTCGAAGTCCAGCCCGAGGAGGTTCAGGCGCCCGACTCGGTCCAATTCCCACAAGTTGCCACGTCGTCAGGCGGGAGCAGTTTCGGCCCGGCAGGGTGGCTGGCGATTACAGGATTGGTAATCGGCTTGGCGGCCCTGATTTTGGCGGCGCTAAAACTGCGTAAATCCCATTAGCTTGCCGCAGGTTCTGCTGGCATGAAACATTCCCGGCGTCTGCTGTTCCTGGCGATCCTGATCGTTTGCGTTGGAGTTGTATTCCCGGTTTCGGCGCATGCCTTGCTGCTTAGTTCCAATCCGGCTCCGAACGCAGTTTTAGCGACCTCTCCGGCCCAGGTGGAATTATTTTTCAGCGAGCCGGTCGCACAAGGGTTAAGCAGCCTGATCGTATTCGATCAGCACGGTCTTCAAGCCGATCAGCAGGACATGCGGGTCGACCCATCCAACCCTGAGCGCATGACCGTTTCCCTGCCGGCCCTCGAGACCGGCGTCTACACCGTCAGTTGGAAAACCGTTTCGGCCGCGGATGGCCACCAGACCGAAGGCGCCTTTACCTTCAGTGTGGGGACCGGCGCTGCCCCAACTACAGCACCTGTCCAGCAGTCCTCCAGCGCCAGCTTGCCAGGCAGCGCCCTCTTTTCCAAATGGCTTTTGTTGGCAGCTCTGGCCCTGATCGCCGGGCGATTGCCTTTCCTGAAACTGATCTGGCAACCCTCCCTAAAATCGGACGCCGCGGACTTGCCTGCGACTACTTTGCAACCACCTGTCTGGGATCGTCTGACCCTTATCGGACTTGCTGGCGCAGTGGTGGCAATTATTCTCGGCCTGCTGGCCCAGGCCGGGCAGGCGAACGGGACAGAGCTGGCGCTGCCCTGGTCGCCAATGATGGTCACGCTGCTCTCGACCACCCGACTGGGGTTAATCTGGTTGGCAAGGCTGGCATTGGTGCTGTTGGCAACCTGGTTTGCATTGGGCCGCCCGGTGGCCTGGAAAGTCTGGCTGGGGTATGCCACTGCCCTGATGCTAATGTTGAGCGTCAGTCTCACCAGTCATGCTGCCACCGAAGCACAACCCGCGCTCCCTGTTATCGATGATTGGATCCACATCCTTGGCATGACCGTCTGGCTCGGAGGCTTGCCTTATCTATCAACCGGCTTGCATGCCCTGGTAAAACTTGAACCTCGCCTGCGCACCCGCCTGACATCAATCTCCATGGGGCGCTTTTCGGGTATGGCGTTGGTCACAGTGGGAATCATCGGCATCACCGGCTTATTTTCAGCCAGCCTCCGAGTCGGCACGTTGCAGGCCCTTTTGACTTCGATTTACGGGCATGCCCTGTTATTCAAACAGATCTTTGTGGCGGCGCTGCTGGCCCTGGCCGGAATCAACCTCGTTTTCATTTCTCCGCGCCTGAAGCGCAGCCGTATAGAGGGGGAGGATAATAGCTCCCTTGTAAACCGCTTCGGGAAGATGGTCCTGATCGAGGCTGTTCTCGGGGCGCTGCTGCTCATGGCTGTCAGCCTGCTAACCTATTTACCACCAGCACGCATCAACCCACCCAGCCAGGGCTTGCATGCCTCGGCGAAGGTCGATGATTTGAAGATGGACCTGACCATCGCGCCGGGCGAAGTGGGCCAGAACGTCTTCCAACTG
The DNA here is from genome assembly GCA_963782935.1 of uncultured Chloroflexia bacterium. GTDB lineage: Bacteria > Chloroflexota > Anaerolineae > Anaerolineales > Villigracilaceae > UBA877. The sequence goes on along the minus strand of CAWALN010000005.1, from coordinate 16,129 downwards.
ACTCTTCCTCTCCAACGGCGCCCCGGTGACGACTGTAAATCAGGTGCTCCTGCGCTTCACGCCGCAATCGGTCAATCTCCCTCCGTCAGAAGGAGAGTTGCTAGCCCAAGGGAATGGAATTTACAGCGCCAAAGGCACCTACTTCGGTCAGCCGGGAAAATGGCAGGTTCAAGCTATCGTACGGCGGGCAAATAAGTTCGACGCATATGCCAACTTCAACTTTACATTGCACAATCCCGGCGAAGCCAATCCAGCGGCATTCACCCCTCGAATTGCCGGGGTTTTGTTCCTTGTGATGGCTATGATCGTGGTGTTGCTGGCGCTGGCATTGCCCGTCAGGGGGGAACGCGCCTTGCAGTGGGAATCCTGCCATACCTATTATTGCTCGGCTCAGGCCTATATTTCCTGACACTGCCGGTGAAGGTGACCACTTCACAGGCCAACCCGATCCCGCCCGACAGCCAGTCCATTGCGGCTGGCAAGGTGGTTTACACACAGAATTGCGCCCGCTGCCACGGGGTCTCCGGTCGAGGGCGATGGTCCGGATGGGTTGACCCTCAACCCACGCCCAGCCGACTTGACCAAACACGGAGTCCCGGGCGTGCACACGGATGCCCAGCTCTTCGACTGGATCACGAACGGCCTGCCTGGGACGCGCATGCCGGCGTGGAAAAATAAACTCTCCGACACCGACCGCTGGAACCTGGTCAATTACATGCGTTACCTGGCCCAGAATGCACAATAGCCTTCCTGATAGCGTATATGCTCAGAGGTAACCCCGTAATATTAGTCCTAGCAACTGCCTTGATCCTGGGAGGATGCACGGTCAATATTAACCAGCAGGCCGTTGCAACCGCAACAATTCCTGCAGCCGCTGCCACAACGGCGTTACCGACTGCCAAAGTACCGGTAACCTGGTCCAGCCTGAACTTGAGCGGACATTTGGTGTTCCTGGTTGGCACTCAAGAGGACAACAACCCCGCGGTGATATTGGAGAGTCTGGACCTTCGAACCGGATTGGTTAATCCTATATTCCAGGCACCTCCGCCCGGTTGGATCTACGCTGCCTCGGTCTCGCCGGACAAGAAACAGATCGTGCTCTCGTACGCAACACCGACAGCATTTCCAGTCCTTTACATCATGCCGTTGGACGGATCATATGCTCCGCGCTTGTTGTTTCCCCCACCGAACAAAGCCGACCAATATACAGAGCCGGTCTGGTCTCCGGACGGAAAGGATGTCTATTATGTCCACGTCAATTTCGGCCAACAGGCAGGGAACCAGAAATATCCAGTCTTCGAGATCGAGCGGATGGCAACCCCGCACGGTGCCCCCGAAAGACTGCTGACGAATGCCTACTGGCCGCGTCTCTCTCCCGATGGCTCCATTGTTGCTGTATGTTTCTCAAAACCCTAATGATGGGACCAACCAGTTGTTCATAGCTGCTGCCAATGGGAGCAACCCGAAGCAGGTGAAGATGAGCGGGCCGATCGTTCCCACCGTCATCGATGCGCCGGTTCTCTTACCGGATGACCGTACGATCCTGTTCAGCGCTCCTGCCCCGGCCCAATCCTTCGTTCCAGGATGGTTGGACTGGCTGCTAGGCGTGCAAGTTGCATCGGCCCACAACATCCCTTCGGAGTGGTGGTCGGTCCCGGCCTCAGGCGGAGTGCCGACCCAACTCACCCACATCCAGGCACCTGGATTGTATGCGTCCGTCTCCCCCGACAGGCAGTGGCTGGCCAGCTATAGCGGCAATGGGCATTTTTGTTATGCGCCCGGATGGCAGCGGGCTGACCGTAATTGTCAACGATGTCGGCGGGATTGCCGGAACGGTCGATTGGATTCCGTAATTCTCTCCGTCACTTCTCAAAAATGGAAATAGTCTGGTGAAGAAACGGGGGCGAAAGTCCAAACCGGTTACTAAATCAGAAATGCTATAATCCATTCATGATCGAATTTATCCGAAATCTATTTGTCGTCAATCACGAAATCATCTATTTCATCTATGGGCTGATGTTCTTCGTGCTGGGCCTGGCGATCGCCCTGCAGTCCCGGCATTCCTCCCATCTGGAGCTGGCCCGCAGCCTGAACTGGCTGGCCGCCTTCGGGTTCCTGCATGGGTTTCATGAGTGGGGCGACCTCTTCATCCCTTTGCAGGCCGAATACCTGGCGTCCCGGGATCATCCTGGTCCTTACAATATTTTCATCTCTTGCTGTTGGCCATCTCTTTCGCCTGCCTGTATGGGTTTGGGTTGGCCCTGCTGGAGCCGTTGAAGCACCGCCGCTGGCTGCACGTCGGTTTTGCCATCCCTGTTGGTCAGCTGGCTGGTGCTCTCCTTGTTCCCCTTCCGGGCCTGGTTCACTGATTTCGATACCTGGCATAACGCCGTGGATGCACTGGCCCGTTACTTCATCGGCCTGCCAAGCGGATTGCTGGCTGCCTATGCCCTGCGCGAACACACCCTTAAACGGATCACTCCCTACGACGTACCCCGGATCGTGCAGGCCCTGCAACTTTCCGGGATTGCCATGGCAGTCTATGCGCTGGCAGCCGGATTGATCGTCCCACCGGTCCCTTTCTTTCCGGGGAACTGGTTGAATACCGACACCTTCACCCGCTACCTGATCGTGCCTCCCCAGCTCATCAGGGCCTTGATCGGCCTGGCCATGGCCAGGACGACGATCCGGTTTTTGGAAATATTCGACGTTGAAACCACCCGCCAGATCGAAGCCATGCAGCAAGCAGCACCTGCTGGCGGATGAACGCGAGCGCATTGCCCGTGAACTGCACGACGGCACCATCCAGAAAGTCTATACCGCCGGCCTGCTGGTCCGCTCTGCCGAGAAACTTGCGGAACAGGACACCCCCCTGGCCAGCCGCCTGGCGACTGCCGTCGGCGTGTTGGACGACGCCATCGGCGACCTGCGCCAGAACCTAAGCCAGCTGCATGCCCAGGCCAAGTCGCCGGAACCCCTGAAGCTTGCCATTCAAAAGCTGGCCACCGACCCGCGCTTCAGCTCGCTGGTGGCCGTGGACCTGAAGCTGGACCTGCCCGATTCGTGTTATCTCACGCCCGAGCGTAACATCCATGTCATGGCCATCCTCCAGGAAGCCCTGGCGAACATCGTCCGGCATGCCCACGCCCGGCATGTCTCGATCACGGCCGACTGCAAGCAAGACGGCCTGCGCGATAATGGTCAAGGATGACGGGATCGGCCTGCCGGCGCATGTCACCGAAGGGCACGGCTTGCGGAATATGCGCGACCGGGCCTCCTTGCTGCATGGGCAACTGGCCGTCGAAAAATTGGCGAAGGGCACCTGCATGACCCTGGACATCCCAGTGGAGGAAAACGATAACCATATATAAATAGACACATGCTTTAGATTCCCTGGGTAACTATTATTCAATTACCTGCCCGAGCAGGGATTGGAGATGGTCGAGAAGTCATAGATATGGGGAATAGGTGAATAGTAACTGATGTCATCCAGTAGCGGCAAATTAGCTCCAAAATAATTGTCCAGTACAATTCGAAAGGTGTTCACCGGAGAAATTCCCGGATAGAGTTGGCCGGTACGGCCCGGCATATAGTAAGCGTTGAGGATCTTGAATTGGTCAGAGCCGGAGGTGAGCCAGGGACCGGTGTCGGTCTGGAGAATGATCACCACTGGCCGGGAGGATTTCTCGATCAAGGTTGTAATGGTTTTTTCGAGCATCTGGTTGACATATGGGATCTCATTGCGGAATCCCTGGATGTATTTATCTTCGGTGTAAATCTTGTTGTTGTTCAAAAAGGTAGCCGCGTTGGTATTTGAGCCGTCCGCCGCGAAGACAAAAGGGGGATGCGGAGCGATGATTTGCATGAAGACGAACTTGGGACCGGGAATTTGTGCCAGGGTATTTACACTGTTGAAGTCTAACAAGGTCCGTTCCCGGAAGCGCTCCCCGTCGAGCTGGTCGAGATTGAGGAGACCCACGCCTTCCAAATGCCTCAAAGGAGTTGTGCGGAGCAGCAAAGTCTCGAAAGCAGTCATTTCGGACCAAAGAAGCGGTGGACTGATGTAGATATCCGCATTGTCGAGCTCACTCCAGGCGAAACCGGTAGCGAAGGCGACGGTCGTATATCCGGCTTTCTTCAAATCCGCTGAGACTGCATTGTTCCGGATCGTGTTCCAGATCAGACCCTGATCTATATTGTCTGCGGTGTATTTTGGGCTCAAATTTTGCAGATAATCCATGTTCAGCGAAGAGCCAATGGATAATTCCGAGGTCACATAATTGCTCTGGCTGCATTGAGCCACGTAAAAACCGGTGTCCTTCAGGTATTGCAAAAAGGCGCTGTCGTCGATCTGGTCCATTTGCTGGAGCAGGTCAGCCCGGCCATAATCTTCCGGCATGATGTAATAAATATCAGGAAGGGCGTCCGCCGGCGAAACACTCAGGACCGGATCCGGCCCGGAAATTGAGCTTACAACTGCAGGAGTCTTTTTGAACGACCACTCCAAGAGGAGCACAAGGGGATAAATGACCAGGCCTATTGACACGATGTTCAGAACCAGGGAGGCTGTTTCGAAGTGGATCCTCCGATTCGCTGCCAGAATTGTGGCGCCTATGAAGAGAATAAGCCAGATGCTCAGCATCCAGGCTGCCAGGTTTGTAATTTTCCGCCTCGAATAAACTACATCATAGACTTGACCATAGGTGAAAAATAGTAGTGCCCAGGTTGCGGTAATGAAAGCCGCCCGATGCCACTGGCGGTAGAACAGCCGATTGACGAGAAGCAGGAGGCCCGCCCCTATAATTGCCACGAGCAATGACCGAATACCCGCCGTCTCACTTACCTGGGTAACATTGTGGGCGAGCAGGGATAGTACCGGGTACAAAGAAAACAGAAATGGATACCATGGAAAGTGAATAATTTTTCTCATCGGGAATAACTAATCTCTTCAAAGGAATACTGGAGCCACCTTCTTCTTGTCGGCGGCATAGGATATCCGAGACCACGTCTTTGGGTCTAAACTATTCTTTGGAGTATTTGTAATATGGAGATGAGATTGCCAGGCTCAAGGGGTAGGTGTAGGTTCCGGAGCGACATTCTCGTTATTGACGAAGCATTGAATCCCCGCAACAATTCCGTCGGCGACGACATCCGGGTGACTGGTCAGGATGGTGTAATCTTTGTACAGAAAACCGGCTTCGATAATGGCAGCCGTGGTGCCGGGGTCGATCTCCTGAAACGCGTGGTAATCGGTCATGTCAGGGGTGATGCTGTTGGGGTGGAATGGCAGGCCGGTAATGCTGCTCATAACGGTCACGGATGCAAGAGACCAGGCGGGTGGACAGGTTCGGGTCGCGGCTGGCGAGCGCCGAAGCTACTTTGAAGCCGGTCGCCTGATCGTTGATGTACTGGCAGGAATTGTTATGGATCGATAGCAAAACTGCCGCCCTGTATCCATCCAGGCGCGGGTCGAATTCCTGGAGCAGATCCACTTCATAACCATAAGCAGATAATTTCTGTTGGACCAGGGTGGCGATCGTCAGGTTGACCTGCTGCTCGGTGGTCCCATCGTCACAGACAGCGCCAGAGTCGTGGCCCCAATGACCGGAAACAATGCCAATCCGGATTGCCTGGGTGGAATTGGGAATGGCTGGAATGACTGCCGGCTGAGGCGGCTAGCTGCCTAGCCAGTAATGAGTTGATATTTAGTATTTGAAAATAAACTGGGGAGAAAAACTGATGGCCAGGGTTGCGATAAGTAATGCAACGCTAATGACGTTCTGTAAAATCCGACCGGTACTAATACCACTGGGCCGGCGAGGGCAAGGAGATTTTGTTCGAAGAAGCCATTTTTATTACGTGAGTTCAAAATTCATATCCAATTAATCTAAATCGGATATATTGTATCTTGATTTAAGGTGGCTTATAGAAAAATAGTACCTAAGAGCGATAGGTGGAGTCAATGGAAAAAACAATCCCAGAAGTTGAAGGAACTTATGAGGCAGTGAAATTCCCCCGAATTACTTTCGGTTGGACCTGGCTGATCATTCTGCCAGCGGCCATATGGGGAATTGCATATTATTACCTGCCGATCGTGTTGGCCTCCCTGGACCAGCTTAGCACGTGGCTCTTAACCCTGGTCATCCTCTTTTTGATGGGGGTTTCGCTGGCCGGTCACATCCTGGCGCACCTGGCAGCGGCTTGGGTAGTGGAGAAAAAAGCTACCCACTACTGTGAACCTGGCACCATTCGGCGATGCGGCCCAGCGATGGGCAAATGCAAATTCCAGCGGGCAGGAGGTCCTCATCGCAAGTGCCGGCCCGCTTATGAATTTCCTGCTCGACCGGACTGGCCTTCCTAATCTGGAAGTTTCAGAGCAACAATTACATCAGCCAGGTTTCGCTATTGATCTGTCTTGTTTAACGGCTGGTTGTTCATCATCAATTTAATCCCAACATATCCTTTCGACGGAGGCCGGTTTTTTAGGGGGATCCTGGAGGTTTGATTCAATCTCCCGGCTGCGTCCGTCCGATGGGGCAGGCGGATCGGGTTGATCGTTGCGGCCGCTTTGACCAGTTGGGCGTATTTTCCTCATCCTCCAGCACTACCGTTACAGTTGGGAAACCGGCCTGATCACATTTGTGCTTGTACTCCTGATCCTGGACGGATTACGGCTGCCACTGGTAATGGAAAAAGTGGAGCCGGTCCGGGCCGAACAAAATCAAAAATATCGATTTATCCGTTACATGGGAGCGGGATTGATTTGCCTGTTAATGGGCGCGGCTGCCTCCAGTCTCCTGCTGATCAACAACGGATTGGAAGCTCCCGGAGTGGCGCTTTCGGTGGCGCCGATGGTGAAGGTTCCGGAGCAATACCGGCATCCGGTCAGCGGTCAATTCTTCCTGGTCACTGTGGTCTCACAATCCCCCATAACAGCAGGAGAATGGGTCCTCGGCAAGATCGACCCGGCCCTCCAACTTCTGCCGCCAGAGAAGATAAGCCGTAACAACATAACCCCTCAGCAAGATGCCAGACAGGGCTACCAAATGCTGAACGACTCTGAAACCACTGCCATTGCGGTCGGTTTGCAATTGGCCGGATATAAAACAGCCGTAATAGGAAAAGGGGTTTCGGTTGTCTCAATTCTGGAAGGGCAGCCATGCCAACGGTCTTCTTCAAGCCGGCGATATCGTCACGGGACTGAATGGGACCCCGATCCATACCACCGAGGAGCTTATCGCCGGGATTAAGGCGCAAACCGCCTCAGAACCGGTGCATTTATTGGTTAAGCGCGGCTTGAAGCAAATCAATGTAGATATTCCCTTGATGGCGGGGGCCACTCCTAAAGATTCGCCCAAACTGGGCATTCAGATCGAACCGGCCGGGTTTGATTACCGGCCGCCTTTCCCAATCTCGATCCAGACGGATAAGATCAGCGGCGGACCATCGGCTGGATTGATTTTCACCTTGACCGTCTATAACTCGCTGGCCTCGATCAACCTGACCGGCGGGCGAAAGATAGCCGGGACGGGCACGATCAACCTGGACGGCAGCGTCGGACCCGATCGGCGGGGTCAAGCAGAAAATCTTTGCCGCCGAAGCAGTAGGCGCGACTTATTTCCTTTGTCCGGTGGAGAATTACGCCGATGCAGTCTCGGTGGCGAAAACAATAAAAGTTATCAAGATCGCCACCGTGGAACAAGCGCTCACGTTCTTGCGCAGCTTGCCGGCACAATAACCCTTTAAAAAAACTTCTTTACCTTCAGCCCCCTGACATCAAGAACATCATGTAATTGAGATTGTGTCTCAATATTGACAGCATCCAGACATTGCAGTAGACTTTGCTCGCTATTGATACTTAGTACCAATAACAATCGGATCAATAGCCGGAGATAACTATGTCAGGAAACTGGAAGATACCTTGGCGATATGCACTTGTCGGCGTCATTTGCATTGCGTTCGGATTAAGCGCCTGTACGGGAGCCGCATCACCATCCGGTCAAAAGTCCAGAACTCCTGCAAGCGCAGGAGTTCCTCTAACCGGGACAATTTCGATCGTGGCTGCGGAGAATTTTTACGGCGATATCGTCCAGCAACTCGGTGCCGGACATGTGTCGGTGGTCAGCATCCTCTCGGACCCGAATATCGACCCACATGAGTACGAAGTCCAGCGTCCAAAATGGGATCGCCGTCAGCAAAGCCCAATTGGTCATTCAGAATGGGGATGGCTATGACACCTGGATGGATAAACTGCTCTCGGCTTCCCCCAATCCGAACCGGACCGTCCTGGTCGCCGCCGACATAGCCGATCACAAGTTGACTGATAATCCCCATTTCTGGTATGGCATCGACAATATCCAGACCATCGCCGGGCGATCACGGCCGCCCTGGAGAAAATCGACCCGGCCGACAAGGCTGACATTCGAGGCAGCTTTAACCACCTTCGAGCAATCGCTGACTCCCATCCAACAGAAGATGGGTGAGCTGAAATCCAAATACGCCGGGACGCCGGTCGGATTGACCGAAACGATTTTCCTATACCAGACCGGTCCTATGGGCTTGAATGTCCTGACTCCCTTTGCATTACGAAAAAGCGATCGCCGAAGGCAATGATCCCCCAGCAGACACCGTTGTGACGGCCAACAACCAGATCAATCAGCATCTGGTCAAGGTCTTGATCTATAACGTGCAGACCGTCACCCCCCTGACCACCAACCTGCAGAATGCGGCCAAGCTAAATAATATCCCCATCGTGCCGGTATCCGAGACGATGCCCGAGGGCAAGACCTACCAGACCTGGATGCTGGACCAGTTGAATGCAGCTCCAGAAGGCCTTAGGTGGCTAGGCAATGGAAGCAAAGAGCTCCTCGTAATTTTCCTCGATCATGCATGCGTTTCGCTGGGCGGGATGCCCATCCTGCAGGATGTCAGCCTGTCCATCCACCAGGGCGAATTCATCGTCATCCTGGGACCCAATGGGGCCGGCAAAACCACCTTGATCAAGCTCTTGCTGGGATTGGTGAAACCGAGCGCAGGTTCAGTGCGTGTTTTGGGCAGACGCCTCGGCGCGGGTTGCAAGAGATCGGATATGTTCCCCAGCGCCGGGCCTTGGACGTCGAGCTGGCGCTCGCGCGCCCGTGACCTGGTTGGTTTCGGGTTGGACGGCCACCGCTGGGGGATAGGACTGCCCAGTCGAGCACCGTAAAGAGAAGATCGAGCTGGCATTGAAGGAAGTGGATGCCCTGGACCTGGCGGATGCGCCGGTCGGGCATCTGTCGGGCGGCGAACAACAGCGCCTGCTGATCGCCCAGGCGCTCATTTCCGAGCCACGCCTGCTCCTGCTGGATGAGCCGCTTGCCAATCTGGACCTGGCCCACCAGCAGGAAATCGTCAGCCTGGTAGACAAGGTCTGCCGGGAGCGTGGGGTGACCGTCCTGCTGGTATCGCATGATATCAACCCGCTCCTGCAGTTCACCGACCGGGTTGTCTTCATGGCGAACAATCATACCGCCATCGGTCCACCGGATGAAGTGATCACCAGCGCTACATTGAGCCGGTTGTATGGCTCGACGGTCGAAGTGGTGCATGCAAAAGGCCGTTTCTTTGTGGTCGGCGCAGAAGTTTAGGCCTAGTCTGAAAAGGATTGGATGCGCTCAAAATGTTTGCCATTTTTCAATACCCATTCATTCAGAACGCTTTCCTGGCCGGATCTTTGGTGGCTATCATGGCAGGCATTTTGGGGTACTTTCTGGTGGTGCGCGGGCTCACCTTTGCCGGGCATGCCCTGTCCAGTATCGGTTTTGCCGGGGCTGCCGGCGCAGTCCTGCTGGGTGTTTCACCTGTATTCGGCCTGCTGGCTTCCACGGTAGGCGCCGGCCTGGCCATCTCGGCCCTCGGCAGGGAAATCCGCGAACGGGATGTCGCCATCGGGGTGATCATGACCTTTGCCCTGGGATTGGGTGTTCTGTTCCTTTCGCTCTACCATGGCTATGCCGAACAGGCCTACAGTATTTTGTTCGGAACCATCGTTGGGATCAGCCGGAGCGATGTTTGGGTGACCGGCCGGATTAAGTCTCGGCGTATTGGCTGTCCTGGCGTTGGTGGGACGGCCTCTGCTCTTCAGCTCATTTGACCCGCTGATGGCCGAAGCACGCGGGCTCCCGGTCCGGCTGCTGGCCAGCCTTTTCCTGGTGCTGGTGGCGGTGACCGTCTCGATTGCCATGCAGGTGATCGGGGTTCTGTTGGTGTTTGCCCTGTTGGTTGGGCCACCTGCCACGGCCATCCGCCTGGTTCACCGTCCCGCTTCTGTTATGCTACTGTCAATAATTCTGGGACTGATTTACACCTGGCTGGGAATTTTCCTGGCTGCCAACAGTTCCTGGCCGGTGAGCTTTTATATCACCACTTTGTCTTTTGGCGTTTATCTGCCGGTACGCTTGATATTGAAGCGCCGCAAGGGCCGGCAGAATCGTCTGGAGAAGATGCCGGTCTCATTTACTATGCAAAATTCGGAAGCCGTTGTCGAGCCAGATGGCAAACCGGCTCGACTCATCCATACCGATGAAGGAGCAGCGTCGTGCTTGAATTATTTCAACATGAGTTTGTCCGCAACGCTTTCCTGGCAGGCGGCGTGGTGGCCATCGTTTCCGGCCTAATTGGGTATTTTGTCGTCCTGCGAGGACAAGCCTTTGCCACCGAAGCGCTGTCGCACATTGGGTTTACCGGGGCCACTGCTGCGGCTCTGTTGGGCATCAGTTCTCTGGCAGGAATGTTCTTCTTTACACTGCTGGCAGCCTTGGGAATGGGGCTGCTCGGCAAGCGACTACGCAGCCGGGATGTCGAGGTTGGGATGGTACTTACCTTCATGCTCGGCCTGGGTGTGCTCTTTTTGAGCCTCATCACCCGCAATGCAACCACGGCCGTGAATATTTTGTTCGGATCCATTCTCAGCGTGACCTATTCGGATGTGCTGGTAACGGTCGGGGCCGGCCTGGTGATCATCTTCCTGGTGGCGTGCCTTTTTCGTCCTTTGCTTTTTGCTTCCTTCGACCCGGATGTGGCTGAAACACGCGGCGTCCCGGTACGGGTACTATCGGTGCTATTCCTGCTCCTGCTGGCGCTCAGCGTTTCCGAAGCCATGAAGGTTATTGGCGTACTGCTGGTGTTTGCCCTGCTGGTCGTCCCGGCAGCCGCAGCCGAGCGTCTGACCCACCGGCCGCTCACGGCGATTGCCCTGTCAGTTTCGATCAGCCTGATTTCCACCCTGGGAGGATTGATGCTGGCCTTTATCGGACATTGGCCGGCCAGTTTTTATATCGTCAGCCTGACCTCTCTTTTTTACTTCACATCTTTGGGCATCCAGACATTTCATTCTCCTCGCCGCCGCCACGAACTTTCGCATCCAAGCCGGGAGGTTTTTCCACCTGCGACTTAGATCGACCGATCCGCTCACACCGGCAAGGAATGGCCTTCAGTGTGCGCAGTATAATGAGCTTGATGCATGAATTGGTTGATGTGATAAGGTTACTGGATATGTTGGAACAGCACTATAACCTTGGCTTTGCATGAAAAAACTTCCTATGAATACTGATAGTAATCTTGCAACTCTGTCCGAAAAAATCCGGGCCGCCTTCGAAGAAAAAGGACGCCGCAAAACGCAGCCCAGGCAGCGGATTGCCGACCGCCTGGCGGAACTGGCCGCCAGCGGACAGGATTTTAGCGTGGAAGATCTCTGGCACGATCTGCAGCAATTCGATCCACACCTGGGTCGTGCCACTGTCTTTCGTGCCGTCGAGATGCTGGTCAACCTGGAATTACTGAACCGGATTGAATTTTCAGATGGAAGCCATACCTACCGGGCCTGCGGGGATAATCACCACCACCATCTGACTTGTACGAAGTGTCATCGGATAATAGATGTCGATGTCTGTGTCTCAGAGACGGAAATGGCCGATATCGGCCAAAAAAATGATTTTGAGATTGCAGGCCATTCCCTGGTTCTGTTTGGGCTTTGTGCGGATTGCAGAAAATAATGGCAATGTCGGCCTCTACCCTAAAATCCGCGGTTTGAAACGACGAGACTGAGCAATTCTTTATCAGTCTCCTTTGCTAATTTGACCAATTTTATGCGGTACGTTATATTTACTTATGAATGATCGCTCAAGGGTATCTAATCACACATAGTCAAGAATAAAATACGCGGATTTGAATAAGTCTACGATCTTCCATGGTAAAGATATGACAACTAATTGGAAACGAATCCCAACTTAAAAAACGCCGGGACAAGTAAACGAATTAGGATCACATTGACAGGTATTCACAAAGCATTCAACCCCCTTCCCGGCAAATAACCTTATAAACCGAACAACATACTAACCCGGAGGCTTACGACCCGACCTGAAAAGACAAATTGAGGCTGCCAGGGGAGGCTTCCTGGGTCCTTGTTGTTATATATGGGATTTACGTGTATCATTACATAGGCATTTACCGAGGAGAATCATGCCTGACAAAAAAATTTCCCTATCACCGAGCCGGAGCGAAGTCCTTGCCAGCGGGCACGTGGTTCCCGAACCGTCACGCTGTGTGCAGTGCGGTATTTGCACATTTAATTGCCCCATCGGCATTGACGTCCGGCGTCATGTCTATCTTGGAAAGCATGTGATCGATTCTTATTGCCTGACTTGCGCTGAATGCGTGAACCGGTGCCCGCGGGGGGTACTGCGATTCGACCGGATCAAACTTTTCCGGGAGCGCGACCAATGACCCGCCACGTGATCGTCGGGCAGGGTATGGCGGGGGTTTCTGCGGCTGAAGCCATCCGTAGCGTGGACCGGTCGGCTGAGATCCTCATGGTCAGCAATGATCCAAACGGCTTTTATTCGCGTCCGGGGCTGGCTTATTACCTGACCGGTGAACTTCCCGAAGAACAACTGTATATCTATTCCAAAGAAGATTGGCGCCGCTTGAACGTGAAGTATGTGAAAGCGGACGCAGTTCGATTGTTACCCAGGGAGCACCGGCTGGAGCTGGACCACGACTCTCCGCTCACGTATGACCGGCTCCTGCTTGCCACCGGCGCAACTTCCGCACACCTGGCAGTACCGGGCGCGAAGCTGGAGGGGGTGATGTACCTGGATAATTTTGAAGATACGCGCACGCTCCTGAAACAGACGAGCCACACGCAAACAGCCGTGGTGGTCGGCGGAGGCGTGCTGGCTCTCGAACTGGTGGAGGCTCTGACGGCCCGCAAGGTGAAGGTGCATTACTTCCTGCGCGGCGACCGTTATTGGCCCGGCCTGCTGGATGAAGTTGAATCGCACCTGGTGGAAGACCACCTGGAACGTAAAGGGGTTCGGATCCACCCGAATACCGAGATTGCTGAAGTCCTGGGACGCGGCAGCAGTGTCAGCGCTGTCCGCACCACGGGCGGGGAAACGGTCAACTGTGAGATGGTGGCGGTCGCGATCGGGGTCCGCCCGCGTATCGAATTGGCGCAGGCAGCCGGCCTGGAGGTGGAGCGCGGCATCCTGGTCAACGAAACCATGCAGACCAGCGACCCCGACGTATTCGCGGCCGGGGATGTTGGGCAGGTATACGATCCGCTGACCGGGAAGAAATCCCTGGATATGCTCTGGAATCCTGCCCGGGAACAGGGAAAGGCGGCCGGGCTGAATATGGCTGGAAGCACGGCTGTTTATCACCGCTCGGTGGCTGTCAACGTACTGCGGTTGGGCGGGGTGATGACCACCATCATCGGCGCGATCGGCAGCGGGGATGCTGCCGCGCTGAGCAGCACGCGCGGCTCCAGCGAAACCTGGCAGCAACTGCCGAATACGATCGCGGTGGCAAAGGGAGGCGGCGTCAACCAATTACGGGTGGTACTCGGTGAACGAACCCTGGTGGGGGCGTTGTTGATGGGGGAGCAGACTCTCTCGGTGCCCTTGCAGGAATTGATTTCCAGGCAGGTGGATATCACACCCATCCGGACGCAATTGCTTCACCCGGATGCGCCCCTGGGTGAGGTACTGTTGGAATTCTGGTTAATGCCTCGGCGGAGGGGAAAAATTATGCGTAGAACCGGTAACAGGGAGCTCTGGCTTTCCTTATTGGCGATGGTGATCATTGGCGGAGTCTATGCCTTTGTGGTCTGGCGGACAAAAGCCATTCCAGCCGCGGCAGGGCTGTTCGGCCACCTGCTTGGGATCATCGGCTTTCTGATGATGCTGATGACCGAGATCCTCTATTCCCTGCGCAAACGCAGCCGGTTGGCTCGCTGGGGGCGCATGTCGGATTGGCTCCAGTTCCATATCTTCACCGGCCTGGTGGGACCGTTCATGGTGCTGCTGCATACCTCGTGGAAATTCAACGGCCTGGCAGGCGTGGTCACCCTGCTGACAATTATCATCGTTGCGAGCGGTTTCATTGGCCGCTACATTTACACCCGTATCCCGCGCACGCTGGAAGGGGTCGAGTTGAATTCGCCGGCCGGAGAATCCCAAAGCGCCGCGCTGGTGCGGGCGCGCAAGATGCTGTCTGCCTGGTACACCGTCCATATTCCGATCGGGATCACGCTTTTCGTGACTGCATTTTTCCATATTAGCGGGGCGCTTATATTACGCCACGCTCCTGCATTAGGGGGTGACCAGTGGATACTTCGCGGATTGGATGTCTCACACGTTCCGGCATTATTTTTGCAGTTTCGACAACCGTGGTCCTCGCTGTCGTGATGCTCTTGCAGGGCAACGTTCTTTTCAGCCCGGGTTTGCTGAATGCCCAGGCGGGCAAACCGCTCGGGGGCGTAGCCTCGCATGCAGAGATTGGCGGACGTTGTGCAACCTGTCATGCGCCCTTCTGGAGCGGCCCCGGGATGACGGATCTCTGCCTGAATTGCCATGCCGATATTGTTACGCAGCAATTGGATCCGCAATCCCTGCACGGAGCGCTGCTTCAGGGTGGAATAAGCGGTACGTGCTGGGCCTGTCATCCGGATCACCGCGGCACGAATGCTTCGTTGATATTGGTGGACCCGGTTAATTTTCCGCACGATAAACTTGGGTTCCCGGTTCCGTTCCCATTGACCGGCGCGCATAAAACAGTGGCCTGTACAAAGTGTCACGTGAATAATGTTTTCAAAGGCACCCCCACCGACTGCGCTTCCTGTCATCCCGAGCCAGCCTCCCATGCAGGACAGTTCGGTACAGCCTGCGCCCAATGCCATACCACGAGCAATTGGAATGCCACCTTCAATCACCCCGCCGCATGCGGCAGGGTGGACTGCCTCCGTCATCATCGCGCCACCTGCGCCGATTGCCATCCTGTCAACTACACCACCGCCACCTGTCTAAAATGCCATCGGAGCAACAATCCCGGGGGAGGCGATTAATGATAAAACGGGATCAGATATCTATGTGAAATAAACGTCCCGAAGGTTTCTGGCAAGGTCATATATCTACCTATGAACCTTCGGGACGGAATAATCACAAGCGAAACCCTACTCGGCTCCGCCACACTCCTTATTTAGTAAACGAAATGGGGAGGGAGAAGACTGCAGTGAGTAGATACGCTCAAGGAGATAGACACTATGTGCATGTTCTGTGCTGCCGTTCCGGTTACGGCCGCTATCGGCGCAAATCTGAATAATAAACAAAACGCAACCCGTCGGGCCGCCGAAGAGAAAGGCGTCGAACCGCCTGCCAAGAAACCCATCGCAAAAATCACTGCGGGCGCGCTGATCTTCCTGGCTTGGTTCGGTGGTGTATCACGCGATTTTTACTCGGCTCTTCGGATTACCCTGGTATTAATCCTACATATAATTCCAAGACGATAATAGTCTGTGGAATATTTTCACATGATGGGCACAGAATTCGATTCCATATTCCGGGCCAGGGATCTTCCCGCTCCATCAGACAGGATGTTTTTTTATAGCTTTGATGCCTGGAAATTATGGGGAGCATATGTTCAAAAGAATATTTTTTATTCATTCCTTTATACTAGTAATAATTCTGAGCAGTTGTACGGTTTCGACCAGCCAGCAGCCCTTCGGTTCACCAAGCCCTCAAGCTGCAGGCACAAATGCGTTACCAGCTCCCACAGATAACAATGCCACCCAGCCGATCCCTGCCCAAAGCAT
>CAWALN010000004.1:0-285353 GCA_963782935.1 uncultured Chloroflexia bacterium | reverse complement strand
ACAGCATGGCCAGGATCAATAATGATATGAACTTGGGAGTTTGTTTAGACATATACTGGAATACGCTGATGGGTGGGAAAAAGGTGCAAAAAAGCGGATGCATTTTTGAAGTATTAAGTTATATGAAAATGAATAGCGATGGAGTGTTCCTTAATCCATCGCTATTCATTTTCACTATTAATCTCCCTTCCCCTATGGGGAAGGCGGCAGCATCCGCAGGCTCTCATGTTGGCAGTTCGTCGCCTGCATGAAAAAGAGAATAACGACCTAAGGGCAGCTAATTGTGTAGGTAGCCTGGCCGGTGACACTATTGGGGGCGGTAATGAACAGCTTGACCGTATACGTTCCGGCCGTAAGCGGAGCTGCGGGGTGAAACTGTTGTCGCTCACATTCGACCGGACCATACTTGCTGAAAACCAGGTTATGCGCCGGAAGGGCGCCGCCTTGCTCGGTCTCGAAATGGTAGGTCACTGTTACCGGACCGTTCACGTTGATGCTGCCGGTGAATACGATTGGCTGGATGGGACCGATGCAGCCGGGCACGCTGATGGCCGCGGGCGGATTGACGATTACCTGGTGACGAATGGCTGCGGTACCGGCGCCACCGGCACGGAGCCCATGTTGCCGGTGGTATTCGTGACGGACTGGCGGAGACCCAGCAGTTCTCGCTGACATTGTTGGGATTCTGGATCTGCCACCAGGTGCCGTCCCCATTTTGGCCCAGGATGGGAACGGTGGCCCCTGGTTTCAGTCCGCCGCTAGTCTCGTAGCCGTTCCCGGCCCGAAGCGGCAGTTGGCCGCCTCCGTTTTGGGGGTCACCATGGCGGTGGAGAGCGTGGGGGTCAGCGTAATGGTGGGGGTATTGGTCGGGACAGGCTGGATGGTATCGCTGGGCTGCTGCAGTGTGGGCGTGTTCGAAGGGGAGGGCGTGGTACCAACAGGCTGCCCCTGGTTGGCCTCGATGGGAGTGGATGTTGCCGTGGTTGGAGATTGGATTTTAAGATTACAGCTGGTCAGGAGAAAAGCGGCCACTAAAAAGGTGGTGAGCAGGCGGGATCTCATCTTGAAGTCCTCCATATTCCAATTGCAAACCAGCGCATAGGGCTAACCCATGCGCTGGTCTATAGATACTAACCTTCCACAAACGGCACGAATTCTTTGGCCGGCTGAGGGTTTTCAGGGCCGAGCCTGGCCATCAGGCTGGCGATGCCCTTCAACTCCAACCACCACTGCTCCCGCGGGCGTTCGTGCTTGGCGATCGATCATGCGATCGAAATCCTGCATATCGTGGAATTTGATCTGACCTCGCTGCAGGCCGATGAACGAGCAGTTGACTTCCTTCTTGCTGCATTGCTCGATCAGGTAATCCAGGCACAGGCTTGAGATGCGGGTGGCCTGGATGCGGTCGAAGGGGGAGGGATCGCCGCCCTGCTGCAGGTGGCCCAGGATGGCCGGGCGTACATCGAACACGTCCCGGCCCTCTTCTTCGAAAAGGGCGCACATAAAGGGAGTATTGTAGATCTTATTGGCGTATTCCGAGCGCAGGATCAATCCCAGGCGCTTGCCGGCTTCGAAGGCTTTGTTGAGGTTCTGCACGTCGACCTGCATGTCGCGCAGGGTCACGCCTTCTTCGGGGATGTAGACCCGTTCGGCGCCGGTGGCGATGCCGCCCATCAGGGCAAGATAACCGCACCAATGGCCCATCACTTCCACCACGAAGCAGCGCCGGGTGGCCACGGCGGACTGCTTGATCTTGTCCACCGCTTCGACAATGCTGTTGAGGGCCGTATCCGCCCCGATGCTGAATTCGGTGCCCGGCAGGTTATTGTTAATGGAGGCGGGCAGGCAGATGATGGGGATATTGAAGGCCGGGAAATTTGGCCGGGAGAGCAGCATGGTATGGATGGCCTCGTACCCGTTCCAGCCGCCGATGACGAGCAGGGCCTGGATCTGTTGGTCCTCGATGACGCGGGCGATGGCGTAGAGATCGCTGCCCTGCGGCATAAGCCGGCTGGTGCCCAGCATGGAACCGCCCAGCGAAGCCCAGCCGCTCACGCTCATCCAACTCATCTCTTCCACCTGGCCCTTGGACAGGCCCTCGAACCCGTTGCGGATACCGAGCATGATATGGCCCTGGTCGAGGCCCAGGCGGATGGCCGCCCTGGCGGCGGTGTTCATGCCGGGAGCAGGCGCGCCGGAATTGAGGACGCCGATGCGGAAACGTGGCTGGCCCGGCGTGGGGGAATGAGGCAGAGCCCGGACCATCGTAGTCAGGGTGTTCAAAGAATCCCGGAAACTGCTGCTGCGAAGGCACATGGCCTTTTCGTAATCCTTGGCCGCGATGGCCTCCGTGACGGCCAGGGTCCGCTCGACGCATTCCATCAGGGGGAAATACTTGATGTGGTTGGCCTTGGTTCCCACCACCACGGGCTCATCTTCCGGTTTGGCTTTCAGAAGAGTGATGACGGCTTCATAGCCCACCTGGGTGGACATGATGCGGTCATATGCGCTCGGGCGGCCGCCGCGCTGGACATGCCCCAGGACGGTCACACGGACTTCCTCTTTTAGATGTTCTTCGAGGACACGCTGGACGTCGGTGCTGCCGATGTAATTTCCATCCCGGTCGCGGGCACCTTCGGCCATGATGATGATATGGTCACGCCGCCCGGCCTTGGTGCCGGCTTTCAGACGGTCGATCATGACCTCCTGCCAATTTTCCACGTCCGGCGGCGCTTCTGGAATGAGGACCCAGTCTGCGCCGGTGGCGAGAGCGCTGTAGAGTGCCAGGTAACCGCAGTTGCGCCCCATCACCTTGACGATAAAGGTGCGCTGGTGACTGGCGGCCGTGCTGGTAATGGCATCGACGGCCTCGGTGATGCGGTGGAGGGCGCTATCGGCCCCGATGGTCATATCCGGGCCGGAAAAATCGTTGTCGATGGAACCGACCAGCCCGACGATGAGCAGGTTCGGGTGAGCCGCGGCCATTTCGGGAGTGATATCGCCCGATTTGACCAGGTCGGTCAGGATGGTGGGCCATTCCTGTCGAAAGACGTTCGCGCCGGTGAGCGAGCCATCCCCACCGATGACGACCAGCCCGTCGATGCCGTTGTGGAGAAGGTTGCAGGCGGCCTCGTGGCGCCCTTCCGGCGTGCGAAATGCCTCGCTGCGGGCCGTGCCGATGATGGTGCCGCCGCGCTGGAGGATCCCGCCGACATCATCCCAGGACATCTTCTTGATGAATTCACCGCCCTCCACCAGGCCCTGGTAGCCCTCGTAGATGGCATAGACTTCCGCCCCTTTATCCAGCCCGGTGCGCACGACGGCCCTCACGGCCGCGTTCATGCCTTGTGCGTCGCCTCCGCTGGTGAGTACAGCAATTCGTTTTGTAGCCATTTCTTTTCCCAAACTCCCAATCAAAAGATAAGGATAAATTGTACCGCAGAAACTGACATCTCCCTATACAGGCAGAAAAAGAGTTCACCGCGAAGGTTCGAAGAACACAAAGTAAATCGCCAAGAATTTTTAATAAAAACCTTTAGAGTATTCTTTACCTTCTTTTCTTAGCGTACTTCCTAACTTCGCGGTTCAATCTTTTGAATCACAACCAAAAGACAACCAGCTACCGAGAATTATTTCAGCATCGGCATCTTGATGCCATTTCGTTTGGCAGCCGCGATGGCCTCCGGGTAGCCTGCATCTGCGTGACGGACCACGCCCATGCCCGGGTCGGTGGTCAGGACCCGCTCCAGGCGTTTGGCAGCCTCAGGAGTGCCGTCCGCCACGATGACCTGGCCGGCGTGCTGGCTGTAGCCGATGCCCACCCCGCCGCCGTGGTGGAAGGACACCCACGTGGCCCCACCGACCGCATTGATGAGCGCGTTCAGGATGGGCCAATCCGAGACGGCGTCGGTGCCGTCGCGCATGGATTCGGTCTCCCGGTTGGGACTGGCGACCGATCCGGCGTCCAGGTGGTCCCGCCCGATGACGATGGGGGCTTTGAGGATGCCCCGGGCGACCATTTCGTTGAATTTCAGGCCCGCTTTGGCGCGTTCGCCGTATCCCAGCCAGCAGATGCGGGCCGGCAATCCCTGGAACGGCACCTTTTCCCGGGCCATCTTCAACCAGCGGTGCAAATGCTCATCTTCGGGGAAGAGCTCCATGACGGCTTCATCGGTGCGGTAGATATCTTCCGGGTCGCCGGAAAGGGCCACCCAGCGGAACGGTCCCTTGCCCTCGCAGAACAAGGGGCGGATATAGGCCGGGACAAAGCCGGGGAACTCGAAGGCATCCGTCACGCCGTTGTTATAGGCCTGCTGGCGGAAGTTGTTGCCGTAATCGAACACCTCCGAACCCAGGCGTTGGAATTCCAGCATGGCCTGCACGTGCATGGACATCGAATCCATGGCGCGCCGGCGGTAAGCCTCCGGATCGGTCCGGCGAAGGTCATTGGCCTCCTCTACGGACACCCCCGAGGGGACATACATCAGGGCCTCGTGGGCGGGGGTCTGGTCGGTAACCACATCCGGGGTCACTCCCCGCATGGCCAGTTCCTGGTAAATGTCCGCGGCATTGCCGATCAGGCCGATGGATTGAGGTTCCTGTTTCTCCCGGTATTCCTCCACCAGGGTCATGGCCTCTTCCAGACTATCCACCACCCGGTCCACGTAACCGATATCGAGGCGGCGCTTGGCGTGGGCGGCATCCACCTCCACGATCAGGCCGATGCCTTCGTTCATGGTGATGGCCATGGGCTGGGCGCCGCCCATTCCACCCAGGCCGGCGGTCAGGCAGAACTTGCCCTTGAGCGAGCCCCAGCCTTTCAGCCTGGCCAGGGCGCCGAAGGTCTCGTAGGTCCCCTGGAGGATGCCCTGGGTGCCGATATAGATCCACGATCCGGCGGTCATCTGCCCATACATGATCAGGCCCTGGGCCGCCAGTTCATCGAAATGCTCCTGGGTGGCCCAATGCGGCACCAGGTTGGAATTGGCAATGAGGACCGCGGGGCGCATCCGCATGGGTCTTGAAGACTGCCACCGGCTTGCCCGACTGGACCAGCAGGGTCTCATCCTCTTCCAGGTTCTTGAGCGACTCGAGGATGGCATCGAAGCATTCCCAGTTGCGGGCGGCCTGGCCGCGGCCGCCGTAGACCACCAGGTCCTGCGGGCGCTCGGCCACGTCCGGATCGAGGTTGTTCTGGATCATGCGGTAGGGAGCTTCGGTGAGCCAGGATTTGCAGGTCAGGGTCGTGCCGCGGGGGGCACGGACTACACGGGGTTCAGACATGGGAATACCTCCTTTGGGGATCAACGTATCCTCCCGACAATTATACCCATTCGGGTATGATATACCCATTCGGGTATCGAAATACGCCGGGAGGAATGTTCGCTAAAGAGAGGAGAAAAAGAGAAATAAAAAAACCCTCCCGTTGATCGTGCAGCAGGAGGGGATTGGAGGATCAGAGATGAATTAATTCTTGGCGAAGGAGTCGAAGGTGGTGCCCTTCAGGCGTTTTACCAATGTTGCCTGGGCCTCGTCCCAAATGTTGTGCATTGGGCAATCCTCTTTATCATCGCAGTTACCTGGATCTCCCACGCATTCGTTCAGCAGGATCGGGCCGTCGATGGCTTCGACAACATCCAGCAGAGAAATTTCCTTGGGATCCCGAGCCAACATCACGCCACCGCGAGCTCCACGAGAGGTGTGTAGCAGCCCGGCAATGGATAGCTGTGAGATGATCTTGGCTAGGAAGGAGGGGGATATGTTGCTTCTGGGCTACAGAACTCGTAGCTGCACGCTGAGTTGGCCCTAACTGGGTCAGGTAAAGAACGGCGCGGATGGCATAATCGGCTTGACGGGTAATTTGCATAACAGGGGGTCCTTTCGGGAAAACCAGGTAAATTTTATATTATATATATTATATTAATGGAGACCCTGTTTTGCAAGTGATGTAGGTCATAATTGGAATATTACCTTTTACGCCGATTATTGTCAAAAATACAATTAATACCCAATATCGTATAATCTGCGCTACAGGTAGTGTTGAATTGGAAAAGGACCGCTATATCTGGCGCCCCTGGAGCCCATCATTATAGCCGGGCAACTCCGGGAGAAGACCGGCCTAACAAAAGTGAAAACGAGAAGGACTAAATGAGTAGAAGCGAGATTTTATCTCGCGCTACATTCAATCCGTTCACATATTCTCGCAGCCGCACCCGGCAAGCGATTTGATCGCTGATGATTGCCACCATTTCGGGTTTGCCTTTTTCATCGGTCGTCCAAGTGACGGAGACATGGGTCTCCAGTTTCTCAGCCCTGTTACTGAACGTCTTGAAAGTAACGATTATGGTACGCACCAGATGATCCAAGCGTTCCGAAGAACCGTCCGCCAAGCTGATGTAGGTGTTACAGGCACCCAATGTCGTAGTGCCAGCCTAATTTCTCGCATAACTGCGCCCAATCGCAGTCGCGGAAGCCCGCATCGGCCATAAAGGTCACCTGCTTGACGTGCTTGCTCAAGAACCGCTGCACCTTCTCCTACATTCGCTTCAACTTGCCCACCTTGACCAATCCTTTTCCTTTTACCAGCGTCCAGGCCAGTGGTATCGCCCTGCAACCATGCAATAACGAGACCCGAGATATCTGCCAGCTATCTCCAAAGCTCATCACACCATTCAATCATAATTATATAATAAAAGAGAGCGAGATGTGTATCTCGCTCTACATTCAATCAATAATAAAAAAGAGCGAGATAATTATCTCGCTCTACTGGGTTGAATATGTTTGCAATTGCTAATGGGTGACGGTCAGGTTCCCAGCCCCAATCTTGACAGTAATGGTCAGCTGATTACCCTGGCCAGCCTGAGTATAAACACTTCCGTTCTTCTCCCAACCGCTGCCAAGAGTGACATTGTTTAGTCCGCCTTCCAAAGTTATCTGGGCGGGGACGCCGGTGGGGATGACCAAGGTCATATCGCTAATTCCGGTCGTGATCCGGACGCTGGCGTCCTTCTTCAGATCGCCGGAGAAATCGAGGCTGTATTGGCCGGCTCCGGAGGTGAATTCCAGGTTGGAAAGGTTGGCATTCCCCAATCCGGTCAGTGAGACAGAGGAGGCGCCGGTCTCATACTGCAGGAGCTGCATGTCGGCAGTATTGGGTGCATTGAAGTCCATTTTGGTGTCGGAGGCCCCGTCTTTGACGGTCAGGTTTGTGAGAGCCAGCCCTCCAAATTGGTACTCGGCCTGATAAGCACCGGCTTGGATGCTCAGGTTCATTGGCATGCTGCCGAGCTTTAGATCCCATTCGTTCTTGATATTGGTCAAATTAGGGATGCCGGTGACCTTCCAGTTGCCCTGTTCTAGGCGAATACTGGAGCCCGTCGAGGTCACGGTAGGTTTGAAATCAGCAACGTTATAGGTGGCTGTCCCCGAAATGACACTGGTCGCACCCGGGTTCAATTTGAGGCTGCCCGCGCCGAAAGCCATGCTCACATCGAGTGGGCTGCTTGAGCCGGTCGAGGGAAGAGGAATGTCGATCTGGTCTGTGACGGTAGGGCCGGTGGTGATGCCGACCTGGGGGATGTTGATGTTCACTCCGCAGGCCATGATAGCGAGAGAAAGGGCAAGAATTGCTGGAAGTAATTTTTCTGAACATGATAGTTCTCCTTTTAGTATTAAAAGCCGGTCTAGGGAACCGGCTTTAATGATCTCTGCAAAGATATACGAATGAGTCTGGGATTCGTTTTACATTTCCGATAGGGTCTCCATATCATTTTCCAGAACCTGGGTCAATTCAGGTGTAGTGGATAATATCATATCCGGGTCGAGTTGGCGTAGTTCCTCTTCCTCCCCAAAGCCGCATAAAACACCGACGGTCTGGGAACCGGCAGCCTTGCCGGCGTGGATATCTACACTGGTATCTCCAACCATCAGGCAGTCTTGCGGCTTCACACCCATATGATCGGCCGCGTAGAGAATCGGGTCGGGGAAGGGCTTGGTGTGCTCACAAGTCTGGTTGGTGACGATGATTTTAAAATAGGGAACCAGGTCGAATTGTTCGAGGAAGGTCATGGTGGAGGATGTATCACGGGCACTGACGACTGACAGGGGATAGCGCTGGCAAAGCACCTCCAGCATTTCTTTCACGCCGTGGATGATCTGGAAGGGAGTACTTTGCTCTTGGACTGGCCGCACCATCCAATCCTTCAGCGCGAAAATTTCATCGTCCAGGCCGATCCGGTCAGTCAGTCCCATCACAAAATTAGCCGTGCCTTCCGTCTCCATCACAAACCCGCGCGCAATTTTGAGAGGGTCTTTTCCCGGGAAGAGAAAATTGAACGGGAATATTAGCTGAGCCAACTGGGCTACCATGACATCGTCCGTGTCGCTCAGAGTGCCGTCGACATCGAAGCAGATGGCTTGTATGCGGGAAACTTGCAGGGGCATGGGAACCTCGATGGATTTACGATTGACGATTGACGATTGACGATTGATGATTGTCATTCGGTAATAAAAACAGTTGATCAGATTTTACCTCTTTTAATCATCCGCATGACCTGTCGCCGTATAATAAGGCATGGCTTCCTGGATCATTGATGCGTATAGCTGAAGAACTGCTCGAATTAATCCCTGGGTTGGATTCGGAAATTTGCCCTGGGCAGCGTTGCCCCGGATTCCGGCAGACAGGCCGAGAATACTGAACCCAGCCGGCACCTTTTTCGTATATATCAACAGGTTTGGTTGAATGATTGCATTCCGGATGGAGCTGCATCCATCCTTGAATAAAAACTATTATCATGAGGATCCAATGGCAAAAAAGAAATCCAATTTATTGGCTAACCGGGATACCGGCTTCCTTCAAGATATTTCCTTACGCCTGAAACTTATCTGGCGGTTGATGAAGGATGACCGCGTCAATATTCTCCTAAAATTATTACCGGTAGGCGCTTTAATCTCTTTGATCTCACCGATCGACCTGCTGCCGGGAGTGGCCTTTCCGGTTATCGGAGCATTGGACGATGCGGCGGTGCTGTGGCTGGGAGCCACGCTGTTCGTATCGCTCTGCCCGGATAATGTGGTTCAGGAGCATACCGACGCGTTGCAGAAGGTGGTTAAGGGTGAGTGGCGGGACGTTACGGGGCAGGAGGGGGAGGATAAAGTGATCGAAGCGAATGCCTTTGAGGACCGCCAGGATGAGCCATAAACCTTTCCGAAACCGGCCGGTTTCCCTTTTAGTCTGCTGGACTACTACTGCCATCGGCCTGATCCTGGCGGCTTGCGAGGTCGTCCCCGCGCCGCAGAATACACAGGGGCCCACGCTTGCCACTGTTTCCAGTCCGGTTGCAACGGACACGTTCATACAGACGTCCATTCCGCCCACCCAGGCAGCTTCTGCCACCGTCCAGGCCTCACCCGGCCCGGCTGCCACCCAAATTCCTTCATTCCCGGACCCAACCGGCTACCAATGGACTCCATATATTACCGGATTGAACCAACCTGTGGACATTCAAAATGCCGGCGATGGCTCCGGGCGGTTGTTTGTGGTGGAGAAGCCCGGCCGGATCGTGATTGTCAAGGATGGGCAGACTTTGCCCACTCCATTTCTGGACATCCAGAGTAAGGTAAAAAGCGATGGAGCGGAACAGGGATTATTGGGCCTGGCCTTCCATCCCAAATATACGCAGAATGGTCTATTCTTTATCAACTACATCGATCCAGACGGAAATACGGTCATTGCCCGCTTCCAGGTCTCTGCAAATGATCCAAACCAGGCTGATCCGGGCAGCGAAACAGATCTCATCCACGTCGACCAGCCTTTTCCAAACCACAATGGCGGCTCGATGGTTTTTGGGCCGGATGGTTATCTTTATATGGGCCTGGGGGATGGCGGTTCAGGAGGGGATCCGCAGAGGAATGGGCAAAATGTTCAAACCTTTTTGGGAAAAATACTGCGCATAGATGTAAACTCGGGAAATAGCTATTCCATTCCTTCCACCAATCCCTTCGTAAACGGAGGCGGTCTGCCTGAGATCTGGGCATACGGACTGCGTAATCCCTGGCGTTTCTCCTTCGATAGAGCTACGGGGGATATGTATATAGCCGATGTAGGCCAGGATGCCTATGAGGAAGTGGATTTTGTCCCGGCCGGAACGTCGGGCGGATTAAATTTTGGGTGGAGTTTCTTTGAGGGTATGCATCCATTTCATGACCAGCCGCCTGCCAATGCCAATTTCGTTCAGCCGGTGGTCGAATATTCCCATTCGGAAGGGTGCTCCATCACAGGCGGCTATGTCTATCGCGGCGCATCCATGCCTGCCTGGCAGGGTGTATATTTCTACGGAGATTATTGCTCCGGTAACATATGGGGGTTGATCCAAACGGGCCAAAATGAGTGGCAATCGAAACTCGTTTTCTCCACCAGCGCGAAAATATCCACCTTCGGTGTGGATGAAGCCGGGGAACTCTACCTGGCGGACCTGGGAAGCGGCAGCGTGCTGCGCTTATCTCCAAACCAATAATGTGAAGGGAATTTAGACTTATATTGTCCCGATTCGCCAATTGTCACATGGATTTCGGGATGGCTGTCACTAGATAAATTGCCAGACACGGTTTTAGACTTCGGAATTATTTACTGGAGGTACGCGATGGCTGAACGAATTTGGGAAACGACGAAAGAGTGTTTTTGTGAACACGTCATGCGGATAGTGTCGCTCGACGCAGAAATGATCTATCCCATCGATGTCTTGCCGGATCCGCCCAGGATCCGCTCACACCGCTGTTCCATGGGAATAGACTGCAACCAGGTTTCCAAGTCTGCTTGCGTTTGGGCCGGTACGAATCCGAATTTCGACCCTTACCTTCAATAATATTCCCTCAATTAATCGAAGAAATTTCTTCTTCTCTCTATGTTGGCCTGACTAATCCCGCGAAAAGCCGCGGGATTAGTCTATTTTCGCGTACAATAGGACCATTGTACTATCATTACATTATGGGGAAAACGTATCTCCCAATGGATTCAGGCGTCATACCATATGGAACCGGTCACTGATCAAGAGCTTTTAAGGCGAGCTCGATTGCTGGAAGAACAGGCGCTGGCGGAGATCTACGACCGCTGGAGTCCGGGTCTCTACCGGTATGCGCTGCGCCTTCTGGGCGAGGCTGACCTGGCGGAAGAATGTGTGGCCGAAACTTTTCGCCGCTTCCTGGAAATTATTCGGGGAGGCCGTGGTCCGAGAGATTATTTGCAGGCCTATCTGTACCGGACTGCTCATAACTGGATCACCGACCAATACCGCCGCAACCCGATTTTGTTCCTGCCTCTTGGAACGAACCTGGCAATCGAAGAAAGCAGTGAGACCGCCAGGGTGGTCGACCGGAATATCGAACAGCAGCGTTTACGGGTTGCTTTGATGCAACTGACGGCGGACCAACGTCAGGTCATATTGTTGAAGTTTGTGGAAGGCTGGACCAACGAAGCCATTGCCGAGGCCGTGCAGAAGCCAGTCGGGGCTGTCAAATCTCTACAGCACCGGGCGTTGGAAAGCTTGCGGCGATTTTTGAAACCGGATGAATTGATGTAATTATGAAAAAGTACGATCCATCTCAGGAACCGATCATTCAAAAGCACCTGGACATTTTAAAGGAGATGCCCGAGCGAAATTCCGTTTCGGCCGCTCGAGGCCGGACGGCAATTCCTGGCTCAGGCAAAGACATTTCGGGCTTCGCTCTCCGGGCCTATTCCTTCGCAAGGTCGATTTCCATTATTTCGGATGAATAGGCGACCACTCCGGGCGCTGAATTGGGTTACCGCGGTGGTTCTGGCGCTGGTTTTATTCTTTGGCAGCAGTGCTGCCACAGTCTATGCCAGCCAGGGAAGCCTTCCGGGTGATGGGTTATACCCGGTGAAGTTGCTAAGCGAGGACGGCCTGCTTTTACTGACCTCTTCTCCTGCAGCTCGTTTGGAACTGACCCTTGATTTAACCGATCGCCGCGTGGCCGAAATCGCCGGTCTGCAAAGCGCCGGAAAGCCGATTCCTGCAGAGGTGATCGACCGCTTTAATGCCGAGATGGATGAGAGCCTTGATCTTTCGGCGAAAATGCAGGATGCCGGACTCAGCCAATCCCTGGCGTCCGTTTCAGCCCATGCGGAAAAACAGCTCAAGATCATAGAACGGCTTTTGGAAGGCAAAAATACGCCTCCAGGTCTTTTGAATACCCAGAAGCGCTTGCAGGAACAGGTGGAAGTGGCGAATAACGGCCAGGCCGACCCGCAGGAATTCCGTCAGGAAATTGAAAAGAAACCCAACTCCGGGAATGACCAGCCCGGCAATATGCCAAACGCTGACGTAACTCTCACGCCCGCTTCCACGGCCACTTCCACGGCCACTTGATTCCGACGATCGCTCCAAGTCCTACAATTCGCCTCCATAAACCCACCCACACGCCGAAAATCAAAGTCCCCGAGCCGAAAGGAAATCCAGGCTCTCCCAATAAACCAACTCCCAAGCATTAAACCGGCCAGGGAAGAGCCCAACAATTGACATCCAATGAGAAAAATATTTTTGATCCTGCCCATTTTCCTGTTTGTGGCTGCATGTTCTGCGGGGGCAAGTGGAGGTTCCAACCAGGCCATGACGCCTATACGGCAAAGCACTGGATCTTTTACATTTACAATTTCCTCTCCGGCTGATCTTACGGTTTTAAACCAGCCGCAAGTGGACCTGATAGGGGATGTAAACAAAACAGCCGTTTTAACCATCAATGACGACACCTATCTCCTTAATAAAGGAGCATTCAGCGAGCCGGTCCAACTTCAGGAAGGTGTCAACGCCATCCAGGTTGTCGCGAGCGACATGGACGGTAATGAAGTCGATTTGATCCTGTCGATAACCTATCAGCCATAAAGCGAAAGAGAGGATTATATGAAAAAGATCTGGATTACGATCACTTTCGTCACTCTCGCGGCCCTATTCCTCACCACTGTGAATGTGATGGCCAGTGGTCCCCAACCTGCTCCGGCGGATAAAGCCCGCACGCATACCCCTGGCGCAAAGGCAACCGAAAGGGCCACTGAGAAAGGGAAACCGGGTAATGGGAACGGAAATGGGAATGAAAACGGGAATGGCAATGGGAATGGCAACGGAAATGGAAACGGTAAACCCGCCAAAATAAAATTAGTCAATTATCAAGGGACAATCGAAGCGCTGGAAGCCACCAGCCTTACTTTGAAGATGAAAGGCAACGGCACCCAAATCTTCACCTTGGATGAGAATACGGTCATCAAGGTCCCGACTTTGGGAAAATCTGCTACCGTTGCCGACCTGGTTAAGGGCGAGAGGGTGACCGTGGCGGCTTTTAAGGCAGAAGATGGTTCTCTCGCAGCCGTCGGGATCGTGGTCATACCGGGCAAACCGGAAAAGATCCACCGGGTTGGTGTCGTCACCGAATACAAGCCGGGAGAGAGTATCACGATCGAGGATAAGGACGGGCAAAAATTTACATTCATCGTCACGGATCAAACCAGGATCCTGCCGCCCGACCAGTCCGACAAGCTGGCTGTAGGCGTGCGAGTGACCATTATTTGCCCACGGGATGTGGCTCATCGGACGCTGACCGCAGCAGGGATCGTTGTCCATCCGCCTGAGGAAGAGGAAGAGACCGGGACGCCAGCCACTGCAACAGAAACCATGACGCCCACGGAGACCCCCACTCCTACCGAAACGCCTACATCGACTCCTACCGAAACTCCCACTCAAACCGCCACCTTTACGGAAACTCCAACTTTCACTCCCACTAATCCGTAGAAGGTTACCTGACCGGTGGTATCCTGATCATTAACCAAACAAAAACAGGCGACCTGCAAAGGTCGCCTGTTTTTGTTTAAATTCGAAAGGTTACTTGACTTCGACGACAGCGCCGGCTTCTTCCAACTTTTTCTTGGCGTCCATGGCGGCGTCTTTGCCAACTGCGGAAAGGACCTTGCCATCGGCGGTCTCGGCCAGGGTCTTGGCTTCGGTCAGGCTCAAGCTGATGAGCTGGCGAATGACCTTGATGACTTCGATCTTCTTGGGGCCGGCATCCTTGATCAGGACGTCGAACTCAGTCTTCTCTTCAACGGGCTCAGCTGCGGCAGCGGGAGCGCCGCCACCGGCGGCGGCTACGGCGACTGGAGCGGCAGCAGAAACGCCCCATTTTTCTTCCAGTTTCTTAACCAGTTCGGCAGCTTCGAGGACAGACAGGCCGCTCAATTGGTCGACAATGCTATTCAAATCAGCCATTTCAAAAACTCCTTGGAAATTCGTAGTAACGAATTCATTCGTTACCGTCTATATATATTTATGGATAACCGATCTTCCAAAGTCGTTACTACGTCACGCTGCAGCAGGGGCAGCCTTTTCGGAATATCCTTTGATCACATAAGCCAGCGAACGACCTGGTTCTGCCAGCGTGCGGACCAGCTTGGAAGCGGGAGCCTGTAAGACGCCCAGCAACTGTGCCTGAATGACCGGCAGCGGCGGCAAATTGGCCAGGGACTTGACCCCGGCTTTATCGAGAGCCTGAGCTCCCAGGAAACCGCCTTTGATCTTGACGGCCTCCATGCCCTTGGTCACATCCGTTAACGCCTTTGTAAACGCAGCGGCATCTTTATACGAAAAACCGATGGCTGTGCTTTTTTCAGCGTAGTCGGCTGGAACGGTATAACCGGCTTTTTCCAGCGCCAGTTTTGCCAGAGTGTTCTTTACAACGTGGAACTCGCCGCCAAATTCACGCGCCTTGGCGCGGATGACGTCCAGGTCGTGCATTTTTACGCCTGTGTATTCCACCAGAACCACTGCCTGGCTTTTACTCAGCCATCCCGAGTACTCAGCCAGCATGGCTTCTTTCTGTTCTTTTGATTTTGCCAAAGAATATCACCTCCTTTCCAATCAAAAAGTCTTTGCCCGAGTATTTCAGGCAAAGACTTTTATTCCTTCGAAAAGGATGTGAGTCTTCACCTGGGCAGGAGATTAAGCTCTTCAAAAAAATTAGAGCGCCTGCCGTCTTCGGCGAAGGAAAAGTTCTCTCGGGCGGATCTCTATCTTGACCCTGTTCAAAAATCGAATGGGTCGCTTACTCAGCTTCCTCCATCGATTGGGCCATATTGGCATCCACTTTGATGCCGGGCCCCATCGTTGAAGTCATGGTGATGTGCTTGATGTAATTGCCTTTGGCTGCCGCAGGGCGGGCTTTCTTGAGGGCTTCCATCAATGCAGAGAAGTTCTCGTACAGTTTCTTTTCGTCGAATGAAGTCTTGCCGATTGAAACGTGGATATTGGCAGTCTTATCCAGGCGGAATTCCACACGACCGGCCTTTGACTCATTCACGGCCCGGCCAATATCGGCCGCGCTGACGACCGTGCCGGCTTTCGGGTTGGGCATGAGCCCACGCGGGCCAAGCACACGACCGAGACGACCAACTTTGCCCATCATATCGGGCGTGGCGATGGCGACATCGAAATCCAACCACCCGCCCTGGATCTTGGCGAGGGTTTCTTCGTCATCTGCGACGACATCTGCGCCAGCATTGCGGGCATTGGTGGCGCCTTCACCTTCGGCAAAGACGAGCACGCGCACGCTCTTGCCCAGGCCGTTCGGCAGGACGACCACGTCGCGGACCTGCTGGTCAGCCTGGCGTGGGTCAAGGCCCATGCGCATGTGGACTTCGACAGTTGAATCGAACTTGGTGAAGGTAGTGTCTTTCACCAACTTGACCGCTTCGGTGGGATTGTAGAACTTATTCAAATCCACTTTGGCCACGGCGGCCAGGTATTTCTTTCCGTGTTTAGCCATGAGTTCTCCTTGTGGTGCAAACGGGCCGCAGGGCGACCCTCCCACGGGGGTTATTCTGAGACGGTGATGCCCATATTGCGGGCAGTGCCCTCGATCTGGCGCATGGCGCCTTCGATATCCAGGGCATTCAAGTCTTTCATCTTCAGTTGGGCGATCTCGCGTACTTGCTGGCGGGTGACCTTGCCGACTTTTTCTCGGTTCGGAACACCGGAGCCTTTTTCGATGCCGGCAGCCTTGCGGAGCAAGACGGCCGCGGGGGGTGTCTTCAGGACGAAGGTGAACGAACCATCGGTGTAGACACTGATCTCTGCCGGCAGGATCTCGCCAGGGCGGTTGGACGTGCGGGCGTTGTAATCCTTGCAGAATGCCATGATGTTGATCCCATGACCGGCCAGCGCCGGGCCAATGGGGGGTGCAGGATTGGCTTTGCCGGCCTCAATCTGCAGACGAACGATTGCTTTCAGTTTCTTTGCCATTTATACTCCTTGGTGGTGTTAGCGGGCGAACTGTGCGCCCTCCCACGAAATACAGTAATCAGTGTTCAGTTGTCAGTGATCTGTGACTGATTACTGTTTACGGATCACTGATCACTGGTACTAAGCTTTTTCCACTTGCAGGAAGTCCAATTCCACCGGTGTTTCACGCCCGAAGAACGAGACCATTACACGCACCTTGGTGCGCTCCATATCGATTTCAGAAACGACACCGCGGAAATCGTTGAAGGGACCATCCACGATGCGGACACGCTCCCCGACCTTGAAGGTCACCTTCACGGTCGGCGCTTCGGCCTCCATCCGCTTGAGGATCTGGGCCACTTCTTCCGGCCGCAGGGGGGTGGGGAGGTTGCCCATACCGACGAAGCCGGTCACGCCGGGCGTATTCCGCACGACGAACCAGGATTCATCCGTCACCAGCATATTGACCAGGACGTAGCCGGGGAAAATGTGGCGCTCGACCGTGCGGCGCTTGCCGTCCCGGACTTCGATCTCTTCCTGGGTCGGCACAACCACGTCGAAGACTTTGTCCTTCATGCCCATCGTCTCGATACGCAATTCGAGGTTATGGCGGACTTTGTTCTCGTATCCGGAATAGCAGTGGATCACATACCACGCCGGACCCTCCGGTATCGCTCCCTCGGGGGCAGGCGCAGGCGCAGGGGCTGCCTCTGCCGGTGTAGTTTCAGCGGGAACGGTCTGAGGTTCTGGTTCTTTTAAATAGGACATTTCTGAGGTGGAATTCATTTCCCTCAGAGTCCTGGCGATCTTCTTTCTCAAACTGTTCTTCCGGATCTTGCTCAAACATCTTTAACCTTTTTCCTTGCTACTACAGAGGATTTCATAAGCCGATGAGCAGAGTCAGCAGCCTTTCGCCAGAGACATCGACAAGCCAAAGAAAGAGCGACATGATGATCAGCACGACCACCACAATGACGGTGAGCCGGCGCGCTTCCGGCCAGGTTGGCCAGGAAACTCTGCGAAGCTCTCCGGTCGTCTCACGGATGAATCGTTGGATACGATTCTCGCGTTTGGATTTTTCGTCTTTACCAGCCACGTAGAGCTCCTTTTATTGATGGTAACAACGCCGCCTTACCCTAATTTCCAAACGGGGGCGGCATTGTTTTTGGAACCGACAGGCCAGGCAGGAATTGAACCCACAACATCTCGTTTTGGAGACGAGTGCTCTACCAATTGAGCTACTGGCCTACAGAATCAGTCGGATAGTCATCAGTCTCATAGTCTTATAGTCCTCAGACTATCAGACAGTCGGACTATCCGACCCAGGATTATTTCGTCTCGCGATGCAACGTGTGCTTCCGGCAATTGGGGCAATACTTATTGAATTCCATCCGGTTTGGATCGTTGCGGCGGTTTTTCTCCGTTACGTAATTACGTTCTTTACAGTCATTACATGCCAGGATAATGACCGGGCGTACATCTTTTCTTTTGGAAGCCATTCTTATACTACCTAACTTTCGAGTGAATTATTTTAGGATTTTGGTGATGACACCCGCGCCGACGGTGAGACCGCCTTCACGGATGGCGAACTTGGAGCCTTGCTCGAGCGCCACGGGCACGATCAATGTCACCGTCAGGGCGACGTTGTCACCCGGCAGCACCATTTCCACACCCGCAGGCAGTTCCACGTCCCCGGTCACATCCATCGTCCGGATGTAGAATTGCGGCCGGTAGCCCGTGAAAAAGGCGCTGTGCCGCCCGCCTTCTTCCTTCTTCAGCACGTACACCGAAGTTTCGAACTTCGTGTGCGGCGTGATCGAACCCGGCTTGGCCACCACCTGGCCCCGCTCCACATCCGTCCGCTCGATCCCCCGCAGGAGCAGTCCCAGGTTATCCCCGGCCATGCCTTCGTCCATCATCTTGTGGAACATTTCCACGCCCGTGCAGACCGAGGCTCGCGTTTCCCGCAGCCCCACGATCTCCACCGGCTCGCCCACCTTGATGACACCCCGGTCCACCCGGCCCGTCACCACCGTCCCACGTCCCTTGATCGAGAACACGTCTTCGATCGGCATCATGAACGGCTTGTCCATCTCACGCTTCGGCTCCGGAATGTACTCGTCGATCACCCGCAGGAGCTCCTTGATGGAAGCATACTCGGGCGCATTCGGGTCGGTCGAAGTGCTTTCCAGTGCCTGCAAGGCGCTCCCCCGCACGATCGGGGTGGTGTCGCCCGGGAAGCCCTGCTTGGTCAGCAGTTCCCGCAACTCCATCTCGACCAGTTCCAGCAGTTCCGGATCGTCCATCTGGTCGATCTTGTTCAGGTAGACCACGATCGACGGCACTTCCACCTGCCGGGCCAGGAGCACATGCTCGTGGGTCTGCGGCATGGGTCCGTCCGGCGCAGCCACCACCAGGATGGCCCCATCCACCTGGGCCGCTCCGGTGATCATGTTCTTGATGTAGTCCCGGTGTCCGGGCATGTCCACGTGGGCGTAGTGGCGCTTGTCGGTCTCATATTCCACATGGGCAATGTTGATCGTGATGCCACGCGCCTTTTCTTCGGGAGCATTGTCGATCGAGTCGTATGCCCGGTACTGGGCTTTGCCCAGGAACTGGGAGTACTTCGTGATCGCCGCCGTCAGGGTGGTCTTGCCATGGTCGATGTGACCCATCGTCCCTACGTTCATGTGCGGCTTATTGCGGTTATATTTCTGCTTCGCCATATCAATTTCTCCTTCCTCAATAACCTGATCCAAAATTTCTGGTTACGAAGCCCTCAATGGGATTTGAACCCATGACCCCGTTCTTACCAAGAACGTGCTCTACCGACTGAGCTATGAGGGCATCAACAATAGTCGTTAGTCTTCAGTCTAATAGTCTATTAGACTAACGACTATCAGACTTAGAGACTATTTGTGGGCAGTGAAGGATTTGAACCTCCGAAGACTTTTGTCAACTGATTTACAGTCAGTCCCCTTTGGCCACTTGGGTAACTGCCCATACTGTTGGTTCCAGCTTATTCTGCTGGTCGCTTGGTCCCATATTATATGATAGATGCGGCCAACCGACGAACACATAAGCAGGAGGGTGGTTGTAAAAGATCCAAGCCGACGATGGGAATTGAACCCATAACCTACCACTTACAAGGCGGTTGCTCTACCGTTTGAGCTACGTCGGCAAGCACCCGTCCCGGCTTAAGCGGGCCAATTATACCAAAGGCATTCTGGCAATACAAGGTTAAGTGCTCTTTTGCACTTATCCGGCAAAAAAAGCTGGACAAAGAGCCGAACGCCGTTCTTCCA
Source organism: uncultured Chloroflexia bacterium (assembly GCA_963782935.1). Taxonomy (GTDB): domain Bacteria; phylum Chloroflexota; class Anaerolineae; order Anaerolineales; family Villigracilaceae; genus UBA877. The sequence continues at coordinate 265,768 of CAWALN010000004.1, read as the reverse complement.
TAGTTAACCTCTCGACCGGTCTCGTCAGAACGGACTGGAGTATATCATCCCTTTAGGGATATCATCCCTTTAGGGATTACTTTGCCTTTGGAGTGCAGGGCTTCAGCCTGCTCAGCTGGCTCTGTCAACCGACCCGTGGATTGCAAAGAACCTGCTAGAGTAACTCGAGATCTAAAGATCCAATAATAAATTCCATTACCGCATTTAAATCAAAACTGTTAGATCTCCAGGCTGACCTGTAAGCTGGGTGCCATCCCCTTTTGGGGATTCTGTCCGGTCAGTCCATCTCTGGCAAGACATAATAAAAATATCTCCAGGCTGACCTGTAAGCCGCGTTCTGTCCGGTGATTGGTTCCCGGTTTACACCCAAGGGCTTCGTCCCGGACCTCCCACCTGGGCGGTCATCTCTCTATGCAGCCTACCCGGGATTAATAATGAAGCGAGCAGCTTCTCATCCCTGCTTGGCCTTGCTCCCGGCGGGGGTTGCCTGGCCGCCCGCATTGCTGCGGACGCCGGTGGTCTCTTACACCACCTTTTCACCCTGACCGCCTTTCGGCGGCGGTCTGTTTCTGTGGCCCTGATCCGGCAGGTTTTCCCGTCCCGGGGTTTCCCCGGCGCCGTGCTCTCTGGAGTGCGGACTTTCCTCGACCCCTCGCCGAAGCTCGGGGCCGCGACCGTCCGGCCAGCCTGAAGACGGGAGTATCATACCGTCTCTATGCCCCTGAGTCAATAAACTGAGGAGATATATCACCCTCGAAAGATGACGAGTTATGCGTAAGGCAATCCAGTTGGTATGATTTAATGAGAAGTATAAATATACATCCGGAAATATAGTATGAAGTGCAATTTGTGTGTGTGCAGCGAAGCTGCACACACACAAATTGCACCCCTTTCCGAAGATCATATCGATTTATTTATGGAGGAGACTATGTCCAAAAGTGTTGATAACCTGAAAGATGCATTTGCCGGTGAAAGCCAGGCTAATCGTAAATACCTGGCCTTTGCGAAGAAAGCCGAAGCCGAAGGGTTCCCCCAAATTGCCCGGTTGTTCCGCGCCGCGGCCGCGGCCGAGACCGTCCATGCCATTAACCATTTGAAGGCGATGGAAGGCGTCCTGTCGACTGCCGAGAACCTGGCTGCCGCCATCGGCGGGGAAAACTACGAAGTGGTCTCCATGTACCCGCCCATGCTGGCCACGGCTGCAGAAGAAGGCGATAGGAAGGCCGAGCGCTCCTTCCGGCTCGCCCTGGAAGTGGAGAAGGTCCACGAGGAACTCTATCGCAAGGCTGCCGATGCGTTGGCCAAAGGAACGGATGCCCCCGAGACCGAATATTATGTCTGCCCGATCTGCGGGTACACCCACGAAGGCCCACTAACCGGCAAGTGCCCGGTCTGCAACAACCCTGCGGACAAGTTCGAAAAAGTAGCCTGACCTACCTTTCCTTCAACATTTTGTAGGGGCGACCCGGCCCGACGCCATTAGTATCGGTGGAACAAGGCGGGTCGCCCGATAATAGAACTCTCCAGCGTGTTCCGATTCGATTAATCGATGTCTTTCTCTTTATCTTCCCTTATAACCTTCCTTTTCTTCCTTTCTTCGCGTTGAATCTTTTTCTTAGTTTGGTTGTAATCGCCTAATAGGTATGGACAAATTCCCATCCCTACAGTACAATAACCCGCCGTAATATAAAGGATTTATTCTTGGAGGAAGTAAGTGGCTAATATTAAGTCTCAAATCAAGCGTAATTTGCAGAACAACAAACACCGCCTGCGGAACCGTGCCGCCCGTGGCACCGCTCGTATTGCCGCCAGGTCAGCTCATGTTGCGATTGATGCCGGCGCACCCGAATCCAAAGCCGCGCTGATGAATGCCATCAGCCAGTTGGATAAGGCCGCCGAGAAGGGCGTCATCCATAAGAATAATGCTGCCCGTCGGAAGAGCCGGCTGATGAAAGCCTACAATAAGATGGAACCGGTCCAGGCCGAGGCTGCCCCCGCCGTGGTTGAACCTGTGGCGGAACCCGAAGAGAAGGCCGCTCCTCGCAAAAGCCGCGCCAAAGCCGAACCTGCAGCAGAAAAGAAACCACCCGCCGTTCCGCCGCCAAGAAGTCCGCGGAATAAATTCGGCAACCGAAAATCTGGAAAGACATTAAGCGGGAGCGCCCGAATATTGGGCCTCCCGTTTTATTTACCAAGTATTGCGGAAATATCTAAACCAACCGTCTTCAATTTACGGGAATTTCGCCAAAAGCGGCAATGATATAATTTAAATCTATCCTAAAAATAGTGGAACACCGTTTTTTGAGTATGTGCGGCGCAGCCGCACATACTCAAAAAACGAACTCCTCCTGAATTTTCGGATAGATATTTATTCCTGCGAGTCATCATGTTCGAGACCGAACAACAAGCCATCGAAGAAAAAATCAAGGCCTTTTGCACCGCCAACGCGATTCCGCTGGTTGTGTTGGAGTGGAAGCCCATCCCATTCAGCGGGGAATGGGGCATCACCACTTCGTTCTTTTCCACCGCGGCCGCCGAAGCCCGCAGTGGAAAAAAGGTGGTCGTCCCGCAGCGGGCCCAGGAGCTTGCCGAACAGGTCAAGCAGGCCATTCAAAGTGCCGGCTCGGAGAGCAGAACTGCAGCCCTCCAGGGCATCAGCCATATCGAAGCGGTCAAGGGATATCTTAACCTGTACTTCGATACGGCGGAATATGCCCGCCGGGTGGTTGAGATGGTTCTGGAGCAGAAGAATTGCTTCGGGGCCGGGCCCTCCACCGGTCAGCACGTGATGGTGGAGTTTTCCCAACCGAATACGCACAAGGCCTTCCATGTGGGCCATTTGCGCTCGGCCATCCTGGGGGATTCGCTCGCCCGCATCCTCGAATTTGCCGGCTATGACGTGGTCCGCGCCAATTACCCCGGCGATATGGGCCTGCATGTGATCAAGTGGATGTGGTGCTATTTGAAATACCACAGTGAAGAAGAACCTGAGACGGACATCACCCAGTGGATGGGCAAGGTCTACGCAGATGCCAGCCGCCGCCTGGAAGAAAATCCCGACCTGGAAGCCGAAGTGCGGGCCGTCTATGCCCGTCTGGGATAAACGTGATCCGGAAATCGTGGCTTTGTGGAAGAGAACGCGCCAGTGGTCGCTGGAGGGTTTCCACCAGATGTACGCCGCGCTGGATATCCGCTTCGACAAGTATTATTTCAACAGCGAGGAAGAAGAGCCCGGCAAGAAGATCGTCGAAGAGCTGATCCGGAACGCGGCATCGCCATCGGATGAGCGCCCGCAGGGTGGGGCGGTGATCGTCAAGATCGATGAAGTGCTCGGCCTGAAGAAAGAACAGTACCGCACCACCGTGGTCCTGCGCTCGGATGGCACCGCCCTTTATTCCACCGAAGACCTGGCACTGGTGCTGCATAAATTCCGCGATTACCCCGACCTGGCCCGCTCCATTTATATGGTGGATGTGCGCCAGTCCCTGCATTTCACCCAGGTTTTCAAGATCATGGAGATCGCCGGGTACGCAGCAGGCCAAAAAATGCGTGCATGTGGCCTATGAACTGGTAACTCTGCCCGGGCAATGTGGTCGTTTCCTCGCGTGAGGGCACGGTCGTGCTGCTGGAAGACCTGCTCCGCGAAGCCATTGCCCGGGCGAAGGAAGAAGCCCGCAAGAAGAACCCGGCCTTGACCGAGGAACAGCTGGAACAGGTGGCCAAAGCCGTCGGCCTGGGTGCATTGAAATATCCCATTGTTGCCCGCGAGAATACCAAGCTGGTCACCTTCGATTGGCAGGCCGCCCTGGATTTCAACGGGCAGGCCGCCCCTTACATCCAATATGCACATGTGCGCTGCAACTCGATCCTGAAGAAGGCGGGTGTCGAAGGCAGAGTCGATCTTCAACCATCCGACCTTTGACTATCAGTCTGCATCCGGCAGAAATCCAGCTGATCGATTTGATCTCCCGCTTCCCGGGCGAAGTGCAGCGGGCCGCGGCCGAGTACAAGCCGCTGGTCATTGCCAGCATCGCCTATGACATCGCCAAAGCCTTCGCCGGTTTTTACGATGCCTGTCCGGTCGTCCAGGCCGAGCCGCAGGTCCGGGAAGCCCGCCTGCGGCTGGTGGCGGCGACCAAATATACACTTGCCAATGCCTTGGCGCTTTTGGGCATCACAGCCCCAGAAGTGATGTGACGTAGCGGGACTTCGCCGCTACGAAAATCAGCGGTTCCTGTTCACCGCAGGATGCCAGAGTAGGTACAGGAGCTCCGAAAAAGCGCAGGAGCCTCCTTGCCGCTGCATGGACAACGGCTACCGCGGCGAGAGTATGAACCTGGCTGAAATTCATCTTTTCTGTCAAGGAGTTACTCTTATGTCCCCTGTTCGTACTCTCATCATGGGCGCCGCCGGGCGCGATTTCCACAACTTCAACGTCTTCTTCCGCGATAACAAGGATTATGAAGTTGTGGCATTCACCGCCACCCAGATCCCCGATATCGAAGGCCGCACCTATCCCGCGCAGCTGGCCGGGAAGCTGTACCCGAAGGGCATCCCGATCTATGCCGAAAGCGACCTGCTCAAGCTGATCAAGAAGTTGAAGGTGGACCAGGTCATCTTCGCTTACTCGGATGTGCCGCACGAAGTGGTCATGCACAAGGCCTCCATGGTGCTGGCGGCCGGCGCCGATTTCCGCCTGATGGGCGAGAAGCTCACCCAGGTCAAATCCACCAAGCCGGTCGTCTCGGTCTGCGCCGTGCGCACCGGCTCGGGCAAGAGCCAGACCACCCGGCGCGTCTCCTTGATCCTGCGCGGACATGGGCTACAAAGTGGCTGCCATCCGCCACCCCATGCCCTACGGCGACCTGGTCAAGCAGGAAGTGCAGCGCTTCGCCACCTATGCCGACCTCGACAAGCACGAATGCACCATCGAGGAGCGCGAGGAATACGAGCCGCACATCGATAACGGCGTGATCGTCTATGCCGGCGTGGACTACGAGAAGATCCTGCGCCAGGCCGAAAAGGAAGTGGATATCGTCCTGTGGGATGGCGGCAACAACGATTTCTCCTTCTACGTCTCGGACCTGAAGATCGTCGTGGCCGACCCGCACCGCCCCGGGCACGAGATCCACCTACCATCCCGGCGAGGTCAATGCCCGCGATGCGGATGTGATCGTGATCAACAAGGTGGACACTGCCGACCCGCAGGCGGTCATCAAGGTGCGCGAGAACCTGCGCCATGCTCAATCCCAAGGCGATCGTCATCGAGGCGGCTTCGCCGCTGTTCGTGGACAAGCCCGCCGAGATCCAGGGCAAGCGCGTCCTGGTGATCGAGGACGGCCCGACCCTGACCCACGGCGAGATGGCCTATGGCGCCGGCTACGTGGCTGCCAAGCGCTTCGGCGCCAGCGAGATCGTCGACCCGCGCCCGTTTGCGGTCAAGTCGATCGCCGCCACCTACCAGAAATATCCCAAGACCGGCCCGATCCTGCCGGCCATGGGCTACGGCGCGGCCCAGATGAAAGACCTGGAAGCCACCATCAAGAAGGCCGACGTGGACCTGGTCATCATCGGCACGCCCATCGACCTGACGCGCGTGCTCAAGATCGACAAGCCCTCCCAGCGGGTGCGCTACGAGCTGCAGGAGATCGGCCAGCCGACCCTGGAAGATATCCTGAAGAAGAAGTTTGGGAAGAAAAAGAAATAGTTTCGAGGGATCGAGGATCAAAAGTGGCGGAGCACCCGCCACTTTTGATTTGCCGTCACGCCATTCAGACCTCCGAGTTCTTCAAGAACTCGGAGGTCTCCTGCCAATCCAACGAAAGCCGTACGCCCTGCCTCCTGGCCTTCCCACATGTACCCGAAAGGTTCTTCCTGGAGGGGAAAGTCGCTAATAGTGTTTCTCATCTTCAAAAAGTGAAAAGAATCGCCTTAAACCGCATTCTTCCTGATTTTTTTGGCCCGATTCCCGCGGAACAATTCTGTCCTCTGCGCATAGACCTCCCCCACCTGTGGCATTTTCACCCCAACAGCGCATCAAAATCCCATATCTGGGGGGTCGCATAGCTTTTGTTCCTCGTTGTTTGGGTCCAACGATCCCTCGGAAATCCGATTCACGCTCATCCATCCCTACCTCACTATCCAACTAAAAAACTACCTATCTCTTACTATCCGACTAACGTCTACAGTCTAATGACTTCCATTTGCCATCATCCTGCCACAAAATTATGGTATCCTGTGATGGATGTCTCCCAGCATTCTTGTCGTCGATGATGAAAAAGCGGTCACTGACCTGCTCGCTTATAACCTGCGCAAGGCTCATTATGAGGTCTTGATCGCGGCGGATGGGCGGGAAGCCCTTCGCATGGCCCGCGCTTCCACGCCGGATCTGATCCTGCTCGACCTGATGATCCCGCAGGTGGACGGGTTGGACGTCTGCCGGGAACTCCGCAAGACCAGCGCTGTGCCGATCATCATGATCACCGCCCGAGGCGAAGAGATCGACCGGGTGGTGGGACTGGAATTGGGGGCGGATGATTACGTGACGAAGCCCTTCAGCGTGCGTGAGCTGATGGCTCGCATCAAGGCCGTCTTGCGGCGCGCCGGGGAAGAGACCAGGGGTATTCCTCCAAAGGTAGCGCTGAATGGCCCGGCGGGACCTGCGGCTGGAAATAGAAGCCCGCACTGTCTGCGTCGGAGAAATACCCCTCGATCTCACCCGCCTGGAATTCGACCTGCTCCACCTGTTCCTGCTCAATTCCGGGATCGTCCTGACCCGCGAGCGCCTGCTGGAACAGGCCTGGGGTTATGATTTCGCGGGGGATACCCGCGCAGTCGATAGCGCCATCAAGCGCCTGCGGGCCAAGCTTGCGCAAAGAATCTGCAGAGGCGGATGCAATCGAGGCCGTCCGCGGGGTCGGGTACCGGTTGAAGCCATAAATATGACTATCCCCATTCGTACCCGTTTATCTCTCAGTTTCATGGTGGTGTTGTTCATCGGCATGGGCCTGGCCGCGGGCCTGGCCTGGTTCACGGTCGAACGGCTCTATCTGGATACCGAGCGTGAGAATCTGCTGGCACAGGCGCGCCTTTCCGCCGAGGCGCTGCGGGGGGAAGCCCTTTCTACCGTGGCAGCGGAACCCTATTCCCAAACGGCCAACACTACCCCGGGCATCCATACTCACATCCTGGATGGACCGGATGCGGTCTTGCTGACTCTCCCCCTTGAGCAAAGTTCTCCTTATCAAAGGCTGCCCTCGGCTGACTATGGTTCGCCCTCGTCCGCAGATCCACTTCTGCAGAGGTCAGAGATCGTCTCGGCGATGCAGGGTACTCCGGCCGCGGCCGTTCGCCGGGTGACTTCTGCCGAAAACCGGCGCGTTCTTTATGCGGCCGCGCCGGTTTATTCGGAACAGGATCAGATTGTTGGGATCGTCTACCTGGCCACGCCTCTACCGGCAGGCGGGCTGCCTGGTCCCGTGATCTGGCAGCTGGCCGGGATCATCCTCCTGGCCTTTGGGCTGGCATTGGTCATGGCTGCGTTCCTCTCCCGCCGGATGGCCAGGCCCATGGAGGTGATTGCCCGGGCAGCCGATCGAGTGGCTGCCGGAGAGCTGGGCCAACAGGTCCCGGTCGATCCTTCCATCCGCGAGTTGAACAGCCTGGGCCGCTCGTTCAATACCATGACCGCCAGCCTTCAGAAAGCCGACCAGGCCAAGACGGTTTTCATCGCAGATGTGACCCATGAACTGCGCACGCCGCTTACCGTGATCAAGGGTACGATCGAAACCCTTGAGGATGGCGCCCTGGATGATGCCGAGGGACGGGGTCCGCTGCTGGCCTCGATGCAGCGGGAGACCGAGCGGTTGATCCGGTTGGTCAACGACTTGCTGGTTCTAACCAGGGCGGATGCCGGCGCGTTGAAATTGAATATTCAGCCGCTGGACCTGGCTGAGCTGGCCCGTTCACGTGGTGAAACGTTGGCTCCATTGGCACAAAGTCAAGAGGTCACCCTCAAAATCGAGGCTTGCGATCAGGCGTATGTCTTGGCAGATGCCGACCGGACCGCCCAGATCCTGGACAACTTGCTCGCCAATGCCATCCGCCATAGTTCCTCCGGCTCGACCGTAACCGTCAGCCTTCAACGAACCGAAGTCTGAATTGCGCTGTTCCGTCGTGGATTCGCGGCAGCGGTATCCCGGCAGCGCACCTGCCTTTCATTTTTGAGCGTTTTTACAGGGTGGAGGCCTCCCGTGACCGCCATACCGGCGGCAGCGGGCTGGGCCTCGCCATTGTCCGTTCCCTGGTATTGGCTCAAAAAGGGCGGGTCACAGCCGAGAGCCAGGAAGGCAAGGGAACGACCGTATCTTTCTGGCTGCCGATTGCCTCCGGACTGACGAAGAACTGACACGCTCCTGACAGGGGGAATGGATAGGATAAAGATAACACTATCCTCAGGAGGTCCAAATGAAACAGTTTTCCACTTTTTTGAATGGGGTGCTTGCCAGCCATCCTGGTCGGCTTCGTACTTTTCTCCGTTTTGCCGAATGCGCATGCCGGGGCGACCGCCACGCCGGCTCCCACCCAGGCGGCGGAAGTGGCTTGTGATGATAGCCGGAGTGTGAGCGTCAGCGGCACCGCCGTGGTGAATGTGGTGCCGGATCGAGTCCTGATCCAGTTGGGGGTCCAATCCAACGGACGCACGGCCGCGGCCGTCCAGGCAGCCAATTCGGATGCCATCGAACGGGTGGTGAGGGTCATCAAGGCCTTTCAAGTGGATGCCAAGGATATCAGCACGGATTGGTATGTGATCGAGCCCTTGTACGACGATTATGAATCCCTTCACATCAAAGGCTATCGCATTAATAACACGGTCGCGATCACGTTGCGGGATGTTACAAAGACCAATGATGTCGTCACTGCGGCTTTGCAAGGCGGCGCCAACCAGGTCATTAATGTGGAACTCTACACGAGCGAGCTGCGCAAGTATCGTGACCAGGCCCGCGAGATGGCTATGAAGGCCGCAGTCGAGAAAGCCCAGGCGCTGGCGGAAGCCGGAGGCGCGCAGGCCGGCTGTGTCCGCAGCATCAGTGAAAATACCTGGTCCTATTACAACGGCTGGTATGGCGGTTTCGGCGGCGGTGGTCGTACTCAGGATCTCTGGACTCAGAACGCCTCCCAGAATGCCGCCCCTTCAGCCACCCAGGAAAGCGCCTTGAGCGAGGCCGGTCCGCTCAGCCTGGGCCAGATCTCGGTCAAGGCAGAAGTCAGCGTCACCTTTGGTTTGCAGTGATGCCGAACGCTTTTTAGCGAATCATCGGAAATAATAAACAGGCTTCTGAAAAAAGAGGAAGCCTGTTTATTAAAATCTGGAAAAACCAATCTTACCGGGTGATCTTTTTCACTGAGAATTTGCCCATTTTAGGAAAGCTTTCGATGTTCTGGAAATACCTGTTTGCAGGAGATATACCCCCTCATACTGAAACTGTTTTGACCAGGTATCATACGGTAACTCGTTTGTCAGGATTACCACAACACGTCCGTGGCTTTTTTGTGGATCATCTTTTGGAAATGCATAAGAAGCAAGATTAAGTACTCCAGCCGTAACACCGCTTTTTGCACCGAACTTTCGAAAATATAAGAGCCTTAATGGCCATTCGGAGGGAACGCTATCCAGCTTTTCCTGCATTAATTGGCTGACCTCTGAAGAAATGAACTGTTGGGAAGCGATTTTTGCCATCATGCGGGCATATTCCCGTGCCGTTCCTTTTGGGAATAATTGACTGGCTTCCACCTGACCTGTCCAGCCTATCTGGATTACCGCATTGGAAAATTCCTCCGATTGCATGAAGGCTATCTGTGACTCTCTCCAACTTGAGTCGTGTAAATAAAGATCTATTAAATGTTCAAAATAACTAAAATCCCCTTGTTTGATATTGTTGATCAATGCCAGTCTTTCCACTTTATCGGATAGGGGACTTTCATGGTTCAAAAGAGCCAGGGTCATACCGAGAACCGGGGTGATGGGAGTGTGATGCTCCATTCCCGGAATGGAATTTACTCTTTCACTTCCAAGGCGCCCCATTAAGTAATCGGTTTCTGCATTTCCAGAATAATAAATCATGATGAGGGCGATATCATCGAGTGAGATTCTCGCCGCTGGATCTTTTGCAAACCCTAGTGAATCGACCGTTATGCCGAAGTGAGCCAGACCCTGGGCATGTGCGCCTCCATCTGTTTTAGGCAAAAAATATTTTTCCAGATCACTCACTGGCACTTGCTCAACCGGGTTCAATACGCCTTGGACAACCGCGGATTCATAGGCTGCCAGTACTACAACTTTCATCGTCGATGCCATGACCAGTGGATTGTCGGCGCTGTAAAAAAGGGCCTGTCCGTCGTCGATCATCTCACCGTGTTCATCGAAATTGTATGCCACCAGGGCAGTCGAGTCAGGATGGGTCCGGATGGTTTTCGCCAGTTCTACCTTACGGAGATTGGCCTGACCCAAAAAATATATGGCAAGAATTGAAATCATCAAAACAACAGCAAGAATGGCCGAATACAAAATCATCTTCCCTCTTTTTATGAACATTTGAACCGCCTTTTTCTGATACAGATTGGAAAGATAGCCTGAAAGACAACGAGGCACTCTATTGCTCGAGTTTTATGAAAATCTTTTGGTCTGGCAAATTTACTGGTTCGGCCGGATATAGGCTGGTATTCAGGCTGTAAGCAATACCAATAGTAGAAGCGCTTTTCTCAAATTCATCTGCCAGGGCCATCAATCTCTTTGTGAATTTTGCGATATCTGCCGGTTTAAGGCGGACCGTCTTTAATATCCCCAATACGGCTCTTTCATCAGGTTGTCTATCGATAATATGTAATGTGGAGGTTAAATCATCTCGCAAAAGTTCCAAGGCCAGAGCTTTCTTATTTGAATTCTCGGGATTCGCATGGATCGTAAACTGATAGGCGACTGCGCGGTAGATTTTTTCCAGATTTTTTCCGGTTTCTCTTTTTTCCACCAGTTGGATCAGACCGGCTTTTTCGAGCAATTTAAAATGGTAAGTCAGGTTGGCTGGATGCACCCCAAGCTGGCGGGCTATTCCCGAAACCGAATTTTTTTCACTTGCCAGTAATGTCAGAATGGTTATTCGGGTTGGATTGACGTAGGCTCTGATCTCTTCTTCTGTAGTCAGTGCCTGGTTGGGGGAGGGGACGAATTCATAATTAGACATAATTCTAATTATAGAATATATTCTAATTATGTCAAGGTTTTCTGGCGTGATTAATTTCCTAAAGATTTTGGATCCCGTGCCAGGTGTGGAATAAGATGAATGCCGCTGAAAGGAAACCGTAAATCCAGGAATTGCCGATAGTAGCAATCCCCAGAAAAGATAAGAACGGAGTCAACCGTGGCGCCAGCAGACCGACGCGGCTGTTGCTCCAGGCTGAACCGGGAGACAGTATAAGTGGCAGCCAGGAGGCAAAATAGATCAGCGTCCCGAGAATATAAACGAACATCCCCGTCTTTTGTAGTGCAAATTGCCAATTTGCACTACCAGTGGGACAAATTGCCAATTTGTCCTACTGGGAGGGCAACAGCACCGGTATGATGAACACCAAAATGCGGAATATATTCTCGGCTGTCAGAAGCCACTTGGGTGAGGCCGCATCCGAAACGACTCTTACATCCGTAATGCGGGAACCAAGGAGTAAATTCCACAATAAAAGGGGAAGGATCAGCCAGAGGCAATTAAACCAGGTCAAACGGAGACCCATTTCATGACTTCTCGGGGAGGAACGGCCGGGCGAAGCGTTGTTCAAAGACGCCATTCTTTTTGAGCATATCATCGAAATAGGCGTGCGCCATGGGAAGCCGCAGAAAGACCTGGAATACGGGTCCGAGAATAGCCGGGAAACGTTCGGGCCGGGCGATGCGAGCCAGGGCTGCCGGATCGAACCTGCCTTCCCTGGCCAGGCTGACACCCACGGCTTGAAGATCGGCAAATAAGTTCTTCGTGGCTTCGAGAGGCATGCTGCGCACGCCTTCGCCGTTGCCTTTGACGACCGTCCCGAGATAAGGTGAGCCCAACCGCCGAGCCAGCTTCTCCAGGTAGCGTTCGACGTAACGAGAATGCAATCCCTCCGGAAAGCCGGATTGAACAACGAAACCTATGGGTGGATTATGATCCCGTCCTACCAGGGGTTCCAGGGCTTCGATAAAACGTTTGACGATGCCAGGCATGGAATCCGTATAGAGGGGGAAACCGAAGAGGATGCATTCCGCCTCCGAAAAAGCCTGCACCATCCGCCCGGTCTCCTTCAAGCGGACCAGGTCATGCATTTCGGAAAGGCCGCCGAAACCGGCTGCGATCTCCCGCAGGAAAATGGGAGTGTTACCGCGTTTTCCCCGCGGAGAGCCGTTGAATAAAGTCAGCCTGGAGGGAGGCGCTATGTTAACTCCGGCAGTGGCATCCAGCGGGGGAGGCAGGGGCACGGCCCGGCGGGTTCGGACGGTGATCTGCCGGGCGAGTTCAGCCGGTGCAGTCTCGGTGGTCAGGCTGAAATCCAGCTCCGTCTTGAAGTTGAGGGCAGTACGGGCATGGATGTCGGTCACGATCTGCAGGTCGCGCTCATCCGTACCGGGTTCTTTTTCCACCAATAGTCCAACCCTGGGATAATGGGCGTAGCGCTGGCGGTGGTGGCCTTCCCCATGGCTGACCACCATGTATGGGTGGATCAGCGGCAGATGCTTGTCACAGGCGCGTTTGAGCAGTTCTGAGGTGAACCCCATTTTCAACGGCGCCGCCCATAGGACGAAATCGGAATTTATGACCGCCTGGTCCATTTCGAGAGACGCATCCCGGGATGCACATTGCCCGGGTGTCTTTACCCAGCAACCCCAGCAGCCGATGCAGTACCGGAGATGCATATCTCTCAGATCCAATTGGGTGACGCGATGGGAGCCGGCTTGAAGAATGGATTTTACCTGGGCGAGGTAGGAATCGAAATCCAGAAGGAGAAGGATTGCCGTTCAAGATGGTTATGTTCATGGTTACCTACTTTCCAGCACTAAAGGAGTAACGGATCCCATGCCTGTAGCAATTTTCCAGGCAGGTGCCGCAGAGGCTATATTCGCTGTCAACCACCGGTCGAATGGAGGCCAGGTGTGTCATTTCTGGGGAACCTTTCCGGTCTTTATCTGAAAAATCACATCTTCAGCCCATTCGAGGGCCGCTCGCATCGTGCGGATGCCGTTATCCAGGGTAAGCAACCAGAAGAAGTGCTCCCGCGGCGAAGGGATTTCCTCCTGGAAAGGAGCGATCTGCTCCATTACCTGCTCATATTGTGCAAGAATGGCTCGCATGAGTTCGGCAAAGCCTTCGAATTTTGCCAGGATCTCTTCATCCGGCAGTTGCCCCGCAAAAAACACTTGAATAAGAGGCGCGCTGCGAGGTGAGTCCATCGGAGGAAGACCGGAGAGCCAGGCGAGCAATTCTTTCCGGCCGGCCTGGGTAATGTGATAGACTTTGCGATCGGGCCGGTCAGCCTGTGGCATTTTCTCCATTTCGGCAAAGCCCTGTTCAGTCAGGCGGGTCAGTGTCCGGTAGATCTGGCTCTGGTCGGCCGGCCAGAAATGCCTTACCGACGAATCGAAGATTTTCTTGAGGTCGTAGCCGGTGTAAGGTTTGTAGTTAAGGAATCCAAGGATGGCATACTCCAGAGACATATAAGACCTTTCTTATATAGGACCAATCCTATAATGTATTAGACCTATAATATTCGGAATCCTTTTTTCTGTCAAGAGTAGGTGGCTGAATTCTGGGGATACGATCTCATTAGTCTGCCTCTATAAAAAGTGGATATATAAATCATTAAATCTCCATGTTAATAATTCCCCGGCTGGCTTTCTCTTGTAAAATGATAATAGGTGGAATTGAAGGGCTTTTATTGATGGCAGGATATCTGGAGGATCGCGCATGAATAGATCCGGAAAATATTTAATAGGAATTATTTGTTTAGTGGTCATGGCTCTCTTGTTTCTGCCGATCCAGGCGGTCCACGGACAGGAGTCTCAAACGATCACCGGTACCGGCACGATGACCCGCCCTGACGATGAGAGTTTCGCCTTCCCACTCAGCCTGACCTTTCCACCTGCCGGTGGGGATGTAACCGGGACGTTGTTCGAACAAAGGGATTATACAAATGCGGACGGCTCCATCTGTGCGTTAGTCGTACATTGGACTCTTACCGGCACCTTTGAAGGCGGTGATGGCGGGGCGGCCTCCGGTCCAGTTGAAGGCACCCTGTCTGGCGATGGCTGCACCGATGGCATCCCCGTTTTCGAATATAACGGTTCCTGGAGCGGTAATTTTTATGCCAACGGCAGCGGTTCCGGCATCTATGATGCCACCGTAAGCGCCGAGGGCGAGACGACGACCGGCCAATTCACCTGGGTGGTCTCATATCCGGAGCAGGATTTTGCAGCCGCCCTGCAGCCCATTATCACCAGCGAGTATATCTTTTCCAAATATGGCATTTACGCAGTCAACAGTTTCCCGGGGGATATATACGGCCAAAAGTCATGGACTGAGCATGAGTTGGCCCTTTTGGATGATGTGCTGAAAAATCTACCCAAGGATGTGCTCGATAGATTGCAGTTGAAACGGATTGTCAGGAATCAATATGACCTGGATAAGTCAGGTCAGGCAGACCCGAATATCTTTGGATCTTACACCCCCTGCGTAATAACCGAAGATCCTGGTTGCAGCGGCTCGGCTGCCACCCTAAGGGTCTTTGACCTGGCTTCCAGCCCTTTTGACTATCCTGATGCCGACACGCAGTTTAAAGGCACCATATTGCATGAGATCACCCATAGTATGACCTGGTATAAGGATGAATATTCAATTCAAACAAAAGCCACAAATTCTCCGCTGGTTCAAAACTATTTAAATGCCACCCGTCCCGATCAAAGTGCCAATGCCGGGGCCGTGAAAAATGGTTGGGTCTTGTATGGCGCCCGCGGCTGGGTCTATTACGGTTCACAGGGGAACATGCCCCCCACAAAATATGGGGAGAAAAGCCCAACAGAAGATTTGTGCGAATCGGTCATGATGTATGTATATGACCCTGTCCTTCTGCAGGCCTCTTCCACTGAACGTTACAATTTTATTCGTGACCAAATATTTGGAGGCGTCGAGTATGAAAACGGTATCCCGAAGACATACTGAGTTGTTCCTCCTAATGGCAGTGATGGCCCTTGGATTGGCGGTTTTAGCATGCTCTGCCTCTCCCACTCCCACCAAGGAAGCCAATGTACCTCGTTCCACTCAAACGGTTAGCCGCGCCTCCGCCAATTGTGTGCAAGGGATAATTCCAGGAGAGACCACCCGGGATGAAGTTATTGGACAATTAGGCGAACCTGCCTCGACAGAGGCGAATGACGGCCAGGAAATATTACTTTATTCCGCCAAGAGGAATGGAGAGTATCATTCCATAATCATCCAGAACGATCTTGTTGGATTGGTGAGTGTGATCCTGGATGATGCACCTTCTCTTCTTTGGTCGGAAGTCGCGGCCCAATACGGTAACCCAGCTATCACAACCTACAGCTATTTCCTTCAAGGGAGCCAGACCTTTATCTTTCCGGAGAGAGGCGAGGCCTTTGTCGCATCGCCGGAATTGGATATTGTCTATGCCCGGGAATGTTTTGTTTCCATAACGGCGGAAAATTATATGAACTCCTGGGGCAGTTCCCTGCCCACAGAAAACCCGTTTACGAAATAGTTGAAACATTTCCATATTCTTTGCCGGTCATCCAACCAGGATAAGAAAGGGCTGAGCGTTATTGCAAAGCCCTTTCTTCCGGAAATTCATTCAGTAACGGTATAATCCATTCCATTGGAGTTCCTATGTTCATCGATCAGGCAGAGATTGAAGTGAAATCCGGAAAAGGGGGGAACGGCATGGTCCATTTCCGCCGGGAGAAATTTGTCCCCGGGGCGGACCCGATGGGGGCGACGGCGGGCGCGGCGGTGATGTGATCCTGGAAGTGCGCTCCACCCTCAATACGCTCACTGCGTTCCGTTTTACAACTCATTTCGCCGCGGAGGATGGCAAAGGCGGAGGTGGCAACAATAAGTCCGGCAAATCTGCCGAGAACCTGGTCCTTCCTGTCGCGCCCGGGACAGTCGTCTACGATGCCCTCACCGGTGACATGATCGGCGATTTAACTGCACCCGGGCAGCAGTTAATGGTCTGTAAAGGTGGCCGGGGCGGGCGTGGCAATACCCGTTTCAAAGGTTCAACCAACCAGGCTCCCCGCACGGCTGAAAATGGGGAACCCGGTCAGGAAAAACGCCTGCGATTGGAGCTCAAGCTAATTGCCGATTTAGGTCTCGTCGGGGTGCCCAACGCGGGTAAATCCACCCTGCTTTCGGTCCTAACCAATGCCAAACCGAAGATTGCCGCCTACCCTTTCACGACCCTGGAGCCGAATTTAGGGGTGGCACAAGTGGATGAAGATACAACCATCGTTCTGGCGGATATCCCCGGTTTGATCGAAGGGGCCGCCCTGGGGGCCGGCCTGGGCCATGAGTTTCTCCGCCATATCCAGCGGACGCGGGTTCTTATCCATCTCCTGGATGGACTAGCGCCCGACCCCCTGGCCGATTTTGCTCAGATCAATAGTGAGCTGGCTCTCTTCGACCCGCGTTTGGCTGAGAAGCCGATGCTGGTGGCGCTGAACAAAATCGATCAGCCCGAAGTCCAGGAACGCTGGCCAAAGATCAAAAAAGAGTTGAAAAAACGCGGCTACGAGGCCATGGCCATCTCTGCGTTGGCCCGGACGGATACGGCGGAATTGCTTAAAAGGCCGCCGCCATTCTGGCAGAAACACCGGCTTTCAGAGGAAGCCGAACCCGAAGTACCGGTCTACCGTCCGGCAGTGGATCCGCACGCCTACACCATTACCAAAGAGGCGGATGGCGGTTGGAGGATCACCTCGATTTCCATTGAGCGGGCGGCCGAGATGACCCCCTGGGACCAACCCGGTTCCGTCCGGCGGTTCCAGCGCATGCTCGAGCGCCTGGGAGTGGATAAGAAATTAAGAGAGGCCGGCGCCGAGGAAGGGGACACTGTTTATATCGGAGAGTTTGAACTGGAATACCAGGAATAGGATTTCCATTTTCACCCAATGAAAATCAGAAGGACCTCCGGTTTAACCGGAGGTCCTTCTTATTTAAGCAGGCTACATTTCATCCCAATAATTCCAGCAACTTGTTCAGACCCTTCCTGGAGGGTATCCCCAAGATAGATACCCGGCACGGATTTTTGCAGATTCCGGCTCAACTACGAAAGCCCGCCCGCCAAAAGTAAAAAGGAATTCAGCCTGGTCCTCCCGGATCTGTTTTGCCCAATCGGTCAAACTCCTGGCTGGATCGGACCGCATGGCCACTACTACCACCGCAGCCGGATGGATCTGGCGGATGAATCCATCCAGGTCTGTAAACGGCACATTTTGCCCCAGGTACGCCACCGGCCAGCCCTGCCGGCGCAACAAGACTCCCAACATGAGCAGACTACCGTCATGCCATTCGCCCGGCGCACAGGCCAGCACGATCGGTTTCGTGGAATGCGGCCGCGGTCCCGTCACCATCCACATCAACAGGCGCTGGCGCAGGTAATTGCTGGCCAGGTGTTCAATCGCGACCGTGATCCGTCCATCCGCCCACCCTTCCCCGATTTCGTTCAGGATGGGACTGATCACATTCAAGGTCAGTTCTTCGGGTGTGTAGAACGCCAGCATTTCGCCCAGGATCTGGTCAGATCGCTCCAATTTATTTTCAAGAAGGGAAGCCTGCAATTGTTCCCTCAAGGCCGGCAAAGGTGTAAGCTGAGTCTCGGGTTGGGACAACCGGATCGATTCTGGCAATGACACTGGCTCGTTCAGGCCCATTTTTTGGGCCGCCAGGATGGCTTGAGAGGTGGCCAGGCCCGCATCCACCTGGGTTTTGACCCACCGGAGCTGGGCAATATCCTTTTCCGAATATAAGCGGTGCCCGCCGATGGTTCGGGAGGAATGGGGGAAACCGTATCTTCTCTCCCATGCATGCAGTGTAGTTATCGGGATACCGGTCAAGCGGGTGACCACGCCGATGTTGTAAAGGGGACCTTGCAAAGATTGCTTCTCGAAATCGTTCATATTTTCCTTTGAAACCCATCATCTTATTGCCCAAAGTGTACACCTATGTATAGTTTTTGTCAACTTATAGTGTACAAAAGCTTGACAAAACCTATACACATGTATATAATGCGGCTAATTCAGATGGATATAGGAGAGATAAATGAACATAATAGTTATTGGTGCTGGATTGGGTGGGATTGCCACTGCCGGGCGTTTAGCGAAGGCAGGGCATAGTGTTACCGTTTACGAGAAAAATGAGCGTCCAGGCGGACGCGCGTCTGTCATCGAGAAAAATGGTTTTCGTTTCGATACCGGACCGACTCTCTTTCTTATGCCGGAAGTTTTTGCAGAAACGTACGCAGCCATGGGGGAGCGGATGGAGGACCACCTGGACCTGGTTCACCTGGACCCAACCTACCGCATTCATTTCCAGGACGGCTCATCCTTGGATTTGTCTTACCAGCTGCCAAAGATGCGGGAACAGCTTGATGCGATTGAGCCCGGCGCTTTTGGGCAGTTCCTCAAGTTCATGGAAGAAGGCTATAAGCATTACAACATCGCCCTGGACCAGTTCGTGGGGAGAAACTTTTATTCGATCAGAGAATACCTGGCCCTCAAGAACCTGCCGCTGCTGTTCCGGATGAAAGCGCTGGTAAAACATTCCACTAATACTGCCAGTTATTTTTCGGATGCGCGTTTGCGAGCGGCATTCTCTTTCCAAAACATGTACCTGGGGCTCAGTCCTTATGAGGCGCCGGCGACATTCTCACTTCTTCAATATACCGAATTGGGGGATGGGGTCTGGTTTCCTCGCGGCGGTCTCTACCGGACCGTTGAAACTCTCGAAGCTATTGCGGCTTCCAATGGAGTCCGCTTTGTATATGGAGTTCCGGTCAAGAATATAAATATAACCGGCGAACGGGCTGAGGGTGTCACCCTGGAAAGTGGGGAGAAGATAAAGGCCGACCTGGTCATCGCCAATGCCGACCTGCCGTACATCTACTCGAATTTACTCCCCGAAGATGGCACTGCCGCCAGGTTGCTGAGAAAAAAATACACTTCTTCCGCGCTGATGTTCTATTGGGGTGTGAAGGGTGAGAAATCAGCCGGAGTTGTTGCATCACAATGTCTTCCTGGCGGAGGCTGAATACCGGTCTTCATTCGACAGCATTTTCCGGGACCTGACCTTGCCCAAGAATCCATCTTTCTATGTCAATGCGCCTTCCCGCACCGATCCGAATTTCGCTCCGGAGACGGCCGATAGCTTGATGGTACTGGTGCCGGTGGGCCATGAAGATACTGCTCATCCGCAGGATTGGGACCTTCTGCGTGAAAGTGCCCGTAAATTTGTCATTAACCGGTTGGAAAGCATAGGCGTGAAAGACCTGGAGAAACGGATCGTTTTTGAAGAGACCATGGGGCCGCCTGAGTATATGAAAAGGCTCAATTTGGTCAAAGGTTCAGCCTTTGGACTGAGCCACAATTTTATGCAGGTGGGCTATCTGCGCCCGCACAACCGCCATCCTCGTTACGGGAATCTATACTTTGTCGGGGCCAGCACCCATCCCGGCACCGGGCTTGCCAATGGTGTTGCTCTCTGCCAAACTGGTTACCGAACGGATCTTGAAAGAGCAGCCGGTTTTAGTACACCGTCCAGCCCTATTCTCAACCAGAACCGCTCTTCTTCCTGAAAAACGCTAAGAACCTTTCTTAAAACAGGGGAACGCCGTTTTTTAGTGTGTGCGGCGGAGCCGCACACACTAAAAAAACGAACTTCCCAGAATTTTCTAAGGAGATATTCAATGATAGTTCAAGATAACTTTTCCTGGGAATCCCGCTTGCTGAACCTGGCCCACGAAGGTCTCGAAAAACTTTCCATGCCAGCCTATCCCATCCTGAACAGTCGGTTATTGTCCGATGCCTACCGGACCTGTGAAGCGATCACCCGAAAACACAGCCGCACTTTCATGCTGGCCTCCGGATTTCTTCCTTCGGAAAAGCGCCGCGCCATCCGGGCTCTTTATGCCTTTTGCCGCATCAGCGACGATATCGTCGACCGGGGCCTGACTCCGGACCCGGAGAATGCATTGGCGGATTGGCGCTGCCGTTCCATGGCCTCTCATCCTCCTAGTGAAGACCCGGTGGCGGTGGCCTGGGCGGAAACACGCCGGAAATTTGGCATCCCTCTCCGTTATGCTGAGCAATTGCTGGAGGGAGTGGCGACGGACCTGCTCCAGTCCCGTTTCGAGACGTTTGATGAACTGGCAGCCTATTCCTATCGAGTGGCTTCGACCGTCGGTCTGATGTCCATGCATATCATCGGCTTTTCCGGGCCGGAAGCCATCCCATATGCAGTGAAATTAGGAGTGGCGTTACAGTTGACTAATATCCTGCGGGATGTGGGTGAGGACTGGAGAAATGGTCGCCTCTATTTACCACGGCAGGAACTGGTTCAATTCGGGCTGAGTGAGGCGGATATCGCTGCGGGCAAAGTAACTCATCAGTGGCGCCGTTTCATGCGTTTCCAGGTCCGGCGTGTCCGCCGCCTGTATGAGGAAGCCTGGCCGGGCATTGCGAAGTTAAACCAGGACGGTCGTTTCGCCATCGCCGCCGCGGCCGGACTCTACGAGGCCATTCTGGATGACATTGAACGCCACGATTATGATGTGTTCACCCGCCGCGCCTCCATTTCCGCCCTTGGGAAAATTCTGCGTTTGCCGTCCATTTTGATCCGGATGCAGACTCCGGCGGATCAGTCAATCTGGTATGATGATGAAATTCAACCTCAGGCGGGTTAGCGGATCTGCCCTTAAATCGATAAGGAAAATTGCAATGAATAGAAATTCAACCCTTTCCCTAAATAACCCGAGGGCAGCCAGAGCCGCCTTATGGGCAGGCATCGCCTTCAGCCTGGCTTTTACAGGTTTGATCTGGTGGGGCGGATCCCGACTGGCGGCAGTTCCTCATCTGCCGGATCAGGGCGCAGCCTGGTATTTCTGGAAACTGGCCACCCCTACTTTCTGGAGCCATTTCACCGCCTGGATGTTTTATGCCCTGCATCAGATTGGGCTTTGGAGCTTGATCTACTATGCCCAGAAGAACGTCAAAACCTACAGTCAGGGACTCCATCCGGTCAATTTGTGGGCATTGGGACTGAATGCCTTTTTTATCCTTCTACATTTCGTTCAAACGCAAATATGGTATGACGGGCTGGCCCAGGATGTATCCATTTTCAGCTCCCAGGGCTCAGTCATCCTGATGTTGGTGGCGATCCTGTTGATGGAAAACAAACGCCGCGGGCTGTTTTGGGGAAAGAAAGTTCCGCTGGGCAAGCGGGTGATGTCCTTCGTTCGAAAATATCACGGCTATGTATTTGCCTGGGCTACGATTTATACATTTTGGTATCACCCGATGGAAAACACCCCCGGGCACTTGATCGGCTTCCTGTATATGTTCCTGCTCTTGCTGCAAGGCAGCCTGTTCCTGACCCGCATCCATCTCAATAAATATTGGATGGTTGTCCAGGAGGTATCCGTGGGATTCCATCGGGACTCTGGTGGCCTTGTTGCAGGGCAACAATATTTGGCCGATGTTCGCATTTGGTTTTGCCGGCATCTTCATCCTCACCCAGATGCACGGGTTGGGGTTGCCCCGCTGGGTAAGATTAGTCTTTACCGGCATTTTTGTGACCGGCGCCGTCCTGGTCTATAGCAGCCGGGGTTGGGTACAATTGAACGAGATCCTCCGTATTCCGCTGATCGAATACCTGCTCGTTTTTGTCCTGGCAGGATTGGTGGCGCTCGGCATCTGGATTGCGGATCGATTTGGGTCGTCGAAAAATGGCGGTTGCATTGATCTCGGAAAATCCAAGAGTTGAAGAATCTGCCGTAATTTGAATATCCATTCAGGAAGACGATTGATTTTTACAAAGATAAAAGGAAAAATTATGAAACAACTAGAGGGAAAGGTAGCTGTGATCACCGGGGCCAGTCGCGGGCTGGGCAAGGCCATCGCCGAAGCTTATTCTGCCGCGGGGGCGAAAGTGGTCCTTTCGGCCAGATCCAGGGACGAAATCGAAAAGAATGTAGCCGCCTTGAAAACCGAGGGAGCAGATGCTGCGGGATTTGTGTGCGACGTATCCGACCCGGAGCAAGTGGAAGCCCTGGCTCGCTTTGCCATCCAAACCTATGGACATTTCGATATCTGGGTGAATAATGCCGGCGTGGGAGGCCCGTACGGCCCGACACTCGATATAGCTCCGGAAGACTTTTTGGCAGTCCTCAGGACGAATATGTTCGGGGCCTTTTATGGTTCCACCACAGCCATGCGCCATTTCCTGCCGCGCCAGTCGGGCAAGCTGATCAATATCCTCGGCGCGGGAGATAAAGGCCCGGTGGCGAACCAGAATCCCTACGCTTCCACCAAGGCCTGGATCCGGGTCTTTACCCTGGCCATGGCGAAAGAATATAAAGACAGCGGAGTGGGCGTGTACGCGTTCCAGCCGGGCTTGATGGATACCGACCTTCTAAAGGAGGTAACCACCTTTGCCCCATTCGAGCAGCGCTTGAAAAACATCATGCCTTTCCTGATTCGGGCCATTGGCAAGCCGCCTGAGATCCCGGCCGGCAAGGCCGTTTGGCTGGCTTCCTCCGCCACGGATGGGAAGACCGGCCTGTACGTGCGCTCCGGTTCCGGGCTTGGCGTTCTGTGGGGCTTTTTGAAGGAGGGGCTGAGGCGGTTATTCCGCCTGCCGGTCCGTCCTGTGGAAATCCATACTAAAATTATTCCGTCTTCGTTCAAACCTTTATAAAATATGAAAACAGCCCGCCTTATCAATATTTTTATTGTCGTTTTTGTAGACCTGCTCGGTTTCAGCCTGATCCTGCCGCTGCTGCCTTATTACGCCGAGACCTATGGCGCCAGTCCGGCCGTCATCGGCCTTCTGACCGCTTCCTATGCGGCCGCTACCCTGGTCGGCGCCCCGTTGATGGGCCGTCTTTCAGACCGGTTTGGCCGCCGTCCCATTCTTCTCCTTAGCGTCGCCGGGACCTGCGTGGGTTTTCTCTTCCTCGGCCTGGCTCAACCTATTGGAACCGGATTGGCAAAGCTGATCGCCCCGGCTGCGACGAATGCCTTCATCATCGGTGTTCTCTTTTTCAGCCGCCTCCTGGATGGTTTGACCGGAGGCAATATCACCGTGGCCCAGGCTTATATTGCCGATATCACTGATGAAAGCAACCGGTCGAAGGGCCTGGGACTGATCGGTGCGGCTTTTGGTTTGGGCTTCATCATCGGACCGGCTGTCGGCGGCTTGTTGAGCCGTTCCGGCTACAGTGTCCCGGCTTTTGTCGCGGCGGGATTGTCCTTGCTGAACTTGTTCTCGATCTTTTTCTTCTTGCCCGAATCTCTCACAGAGGAACGCCGGACCGCCAACCTGGAGAATAAACGGCCTCCGTTCACCCTGAAGGCTTTGATCGTCGCGATCAACCGTCCAGGCGTGGGACCGCTCCTGCATGTCGCGCTTCTTTTTCGGCCTGGCTTTTTCCATGTTCCAATCCATTTTCTCCCTGTACGCGGCCAATTTCCTTCATTTGACCAGCCAGACGACCGGCTTTATTCTGGCTTACGTGGGCGTGCTTTCCGTGCTGGTCCAGGGGGTTGGCATTGGGATCATTGCGAAGCGGTTCAGGGAAAATGCGATCATCATCACTTCCCTCTGGTTGATGGTGTTTGGCCTGGCTGGCTGGGCCGTGACTCCGAATCTACCTGTGCTTCTTATCGTCATGCTACCCCTGGCCCTGGGTGGCGGCATGTTGAACACAGTCCTCAACAGCGCCATCAGCAAGGCAGTGACCCGTGCAGAAGTGGGCGGAATGCTTGGTATCTCTTCGTCCCTGGAGAGCGTGACCCGGGTGGTATCACCCTCCGTCGGCGGTTTTCTCCTGGGAAGTGTCGGCGCGTGGGCGCCCGGCCTGGTCAGCGCGGCCCTGGTATTGTGGGCGGTCTGGTTTGCATATCGCCGGATCATCCTTGTGAAGAAAGGTTTGCCTGTGATCGAGCCGGACGGGGCTTGACCGGGGTTATTCTGAATAGGCAGATGTATTCAAGAGAGGAAATAAAATGAAATCTTTAGATCAATATTCCAAAAACACAATATTTGAACCTGGAAACATTCCGGAAGAGTGGGGCGGGGGTAAGGACGCCGGTTTGGTTTTGCCAGGTGGAGGATTCGCTGTATATAATGACTGGATACTAACTCAGGCAAAGTAAAGCGCATCCACAATAATTGTTTTGTAAATATTGCCCCATGCAAAATGGATGGCACGCCGACCGGAAGTTGGAGCCCCGCCCAGGCCCGGCATATCGTCGATCCGGAGATAGTCCAAAAAGTGAATTGCTTGATGGATAAGAAATATGGGCTTTTGAAAAAGCTGTTCAGATTGAATTCTTCCAGTTCAGATCGCCCCGACGGCAATATTGGAAATTAATTTGGTGGAGTGGGAGTCAAAATGAAGAATACGGTTCGGCAAATCCTGGTCGTAGTGACCGTCCTTGTCACCATCATTATCAATATCCTGGCAGATGCATTGCCCATCAATGGATTGAATACCGGCAAGATATCGGATACTTTCCATGTCTATTTTGTTCCGGCCGGGTACGTCTTCTCGATTTGGGGCATTATCTACATCGGTTTGATCGCCTATGCCATTTATCAGGCATTGCCCGCCCAGAAGCAAAACCCACGCTTGCAAGTCCACCGGCTGGTGGGTCGTGTTGGGCGGCCTGGCCAACAGCGCCTGGATCTTCCTGTGGCATTATGAACTGTTTGTTGCCACCCTTGGGGCCATGCTGATCCTGCTGGCCAGCCTGATCGCAGTCTATTTGAACCTTGGCATTGGCCGGACCCGCGTATCTGCCGGAGAGAACTGGGCCGTGCGGATCCCATTCAGCATCTATCTGGGTTGGATCACGGTCGCCACCATCGCCAATATTTCGGATGTATTCGACTTCGTCAAGTGGAATGGCTTCGGGATCAGCCCAGTGGCCTGGATGGTCATCATCCTCGGTGCAGTGGTCCTTATCGGCGGCTTGATGAATTTTCGCCGCAGAGATGTGGCTTATGCAGTAGTGTTGCTGTGGGCGCTTGGTGGGCATTGCGGCTAAATTCCCTGCGGAAGGGTTGGTTACAGTGGCCACCTGGGCTGCCTTCGCGTTGGTTGCAGTCAGCCTGGCATTGGGGTCTCTGGCTCAACCGTTCATCCGCCATAAAGGGCTGGACCGTAAATTTGGGAGAGCCTGTTGATAAGGATCTCACATGCGAATAAAAGGCGTTGGGTAAAAGTGGTACTCATCTTCCTCGCAGCCCTGCTGTTGCTGGTTCTCGTTGGGCCCTTCCTGGTTCCGGTCCCACCCGCGCCCGGGACGGTGCCGGCCCAACAACTGGCAGACGCCGATAGCCAATTCATTGAGATCAATGGGCTGTCAGTTCATCTGGAAACGATGGGACAGGGGCCGCTGACCTTCATCCTTTTGCATGGGTTTGGAGCCAGCCTGTTTTCCTGGCATGCGGTCATGCAGCCCATGAGCCAGTTTGGAAGGGTCATTGCTTACGACCGCCCCGCTTTTGGTCTGACAGAACGGCCTCTCAAATGGAGCGGGGTAAATCCATATGGCCCCGAAGGAAATATTTCTTTGCTGCTTGGGTTGTTGGACCATTTTCAGGTCCAGAAAGCCATCCTGGTGGGCAACTCGGCCGGAGGCACCCTGGCGATGCAGTTTACCCTGGCTCACCCCGAGCGGGTGCAGGCGCTCATCCTGGTCGACCCGGCCACAGGAGGCAGTGTGGTCCCGGCCTGGGTGCAGATACTGGGCCAGACCCCGGAAATGCGTCATTTGGGGCCGCTTTTTGTGCGGTATGTCCAGGGCAACGGCTTCGACATAATCAAAGAAGCCTGGCACGATCCCAGCCGGATCACCCAGGAAACTTATGATGGGTATTCTATCCTGTTAAAAGTTCAAAATTATGACCGGGCCATGTGGGACTTCACCATGGCCAGCCGCGATCCGGGTTTGCTTCAACACCTGGGGGATTTCCATCTCCCCATCCTCGTAATGAGCGGCGATGATGACCGCATCATCCCTACAGCCGGGACTATTGAACTTGCCGGTGAATTGCCGGGTGCCAGGTTGGTCGTAATAAAAGATGCTGGCCATGTACCCCACGAAGAACAACCCGCTGCTTTTATACAGGCAGTTGACTCGTTTTTGCAAGCTTTACCGTAAGGAAAAATAATGCCTCAAGTCCCTGGTTTAAATTCTTCCGCCGGGCTGTCTGCTCTGAGGGGGTTATTAAGCCCACAAAACTTGTTGGGCTCCTTATCGGCTATGGGCCGGAAATTGGGCCCCATTTTTCAACTGCGCTTGCCTCGCTTCTCTCCGTTCGTTCTTTCCGGGTCGGAAGCGGCTCACTTCACCCTGGTGGAGGGGCGAAACCTGTTCCACTGGCGAAATGAAACCGATCCCGTCACAAGCCTTCTCCGCCATGGAGTTTTGGTGGAAGATGGGCAGGCCCACGACGATCTCCGCCGGCAGATCATGCCGGCTCTGCATCGCAAGCAAGTGGAAGGCTACATCGAAAAAATGTGGAAATGGTCCCATGCAGTAACCATCTCGTGGCAGCCGGTCACAACCTACAACATGCTCGTGGAAATGCGCCGGCTGGCTTTGCTTATTGTCATGGACACTCTCTTTGCAATCGATATGACGCCAGACCTGGACCGGATTTTGCCGGCTATCCTGGATATTCTGAAATTCATCTCGCCGGGTGTATGGCTCCTTGGGGCTCGGCGCAAGAATTTCACAAAATCCATTGCTGCCGTCAATGCTTACCTGGAAGGGTTGATCCATCAAAGGCAGTCCCAGTCTCTTGGGACAGAAAATCTATTGGATCAACTGATCTCCAATGGTATGGAAGTGGGCTTGATCCGGGATCAAATGCTGACTTTGCTCATCGCCGGTCATGACACGAGCACGGCCCTTTTAGCATGGGCGCTTTATTTGATCGGTAAATATCCTGATATCCAATCCCGTTTAGCCAAGGAGGCTGGTCTTCTTCCCCCGGATCAACCTCCTTCGATCGAACAGGTCTCATCTCTGGGCTATTACGAGCAAGTGATCAATGAGACCCTCCGGCTATATCCACCCATTCATGTGGGCAACCGGGTAACTCAGGCGGATCTTTCGGTATGCGGATATACAGTCCCGCAGGACAGCCGGGTAATGCTCTCCTATTACTCCATCCATCACGATGAAAATCATTGGCCCGAACCCGAACAGTTCGATCCCGAACCGCTTCGGACCGGGCGTGAAGCCGCTGCCTTATACTTTCCTCCCGTTCGGCGGCGGCCCTCGCAATTGCCTGGGGGCAAATTTTGCCCAGGTGGAGGCCAAAGTGGTGTTGGCGTTCCTCCTTCAGCACTTTGAGTTTGAATTGGTGCGAAAGCGAATCCATCTCCATATGGGTGCCACCCTCGAACCACATCCTGGAGTCTTCATGAGGGTAATGCCTCGATGAAGTACGATTTCGCCATTCTGGGCGGAGGCGCAGCCGGATTAAGCCTGGCGCTTCAACTTGTTCGTAGCCCATTGGAACAAAAATCCATTCTGATCATTGATAAAGAAGCCAAGAATACAAATGATCGCACCTGGTGTTTCTGGACGGATCAACCCAATTTATTGGATGCCATCACCTATCATACCTGGCCCAAATTGCGTTTCATGAGCCAATCCCTGGACCGCACCTGGGAATTGGATCCTTTCCGGTATCAAATGGTGCGAGGCCTGGATTTTTATAATTTCGCCCATGCAGAGCTTCAAAAACACAACGTTACGTTCATGAAGGGGGTGGGAGAATTTCAGGATGGGTCCGACTCTACAAAGGTAAGTGTCGATGGCAGATCTTTTGAAGCCGCCTGGGTGTTCGACAGCCGCCCTCTCCCGTCCGACCTTGCGGAAAATTCCGGCCGTTATAACTACCTGAAGCAACACTTCACCGGTTGGTTGATTGAAGCGGATGTTCCCACCTTTGACCCACTGACTATCACATTATTCGACCTGCGCACGCCTCAGCGAGGCGGCCTGACCTTTTTTTATATCCTACCCTTCAGTGAAACCCGGGCCTTGGTGGAATACACCCTTTTTTCTGCCATCCCTGTTACCAGATGCGGCTTATGAAGGCGCATTGAAAGAATATCTGGCTTGTACTTTAGGTCTACGAGACTATCGCATCGAGGCGACCGAGCATGGGGTCATCCCCATGACTGACCAACCTTTCCCGCGCCGCCTGGGCCCCCACACATTATCCATCGGCACACGGGCAGGGCGGGTCAAGCCTTCCACAGGGTATGCGTTTTCCCGCATCCAGAGGGATTCGCAAAGAATTGTTGATTCGCTCCTGCGGAACGGGAACCCATTTGCCATCCCGCCTGATCCCTTCCGCCACCGGATATTTGACTCGGTTATCCTGGAACTCCTCGTTAGAGAGCCAATGATGGGAGAACAAGTTTTCACTGACATATTCGCTCATAATCCAGCTACACGCGTGTTGAAATTCCTGGATGAAAGATCCACCTGGTTGGAAGAGTTGCAGATTGTGGCTTCGCCGGCTCCTTTGCCCTTCGTAAAGGCGCTCTGGAGAGCTGCTGTAAAGCGGTGCTATAATCTTTCGTAATAATGCGATGAACTTTATCCAGAATTTATTCACCATTAACCACGACATCATCTATTTCATCTATGGATTGGTGTTCTTTGTGGTGGGCCTGGCCATCGCCCTGCAATCCCGCCATTCTTCCCGTCTGGAACTGGCTCGTAACCTTACCTGGCTGGCGGCTTTTGGTTTCCTGCACGGCTTCCATGAATGGGGAGACCTGTTTATTCCGCTCCAGGCGGAATATTTAGCGCCTGCCTTCATATACTATCCTCCATTACATTCACCTTTTCTTGTTGGCGGCCTCCTTTGCCTGTCTGATTGAATTTGGGGTGGCCCTCCTGGAACCATTGAAGAGAAAATGGCCTCACTTTATTGCCCCGGGTTTATCGCTTTTCTGGCTGCTGATCATTTTCATTCCCATTGCGAAAATGTGGGAGCCCAATTTTGAATCCTGGCATGTATCCGCAGATGCCCTGGCCAGGTATTTCATTGGTCTGCCGGGCGGTTTGCTGGCTGCTTATTCATTGCGCAAGCATACCCTCCAGCGCATCGCTCCTTTCGATGTGCCCCAAATTGTCAGGGCGATCTCAATTTCCGGGATTGCCATGGCTCTATATGGGTTGGCTGCCGGCCTGGTGGTCCCACCGGTGAATTTCTTCCCGGGTAACCTGGTGAATACGGACACTTTCACCCGGTTATTGTTGGTGCCGCCGCAATTGGTCCGGGCTCTTATCGGCCTTGTCATGGCAGGGGCAACCATCCGCATGCTGGAAATATTTGATGTGGAAACCTCCCGCCAGATCGAGGCAATGGAACAGCAGCAGATCCTGGCCTCCGAGCGTGAACGGATCGCCCGGGAATTACATGACGGCACGATCCAGAAAGTGTACACAGCCGGATTGCTGGTTAAGTCGGCCCAGAACCTGGCGGAAGCCGAAACGCCTCTGGCCAGTCGCCTTTCTACGGCAGTCGGCGTGCTCGATGATGCCATCGGGGATTTGCGGGAGAATTTGAGCGGGCTGCAGCAGCCGTTTCAGGCAGGTGAGTCACTTGGTCCGGCTTTAAGGGAATTGGCTACCGATCCACGTTTCAGCTCTTTGGTGGAGATCTCCCTGGATCTGAACCTGCCCGAGACGGATTTAATGGCCCCTGAAAGAGCGGCTCACATTCTCTCCATTGCCAGGGAAGCCCTGGCAAATACCATCAGGCATTCCAATGCCCGCCACATTAAAGTGAAGGCCGATCGCACGGACAACCATCTCAAGCTCTCCATCGTGGATGACGGGGTCGGCATCCCTCTTCAGGCAGCGGAAGGCCATGGGTTACGGAATATGCGCGACCGCGCTTCTCTCCTGCATGGGCAATTGGAGGTCACCCGCCTCGATAAAGGCACTTCGGTTGTATTGGATGTTCCCTGGAAGGATAAGCCATGACTAAGATCCGGGTTGGATTGGTGGATGATCATGCCCTCGTTCGTCTGGGTTTGAAGACGCTTATTGATGATGAGCCAGACATGCAGGTGGTCGGTGAGGCCGGTACGGCCGCAGAAGCGCTCCAAATGGCCGAAAGACTGCATCCGCAAGTGATTCTGATGGATATTCGTTTGCCGGGGGAGGGAGGCCTGGAGGCCACCCGGCGGATTACTTCACAATTGGCGGATGTAAAAGTCGTGATGTTGACTTCCTTTGCCGATGAAGAATTGGTCATGAGCGCCATCCGCGCCGGCGCAGTCGGTTACCTTTTGAAAGAAGTCGGCAATGAAGAGGTTCTCCGGGGTATCCGGGCGGCTGCCAAAGGTGAATCGGTCATGGACCCTGCCACTACGACCCGCCTGTTCGCCCGGGTGCGTGCTTCCGATCGCAAAGTTGATGAAGATGCTTTCCGCGACCTGACCGACCGGGAAATGGCGGTCTTGTTGGAAGTGCAGGAAGGCAAGACGAATGCGGAAATCGCCGAGAGTCTTCATCTCAGTGAAAAGACTGCCCGAAATTATGTCAGCACAATTTTGGAGAAGCTTCAGCTCACGAATCGGATCGAATTGGCCACTTACGCCATCAAACATCACCTTTCCGAACGAATGAAAAAAGAATAAAAAACAGTACGGCGAGAGAATGAACTCGCCGTACTGTTTTTTATTTACCGATAAATATTACTATTATTGGGCTTCAGCTCCACGAGGCAAGCCTGCCGGAGCATTAGCTACCTTTTCCTTCTTGTGTGACCACAGACCCGCTACATAGGGTACAACAATGCGATCCACACCGATCAAACCGGCGATCTTCCACGCCAGGACAAGTCCGATCGAAAGGACAAAGAACATCGGGTTTACGCTGGCTGAACCGGCCATCATGAAGTTCCAGTTCATCAGGCCGCCCATGAAGGCTGCGAAACCGGTGAACAGGCCCAGGATCAGAGCCGCGCCGACGAGGAATTCACCGACCGGGACCAATTTGGCAAACCAGGTGTAAGCCCGTGCATCCAACAGAATCTGCAGGAATGCCCGGTACCAGGCGTAATGGATGGGAGCCGTGCCAGTCGTGGGAATGGCAACCGCGCCGGCCCAGAAGCCTTTCAGGGCCACGCCGGTTTGCATCCAGGCCGGGCTCTCGAACTTATGCAGGCTGGCAGCGATCCATTGCCAACCCAACCAGATCCGGATGGGGAGCCAGATCAAGGACGCCAGGGGGTGATTGAACAACTTGGTCAGAATTGGGGGATCCTGAACAGGGGCGCCTTTAGGGGTAGTAAGTGTTTTAATCATTTTATCTCCTTTGACAGTATGATTAATTACTGGTATGCGTTTCAATTTCGACTATACTTTATCCGATTTCGCAATATGTTTGCAGTGGCAGGTGACCCCCTTTTGAGTGGGTCACTTGACCCATCTCGAGGCAGGGTCTGGAGGCCCATATGCAGCCAGCTACTATCACGGTAAAGGGAAAAGTTGTTCCCGGGTATCGCGTGGCTTCTCAAAAATCCAGCGATTATCCCTATGGGACGATCGATCGGCAAAAACCGTTTTTCAAAAACCTGGGCCTTGACCTGGACCGGTTCCATTCGGGGACGATCAATATCTCCATCGCACCCTTTACCTTCATGGTAAATAGTCCCGAATATACCTTCCGGCAAGTGGAATGGACTAACCTCCATCCCCCGGAGGATTTTTCGTTTTCAAGCTGTAAGGTGATTTTTAAAGGGGAAGAATATGAAGCCTTTGTATACTATCCCCACCCGGAAACAAAAAAACGCCATTTTGAGAATGCTTCGATCCTGGAGTTAGTCGCGGTGTACATCCCTGACCTCAATTATGGAGATAAGATCGAGGTCGAATTACGGGCGGCTGAGATCCAGATCGAGCCGGCTACTCCATGACGGCGCTCTTTACCAACTCCAACAGGCGCTGCCGGCTTCCCATCGATCCCTTTTCGATAAAACCAAGGGGTTTGTATTTCCCCAGTCGCTTCGGATCCAGCATATTCCGGAAAGCGGAGTAGAAAACGATCGGGATCCCCGGTCGCTTTTTCTGCAGCTCTAAAAACGTCGCGGTGCCGTCCATATCCGGCATCATCATATCCAGGATGACCACCTGGATATCCTCGGTAATGGTGCGGATCGCTTGCGTGCCAGAGTCGCAAATCTGCACGTCAAAGCGATTGCTTTTCAAGGTTTCCCCCAGGATTTCCCGTACATCCTCATCATCATCCACCAGCATGACCTTGGGTCGCAATCCTTCATTCTTGTTTGGCATTAGAACCCCATTCCGAATCAAGGTGATATCCCTTGTTTCTTTAAACAGAATAGTCGGCCAGATCCCAGGCTTCTTTGCTTCTTGAGCGTGGATGATGAGCCGGCGTGATTAGAACCGGTCTACGGGGCGGCTTGTTCGTACGCTTCTATATCCAAGTTTGGGTGAGTGGGGGCGTGGGCGGACTTAGGGACGGTAAGCCGCCCACGCGTTCCCAATTTCCTTTACCTGGACAGAGTAAAGGGCCGGATTATTTCCGGTTGCGCAGGAAGGTCGGGATATCCAGATCTTCAGTATTGAACGTCTTCGGTTTGAATTCGCTCCCGGTTTGGCCGCTCTTGCTCACTTCTACATCGACAGTATCAAGAGTATGCGAGATGGGTTTTCCATCTATGCTGCGGTTGACCGGGCGGACTGTGGAGAGGCGGCGAGGCATGGCCGTGCGTTCGAAACCGGTGGCAATGACTGTCACGCGGATCTCATCGGCCAACTCTGGGTCGATCACGGCGCCGAAGATCATGTTCACCTCGGGATGAGCCGTCTCACGGATGAGGGCGGCCGCCTGGTTGACCTCGAAGAGGGTCAGGCTGGGTCCACCGGTGATATTGAACAGCACGCCCTGGGCTCCATCGATGGTAATGTCGAGCAGTTGGCTGGAAATGGCTTGCTCGGCCGCGATGCGGGCCCGGTCTTCGCCGGAGGCCTTGCCGACTGCCATCAACGCCGCTCCGCCTTCGCTCATGATCGCTTTTACGTCGGCGAAATCGAGGTTGATCAGGCCGGGCACGGTGATGAGTTCGGAGATGCCCTGGATGCCCTGGCGGAGGACTTCGTCGGCCAGTTTGAACGATTCGCTCAGGCTGGCGCGCTTGTCCATGATCTGAAGCAGGCGGTCATTCGGGATCACGATGAGGGTATCGGCATGGTCCTTCAGGTTGGTCATGCCGGTCTCGCAAGAGACCATTCGCTTGTTGCCCTCGAAGGTGAAGGGGCGGGTGACCACGCCGATCGTCAAAGCGCCGACCTCTTTTCCGATCTGCGCCACGATCGGGGCCGCTCCGGTCCCGGTGCCGCCGCCCAGGCCCGCCGTCACGAAGATCATGTCTGCGCCTTTCAGCACATTGTACAGATCTTCAGCGGACTCCTCGGCTGATTTGCGCCCAACTTCCGGGTCGCCGCCCGCACCCAATCCACGGGTGAGTTTCTCACCGATGCGGACGCGGGTGGGGGCTTTTGCCAGCATTAAAGCCTGGGCATCGGTATTGATGGCGATGAATTCAACGCCCTGGATGCCGTCCTCGATCATCCGGTTTACGGCGTTGCAGCCACCGCCGCCCACGCCAACGACCTTGATGCGGGCAAATGTTTCGGTCTGGATTTTCTTTGTGTCCATTAGTGCCTCCTGTGCAAATTAAGGGTTTCGATGTGTAAGGTGACTGAATTTTGAGTATGAATTATGGTAAAAGCCTTTTGAACCAATCCTTGACAGGATCGAGATTCACCGTGGTACCTGTTTTGGCAGTACGCCGTCCGCCTGCCGCGGGTGGGAAGTGGTTCCACATCTGCCAGGGCTTCAGCCCAGCGCAGCAGCCCTACGCCTGTGGAAAATGCCGGGCCTCTTAACTGGTCAACCAGGCCAACGATCTTGTCCGGTCCGGCAGTGCGGACGGGGATTCCCAACACCTGGCTGGCCAATTGACGTATGCCGGGCAAGGCGCTCGTGCCGCCTGTCAGGACCATGCCCGCCGGCAGCAGTCCGTCATACCCGGAGCGTTTGATTTCTTGCAGGGTCAGCATGAAGATCTCTTCCACCCTGGCTTCGATGATATGGGCCAGGTCCTGCCGGCTGATCTGCACGGGGGCGTCTTCGCCAAACGCCTTGACGGGGAAGTATTCTTCCGCCCCAACGCCTGATTTCAAGGCGTAGCCGTTCTTTTTCTTGATCTCCTCCGCCTGGGCCAGGGGCAGGCGCAACCCGGTGGCAATATCGTTGGTGATATGGTTGCCGCCCACGGCCAGCACCATCGTGTGCCATACGTGCCCATCCACGTAAATGGCCAGGTCGGTGGTTCCGCCGCCAATATCGCAGACGGCCACGCCCATCTGGCGCTCGGTGTCCGAGAGCACCACCTCACCCGACGCGAGCGGGTTCAGGATGAACTGCAGCACCTCCACGCCCGCCGCACCGACGCACTGGCGCAGGTTTTCTACCGTGGCCTGGGCGGCGGTGATGATATGCGCCTCCACCTCCAGCCGGTAGCCGTGCATCCCCAGCGGAACCATGACCCCATCCTGTCCATCCACGGTGTAACCCCGCTGGATGATATGGATGATCTCACGGTTATGGGGAATGGCGACTGCCCGGGCGGCATCCAGAGCCCGGGCAATATCTTCTTCATCGATGATCTCACCCGATACTCCCGCCACTCCGCGGCTGTTGATGGAGGATACATGCGCCCCGGCCAGACTGACCATGGCTCCGGTGATCTCCACTCCTGAGGTAGCCTCCGCTTTCTGGACCGATTTCGTGATCGCCTGCGCGGCTGCGGAAAGATCGACGATCACGCCTTTCTTGATCCCTTCGGAAGGTTCTACCCCTGACCCAAGGATGCGAATGGCGCTTTCCTCCACTCGCCCCACCAGGGTGCAGACTTTGGTCGTACCTACGTCAATTCCTACAACAATTTCATCCATAGTCAACCTGGCTTACTTATAGAATGGCGCATCCAGGAACTCGACGCTGATGAGCGTGGGTTGGATGCCTTGACGAGTAAATGTATCTACCATGGATTGATAGACTTTCAGTTTCATTTCGAATATCTTGAGTATTCTGGACCGAAATAAACCGACCAACCCCGCGGGTCCTGCCAGCCCATCCCATATTGTGGGTCATAGGTCATGGAAATTCCCTGGGGAATGTGAGGTGCCAGTGCCATGATGGCTTTCACCATCTCCGGTTGAATGAATACCTGGTCGAAGAAGCTCTTCTTCGGGTCCGGCGTGATCCCGCTGGGAGAGCCGGTCGAAGCTACCGGCACCAACCCCTCCACTTCGCCACGGGGCATAAAAGCGATCCCATTGGTGTCGATCCAGGTGGTTTTTCCATCCTGGTACCAGATCAGAACGGGCATCCGCTCGATCACTTGAACGGCCACGTGGTTGGGGAATTTGACCTGCACCTTAACCGAGGCCAGGTCAGGGAAAGCCGTCCGCAATTGTTTCTCGATCTGGGCCGGGACGGCTTTAAAAATCGGCTGTCCGCCCACTCCTAGCCCGCTGTAGATATCGGCTGAAGTCAGGCGCTCAATTCCGCTTACTTCTGCGGCTGAGACCGTGAAGGTCGAGGCAGTCCAAAGTGTATAGAGTATAAAAACCAGCAACAGGGTCAACCCACCGGAAACCCACCGTGGGCCCAGGCGGGGTATCGTCAGGACAGGAGCGCGTACGTCCGTGCCTCCCAGGCTGAAAGCCACGTCATAACTCTTTCGCTCGGGCCGGCTCCTGGAATTCCGGACGGTGCCCATCCGCCCGGTCCGGCTTTCTGAGCCTGTTTCTTGACGGTTGGAGCTTGATGGGTTCGTGGAGCTGTCCGGTGAAGATCGCCGGGCAGGTAAACCGTCTGGGCATGGAAGGCCGGCTTGGGCGTCGCGACGGGTAGTCCGGCGGGTGGACGGCTGCGTGGGATTCTTCTTCGAATCCCTCCGCTGGCGGAGGAGTTCGGAGCGAGATGAGGCTGTTTTTGTGGTCATGAGTATTCTCCGGAAACGATGTTCGGTACGGTCGCGGTCGGCTTTGCGGTCCAGCGCCAGGTCGATCAAGCGCTCAACCAGCCTCGCATAAGGAAGGCTGGTCGCTTCCCAAAGCTTCGGGTACATGCTGATGCTGGTAAAACCCGGGATGGTATTCAATTCGTTGAGATAGACTTCTCCAGAAGTTTTCTCGAGGAAGAAGTCCACCCGGGCCATGCCGGCGCAATCAATGGCTTTATAGGCTTCCACGGCCATCCGGCGGATTTTTTCAGCCGTTTCAGCCGGGATGGGTGCCGGGATCAACAGGCCCGAGGTGCCATCCACGTATTTCGATTCGTATGAATAAAATTCACGGCTGGGCAGTACTTCACCGGGCACGGATGCCTCCGGCTTGTCGTTTCCCAGCACAGAAACTTCGATTTCACGGGCATCTACCACCCCGCGTTCCACCAGCACACGCCGGTCGAACGTAGCCGCTTCCATAATGCCCTCGCTCAGATCAGCCCGGTTGTTGCACTTGGTGATGCCCACGGAAGAGCCCAGGTTGGCCGGCTTGGCAAAGAGGGGATAGCCCGCTACTGCTTCGGCCCGTCGAAGAGCGCTTTCGATATCCTGCTCGATCTCGCTCCGCAGGAGTATGACCGATTCGACCGTAGGTATTCCGATCGCCCGCATCACTTCTTTGAAAATGCCTTTATCCATTCCGACGGATGATCCGGTCACTCCGGCACCCACGTAAGGGAGGTCGGCCATTTCCAGGAGACCTTGCAGGGTGCCATCCTCGCCGTAGGTCCCATGCAAGACGGGGAAAACCACATCTATATCGGTCAGGTGCTCCAGGATGGGACCATATTCGGTCTGGCGTTCGACCTGAAGACCGGATTTGGATGGATCCGGCAGGATGGTGCAATGCACCAGGTGTTCCGTGTCCTCGTTTTTCATGGCCGTCCAGGCATCTTTTCCCGTCAGCCAGGCGCCTTCATGCGTAATTCCTACCTGGAACACCTCATATTTCATGGGGTCGAGCACGTCCAGCACCGACCGCGCCGAATCCAGTGATACTTCATGTTCACCGGAGCGGCCTCCGAAGAGGACGACGATCTTCAATTTGCGGTCGGATTCAGGCATTGCATTCATCATTTTTCGTTTATTCACTCTTCACTGTTCACTGATTACTGATCAATTTCTTTCCACTACCATTCGCCGATCAATTCCACTTCCAGTTCCAGCTGGATCCCGAATTGCTCCATAACGGTCTCCTGGGCCAATTCGATCAGTTTTTTCATGTCAGCCGCCTTGGTGGCATGGTCGTTCATAAAGAAGTTGGCATGCTGGGTGCTGATACTGGCGTTACCGATCCGTTTTCCCTTCAAACCGGCGGCTTCGATCAGGCGTCCGGCAAATTCACCCGGCGGATTTTTGAACATGGAGCCCATGCTGGCCCCGGCGGGTTGGGAGCTTCTCCGCAGTCCGGAAAACTTCTCCATTTTTGTCCGGATCTCCTGGCGGTCTCCCTTTTCCAGCGTCATTTGAGCTGAAAGGATGATCGCCTGTGCATGCTCCCGCTTCAGGAGGCTGGTGCGGTAGCCGTACTCCATCTTGTAAACCGGCCAGACCTGTTCACCTTCCTGGCGGTGCAGGATCCGCACCGAAATCAGGTTCGCGGCCATATCGCCGTCATAGGCCCCGGCATTGCCGTACACTGCCCCGCCCAGGGACCCGGGAATGGTCGCGGCCCATTCAAGTCCGCCCAGTCCCAGTCGGGCCGCTCGCTGGGCGATGTCATTCAGCGTCGCGCCGGATTCGGCCTGCAAGGCTGGGCGGTTTCATCTGTGAATTGAATTTCACCAGGCGGGCCCGGTTGATGATCACCACGCCGCGCACTCCCTTGTCGCTCACCAGCACATTTGATCCGCCGCCCAAGCAGGAGGAAAGGCACGTCCATCTCCCAGAGTTTCCGGGCTGCCTGCGCCAGTTCTTCGCCGGAACGGACAAAGATCAGCACGTCCGCCGGCCCACCGATGCGCGCCGAGGTATAGCCGGAGAGGGGAACGTTCTCCTGCATTCGGTCGCCATAGGTGTTGCGCAGTTCAGAAAGGATGGATGTGTCCATTTCACCATTCGTAGTCATTCGTACTTATTTGTAGTAACGATTTCAGTCGTTGCTCCCTAATCTCTCTACTTCTGATTCTTCAAATGGGCGATCAACCGCTTCACCGGCACGATCAGATCTTCCTGAGGCCTCAGTGGATTCGTGTGGCCTTTGCCGCGCCGTTCCGGGTCGGGGGAGGGGACATCGCCCAGGACCATGCGTAAGGGCGGCAATGCCATGACTTCAGCTTCATAAACATGTTTCTTATCGATCATGGGGCACCTCATTCATTTTCAATTGGCTCAGCACTGAAGTGCTGATTTGGTCGGCATCCCCGGCGGATAAAACCAACAAGACATCTCCGGGGCGAAGGTTTGAAACCAGGTAATGGCTGACTTCTTCTAAAGTTTGCAATAAAGTGAGCCTGTCCGGTTAAGCCGCTCTACGATTTCCCTGGAGGAAAAGGCTTGCTTCGGTTCACGAGCGGCATAGATTTCCGTTACGATCACTTCGTCTGCATCCGCGAAGGAATGGACAAAATCATTCAACAAGGCCTGGGTGCGGGAATACGTATGCGGTTGCCAGACTGCCCAGATGCGCCGGCGGGGATAGCGGGCTTTCGCGGCGGCCAGGGTGGCTTTGATCTCGGTCGGATGATGCGCATAGTCATCAATTACTATCACTCCGCTGGCTTCGCCACGCACTTCGAACCTGCGTCCGGTTCCAATAAATTCACCCAGAGCTTGTGCGGCTTTCACCAATGGTAATCCTTGCAACTGCGCCCACCGTCAGCGCCGCCAGGGCATTGGCGACATTATGCTTGCCCGGCACCTGTAGTTCCACCGTGAGCCGACTTGCCCATCACCGAAGCTCCAAAAGTGAAGCCTCCCCGGCTGTTGGGTGTGATCACGCTGGCATACACGTGGGCCGATTGGCCTTCGGAGGCTTTCGGCCGTAAGACCGTAGGAGATCACTGTCCTTGCCGGCTTTTTCGGCTTCGGCCATCAGTTCTTCCGTTCCGGCCTTTTCTGCATAAACCACCAGCGTCCCATCCTTGGGAAGCAGTCGGATGAATTCTTTGAAAGCCCCCAGGTAATCCGCCGGAGTTGGGTAACAATCCGGGTGATCATGCTCCACGTTGGTGACCACTTCGATGGTGGGGGTCAGTCCCAAGGAACATGCGGTCATACTCGTCCGCTTCGATGACGAAATCGTTGCCCTGACCGGCCCGGGCGTTGACGCCCAGGTTCGATAGGACGCCCCCCACAATAAAGGATGGGTCCTGGTCCAGGGCCGTCAGCATCCAGGCGATCATGGAGGTGGTGGTGGTCTTGCCGTGCGTCCCGGCGACGGCGATGGTGGTCTTGCCTTCCAGCAGCGTAGCCAGGAAATCGGACCGCTTGAGCACCGGCATCCCGGCAGCCTTGGCAGCCAGAACTTCCGGGTTGTCATCCGGGATAGCGGAGGAACGGACGATCAACTCCGCCCCGGCGATATTTTCAGCCCGGTGGCCGACTGTGATGGTTGCGCCGGCGGAGCGCAGTTCCTGCGTGAACGGCGATTCGGCGCGGTCAGACCCGCTCACCTGGTAGCCTGTTTCGAGCAGGATCCGGGCGATGGC
Organism: uncultured Chloroflexia bacterium; assembly: GCA_963782935.1. Lineage (GTDB taxonomy): Bacteria > Chloroflexota > Anaerolineae > Anaerolineales > Villigracilaceae > UBA877. Next base: position 225,663 of record CAWALN010000004.1, on the reverse strand, counting down.
TGAGAGACCAGTTCCACCGATGCCGATCAAATGAACGTGAGTCATAGTCTAGATGAACACCACAATCACAAAGATGAAAGCGATAACAACGGCGAAAGTAAATGCCGGGGATGCCGAGCAGTCTTGGGCGGCATATAATGCAGCATTGCATTCACCGTCGCGGCAATGGCTGTCGGGCGGTGCCGATGACGATATTCGGGAACGGATAATCTGCGTCTGCCATATAGAACCAGAGCGTTCCAACGATCAAATATCCATTCAACGCGCCAATGACCACACCCAGGATGATGTCCTGGATTTTCTCCCGGGTCACCTTGGCTGCGAAGCGGGGGATATTCGGGGTTTGGTAACCAAAGAAAACCAGCAAGCCCAGGATGATGGAACGCAGCCAGAAGTAAATTGCCGGGCTGTCCTTTGAGAGTGTGTCCCGGACAAAGGGTATGTAACTCGCCAGCAGGGTGGTGAATGTCAGTGCCAGGATGACGCTGAAAGTCACCAATAGTTCTTTTGCCCAGCCGCGCATCCCGCCGATAATGGCGAAAAGCACCACGAATATCCAGAAGAAGACGATCAGGCTGACCACGTTTGTTCTCCTCTCCCGGAAAGTGAAAGAAGTTGCCGGCCGATCTCAGCAGCCGCTTGAGGCTGGGATAGGTTGGTGCATTGCCTCTTTCATGGCGGCCAGTTTTTGCGGATGGTCCAGTAAATCCACTACCGTCGAGCGAAGTTCTTCCTGGAGGCGGCTGTCTTCCAGCATGATCGCGGCCCCGTGCTCTGACAGGTAACCGGCGTTCACTTTTTGGTAACGCCAGGCATATGGGTAAGGGACAAGGATGGCGGGCAATCCAAAGAGCGGATATTCTCCCAGTGTGGAGGCTCCCGCCCGTGATACGACCAGGTCCGCTGCCGCCAGCGCCGCTCCCATCTCTTCGTGCAGATAGGGATAGGCATGGTAGCGGAGCCGCTTGTCCTGGTCAAGTCCTTTTGTATTTTCTTTCACCGCCGGCCAATCCAATTCGCCGGTCAGGTGGACTATCTGCGCTTTTTCCAGCAGCGCCGGCAAGGTCTTCCAGACAGCCTGGTTGATCGAGCGGGCTCCCTTGCTTCCGCCGGCGATCAGCAGGACCGGCGTTCACCGGTCAGGTTAATGCCTGTTGTGCCTCCGCCCGGCTCCACCGGTCAGTCCGGCGCGGGTGGGATACCCGGTCACGCACAGCCGTTCGAATGTCTTGAAATAGGCTTTCGAAGCCTCGGTTGGTAATGGCGATCTTGTCAGCAAAACGGGCCAGGGTTTTCAAAGCCAGCCCTGGTTCGATATCCGGGACATATAGCAAGGTCGGGACTTTCCGTCCGGCGAATGCCATTGGCACGGCTACATAACCGCCCGTGAAGAACAGCACATCTGGTTTGAACTCGCGCAAGATCCGGCGGGAGGCTTGCACCCCGCGGCTGAGTTGCCATATATTGCGTGGCAACGCCCGCAGTCCCACACCGTGGACTCCGGCAGCGGGTATGGCTTTAAAGGAAATACCGTTTCTTTCAACGAGCCCGGTTTCCATTCCGCCTTCTCCTCCTACCCACAGGACCTCGACGCTACTTCGAACGGCTTGCAGGACCGGCGAGCGCGGGATACACTCCGCCGCCGGTCCCGCCGGCGCAGATCAACAGACGCACTGTAACTCCTCCGTTCTTGATTCTCTACCGGGGCTTTTTTCCCGGCCTGGCGGGATATGCTTAATAGATTCCGATGGCGGTCAGCGATGAGATCAGGTTCGAACCGCCCGCGCTGATAAAGGGCAGGGCATTCCCGGCCACGGGCAACAGGCCGACCATCATCGACATGTTGACGATGGCTTCAATGATGATCCAGAAGGTCAATCCCGCTGCCATGACCGAACCGAGTGAGTCTGGCGCCTTTTCTGCGATCTTCAAACCGCGCCAGAGCACAACTCCATATAGTCCGATCAAAACGAACGCGCCGCCAGTCCCAATTCCTCCACCAGGACGGCAAAAATACTGTCCGTGGCGGCGAAGGGCAGGCCGATCAGCTTGGTAGTGGCATTTCCGATGCCCACCCCGAACAATTTGCCTTTGATATACCGATTCAAGCGACCAAAGCACATGGTCGCTGGATTTCAATGGGTCCTTCAATCCGGCCAGGTAAGAGGACAAGCCGGGCCCGACCGGTGGACTGATTTGCACCACCAACCACCCTGCCACCAGGGCCACCAGGCAGAAAATGACGATTTGGCGCAGGTCTCCACCCGCCAGGAAGAAGAGCAATCCGCCCAGGATGAAGATCGTCAGGGTCGCGCTTACGTCGGGTTGAAGGTAGATCAAGCCGCCGATGCTTCCGAGGATAAAAGCCAGGGGAAAAAGTCCCAACTGGATATCGTGCATGAATTCGCGCTTGCTGTACAGCCAGACGGAGAGATACAGGATCGTGGCCAGTTTCGCCAGTTCGGAAGGCTGAACCGATCCGCCGAAGAGTGTTCGCACGGCTCCATTCCGGACATCCTTGACGAATAACACCACGATCAGGGAAAGAACTGTGACAGCCATCAAAGGTAAGGCCAGCTTTTGCCAGTAGTGATAATCGAGGCGGGAAACCACGAATGCCATCAACATCCCAATGGCAATCCACAGGAGCTGCTTGTTGAACATGTAAGTCGGTGAGCTGTAATTTCGCAGCGAAAAATCTGTGCTGGCGGAATACAGCATCAGCAGGCCCAGGATGCCCAGGGCGATCACGGCGGCGATCAGGATCAAGTCGCCGGTGGAGGTCCGGTTACGGGGTCTGGCCCCGTGGTCGCAGTCACAGGTCTGGCAGATTGTTTTACGAAAGTTCCGATACCCATTTCTGATAGGCCTTTCCACGTTCTTCGAAGTCCCGGAATTGATCAAAACTGGTGCCGCCGGGCGAAAAAAGGACCACATCTCCCGGTTCGGCCACCTTGGCAGCCAGCCTGACTGCCTCGTCCAGGCCCTGGCAGCGGTCCAGTGTCTGTGGCAGCGGGCCGGACGCCTGTTGCAGGGCGGCTTCGATCTTTTCCGCCGCTTCCCCAAAGAGGACCACATGGTCCACCCGCTGGCGGACCAGGGCTGCCAGTTCATCCCATGGCAGGTTCTTGTCACGTCCGCCCAGGAGCAGGACGATAGGTTCACTGAAAGAGCGGATGTCTGCCATCGTTCGCTCGGGTGCGGTGGCGATGGAGTCGTTGTACCATTGCGACGCCGTTCCATTCGCGCACGAATTCCAACCGGTGGGCCACGCCCTGGAATTCCATTGCCGCAGATTGCATGGCTTCAACCGGAAGGTTCGCTGCATAGCCGATGGCAAAAGCCGCCAGCACATTCATGACATTATGGTCGCCCCGCAGCTGGATCTGTTCTCGGGTCATCAGTGGCATTCCGGCCGTTTTCATTTTGCAGGAACAAGCGTCCCATTCTGGAGGGTCGTTCCTTCCTGCGTGCCGCTCAACCGGCCGGCTCCAAAACTGACTACCCTGCCCATGGGCTGCGTAGCGCAAGGCCCAGGATCCGGCATCTTCCCGGCATAAGACCGCCGTATCCGTCTCGCTCTGGAAATCCAGGATGCGTTTCTTGGCGGCGGTATAGGCTTCCATGCTGCCGTGCCGGTCCAGGTGGTTGGGTGTAATGTTCAGGACGGCTGCCACGTTTGGAGAAACGGTCATTTGCTCCAGTTGGAAGCTCGAAATTTCCAGAATGGCCAGGTCTTCCTCTGTCATATCATCCACGTAGTTCAGCAGCGGGTCGCCGATGTTTCCGCCGACCCAGGCTTGGTGGATATAAGCTGACCCGGCGGTGGTCTTCCCTACCGCCTTTTGCGCCATCTCGCCCACCAGGGCTGTGGTGGTCGTCTTTCCGGCGGAGCCGGTGATCCCAATGGTGGGGCAGGGGACCACTTCCATGAAGACTTGCGTATCGTTGGTTAGCGGGATGCCCCGTCGGTCCGCTTCCACGATCAGCGGGTTGTTCAGCGGGATACCGCCTGAGATGCACAGGATATCGGTCGTATCCAGGATTTCCACCGGATGGCTGCCCAATATCCATGTAACCGGCAGCCCTTCCAGGGCAGCCTTGGCTTCGGTCATCTGGTCGGCCGGGCGGCGGTCATTCACGGTCACGCTGGCGCCATGACGCGCCAGCCAGGACGCCGCCGCCAACCCCTGGCGGGCGCCTCCGAGAATGGTCACACGTTTGCCTTTCCAGTCCGTCTTCATCAATTCATTCCTACACCAGCGCCAGCCCCACGCCCATCATGGCGGCCAGCAAGCCGATCAACCAGAAGCGTTGGACGATCTGTGTCTCAGACCATCCCAATAGTTCAAAATGCAGGTGGATCGGCGCCATCTTGAAGAAACGCCGTCCCTTGGTCATCCTGAAATAAAAGATCTGGATGACCACGCTCAATGCCTCGCTGACCGGAATGACCGCGATGACAGGCAGGAGCGCCCACTGGCCGGTCATCAAGGCGATGACTGCGATGGTAGCGCCCAGTGAAAGTGCGCCGGTATCGCCCATGATCAGTTGAGCCGGATGTACATTGAACCAAAGGAAGCCGAACAGGGCTCCTACCATCGTGAAACAGAAGCGGGCTACAAAGATCTGCCCCTGGATCAGGGCAATGCCGCCGTAAACGGCAAAGATGGTGGCCGAGATCAATCCCGCCAGCCCGTCCAGCCCATCCGTAAAGTTGACTGCGTTGGACATAGCCACAATGACGAAGGCGGCAATCGGTACATAGACCCAGCCCAGTTTCAGTTCGAAGCTCAGGCCTGGCAGGTACATTTCAGGGACCTTGAGCAGGTATTTCAATACGAAGGCTATGCCCACTGCCAACACGATCTGGGCAATGAATTTGGTGCGGATGCGCATCCCCTCGCCCTTGCGTTTTCCGCGCAGGCCTTCCCAATCGTCGATCGCGCCCAGCGTCCCAAACCCGACCATGGCGATCAGGGGCACCAGCACTGACTGTCCCAGGATCTTCATACCGATCAGGCTGACCGCATTGAGTAATACCGTCACGAGCGCCACCGGGACGATGACCATGACTCCGCCCATAGTCGGTGTGCCCATCTTTACCAGGTGTGCTCCGGGTTCTTCCACCCGGATGATCTTGCCTATCTTGAAATGGCGCAGGATGCGCAGCAAGGGACCTCCCCAGATGACTGTCATCATGAAGGTCAGTCCTGCCAGTCCCATCACCAGGGCGCTATCGCTCATGAAGGTGTCTCCAATGCGGCTACAATGCGGTCCATCCGGATCCCATGAGAACCTTTGACCAGCACCACGTCCTTCTCGGTCAAAGACTTCTGCAAGTGGGGAATGGCTTCTTCTGTGTTCTCGAATTCGGTGATGTTCGTATTTTTCATGCCGGCCCGCCGGGCTGCAGTAGCGATCATGTGACCGAGCGGTCCAACGGTAATGAGTGCATCCGCGATCTCAGCCGCCCGCACGCCCACGATCTCGTGCCCTTGTTTCTCGTACTGTCCCAATTCCAGCATATCCCCCAGCACAGCCACCCGGTGACCTTCCAACTGGGCCAGCAGGTTCAGTGCTGCCAGGGTGGATTCGGGTGAAGCGTTATATGTGTCGTCAAGCACCAGTGCTCCAGTTTCGGTCCGCACGGCTGTCAATCGAAGTTGAGCGTGGCCCATCCGCAGGCCGTTCAGGATTTCTTGCCAGGTCAGGTTGTCCACCAGTCCTACTGCCGCGGCTCGCAAGGCTGTGTGGACGGAATGCTGTCCGATCATCGGAACGTGCACGAATAGGATTTCTCCCTGGTAATGCATGCGGAACCGGATGCCTTCTAACCCCAGGCCTTCCACTTCGTCCGCCCACAGGTCGGCTTCCGGGTCCAACCCATAAAAGAATACCTGTGCCCGTGTCATTTCAGCCATTTTCGTCACGAGCACATCGTCCAGGTTGAGGATGGCTACCCCATCCGCCGGCAAAGATCGCACCAGTTCGGATTTCCCCTGGAAGATGGCGTCCTGCGACCCGGCCCGTTCGGCGTGGACCGTGCCGATATTGGTGACCACTCCGATGTTTGGCTGGGCGATTTCACTCAATAAGGCGATCTCCCCTGGGACGTAGAAACCCATTTCGAGCACGGCCCGCTCGTACCCCGTTCCTAGCCGGAGCATGGTCAGGGGCAGACCGATTTCATTGTTCATGTTGCCGAGACTCTTCAGAGTCCGGTAGCGCTGGCTGAGGACTTCGGCGACCACTTCTTTTGTGGTGGACTTGCCCACGCTTCCCGTAATGCCGACCACCCGCAGGTTCAATTTGCGCCGCCAGAAACGGGCGATCTGCTGCAGGGCTGAAATGGTATTCTCCACCAACAGGCACAGAGGCGTTTCCGGCTCAGGCAGGCTTGAAACAGCCGTATTTGCATGCACAGGCAGGGTTCGGATAGCCCCACCCACCTCGTGTTGGATTAAGGCAAAAGAACCTCCGCGTTGAAATGCCTCGCCGACAAATTCATGCCCATCCGCGTGTTGCCCGGGGATGGCTACGAAAAGACCGCCCGGGATCACCTGGCGCGAATCAACCGCCGCTTCGGTGATCACAGCATTTGCCTCAGCGGGGCGGTTGTTCGTCAGGGCTTCAATAACGTCGGCCAGTGTCAACATGGAATATTATTGTCCGGTATTTTGCATTCTCACAACATCTGGTGGCACATCCATCAAGACGACCAGTTTTTCAACCACTTGCTTGAAAATTGGAGCTGCTACTATCGATGCAGCCCGGTTGCTCTGGGGTTTTTCCAGCCATACGTAGACGACGAAACGGGGATCATCCACCGGCCCCCAACCGATGAAGGATGCGTTGATATCGACCGGGTCATATCCATCCGGGGTCGGGATTTGAGCCGTGCCTGTTTTTCCGGCGATCCGGTACCCTGGCAGTATGGCATCTGAAGATTCGGCTTCGAGCGAGTTGGCCAGCATGTCGCTCAAAGTGCGGGCGGTCTGGGCAGAAACGGGAGTGCCGACGATCTGGGTCGACGTGTTGCTTTGGTGCCCATCCACGACCTGTCCCAGTAGAATATGCGGGTAGACCATTTTTCCGTCATTGGCGAAAGCCGAGGCCCCCATCACCATCTGGATCGGAGTGACTGCCTCGCCTTGCCCGAAGGAATTGGTTGCCAGGTCCACCGGGTACCAATCTGTATCACCCGGCCGCTTCAAACGTCCGGAAACCTCGCCAGCCAGGTCGATGCCGGTGGCGTGTCCAAGCCCAAAGCGCTGCATGTAAGAATAGAAAAGATCATTGCCCATCTGGGTCGAGATCCAGGCCAGGCACACGTTCAAAGAGTTAGCCATGCAGCCGGTCATATCCTGGTAGCCCCATGCTCCGCCGTCCCAGTTGTAAATATCGGTGCCGCCTACCCGGATGACACCCCTGTCCAGATAGGTAGTATCCGGTTTCACGGTACCGGCATCCAGGGCTGCCCCCATCGTAAAGATCTTCGCCACCGAACCGGGTTCATAGGCCTGGCTGATAGCCCTGTCAAAGGGTGTTTCTCCGGGGAAGATCTCGCCGACCTTGGTGTATTCGTTCAGGTCCATTCGGGGAGTGGACGTCATTCCCAGGATTTCACCCGTATGCGGATCCATGACTACGATCGTTCCAGAGTCGGCCCCCGTGCTCTTCAGGGCGGTATCCAGGATCTGTTCGATCGAGGATTGGATGGCCCGGTCGATGGTCAGGATGATCGTCTGCCCGGGTGGGATTTTGGGATATTCATTAGCCCGGCGGGGGTCTGTCGGAACGAGGATCGTTTCCGGAATACCCGCCAGGATATTGTCATATTTTTCTTCCACCCCCAGGTAGCCGTGGTTATCTTCCGTCACAAAACCAAGCAGGTTGGACGCCAGGTCTTTCTCGGGGTAACTGCGCATCAGGTGGGCTTTGAAATGCATGCCGTTCAGGTTGTGTCCGCTGGAATCGGTTTGGGCCGCATCTTGCAGGCTCATTAATTGGTCCGCTTGGATCGTCGAAACGAAATCCTTCAAGATGATGTACTTGGTTCCCTGAGGAGCCTCGGTCATCTTAGCCAGGGCCGCTGCCGGGTCCATTCCCAGCACCATCTGCGCCGCCAGGGCGATATTTTTTACATCCGGGTCGGCGGTCAAATCCACGCCCACTTCATAGACGGTTTTGTTGCCTGCCAATAGGTGCCCGTACCGGTCATAGATTTCTCCACGGGCCGGATAGAACGTTTTCCAAATATAGCTCCCTTGACCCGTGACTCCTGCAACTTCAGGGCTGGTCTGGATTCGGATGATTTGCACCAGAATGGCAACGCCGATCACCAGCATGATGATCGCGATGGTCATATAGCGCCAGGAAAATGGATTTTTCATGGGCGGCCTCCTGCCGAAACCGATTCGGCAAGTGTGCGGGTAAGCCAATCGAACAACGACTCGGTATAAGCCGGTTGAAGATAAAAAGGTTGGGTTGTTTGTGTTTCCGGCGAGGACATGTTGACCGCCCTTTCGGGGATGTAGCCCGGTACGAACACGTAGGTAATATCGGTGGAGTCGGACGGTCCGTATCCCATGGCATCCGCCCGTTTTTGCATCGACTCCACCGAACTGAGGCCGGCCAGTTGCGTTTCCAGGTCAGAGTTGGCCCGCGTGTTATTGGTGATGTCGGTTTGGAGCATTTGGATTTCTCGCCCTGCCAATGTGGCCCGCACGGTGATGTTCAAATAGATCCCTGCCACCATGGCTACCAACACCAACCCAAGCAGAAATAACCCTATCCACTGGCGCTGAACTCTCCAGTTGGCCTGCCGAACGGTTTGGACGATTTGAGTGACATTGTTGGAGACATTGTTCATAGTTGTCATGGTCATCGCTCTCAATTACTTTTGGTGTCGCTTCGCCTCCATCCTGGATCTGGTTCGTGCGAGCTAACACCCATAAGTCTGCCTTTCGCGATATTGCGCTTCCATCTTTCCCTGGCTTCTTTTGTCAGGGGAACCAACACCCATTGGTTTCTTTATAATTTTTCAGCGATCCGCAGCTTGGCGCTGCGAGCTCGCGGGTTATCTTTTATTTCTGCCTCGGTCGGCGTGATCGGCCTCCGGGCAATTTCCCGTATACTCGCTTTATGACCGCAGGTGCATATCGGTTGCCCGGGGGGGCAGATGCAGTCCTTGCTTTCCTGGCGGAAGTAGTCTTTTACGAGCCGGTCTTCCAGTGAGTGGAAGCTGATGACCGCCAGCCTGCCCTCCGGTTTCAAGGCTTGCACTGCCATCGGCAGGACCTTCTCGATCGAATCCAGTTCGCCGTTCACGGCGATCCGCAGCGCCTGGAAGGTCTTGGTAGCCGGGTGGTGCCCGCTGTGCCGGCCCACACTTGCCTCGATGACCGCCGCCAGTTCCAGGGTGCCGTTGATCGGCCTGTTCCGCAGGATTGCTCGGGCGATTCGCCGGCTGTCTCGATCCTCGCCGTAGCGGTAGATGATCTCTGCCAGTTCCCATTCCGTCCAGGTGTTTACAATTTGGCCGGCGGTCAGCGGATTCGCCGGGTCGAAGCGCATGTCCAGCGGACCGTCGGCCAGGAAGGAGAAACCCCTATCCGGGGTATCGAACTGGATGGAGGAGGCGCCCAGGTCCAGGAGAATTCCATCGACCGAGTCCCAGCCGGTTAAGGCCAGTTCTTCGGGAAGGCTCGCATATGAAGCCTTCTTTAACAATGCACGCTCCCCGAAGGGAGCGAGTCTCTGGTGGGCCAGTTCAAGCGCTCGGGGGTCGACATCCAGGCCAAGGAGCAGGCCTGTTGGCTCGCTTTTGAGGAGCAAGCCGGCGGCATGGCCTCCGGCTCCGACCGTCCCATCCACGTACCGTCCTCCGCTCTGTGGGCGTAAAGCGTGTATAATTTCATTGTAAAGTACAGGTTCGTGCTGTAGTTCCATCTTACCGGGTTGAAAGGTCCAGCGCGGCGAACCGTTGATCGTTCACCGTGGCATCGTTTAGTTGAGCCTGTTCTGACTGCCAGTGTTCGGTGGCCCAGATCTCAAAGTAATCGCCCTGTCCCACAAACACCACGCTATCTTTCAGGTTGGCATAATCTTTAAAGTTGGCTGAAAGCAGGATCCGCCCGGAACCATCCGGGACTACTGGCAGGGCATTGCCGAGGATGACGTGGCGCAGTTGGCGGGCAGCCGGATCGGTCAGGCTCATTGACATCAAACGGTCATATAATTTTTGGAAGACGTCAGGAGGAAGTACCATGAGGTTTCGATCCAGGCCTTGTACCACGACCGCCCCGGCCTCTGGCAATTCCCTGAACTTCGACGGGATTGTCAGCCGGCCCTTGTCATCGAAACTATGTTGGTACTGATTAAGGAACATCAGTTCTACCTCTCCTAATTAACCTGAATGCCGGAGATTCTCCGGCATCCCACTTTGACCCACTTCGTCCCACTTGCATGATTATTTTAGCACATATCCGGTCTGGATTACAAGTAGTCTTTATGACCAATATGTCCTACATACTTTACAGTTTCTTTGCACGCACAAAATAGTTGACTTTTTTTCAGGATTATTTTTAAATGCCAATTTTCCTTTCTTTGTCTCCCGAACAAATTCTTTTTTTTTCCTTGTGTTTCCTTAGTTCTTTGTGCCTTTGTGTTTACAATTCTTCATGCCCCCTCAAATAACCCTCCTTTCTTCTCCCAACTGGACCGACTACGAATTGCTCGATAGCGGCAACGGTCAGAAGTTGGAACGCTTCGGCCCATATACTTTCGTTCGCCCCGAAGTCCAGGCCTTATGGAGCCGTTCGTTACCTTCCAAAGCCTGGCAATCTTCTCACGCCGTCTTCGAGCCCAGTGGCGAAGAAAGCGGTGGCCATTGGAAGTTCAACCAACCCGTTTCCGAAAAATGGCAGATGACCTATCCTGCTTCTCCCATTTCTACCCCTCAGATCCTCCACTCCCCCCATTTCCGTTCTTCGAAATGGGGGGATGCCCGCAGGGCAGGGGGGTCCAGGGCAGGGAGTCTTCGCTTCTGGGTCCAGACCACTCCCGGCCGTCACCTCGGCGTCTTCCCCGAAGGCGCCGCCAATTGGGACTGGATGGTAGAGCCTAATTCAAAAAGTCCCGCCAACCCTCTGTCAACGTCCTCAACCTCTTCGGTTACACCGGTCTTGCCACCCTTGCCGCCGCTGCCGCCGGTGCCCACGTCACCCATATCGACGCCTCCAAGAAATCCGTCGCCTGGGCCCGCGAGAATCAAAACCTTTCCGGCCTGAGCGGGAAACCCATCCGTTGGATCGTGGAGGATGCCCTCAAATTCGTGGAGCGGGAGGGTCGCCGCGGCGTGAAATATGACGGCATCCTCCTGGATCCGCCCAAATTTGGCCGCGGTCCCAAGGGCGAGGTCTGGGAGGTCTATAAATCCCTCCCAACTTTGTTGCAAGCTTGTAGATCCATATTAAATGGAAAGCCCCTCTTCGTGATTTTGACCATCTATGCCGTCAAACTCCCCGCCATCCATGCCTATGCTGCCCTCGCAGAAATGCTCAAAGGTCTTGGCGGTGCTCTCGAATGCGGTGAGCTTGTCACCTCCGAAAAGAGCGCCAACCGTCTCCTCTCCCAGGCAGTCTACGCCCGCTGGAGCGGCTAAGTTTCCCTCCAATCTCTCTTCCTCCCACACCTCCCAGGTTTTTGTGAACCACCCCCAAAGTGGCACGGACCGGGTCGCGTCCTGTAACGACACTTGCCCCGCACTGCGCTAGGTGCACATGTCCCGTAGGGGAGGGAGTGCAGGTGAGTGGATGGGAAGAAACCGTGAGGTCTCTTGTTATAGCCGCTTGACCTGCTGATGGCATACTTGATCGAAATGCGCAATCTCCCACCTGAGTCATAACATAAGCACTGGGTTTAAATAAATGATGAGAATCTTGGTAGGCGCATCCCTGGATCGAAAGACTTCGATCAATCAAATAGAATATCCCGGTTGGATTGACAAAATATTTGGACACACCTTGAGTTTTGACCACGATAAAATCTAAACAGGGATACTGGCAGTAGCATAGCCTTGCTCTAGTTCAGGCACGAAGGCTATAACTTTCCCCATGGGTGAGACAATTTGTGTACAGCCGTAACTCATTTTTTTCCCATCAAAACCTGCAACGTCTGCTGAAATAACCCAGCAGCCTGTTTCTTGAGCCCGTAATTGTAAGTTCTCCTGGCTCTTTGTGCGCCACTTATCAGCCACATCTTTCCAGAGGAGGTTGTTAAGAGGGTAAAACAATACTTTCGCACCTTGCCTTGCCAGTCTGTGAGCTGCGTCTGGATAATTTGCATCATTACATATATTTATGCCAAATATAGTGCCATTGGAAAAAACGGGATAATCTTCACCGGCCAACAAGTTTTCTTCATTGGGGTGAGTTTTACGGTAACAGCCCAGGACCTTGCCTTGAGAAATAACTGCAGCAGAATTGAAATAACCTTTGTTGGTTTTCTCGATTAATCCAAGAATAAAGGTCACTTTAAAATTGGACCAGGCCTGTAAACAAAAACGAAACTGATCGCTATCAAGTGATAGAGCGTTTTGTTCGATATCTTCTTTTTCGAGGCGGTAGCCTGTTAAATGGCACTCGGGAAAACATGCAATATCAATAGCCTGGCTATCGCAGTTGTGTAAATCTTCAGTAAGAGTGCTAACAACAGATTCGAAGCTTGCCTTTGAAACCTGTTTTTGGAAGGTTGCTATATTCATGCGAAAGTGGGAAGTGCGTCTGGTTGAGAATCCGCTTGGCGATGATATATTCTTTTTACCACAAATATCCCAAAATCTGCCCTTGAGCCGCCCTCGGGCGGGAGTCAGAAGCCTTTTTTGCAGAGTTTTTGGACTTTGAGGAAGCCCTGCTTGGTAAATCACGGCTTTCTCGCATGTACCCGAAGGGTTCTTTCTGGAGGGGAAAGTCGGGGTTTGGGGTGTTGGCGGATTGCCTGGGCATCCGCCAACACCCCAAAAATTTTCTTTGAATATTTTCACTTCAACCTACATCTACCTTCATCATAATTTTGACCGGAGGTATTTGAATATTCTTTGGACCTCAAATTCAATTAAAAGCCCTACCTTTGACTTTCGACGTTCGACGTGTCGATGTGTCAACGTGTGAACGTGTAAACGTGTAAACGTATCTCCCGACTTTCGACGTCCTACCATGCCTTTATTCGTTCCGCGAAAGAGACATATTAAGTGACTTTAATTCGCCATAGGCCTCTGCCAACGTGTTGTCCACGCCGACGTTTGACTTTTGACGTTCGACGGGCAAACCTATCGACTATCCGTCTAACGTCTCCCTTGGAGTAAAATATAGCAATGAAGACCACACTTATCCTTATTGATATTCAGAAAGATTATTTTCCCGGCGGCCGGATGGAGCTGGAAGGCCCCACTGAAGCCGCCACCCAGGCGCGTCACCTGCTGAACCTCTTCCGGGAACACGGCTGGCCCACCATCCACATTCAGCACATTTCCACCCGCCCGGGTGCCACTTTTTTCCTGCCGGATACGATCGGCATGGATTTCCACGACTCCATCAAGCCTCTCGCCAGGGAGAAGATCATCGTCAAGCACTTCCCCAACTCCTTCCGCGAGACGGAACTGTTGGAAACATTGAAAAACTGGGAGACCGAGCGGCTTGTCATTTGCGGCATGATGACCCACATGTGCGTGGATGCCAGCGTCCGGGCTGCGGCCGATCTGGGTTACCCGGTCCTCCTGGCTGGTAACGCTTGCGCCACCCGTGAGTTGGACTACGCCGGCACGAAGATCCCCGCCATGCATGTACATGGAGCCTTCCTGGCGGCCCTAAAATCCTATGGGAACGTGCTGACCGCCGGCGAGGTCAGCGCCAAATTGACGGAGGCCTGAGATGACTGCCGATGCCGCCATTCCCCAGGCTCAGGGGATCAGCCTCGATCCCGAAAAACAGGAGCAGGCCCGCCGGTATGCCCGCCTCCGCCGGAGGCTCTGGCTGGTTGATACTCTCTTCAGCGCGGCCTATCTCTTGATCTGGCTGTTCACCGGTTGGGCCGTCGCTCTGGCCGCCTGGCTGAAAACCATCACAACCAATGATTGGCTCCTCGTCCTCGGATTTACGGTCATCTTCGGCGGGATCATCTCCCTGCTCGAACTGCCGCTGAGCTATTATTCCGGTTATGTCCTGCCCCACCGGTTCGACCAATCCACTCAGGATTTTCGCGGCTGGGTCATCGATCAACTGAAAGGCCTCGCCATCAGCGCGCCCCTGGGGCTGCTGCTCCTCGAATTGGTCTACCTGGCGCTGCGCCTGACGGGCCCATGGTGGTGGCTCTGGACTGCCGCCGGGATGCTTCTCTTCACCGTCCTGCTTTCCAACCTGGCGCCTATCCTGATCATGCCGCTGTTCAACAAATTCGTTCCCCTGGGCGAAGATCATGCCGAGCTGGCCGACCGGTTGATGAAGCTGGCCGAGCGGGCCCATACCGCGTGAAAGGTGTTTTCAAATTCGACATGTCCAAACGGACCAAGGCCGCCAACGCCGCCCTGACTGGCATCGGCAACACCCGCCGGATCGTCCTGGGTGATACCTTGATCAATGAGTTTTCCACCGATGAGATCGAGAGCGTCCTCGCCCACGAGTTGGGCCACCAGGTCCACAAAGATATCCCCATCCTGATCGCATTCGAGACGGGCATGACCCTGGTCGGCCTGTACCTGGCATCATTGGGATTGAATTGGGCCGTCCGCTATTTGGGTTTATCTGGTCCGGCCGATATTGCCGGTCTGCCGGCGCTGGCGCTCGTTCTCGGTGCATTCGGCTTGATCACGCAGCCGCTCGGGAATGCCGTCTCCCGCTGGCGCGAGCGAAAAGCAGATGAATACGCCCTCGAGAGCACGGGCAAAAAAGAGGCCTTCGCCTCTGCCTTCGTCCGCCTGGCCAACCAGAACCTGGGCGAAGTGGACCCGGAAAAGTGGGTCGTCTTCATGTTCTACGACCACCCGCCTCTGGGTGAGCGTATCAAAATGGCAGAGGACTGGAAATAATCGTGTCATTGCGAGGAGGGCGTTCTTCCCGACGATTGCGGAGCATGCCTGTGGCAAGCAATCACCTTGTTTACCTTGGGATCACTTCCTCTTCGCTTCCACCCTTGCGACGAACCTGGCTTCGTCTATCACGTACCGTTCATGATCGGCTTCGCCGATCAGCTCGGCCTCATCCCAGGCCTGTACCTTGAAAATCAATTTGCGACCCTCCACCGCCGTCAATTCGGCCTTAGCGTGGACTTTCATTCCCACCGGCGTGGCTGCCAGATGACGTACATCGATGCGAGCGCCTACTGTGGTTTGTCCGGATGGAAGCCGTCCTTCCAACGCCTTTACCGCCGCCGATTCCATTAAACCCACCAGGGAAGGTGTGGAAAAGACGGGTACAAGCCCGCTGCCCCAACGGGAGGCGGTATCCTGATCGGTCACCAGGTGCTCGATTTCGCCGGTAAGACCGGTTATGATTTCTGCCATGGAGGCTCCTTCTTTCCTAACTTAAGAGATCTTCAAAAATTTTACGAGGATTTTTCATTATATCCCCGGAAACGCAGTATAATCCCCGCCGGAGAAAACATGCCAGCTATTTATCCATTCACAGCCATCGTTGGACAAGAGCGCATGCGCCGGGCCCTGATTCTGAACGCAGTCGACCCCCGCATCGGCGGAGTTTTGATCCGCGGCGAGCGCGGTACCGCCAAATCCACCGCAGCCCGCGCCCTGGCAGCATTGCTGCCCAAGGTTAGGGTGGTGCGGAATTGTCGCTTTGGCTGCGATCCCGATCAGCCTACTTCCTGGTGTACCGAATGCCGGGAACGGGCTTCCTCGGGCGAACCCCTACCCGTCGATGAAAAACCCATTCCCTTTATCAACCTGCCAGTTTCCGCTACGGAAGACCGGGTGGTCGGTACGCTTGATATTGAGAAAGCCATCCAAAAGGGCGAGCGTCACTTCGAAGCCGGTGTCCTGGCTGCGGCCAACCGTGGGCTGCTTTATATCGATGAAGTCAACCTGCTGGACGACCATGTAGTGGATGTATTGCTCGATTCCGCCGCCATGGGCATGAACATTGTCGAAAGGGAAGGCATTTCCTTCACCCATCCTGCCCGCTTCATCCTGGTCGGAACGATGAACCCTGAGGAAGGCGACCTCCGCCCGCAGTTACTGGACCGTTTTGCCTTATCCGTCGATATCATCGGTATCCGCGATGCCCGCGACCGGGTTCAGATCATTGAAAATAACCTCGCCTTCGAATCCGAACCCCGAAGCCTTCCGGGCCCAATGGCAGCCGCATGAGGATAAGCTCAGCCGCCTGATCGCCAAGGCCCGCACTATGGTCGATGCAGTCAGCTATACTCGCCGGGATCTTCTCTCGATCGCCGCGTTGACGGCTTCTTTGAATGTGGACGGTCATCGGGCCGACCTGGTTATCCTCAAAGCCGCCCGTGCCCATGCCGCCTTCGAGAACCGCACCTCCATCACCGACCGTGATATTGCCCTGGCCGCCGAATTAGCCCTGCCTCACCGCATCAAACACGGTCCCTTCCACCAGGCCGAGATCACTCCCGAGCAACTGCAGGAACGGATCGAGCAGTTGCAGGGTTCCACCGCCGACGGCGAGCCTTCTGAAACCAAAGAAAAAGAAGCTGAAGCCGAGTCGGTAAAAAAAAAGTCATAACTGAACCCGGCGAACAGGATAACCCCGACCAGCCTCCGGATGCAGAACCTTCGCCTCAACAAAAGGTCTTCGGCCCGGAGGATGCCCATTGGTGGGACGGCGGCAAAAAGGTGAAGGTCGGCGAGACCTTCGAACCCCGCAAACTCGATACCCCTCTGGATAAATTAACCCGCCAGCATTCGGGCCGCCGTTCACGGACGCATACCGAGCGCAAGCGCGGCCGCTATATTCAATCCCGGCCCGCCAACGGCAAGACCGATGACGTCGCTTTCGATGCCACTTTACGGGCGGCCGCTCCTTTTCAAACCCAGCGAACCGAGCAGCGTAAAGAAGTTGCCTTTGCCATCCGGAAGAGTGACCTCCAGCGCAAGGTTCGTGTGAAAAAAGCCGCCAACCTGATCCTCTTCCTGGTGGATGCATCCTGGTCCATGGCCGTCGCCGAGCGTATGGCCGCCACCAAAGGCGCCATCCTTTCCCTCCTCACGGATGCTTACCAGCGTCGTGACCGGGTCGGGTTGATCGTCTTTCAAAAGGACCGGGCTACCCTGATCCTCCCGCCGACCAACTCCATCACTCTAGCCCAAAAAGCGCTGGCGGATATCCCCGTCGGTGGCAAGACGCCTCTCTCGGCCGGTATGTTGATGGCCTACGAGATCCTGACCCAGGAACAGCTCATCCATCCGGATGTGGAACCCTTGCTTATCGTCCTGACGGATGGGGCCGGGAACGTCTCTATCGGGGTCATGCCGCCGCAGGAAGAAGCCTACCAATTCGCCGAACAGATCGCCCACCGGAATTTCCGCACGATAGTCATTAACATGGAGCACGCCTCCTTCGATCAGGGCCTGGCCCAGGCGCTGGCCGATCACCTCGAATCTCCCTGCTATACCCTCAACGAACTCAAGGCCGAGAGTCTGCTCAGCACGGTTCGTCAGGAGATGGCCGAACCAAAGAAGGCTAAATAGAAGCAAAATAGAAACCTGAATAATTCCATTAACAAACAAAAATCAGCCCTCGGAGAGAGTCTTCCGAGGGCTGATTTTCCAAACCGACCAATTCTGTAATTATTACTGTTGTGCGCCGCAATTTGGACAATAGGCAAATCCATCCTGAATTGGCTGACCGCAGTTCTTACACGCATGGGTGGTCACCGCGGTTGAGACAGGTGGTACCGCTGCAGCCATATTTGTGGCGGCAACTACCGTTCGCCTGGATTGGCTCCTGACCAACCAGACAATACCCAGTACAAGCAGGACGATAAATCCGGCGAAGAATAAAAAGCCGACGATCGCAGCTATAGGCGCAATCCCAAAGCCAAACCCTCGGCCGCCCATCATGGGCTGGCCTCGTCTACCATAAGGCATCATCCCATAGGGACCCTGCCTATAGGGACCCTGGCCATAAAATGGGGGTTGTCCATTCGGTGTATTAGGTACGTTTGGAGTATTTGGGTTCTGATTATTAGGCGGATTTACCTGAACAATCCGCGGCATGGCAGCAAAGCGACCGCGTAATACCCATACACCAGTCCCCACGGCTGCCAAAACCACCAATACAACTACGATACCTATAATCCATTTCCAGACTGTTCTCATATCAATTTCTCCTTTATCATTGTCCGAATTAGTATAAAAGGGCAAGATGAACTTTGCATGAACAAGTTATTTAGATTTTGTGTGGACGCAAGGCTGGTATACTTTACCCATGCCATCGATTGGGATATTCGGCGGGACATTTGATCCACCTCATATCGGCCATTTAATCCTGGCAGCGGAAGCTCAAGCGGAATTTAAGTTGGACCGCTTGCTGTGGGTACTGACCTCGGATCCACCCCATAAAAAGAATAAAGCGGTGACCAGCCTGTCCCATCGGTTGGCAATGGTCAACCTGGCCCTGGAAGAATTGTCCGGTTTCGAGTTGTCTCGGGCGGATATCGATCGCCCTGGACCCCACTATGCCGTGGATACAGTCAAGATTATTGCAAGCCAATTTCCCAGGGCAAGACTAACCTATCTCATGGGTGGAGACTCTCTAGGAGATCTTCCCGCCTGGCACAATCCGGTTGGGTTTGTGGAGGCTTGCGATGCCATCGGTGTATTGCGCCGGCCCGGGGATGCCATAGACCTGCAATTTCTCGAGACGAAAATTCCTGGAATAACTAAAAAAGTCCTCTATATGAACGCCCCCCTGTTGGATATTGCTGCTCATGACATCCGGAATTGGGTTGCAACCGGCCGGCCTTTCCGTTATTATTTACCGGCCAAAGTATATGCTTACATTGTAGAAAAAGATCTTTATCGTAATACCTGAAATTAGAGAAACGAGCCCTGACATATGAAATAGGGCGGGCATTATGCCCGCCCTATTATTATTTTTCGCTTCTTTCCAACTGCCTGACTTCCGTTTTCTTGCCACCTTTGGCCTTGAATTCCAGGCCGGTTTCATCAGGTTTTACATGGGCGGTGATGGAGGCGCCAGTAGGAATCTCGCCGCTAAGCAAGGCGATGGATAGCGGACTTTCCACAAATTTCTGCAAGGCCCGGCGTAATGGTCGGGCACCGAAGGCCTTGTCATAACCGGTCTTTGCCAACCATTTGCGCGAAGCCTCGGTAAGTTCCACTTTGACCCCATACTCATTCAATCGATCCTGGATTTCCTTCATCTGCAGGGCAACAATTTGCTCCATATCGGCGATGCTTAAAGGTGAGAACATAATGATCTCATCGATACGGTTGAGGAATTCCGGACGGAACGTTCCCTTCAACGCCTTTTCAACTTTGTCATGTGCCTCCCGGTCTTCATTGGTCTCTGTTGGAGGTAGGAAACCAAGAGTACCGCCCTTGCGGACATATTCCGTCCCCAAGTTGGAGGTCATTATGAGTACCGTGTTGCGGAAGTCGACCACGTTTCCCTGTCCATCGGTCATGCGGCCGTCGTCCAGGATCTGCAACAAAGCGTTCCAGACTTCAGGATGCGCTTTTTCGATTTCATCGAACAGCAGGACTCTATATGGGCGGCGACGGACGGCCTCAGTCAATTGGCCGCCTTCTTCATATCCGACATATCCTGGCGGCGCCCCAAACAAGCGGGAGACGGTATGCTGTTCACGGTATTCGGACATATCGATCCGCACCAGCGCTTCTTCATCATCGAACAGGAACCAAGCCAATGCCTTGGCTAATTCAGTCTTACCAACGCCCGAAGGTCCAATAAAAATAAAGGAACCAATGGGACGGGCGGGGTCTTTCAAACCAGAGCGAGCTCGCCGGATGGCATCGGAGATGGCATGGATGGCTTCATCCTGTCCAATGATGCGTTCATGCAAGCGTTCTTCCATGTGCAAGAGCTTCTGAGATTCACTCTCCATCATTTGGCTCAAGGGAATGCCGGTCCATTGATGGACAACTTCGGCGATATCATTGACATCCACCACCTCATCAAGGTGATGTTCGGATTCCCATTTATCTCGCTTGGAGGCGAATTCTTGTTCCAGGCGTAAACGCTCGGCTTTTTTCTGAGCTGCACGCTCGTAATCGCGTTCCACGCCGGCCTGCTCTTCTTCTGCCCGCAGTTTATCGATTTCGTTCTTTTGTTCTTTCAATTCACTGGGTAAGGAGTATAACGCCACGCGTAGTTTCGCAGCTGCTTCATCCATCAGGTCAATTGCTTTGTCAGGCAAATGCCGGTCGGTCACATAGCGATCGGAGAACTTGGCCGCAGCCACCAGGGCTTCATCCGAGAAGGTCACTTTATGATGGGCTTCATATCGATCCCGCAAACCCATCAACATTTTGATGGTATCGTCAACGCTCGGTTCTTCTACATACACTGGAGCAAACCGCCGCTCCAGGGCAGCATCCTTTTCAATATATTTATGGTATTCATCCAGAGTTGTTGCACCGATGCACTGCAAGTCACCTCGAGCCAAAGCCGGTTTAAGCATATTGGAGGCATCCATGGCACCCTGGGCTGCCCCTGCACCTACAACGGTATGTAACTCATCAATCATCAGAATAACTTCGCCGGCAGCGCGCTGGACTTCTTCAATGGCCGATTTCAACCGTTCCTCAAACTCACCCCGGAACCGGCTGCCGGCAATCATGGCACCCAGGTCCAGGGATACCACCCGCTTACCGGACAAAATCTCCGGCACATCATTCGTGGCGATCTTCTGGGCCAGGCCCTCGACGATAGCCGTCTTGCCTACACCGGCCTCACCGATCAGAACTGGATTATTTTTTGTCCGGCGGGAAAGGATCTGGATCACGCGCATGATCTCATTATCGCGACCTATGACAGGGTCCAATTTACCTTCCCGGGCCATTTGAGTTAGATCTCGTGAATATTTTTCAAGAGTCCGGTAGCGTGTTTCCGCCTGCGGATCGGTGACTCGCTGACCACCACGAAGTTGCTGGATGGCATCCAGGACACGGTCACGGGTCAAGCCGGCGCTCTCCAATATACGAGCTGCAGAAGTATTCCTCTCGCTCATAATTGCCAGGAAAATATGTTCCGTGGAGATATATTCATCTTTCAGGCGGTTTGCTTCTTCATTGGCCAAATCTATAATCCGCTTCACCCGTGGGGTGATAAAAATCTGGCCGGCTCCTCCGCCAAAGATATTCGCCTTGGGAGTCATCCGTAAGGTTTGGTCAAGGCGCTCGGTCAACGCTTGAGCATTAATATTCAACATTTCAAGAATTTGGGGAATCACACCGCCTGGCTGCTCTATAAGCGCCAGGAGAATGTGCTCCGTATCAATCTGATTATGGCCATACCGGGCGATTATCTCAGCGGCACGCTGGGCGGCCTCCTGGGCTCTCTCGGTAAAGCGATCAAATCGCATCATAGGGTTGCATTCCTTTCAAATGTTGTAAAGGCTCCTCCTTTCAGGCTTCCCAGGAGGGCCCTTACAACCTAATTGCGGCGAATTATATCAAACCACATCTCTCCAATTTGAATATATCTTGTTAGAATAGCGTTAGAGTCTTTTCTTCATTTTACCGAATTCCTGCCGGAACGCAAGCCGAATCCGCTATAATATAAGTCATGGCTGCAATTACAATTCCTATCCTGAAAGAGGTTCCTCAGCTTCGACCACTCAATATTTTGCGAGACCTCCCTAACGTTGCAGATTTGATCGAGAAATGCTTCGCAAGCACTATGGATTCTGAGGGCCGCAGCTATCTCCAGCAGATGCGCCGGGCCGGAAGGGATAATACCTTCCTCCGTTGGGCTTCCAATGCTGTCGAGACTGCTTCCATGCCGCTTTCAGGCTATGTATGGGAAGAAAACGAACAAATCATCGGGAATGTCAGCCTGATTCCTCATCGTTACAAGCATAAGAAGATTTATTTGATTGCCAATGTGGCTACCCATCCCGACCACCGGCGGAGAGGTATTGGACGGGCGCTCACAATTGCTGCCATCTACCATGCCCGTGCCCGTCACGCCAGCGAAACGTGGTTGCACGTCAGGGATGACAATCCCGGCGCCATCCGCATCTATGCCAACCTGGGTTTTAAGGAAATTGTTCGTAGAACCACCTGGCAGGCTCGACCGGACAGAAATATCTCCTCTGGGACCTCCATAAAGATCTTAAAACGCCATACACGAGACTGGCCTATCCAAAAAGAATGGCTGGAACGCATATATCCTGAATTCATGAGCTGGTACCAACCCATGCCGTGGAAATCGTTCAGGCCCGGATTGGCCGCCTCCTTATATCGTTTTATGATGGATTACCACTTACGCCATTGGGTTGCCAAGGTCCAAGGAAATGCATCTGCCTTTTTAAGCTGGCAAGCCATGGCAGGTCAAAATGACCGGCTCTGGGCTGCCGTACCGGAAGGATTGGACGAAGACGCCCTGGAAGCCCTCCTGATCCATGCAAGGGTGGAGCTTGCTTGGAGGCAAGGCCTGACAATGGATTTCCCGGCAGGGCAATCCATTCATGCTTTGGAGCAAGCCGGATTTCGTTCTTATCGAACACTGTTATGGATGAAACTTAAAGATGAGAATCACGTAAATGACTCATAGGAGGCTCTAATGAGATTCATCATACGCTGGGCAATCAATACTGTGGCACTCTATGTAGCCATCATTCTGCTGCCAAAATACATTATTTACCATGGGAACTGGATCGATATCATCTGGCTGGCCTTGATCTTTGGATTGGTCAATGCCATCCTTAGACCCCCATTCAAAGCCATCTCCTGCCTGCTGATCATCCTGACGCTGGGATTGTTCACCCTTGTCATCAATACACTCCTCTTTGCCCTCACGGGCTGGATCGGCAACCAGTTCAATATTGGATTCACACTTGCAGACCCCTGGTTTTGGAGCGCCTTCCTCGGAGCGCTGGTGACTACGGTTGTCGGTGGCTTTTTGAATATGATCTTAAGGGATGAGCTAAGACACCGCCGCCGGATAAAGTAAGGATTCAACAAAGAGTGTTGGAAATTTTGGAAATCGAATATCCTCTTTATTCTTATGAAGAGGATATTCGATATGTTTAAAAGGTAAATAAAAAGACCAGGTCATTAACATTGGTTCCAGTGGGACCTGGTTTGAGCAAGTCTTCCAGAGGAAGAAAAAAATTGTAAAAATCGTTTTGCTCAAGGAAAGGCCAAGGCTGTAAGCCTAATTCCGCTGCCCTATGGAAAGACCTTTCCATTACCACGGCGCCGGCCGCGTCCGTCAGGCCATCTTCACCATCACTGGCGAGGGTCACCAGCATTACATCTGGGAAACCCGCCAATTCACTGACTGCAGCCAGGGCTAGCTCGGTGTTTCGCCCGCCCAGACCTTTTCCCTTCACTATTACCGTAGTTTCACCACCGACCACGATGCATGCAGGAGCCGGTACGGGTGAATTACTTTTTTTCGTTTGCCGCAGAAAAGTGGATAATTGAAAACCTGCCTGACGCGCTTCCCCCTGCAGGTCAGTCTGGAGGAGATAAGGATGGAAACCTTCCTCTGAGGCCTGTTTAAGGGCAGATTGGGCAGCTACAAGATTGCTTCCCACAATTACATTTTGAACTTTATCAAAAATTGGATCGCCGGCCTTGGGAGTCTCAGATACTTTTCCAGGGAAAGGATTATCTCCGAAGGCAAAACCTCGCGCAATGAATACTTTTCGATCACGGCAAGCATCTCGCTGCGGGTGGTTGGATCAGGCACAGTCGGACCGGAAGCAATAGCTTCCAGTGGGTTACCGATCACATCCGAGATGATCAAGCTTACCACAGTGGCCTGATTGGAGATTTTGGTTATTCCCCCGCCTTTTAAAAGATCCAGGCGGCGGCGGATGGTATTGATCTCCTCTATTGTGGCACCACATCTCAATAATCTGCGAGGTGACCAGCTTGCAAATCTGACAATGATAGGCCTGGTAGTGGAGCAGCCACCAACGCTGACCCTCCTCCCGAGATCAGGCAAATGAGCAAATCCTGTTCTTGCAAGGCCGGATAGAAATTCGAGAACTTTTTTCCCTGCCGCCAGACTATGATCAGCGGGAATTGGATGATCACCTTGAATCACAAACAATGGACCATGGACCTTCAACGACAGGGGTTCGATAGAGGCTGCTGGAGGTAAATGTTTGGTGATCACAAGGCCGGTTGAAAGATGATCCCCCAAGATCTGAACCAGCCATTCTGCCATAGGAAGGGAGGCTTTTCCAAGACCTAGAAAGTACACTTTCCGAAATTAGTTCAAATCATAGCTGTGTCCGGAAATAGTCAACCGGTTCCCTTCCCGCAGAAGCGCACGGTTCAATATCTCACCGGGTTCGACTGCCCGGATGGCTGCGGCAAGGATGCGGGTAATGGCCTCGCCATGAGGAGAATTTCGGAGGCTATAGGTCCAGAATGACTCTGCAGAAACCATATTGGTATGATAGCATTAATTCATGGACAAGTTTAAAGTTTTTCTTACCCGCCGCATCCTTGAAAGCGGTATGAAATTAATAGAAGCATTACTGCCAGGCAGATACCTGGCCGGATGAACTGCCCCCTTCACACAATGAAATACTCAAGAGAGTCAGAGGTGTAGAGGGGTTACTCTGCCTCCTGACAGATCGGATCGATGAAGATGTGATAAACGCAGCCGGTCCTGAATTGAAGGTCATCAGTAGCTATTCCGTTGGCGTAGATAATGTGGATCTCGCGGCGGCGACTGCACGTGGAATCCCGGTAGGAAACACTCCGGGGTTCTAACCGACGCCACCGCCGATCTGACTTTTGCCCTTTTGCTGGCGGCAGCCAGGCGGGTGGTGGAAGGTGACAGGTTGGTGAAAAAAGGCAAATGGAAAACGTGGGGACCGGGTTTCATGCTTGGTGCGGACCTGCGAGAGGCCACCTTGGGAATCATCGGCTTTGGAAGGATCGGTCGGGCGGTTGCACACCGTGCCAACGGTTTTGGAATGCGAATCATTTTTACAGAACCCGGCCAACCGCCGGTTGAGCCTGGGGTAGCTGCAACCCAGGTGGACCTTGACACACTCCTGGCTCAATCGGATTTCATCTCATTGCATTGTCCACTGACCGAGGAGACCAGGGGTTTGATCAATTCAACTGCTATCGAAAAAATGAAACCGACTGTGGTATTGGTCAACACATCTCGCGGCCCGGTGGTGGATCCAACCGCGCTCTATAATGCCCTCAATTCGAAGCGAATCTTTGCCGCGGCCCTGGATGTGACCGACCCTGAACCGCTACCAAAAGATAGCCCATTGCTCACTCTGGAAAACTGCATCGTAGTCCCCCATATTGCCTCTGCCAGTGTTCAAACGCGGGAAAAGATGTCCTTCATGGCGGCCGAGAATTTGCTTGCCGGGTTGAAAGGGGATAGGCTGCCTAACTGCGTCAATCCGGAAGTTTATCGCTGAAAGATCAACCCAATACCACCGGCTTGCCAGTCCGGGTTGATTCGAACAAGGCCAAAGTCGCGGCAATTTCCGCCCGGCTATCAGCCAGGCTCATCCGCGGCGGTTTATTCAACAAAATTGCATCGGCCATATCTTCCACCTCGCTAAGATATGTACCGGGCCCCTTCACCATTATTGGTTTGGTTTTATTATCAATAGTGAGATAAAGATTCTCGGTTGCTTCCGGATTATAAGGATGGGAAATATTCAAGGTACCCTTATCCCCAACGATTTCCATGAAGGTGTGGTAAGGGATTCGAAAACTGCAATCGATCTGGACAAATACATCATCGGGGAAATGCATTTGGGCAACGAAGGTTTCATCCACACCGGTCGAGCCAAGGATCTGCCAACCAAACACTTCCAGCGGTTCGGTCCCGAGAACCAGGCGGGCATAGCTCAAAGGATAACAACCGATATCCCATAACGCCCCGCCGCCCATCTCCGGGATCAAGCGTATGTCGGCTGTCGTCGACATGCTATACGTGTACGAGCCGCGGACGATGCGAATACGGCCAAGAGCGCCGCCGGCAAGGATTTCCTGCACTTTCAAGGTCTGCGGATGGGTGCGATACATGAACGCCTCTGCCAAAACGCGGTCATATTTTTGGGAAGCGGCGACCATGGCATCCACATCCGCCGTAGTCAATGCAAAGGGTTTTTCGCAAAGGACATGTTTCCCGGCTTGCATAGCCTTGATGGTCCATTCGGCATGCAGATGGTTGGGCAATGGATTGTAGATGACATCAATATCCGGGTCAGCCAGGAGGGCTTCATAGGAACCGTAAGCACGCTCGATCTTCCACTCCCTGGCGTAGGCATCGGCTTTTTCCTGCGAACGGCTCCCCACTGCCAACAACCGATTGCGCTTGGAAACATGCAGCGGCCCGTAAAGAGCTTTATTGATATTAGCTGTGCTTAGAAATCCCCAGCGCAGGATTTTAGAGGTCATTTTCCCATCCTTTCATATTCAAGAAATTTCTCTTTTTGCAATATCGATAATGCCACGGTGTTAAGAGAAAAAACAGCGGATAGTCCATTATAATGCGCCCATGTCCGCACCGGCCCAACGGATCTCGCCTTTCCGGCGCATATTAGCGTTATTTGGATGGTCACGCTCCAGCAGTTTCCTTTTGGGTGGATTCTTACTGGTCGTTCTTCTTATCATTTACATCTGGTGGCCGTTAGCGGAAGAAGTACTGTCTTATATCAACTGGGGCGGGCCGTGGTGGAATTATATGGATTGGCTGCTGTTGGGTATATTCACTTTCATGAGCCTGACCATCATGGCCCATGCCAACCTGCGCAGGGATGCATTGATCGTGTTTGTCGCCACGGTGGGAGGACTGGTCATCGAATCGTGGGGAACCCAAACCAACCTGTGGCATTACTATACTGCCGAGCGGCCCCCGCTCTGGATCATCCCGGCCTGGCCGATCGCAACCTTATCAATAGATCGGATCACGAGGTTCATGAGATGGGGGATAAGGAGGTTTATCACGAAGGACTCAAATGCCCATGAAGGTAACCCTTTTGAGAACTTGATATACAAAATCCTATATTGGTTGATCTTTCTCGGGTTCTTCGGGTTGATGCTGAATTTTGTGGCACCAACCTTTGGGAAATCGTTTACCATCATGGCGCTGCTGTTGGTAGCCTTGTTGATTCTCACTCCAACAGATCACCGCTATGCGGTCTTGATCTTTATCGCCGGATCGGCGCTAGGGTATTTCCTGGAGCGATGGGGCACCACCCGTCAATGTTGGATATATTACACGAACGAGACACCGCCTTTCTTCGCGGTGCTGGCTCACGGAATGGCAGCAGTTTCCTTTTGGAGGGCAGGATTGATGGTGAAATTGGTTTGGGGGAAGCTGGCTACACCCTGGCTGAAGAAATTAAACATTTTTCTACAACAGATGTGGAAGGGCAGGACGCCTGAGGGCTTTAGTAATTCTCTCAGCGGTCTTGCGAAGGTTCTTTTCGAAATGAGGTGCTACTTTCAAGAACCCTTGCCTAACCTTGGCTGCTGACAAGACAAACCTTCGCAAGGAAATCACGTGACCGGTTTCGGCCAACCCGCTGGACGCTCGGCAAAATCTGACTGGCAGGCTGACCCGCAGGGTGCTACGCAACCCACTCCGCTCCGCTACGGGGCATGAGCCTGCACTCCAATATCGGCCACAGGGTGCTACGCAAAGATATTGGACTCCAATATTAGGGGAGTTGGGCTTTGAAGTGGACCAGGGTGCCGTTGCGGGCATCACTCACCCACACACCACCCACCCCATCACTCACCAACCCACTCGGCAAAGCAAACCCACCCGCACCGCACCCGTCCCACACCCGCTCCGGCTGCCCACTGCCCCCCTTGAACTCGATCACCCGGCACAACTCCGGATCCGTCACCAACACGTTCGCCTGCTCATCCACCGTGATGAAGGGCTTGTTCTCCAGCGAGTTCCCGTACCAGCCCTCCACAGGCCACTCCGCTTCCGCCGTGTACACCAGCCCACTCGCATCCGGCGTGAACACCTGCACCCGCTGGTTCCACGTGTCGGTCACATAGACCTTCCCATTCCGGTCGATGGCCACATCCACCGGCTCATCCAACTGGCCCAACTGCACGCCCCCACTCCCGAACTCGCCCAGGTACTTCCCCTCCCCATCATAGATGACAATGCGCTTGTTGCCCGTGTCGGCCACAAACACCCGCCCCTGCCCATCCACGGTGATCCCCCTCGGTCCATACAGCCCATCCGGGCCAATGGCGGGTCCGCTGCCCCACATGGTCACGAACTTGCCGGTGGACGTGAATTTCTGGATGCGGTAGTTCCAGGTGTCGGACACATAGACGGACCCATCCGGACCCACGGCCACACCCCAGGGCTCGTTGAAGGTCCCCCCGGGAGCCGCACCGACGGATATATCTGCAAAGGAGCCCCACACCTGCAGGACCTTCCCTTCGGGAGAGAGATGCTGAATGCGGTGGTTGAGCGAGTTGGCCACGTACAGGCTGCCGTCTCCTGCCAGGGCGATCTGGCGAGGCGAGGCAAACTGGCCCGGCTCCGAACCGCCTGACCCGAGGGTCTGATCGGGTTTGGCCGGGGAGGTAATGCCTTCGTATGGATCCGTGTTCTGAATGGGAGGAGCAAGCGGCGCTCCCAACGGCCAGAGCAAATTGGTAATATCTTTACGGATAAAGTAATGAAGGCGGTTGGAGACGCCCCAATCTTTGAGAGTATAGACGGCGGGATTATTCTTCAGTATGCCCCAGGCGGTGTAGTCCCGGTTGAACCAGATCTGCCAGACGGCATAACGGGTCTTCGCATCGGTGAAGAAGGGGCGAATATGGGGCCAGGCATACTTCACATATTCGAACACGGTCATCGGCGGGACGGGTTTATCGGGATTTTTACTGGAAAAGTCGAGATTCCGTTCGGAGGCAATATCTTCCCACTTCAGGCTCCAATAATCCATGTTCGGCCACCACAAGCGCATGCCGTTATACTCGTAGTAATTATCCTTTACCACCGGCATTATCTTGGAGAGGGTACCGTCGCTCACGCCAATCACTACGGCATTCCGTTCGGCGGTAGTAGGATTTACATCGAAGTCCAGGCGGTTCGGATAGCGGCGTAGATACCACCAATATGGATAGCGCACATCATTATCGTAGGCCACAACCAGATCGGTCGTGCCGGTGATCCGATAGGACAACTCCTGGATCTCATTGTATAAAACCTTCGGGTCCGGAGCGGCATGAGCATAGACCAGGTATTCGAGAGGGTAATCATAATTGATAAAGGCAGCCCGATAAGCGGCCCGGGCCGTCAGGAGGCCCAGCAGGAGGAATCCAGCCAGGGCGACTCCGCGGGCGAAATTGCGGAGAGTCCAACGGGCCAGGCTGCCCCACGGAACCGTCTCAACCATCCAACCAATGGCCCAGGCGGCGGAGAGGATCATTGGAAGTGCAATATGGATGGTAAGCCAGGGCATCTTTTCGCCGGCATAAGTAAAGACCGCCAGACTGCTGATCGACCAGTAGACGAAGAGAGCCGCGATCGGAACCGGCGTTGGACCCGGCGCGGGCTCCAGCACTTGCACTTGGACTGTTGAAGTGGGTCCTGGTTCTACATCCGTCAATATCTCTTTATTGGTCGTTGTCTCGGCATCAGGCAACATTTCTAAACCAGCCATCACTCGGGCGGAGGTAAACGGCCGGCCGGCTTGCGATTGCCAGAGTTTCTTTCTGGTTGCAATGCCGGCAGCCACGATAGTCCCCAGAGCTGGGAGGAACTCATACACCGGGATCAACAGAAAGGCGTAATAATATAAGGGCTGTCCACCCCGGGCTACACCTTGTTGGACAGTCCAGTAACTAAGGGCGCCGACCAAACCTCCGGCTATGCCATTGGGAGATGTAAAGAAAGTACTGTAGAGAATGACAAACGGGGTAAAAAAGACGGCAGCAAAATACAGCCATTTGCGCCCAAACCAGGCCAGGCCAACCGCCACGGCAATGGCGCCGAGGAGCCCTGCCGCAATCGCGATCCGGAGGAGGCCTTGGGAGGTGTAATCCAATGGAGTAAAGCCCAACAGTTGAATGGGCAGAGCGCCCATGAGGGGCAGGATAAAAGTGCCCAGCAACATGATCAAGCGGAGAGGCCGGTCGGTACGCAGATCTGCCCACCCGAAGGCCTTGACCAATTCCACCCCGGCCCAAACCAGGGCGCCAACTCCGGCCACCGCCAGAACGGCGATGGGAATTTTCATAAGCAGACTTGTCAGCGGTTTATGGGTGAGATACAGCCCGGTTGCGCCGAAAAACAAAATGACACTTAGCAGGAGCGCGAAGAAGAATGTCCGGCGCGGCTGGGGAAGAGGCCAGTCCCGCCGGCTCAGCCGATGGAGGAAATACGCTGCCAGAAAGATGAATTCTTCGGCGGCAAACATGTACGAGGTGGCTTTATCTGTAAAGTGGAACGCATTTGCGAGAGTAAATAGGAAAAGGACCCAGGTCTCGCCGTGTTCGAGATAACGCAGAATGGAATACAGGATCAGCAACCCCCAGACTACGATAAAAGCCTCATTCCGCTCGTAACGACCATAGAAGAGGTTCAGAGGCGAAATGAGAAATAACAGGCCGGCTATGAAAGCGCCGGCACGGCCGAGAAAACGCCTGAAAGCAAACACTGCCAGGATAATGGCAGTGATGCTGAAGACAGCCGCAGGGATTCGGGTGGTGAAATCGTTATCCCCGAACAAGGCATAGGAAAAGGCCATCATGTGGAATTGGAGCGGCCCATGGCTTAAGGGATCGTACAGGTAGCCATTGCCGGTATATAGGCTATAGGCCGGGGTTACGTGGTTGACCTCATCATGGCTGACGGTCCGGTCTCCCAGGCCGTAGAGGCGGGAGACGAACGCGGCCAACAAAAGGAGAACGATCAGCAGGGTTTCCAGGTTCGCAGGAAACCAACGCTTGAGGGGGATATCGAGAATGGAGGTCTTTTCGGTGGATGGCGACATCCCGCCTATTGTATCAAAGGGTGTATTCCAAATGATGGTGACTTATCAAGTATTAAGGGTGATTCGCAAAATCCGGCTGGATCGATATGTCTTAGGGACAAGGAGAGGTTGTCCAGCCGATGCTAAGACCGCGACGCCTTTTTCACGCGGATAAGGTTTTTTGCAAATAGTGACTCGCAGGCTGAAGCCTGCACTCCAATATCTGGCCCACAGGGTGCTACGCAAAGATATTGGACTCCAATATTAGGGGAGTTGGGCTTTGAAGTGGACCAGGGTGCCGTTGCGAGCATCACTCACCCACACACCACCCACCCCATCACTCACCAACCCACTCGGCAAAGCAAACCCACCCGCACCGCACCCGTCCCACACCCGCTCCGGCTGCCCACTGCCCCCCTTGAACTCGATCACCCGGCACAACTCCGGATCCGTCACCAACACGTTCGCCTGCTCATCCACCGTGATGAAGGGTTTGTTCTCCAGCGAGTTCCCGTACCAGCCCTCCACAGGCCACTCCGCTTCCGCCGTGTACACCAGCCCACTCGCATCCGGCGTGAACACCTGCACCCGCTGGTTCCATGTGTCGGTCACATAGACCTTCCCATTCCGGTCGATGGCCACATCCACCGGCTCATCCAACTGGCCCAACTGCACGCCCCCACTCCCGAACTCGCCCAGGTACTTCCCCTCCCCATCATAGATGACAATGCGCTTGTTGCCCGTGTCGGCCACAAACACCCGCCCCTGCCCATCCACGGCGATCCCCCTCGGTCCATACAGCCCATCCGGGCCAATGGCGGGTCCGCTGCCCCACATGGTCACGAACTTGCCGGTGGACGTGAATTTCTGGATGCGGTAGTTCCAGGTGTCGGACACATAGACGGACCCATCCGGACCCACGGCCACACCCCAGGGCTCGTTGAAGGTCCCCCCGGGAGCCGCACCGACGGATATATCTGCAAAGGAGCCCCACACCTGCAGGACCTTCCCGTCGGGAGAGAGATGCTGAATGCGGTGGTTGAGCGAGTTGGCCACGTACAGGCTGCTGTCTCCTGCCAGGGCGATCTGGCGAGGCGAGGCAAACTGGCCCGGCTCCGAACCGCCCGACCCGAGGGTCTGATCGGGTTTGGCCGGGGAGGTGATGCCTTCGTATGGATCCGTGTTCTGGACCGGAGGCTGGGCAGCGGCACCGAGAGGCCAAAGTTTGGAGGCGATATCCTTGCGAACGTATTCGTACATATATTGAGCACCAGCCCAATTGGTGAGGCTGTAGCTGTCACTTTGCTTCAAAGTAGCCCAGGCCGTGAAATCACGGTTGAACCAGATCTCCCAGACGGCATGGCGGACTTTTGCATCAGTGAAATAGGGAGAGATGTGGCCCCAAACATACTTGAAGTACTCGAATATCGACATGGGAGGCACGGGGGCACCGGGATCTTTGGCGGCCAGATCGGCACTACGTTCGCTGGAGATATTCTTCCAGTCCATATTCCAAAAATCCATATTCTCCCACCAGATGCGCGGGTATTTGTAAGAAAAATAATTATTCCGCACCACTGAAACCAACTTGGAATTGTTCTCGTCACTCCCTACAATTACCAGGGCATTGCGGACATTATTTGTTGGATTGGTGTCGTAATCAATCACGTTCGGATAGTGGCGCATGTACCACCAATATGGATAGCGCACATTATTATCATAGGCCACCACCAGATCGGTCGTGCCGGTGATCCGATAGGACAACTCCTCGATCTCGTTGAAGACCACCTTCGGATAAGGAGAATGGTGGGCGTAGACGAGATATTCGATCGGGTAATCGTAATTAATGTAAGCGGCTCTATAGGCTGAGCGGGCAGTGATCAGAGCTAGCACGCTGAAGAAAGCCAACGCGGCGGCACGGGGATAATTACGCCATTTCCAGGAGGCCAGTCGGCCCCACGGGATCGTCTCGATGAGCCAACCCATGGCCCAGGCGGCTGCGAGGATAAGAGGCAAGGCAATATGAACGGTCAGCCAGGGGGCCTTTTCGCCGGCAATCGAAAAGATGAACAGGCTACTGGCCGACCAAAAGACTAACAAGGCCACAGTTGGAACCGGCGTTGGGGCCGGCGAGGGTTCCGCCACTTGGGTCTTAGTTGTGGAATTTTTGCCTGGCTCTGCATCAGCCAACATCTCTGTATCAGCCGTCACCTCGAGCCGAGGTAAAAGGCGCTCCGGATTGAGATTGCCAGAGTTTCTTTACAATCGCGATCACCACTGCGG
Organism: uncultured Chloroflexia bacterium; assembly: GCA_963782935.1. Taxonomy (GTDB): domain Bacteria; phylum Chloroflexota; class Anaerolineae; order Anaerolineales; family Villigracilaceae; genus UBA877. Next base: position 192,177 of record CAWALN010000004.1, on the reverse strand, counting down.
CCACCGTTCCGAGAACGGGTAAAAATTCGTACATGGGCAATTCAATGATGGCGTAATAAAAATAGGGCTGGTAGACCCGGTTAGTGGCATTCGCATTCAGCCAATAGCTTAACGCACCTACCAGGCCGCCCATAAGCCCCTGCATATTGGTAAAGAAAGTGCTGTAGAACATGATAAAGGGAATAAAAAAGAGGGCGGCGTGCAACAACCATTTCCGCCCAAACCACAAAAGACCGATCGCCACTCCGATGGCAGTGAGGCCGACTGATACCAGGACCACCCGGACGATCCCGGCGGTGGAATAATCCAGGGCGGTTTTGCCGAACGAAATGATCGGGATAGCGCCCAACAAAGGCAGAATGAAAGTACCCAGCAACATCATCAATTGGAGAGAGCGCACGGAGCGAAGCTCCACCCAACCGAACGCCTTGACCACCTGTATCCCGACCCACACCAGGGCGGCGGCTCCGAGAGCTGCCAGTGCGGCCAGTCCAATCTTAACAGGCAAGCCAGTGAGAGGTTTTTGAGTAAAATAGAGCGCCAGGCCGGCTCCGAAGAAAAGGATCATCAGGATCAATCCGAGGAAGAAATTCTTACGGCGATTCTGATCAGGCCATTTCCGGCGAGTCAATTGATCGATAAAATAGACGGCGAGGAAGAGGAACTCCTCCCCGGCGTACATAAAGGAAGTGGTTTTATCAGTGAAATGGATGCCGTTCACCAGCGTGAACAGCAACAGGATCCAGGCCTCGCCGCTCTCGAGGTAACGCAGAATGGAATAAAGAGTCAATAAGCCCCAGACGACGATATAAGCCTCGTTGCGGGCATATCTTCCATAAAATAGCATGAACGGAGAGATCAGAAATAAAAGGCCGGCAATGAGAGCGCCCCGCCGGCCAAGATAACGTTTGAAGGCGAAGAGAGCGATGGCGATACTGGCAATACTGCAGAGTGCGGCGGGAATGCGAGTAGTGAAATCATTGTCGCCAAACAAGGCGTAAGACAGGCTGATCATGTGGAACTGAAGCGGGCCATGACTCATGGGGTCGTATTGATAACCCTTGCCTAAATATAGGCTATCGGACGGGGTGACATGGTTGACTTCGTCGAAGGTGATGGTCATGGCGCCGAGGTTATAGAAGCGCGATACCACCGCAGCCAGCATAAGCAGAACAATGAGGAGAGTCTCTATATTGGCAGGGAACCAGCGGCGGAGGGGAATATCGAGGCGGGAGGGTTTGGGGGTAGATGAATCCATCGGGTTAATTGTACCAAATAGAAGGATTGTCGAGGGTCGGGAAATACGGTTGCACGTTTACTCGTTTGCACGTTTGCACGTTGGCAGGTTTGCCCGTCGAACGTCAAACGTCAAACGTCGGCGTGGACAACGTGTTGGCAGATGCCTATGGCGAATAAAAGTCACTTAATATGTCTCTTTCGCGGAACGAATAAAGGCATGGTAGAACGTCAAAGGTCAAAGGTAGGACTTTTAATTGAATTTGAGGTCCCCTGAAAAGTATCAGGACTTCGCAAAGAATATTCAAATACCTCCGGCCAAAATTATGATGAAGGTAGATGTTGGTTGAGGTGAAAAAAATTCGATCCGCGGTATCGAACCCTGTAGGAGGACACAACAGGGCTTCCATAAACGAATGATATTATCCATGGATTTGCCTTGGGAGAGATGCGTTGATCCGCCGGGTAGGGGCGGGTTTATTATCCCGCGCTCTCCAGCGGGACTGTTCAGGTAATGGCACGATGCGAGATATGGCATTTGCAGGCATGAAATCATTCCTAAGAGTTACGAAGACCCGCCCTTAGAGTTGTGAAATCCTCTGAATTCGGAGTGAATATCGGCGATTTATAACGCCGATATGGCGTGTGGGCGCAGGAAGCGCCCCATGCGCATTGATCCTCAGGTTCAACTCGAGGAACAATTCACTCCGAATTGGGGAGGAGGCGGTTAATCGCTGCAAGGGTTCGGCTCTGGAGAAGAATGCTCCAGGACGTGCCTTGAAGGTGAGCATTTCAAGGCAAGGGGAGAAACGAAGAAGAGGTGGATTGTGGCCAGGCGAGAGGCAAGAGAAATGAGAAGGGTTCATAATTTCATTATAGAACGTTAGTTTCATTTGTCAATCCCCCCTTGGAGAAATAATAAAAGTCTCAAAATTAGAACAAATATCATATTGGATAAAGAAACTTTCACAAGGAGGCCTCACAGGTTTTTAAAAACCTGTGAGGCCTGGGAAGGGGAGGCGAGGCCCGGACGCTTTCAATCTTGACAAAATAGGATAGTGTCATATAATACTTTGTGAGACTAGGTATATGGAAGAGAATGAGACTTTCAATAAAGAGTTAAAGCGCGGCACACTGGAGATGATCCTGCTTCACTTGATCTCCGGGCGGCAGATGTACGGCTATGAGATCGCCTCCACCCTCGAGAAAAAAGGCGGCAGCCTCTTCCGGATCAAGGAAGGGACGTTATACCCGATCCTGTACCGCCTGGAAAAGGCCGGATATATAGAGTCCCGTTGGGAGACCCTGGAAAGAGGCGTCCCCCGCAAGTATTACGGCCTGACCGGGACGGGGGCGAAATATATGCAGGCCCGACTGTCGGAATGGAAGGATTTCACGGCTGCGATCGACAAGTTATTGGAAGGAAGCAAATGAAATGACCACACTCACTCGAAATGTATCGGATCAATATGTCGATAAAGTAATGAGTCTCATCCACGCGCCGGAGGCGGAGCGTGCCCGCATCGAAGCCGATCTCAAGGCGCACTTACAGGAAGGATTGGCGGAGGGGGAGAATATGACCTCCCTGGTGGAGCGGATGGGGGATCCACGGGAGGTGGCGGCGGAATTCATGGCGGAGATCCCGTTGGTTTATGCCGGATTTTGGCCGAGGGCGGCGGCTTTTCTGATCGACATGGTCCTGATTGTAGTCATTGGCGGTTTATTCGGAGGGGTTTTCGTGCTGCTTACCAACCTGGCTCAAGGGGATGAGTTTACAACCTGGGGGGCTATTTGGAGTGGCGGGCTGCTCTTGCTTGGTGTCGTCATTGGCAATGCGGCCATTGCCATGATCATCGCCTATTTTCCCCTGTGCGAAGCCCGTTTCGGTCAAACCCTCGGCAAGCGGTTGTTGCACCTGAGGGTGTGTGCGGAGAACGGGCTGCCGGTGGGGGCCTGGCAAGCTCTCCTGCGGAGATTGTCGTTCTATTTCCAGATCTTTCCCATAGATGTGCTCTTTATCTTTTTCAATCCAAAAAAACAACGCGGTTTTGATATTTTGGCCCGCACGATGGTGGTGAGGGAATAGAGCCGGAGAGGGCGGACACGCAGGTCCGCCAATGAGAGAATTAATGAAAAAGGAAATGTAGATGGCTGAAAAGAAGAAGGGCTATCGCAGGCGAGGCTGCCTGGTGACAGTCATTGTCACCATGGGGATCTTTGTGTTGGTCGGGGGCATCTCGGCCTTAACCAACTTTGGTTTGCCGCATTCGCAAGTTTCGGACAGGTTGGAACCGCTGGATAAGGCTCGCTTGGCGGAAGCCTTGAACATTAAGGCAAAGCTCGGTAATGCTCTTTGGCCGGATTGGGCGGTCACCCAAAACTCGATCATCCTGTGGAACCATGCGTATGAATTCCTGGTGGACTATACCGGTACACCGCCTTTGGAATGGAACTCTGTTCCTCAGGACACTTTTAATGGGCAGCCCTATTACCGCAAGGCGGCGGTGGACCCACAGAACTTCGCCATGCCGGTGGGAGATGTGTGGGCCGCCAGCATGGCCACCAAGACCGAAGCCGACGTCTTCCTGATCGACACCTTTCGATCTCATTTTCCCACGCCGCTCAAGCAGATCTTCCCCTACCGGCTGTTCATCCAACCGAGCGAAACCCAGATCGGCGGAGTATTGCATGAGGATTTTCACGTATTCGAACGAAGCGTCGCACCACAGCGATTGATCCAGGCTGAAGCCGCTCATCGTTTGGGGGACCAGTATGAGACGGCTGCGGAATTCTTTAAGGGACAGCTTAAGCAGGAGGCCGATCTATTGGCAAAGGCTCTGGAAGCCAAAACCGAGGCCGAATCGGCGGACTTTGTGAGGCAGTTCCTGCAGGTGCGGGATGAACGCCGGATTGCGGCCCACCTTGATGCTACTCTCATCGATTATGAACGCTGGTTGGAATGGGAAGAGGGGATGGCCAAGTATGTGGAGGTCAACAGTTACCGCCTCGCCAGCCAGACTTCAGGATATTTGCCCCTCACTGGAATGGCCGGTGATCCTTATTTCAAGTCGTATAAGAAATTCAACAGCCGCTGGTCGCAGGAACTTATCCAACTACGCAATCCGGCCGGCTCGAGCGAAACCAGGTTCTATAATTACGGCATGGCCGAGTCGTTCCTGCTCGACCGGTTGAAACCAGATTGGAAGAAGACCGTTATGCAGAATGGAATATTCCTGGAGGATCTGCTGCGGCAGGCGGTTAATGGATAATCTTATATTTTTATCCATGATTTAAAAGATTTACCACAAAGGACACGAAGTAACACAAAGGAAGAACCACGAAGGAAAGAAAAAATCGAAATAAAAAAAGGAAAAATACTAAACACGAAGGAAAGAAAAATATAGTTAAGAAAAGAGTGCGGGCGATATATGTCCGCACTCTTTTTTGGATGATTGTAAGGGGATGAACGATTATCGAGCTTTCAAAATAACGGAGTTGAGGGCGATGAAGGAACCGTCGGCGGCGCTGGTATCGGAGAATTGGATGATGACCCAATCGGTGATGCCGGCGCTGCTCAGGTTGAAGCTTTGTGAGAATGTCCCGGCCGTGCCGGTGGTCGGCGTGACCGTGACGGAGCCATCGTTTACCTGGGTCCCATCGGTCCGGAAGATCTTGTAGGCGAGGGTATTTTCGAACGGAAGGACGGTCACATTGCCGGTGATCGTGAAGGGATTATTCACGGTGGTCCAGTGTTCGGGCGAAGTAATGGTAATGATCCGCTCTGCATCACTAAGGGTGGTGGTCAGGCGCATCAGGGTTAATTTCGATCCGAAAAGCCAGTAATTCTGTTTTTCGGGGAGGCTGGGACAGCAAGCGGGGTCAGTCGGACCTGGAACAAGCATGTCCAAATGGGCCACACCCAGAGAAATGTCCACTGTTCTCACCTGGAAACGGTCACCCAGCTCGGCTTCACCGGTCTGGTAAGGGGCGCCATTCTTGAATTCCATAATGACGAGGGACTCGAAAACGCCGCTGCCTCCGCCGCTCTCCGCCAGGATGACCGCGGCTTCGGGCTTGCCGTCACCGGTCATGTCGCCGAAGGCAACCGTACCGGCCATCTGGACGGAGTAGGTCGCGGGGGAGCCTTCCTGGAAAACTCCATTGGTTAATTTGATATTGCGGTTGAAAAAGGGAGCATGATAGTTGGCATTCTTAAGCATATCCAGGGTCAGGCCTCCCCCAGGTTGGTTGGTGGGGGTTGGAACGTTGGGGCCGGTGGTGGCCGTGGGCGTGGTGGGGGTAGGGACCGCGACGGTTGGAGGCAGCGGGACGGGAGCCGTGTTCGTCGGTGCGGGTGAGGTAGTTGCCACAGGCACCGGAAGGGTCGGCGTTTCGGTTGCTTTTGAAGGCAGGTTGCAGGCCGAGAGCGCCAGAACCAGCACAAGAACGGGTGATATAAGTTTACGTTTCATTTCTTTTCTTCTCCAAAAAACGATCAAGGATTCAACACCGTCCAGGCGGCGCCGTTATCGTGGGTTTGGTAAAGGGTGGAATGGTTCGTTTCATCCAGGCCGCTCAATGCCCAGCCGGTAAATGTGCCTCCCGGCGAGGGAACGAAATCGATCTGGGTCAGCTTGCCGAAAAGATCCAGGGAAGTGGTGTGGCTCTCCCAGGATTGGCCCCCGTCTGTGGTGGTGAAAATAATATTGCTGCCATCCCACGACCAACCGTGAACTGCATCGGCAAAGGAATAACGACCGGGTGGAACGGTTGCAGTAGAAGCGCCCGAGCCAGCGGACCAGGTCAGGCCGCCGTCATGAGTGGAATAAAAAGCAAGGATACTTGAGTTTGGTAAATATATGGTTAATGGCAGTAATCCGGCCTGCCCAAAGAAAAGGGGTGGATGGGCCATGGTCAGATCATTCTCGTCTCCGGCCGGCAGTTGAAGGCTCTCTTGCGTCCAGGAAACGCCTCCATCATGGGTGACGTAAAGATAGACATTCCCGGGTACTGGCAGAGAACCGGAAACCCAGCCGGTGGCGGCATCCAGAAAAAACATTCCATTTTTGATTCCGCCCAGAGGCAGGCTATCGGATGACCCAGGCTCGGTGGGGTCGTTATGGAAGACGCTGGTCCAGGTGACGCCTCCGTCGGAGGTCTGGTACAGACCGACGGCATTGGACCCGGCTCCGGCGCCACGGTCGGCCAGCGCCCGGCCGGTCGATGCATCCAGGAATTGAATATCGGCGCTCCCGAAGGGGACCTGGTTCGAGGTCCAGGTCAGGCCTCCATCGGTCGTCCGATAAAGGCTGGCTGAATAGAAATCCGTTCCCGGGATCAACGCCCAGGCGTGGTTGCTATCCAACACAAAAAGGGTGGTCGACAACCCGATCTGACCGGCGCCGGCGGGAGTGGCATTGAGCCAGGTCCGGCCTGCATCGACCGTCCGAACGATCGCCCCGCTATCGTTCACCGCGATGCCCCAACCTTCGAACTCATTTTGAAAATCGATATGGGAAAGAGCAGGCGCAGCAGCCACCGGCAGGGCCGGTTGTGGGACCGGGGTGGAGGTGGGGATGACCGTGGGAGTATTGGTGAAGGTAGGCAGCGGAACTTGTGTCTCCGTCGCGGTAGGATTGGCCGGTGTGACCGGAGTGACCGGACTGGGGCTGCAGGCCGCCAGAAGGAAAATCAGCAGGAGCGGAAATAAACGGTTTCTCGTCATTCAGACAGCCTCTATGGGATCAGCGCATTCCAAACGGCGCCGCCGTCGGTGGTCTGGTAGAGCCCGTAATGGCTGTTGGCATCGCCTGTCACTGCCCAGCCGGTGGACGGATCGATGAACTGGAATGAAACCAGTTCATTGGGAAAATTGACATTGGTTTGAACGGTAGACCAGGTTTTGCCTGCATCCTGGCTGGAATAAAGGCTGGGACCGCCATCCCAGACAAAGAAATCTGCCGGGGAGGCAAGGGACACATGCCCGTTGATAGGCGCCGGCGCGGCAGCGGACCAGTTCTTTCCGCCATTTTGGGTGACGTACAGGACCATCGCAGAGGTATTGGCGTAGATCCCCACCGGCAGGACGCCTTCGTTGGCGTTGAAGAAATAAGGCGGGTTGGCGTTCGTCATGGCCCCGGCAAAACCGGCGGGCAGAGGCGGGTTCTGACTCGACCAGGTTTTCCCGCCATCCTGGGTGGTATACAGATAGATAAAATCGCTGACAGGTTCGGAGCCGGCCACCCAGGCATGGTCGAGATCCAGGGCGGTCAGGCCGCTCTTATCCCCGGCGAAGGGCAGCGTATCGCTGGTGTTGGAAGCGGTTGGGTCGTCCGTAAATACCTGGGTCCAGGTGACACCGGCGTCGTCGGTGCGATAAATGGACACGGCCTGGTGACTAAGCGCATAGCCAAGGCTGGCCAGGGCCCATCCATGGAGGGGATCGATGAATTGGATTGAGCCTTCGCCGAAGGGAATTTGGGAAGAGGTCCAGTTGACGCCCCCGTCCGCGGTATGGTAAAGGGTGCCGCTGGTGGGATCCGCCCCTGAGAAGATGACCCAGGCAGTGGCCTCGTCCAAAAAGAAGCCAAAGGCGGGGCGGCTGGATATTCCGGCGGGAGTGGCGTCGTGCCAGGTGGTCCCGCCGTCGGAGGTGCGCAGTACGCCCGCGCCGCTGAGGGCCCAACCGTTATTCGCATCCAGCATTTGCAGGACTTGAACATCCGGAGATTTGGATACTGCCAATTTGGAGATGTCCGCGGCCACCGGGGAGCTGGCAGGGGCCAGGGTGGCTGTGGGCGGGACCTGGGTGGGCGGTTCTGCGGCTGGCGGAGAGGTGGGGATTGAAGAAGATGTGGGTGAAGGTGAGGGAAGGAGGGTGGCCGTCGGCCCGCAGGCGGCGATCCATAAAAGGGTCAGGCAGACGATAAGGCTTTTAAGAAGGATACGCATAAATGACTCCAATTTCGGTGTAGTAACGACTTAAGTCGCAATTGCCAGGAGTAACGACTGAAGTCGTTACTACAATTGGTAAATCCGATATGAACATTAATTGTATTCCTGCCGCGGCAAACTATATAGAGGCAAATGCCGCATGTTTTAAAAGACGAAATCAGCGCCAGGAAGTTCCCGGCGGAAGATCATTAAAGGATCAAGAATTAACACGAAGGGCACGAAGGGAAAAGAAAGGAAAAAATAAACACAAAGGATATAAAGGAAAAACTAAGAAAAGCCAAAGGAGGTGATTAATAGGCTCTCCCCATTAGCGATCCCGGCAAAGTGATTAGGGATGCAATGGGGAGAGTGGCTATTTGAAGATATAAAGGCGTAGAAAATCGCTATTTCCAAATCGATTTGAGGAATTTGAGTTTCTCCACCGTCTGGAAACTGCCGCCGCCCTCGTGCTGGTTGTAGGGATAAAGGCGGATTTCTTTCGGGCCGCCGTAATGGTTATAAGGCGGCGAAGACGGTCGAGGGAGGGCAGATGGGGTCCATCAATCCGGCAGAGAAGAGGGCTTTACCGCGAGCCCGGGCGCCCAAGTTGACCCCGTCGAAATAAGAAAGGGTCCGGAAAACCGTTTCAATGTGGTCGCGATGGGTGTGGCAGTACTGGACGATCTCCTGGTATGGATAGGAGTCGGTGATCTCACTGGCGCGGCGGTAATGGCACAGGAACGGCACATCCGGCATGACGACTTCCACGGTCGGATCCAGCCCGGCGGCTGCGAGGGTGATGCCGCCGCCCTGGCTGCCGCCGGTCACGGCGATGTGGGCTCCATCCACTTCGGGATGGCTGCGGGCGGCTTCGACGGCCCGGGCTGCATCCGTGAAGAGACGCCTGTAATAATGCTTGTGCGGGTCGAGGATGCCCATGGTCATGAAGCCGGGCGCATGCGGGCCGGTCCCTCCGGGCTGATGTCGACCGTATCGCCGTGGCTCCAGGTGGAGCCCTGGCCGCGCGAGTCCATCACGAAATGGGCATAGCCGGCGCTGCTCCAGAGCAGCCAGTCGGTGGGAAAACTGCGCCCGCCGTTGTAGCCGATATATTCCACCACGCAGGGCAGCTTGCCTTTGCGGCCGCGCGGCAGGATGAGCCAGCCCTTGATCGGCTGACCGTCGAAGCCGGGGAAGGTCACGTCGAAGAAGTCCTGGGCCGTCAGGCCGGTCTCGACCGGCTCGAAGCGAGCTTGCATGGGGGTCCGGCGGGCCTGCGCCAGGGTGGACTGCCAGAAGGCGTCGAAATCCGCTTCTTCGGAACGGGGCGGCAGGTACGTTTTGAGTTGTTCGAGGGGAAGGTCATAAGTATGCCATGGTTTCCTCCGCTTCAATTATAAATGCATAAACATTGGCTAAATTAACGGGTCCCCCTGATCGCATTCATTCTACGACTTTATGAAAACGGACGGCCAGGTCCCGCAGCTGGCCGAAACTGATGGGTTTAAGAAATACAAAATCGCCTTGCCCGTTCAATGTATCCGCCATGAGCGGGTCAGCGGTCGCCACAATGACAGTGGTTTCTTTCAGGCGTTCAGTGGCACGGATACTCTCCAGAACCTTGTCGCCGGTGACGCCGGGAAGATGCAAGTCCAGCAGGACCAGGGATGGCTCGATATCCGCAAGCGTTTCTATGGCCTGTAGACCATTCATGGCGGTTTGACATTGAAACCGGCTGCTTTCAGGGCCTGAGTATAAATTGTGATCAGTTTTCCATCGTCTTCTACAATAAAGGCAAGAGGTGCGGTTGTTTTTGGCATAGGTTTCCTAATAGATCATTAATGGCAGAATAATGGTGAAAGTGCTTCCTTTTCCAACTTCACTACTTAATTCAATCGTTCCTTTCATCAGGGTAACAAGCTGGTTGACTATGGACAAACCCAACCCTGACCCGCTGCGGGAATTCCCTTCGACCTGGCGGAAGGGTTCGAAAATCATTTGCTGGGCTTCCTTGGGAATTCCAGGCCCCGTGTCCATTACCTGGATGGCCCAGTTTTCCGGATCGGCCAGGGAAAGGCGGACTTTTACCGTCCCTTCTTCAGTATATTTCGTCGCATTATTGAGCAAATTCACCAGGATCTGTTTTACCCAGTATGGGTCGCTGCAAATTTGTTGTGGCAGTTCGGGGGAGATATCAACTTCGAATTTCAGGCCTTTCTTTTTGATGGCGAAGCCGACGATCGAGCGGATCCCATCGATCAATTCTACGGGTTTAAAGAGCGCCGGTCTGACTACCAGGCGGCCCGTCTCGATCTGGGCCTGACCGATAAGATTGTTTACGAACGCAAGCAACTGGTTGGAACTATCCAGGATCTCCGAAGCGGCATCTTTTTGTTCCGCATTCAATTGACCGAAAATACCGGTCTCAAGCATTTCAGAATATCCCATGATGGCCCCCAATGGAGTCCGCAAATCATGGCTGACATTGGCGAGCAATTGTGTTTTCATGCGGTTGACTTCCACCGCTTCCTGATGGGCGAGACGCAATTCTTCTTCGGACCGTTTGCGGTTGGTGATATCCTGTTTGATGGCGATGTAGTTGGTGATTTTCCCATCCTGCGATTGGATTAATGGGGTAATGGTCATTTCTTCATAATATTCACGGCCATCCTTGCGGCGGTTGATCAGTTCTCCGTGCCAAACATTCCCGCTCGTGATGGTCTGCCACATCTCGCGATAATACTCATCAGCTTGTTTGCCCGACTTAAGCAGACGCGGATTGTTGCCAACGGCTTCTGCAAGGCTGTAGCCGGTCAACATGGTAAAGGCGGTGTTGACCCACTTAATATTGCCTTTGGCATCCGTAATGACGATCCCATTGCGGGCAGCCTCCAGGGCGGATGCCTGCAGAAACATTTGAGCCTGGGCCAGTTTCTGTTCTGTGATGTCTGTCAGGATGGCCATGTGGCCGGTCACCCGGCCGCGCTTATCCAGAATTGGCGCAATCCTCATGTTGTAACTGCGCTCGTGGGGTTCGTCCCCGATGAGCATCTCATGACCTAATTCAAAGGCAGTAGAGGTTTCGGCTTTCCACTCTATCCAATCCGGCAAGAGTTGTAATATTCCCTTTCCGATGATCTGGTCGGACTCTTTATGGAAAATATTGATCGCCGAAGGATTGATCTCCACCACACGGTCATTTATATCCGCTACGACAATCCCATCCTTCATGTTATTAAAGACCGAACTCTGGGCAACCGGCACTACGTCCAGCAAGCCGAAGCGGGCGAAGCCAATCTCAAACGCGAAAACCGTGATTGTAAACGTCAGGGGAGTCCAATCGAGGCCGGGCAAAGGGCCCAATTGAAGCATATAGAGGAAATTCCCGACCCAGGAGATGAGCATGCCAACCACCATGATGATGGCCTGGGTGCGGTAAAGTTTATGGCTCTTGATCGCTATCTGCAGGAAGAAGACTGTGGAAACCAGGAGCAGAATATACTGATAGGCTAACATTGACGAAATACCAGGGGCCGTGCCCCACCGAAATCGGGCCCCAAAGTATACCTTCCGGCATCTTGACGAACGACCAGAGTAAATGATGCCAATCGTTGGTCACCGCCAGAAGGAATGTGACCACCGGAATGATGAATAGCAGGGCGAAACGATCGCGGGTCAACCATTTGCCGCGCCCGCTGTAAATGACGGCAAATGAAAAAATGGATAATGCCAGGAACGAGATACCGAGATATTCCGCTTTGGCCGAAGTCAGTTTTAGAGTGGGATTTTCCAGGGCAACTTCAAAAATGCTGCCAAACGACCAGATGGCGACACATAATAATGCCCAAATCAGGTTATAGGAGCCAGGGGTATTCCGGACCTTCCAAAGGCGGGAAATCAGATAAATTGAAAAAGTGACGCCAACGACCAGAAAAAGTATATAAATATAATAATCTAATACCATGCAGACTCCTGACGACTTTACCAGGCAAGGCTTCAAGAAAATCCGGAAGCGTTATTCCCAATATTAAACTATTGCAACCGGTGGAAGGATATCAACTTCATTACCGGTGCAATTAAGTATTATTTTTGTGGAAAATGGATTTATGAAACGCCTAAGCCAGCCATTCCACTATCAGGTGGCTTCCCCCTGACCGACCCCCACACATAATGTCGCCAGGCCGTAATAAGGGTCGTGTTTCATTGATCCGCCCGCCGGCCCATTTCATGGATTAATGTGGTCAGGATGCGGGCACCCGAGCAGCCGAGGGGATGGCCCAGGGCGACGGCTCCGCCGTTGACATTGACGAGTTCCGGATCGAGGCCCAGGTCTTCGATCACCGCCAGGGATTGGACCGCGAAGGCCTCGTTCAATTCGACCAGGCGGATATCCTTCAGGGCCAGGCCGGCCCGCTGGAGAGCCTTTTTTGTAGCCGGGACGGGTCCCATCCCCATGATGCGAGGCGGCACCCCTGCGGCGGCGGAGGCGACGATGCGGGCCAGCGGCTTCAAACCGAGCTCTTTGGCTTTGGCCTCGCTCATGATCAACAAGGCCGCCGCGCCGTCATTCAGGCCGGAGGAATTGCCGGCGGTGACCGTCCCGCCCTCTTTTCGAAAGGCGGGCCTCAGCCTGGCGAGCGACTCCATCGACGAATCCCGGCGCGGGCGCTCATCCGTATCGACCATCTTCGGGTCGCCTTTGCGTTGGGGAATGGCGACCGGAACGATCTCCTCGGCGAATTTGCCCGAGTCGATGGCGGCAATGGCGCGCTGGTTCGAGCGCAAGGCAAAGGCATCCTGCAGCTCACGGGTGAGATGGGGCTTCAGGGCGGCGATGTTTTCGGCAGTCTCGCCCATGGATTCGGTGCCGTATTTTTCCTGCATCTTCGGGTTGGGATAGCGCCAGCCCAGGGCCGTATCGTAGGCGACCAGGTTGCCGAAGGAAAAGCCGGCTTCGGATTTGGGCAGGGAATAGGGCGCCCGGCTCATCGACTCCACCCCGCCGGCAATATAGACGTCGCCTTCGCCGGCCTTGATGGCGCGGGCGGCCTGGTTGACCGCGTTCAACCCGGAGGCGCACAGGCGGTTGACGGTCACGCCGCCGACTTCCACCGGGAAATCCGCCAGCAGCAGGGCCATGCGGGCCACGTCGCGGTTATCTTCGCCGGCCTGGTTGGCGCAGCCGAGGTAGACTTCCTCCACCAGGGCGGGATCCAGGTGATTGCGGTCGATAATGGCTTTTAATACGTGGGCCGCCAGGTCATCCGGGCGGACGGGAGCAAGAGCGCCTCCGAGCGCCCCGATGGGCGTGCGGATGGCGTCTATGATGACAGGGGTGGACATGGAACTCCAATAATTACGTCACCGGCTCGGTCTTGCTGGCAGGCTGGATCTCGCCGATGAAACGGATCTGCTGGGTGTTGATCAAGATGGTGACATCTTAAGCAGAAAGTCAGTCTTGGCCTTGATGTTGGCAGTCGCCTTCGTGATGGGGATGAAGGGAGTGGGGGAATTGGTCAGGACGTGAACCAGGTCCAGCGACCCATGCATGTGGATGGTGCCCCGGACTTCCATTCCGTCGGTGAGGATGAAGACCTCGTATTTTTCCTTCGGATATTTAATGAAGCGCTGTGGAGCAGGCGGTCCTTTTTGAGGCGGTTCGAAGGCCAGGACGATGCCGGCCTTGGGGACGAACGAAACCATTGTCTTTTCCAGGATTTTCCCGGGGTTATCCAGCTTGGCGACGCTGCTGGCCCGCAGCATGATGGCCGTATTGCGTGAATCGTTCATGTAATCCGAAAGGCGCTGGTCGCGCAAAAAAACGCCGCCGGAGATGGAATATTCGCGGGTAAAGATCACGATCTGATATGGAATGGTGGTATCGACCATACTTTCCTCCAGGGCGGGTGGGTTCTTGCGAAAAGGCAATCCTATTTTCGCTAAAATCTTCCCTAACAATATTCTACCACCGGCTGGAAAAGAGGATTGCCGATTGAAAAAGCAAATCCATAGGCCGGAATCCGGGTTATAGAGGCTGGATAGGATTTAAGTATTGCCGAATGATGACGCTTGGCACTATTCACTATTGTCAGACAAAGCCATAATTCAGGTAGATCAGCTCCCGCAGCTGAATAAATACCTTGGATACCACTTTTCGATAATAAAGAGAAGATTTGTTGCATAATCTTACACGGATACAAAAGGAGACGCAATCGATGCCTGCAAAAGGTTGGATTGAAGTCAACGATCTTTATTGTAAAGGCTGCGAGACCTGCATCGCAGCCTGCCCTCCCAAGGTCATGGCGCTCGATCTCGAGCGACTGACCCCGAAAGGCTACCACCCGGCGCAAGTCTTCAAAGAGGGCTGCACCGGGTGTGCCATCTGTGCGGTCGTCTGCCCGGATGCGGCCATCACCGTCTATCGTGAAGTCACCAAGTCGGCTGCTCAAGCGGCGGCTACCGATTAAAAAAGCCACAGAGAACACAGAGCAGCATTGAATTCTATTGTTATTATATGAGGCTCTGTGGTCTCAGTGGCAATCTTTGGAGAAAATTATGACACGAGAATTATGGGAAGGTAACCAGGCCATTGCCGAAGCCGCCGTCCGGGTTGGACTGGAGGCTTACTTTGGTTATCCGATCACGCCTCAGAATGAAATTTTGGAATGGCTCTCCCGGCGCATGCCCGAATTGGGGCGGGCCTTCGTCCAGGCCGAAGCCGAATTAGGCGCCATCAATATGGTCTACGGCGCGGCCTGCACCGGCGCCAGGGTCATGACCTCCTCCTCCAGCCCCGGCATCAGCCTGATGCAGGAAGGGTTGTCCTATATCGCCGGGACGGAGATCCCGGTGGTGTTGGTCAATGTCATGCGGGGCGGCCCCGGCCTGGGGAATATTGCCCCTTCCCAGGGAGACTATAACCAGATCTGCAAAGGCGGCGGGCATGGCGATTACCATCCGATCGTGCTTGCGCCGGCCTCGGTGCAGGAAGCGGTCGACCTGATCCCGGTGGCGTTCGACCTGGCGGAGAAATATCTCACCATTGCCTGTGTCCTCCTGGACGGCTCGATCGGCCAAATGATGGAGCCGGTGGAACTGCCGCCGATGCGCGAGCTGAAGCATAAGGATTATCCCTGGTCCACCACCGGGGCGATGGGGCGCGAGCGCCACGTCTTAACCTCCATTTACCTGGAAGCTGCCGGATGAGGAAAAGACCAACCTGCGCCTGCTCAAACGCTGGCAGGAAGTCCAGAATAATGAGCTGCGCTATAAGGAATATTTCCTGGAGGATGCCGAAATTGTCGTCATCGGTTTTGGGACGGCCGGCCGGATTGCCCTATCGGCGGTACGGGCTGCCCGGGCCCAGGGCATCAAGGTGGGCCTGTTCCGCCCGGTGACCGTGGCTCCGTATCCGTATGAGCGCGTGTCCCAACTTGCCTCCAAAGCCAAATCCATCCTGGTGGTCGAAATGAACTCGGGCCAGATGCTGGAAGATGTGCGCCTGGCTGTGAACGGGCGCACGCCGATCGAGTTCTACGGCCGCCTGGGCGGGGTGGTCCCGTTCCCGGATGAAATCTTGGCGAGATCCATGCGCCTTGCCAAAGAGACCCCCACCTTGACGGCTGACCCGGCCAAGGCCTGGTTGGGGCGCATGCTGGCGCAGACAAAATAGAGGTACTTATGGTTACTGTTAACTCTCCTGAAAACCTGGTCTATTCACGGCCCAAATCCTTTACCGATGCGCCGACCCATTATTGCCCCGGCTGCACCCATGGGGTGGCCCACCGGCTGGTGGCCGAAGTACTGGATGAGATGGGTTTGCGGGACCGCACCATCGGCGTCGCGCCGGTTGGCTGCGCTGTATTCGCTTATAACTATTTCGCCACCGATTTTGTGGAAGCGCCTCACGGGCGGGCGCCCGGCCATGGCCACCGGCATCAAGCGGGTGCTGCCGGACCGGATCGTCTTCACTTATCAGGGCGACGGCGACCTGGCCTCCATCGGCACGGGCGAGATCGTCCATGCGGCCACCCGCGGCGAAAATATCACCGTCATCTTCATCAATAACGCCAACTTCGGTATGACCGGCGGGCAGATGGCCCCGACCACGCTGCCGGGCCAGAAGACCACCTCCTCCCCCAACGGGCGGGATGTGGAGCTGCAGGGATATCCCATCCGCATGGCCGAAATGCTGGCGACGCTGGACGGGGCCGGCTTTGTGGTCCGCCGCAGCCTGCATGACCCGACCAACATCCGCAAGGCGAAGAAAGCCATCCGGACCGCTTTTGAAGTTCAGGACCGCGGCCTCGGTTTTTCGATGGTCGAGCTGCTCTCCACCTGCCCGTCCAACTGGAACCTGACCCCGGTCGAATCGACCCAATGGCTGGTGGATCATATGCTCCCCTACTATCCTCTGGGCGATTTCAAGGTCTCGCCTTCCATCAGCGCGGCGAAGATTTAAACTACTATGTCATTGCGATGAGGGTGTTCTTCCCGAAGAAGCAATCCCCTGGCTAAAGATGAGATTGCTTCGGCAAAGAACGCCTCGCAACGACACAAGGAGTCACACATGCAAACTGAGATCATACTTTCCGGTTTTGGCGGACAGGGCATCATGTTCGCCGGTCAAATCCTTACCTATGCGGCCATGGATGCCGGCAAGGAAGTCACCTGGATCCCCTCCTACGGCCCTGAAATGCGAGGCGGAACCGCCAATTGTACGGTCGTCATCGCCGATGAAGAGATCGGTTCGCCGGTGGTGAAGAACCCGGATGCGGTCCTGGCGATGAACCTGCCTTCCCTGGATAAATACGAGCCGATGGTCAAGCCCGGCGGGGTGCTGGTCATCAATTCTTCCATGGTGGACCGCCCTGCCAGGCGGACGGATATTTCGGTGGTGTCCATCCCCTGTAACGAAATTGCGGAGGAGCTCGGCAATGCCCGCCTGGCCAACATGGTAGCGGCCGGGGCCCTGCTGGCCGGTATGAAAGTACTGTCCCTGGCGGACCTCGAGACGGCCCTGAACAACCATATGCCCGGCAGGCATAAGAACCTGCTCCCCAAGAACGTCGAAGCGCTCACTCGCGGCTCCGACTTCGCCAAAAAAGCTCTCAATAATTAATAACAGAGCCCGTCTCGAATAGAGGCGGGCTTTTTTCTAATTATAATAATGATCATTGTCAGGGTATTGGTAAGTTAGGTAGGGAAAGATTTACCGCGAAGGCGGGAGAACCTAAGAAATCCTAAAAAACGTAAGGACAGAGATCGCGAAGTTTTATACGGTCTTCCTTTGCGTTATTCATTCCTTGGCGGTTCGGTTTTCTAACTGGTGGAAAATCGCACTCAAATCCTCTGGAGCCATCATGATAATCGCCTTTTCATCTTCTCTTTGCCTCGCTCATCCTTCTCCTCTCCGGCTGCGGTCGCCCAAGCCTGCTGTTGCAACGCAGGCCGGCCACCTCCAAAGCCGACGCTGGCCCTGCTCCACGCCACTCTCATCGATGGAAAAGGCGGGGAGCCTGTTCCGGATGCGGCGGTCCTGCTCGATTGGCGACAAGATCCTGGCTGTGGGCCCGGCGGACAGCATTACGCATTCCACCAGATGTAACCACGATTGACTTCACCGGGATGACCATCCTGCCGGGATTTATCAATGCCCATGTGCATAACGGCTTTGTTAAAGCCAACCTGCAGGCCTGGGCCGAAGGCGGCGTGACCACGGTCCGGGATGAAGGCGCCCGGCCGGGACAGTTCGAGGGGCTGAAAGCCTTCCGGGCGGAGATCAATGCAGACGCGCACTATGCCAGCCTTGTATCGGCGGGGAAGATGATGACAGTCCCGGGCGGATACGGTGATCTCTATGTGAATTCTCCTGAAGAGCCCGCCAGGCTGTGCTGGACCGAAGCCAGATCAAGGCGCGGATGCCATTAAAGTGGCGTTGGAAGATGGCTATGCCGGCACGACCGGCCTGCCCAAGCTGACCCCGGATGAATTGAAAGCCATCGTTACGGCGGCGCATGAAAAGGGTTTGCCTGTTTCCGGGCATATCACCCAGGGGGCATATATCCAACCCATGCTGGATGCCGGCGTGGATGATATCGCCCACATGGCCTATGATTATGTTTCGCCTGATGTTATGCAGCAGATGGTCGACCGGGGCGTATATTGGATCCCGACCTTCACTGTCTTCAAGAATTACGGGGCGCCGATTGGCGGGCTTCAGAATAACCTGCGCCAATTCATTAAATTGGGCGGCAAAGTGGCCCTGGGGAATGATTACGGCGGCGGACCGGGCACGTTTGAGCTGGGCATTCCGATGGTGGAAGTTCGAGAATGATGAGCCAGTCCGGTATGACGCCCATGCAGGTGATCCAGTACCGCGGCCACGATCAACGCGGCCCAGGTTCTGCGCCTGCAGGATCAAATCGGCACGTTGGAACCCGGCAAACAGGCGGATATCCTGGTCATCGGAGGCAATCCTTTGGAGGATCTGCAATCCCTGACCGGGATCAAAATGGTGATCCATAAAGGTGTTATCATCCGGGATGAACTGATAGCGTGGATCAAAACGAATCTTTTTCGGTATGGCGAGTTTGATTGGATAAAGCTGTTTATTCGTAAATGGCTGCTGCGCCTCTTGGGCCTGGGCCTGCTGGCCGGATCTGCTCTGGTGGGCATTTCGGAAAGCGCCCCTGGGGGAGATATGGGCGACCATTCATGGATTGCAAGTTATGGGAGATCGTGGTCATCCTGCTGGTGAACTTGCTCCTATATATCCTCGTGACCATGCGCTGGTGGATCATTGTGAGGGCAGAAGCGAAGAGCGTGCCCTATCTACCCTTGCTGGGGGTGCGCGTCTCGGTTTTTGGAGTCAGCTATTTCACCCTGGGACCGCAAGTGGGGGGCGAGCCACTGCAAGTCTTTGCCCTTGAAAGAAAATACGGCATCTCCTTCACACGGGCGGTCGCGTCCGTGCTGCTGGATAAACTGCTCGAATTCCTGGCAGATTTCCTGGTATTGGGAATTGGCGTGACTGCGGTCCTGCATGCGGGTATATTGAGCGGGAATTCGGCTCAATGGATCATCAGTGGGGTGGTGGTGACCTCTGCTCGTCCTTTTGCCGGCCACTCATCTATTTCTTTTGTACCGCCGGCACCATCCTATTACGGCCTAATTCAACGTTTACCCTTCCTTCACCAGGCCTCCAAGCCGGTCCGTTTCCTGAAGGCAGCCGAATGGATGGCAGGCCGGTTTTGCCAACGCCATCCACGGGCTTTGTTGGCAGCCCTGGGCGTTTCCTTGCTGGCGGGGGCGGGCATGATCATTGATTATTCGCTGATGGTCAGGTTCCTGGGGATATCTCTTCCGTTCTGGAAGACCATCGCCGGGTGGACCGCCGGCTGGCTCTCTTTTTGACGCCCCTGCCCGGCGGACTGGGTGCGTTGGAGGCCAGTCAGGTATTTGCCCTGGGGCGGTTTGGGGTCTCGGTGGGAGCAGCCTTGGGAGTGGCGCTGTTGATGCGCGGCCGGGATCTTCTGATTGCCAGCACCGGTCTCCTGATGGCCGGCCGTGCCTGGAGGAAGAAAACCGTGCCGATCCTGCCGGCTTCGGAGAAAATACCGGAATAGCGTTAACGACTAAGTCGTTCTCCTGAATTCCCATCCCTGGGAGAGTATAATCTTAATATGAATTTCCTCATCACCGGTGCAGCCGGTTTCCTGGGCTCGGCCCTGGCTAATCAACTGGCTCGGGAAGGCCACCAGGTCCGCGGCCTGGACGATCTCTCCACGGGCGACCCGCAGGCGCTCGTGCCGGATGTCCATTTCACCCGGGGGGATGTGAACGACCGCCCCAAGCTGTGGACCCTGCTCCAGGAAGTGGACTGCGTCTATCACATGGCCGCCCGCATCTCTGTGCCGGAATCGATCCTGTATCCGCGCGAATACAACACCTCCAATGTCGGCGGGACCGTCAGCCTGATGGAAGCCATGCGGGACGTGGGCATCCGCAGGGTGGTACTGGCCTCGTCCGGCGCCATCTACGGCGACCAGGACCTGCAGCCGCTTACGGAAGGCCAAACTCCCCGGCCGCATTCGCCCTATGCCGTCTCGAAATTGGCAGCGGAATATTATGTCCGCACCATCGGCTCCCTGTGGGGGATCGAGACGGTCTGCCTGCGGATCTTCAATGCGTATGGGCCGGGCCAACAATTGCCGGCCTCGCATCCGCCGGTCGTCCCCTATTTTCTCCGCCAGGCCACTCGCAGCGGCACGCTGGTGATCCACGGGGACGGTAACCAGACCCGGGATTACGTCTACGTGGATGATGTGGTCAGCGCCATGGTGGCGGCTGCCACCGCTCCGAATATCAATGGATTGGTCATTAATGTCGGCTCCGGTGTCGAGACCAGCTTGAAGACCCTATCCCGCCTGGTATTGGAGGTGACCGGCAGCCAGGCCAGCGTGGTCAATAGCACCCAGACCTCCGGAGGCGTGTCCCGCTTGTGGGCGGACCTTTCCCTGGCGAAACAAAAGCTCAATTACAAGCCGGCCATATCGTTGGAAAATGGCTTGCGCCTGACCCTGCAAAGGGACACTCGCTACCGCATCACTAAAGAGACGGTCTAAACTAACTCTCAGAATAAACCCGAAAACCCAAACAGAGCCCAGGCTACATTCCTTTTCCAGGACGCTGCGGTGAAATCCAATACACTTCCTCGTTCTTTTTTTGATCGCCCCACCCTTGTCGTCACCCGGGACCTACTGGGGATGCGTCTTGTCCGGATCCTGGAGGGGATCCGTCTATCCGGGATCATTACAGAAACCGAAGCCTACATCGGCGAAAACGATCTCGCCTGCCATGCCAAGGCCGGCCGGACGAAACGGACTGCCGTCATGTATGGGCCTCCCGGGCATGCCTATGTCTATTTCACCTACGGAAACCACTGGATGCTCAATGTGGTCACGGAACCGGAAGGTTCACCGGCGGCCGATCCTGATCCGGGCGATCTTGCCGGAGGAAGGTCGTGAGATCATCAGCTCCCGCCGAGGAGGCAAGGACACGCTTGGGCCCGGCAAACTGACCCAGGCCCTCGGCATCGATGGGAAGATTGAATGGGATCAATCTTTACGACCCCGCCTCGGAACTTCGGATCGAGAAAGGCCCTCCTGTTCGACGATAAGGATGTTCTGACCGGACCGCGGATTGGCCTGTATACTGTTCCGGAGCCATGGAAATCCATCCCCTGGCGGTTCCGGGTGGCTCCTCCGGCTGGAAAATACTGTAAAGAGCGATTTCGCTAGGAAAATGATAAAATAGTCCGCGGATTTGGTAGCTCAACTCTTTACTGATGGAATTGTGAACAAAAATTATGGCTAATCGAAACGAAAAAACGCCTCAAATGCCGGCCGTACAGACCGTGGAACGGATCACTTCCGTCCTCGGCGCGGGCGTTATCTGGCAGGGCAAGATCAGCGGCTCGGGGGGTGTGCGAGTCGAAGGCACATTCGAGGGCCAGATAGTATTGAAAGGCCTGCTGGTGGTGGGGGAGACCGGCAAGGTGACCTGCGAGGATATCCGGGCGGTGAATGTTATCGTCGCCGGCGCGGTCAAGGGAAATATCACGGCCCAAAAAGTGGAGATCCGGGCTTCCGGGACGTGTCTGGGGAGATATTGTCACCACTGCTTTTGCCACCGAAGAAGGGGCATTTCTACGGGGCCAGATCCGGATGGAAGATGCGGTCGATCTCGGGGTCGAGCTCCACCGGAGAGCCGCGCCTGTAGCCTCCCAACCCCTACCGAGACTCCCAATGTCCAAATTGAGTAAACCTATCCCTCCCAAAGTCCCCATGTCCTATCCAAACCTAACCGAGGCAGAGCGCCAGGGAATGCGCTCGGCCCTTACGAAAGCCGGCCTTCCCGAAGACGATTTGCAATCCGTTCTGAAGGTGCTCGAAGGACCCAACCTGAGCATGGGCCCGCAAATCGCGGCCTTCGAGGATTATTTCCGCAAATATACAGGCGCGAAACACGCCATAGGCGTCAATTCCGGTACGGCCGGTTTACACCTGTGCGTGCGGGCTGCCGGGATCCAGGCGGGGGATCTGGTATTGACCACGCCTTTCTCTTTCGTGGCCTCCACAAACGTGATCCTGTTCGAGAACGCCATCCCGGTTTTCGTGGATGTGGATCCTGCCACCGGGAACATCGATGTGGCTCAAATGACAGAGGCGGCGCGTGACTTGGCCTCAGGCAATAAAAAAGTAACCCGCTGGCTTCCCCGCAAGGGGTGGGGTGCTGAAGGTTTGGATCCGGAGTCCAACGTCTCCAGGCGTTTGAATTTGAAGGCCATCCTGCCGGTCGATGTTTTCGGCCAGCCTGCCGGAATGGATGCCATCCGCAGCGTGGCAACTGAATTTGGGTTGAAGATCATCGAAGATTCCTGCGAAGCCCTGGGTTCAGAATATAAGGGCCGCAAAGCCGGGATGCTGGGCGATTACGGCGTCTACGCCTTTTATCCCAATAAACAGATCACCACCGGTGAAGGCGGCGTCATCGTTACGGATGATGACCGCGAGGCCGATTTCATGCGGGCCTTACGCAACCAGGGCCGGGCTCCGGGCGACACCTGGCTCCAGCATACCTACCTGGGCTACAACTATCGCATGGATGAAATGTCGGCTGCCCTGGGTGTTGTCCAGATGCAGCGGATTGAGGAATTGTTGGCCCAACGGGAGCAAGTGGCGAAGTGGTATGACGAGCGTCTCTCCGAAATCGCCGGGATTGAACTCTATCAGGTTGAGCCCCTCCACCAGCCGCATGTCCTGGTTTGTCTATGTGGTCAAATTCGGCTCCGGGTTCGACCGGGATGCCATTGCCCGGGAGCTGACCAGCCGGGGCATCCCCGTCCGGCCTTATTTTGTGCCCATCCACCTTCAGCCGTACATGGTGGAGCGGTTTGGATACCGGCCGGGTGATTTTCCCGTTACCGAGGACCTGGGTGCTCGCAGCCTGGCCATTCCTTTTTCCAGTGTGATGACGGAAGGAATGGTGGAGCAGGTCTGCCGGATCTTAAGGGAAGTCTTGCAGCAGAATCCGCGCTAATGGATCCAGTTTATTTTCCTCCGCCTCGCCAACCCGGGCAAAACCTTCATACCGTCTTGATCCTTGCCCTGGCGGTCATTGGGGGAGTCCTTGCATTCCTGATCTACCGGCACCCCGTCAGTCCGCTGCTCACTCTTTACCTTGTCCTTGGCCTGGCCGTTTTGGTCTGGTTGCCCGTACTGGTCTATCGCCTGTATGCGTTGATCCGGGGGAATTACAGCCTCGACCGGGATAGGTTGGTCCATCAAATGGGGCTTGCGGGTGGAGCAGATCCCCATTTCGGAGATCGAATGGGTCCGTCCCATGGCCACCCTGGCAGGACCCTTGCCTTTGCCGATTTTTCCCATGCCCGGTTCGGTCGTTGGCATTCGCCGCCACACCGATTTGGGAGAGGTGGAGTACCTGGCCTCCGATCCCGAAATCGTTGTTGATGGTGGCCACCCCCCACAAGGTCTTTGCCATCTCGCCGGAGGATTCTGCCATCTTTCTCCAGGATGTCCAGCGCGCCATCGAGATGGGCAGTCTCTCACCGGTAGTGCCTCAATCGGTCTACCCATCCTTTGTCATTTCCACCGCCTGGGAAAGTCTGGTGGCACGGTTCCTCTGGCTGGCCGGCCTGTTCCTGAATATCGGGTTGTTTGCCTGGGTCAGCCTGATGGCGCCTACGCTGGGAAAAGTTTCTCTGGGGTTCCTTCCCTCAGGATTGCCGCGAGTGCCATCCCCGGGCGGATGGATCATGCTCCTGCCGGTCGTCAGCCTGGTCTTTTTCATTGCTGGCTGGGTGGTCGGGCTGATCATTTATCGGCGCCCGGATCACCGGCCAATGGCCATTGTCGTCTGGGCGAGCGGAGTAATTTCATCGTTTGTATTTCTTCTGGCCGTTCTCTTTATTCTTACCACCCCCGTGTAATCCGGGTACATATTCCGAATATTCCATTTCAACCGGCGAATTCCCACCTCCATGCCTCCAATCCTGCAGCTTTCCCTTGGTTTTATCCTGGCCGCACTCGTTGCCGTGGCGGCTTATCGTGCCCACAGCCTGAGCCGTTCCGGTGCCTGGGGAGCCCTTGTCGTCGGGACGATCATTTTTGGAGTCGGAGGCTGGCGCTGGGCGGCGCTGCTGCTGGCATTCTTTATCTCTTCCAGCGGCCTGACGCGTCTCTTCGCTCGCCGCAAAGCCTCCCTGAACGAGAAATTCGATAAAGGCGGTCAGCGGGATATCGGTCAGGTCCTTGCCAACGGTGGGGTGGCCGCCGTCTTTGCAGGCCTGAGCTATTTTTTTCCGCATGCTACCTGGACCTGGCTGGCGTTTTCGGCCTCCCTGGCCGCGGTCAATGCGGATACGTGGGCGACGGAGTTGGGAGTGCTCAATCCTAGCCTGCCTCGCCTGATCACCTCCTGGAAACCGGTCGAGCGCGGCACTTCTGGGGCGGTCTCCCTCTTTGGCAGCCTGGCTGCTCTGGGCGGGTCATTCTTGATAGCCCTCCTGGCCGGACTGGTTCGTCCGTCTGGAACTTTCCTTACTGTGGCCGGCATCGCCCTTCTAGGTGGCATGGTTGGTTCATTCTTTGATTCCTTTCTGGGCGCGACGGTACAGGCTATATATTATTGCCCCCATTGTGAAAAAGAGACTGAAAAGCACCCCCTCCATACTTGCGGGACTCAAACCCGCCATCTGCGGGGCCTGAGCTGGTTGAACAACGACCTCGTCAACACCTTCTGCGCCCTCGCCGGTGCCGTGGTTGGCCTCATAATCTAAATCTCCACTTATATATTCATGTAGTCGAGATACTATCTCGTCACTTTCGCTCTTCTTTCAGCCTCTCCATCATCTCATAACACGCCCGGCTGTGATGGTACGGACACTCCCATGGCCCCGTTTTATATGATCCCTCTTCAGGCGACCCATCCGGGTTAAGTCGTTTCAGCCAATCCCCATAAGTACGGTCGATCATCCTTTTTTGGATATACTCCCAACAGCGGTAGGCCGTCTGCGCAAATACCTCCTGTCCGGAGATCTGGTAGGCATTATAGAAACCCACCACTGCCTCGGCCTGCACCCACCAGGATCTCCTTGGGTCCACCAGGCCCTCCGGTCCGCTCTCATACGGCAGGCTGCCGTCTTCTTCCAGCCCATCCTTCCGGACAGCTTCGGCGATCTTCACTGCCGTTTCACACACCCGCTTTAGCAGGACAGGATCATTCTGAATTTCAGCAGCCTCCACCAACAGCCAGCTGGCCTCGATGTCGTGTCCATAGGATACATATGGTAGGAGCGAATTCCACGTGTCATCGAAGAACAGCTTGAGGTGATCGTTGGCTCCGTCGAGGATATGTTCGAGGAAGACCTCGATCAAGGCGCGGTGCTGCTTTTTCAATTCCGGCTCATCCCATACCCGCATCAGGTTGGTGTAGGCTTCCAGGATGTGCAAAAGAGTATTCATGGATTTACGGCAGTCCAGGTCCCGGCTGCTCAGGCGCATATCCTCCAGGGTTTCCCATTCACGGCTGCTGCCCTCGATGTAACCACCGAATTTCCCATCGTACCCATATTTTTCCAGAAGATGAAATAACTGCTGAGCCAGCGCCAGGCTCTCTGGCTCCTTGGTGGCCCGGTAATATTCGCTTAGCCCGTAGATGGCAAAGGCCTGGGCATAGTGATGTTTCCGGTCAAACACCGGCTGACCCTGGAAATCCACTGTCCAAAACACGCCGCCGTAAATTGGGTCCCAGAAAGTTTTCCGAAGATAATCGTAAGCCCATTGGGCCATAATTAGATATTCCTTGTCCCCAAATCTTCGGAAAGCCGAAGCATAGGTCCATAGGATGCGTGCACACAGGATGGCCGACCGCGGCTCTTCATTATGGATTTCCAGGTTATTGGTCAAAGCGCCAAAAAAACCGCCATTAAGCCGGTCAACCGTATGAGCCATCCAGAACGGTAGGATATTTCCCTTTAGTTCTTCTTCCAACTCTCTATAGAAAAGTGCCGGTTCAAAATTGGACATAGCCTCTCCCAGTATGCATCGCCGCCCCATTATGAGGCATTCAATTCCCACACTCTCAATCCAACCCGGCTGAGATAAATGGGAATATTCTTGAATAATGGATTTTCCTGCTCTATCGTCCGTAGCATCACCCGCTTTGCCCCTGAATTTTCACCGCAGAGGATGGTCACCGAACCTCCTTCGCCCCCGGCTCCATTGACCTTCCACCCAGTTGCGCCGTGCTCCCGGGCGACTTCTATCACCCGGCGGGCATCCTGACTGATCAGTGCAGGATGCAGCCGCTCCTGGGCTTCCGTATTTTCGATCATGGCTTTCCCAAGGCCAAAAAAATCACCTGCACAGAGCGCGTCGCGTGACTGGCTGGCGGTCCGGCGGAGGTCGTTGAGTTGTTTACATTCCGGCCCGGCATTTTCCAGTCCCCGAATGACCATTTGGTGGACGTCTGTGCTCTGGTGGGATTTCCCCAGGTAGATCAATGCCAGCCTTCTTTCCATTTCCCACCAGATCGGATTCGGGACCTGTACCGGCGTCACCGTCGCATGAGGGTATTCGTTCATCTCAATGAAATTAATGCCTCCATACGCAGAACAGATCTGATCCTGGATCCCACTTTGCTGCCCGAGCAGGTCGGTTTCAATACGATGAGCGGCGTTGGCCACTTCAGCGGGGGGCATGTGTCCCTGCCTCAATCGATCCAATGCGCCGATTAACGCCACGGTGACGGCCGCGCTGGTACCGGTGGAGGCGCCGCCGGGAGCATCGGAGTAAATGCTCACTTCCAAGTCGAATCCTGCCGGGATTTCCATATACTCGATGGATGCCTCCAGCAGGGGATGCTTATCCCAATGCTTTTCCGGAGAGACTACGTAGCGTTCACCATAGTTTTCCGCATGGATGGTGATCCGGCTTTCCTTGCCCGGCCGGGGATGGCTGGTGATCTGGACTTCGGCATACGGATACACCCCGATATTGAAGATCTGCCCATGCCCGGCGAACCAGGTATCCGTCCAGCCCCCATTATCGCAGATACGAATAGGCGCGACGCTGATTAATAATTCGCATATCACCTCCCGCATAATTTCTCAAAACTTCTTAATCCCTTCCAGCCCCATCAGACTTATGAGACCTATCAGACCTGTTGGACTTTTGAGACCTTTGGAACCTCTGGTACCTTTTTTAGAACCTCTTTCAACGCCTCTCCCGTATACGAACCTGTTATTCTTGAGACATCTTCCGGCGTTCCTTCTGCAATGATCCGGCCGCCTTCCGAGCCTCCTTCCGGACCCAGGTCGATCACCCAATCAGCGGCCTTCACCAGTTCCAGATTATGCTCTACTACGATAACCGTATTGCCGGCTTCCACAAGCCGCTGCAGTACAACCAATAATCGGGCCGTATCAGCCAGGTGCAGACCGGTGGTCGGTTCGTCGAGCAGATAAAGAGTCTGACCGCTGCCGCGCCGGCCCAATTCTTTCGCCAGCTTGACCCGCTGGGCCTCACCACCTGAAAGAGTGGTAGCGGGCTGCCCCAACTGGAGGTATCCCAATCCAACTTCTGCCAGCACCTGCAGCCTTGAACGTGCCGCCGGCACATTCTCGAACAACACCAGGGCCTCTTCCACGGTCGAGTTCGAGTACCTGGGAAATATCCACACCCCGATAATGAATCGCTAAAGTTGCTTCGGTAAATCGCCGCCCATGGCAGACCGGACAGCGCACTTCCATATCCGGCAAGAGTTGCATGGATACGGTCAGGACACCGGTGCCCTGGCAGCGTTCGCAGCGCCCTCCCGGCACGTTGAACGAGAAATGGCGGGCTAAAAATCCTCGTTGTTCTGCCTCCGGCGTAGCTGCAAAAGCTTCCCGAATGGGGGTAAACGTATCCGAGTAAGTAGCGGCATTCGAGCGAGGGATGCGGCCGATATGCTCCTGATCGATGGTAATAACCTTGTCGATCCCATCCAATCCTTCGATCAAGTCATATGCACCCGGTGGATCACCCGCGCCGTACAGGTGCTGCCGCAAGGCCCGGTCGAGCAGGTCGAAAACAAGCGTGGATTTCCCCGACCCCGACACTCCCGTGACCGCCACAAACAAATTCAACGGCAGCCTGACGGAAATATTTTGCAGGTTGTGCTCACGGGCGCCGCGCAACAGGATCGCTTTTTCTCCGGGCAGCCTTCTTTTTGAAGGAATTTGGATGGCAGCCCGTCCGGCCAGGAAATCGCCCGTAATCGATCCGGTTTGTTTTTTTACTTCCTCCGGCGTTCCGTCCGCGACCACCCGGCCCCCGTTCCTTCCTGCCCCAGGTCCAAAGTCGATCACGTGGTCCGCCGCCGAGATCATGTCCAGGTCGTGCTCGATGACCAGGACAGTATTGCCCAGGTCCCGCAAACGCCGCAAGACCTCGATCAGCCGGTGGGTATCCCGGTTGTGCAGCCCGATGGTGGGCTCATCGAAGACGTACAGGACGCCGCTCAATCCGGACCCGAGCAGGGAAGCCAGCCGCAACCGCTGAGATTCTCCCGCCGATAGACTGGGCGACCCGCGCTCGACTGTCAAGTACCCCGCGCCCACTTCCTCCAGCCGACCGATGATCCCCCTAAGATTGAAAAGGATCGGTTCGGCAATCATTTTCTCGTCCGGGGTCAGGTTTGCCGGCAGACTTTCCACCCATCCGCCCACCTCCGCCAGGGAATATCGGGAAATTTCGACAATGGTATGCCCTTTAATGATTACGCCCCGGCTCTCGCTGCGCAGGCGCGAGCCTCCGCAGTCCGGACAGGTCTGGGTCAGCAGGTATTCTTCCAATTTATCCCGATAACCCGCCTCACGGATATGCTCCTGGATATGTTCGGCATGCCGGCGAAGAAGGCTGGTGGCAATCCCTTCGAAGCGTCCCTGCCTCACCGTCGCCGGCGGTTTGGCAAAGGGAAAGTGCTGCCGGAAGATCGGGCTGTTCACGCCATAGAATAATAAATCCCGCTGAACCTGAGTGTAGCGCTTGACCGGCAGCGAAAGGTCGAAATCAAACCCATAAAAAGCTGCAGCGGCTTTCAGCGTAGTGATATGGTATTGTTGGATTTGGTATCGGTCCCAATCAAGGACGCCGCCTTCAGCAATGGTCTTTTCTTCGTCCACCAGCCGGCCGAGGTCGGCGTGCCGGACGGTGCCCAGCCCGGTGCAAGTTGGGCAGGCTCCTTCGGGCTTGTTGAAGGAAAAATGAGCCATGCCGATCTTGGGAATCGCTTCGCCGCAATGGGGGCAGGGATAGGTTTCCTCTGACGCGGGATTATCGTTTTCCGAATCAGAATCGTCCTCCAATTCGTCTTCGGACAGGTCGAAGCTCGGCGGCACATCCTGTCCGCAGTGTGGGCAGGGACGGTGTCCCAGCCGTGCAAACAATACCCGAAGATATGTGAAGACGTCGGTCGTTGTCCCTACTGTGGAACGGGGGCTGTGGTTGGTTAGCCGCTGGTCGATACTGATCGTGGGTGATAGTCCGGAAATGGTCTCCACCGGCGGTTTGGCCAATCCGTAAGGGACCAGCCCCAACAATTCCAGGTACTGGCGTTGACCTTCTTTGTTCAAGATATCGAACCCCAGCGTCGATTTCCCCGAACCCGACAGTCCCGTTAAAACCACAAATTGGTTTTTCGGGATAGTCACGGTAATATTTTTCAGGTTGTGCAGCCGCGCCCCGCGGACAATGATCTGGTCCATGGTCAACCTCAGTGTTTATTCTATCCCATATCATAAAAGGGGGGACGAATCGGCTCACCCCGGGAACTATCGCAGCGGCCGAAAAAATTCTCTTATATCCGCAGCCAATGCCTGAGGGTCCTCCAGGGCCATGAAGTGCCCGCCATGATCGAATTCAGTCCAATGGCGGATATCTTTATAAACCCGTCCCACCCATTCCCGGGGCGCCCGCTGGACCGGTTCGAGACTGAGCGCCACCCCCGTAGGCACGCGGATTTGATCGCCTTTTTGGAAAGCATTGGGGTCGTGGGCTCGCTCATAATACGACCGCCCGGATGAGTTGGCCGTGCCCGTCAGCCAGTAGATGGCCACATTGGTGAGCAACTCGTCTTTCGTAAAACAATTCTCAAGGTTCCCATCCTGCGTCCCCCAGGAGCGCCATTTTTCGAGGATCCAGGCGGCCAGTCCGGCGGGGGAGTCGTTCAAGCCATATGCGAGAGTTTGCGGGCGGGTCTCTTGCACCAGGTTATAGCCACCTTCCTCCCGGTCCCACAGTTTCACATAATCCGCAAACCGCTCTTCCACCAGGGACATGGGCGGCTCGTCTTCCCGAAAGGCGGGTGAAGGATAAGTCGGCATCATGGTGTGGAGCCCGATCAGCCGCTCCGGATGGTTGCGGGCGATATAAGCGTGGATGACCGCGCCGATATCATTCCCATGAACCCCAAACCGGCCGTATCCCAACCCTTCCATGAGCTTAACCCACAGATCGGCCACCCTGGATCGGGTCATGCCCGGATCCAGCGGCGGGTCCGAGAAACCGAATCCCGGCACGGATGGGACGATCACGTCAAACGCGTCGGCCGGGTCGGCTCCGTGCGCGCCTGGGTCGGTCAGTAAAGGCATCAATTTTGTCATTTCGAAAAATGAACTCGGCCACCCGTGGGTTAGGACCAGCGGAATGGGGTTCTGTCCTTTACCGCGCTGGTGGATGAAATGTATCCCGACCCCTTCGATCTCCGCCCGGAAATTAGGGAAAGAATTGATCTTTGCCTCTTGCGCCCGCCAATCAAACGTAGACAGCCAATAAGTGATCAATTCCTGCATGTAAGCCAGGTTGGCCCCATACGCCCATCCAGCGCCTCTCACTTCGTCAGGCCAACGGGTCCGGTTCAGCCTGTCTCGCAGATCAATCAGGTCTTCTTCAGGGATGTGAATTGTGAGAGGAGAAATCTTCATATTCATTTCTTTTCTACTGTTTGAAACAGGGTTACTTGCATTCCATCCGGGTCTTCCAAGCGTACATTCGTGTCCCCCCACGGAGTGATTACCGGTTGGTGGACCAGTTTAGCCCCATGAGCCAGCAGCCGTTCCACGGCGGCGCTCAGGTCAGGAACCTTCAAGGCAAACCGGATCTGTCCGCTGACGCGCTTCCCTACTTCGATCTGGTCGACCGTGCCAGCCTGTTTTTCATCGAAAAGCTCCAAAACCGCATGTCCGAGATCCAGGACTATCGCCCGGCCTTGATCGCCTGGCCAGGATTGGGCAGGTTCCAACCCCAACCCTTCCCGGTCGAAATTTGCCATCCTCTCGAATTCGCGGGCAGTCAGCGCCACCCGTAGTTCCAAGACTGGATTTTCATTGGATGGATTATCCATTTCAGGCCTCCCTTTCCATATCGGCACACAAAATTTTCTTGATCACCTGTCATCGGCTCACTGGTAATCGGGCCGGCCAGGATCAGCCTGGTCAAGGTCGTCTTCCCCTTCTGAAAGAGGCTGTTCTGCAAGGAGGTTGTCAGCAGGTAGCGAGTCCCAGGCATATTATTCGGGCAACCTGCAGAACTTCTCACTTAACCGCCTCCGGTCAGGTGCATGACTACTATCCTTACCCCGATCAACAGAAGCACGATGCCTCCAACGATCTCCATCCGCTTGCCGAATTTCTCGCCCAGTTTATTGCCCAGGCGCAGTCCCAGCCAGGAAACCAGCCCCGTCACCACACCGATGACCACAGCCGGATACCAGATGGACACTTCCATCATCCCCAGGCTGAACCCGATGGCGAGGGCATCAATGCTGACCGCGATGGAAAGCAATACCAGGGTCCATCCCCGGGAGGGGTCGGTGGGGTGGCTTTCCTCCGTCGAGGAGAAACCGGAGCGGACCATCCGAACGCCTACGAATGCGAGCAGGGCAAAGGCAACCCAATGGTCATAATTGGCGATGTACCGGACAATATTCATCCCGGCGAACCAGCCCAGGACCGGCATGATGAACTGGAACAGGCCGAAGTGGAACGCCAGCCGGAAGGTCGGACGAGGGCCGGTCGTCCCTTCCAGAGTTCCGGCGCCGAGGCAGACCGCGAACGCGTCCATGGCCATGCTGAGGGAGATCAATAAGACAACGAGGAGGCTCATGTGGTTCTATTTTTCGTAAGGAGGAATTGGCTTGAATGTATCCGGGGGATGGGCGACCCGCCGTGAGCTTCCATTGAAATGATGGGTTGCCGGGTCGCCCACTATGAGATATGTCTTAGCCAGGGGAATAATCAGGCTTTCCAGATGGTGAAATCTTTGAGGATCGACCCGCCCAGGAACTCAAGCAGGATGGAATTATCCGGGATGAGGTCCGTTTTCACCGGCAGGAACCATTCCAGGAACGCCAGCAGGCGCTTGGCTTCGATATATTCCGGCACGCCGTGCGGAACCTGCCGCAGGATCGGCTCAGCCTGGGGATGCAATGCTGAAAGCTCATATACGAAGGCCGAATTGAACATCGCATCTGCGTTTTCCTGGTAGGGAAAGATATATTTCTTTTCTCCCAAGCCGGACGGATTCCCATTGATGGATGGTCTGCGTGGCCGTGTAACCGCGTTCGCGGGTATCGCGCACGATCCGCCGGATCAACCTTGTGTCGGTGGTGGAAACACGGTTGTGCCTGTCCAGGTTCAATTGGGTCAAGGCCGAGACATAGATCCGATAAGCCTTCCTGGCCACCTTGCCTGGAACCAGACGAGGGTCCAGCCCGTGGATGCCTTCCAGGATGATGATATGTTCCGGCCCCAGTTGGATCGTTTCACCGGTTTCCTGCTTACCGGCCTTGAAGTTGTATTTTGGCAACTGGACCGGCTCGCCGGCGATCAGGCTGGATAGATTATCACCAAGCCGGCCAAGGTCCAGAGCCTCCAGGGCTTCGAAATCGTATTGACCGTTTTCACCCAGGGGTGTTTTTTCCCGGTCGACAAAGAAATTGTCCAGTTCGAGCGCAAACGGAGAAAGACCCAGCGCCAACAATTGGATCGCCAACCGGCGTGAGAAGGTGGTTTTACCAGATGAGGATGGCCCTGCGATCAATACCACCCGGGCATCCCCACCTCTGCCGGCAATCTGGCGGGCGATCTCGGCAATATTTTGCTCATGGAGGGCCTCCGAGACCAGGATGACCTCCCGGGTCCGACCTGCCTCGATGGCGGCATTCAAAGCGCCAACCGAATCGATCCCCAGCCGCTTCAACCAGGTACCGTACTGGCGGAAGGATGCCAGCAGTTTTGGATAATTCGGCATGGGCGCCAGTTTGGTGGGGGCGCGCCGCTGTGGGAAGCGCAGGATGAACCCGTCGCCGGCGGGGACAAGATCGAACCACTTGATGTATCCGGTGGAAGGGAGCATGTAGCCCTGGTGATAATCCCTGTAATCATCCAACTGATAAAGGGTAACGTAGTCCTTCTGTCGATGTTCCAGGAGTTGGACTTTATCGTCGTAACCCTTGCTCCTAAAATATTCGATTGCCTCCGGAAGACAGACTTCCTTCCGGCAGAATGACTCGTCCGTGGCGACCCAGTCTTGCATACAGCGGGTGAGTTCGCCCAGCTCTGCCTCAGTGAGCGGTGTCCGATCGATCACCTGGCAGAAATAGCCTCCCGAGGAGACCGAATGATCGATTGTGAGATGGTTTTTAGGGAACAGGTTGGCAAAGGCTGCGCTCAGAAGGAAGGTGAGTGAACGCCGATAAATACGAGCGCCGTCCGCATCTGCCATCGTGATGGGTGCAATGGTTGCGTCCATCTTGACCGGAAAGGTGAGCTCGCGGAGTTCGCCATTTACGATGGCGGCCACGAGGGGTATGCCATCTGATTTTGCGTTTTCGGCTTAGAAATTTCCCCACCGAGCGCCCCTCGCGGGCCTTGAAGGACGTGCCCATCCGGTAAATGGACTTCCACGGTTTCGCGTGGATCAACGAGTTGGATATCAGAGTTTATCGGTTTCAATTCCACTATCCTTCCAATGCTGGCGGTCGCCAAATTCCAGCATGCGCCAGCAGTGCCGTTCCGGCTCATAGGTAAATGTGGTAAAGGTGGTATTGTCGAAGAAGAAACGCGGTCCGGCGGCATCGGCTTGTACGGGAATACCCAGGATGGCATACAAGGTCATATTCAGGATGCCACCGTGGGCTACAACGAGGTAACGTCCGGGTTTGCGGTCGAGGATATGTTGGATGGCTCGACCTGCCCGCAAATAAACCTCCCAGCGGCTCTCGCCTGTTTTTCCGTAACGGGTATAGGGGGTCATGAAAGCAGGCGGAGGAAATAATTGAAGGGCTTCCTCGGCCTTCAGGCCGGCGATCTGACCGTTGTCTATCTCCATCAAGTCCGGGTCAAATTCCAGTGGGAATATGCAGGCCCTCTGCAATGATTTCGGCAGTCTGGCGAGCCCGGAGCAGTGGGCTGGAGAAAACCTGGTCGAAAGTGAGGCCCAATTTCTGCCAGCGCGCGTTGAGGGCCCTGGCTTGTGCCAGGCCCTTCTCAGTCAACGGAAAATCAGCATGACCCTGGAAACGCTCTTCGGCATTCCCGACCGATTCCCCATGACGCAGGAATGTGATTTGGTAGATCGGCGTATCGACCATGGGGCTGTATTTTACCACTCAAGGTTTTTTCTGATAAATAAGAAAAAAGGAGGAGGGGTCACAAGGATTGGAAATGATGGTTCGGGTAACGGTATAGTTTGACAGAAAAAGCTTGCCAGGAAAATCGACCCGGTCAGCCCAGTTGGATGTTGCGACCAGGAAAGAAGCTTCAGACTGCCATTGCTTGGCCAGCTCGTCATTCCAAAATCCGTGTTTCAATAACTGCAGAGTATCTCCACCAAAACGGAAATAAGGGATTGAATATATTTGAGGATAATAAATATGAAGGGTGGAAGTATATAACAAGGGCATGACCGTATTGGCCGCCCAGTAAACCTGACTGTTTTCAGGGATAGTTTCCTGTATTGTATGACCGATTTCTTCGTAAATCTTCAGTGTATCCGCCTGGCAGATACCTTTATCCCTGTATATTCCCGTCAATAATGGGGAGACCACAGACCCCAACCCGAGAAGGACAGGCAATAGAAAAACCCCGAAGGAATATCCTGTTAATCTCTTTGTTCGATTAAGGCGGTTGTAGATCAGCTTTGTAAAGAGGATGTAAGGATACCCACCAGAAACCCTGCGATCGTCGATACGAGGCGCCCGAATGTTCCAGTAATCTTGATGGAATTTGTTAGCCAGGATCTCCCGTAAGGAAATGAAAGGAGACCATAGACGGGGATCCCAACCTCGGATTAAAGCAGGGAATTTAAAATTGAGCACCCATGCACCAAAGGTATCGAATGCCGCATACCCTATCCCTGCAGACATGCAGCAACGCAAAAACCACAATGGCAATCTGAGTAAGACGGGAGAGTCGTTTTATTCCATGAGGGGATGGAAATAACAATTAACAGGAGAACGATGATGTCGAAAAATGAAAGATAAGGAGTAAAACAGAATGTGCAACTTACTGCTCGGGCGGGGATAGGAAACTGGCCCAGGCATGGATCAAAGCTAATGCCAAAAAGAGGACCCCCAAAAATAGCCCATCCTTTTGTTGGCGGGACTATCCCATCTTCTCCATTTGGCCAAAGGAGTAAACAAACACAGAATCCGATCGTGGTGAAATAATGGAACCGGATACCCTGAAAGAAAGCTGACAACCGACCAATAATACCCAGGCCATTGACCCCCGCAATATAAGCAGTTGCGAGCCTATATGGGTCCAGGAACGGCGTCAACCGGGCAGGCAGCCAGACCGCCCATAGCTCAAGGATATTGGGCCAGTAGATGACATGAATTATCAGGACGGGCAGGAGACAACCAGCTAACGCCCACCAACCGGCTCTCTTGCCGTGCTGCCAGAATACATAGGCCACCAGCAAGGGAATCAGCGGAAGGAGGTTCTGGCGGGTCATGACGGTCAGGCCTGCAAGAACCGCACCGATAATTATATGCCACAGCGGCCATCCTCCCAGAACAAAGAATAGACTGCCTGCCAACAGGCAAGCGACGAGTGCCTGCGTAATGGCAAGGGTGTAAATCTGGATGGAGATGGGGGTTAAAGCAATCGCCCAGACGACCGCGGCAGCCCGCCATTTACCGCCCAAACGGCGGGCTGTCAGCCATAAGGCGGCGAGCATGACCAGCGCGCAAAAAATGGAGAAATACCGGCCGGTGCGAAGGCCGGCTCCAAACCAGGACTTCGATCCTCCCCGGGGATCAAATAGGCCAATGGCGGGTACAGGCGGACGATTCCATTGTCTTGGAAATGGACGCAGGATCCCTTTTATGAAAGAGTTCCCCCGCATATAAGTAGCTGCCCTCATCCGACAATGTGGTTTGTATATAGGCGTAAGTACGGGCCTGAAAAAAATAGATGACCCATCCTGCAAAAGCCGCCAGGTAGGCAGCGATCCAGGCAGGAATCCTTGATCTTATAATAGACCTTTTTGGCCATCCCTCCAATCCTCCATGGTCGGTGTGGCTCTCTACCGAGTTGCTTCACAAGTGGACCTCGTGCTGCTCCACCAGGATCCGTTCGAAGCGCTGGATCTCAGCTTCCTTCTGGTCCTGGGTCCAACCGAGGGCATGCGCAAGCCACCCTGCCATCCGGTCGACCAGCGGACGATCCAATTGACCGAGGTATGCCAGTAGGGTCCGGCGTAACAACAAGTCATCCAGATGGATGATTTTTTCCTGGTCCGCCATCGCAGGGATCTCCCCCTGAGTGAAGTCCGTTGCCAGATGAAGGCGGATGTCCCTGCCCTGACCGATCCGTAAATCTTGAGTCCCCGCCTTTCGTTGAATTCCCAGAAATGCAAGGGCTTTATCCGTTGCCTGCTCTGAGAAAGCCCGGAAAGAAGTCCATTTCCCGCCGACCAGCGAGTAAACCGGAATATCGTCCACCTGATCCACTTGTATATGGTGGTCTCGGGTGATCTGGCCGGCTTTGCGGGCCTGGGTATAGGCCAGCGGCCTGACCCCGGAAAAACGATAGATGATCTGATCCCGCCTAACCGGGATATCCGGAAAGACACGTCCCACCATCTCGACGAAGTAATCCACTTCCTCTTCGGTACAATGGACATCATCCGGGTCCTGGACGGGGATATCCGAAGTGCCGATCATGACTTTGTCGAACAAGGGTAAGATGAGAACGATCCGCCCATCTTTATTTTCGAAGAAGAATTCATGGTCGCCAATCGCCTGGCGCAGTTCGGGATTGTCGAGCACCAGGTGGGAGCCCTTGGTAGGCCCAATGTAATGAGTGGAAAGCTGCAGGTCTTTGTTAGCCAGATCGATCCACGGCCCGGCCGCGTTGAGAATCAATTTCGGTTGCACGGAAAAGGTTTGCCCGCTGAGTTCATCCTGCAAGGTAACCTGGCTTCCTGTAATGCCGGCAGAGACTCACATAATTCAATGATCGGGCATGGGTACCTTCTGCTTCGGCATCCAGCAGCAGTTCGAGGGTCAACCTTTCAGGGGAGAGGATCAAGCCATCATAATACGTGGCCGTATATTGGACTTTTGGATTGAGTTGCGGAAATTTTCGGAGGGAGTTGCGGCGGTTATCGAGAATATGTTTTGGAACGGAGCGCTGTTTGCCGGTAAAGGCATCGTAAAAGATCAACCCAATCTTGATGACCAGGGCGCCCCGTTCGGAAGGTTTCTCCAGCCAACCCATGAATTTGAGAGGCGCGTTCAGCAAACCTGAAAAGGTCTTAAAAATGGGGATGGTCGTAGGTAAGGGTTTAACCAGTTGAGGCGCATTATGGATCATGCGGTTGCGCTCCTGGACGGCTTCACGGACCAGCCGGAATTCGCCGTTTTCCAGATAGCGGATGCCTCCATGGGCCATCCGGGAAGAGGCCGCCGAAGCTCCGGAACAAAAATCAGCCCGCTCGATCAAGAGAGTATCGACCCCTTGCAGGGCCAGGTCGCGGAATGTGCCGACTCCATTGATACCGCCTCCGACGATGAGAACGGTCGGGGAGATTGTTTTGAGGGAGGCGATGATATCGTTTCGTTTCATTCTTATTCTCCACTAAGAACACGAATTTCACTAATAATTAAAGAACCAAGCGCTTCCATTCGAGTTTTGGAGAACACCCGAAATTTATGAGCACACCCAATTTCATCCCTGTTGCTTTCAGGTAGTTGAGTATCTGAGCATCTTCCTTTCCCGACAAATTATCCTGCGCTTTCAGTTCGACGAGAATTTTCCCATAGACAATCAAGTCGGCAATAATTCTTTTTTGAGTTTTTTCCCTTTATAAAGGATCGATATGGGTTTCTGCGATTCGAATTGAATTTTACGGGATAGCAATTCCGTTTCCATTGCTTCCTGATATACCGATTCCAGAAATCCTGAACCAAGTTCACGGTGAACATCCATTGCCGCTCCCATGATTGAGTAGACCTCATCTTTGTAGATCAGTTCCATCAGCTATTTACCTTTATTTTGTGTTCTTCGTGTTGTTCGTGGAATCAGGGCTACATCCAATCGAAGGTTTTGGTGACGGCTTTTTTCCAATGGGCATAGAGGTTTTCGCGCTTCTCAGAGGGCATGGAGGAGACCCATTCCTTATCCTTGCCCCAATTGGATTTTAATTCGGCGTAATCCTTCCAGAAGCCGACCGCCAGGCCGGCCGCGTAGGCGGCTCCGAGGGCGGTGGTCTCGGCCACTTTTGGCCGGATCACAGGCACGTTGAGGATGTCGGCCTGGAATTGCATCAGCAATTCATTGTAGACCATGCCGCCGTCCACCTTCAGGGAGGTCAGGCGCACGCCGGAGTCCTTTTCCATGGCATCCAACACTTCGCAGGTCTGGAAAGCGGTCGCTTCCAGGGCCGCCCGGGCGAGATGACCTTTATTGACGTAGCGGGTCATCCCCACAATGGCGCCGCGAGCGTCCGAACGCCAATAGGGAGCGAACAACCCGGAAAAGGCCGGGACGAAATAGATGCCGCCGTTGTCTTCCACCGTGGCAGCCAATTTCTCCACCCCGGCGGAGGTTTCGATCAGGCCAAGATTGTCACGCAGCCACTGGACCAACGCGCCTGTAATTGCGATGGACCCTTCGAGGGCATACGTGGCCGGTTGCCCTCCGATCTTATATCCAAGTGTGGTCAAGAGACCATTCTTGGAAATGATGGGAGTTTCGCCGGTGTTGAGGAGCATGAAACAGCCGGTGCCGTAAGTGTTCTTGGCTTCACCGACGGTATAACAGGCCTGCCCGAATAGGGCGGCCTGCTGGTCTCCCAGGTCTCCTGCAATGGGGATGGGTGTATCCCCGCCGGTCGTGCCATAAACTTCGGAAGAAGAACAGATGCGGGGTAAGATGGCAGCGGGGGATTCCAAGGATATGCAGGATCTCTTCATCCCAATCCAACGTGTGGAGATCCATCAGCAGCGTGCGAGAAGCATTGGTCACATCGGTCACGTGCCGGCCGGTCAGGTTCCAAATGAGCCACGTGTCCATGTTGCCAAAAAGAAGGTCGCCTTTCTCAGCCCGGTCCCGGATATCCGGAAGGTTATCCAGCATCCATTTGATCTTGGGGCCGGAGAAATAGGTGGCCAGCGGCAGGCCGGTCCTGGGACGGAAGCGGTCCTGCCCGCCATCTTTGGCGAGCTCATTGCAGATCGAATCCGTGCGGGTATCCTGCCAGACGATGGCATTGTAAACCGGGCGGCCGGTTTTCCGATCCCACAATAAGGTGGTCTCGCGTTGGTTGGTGATCCCGATCGCAGCGATATTCTTTATATCCACCCCGGATTTGCCCATAGCGCCGTGCATAACCTGGCGGGTATTTTCCCAGGATCTCCATGGCATCATGTTCCACCCAGCCAGGCTGTGGATAAATCTGGCGATGTTCCTTCTGGTCGCTGGTCACGATATTGCCGCCGTGGTCAAAAAGAATGCAGCGTGTGCTGGTTGTTCCCTGGTCTATGGCAGCAATTAACATCTGATCGTTCAATTTTGTTCCCTCCGATCCACTTGCGCCGATGGCATTATTCGGCTTTATTCGATGCACCCCAATTGCGTGCGCCCGCCAGAAAAGCTTTGCCCGCCATGGATTTTTTCCCGGACGGCCGGACCTGCTCCAGGAGGAGCAGACCCTCAGCCGTGCCTATGGCAGGTTTGCCATCCAAAACCATCCGTTCACCCGGTTGGGATTTCCCCGACGTGACAGAGGCCTTTTCAATCCTGGAAGGATTGCCTTGATATTGGATATAAGCTCCCGGGCCAGGGATCGAAGGCGCGTACCCTCCGTTCCAAAGCGAGGGCGGGTTGGGTGAAATCCAATAACCCTTCTTCCTTTTTGAGCATCTTTGCGTATGTGGCACCCTCTTCAGGCTGCGGCACCGGCTGGATCTCACCGGATAGATATTTTGGAAGCGTATCAACGAGCAGGTCTGCTCCGAGGGGAGCCAGTCTAACAAAGAGAGCTCCCACTGGTTTCACCGGGCTGGATGGGTAGATAGCGCTGGCTGAGCATGGGGCCGGTATCGATGCCCGGGTCCATTTTCATGATGGTGATCCCGGTTTCGGTATCGCCGGCCAGGAGGGCGGCCTGGATGGGAGCGGCTCCGCGCCAGCGCGGCAGGATGGATCCGTGGACATTGATGCAGCCGTATTTCGGCAGGTCAAGCACCTCCTGGCGGAGAATCTGCCCGAACGCGGCCACGACGATCAGGTCGGGGGCCCATGTCTGCAATTGGTGCATGGCCTCCGGTAAGCGCAATTTCTCCGGTTGAAGCACGGGAATGCCCAAGGCGCAATGCGGCTGTTTTCACGGCTGGGGGGGCCAGGGATTGACCCCGTCCGGCCGGGCGATCGGGTTGAGTTACTGCCCCGATGATTTGATATGGATTCTGTTGGTCCACGCCACGGGAGACGAGGGCTTCCAAAACGGGAACGGCAAAGTCGGGTGATCCCATGAAAACGAGGCGGATTTTAGCAGCCATAGGGGTGATTTTAACATAAAGGGAGAGTCAGTGTTTGGAAGTCAAAAGTAGTGATCAGTTTTTGTAAACAGTGGACAGGGAGTAGTTCGGTAGTTGTTAGACGGAAACCCATTAGTCCAATAGTGGGGGAGGTTAAAATCAGTTGAATTGAACTTGAGTTCCCCTGACTAAATGGCCCCCACTGAAAGAAGCGGGATGGTCAGGACTTCGCAAAAAAGATTCAAATATCTCCGGAAAAGATTTTAATGAGAGGTATTCGATAGGCGGTAAAGTAAGGCCAAGGAGAGGCGCAAGACTTACACAAGGCATAAAAAATTCGTTGCTTTTTGGCTATATTAGATGTAAAATAACTTTGAATTTATTTTATCCAACCAGACCTCGGAGGAGCAAATGAATCAAACAACTGACAGCAGTATCACCAGTGATGATAAGCTTTGGGCGGCTTTAGGCTATCCAATTTTTATCATTGCCCTTATCATGCTTTTTGTCGAAGGTAAAAAGGATCGCCCATTCATTAAGTTCCATGCCGTTCAATCACTGGCTCTGAACCTTGTCGCATGGGTAGTCACCATCATCCTTTCGGTGGTCACCCTGGGCATCGGAGCGATCTGCGCTCCCGTCGTGTTCCTTCTCCTCATCTGGCCGGCTGTCCTGGCGTATCAGGGCAAATATTTTGAGGTCCCGGTCGTGACGAAGTTCTTACGCGATCAGCACTGGGTAGCGTAAATCTTTCATCGATCAATTTAGGAGCCCGCCTTATGGTGGGCTTCTTGGTTTAATAAAACATTTCTCATTTAATAATGCAACCTTAAGGAAGATAATTCGTTATATGGTTAGCTATATTATTTCAATGATCATTCTTAAGGAGATAGTTCATGACTACCGATAATCAAGTTCCTGTAACCCCGGCACCAATGCCCCAGACCCAACCTCTGGCGGCTTCGGAAGAGAAGACCTGGAGCATGCTGGCTCATCTTACCGTCTTGTTGAATATCGTGACCGGTTTCGCCGGCCCCATCGGGGCATTGATCATTTACCTGATCTATAAAGACCGCTCACGATTGGTTGCATACCATGCCCTCCAATCCATGGTCTTCCAACTGATCTGGTGGTACGGTGGCGGCCTGCTGATCGGGGCCATGTGGGCCGTCGTGGGAGTCCTTTCAGCACTCCTGGTCGGGATCGTATTGATCCCCTTTGCGGTCATATTGACCCTGGTTTTTGCCATCCTTCCCCTGGGAGCATTGATCTATGGTGTCATTGGAGCAATTGAAGTCAACCAGGGCCACGATTTCAAATACTGGTTGGTGGGCGATTGGGTGCGAGGCAC
The DNA here is from genome assembly GCA_963782935.1 of uncultured Chloroflexia bacterium. Classification (GTDB taxonomy): domain Bacteria; phylum Chloroflexota; class Anaerolineae; order Anaerolineales; family Villigracilaceae; genus UBA877. The sequence continues at coordinate 149,543 of CAWALN010000004.1, read as the reverse complement.
ATTGACCGGTCGATAATCTCCAATTTCATGGCAGCCGGCATCAGCATGACGCCGGCTGTTTTTTAATTATCCGAAAATTCTGCAATTAGGGGATTTTTTGAGTGTGTGGGCGCAGCCGTAGCACACCCAAAAAATCGCGCCCCCCTAATATCTGCGTCAATACTATATATTGTCTGAACATGGAAATATACTTAACTCTTGTCCGGCTTACCCTTACAATGCAACTCACAATTGAATACCAATAGCAACAGGGAAGAGACCCCGATTGATCTTACGGGGAGCCGAAGGTGCAAATCCGGAACCTGCAAAGACGGATGAAACTCTCAGGCAAAAGGACCCTGTTCTACTCTACTCTGGAAAGTCCCTTTGTATTTTGGCAAGCCGCAAAGCAGGTGGACACCGACGGTGCAATCCCTGGCTGGATTCTTCATCAGGATTCAACCAGGGAGAATCTCTCAGGTTAATCACAGAGGCGCATGATGATTATTCGTGCGCCTTTTTTTATTGGAAAGAGGAATTTTAACCGCCAAGGCGCAAAGGCGCCAAGATTGATCAGAGACACCAAAAAGAAAAAAGAAGAACAACCGCGAAGGAGCCAGGTTAAGTTGGAAACGCCAAGGGAATTCGTGCTGAAAAGAAAAGAACCGACGCTCGAGGTGGACCACCTGGCTCATTCGGTGATTGGCGCGGCGATCGCGGTTCATCGGGCTTTGGGGCCCGGATACATTGAGAGCATATATGAAGAAGCGATGTGCGTCGAATTGGATTTCCTGAACATAGCTTATCAGAGGCAGAATATAAGGTCGCCGTTCAATACAGGGATCGAATGGTTGGAGAGGGCCGCCTGGATCTATTAGTGGAAAAGATATTGCCAGTGGAGCTGAAAGCCGTCGATGCCCTTGGGCCCATCCACCAGGCCCAATTATTGTCCTACCTGAAAATGACCAGCTTCTAACTCGGTTTACTCATAAACTTCAACGTACCTATATTAAAACAAGGAATTAAACGAATAATCCTAACCAAATGATTTTGTGTTTTTTCTCGGCGTCTCTTAAAACCTTGGCGTCTTAGCGTCATGGCGGTTCAAATTTTTTTCTTGGCGTCTCTAAAAACCCTTGGCGTCATAGCGCCTCATGTCCCTGCGTTATTTGTAGGGATGGCGGTGAATAAAACAGATTGAAATATAAGTTTTTCTTGGCGTCGTTTAAAAACCCCTGGCGTCTTTGCGCCTTGGCGGTTAATCTTGAATAAGGAGAATTCAATGAATATTCCAGCCAATCTTAAATACAGCAAGACCGACGAATGGTATGATCCGGCCACTGGCAAGGTAGGGTTGACCGATTATGCCCAAAGCCAGCTTTCAGACATTGTCTTTGTTGAAGTTGTGGTAAACCAGGGCGATCCGATGGAAGCCGGGAAACACGTGGCCTCGGTCGAATCGGTGAAAGCCGCGGCAAATTCCTATTCGCCGGTCACCGGCAAAGTGGCGGAAATCAACGAGAATTTGGCAGATAATCCCGAAATCCTCAACAAAGATCCTTACGGCGAGGGTTGGATGGCGCGGATCGAGGCAGGAGAGGCCAGCGCCTTAATGGACTCGGACCGCGTATACAAAATATTGTGAAGAAAGATCCCATTAAATTATTAATGATGAGCCCGCTTTCCAAATCATGCCGGGTGGGGACTTTGGGGGATTGGGTTCGAAATTCGGAGAGGTATATGACCTATATTCCGCATAGTCCCACAGAGCGGGACGAAATGCTTGCGACCATTGGCATAAAAAGCCTGGAAGACTTATTCGAGAGTGTGCCGGTCAAATTCCGGTTCCCCAAATTGGACTTGCCTGCGGCGTTGACCGAAATGGAAGCCGCGGCTGAGTTGGGCGAGATTTCCTTCGGTAATGAAAATATCCAGACGGACCTGGTCTCCTTCCTTGGGGCAGGAGCGTATAACCATTACATCCCCGCAGCGGTGGACCATATCCTTCAACGCGGAGAGTATTACACCGCTTACACTCCTTATCAGCCGGAAATCTCACAGGGCACTCTGCAGGTTATTTTTGAATACCAGTCCCTGCTGGCGGCACTCACCGGTATGGAAGTATCGAACGCGTCCCATTACGACGGAGCCACGGCCGTGGCTGAAGCTGTCAACATGGCCTATGCCCAATTCCGCGGGAAACGCAAAAAAGTGGTGACCTCACCGGCCGTTCATCCACAGTACCGGGAGACCATGCGCACATACGTCCAATACCTGGATTAGAACTCGCTGGAGACGGTCCGCAGGCGGACCTTGATGCCGGCCCGGATGCATTGGAAGGCTTGATCGATGACAAGACTGCCCTGGTGATCGTCCAATATCCTGATTTTTTTGGGCGTGTTTCATGATTTTACCCGCCTGATCGAGGCGGCCCATGCCAAAGGCGCCCTGGTCTGCATAGCGGCCAACCCCACTGCCCTTGGTCTATTGAAAACCCCGGGTGAAATGGGCGCAGATATTGTCGTGGGGGAGGGGCAGCCGCTGGGCATCCCTCTCTCCTTTGGCGGTCCCTACCTGGGTTTCTTTACCACCCGCAAACAGTTTCTCCACAAGATGGCCGGCCGGCTGGTAGGTGAGACGGTTGATAACCGCGGCCAGCGGGCGTATGTCCTTACCCTGACTGCCCGCGAACAGCACATCAAGCGGGAGCGGGCCACTTCCAATATTTGCACCAACCAGGGATTGCTGGCCCTGGCGGCCTCGGTCTATCTCTCCCTCCTTGGTAAAAAAGGGTTTCGCCAGGTTGCCGAGTTGTGCTATCAAAAAGCCCATTATGCTGCCGAACAGATCAGCAAGGTAAAAGGATATTCTCTCTGCTTCGACACACCTTTCTTCCACGAATTCTCGGTCTGCTGTCCCGGACCGGTGGATGAGATCAACGCCCATCTGCTCGAACACGGATTTATCGGCGGCTATGACCTGGGGCAGGATTATCCGGCGTTGAAAGACCATATGCTTATCGCAGTTACCGAGATGAATACCAAAGATGAAATCGATGCGCTGGTAGCATACTGGCGGAGGCGGCTCATGACTGAGCCTACCATTTACGAACTGTCCTCCGCCGGCCGCACGGGCGTCACCTTCCCCAGCCGGACGTCCCGCTGGCGGAGTTGCCGGAAAACCTGCTGCGGAAAGAATTGCCCTTGCCCGAATTATCCGAAGTGGACGTCGTCCGCCACTTTGTCAACCTGTCGAAATACAACTACAGTGTGGATGGCGGCTTGTATCCCCTGGGTTCCTGCACGATGAAATACAATCCCAAGATCAATGAGGATATGGCCCGCCTGCCCGGATTTGCATTCACTCACCCGCTCCAGCCGATCGAGACGGTTCAGGGCAACCTGGCATTGATGTACACCCTGCAGGAATGGTTGATGGAACTATCCGGTTTTTAGGCCTTGACTCTGCAGCCGGCCGCGGGCGCCCACGGTGAATTGACCGGCGTGCTGATCATGCGGGCCTACCACCAATGCCCGGGGCGACACGAAACGGGTAAAGATGCTCATCCCCGATTCGGCCCATGGGACCAACCCGGCCTCTTCCGCCATGACAGGCCTGGAGGTCGTTCAAATCCCTTCCGATGAACGCGGCAACGTGGACCTGGCTGCTCTGCAAAGCCCTGTGGATGATACCGTGATCGGGTTGATGCTGACCAATCCGAATACGCTGGGTCTCTTCGACGAGCATGTGGAGCAGGTCATCCAGGCGGTCCACGACTGCGGCGGCCTGGTCTATGGCGACGGCGCCAACCTAAATGCGCTTTTGGGAATTTTGCGCCCTGGCAGATGTCGGCTTTGACCTGATGCATTTCAATCTGCACAAAACGTTCTCGACCCCTCATGGAGGCGGCGGGCCGGGCTCGGGTCCGGTGGGAGTCAAATCGCACCTGGCGGAATTCCTGCCAACCCCGATTGTCGGCATCCTTGAAGAAGGGGATGAAGAAAAGCCTCCGTTGTACGGGTTTATCACCCCTTCGAAAAGCATCGGTCGGATGAAAGCCTTCCACGGACATTTTGGGATGATGGTGCGGGCATTCACGTATATTGCCATGCATGGCGCAGAAGGATTTCGCGAGATCTCTGCATATGCCGTCCTGAATGCGAATTACCTGCGGGCCAGGCTGGAAGGGATCTACCATATCCCATTCGACCGCCTCTGCATGCACGAATTTGTGGCAGAAGGGCATTGGGCAGACGCACCCGGGATCCGGGCCTTGGATGTTGCCAAGCGCCTGATGGATTATGACTTCCACCCACCCACCAATTACTTCCCGCTCATCGTTCACGAAGCCCTGATGATCGAACCTACCGAGACGGAGAATAAAGCCACCCTGGATGCCTTTGCAGAAGCCTTGCTGAAGATTGCCGAGGAAGCAAAATCCCAGCCAGAACTGCTCAAAGAAGCGCCGCATAAGACCCCTTTTGGCCGGATGGACGAGGTCAAGGCAGCCCGCGAACTGGTGCTGTGCTGTTGGATCCCGGAAGAAATCGAAAATATCGATTGACCTTAAATTCCGGAAACAATCTTGCTTACAATGGAGCTGATCCCAAATGGGAAATGTGCTGGTTCAATACTATTCTGAGAGCGGTCATACCAAGGAAATGGCGGAACTGGTAGCCGAAGGGGCATCCCGGGTGACCGGGATCAATGTGCGCCTGAAGAGCATCGATGAATGTACACTCGAAGATGTGCTTTGGTGCGACGGCCTGGCAGTGGGCGCCCCGACCCATTTGGGCTCTATCCCCTGGCGGGTAAAGAAGTGGTGGGATGATAAAGTAGAGGATGCGTGGGGACAAATCGACGGAAAATTTGCCTGCGCTTTTGCCTCGGAGGGAGGGCTTGGAGGAGGGGCGGAATTGACCTGCATGGGGTTGATGACGGTGCTGATCAACTACGGTTTCCTGGTATTCGGCGCGACCGATTATGTGGCACCCCGGCACACACTCCATTATGGGGCCACCTTGCCCGGCAGACCCAAAACCCAGGCAGAGAAGGATATTTGTTCCCGCCTGGGAATGAGATTAGGTGAATGGGTGGCATGTTACAAAGACGGCCTCCAATTAGCTGATCCAAAGAATGCTCAATATTCCCGGCATGGATAGTAATGTATAGGATCCGTGTGGCGGAACCGGCGGATCTACCGCGGTTGGTGGAGATCTATAACCAGGCCATCGCTTCCCATAATGTGACCGGAGACACGGTTCCGTTTTCAGTGGAAGAACGCCGCAGACTGGTTCGATCGACATCAGCCGGACTCGTATCCGATCTATATTTATCAAGATGATCTGGGAAGTATTTTAGGCTTCCTGTCCATGAGCCCTTATCGTGACCGCCCGGCCATGAGACGAACTGCTGAAGTTTCTTATTACGTCGATTATGCCTGCCATCATCAAGGGATAGGGTCGGCATTGATGGAATATGCGCTGAACGATTGCGCCAGGATTAGCTGCCACGTCCTTCTCGCCATCGTTTTGGAATGGAATGATGCCAGCGTCCGGTTGTTGGAAAAATTCGGATTTCAGAAATGGGGAACTCTGCCAGAGGTGGCCGATTTTTCCGGTCACCTGTGCGGCCATCTTTACTACGGGCGGAAATTATCTTTACCCGGAGAATGAACTAATTACGCAACCGAAAATTTTGGAAAGGTTTGCAATTTGAGTGTGTGCAGCGAAACTGCACACACTCAAATTGCAGTTCAACCATAATTTTCGGATACGTCCTAACCCGGGTTGGCTACAGGGGGAGGGGGAACATAGGGCCGGTTCAAGCGGCTCTGGAAGATCACTCCAACCACGAACAGGATCACTCCCACTGTCAGGGCTAACAAACCAACCAGGGCAAAGCCTTCCACGATCAATATTGCTCCGGCTAAAGATGACAGGATGATCAAAGCCCAGTCGAAGAAAACGATCATCAGCGCCATCCCAATGATCCCGCCAACCAATAAGAACAACCAGGCCCAGTTCTGCACCGGCACCGCCAGAAGAGTCAGAAGCTGCCAGGTGATGAGAGCTCCGGCGAGGAAACCGGCAATTCCGATGAGGGCTTTCTGGAAGAAATAAGCCAGAACGGCCCCGATCAAGCCGGCTCCCAGGGCGATCAACAAGTTCAGCCAGGAAGGCTGGATATTCAAGTATTGAGTAGCTAATTGGAGACCGATGGAAAAACCGATTGCTGCAACGAAAAACCAGAATATCTTTCGCCCGAGTGTAAGTAAAAGAGCGCCAACGAGCACATCAATTAAATTCATAGGGTTATCCTTTGAACGACGACGGATAAAGAAAGAATTTATTGAAATATATCTGCTGATTGAATTATATTTTCCGGAAGGCGAGGCGACCTTAGAATAGGCTAAGAAAGAGAGTGCCTTTTCTCTGATCAGGAAGTTTCATTATCACAGGGGAGTAATTATTTTCAGATATCACCAAACTCCTCAATCCGGATCACGGCTTTAAAGTCCGAAAGCCATGCAGGCCCATCCTTTAGACTCCCGCCCAAGGGCGGCTAACCCCAACTCCAGGTACACCCGCAATTCGGATATATTTTACTTGACATGTCGGATATATATCTGCTATTATTTTTATAGGATTTTTTTAGGGGATAACAAGAAATTCTTCACATCATTTTATCTAGCCTGAACCATAACGCCGGTGGTTTATTATTCGAGGATCTGAGGATGTTCACGAAAATTTCATCACAGCAGATATACATGGGCAATTATGGCTGGCACACAGGCCGTTTCCACTTCTCGTTTGCAGATTACAACGATCCGGAAAACACCCAATTTGGGGACCTGGTGGCATTCAATGATTTCTTGTTGCAGCCAAACACAGGGTTTGATACCCATTCTCATTCTGAATTAGAGATCATTTCATACTGCCTGGAAGGCCATATGGTCCATGAAGACAGTATGGGAAACCGGAATATTCTGGAACGAGGGGATATGCAATATACCTGTGCCGGTTCAGGGATCATGCATAGTGAAAAAAATATATCGCCGGATAAACCGCTTCGATTTGTGCAAATTTGGATAAAACCCAATACAGAGATGCTGCCGCCTTTCTATCGTTTCATTCATTACAATAAAAGGGACCGTCTCAACAGGCTTTTGCACATAGGCTCGGGCCAAATGATCAAAGATGTGCCGCGGATCAACCAGGATGCGAATGTGTACGTCGCGGAAGTAGAGACGGATGTGCAGATGGGGATCCGGCAGCTGCCGAACCGGCAGGTATACCTGGCCTGCCTGGAGGGGGCTTTTACCGTTAATGGTGTTCCTTTGACCACCGGGGATGCGATCAAGACCTGGGGGGAAAGGGTGCTGACGCTGATGGCGAGCGAGAATTGCCATCTTATGGTGGTGGAGATGTCCCGCTGTTCGTAGAAGGAAAAGTCATAAAGAATTAAACCGTTTTTCGAGCCAACAATAATTACCACGATCCCTGCAAAAAAACACTGCGGCGCAGCTCGACAATGTACTCCATGGAAAAGAAAAAGAGTAATTACGGCACGCGATGACTACCAGGATAAATATGCCACCATGAAGGGTCGGAATGGAAAATGAGGGGAGTAGGGCATTTTTCTTTATCAGTTCTCCGGGATGAATTCACACTCACTTCACAAGTGGGACCTATACTCCTGAATAGATTTCAATGTAGATATCATGCGTTTACGAAAAGGAGTAAAGAAATATGAGAATTGCTTGGAAAATCATCGTTGTGCTGGTGTTGATCGGCGGCCGTGGCCGGGCTGGGCGCATTTGCCTATAATGCCGGCATGGCGAATGGGCTGGCCCAGAAGGTCGTCCCCCAGGTGGGACAACTGTTCAACCGGCCCCGTATCCCTATTATTGGCCCCCATTTTTCGGTTTCGGAGGCTTCGGCTTTCTGGGCTGCCTGATCCCGCTCTTCCTGTTTTTCATAATCTTTGGCAGCATGCGGGCATTGTTCTGGCATGGGCCGATGGGCTGGCGGCATCATGGTCACCACGGCCCGTGGGGATGGCGGGACCCTGAAGGCAAAGGTGTACCCCCGTTCTTCGAAGAATGGCACAAGCGGGCCCACGGCGAAACGCAAGATAAGCCGGAAGAGAAATAGCCCTGTGGAATTGCCTGTAGGCCTGCACGCCCGTCGTATATAATACAACCGGATCCCTGAGAAAGGGATCCGGGTTGGCTATTCAATGAAAACTATTCTGGTCGTCGACGACGAACAAAAAATTGTCCAATTGGTACGGGATTACCTGGAACATGCCGGCTTCCGGGTCCTGGTCGCCGCCAATGGTAAGACCGCCCTGGCCCTGAACCGGTCCGAAAAGCCCGATATGATCATTCTGGACCTGGGCTTGCCGGAGATGGACGGCCTGGATGTGACCCGGACGCTCCGGAGGGATTCCAATGTACCCATTCTCATGTTGACCGCCCGGGGCGAAGAGACGGATAAATTGATCGGGCTTGAATTGGGTGCGGACGATTACATGACCAAGCCTTTCAGCCCGAAAGAATTGGTGGCGCGTGTCCGGGTGATATTCCGGCGCATGGAGACGTATAGTGAAACGGCCTTGGAGACCATCCATGCCGGCGACCTGACTTTGGATGTGCCGCGTATGCGGGTGGATGCAGAGGAGCGGAAAATCGAGGCGCTGACTCCAACGGAGTTCGAACTATTGGCTGCCATGGCCCGCCATCCTGGTCGGGTGTTCACGAGAAGCCAATTGCTGAACGTAGTCCATGGGATCGCCTTTGAATCTTATGAGCGGGCCATCGATGCGCATATCAAGAATATTCGCCGGAAGATCGAACCAAAACCGTCTGAGCCGCAGTACATTTTGACGGTGTACGGCATCGGTTATAAGTTTACGGACCAATAAAGATGTGGGATAGAAAAGATTCGCCTCGCGAGCGTTTTAGTTTCCGTCACCAGCCGCCTCCGTGGTGGCCGGAAAATGAAGCCTGGCCACCCAGCAGACCCCATTGGCGGACAAGCCGCGGCCGCTTCTTCCGGCGGATGGGCTGCCTGTTCGCCTTGGTCAACCTGCTGGTCCTATTCATCCTTTCCATCGTGGTGGTATTGGTTGCCAATGGATTGGGGTTGCTGCATGTGCCGGGGACACTCTGGTGGATCATCCCTCTCGGCATTGTCCTGTTTTTCCCGGGAGTTGGGTCCCTGATCTGCATTGGGCGGAGTTTGCGGAGAATGTCCGCCCCGCTGGGCGACCTGGTGGATGCGGCCGGGAAGATCAGCCAGGGAGACTATTCCCAACAGGTACCGGAGCGGGGCACCCCGGACGTCCGATCGCTCGTGCGAGTCATTCAATGGAATGGCTGCCCGCTTGAAATTAACAGAAGAACAGCGGCGGGATTTAATGGCCGACATCACCCATGAACTCCGCACCCCTTTGACCGTAATCCAGGGGAACCTGGAGGGGATGGTGGATGGGGTGTATCCGGCGGATGAAGCCCATCTGAAGTTGGCCCTGGAAGAGACTCACATCCTCTCACGATTGGTGGATGATTTGCGGACGCTGGCATTGGCGGAAAGCGGGGCTTTGCAGCTAAAGAAAGAAGCGACCGACCTGACTGTTCTGATTGGGGAAACGGTGGCGGCATTCCGGGCCCAAGCAGATTCAGCCGGAGTAAGGCTGGATGTTCAAACGGCCAAATGAAGGTCTCCTCGTGAATATCGACCCCGAGCGTATCCGCCAGGTTCTTGCTAATCTGCTCACCAATGCGATTGCGCTATACGGAAAGAGGCGGATCTTATCAGCCTAAAGGCTGAATTGTCCTCAGAAGCCGGCTGAGAAAACAAGTTGTTATCACTGTCAAGGATAACGGCAAAGGGATTTCCGCCGACGTATTGCCGAATGTATTCAATCGTTTTTATAAATCGCGGGACTCGAGCGGGACCGGGCCTGGGGTTACCCATTGCCAGGCACCTGGTGGAGGCGCACGGAGGCACCATTTCGATCGAAGTGAAGAAGGGCAAGGAACCTCGATCCAGATCAGCCTGCCCGTGGAAGAATGAAGTGAAACTTTTGTAATGATCAATAATAAAGTCGAGCGATGGATCTCCGCTCGACTTTATTTGTTATTTGATGAAAGGCTACTTATGATGTTCCGCTTTTTCGGCGGCGTCGGCATCAGCCTTGGTCTTATGGATGGTCCCATCCGGATGGTTGGGAGGTGAGTAAAGGGTATAAAGCTGAAGCTTCTTTGTCTTAAGGCGTTGATGACATTATGATAAGTGCCGGCCGGGCACTATAACCGCATCGCCGGCCTTGACGATATGCTCTTCTTTGCCGTTGAAGACAAATTTGGCAGACCCGCTCTCGATCCGGAAGAACTGATCGACCTTGGGATGGACCTCATTGCCGATTTCTTCGCCAGGCTGCAGGCACATGACCACGAGCTGGGCATATTTGCCGGTATAGAGTACTTCGCGGAAATAATTATTCTTCTCGGTGAGCTTTTCGATGGATCCAACGAAACCCGTCATTTTTCCTCCTTAATCAATAAATCTGCGGATAATAGTGGATTTCTCTGATGCGATTGTAGCATAAAACCAGGAGGACTATTTTGGATTGTACCGGAGAAGGGTCAAAATATCCGCACCGGTGATGACCGTCAGCAAGGGTTCATTCCTGGAGAGAAAGACCGGGCCCGAGATGACCGGGACCATCTCCGAGGCCCAGGAATGGCCGCCATCGGAAGTGTGGAATGCCTTTACTTTCCCAGCCTGATATTCCTCACTGACCACGATCAATCCATGCTGCTCATCCATAAAGCGCATGGCTGCCATCTGGTAGGCGGCTTTGGGAATGACCAGACCGCCCAGGTCCAGGTGAGCCACGATATCCCAATGAGCACCGTTATCCCGGGTGAAAAACAGCACTCCGGAAAAATCCAGAAGAAAGCCTGTATTTGGAGCGATCAGGTCGATGGAAGCGATGTCATTCGATCCCGCCGGCAAGGGCACATCCGTCCAGGTGGAACCGCCGTCGCGGGTGGACCCGAACATGTATAAGGTGGCTTGCCAGCCGGTATTGTCATCCAGGAAGCTGATGGTGTGGAAGGGCCGGGTGGTGTCCATCTCCATAATCGGTGACGGCCGGCCAGGTGCTGCCTCCATCGGTGGTGTGGCGAACATTCATGGCCCCGCCGCTGGCCCAGGCTACCTGCGTATCGATGATATCCAGGCCGTAACGGCAGTCCGCTTGCATCGTGCCCGGGTTCCACGTCTTTCCGGCATCTGTGGTAAAGAAAGGCAGGCCCGGCGCCGTCCCGACGGTGATCCCGTACTCTTCGGTGAGGAAACCGGCTGCCATGACGTTATGGGTCAGGTTATGGAGGGCTACAAATTCCCACGGTCCCGGCGGGAAGGGAGTGGAGCTGGGTCGATGGAGATGGGCGTGGCCGATCGGGGGAGGCGTACACCTTGGCGGTGGCTGAGCCGGGGATGTCGGCGGAAGGCGAGATGAAGTCGCCGCGGTAGGAGCAGCGGGAGAGGAAGGACAGTCCGGCAAGCGACCAGGGATAATAAGAGGCAGAGGCAACACAAGAGGCGGCGCATGGGGAATAACCTTTTCGGAGAAGGGTCTCAGCAGTGATAGGGTAATACTCAGACTAATACAATACTATAGGTCCCCTGCCTTCGGAGTTATCCACCTGGAGGACAGTCGCATCCTGGCCAGGTGACCGGTTTTTTAGCCGGCCCCACAAAGCCGGCTGTGGACATGGACAAGTACCGTAGAGGTGGGACGGGTGTTAAAAATACCAGAACTCTTGAAGGAGTCTTTCGTGAATTTGGTCACGGGAGCCACAGGGCATATCGGCAATGTACTCGTGCGGCATTGCTCGGCCGGGGCGAACCCGTGCGGGCACTGGTCCGCGCCGGGCTGCACCCATTGCGCTTAAAGGGCTGGACGTGGAGATTGCCAGGGGCGATATTCTCGATCCAGAGTTCCTTGAAAACGCCATGCGGGGAGTGGAGGTGGTCTATCACCTGGCTGCCAGGATCAGCCTGAGGCCTTACCCGGAGCCCGAGACGGAGCGGATCAACCTGGAAGGCACCCGCAATGTCTCCAGGCCATGCGCAGGCAGGAGTCCGGCGGCTGGTTTACGCCAGCAGTGTTTATGCTTTGAAGAGACCTGCAGATGGGGGCCCCATTGATGAAAGCCAGCCGTTCGAGGTGGACCATTCGCCAGGGAGCCTACGATGCGTCCAAAGCCAGGGCCTCCCTGGCCGTTTTGGAGGCGATTGCCGGGGGGCTGGATGCCGTCATCGTCTGCCCGACCGCAGTGGCCGGACCGTATGATTTCCACGGCTCTGAAACCGGACGGGCGATCCAGCTGTATATGCGCCCGGGATTGAAATTCCTGGTGGACGGAGCCTATGATTTCGTGGATGTCCGGGATGTAGCCAGGGGGTGCATCCTGGCGGCCTGCCAAGGGCAAAAGCGGCGAGACCTATATCCTGGGCGGCGAGCGGATGACCCTCGCAGAGGTGGCTCAAATTGTCTGGGAAGCAATGGGCATGTGGCCGCCTCACTTGAAGGTTCCCATCGGGCTGGCCTATTTTGCCGCAAGCTTGATGCAGCTTTATACCGATGTAACCGGAGCCCGGCCCTATCTTCACCCGTTATTCGTTGGATGCCATCCGGAGCAATTCCAGGATCAGCCATGAAAAGGCGAGCAGGGAATTGGGCTATTCAGCCCCGGCCGGCGCGGACAGCCATTTTGGATGCAGTGCGCTGGATCCAGGCCGGGACGGCGAGAGTGTTCCTGATTTCGGAGATCAACCGGGAGGGCAGGAAGTCCGACTTAGAAACAGTATAATCACTCCGCGGAGGAACCCTATGCCATCCATCATCGATCCCGAGACTTTATATGTAGATGATCTGCCGTCCATCTGGTCACCGGTGCAGTGGGAATTGACCGAAGACGAACGGAATGCCGCTGTGGAGGAGCAAGCCACCGCCAGCCTGCTATGGACCATGGACGCTCCGGAAGCTATCCTACGCTTGCTCCTGGGCGAAACGGCCATCCAGCAGCTGCGGGAGCCGCCCCAGGATTACAACCCGGAAGAACAAGGGGATTGGGACGACAAGCTGATCACCTTTGGGCCGAAGCATCTCGATCAAGCTGGAAGTCGCTGGAGCGAACGCCCGCCAGCCTGACGGTGGTCTATGATCTCGGGGAATTAGGCCATTGGGAGTTTTTCATCGAGGCCGAAAAGGTCACGATTGAAAAGATCTAACCTCCTAGCAAGGATCACGACCCGCCATTCGAACCGGATCCCGGATTTTCCTCCAGGCGGACATACAGGCGCTTATTCAAGCGGCCTTTATTTTCGGTGCGGAAGATGGAGAACCGGCCCGCCCCGGCGGTCGAACGGATATGGGTGCCGCCGCATGCCTGGGCGTCGAAGTCTTCGATTTCCACCACCCGCACCCGCCCGTCCACGACGGGCGGTTTGACCAGCAATGTCCGCAGCAGATCAGGGCGCTTCCGGAATTCCTCTTCGGTGAGATAATAAGACTTGATCGGATGGTCCTTCTGCCAGGACGGCATTCACTTTTGTTTCCAGTCCGGACATTAAGTACGGGCGAAAAATTCTCCAATTTGAAATCGATGCGGGAATAGTCCGGGCCGATCTGAACGCCCGTGATCCAGGCATCCTACTCCCGCAAGGCGATGGTATTGAGCACGTGCAGGACGGTGTGGTAACGCATCAGCGCCAGCCGCCTGACCTGGTTCACTACAAAGCGGACGGGTTGCCCGGCTATAGCCGAAGGCAGGCGGGGTCCGGCAGACGTGCCAGATGACCCCTTCTGCATCCGGAAAGGCCGCAGAGATCTCCATCACCGTGCCGTCTTCCAATTGGATCTCGCCTTCGTCGGAGGGCTGGCCGCCTCCACCCGGATAGAAGCAGGTCCGGTCGAGTGCGAGCGCATCCGGGCGAACCCACAGGAGGGTGGCGGCAGACTCGAAACAGTATTCGTCCTGCAAGTAAAGGCGGGTGGTGGCGGGCAGGGAGCATGTTAATTTTCCCCAAGGGGATGTTTGGAGAAGAAATCCCAGATCATTTGAGCCGCATCCACGGCGGTGGGCCAATCGTGAGTGCCATCCTGGACGGTATAAAGGACCACCTCGGCTTCGGCAGTGCAGCCGGACCAGCCCTGTCCGCTGACCGGACCGAACTGGAAGACTATGGCGGGGTTATTCCCGCAGCCGTTCCGCCCGGCCCAGGCAGCCGCCCAGGAGGGGACGGGTATGCCGATGCGGAGATAGGATTTGTGGATCTGGCCGGGGAGCCCGAAACCGTTGTAGGGGATGACGGGGTCGGCCGTCCCATGGAAGGCCACCACCGGCATGGGCCGGGAGGGGGAGCAGGTATCGGAGTATTCATAATCGCCGGAGACCGGCCCGATAGCGGCGATCCTGTCCGCCAGCTCGCAGCCCAGGCGATTGGCCATCCCGCCGCCGCGGGAATGGCCGCTGGCGTAGACCCGATCAGGGTCGATATTGCAGCGGGAGGCGACGGCGTCGATCAAGTCGCGGACGAAGGGGATATCGGTGGAATTCGGCATGGTGTCCCAGTTGGAAATGTCGCCCAGGCCTTGCGGGTAGGCCGCGATGAACCCAAAACGGTCGGCCAGGGCGGAAAAGCCGGTGTAGCTTTCGAACTGCGGACCGGTCGAACCGGCGCCGTGAAAACCTAGCAGGAGCGGAGCCGGCGTGGCGGCCTGGTAGGAGGCAGGAATATGCAGGCGGTACTGGCGGGTCTGCCCGCCGGAAAGGATCTCCTCGTCGTAGCTACCTGGAGCGCAGCCGGAGACCGGGGAGGCGGGGGCGGATGCGCAGGCGAGAAAGGAAAACCAGGATAATGACAAGGGATGGGAGGAGGTAATTTTTTCTCATGGGAGTTCCTGAGAAAGATAATAGCATAAATCTTTCGCGCGGTTACTGGTCAAGAGGCTAATTTAGATCGTCGAATCGTCGGAGAGAACGTTTACACGTTGGAACGTTGACAGGTTGGCACGTATACACGTCGAACGTCAATCGTCAATCGTCGGTGTCAATTCCTGAAATATGGTGGCAGGTTGGAACATTTACATGGTTTCGCTTTGGTTAGTTCAATAAGTATGTCAGTTGAATAAAAGTCACTTAAAGAGTCTCTTTCGTGGAACGAATGGAGGAATTGAAGATTGTAGATTTCTGATTGCGGATTAGAAACGAGGAGAATTTTGGATGAAGGGGAATTGAATCAAAAACGAAAGAGGAACAATTCAGGGAATTGGAAATTGATATTAGGTGGAGATTGCTGATTTTTCGGAGATTGTATTATGAGTTGACATGGGCAAATTCCAGGATTGAACGTTATCGAGATGGACATACCTTAATTATAGAACAAATGTTTCAATTGTCAATTAGTCAGCTTGGGGTCGACAGGGAAAGCCAGGCACTCTGGAAAAAAGTGGAAGATTGGCATCCAAGGGAAGATTGAAAAGTAAGGTATGATATTGAGTAAGATGAAAATAGCGTTGGCAGGCGGCGGGGACGCCAGTGATTCCCTGCTTATCGATCAAATATTTTCCGGATGGGTGGGCCCAGCCGGAAAGTTGTTATACCTGCCCATCGCTCTGAGCGGAATGCGGCCATACAATGAGTGCCTGGAGTGGATCACAGCCACCTTTTCACCGTTGGGCATATCCGCAATTACCATGTGGACGGATCTCACGCGACCATGATGCGGATGAACTCGATCCGTTTGATGGAATATATATCGGCGGGGGCAACACATTCTCCCTGCTGACCCAGCTTCAGGAAAGCGGATTCAAGAATTCATTGAAAGAGTATGCGCTGAAAGGGAAACCGGTCTACGGAGGCAGCGCAGGGCGCAATCGTTTTAGGGCATGATATCCATAATGCCAGGCATTTTGACCTTAACGAGGAAGGTTTCAAAGAGATGGAAGGCCTGGACCTTGCCAAAGGATATACCATCTGGCCTCATTACAATGCCCAGGAGGATGAAAAGATCGCGGCTTTTGTCCGGTTGGAACACCAGTCCATCCTGGCGATCCCGGAGCGATCCGGCACCGTCTTCGAAAACGGTGGATTTCGGGCGGTGGGATTTGAATCAGTGTACAGTTTCGATCACGAGGGGAAAAAGAGGGAACTGAAAGTTTTGCTTTAATATCCACCAAATTAGATACGATATAGCTTATTAATGGTAATATTGGGGCTTGTTTAGCCTACCCTTTACCCATATACGAGTGGAGAAAATCACTATGCCAAAGATCACCCCTTTTTTGTGGTTCGAAGATCAAGCCGAAGAAGCCATGCTATTCTATACTTCTATTTTTAAGAATTCGAAGACCGGAGCCGTCAGCCGATATGGGAAGGAGGGACCCGGAACACCCGGCTCGGTCATGATCGCCAATTTCAGCCTGGATGGGCAGGAGTTCACGGCGTTGAACGGAGGCCCGGAGTACAAGTTTACCGAGGCAGTCTCTTTCTACGTGAACTGCAAGGACCAGGCCGAGGTGGATTATTTTTGGAACAGGCTCACGGAAGGCGGGGAACCGGGGCCCTGCGGCTGGTTGAAGGATAAATTCGGTCTTTCCTGGCAGATTGTCCCGGAAGCCCTCACCCGGCTCCTGCAGGACAAGGATCCGCTGAAAGCCGGGAGAGTGATGCAGGCGATGCTTCAGATGAAGAAGATCGTGGTGGCGGATTTGGAGAAGGCGTATGCGGGTGGGTAGGAGTGCAGGCTGTACCGGAGTCAGGATGCTACGTATAGCTTTGCACCCTATGGGCCAGATATTGAGTTGCTGCTGACGAGAGCAGGCTGACCCACACGTGGGCCGCACCATAGGTGCAGGTCCGTGGGCCCCCCGAAGGACACGGGACGATGTGCGGCACCCTGGCACCGCCCGTGTACCGCGCTAGTTCCGGGTGCATGGGCAGGTGCAGTGCAGGCAAGGTGCTTGCACAAGTTCGCTTGGCTCCGGGATGCAGGCTAACCCGCAGGGCGTTCCGCGAGAGCCCGCACTCCAATTCTGGAGATATTGGACTCCAAAAGAAAAAGGTGGGATGAAAATCCACTCCCCATGTGACAATGTGCACATGGACACGATCGGGAAAGGAGCATAATATGTAGACTGGTTTGCAGAATAAACAGGTTTGTGCAAGGAGTAACTTTGAAACAAGACAATATCCAGAAGGCCCAATTACGGGCAGCCCAATCCAACCATGGGGATGGGACCATCGATCTCACTTTCGGGTCGGTTTTCCTGCTGGCTGCCATTTGTTTTATGGGGGTATATAAGATGGCCGGAGTCCATACCTACTTCTCGACCAAGGTCCTGCCAATCCTGATACTGGCCCTTTTCATTGGGGGAGGCATTCTTATCGACACGCTGGTCAAATGGTTCAAGAAAAATGTGACCTTGCGCCGGACCGGCTCGATGGTGCTGCGCAAGCTGGCCCCACTCACGTCGCCCGGCCCTGGGCGCGATCTGGATCGGGATCCCGGCTTTAACGGTGATCTTATTGGCGGTCATATTCATCTTCCGGGCACAGCTCCAGGGGACCACCAACGAGGATGCCGCCAACGTGCTGCTGCCGGTCTTCTGGGGACTCCTGTTCGGCGTGATGTGGTTTGCGGCTGCCAAACGGGTGGGTCTGAACCACTTTTACCTGATGGCGGCGATTTCCTTTGTGGTCAGCGCAATGCTCTTCATCACCGGGGCCTCCGGTATCCCGGCCATGATGATCCTGTTCACAGCCGTGGGAGTGGCGTTGTGCATCTCCGGGCTGGTCCTGATGCGCCATTTCATTCGCAATACCGGCCTGCCGGGCCAGACCACCCCTGAAAATTAGGAACCTCAGCTCAAGGAAGAAACGGTTCGTCTAGAAAGGGCTGATGGGCTCGATGATCAAAATGGAGGATATAAAATGAACGATGAGATCACGAGGGCCCAACGAAGGGCCACCCAATATCAATATGTGGATGGCTCTTTCGAATTTAAAATCGGCCTGACGGCCCTGGTGCTGGCTGCCAACACAGCCATTCCTCCAAGAGGGGTGGCGGGTATTTTTGGGATGGTAGCGAGCCTGGTATTGATCGGTGGAGGCGGGTGGTTGATCAACCGGCTGGTCCGGCTTTTCAAGGAGAGCCTTACTTTTCGGCGAAGCGGCTTTGTCACCCCTCCACGAAAGAAGGAGCCATCTTACCCACCCGATACCATTCTCTATTTCACTGTCCTGGGTTTTCTGGCGTGGATATTCCTGATCGGCTGGGGAGAGGCCATGTTGGGGAATAACCTGATGCCCGTGGTGGCGGCATTGATATTATTTATTATCTTAATGGTCATAGCGGTCCGTTCTGGATTGAGGCGATTTTATTTCCTGGCGGGGGGTAGTTTGGGAATAGGCCTCGTGATCGCGTTTGTGAATCGGGGCCAGTGGGATTGGCGGACCAGCGGGGTGATCTATTTTTGCCTGATGGGTTTTGCATTCCTGGGCAGTGGGGGCGTATCTTTGCGGAATTATCTCCAAAAGTACAAGCCGGTGGAAGAGAGCGGAGTCGGCCAATGACCAGCGAACCATACTCATTAGCCGGGGTGGACCGGATCATCCACGAACCGGCCCGCAGTCTCATCCTGGCGATCCTGGCAGTGGTCGAGGAGGCGGATTTCCTGTATCTGCAGCGGGAGACCGGCCTGACGAAGGGAAACCTTTCAGCGCATCTTACCAGGCTGGAAGAAGCCGCCTATATCCGCATCGAGAAGACCTACCGCGGCAAGGTACCCGCTGACGCTGTGCCGTCTGACTGAGACGGGCCGGCGGGCGTTCGAAAATTACCGTGAGCAGTTGAAGGCGTTTGTGGGGAAAAATTAGAATGGAAGATTCCCGTTATCGATCCTCATTACTATTGGGGGATTTTTCTCCAAGATCATATTAGATAAGATTGGTAAGTTTTATAGCAATTGGTAACGGAAAATCCAATAGTAATCGGTTCCAAGGAGTTTCACGCCTGCCGCATTGGAGAAATCGCCCGCAGATTGCGCTGTGAACATGATCTGCCAAAAAGAAGAAAGGTACCTTGTGGGAAATCTATTGAATAAACGCCATTTGCACCAAAAATCCCTCAGTTTATTTAATAACAGCCAATAAATGATCTGATCAATAATATAGTCATCGGGATTGGTTGCCTGTAAGAATGACGCAATAATTCCGCTTCACCTGAAGCCTTGTCCGCAAGGATAGTGCAGCCGCGCCATTTGACTGAATGGGAAATTCATTCACCTGACTTACCCGTGGATATTACAAGCAACCGCCGGTGTGTTTTTTATTGGTAGGCAGTTTACGGATACCTGAATATCGAAAATAAGAAATTCTGTTTGGTAACCCATACTCTTATCTTTATAGATTCTAATTACCAAGGAGATTTGACATGTTAGTAAAAATTGGAAGAATTATTGCAATAGCGATGTTACTTACCGGAATGATTGCTCTGCCGGTGGCAGCGGCAACCACGTTTGGGATTTCAGGCAATGTCACCCTGAGTGGGGTTGCATTAAAAGGGGTCACCGTAAAGGTTAATGGTACTGCTTTCAGCGCGGTCACAGACGGTTTCGGGGAACTACCACATCACGTTGATCCCCGCCGGGACGGCCGGCTCGCTGGTTGCTTCCTACCCCAATTATTCGTTCACACCTACAAGCATTGCCTTCCCGGCCCTCACAGCCAGCCTGACCGGGAAGAACTTTACGGCCACACTTTCCAACCACGCTCTCTACAGTGTTGCCGGTGTTGTCACCCTTAACGGAACTGGCCTGGCCGGTGTGACGGTAACCATTTCGACCCACAGCGCAGTGACCAGCGCATCCGGAGCCTTTACCATCACCGGTGTCCCGGCCGCGACTACGGCTCACCTGGTTCCCAAGCTGACCGGTTATACCTTTACCCCGACTTACATAGCCATTACCAACCTCAGCGGTAACCTGACCGGCAAGAATTTCACCGCTGCCCTGGCATTAACCGTATCAGGCAAAGTGACCGACAAGGCCACCGGGCTGCCTTTGGGAGGCGTAGTAGTCACCTGCGGTACACACAGCGCCACTTCCAGCGCCACCACCGGCGCTTACACCATTAGGAGCCTGCCCGTGGGGACCAGTTGCGTCCTAACTCCCGCCCTGGCCGGAAAAACCTTTACTCCTGCCACTATCACGGTCACCAGCATGACGACCAGCCTTCATTCGCAGAACTTTGTAGCCGCTCCCTAATAATCCTTTGGTCATCTAGCTTGAAAACCCATCGGCCGGCGGTTGTTTACAACCGCCGGCCATTTTTGTGCGCCCAGCATGGGCGTTGACTAGAGAGTGAAAAACTCTCGCAGCCGAGATTGCACTGACTGCTAGCGGAAGGCAAGGGCGTCACCGTGAGGTCGTTTTGGAGGAAGCCGTACGCAAACCTGCGGCTTGAGGAACACGAACCCAATCAGAGGCTGTGAGGCTGGGCGAGTTAGCAAGAAACAACGAAACCTGTGCAATCAAAAACCGAAGCAGTAAATTAAGCAAGCGTGCAGGTAAAGTCAACAATCTTACCTGAAGAGACCTACCAACAAACCGAAAGGTAACCCTCACAGAGATGTCACTGAGATGGCAGGAGTTAGCCGAGGCCGTAGTACCAGCTAGAGTCTGTGTATCCGCTGAGAAGAGCTGAACAATGAGAGGACGAGTACGATGAGCAGTTCGAGAACGAGCAAAGAAAGCAGAAACCTGCGGAAAGCGAGACTACTGAACCAACGAAGCAGTGAAGCCTGCGAGAGTGTAACAGAGCGCTCGGCATCCCCAGCACGAGACAGCGGAAAATCCGACGAGGCAGTGCGGCGGTGTTTGAAAAAGAGAACCTGCGAACTGCGCTGAAGCGAATAAGAGCAACAAAAGAGCCACCATAATATGGAAGTGAAAGAGTTATCCTACCTAAAGAGCAATGGAAAGAAGTGCGAGAAGCTCTCTAAAGCGAGAAGTATCAACCAAACCCCGTTGAAGCGGGTAGAGATACCCAAACCGGATGGGCAATTAGATACCACAGTGCTAACCTGCTTATTCAGCAAGCCATAGCGCAGTGCTAACACCGAAGTTCGAGAGTGTTTTCGGCCCACAGTTTTGGTTTCACCCAACAGAGTGCGCATCAAACCGTGCAGAAATCCCAATAGTACATCCTCCAAAGCTACACTGAGTAGTATACATTAACCTATAGAAGTTCTTTTACCCAGTTAACCACTATGATTTCGCTGGGCGGTAACACAAAACAAACAACAACTACCACTTACAAACACTATACGTGTGCTATAGACGAAGGCACACCGCAAGCACCCCTGTCGCCGCTGCTGTCGAACATCATGCTGACGATCTGGATAAGGAGCTGGAAAAACGTGGGCACAAGTTTGTGCGCTATGCGGATGACTGCAATATCTACGTGAGAACGGAGACAGCCGGCACGGGTAATGGAAAGCGTGAAGAAATATCTGGAGAAGAAGTTGAAGTTGAAAGTGAACCCGAAGAAAAGCAAGGTGGAACGAGCGACCCGGGTGAAATTCCTGGGGTTCAGTTTCTTCAAACGGAAGGGAGCCGTGCTGATCCGCCTGGCGAACCGGACGAAGGAACGCTTTATGGAGAAGCTGCGGAACCTGACCAGGCGAACTCGCTCAGGCAAATTGGAAGATATTGTGAGCGAAGTCAACCGCTACATCGTGGGGTGGACAGCCTATTATCGACTGGCGGCTACGCCGAGTGTGTTTGAAGAACTGGACGAGTGGGTTCGCCGGAGACTGAGACAGATGCTCTGGAAACGCTGGAAACGAGGCACAACCCGCTACCGGGAACTGAGGCGACTGGGTGTACCCCCCGAACGAGCCGCACTTGGAGCCGTTGGGACAAGTCCCTGGCGCATGTCACATTCACCCGTGATACACGAAGCCCTGAGTAATGCCTATTGGCAAAACACAGGGCTGGAAAGCATTGCAAAACGATACTCCAAACTTCGTTATTCTTGTTGAACCGCCGGATGCGGACCCGCATGTCCGGTGGTGTGAGAGGGAGCGGCTAGTCACCGCTCCCTACTCGATTTTACTACGATTTCCGGATTTTGTGCTATCCTCGCCGGATGGAGGTACACAGCCATGAGTGAGTCGGAACTATTGAAAAACCTTTTTCCGGTCAAGGGGACCATCCCGGCGGAGTTCGACCTGCCGGAACCGGTGAACCAGCATGAATACCTGATAGATGGACAAATAAGGCAGTGGGACGGGCCCATGCAGGAGGTGCGCTCGCCGGTCTGCCTGAGTGTCGATGGCGATTGCACCCCGGTCACCATCGGGCAGTATCCCCGCCTGACTGCCCAGGAATCCCTGCAGGCACTGGATGCGGCCGTGCGGGCGTATGACTCCGGCCGGGGCGCCTGGCCGACCATGTCGGTGCAGGCCCGCATCGACCACCTGGCGGATTTTGCTTTCCGCATGAGCCAGAAGAAGGCCGAAATGGTCAGGCTGCTCATGTGGGAGATCGGCAAATCCTTTGCGGATTCCGAGAAGGAATTCGACCGGACCATCACCTATATCGAGGATACCCTCGAAGCCATGAAAGAGCTGGACCGGGTCTCCTCGCGCTTCGTCATCCAGAGCGGGATCATCGGGCAGATCCGGCGGGCGCCGCTGGGAGTGGTGCTGTGCATGGGCCCGTTCAATTATCCCCTGAATGAGACCATGACCACCCTCATCCCGGCCCTGTTGATGGGGAACACGGTCGTGGTCAAGCCGCCCCGCTACGGGGTGCTGCTTTTCCGGCCGCTGCTGGAGGCATTCAGGGAGGCCTTCCCCGCCGGCGTGGTCAACACCATTTATGGGGAGGGCTCGGTCATCATCGGCCCGCTGATGACCTCCGGGCGGGTGGACGCGCTGGCCTTCATCGGCACCAGCCGGGTGGCGGATATGGTCCAGCAGCAGCATCCCAAGCCGCACCGCCTGCGGACAGTGCTGGGGTTGGATGCCAAGGACCCGGCCATCCTCCTGCCGGATGCGGACCTGGATATGGCGGTGCGGGAATGCGTCAGCGGCAGCCTCTCGTTCAACGGGCAGCGCTGCACGGCACTGAAGATCCTGTTCGTCCACCGGAGCATCTGCCAGGAGTTCCTGGACCGTTTTTCGAAAGCCATCGGGGATTTGAAATATGGGATGCCGTGGGAAGCCGGGGTCAGCCTGACGCCGCTGCCGGACCCGCAGAAGCCGGAATACCTGACCGGATTGATCCAGGATGCCCGGGCGCACGGCGCCAGGGTGATCAACCCGAACGGCGGCGCCTCCAGGATGACCTTTTTCTACCCGGCCGTCCTGTACCCGGTCAATGCGGATATGCGGGTCTACACCGAAGAGCAGTTCGGCCCGGTCATCCCGGTGCTGCCGTTCGATGACATCGAAGAGCCGATGCGGTACATCGTCGAGTCGAATTACGGCCAGCAGTTGAGTATTTTTGGGAGCGATTCCGATACCATTGCCCGCTTGATCGACCCGCTGGTCAACCAGGTCTGCCGGGTGAACCTGAACAGCCAGTGCCAGCGCGGGCCGGATACGTTCCCCTACACCGGCCGGAAGGATTCTGCCGAGGGGACCCTGTCCGTCTCGGATGCGCTGCGGGTGTTTTCCATCCGCACCCTGGTGGCGGCCAAAGCGGACCCGCTCAACAAGGAGATCATCACGGATATCGTCCGGAACAACAAGTCCAATTTCTTGACGACGAATTTTATTCTCTAAGAAGAGACGATAATTCGAGAAATCGATAATTCGTTTGCATGGTACGGGCGACAGGCCTTTTGCTGGACTCAAAATGTCACTCTGGTTAATTGGTCTATTGCCTTGCCAAATGCGCGATGATACTACTTCCGGCGATCACCTGGATAAATCATTCCCGTGATTTCGTAATCTTGGTTCGGGTTATGGGCAGGTAGATATCGTCAGGATGTGATGAGGCAATATTTGGCCCAAAAATCAATCAATCCGCGAACTCTTACCTGGATATTAACAGCGATCCAAATTATCTTACCGATCGGAATCGCTCTGGTTTTAGTGTTACCTTGTATAGCAAGGGATGATCCCAAATACCTGAAGTCGATTGAGTGGTTGGTATTGCAGCAGTTGACCTTGGAGTTTTTCCTGCCTTTCATATTTATATCAATTATTTCTATATCTCCTAATCTACTTCCCGTATTGCGTAAAAATAATAAATTATCCTTGCAGATTGCGCTTGTCTTGGCCGGATTACTATCATTCCTTTCCTCAATAATTGCTGGCCTCAGCCCACTGTACGCTTACATGCATGCCGGTTTTTTCTGTTTCGGGCTCCACGGAGGGCTGGCATTTTTTCTCCCCGCCGACTGGGTTTATTATGTCTGTGTTTTATCTATTGCCCTTGCAATTATTGTATCTGTACGTGTAAATAAGGAATTGAGAGCCGCCTAATACGGTTTTACCCTGGCCGTCTCGGTGTGAGATGGGTCCGAGATTAAAAGGCTCTTGGGCCGGTCGCGCGTAAAAGGACATGGCGGTCTGTCCTGAGCACGGGTCGATGATTGGCGCATCTTGGAAGGGCGACCCGACAAGGGTCCAAGATCAACAAGGCGCTTGGCCGGGTCGCCCCTACAAGAATATTATCGTATCACCATGAACAAAATTTTATGATTGATGCATGGCGTAGGGGCGACCCGGCAAGGTGTCGAGGTCGTCAAGGAGCTTCGGCGGGTCGCCCGTGCACGGATGGGGGCGGTTTGCCGTGAGCATGTAGGTTGAAGGACCACCACGGCGACCCGTTGGTATTGGTCACTGCCCCGGTTGCCGTTCACCGCTGTATGTTCCTTTTTTTGTCATCTGAATGCTTCTGCCGTTGAGCGATTTTAACTCGATGCCCCTGAATAGCGCCGCACCCCCAGCCGCCAGACCAGGCGCGAAATACCCGCAAAGAGAACCGTGATGGCAAATGCGCCCTAAAAAATGCAGCCGCTGTCAGTCGGTTTGCCAGCGCTTGAGCCGGGACGGTAATGGCAAATGCCACCGGCACCAGAAAAGTCAGTCCTGATGCCGCAGCCAGTCCGGGTAAATTCTTACCGGCCAGCGTCCCGGCAGCATAGATGGCCTGGAACACCGGCGACCAGTTCGTTGATCCGGATGACCCAGAAAGCCACCGAAGTGATGATGATCCAAAAACAGTACAGGATGGTGGCGCCTAATATTGACTAGCATGCGAACCCCAGCACTTGCGATCAGTGCCAACCCCCCGGTTTAGCTGGACCATGCCCACCGAAACGACGACCAGGCCGACGATCACGTCTGTCAACGACCAAAAATTGAGCTCGCGCAGGCTGACAATGGCCTGGCCGTCCACCGGCTTGGTCAGCGCAAAATCCAGCGTGCCCTTTTCGATTTCATAGAGCAGCCGGTTCATATTGGGTTGGATAAAGGTATTGATCACGCCGCCCATCAGTATGTAAATGCCCATCACGATCAGCAGTTCAGGCCGGGACCAGCCGCCCAGTTCGGTGGTGTAGTTGAAGACCAAGGCCAGTCCGATCAAGCCGGTCGCCAGGCCGATAAAAGATTGCACAAGTTGAGAATGAAATTGATCCGGTATTGCAGTTCATTGGCAATGCCGATCTATGGTAATTCCAAAGCAGTGTAAGCATTCTCATAAGCGCCCTCGAAATCTAATTTCCAACGGAAGAAAAACGTCGAATGGCGAAATGCCACACCAAGTTCACCAGGCCAAAACCTGCCCAGGAACCACAAAAGCTGCATCCCTAATCCGCAGAAGAGCTGCAGCGGTGTCATGGATCCTATCAGGGCATCGATGGGAAAATAGAACATCGATTGGAACGGCAGGAAACTAGCCAGGTGCTGCGACCCACACGGGCATGAGCGGCATGGGCACCAGCCGCCCGGAAAGGATCAGTTCGAGCGCAAAGTACAGGTCGAATATCGCGACCACCGGGTGGTCCAAAAGGTAGAGCATGCCCGAGCAGTGAACCCCAGCAGCGGTGCGGATCAGGTATGCGCCCCAGATTTGCGATCGACGAACACCAGCACCTGCAACCAGCTAGTGTGGATGGTCGGTTTGAAATATCAGTGAGAGGATCGCCGCTATCGGCAGCCAGAGCATGATCATCAATACTTTCGAGCCCGCAAATCGGATCATGTCATTATGCATCGGGTGGATCGGCGCGTAAAAGTTCCCTCAGCCATACATCCCATCGCTGGATGCGCCATTCCCAATCAGCCGGGTGAGCGTACTATGTTCATTTGGCGCACCAGCATCCAGACAATGTAATAGCTGCAAATCCTCCCGGCAGTATATCCTTCCCACCGAACCCCCTGTTTGAACGGGCATCGTCGACCAGACCACCAGGTAAATGACCGGTTCGATCATCAGCCAGATCATGTACAGATCGATTGCAGGCGGTATTGGAATTGGTCCATATCGCGATTGCTTCATCCTGTAGTCCAGGTAAAAATCAACGTCAAGCGTCTCATGGATTGTCCTCTCCCTGCGCTCCTCTTCTGGCTGAAAACTTTCTCGATCACTTCCTCGATCGGCGGATCTTCCACGGTCAGGTCTCTCTACCTGCTCGCTCCGATCAGGATCGCGTGCCGTCTACCTGCTGGCTGTTTCCGCTTCAGGTGTCAGGATAACTGTTGCACACCGCCATCTTTCCTGTTCTAGGATCAGTCCCGTATTGACTCGCAGTCGTTATTAGATCGTCGCTGTAAGTGACACGCAGATCGTCTTGAAGGCCGAAAAGCTTTTCCATCAAGCTTGCTCAAGTTGCCCGTCAAACAGTAATCTACCATTATGGATGACGATCACCCTGCTGACACGAGGCCTTCCACGTCTGCCATGTAGTGGCTCGTCAGCAGTATCGGTCGCGCCGGTAGCGCTGGTTATATTCCGTCTACGAAATCCCGGATTGACGCCTTCGCTGCATGGTGATATCCAGACCGATGGTCGGCTCGTCCAGGAATAAGACTTTCGGGCGGTGCAGCAGCGCCCCCACAATCTCCATCTTCATCCGTTCCCCCAGCGATAGGTTGCGTCACCGGCTTATCGATCAAGGTCCTTTCAGTTCCGAGCATTTCTTTATTAATCCTCATCTACCACGTACGTTCGAAATCTGTCTTGGGCAAGTGCTAGATCGCCCGCTCAAGCTCGTAAGAAGTTTAGCGCCGGCAGGTCCCAGGTCAGTTGCGAACGGTTGCCCATTACCAATGTGATCTGTTGAAGGATATTCGCTGAACGCCGCGACGGCTCAACCCCAACACCTGTGCCTGGCCTGCCGTGGGATAAAGCAACCCGCTCAACATCTTCAATGTAGTTGTCTTTCCAGCGCCGTTCAGGCCCAGGAAACCGACTATTTCACCCGCTTCTATGGAAAAGCTAATATCATTTACAGCTTTGACGGTCCGTTGTGTGCGCTGGATCAGCTCCGAAAAGAAGCCTTCAGTCCAAACTAGCGAGTGGGCACCTTGAAATACTGGAAAGATTGCTTACACAGATAACTGAAAATATCAAGCCTGCTATCACCCTCTACCTCCTCTATGGCCGTATGTTCTATCACTTATCTGTTTACGTTCTTGATTATTTAGATAAATATGCATTTGACAGATCGATACTTTCCCCGTTCCTTTTAAGTAATATTCATCGCCCTTTAGAGCGTCACCAAATTCAGCAGACATAATAATCCCCTTCCCGAAAAGCTCAACTTTCTCTCTTGAATTTTCCCTAATTATATTACTCTAAGTATAGAATATTTTTGATACATGCACAATAAGCATTATTTAGAATATTTATGATTACTTTGTGATAGCCATTTAAGATCAGACGGAATAGTCATGAAGAAATGCTAACTTCTTAGTACATCATTACCTTCCCATCTGGACTTTATCCCGATATACCGAGCAATTCGAGAAAAGTATCTGTTTCCTGAAATCAGACCTAATAAGAATCTCCATTATCTTGAAGTATTTCCAGGTAATTAGATTGTATCGTTAGAAGGATTTTAGCTAATCGCTGGTCGCCCCAATAATGAAGAAAACTGTTACCGTGAGCAAAAATCGATGATTGCCACATCGTTGAAGGGCACGATATGCCAAAATCGGGACGATCCCGATAAAAGGCATCGGGACACGTGTATTGTGCACCTTGAATAATTAAGCAATCGTTAACATCTGAGCGACCCGACAAGGATCCAAGATCAATAAAGCGCTTGGGCGGGTCGCCCCACAAGCATATTATCGTATCACCGTGAACTAAGTTTGATGATTGATGCACGGCGTAGGGGCGACCCGGCACGGTGTCGAGGTCGTCAATGGCTTCGGCGGGTCGCCCGTGCACGGATGGGGGCAGTTGGCCGTGAGCATGGGTCGAGGATTGGCACAACATGTAGGGGCACGAGATTTCGTGCCCCTACATAATTGGGGAATCGTTACGTCCGCGACCCGACCAGGTTTCGAGGTGAACACGGCATTTTGGCGGGTCGCCCCTACAAGGAGGGGGATGCGAGGCTTCCCAACGCGGCGGGATCAGGATTCTCTGTCGGGGAGTTATCCGGGTTCTTGAATGACTTTGGTCATTCCTAACGCAAACACAAATACCCAGATCATAAACGGCACGATGACTCCTCGCTGGATCAGGCCAATCCAGGGGCTTTGCGAGGTCAGTAAAATCGGAATCTTGGATATGATGGAAAAATAGATATCCACTGCGGCGCAGATGATGCCCAATACCAGGGTCCACCCCTGCAAGAATTGCCATTTCGGGTCCGAATGGAACCGGCGCCAAAACACAAAAATGGTGATCGGCATCAGTAAGAACACAATCGCGCCAAGAATACCGTGCAGCGTGCCATGAAAGGTCGCTTCAGCCAGCGGAGTGCTCGCGGGATCCATGACGAAGGGGCCGGAGAAAAAATAACCGGCAGCGATGATCGTCAGGAGGATGAGTCCCCAGCGGGAGGCTTTTCCATTGGGAAACTCGGCTGCTACGGCCCGGGTAAACCCGAATAGCAGAGCGCCGAAGAGGACGAAATTAACCGATTTGAACCCAGCCGCGCCCGCCCAGTGACAATGCGCTGACGTACTCGGCCAATGGGTTATACCCGGGCCGGATCCAGCCCTCCAGCAAAAAGACCGCCACAAAGAGGGCCGACCCAATCACTCCTGACCAGGCGGCAAGCGGTAAGTATTTCGAGGTTTTGTTTTTCATAACAGCTCCTTTTCCTATCCAGAATTAGTATTTATCCGAAAATTCTGGAGAAATTCGTTTTTTGAGTGTGTGCGGCGCAGCCGCACACACTCAAAAAACGGCATTCCTCTATGTTCGGATAGGTTCTTATAGAAACCACTGCCTCATCGTTTCCATATCGATCAGTTTCAGCGAAGACGGGGCCGCGCCCAGCACCCGCTCAATGGAAGAGGTGTAGGCCGCTGAGGTGGCTTCCACCCGGGCCAGGTCGGCGGATCCTGCCTGACCCGCCAGGATCAACTCTCCCAGGGCATCGGATAGACCCAAAATGAGCGAAACGAGCACTTCAACCATTTGTTCGGGATGCGCCATCGCCAGCAGCCCTTCGGTGATACCCTGCCGGAGTACGTCCGTTAGCAGGGGGATCATGATCTTCCTGCCGGCGGCCAGCTCTTTTTGACGCAGGAGGGCGTTGTCATCCGAATACCAGACCTTCAAGATGGGGATCAACATGGCCTTTTGGGTGGTTTTCCAGCGCATGGCTGAATCAAAGTAGATTTGCAGCTTTTGGAGAGCGTTCAGCTTGGGGTCGGTCAAAACGGGACGAATGAGCTGCATTCCCGCCTCGCCGGTGCGCTCGATCAGGCCTTCCAGCAAGGCCTTCTTCGAATCAAAATAGTAGTAGAACGCTCCCTTGGAAATATGGGTAGCCTCCAGAATATCTTGAATTGTCATATGCTCGTAGCCTTTACTGTATAAAAGGCGTTGAGCTGCATCCAGGATTTCGTTGCGCCGCACGGCAGGCTCTTTAATCGTTCGGACCATGGAAATTTCCTTTCAAACTTATAGACCGACCGTCGGTCTATAAATCAGATGATTATACCCATAGTTCAGCCAGAGTCAATGATTGGCCATCGCCTCAATGTACATGAGCATACGAGGCCGAGGCCTCTGCGTGACAAGGGGTGATTGGCATGCGGAGGGGCGACCCGACCAGGTCTCAATCGGAGACACTACGGCGGGTCGCCCGACGAGGATGTGGGTGACCGTTGAATGTAGGGGCGACCCGGTAAGGTTTCACATCGGGAAGGCACCACGGCGGGTCGCCCGGACGAGACGTGGGGGCCTCGTTGAAATGTGGGGCGACCCGGCAAGGTTTCACATCGGGAGGAAGGCGGGTCCCGGACAAGGTGTGCCTCGATAGGCGACCCGTCAAGGTTTCACATCGGGAAGGCACCACGGCGGGTCGCCCGGACGAGGATGAACCGACCTAGTTGAAATGCCGGGGCTGCCCGTTCAATGGCGCATCTTGTGAGGGGGTCACGTTACATCACCCCCGAAGCGCATTTTGTGGCGTGTGGTATCGTGCCCATACACTGTACTTTCGGATAGGTGCAGCCATTTTGGATGGCCATGTATAATGCGGTTCAGAATAGGGCAGTGACCAAGTCACTCCTATTTTGAAGGAAGAGGTTTCAGGAAACGGATATAATCCGGCTGCGTATGTAGGTATGGGGATTGACGGAAAACAACTATTATCTTGAAGGAGATTGTATGGTCGCGGTTGAATTGGCTCACATCACAAAGACTTTTGGCGCGGTCAAAGCCGTGGATGACGTCTCGTACGGAGTGGAAACTGGGGAATTCTTCGGGCTGCTCGGCCCGAACGGCGCCGGCAAGACCACCAGCCTGCGCATTCTGCTGGATATTTTCAAGCCGGACTCCGGTTCGGTGCAGGTCCTGGGCGGTCCCCTGACCGACGCTAAAAAGGACCGCATCGGCTACATGCCGGAGGAGCGGGGCCTCTACCAGGATATCCCCCTGGACCGCTGCCTGGCGTATCTGGGCTCCCTGAAAGGATTGAGCCAGTCCGAGGTGAAGCGGCGGGCCCAGGTCTACCTGGAACGGTTCGACCTGGCCAGCTCAAGCCATAAGAAGGTCAAGGAACTCAGCAAGGGCATGCAGCAAAAGGCCCAGATCATCGCGACCCTCCTGCACGAGCCGGAACTGTTGATCGTGGATGAGCCGTTCAGCGGATTGGACCCGGTCAATACCCAGATGGTCAAAGATATCCTGCAGGAACAACGACAGAAAGGCGCCACCATCGTCCTGTGCTCCCACCAGATGAACCTGGTGGAAGAACTGTGCGACCGGATCGTGCTGATCGATCACGGAAAAGTGGTGCTATACGGCGACCTGGCCGATATCCGCAAGCGCTTTTCGGGGAACGCCGTCCTGGTGCGGGCCGGCTGTGAACTTCCGGCGCTGGCGGGGGTGGAGTCGGTCGAACGGATCAATGGGACCGTCCAATTGAACCTGACCAAGGGAACCGAGCCGCAGACTGTCCTGCAGGCGCTGGTGGCTCAGAAGATCCCGCTGGAACGCTTCGAGATCGCCATGCCCACTCTGGACGAGATCTTCATCCGGGTGGTCCAGGGAGCGGAAGAATGAAGAAGATCTGGTTGGTGGCGGTGAACGAATACCGCCGGCATGTCTTTAACCGCCGGTTCCTGCTGGGTTTATTGAGCGTACCGCTGGTGATCCTCCTGATGGTGGGATTAGTCTTCCTGATCCTCAACTTGCAGACGAATACCACCCCCATCGGCTACGTGGATGCCTCCGGGTTGCTCTCGCAGCCGGTTCCGGGTCCCACCCCCTCCTGGCCGGATAAGCCTGTGCCCGTAGTTCCATTCAGTACGGAGGCCCAGGCCAGGGCGGCCCTGCAGGCCGGGCAGATCCAGGCCTATTACCTCATCCCGGCGGATTACCTGACCAGCGGGGAACTGCGGGTGGTCCATAACGAGCCCATCAAGGACGGTTCCCGCCAGCAGTTCTATAACTTCCTGGGAGCCAACGTCCTGAAGAACACCGATCCGGTGGTAGCCAACCGGTTGGTGAATGGCGCCGATGTGACAGTCGTTTCGGCCGACGGCAGCCGCAGTCTCTCCGGCGATGACTGGTTCAGTTTCCTTATCCCCATGATCGCCGGGATCGGTTTCATCATTGCCATGTTCACCTCCGGCGGTTACCTGATGCAGGCCGTGGTGGATGAAAAAGAGAACCGGACGATGGAAGTGATCGTCACCTCGGTCACGCCCAACCAGCTCATGGCGGGCAAGATCATCGGGGATACGGCCATCGGCTTGACCCAGATCCTGCTGTGGATCCTCTTTATCGCCGTCCCGATCGCCTTTTTACAGAAGTCGGTCGCGTTCCTGCAGGGAATCCAGATTTCCGCGCAGACGGTCATCGTGATGCTGCTGGTCATGCTGCCTTCCTTCGTGCTGGTGGCGGCCCTGATGGCCATGATCGGCGCGACGGTCAGCGAGGCCCGTGAGGGCCAGCAGATGACCGGCCTGATCAGCCTGCCCGTCTGGATCCCCTATGCGCTGTTTGCCTTGCTGATGAGCAACCCGAATTCCCCCCTGGCCACGGCTCTCAGTTTCCTGCCGTTGACCGCGCCGGTGACCATGCTGGTGCGGGATGGGTTGACCATCCTGCCGTTCTGGCAGATCGGCCTGAGCGGGCTTGTGCAGGCCTTGTTCGCCGCCGGCGTCATCTGGATGGCCGGGCGGGCCTTCCGCCTGGGAATGTTGCGCTACGGCAAGAAACTGGAATTGAAAGAGATATTCCATAGAGCGTAGAAAAAGATCTAAACACAATGGACACGAAAGTACACAACTGGAATAAAGAGAAAGAAAAAACATCTGTCGTTGGAATATCCTCGAATGCAAGAAACTTGTCAATTGGGTCAATCCATCATTGTCGAGATGAATCTGCTGATTGTTGGTTGATGAAAAGTACATGAGGTAATATTCGAATGAATAAAGTTCTGCTGGTCCTCAAGAATGAGATGATCACGCTGCTATCCAGGCGGTCTTTTTGGCTGACGGCGCTGGGACTGCCCATTTTCGGGGCGCTTGTCTTTGCCCTGGTGGGGGCGGTCAACCGGAGCACCTCCGCCAGCCAGGGAGTGGCGCAGGTGTTGAACGGCCCCACGACGGTCCAGGTGGAAGGATACGTGGACCCGGGCGGCATTATCAAACAAATCCCGCCGGACGTGCCGGCCGGGCGCTTTATCAAATATCCGGACGAAGCCGCTGCCAGGAAGGCCCTCGCAGGCCGGCGAAATCTCGGCCTTCTACCTCGTTTCTCCGGATTATCTCCAGACCGGCAAGCTCACCAATATCCGCCCCGATTTCAACCCGCTGGCGGGCAGCGCGGGCCAGTCCTATATGTTCACCTGGCTGCTGCAAGTGAACCTGGTGGGTGGAAATGAGATGTTTGCCCAACTGGTCAATGGGCCGATGAACTTGAAAGATGAGACGTTGAAGCCGGCCGATCGGTCGCCGGCGACCGCGCCGCACGGGACCAGAATAACGGCCTGGCGATGTGGACGCCCTATATCATCACGCTGTCTGTTCTATGGGCTCATCATCGGCTCCGCCAGCCTGCTGCTGAGCAATGTGTCCAAGGAAAAGGAGAACCGCATCATGGAAGTGCTCCTGACCTCCGTCACCCCGCGGCAGCTTCTGACCGGAAAGATCATCGGCCTGGGCATCGTCGGCTTTGGGCAGACGCTGATCTGGTTGACGACCACCTATATCCTCTTCTCCCTGAGCGGTCAGACGTTCAAACTGCCCTCCGATGTCACCCTGCCGGTGTCGTTCCTGGCGTGGGGATTGCTTTTCTTCCTGCTGGGGTACGCCGTCTATGCCTCCTTGATGGCCGGCCTGGGGGCCCTGGCGCCCAACCTGCGGGAGGCCTCCCAGGCGACCATGGTGATCATGATGCCGCTGATGGTGCCGTTGTTCCTGAGCAGCAGCGTCTTTATGCAGGATCCCAACGGCGGCATTGCCACCGGGCTGAGCCTGTTCCCCCTTTCTGCACCTGTGGCGATGATGGCGCGCCTTTCCGCCGGTGGAGTGCCCTGGTGGCAGGCTCCCCTGGCTGCGGTGCTGCTGGCGCTGACCGCCGTGATCATCCTGCGGGCGGTGGCGCAGATGTTCCGGGCCCAGGCGCTCCTGGCCGGGCAGGGGTTTAATATGAAGATGTATTTCAGAGCGCTGACGGGGAAGATGTGATCGTTGGAGTTGCAAAATCAAATCTCGGAGGTTTTCAAAAACCCCGAGATTTATTTTAAGGTCAGGTCTTTCCGAATGGCAGCCTCCCGAAGGTTGGTGCGTAAAGTCAAGTTGTTTTTAGAGAACCTTCGGGAGGAAATTTGTAAGGTGAGACATATACATCGAATATCGAATTATCGAATTCCTCGAATTATCGGTTCTCGAAGGATTATCCATCTGACCAGGGGAAGACTGGACGGAAGGGTGAGGGGAAGGAGCCGGTTTGCTTGTATAGTGATGGAGGAAACCCTCTCCATCATTTTTGCATTTAAAAGGCTCTCTCCATGAAAAATATCCTGGCCGTGATCTGCACCGTTTTCCTGCTGGCTACCTGCAGCAGCGGAGTCAACGTCTCCAGACGTTGAGCGACATAGGCGCAGTATCTGGCCCGCAGGGTGCAAAGTACGCAAAGATATTGCACTCCGAGGCGGCCGCTCCTTGACGCAGAGGGAATATTCTCTATAATGAATATGGGAAACAGGTAAAGAGAATCATGAATCCGAAACCTTCCATCCTGCTCGTGGATGACGAAATGGCCATCACCAACAACCTGGCCCCGTTCCTGGAACGGTCCGGGTTTACCATTACGGTGGCCGGCAACGGCGAAGAAGCCCTGCAGCAGGTCCTCTCGATCAACCCGGACCTGATCATCCTGGACGTGCTCATGCCCCGGCTGGACGGGCGGGAGGCGCTGCGCCAGTTGCGTAAAAGCGGCAACTGGACGCCGGTCATCCTGCTCACCCAGGTCGGCGAGGCCAGCGAACGGGCCATGGCCCTCGAAGAAGGGGCGGATGACTACCTCAACAAACCCTTCGATCCGCACGAACTGGTGGCCCGCATCAAGGCAGTCCTGCGGAGGGCCCGCCCGGGCAAACCCCCGCTGGCCATGTCGGCCCGCCTGACCTGCGGGGACCTGCGCCTCGACCGGGTCTCCCACCGAGTCTGGCTGAACGCGGAGGAGCTGCCTCTGACTCCCAAGTCGATCATGCTGCTGGAATACATGATGACCCATCCGGATGAGATGGTCTCCCGCGAGCGCCTGCTGGATGTGGTCTGGGGCTGGGATTATCCGGTGGGGACACGGGCGGTGGATACCCGTATTGCCGAGCTCCGGAAAGCCCTGAACGATGACCCCGCCAAACCGTGCTACATCGAGACCATCCCGGGCCAGGGCTATCGTTTTGCCGGCAAGGTGGAAGGCCTGTGAAGAATTACTGGAGATGGTTGGCCGCGCTGGCCCCGTTAATAGTGGGACTGGTCCTGGCGCTGTATTTCTTTTTATCCTTCGACTTGAGAAACGATCACATTGTCTACCTGCGGGCCGATATCGGCAGTGTGACGCTGATGGCCGGCCTGATCCTGTCCATCCTGGGATTGGGAGTTGTAGCCCTATTGGAATGGGCGCAGCGGAACCGGCGGAGCGCCACAACCGCCGCGGCGGACGAGCGCAGGCGGTTCCTGCGGCGGCTGGACCACGAGCTGAAGAATCCGCTGACCGCCATCCGGGCCGGGCTGGCCAACCTGAACGAGTCGCCTTCGGGCCAGTTGCGCCAGCAGGCGCTGGCGAGCGTGGAAGCCCAGGCGCTGCGGTTGAGCCGGTTATCGGCCGACCTGCGCAAACTGGCCGAGCTGGAAGTCCGACTGGTGGAGCGGGCCCCGGTGGATATGCCCCAGCTTTTGCGGGAGGCGTTTGCGATGTCCCAGGAGCTGCCCGGGGCGGAAGAACGCCGCCTGACCCTGATCCTCCCCCAGGCCCCCTGGCCCCTGCCCAGCGTCACCGGTGACACGGACCTGCTTTTGCTGGCGGTCCACAACCTGCTGGTCAACGCGCTCAAGTTCACCCGTCCGGGGGATACGGTGGAATTGCGGGCGTTTGAAGATGGAGCCAACATCGTCATCGAGGTGGCGGATACCGGACCGGGTATCCCGGTGGAGGAGCAGCCGCACGTGTGGGAAGAGCTGTACCGGGGGGAAGCCGGCCGGGGTGTGCCGGGCAGCGGCCTGGGGCTGGCGTTGGTCCGGGCCATCGCCGAGCGCCATAATGGCAGGGTGGGCTTGCGAAGCCGGGTCGGGCAGGGAACGGTGTTCACCTTGAGGCTTCCGGTGGGGTAGAAAAGGCTTCTCCTTCCTATTACGGAACCGACACAGGTTGTTTCAAAACCGTGTCACCCTTGTAAAGCCGGCGGCACAGGTGGGGAATAGAATGGTTGTATACTTCGGTTTCACCAGGAGATCTTATGAAAATACGTCTTTTCCTTGCCGGCCTCACCATTGGATTCCTGACTGCCTGCGGTGGCAGCTTTCAGATCGGGATCGAGCATACCCCCTCCGCCCCGGCCACCCAGCCTGGAATCAGCCTGCCCAGCCTGACCCCGGTCGTTATCACGGCTGCTCCCACTAATACCAACCGGGCTCCGACATTGGTTGCGCCAACCAACACCTCTTCGGCTCCCACGAATACACCCGGACCGCAGTTGGTGGGGATCTACCTGATCGGTATCGGCGATAACGGTCAGGGCGGCAGTATGATCGGCTGCGATGACAGCGTCATCCCGGTGCAGGTGCAGATCGAGCCCACCCAGGCTGTGCTCAAGGCAGCCCTGGAAAAGCTGCTCTCCATCAAGGACCAATATTATGGGCAGTCGGGATTGTATGACGCCCTCTACCAATCCGACCTGCAGGTGGAAAGCGCGACCATCACGAACGGCAAGGCCAATGTCCATTTGACGGGGACCATGCAGTTGGCGGGCGAGTGTGATAACCCCCGCGTGCAGGCCCAGTTGGAGAACACGGTCCTGCAGTTTCCCACGGTCACCTCGGCGGATATCTTCATCAATGGGAAGACGTTGTCGGAAGCCCTGTCATTGAAATAGGCGAGTAGTGTTAATTCAAACTCCCGGCGTTTGAATTGCGCTGGGAGTTTTTTGTTTGAAAATACCTGGGGGTTATATAATATCTACATCATGCTTCGCCGAATTCTTTTCGCCATCATCCTATCCGTCGCAATCTTTTTCGCAATCCTGGGCACATTCCCGCCGAAGGCCTTGCCTGCCGACGCGCCGGCAGATGTTTTCTCAGCGACTAGGGCGGCGGAGACGGTCCGGATGATTGCCCGCTCGCCTCGCCTGGTGGGATCGCCGGCGTATGAGATAGCCCGGGATTACCTGCTGCGGCAGTTGGAGGGTCTGGGATTCAGCACGGAAACTCAGGACCTTATTTTGGAGGGGGTAAAAGTCGAGAATACGCTCGGAAGACTCTCGGGCAGTTCTTCCCGCGCAGCCATTCTTTTAGTGGCTCACCTGGACAGCGTGGCGGGTGCTCCCGGCGCGATGGATGATGCCAGCGGGGTGGCGGAGGTGCTGGAGACGGCGCGGGCACTGAAGGCTGGACCTGCGTTGGAGAATGCGATCATTGTCCTCTTCACCGGGCCGGAGGAGAACTGCTGCTACGGCGCTCGCGCCTTTGCCAGCTTGCATCCCTGGGCCAAAGATGCACGCCTGGTGGTAAACGTGGATGCGGGCGGAGTGAATGGGCCCTCCATCCTGGCCGCGACCGGTCCGCAGGAGGGCTGGCTGATCCGGGAAATGGCGGGTATCCTGCCCGACCCCATCGGCAGCTCGGCCATCGAAGCGTTTGGGAGCCCGGCCACCGATTACACCCTGGCGCTCCGCCGGGTTGGGTTCAGGGGAGTCGATTTCAACCTGTCCTGGACCAAGCGCATCCATACTCCACTGGATGAGGTGGGTCATCTCAATCTGTCCAGCCTCCAGCATCAGGGGGAGCACATGCTGGCGGTAGCCCGCCATTTTGGGAATATATCCCTGGAATTTGTAAGCGAACCCAACCCGACCTATTTCGACCTGTTCGGGAAGATCCTGGTGCATTATCCGGCTTCCTGGACGATCCCGCTGTTCGTATTATTGACGCTCGGTTGGGGAGTCGCCCTTGTCCGTGTTTTTCAAAAGAAATGGCTGAACGGGTGGGGGATGGGCCTCGGAGCGTTGGCGCTGCTGTTGAGTCTTCTGACGGTCCCGCTGATATTGCTGCTGATTCAATGGGGCATTCTTCAACCGGTATTAGAAAGTTCCCGCGGCACCGGTCTGAGCCGGATGCTGGTGGGTGATTCGCTTTTATCCAACAGCTTGCGGGGGGGTTCAGTGGTTCTGGCCATCCTGGCGGTGGTCTCCTGGTACGGCCTGTTGGGCAAATGGTACAGGGGCGACCGGGATGACCTCCTCATGGGGACATACCTGTTCCTGTATATGGCAGCCGGATTCTCCATCGTGTTTTACCCGGCCGTCAGCTATATCCTGATCTGGCCGTTGTTGTTGACCCTTCTGCCGATGCTGATCCGTTTTTCGAGAATCAATTCGACCACGACCGGAAAATGGATTGGCTTTTTCGGATGGACCCTGGCGTCGCTGGTCGCCATCGTGCTGTTCGTCCCGGGGATCTTGATCGCGGCCCTCTCGGTGGATATCCAATCGATCTACCTGGTACCGGTATTTGTGGCTATTCTATTCAGCTACCTGATGCCGCCCTTCATAATATTGTTTCAAAAACCAGGCCAGACCTTATAAGATAGCTGAAAGGAAATACTGTCGGCCAGATAAATAATTCCAGTCGATAGGAGGGCCTGACAGGTTTTTACTCCTGCCAGGCCCTCTTTTGTTTCGATTAATAGTTTAGGAAACCGGATTCCGACCAGATTGAAATATCGGGCATGCCCTCGAAGAGCTTCCCGAATTCAGCGGCCAGGTTCGGGTCGCTGTATAACTTTTGGATATTTTCGAGGTTATCCCAGGTATCGATCGAGAAGAACTCTTTGCCGTTCTGTACGTTCAGATAAGGAGCATGGGCGACATTCCCCATGCTCTTGCTCAGGGATGATGATTTGGCGACGATCTCGTTGTGCAATGCCTTGGCTTGCTCGGGGGTACCTTTCAGAATACCACGGACGGTAACGATGTATTTCATTTTATATCTCCTTTTTTGAATTTTGCTTACATACTATAAGACGGGAGCAGAGCCAAAAACTGTGCGGTTTGGCAGGACCATTTTGTTATAATGACTTTGTCTTCCCAATCCCAACAATGCGACCGACCCGGAAGTGAAGGTGATTACGCACCCCGTCATTAAATAAAAGATAATCTACTTTTATCTGAAGGAAATCTATGGTTGGACCTCACCAAGTTACCCCTATAAGTTCTGCCCCAGGATCTGCCGGCCGGGAAAACAGCGCCTACCTTTCAGCGGCCCTGGCGGGGGACTCGGGGGCATTTGAGCGGCTCACAGAGCCTTACCGGCACGAGTTAATGACCCATTGTTACCGTATGCTGGGCTCGCCTCTGGATGCGGAGGATCTCCTCCAGGAGACTTTGCTCCGAGCCTGGCGAGGTCTGAAGACCTATGAAGGTCGCGCCTCTTTGCGCTCCTGGCTTTACAAAATAGCCACCAACGCCTGCCTGGATGCCCTGGCTCGGCGTCCCCGGCGAACCTTGCCTGCCGCCATATATTCTCCGGCCGACCCACAAGCCCCGCTGCCGGAGCCCGTTTCTGAGCCGATTTGGATCGGGCCATTTCCGGATGAGCTCTCTGCTCCGGAGGATCCCAGTTTCGCTCCGGAGGCCAGGTATGATACTCGGGAGAGTGTCTCTCTCTCATTCCTGGTAGCCTTGCAAATCCTGCCGCCACGCCAGCGGTGTGTCTTGATATTGAGCGATGTGTTGGATTGGCAGGCTGACGAACTGGCCAAAATGCTCGGCACGAACTCTGGCGAGCGTGAACAGTCTCTTGCACCGGGCTCGTTTTAACTTGCGGAAGCATTATCCGTCCCACCGCCAGGATCTGCTGCCTTCAAAATCAATTGATCAGGCTACCAAAACGCTCCTTGACCGGTATGTGCGGGCCTGGGAATTGGCCAACGTGGATGAAATCATCGGTTTGCTGAGAGAAGAGTTGACTTTTGCCATGCCGCCGTTCCCGCTCTGGATACAAGGCCGGCCGGCAATCAAGGCATTCATTTCAGTAGCGATCCTGAATGGAGATGCGCGAGGAAGATGGCGCTTGCTGCCAATCCGGGCCAACGGGGGAGCGGGTTTCGCCTGGTATCAGAAAGATGGACCAGACAAGAGCTACAAAGCCTTCGCCATCCAGGTTCTGACAGTAGGGGAAGGCGGGATCGGAGATATCACCACATTCGTAGAGCCAACCCTCTTTCCCATTTTCAACCTGCCGGACGAATTGGCCAACGGGACCTGATGAAAAGTATCTTTCCGGAGAAATTAGCTCCGGGCGATGAGATCCGTGTGATCGCGCCCTCCACATCCCTGCGGGTTATTCAGACGCGAATAAGGGAGGGGGCATTGAGAAACCTGGCTGACATGGGATTGAGAGTAACCTATGGCAGGAACAGCGAAGAATGCGACGAGTTCGAATCCTCTTCCATTCAGGCACGGATAACCGATCTGCATGAGGCCTTTATGGCCCCGCATGTCAAAGGGATCCTGACTTCCCTGGGTGGATATAACTCCAACCAATTGCTGCGCTACCTGGATTACGACCTGATCCGGGCCAATCCGAAGATCCTTTGCGGCTATTCAGACATCACTGCCCTGACGACCGCCATTTATGCCAAGACGGGCCTGGTCACCTATTCGGGTCCGCACTTCTCCACCTTCGCGATGGAGCAAGGGCTGGAGTACACGTTGGATTATTTCAAAAACTGTATGATGGAGGTAAAACCCTTCACCATTAATCCATCAACTGAGTGGAGTGACGACAAGTGGTATCAGGATCAGGGAAAGCGTAAATTCATTCATAATGATGGGTACCTGGTGATACATGAAGGGGTGGCAGAGGCGAAATTGCTGGGCGGTAATTTGTGCACTTTGAACCTCTTGCAGGGAACGGAGTATATGCCTTCCCTGGCAGATAGTATTCTCCTGCTCGAAGACGATTACGAATCCAAGGCGCTGACTTTCGATCGAGACCTCCAATCCCTCCTGCATCAACCTGGATTCTCCGGGGTAAGAGGTTTGGTGATAGGCCGCTTTCAAAATGAGTTGGCCATCTCCAATGCTAAATTGATCAGTATTGTTGAAAGCAAAAAGGAACTGGATGGCATCCCGGTCATTGCAAATGCGGATTTTGGGCATACCACGCCGCAGTTCACCTTTCCTGTGGGCGGGGAAGGAAGGTTGACTGCCGGGAATGGGGAGCTCTATTGGAGATATTGAAGCACTAAGAATTACTTTAGAAGGTTATTGGGAAGGGTTTACACCGCCTACTTTCGGACAAAAGATCAGACATCTGCAAGTCATAACTTGAAAATGGAGTGAGCGGGTTGTTCTTTACCCGCTCACTCCATTTTTACCGAGTAAACACTTTCCCCGAAGGCATTTTGTCCGCTAAACGGCTTCAAAATTCGGGAAAGGGTAGGGATAGGGGTCGATGAAACCACATAAATGGTGGAAACGTGGCTTATCGGCCTCGTAAAGCTGTTTGTCACTTCCTTTTGGAACAGTGTCCACGTTATGTTTGAATATCAGACACCACCTCTTGACAAATAGACGGTTATCTATATAATTCATATTGAAGGATATCAATATGACCAACCCCGATCCGGTCTTGTTTGCGAAAGCGTTGGCGGATGAAACCCGCCAAAAAATCATGAAGATCTGCTGCTGCCAGTGGATCTCGGTCAATGATATCGTCGAGCATTTGAATGTGACCCAGCCGACCGTAAGCCACCACCTGGCGATCCTGAGGGAAGCCGGACTGGTGAATGTCCGTGAGGAAGGTAAGCAGACTTTCTACCAATTGAATCAAAATCGGCTGGCCACCTGCTGCACTGATCTCAAGCTTAATTTCGCGCCTGAAAACAACCGGGCGCTGGTCACTCATATCGATTAATCAATTTTGGGATACCCTCCGGTATCCCTTTATTCGGACAATATATATAGACATTTATCTATATGGAGACAAAATGAGCAATCCACTCAGAATCCATTCATGATTCTGGTCAAAGAATATTACGGCAGCCGGGCCCGTTCCGGTTCCTCCTGCTGCGGGTCGGGTAAAGCCAACCTGCTCTACCCGGAGGACCTTACCACCGGTGTACCGACGGACATTACCAACTTCAGCCTGGGCTGCGGGAACCCGTTCAGCGCGGCCGCCATGCAACCGGGTGAAACGGTGCTCGACCTTGGGTCAGGGGGCGGGTTGGATTGTTTTCTGGCGGCCAAAGAAGTCGGACCCACCGGTCATGTGATCGGCGTGGATATGACTCCGGATATGCTCAAACGAGCCCGCGCCAGCGCTGAGCGCTTGGGGTTCAAGAATGTGGAATTCAGGGAAGGCTACCTGGAAAGCCTGCCGGTGGAGGCTGACAGTGTCGATGTGGTCATATCCAACTGCGTGATCAATTTATCTCCGGATAAGCCCAAAGTATTCCAAGAGATCTTCCGGGTGCTCAAGCCGGGAGGCCGCCTGGCTGTCTCGGATACCGTCACCAACGGTCCCTTGCCTGAGGCGATGAAGAACGATATCGAGGCATGGGGGGCCTGTGTGGCCGGCGCATTGGATGTAAGCGAATATACGACCGGATTGGTGGAAGCTGGATTTAGTGAAGTGAAGGTCATGCCGAAGGATGAGCGTGGGGAAGCCGCCTGCTGCGGTCCTGTCACCGCCGTATATTCAGCCATCATCACCGCGAGGAAATAAATATGATTGACATTGGCTCGATTGCAGAACCCCCCAAGATCATCCCAACCAGGGCGCAGCTCACCTGGGTCAACCGGTGGGATCACCTATCCGCCCGGGTAGGCGTGAAGCGGGGTGAACACCGGGTCGAACCGGGACTTTATTCGATCGGGAATCCAACTGCGGAGTCGCCTGTCTTTGTCTCCGCCAACTATAGCCTCAGTTTCGATGCTTTGCGTTCGGCGCTTGTTGGAATAGACGGTTATATCCTGGTGTTGGATACCAAGGGCATTAACGTCTGGTGCGCAGCCGGGAAAGGCACCTTCGGAACGGATGAGCTGGTCCTGCGGATCATGGCCACCCACCTGAAGGATGTGGTCTCCCACCGGAAATTGATCCTGCCGCAGTTGGGTGCGCCG
Source organism: uncultured Chloroflexia bacterium (assembly GCA_963782935.1). GTDB lineage: Bacteria > Chloroflexota > Anaerolineae > Anaerolineales > Villigracilaceae > UBA877. Next base: position 105,970 of record CAWALN010000004.1, on the reverse strand, counting down.
GGGGTGTCGGCTCATGAGGTCAAGAAGCGGAGCGGGTTCTGGGTGGAATATGGGCCGGTGCGGGCAGCGGATTTGCCTGAATACCTGAAGACTCATACGGCTACTCCGGAAATGCGCCAGGTGAATTTCTCCCTGGCAAACCGGCTGGTGTTGATCCCGGTGGACGTGGTCCAGGGTTTTCTGCCGATGCTGGCAGCCGCGATTGTTTTATATTTCCTGGGAGGGTGGACCGCCAGTTTGGCCGGGGTTGCCTGCGTTCTGGCCGGGAATGTGTTATTCCCCATTTTATTACCATGGATCCCGACCCATGATTTCAGCACGAAAGGCTTTCTGGTGGGAGTAGTGGTGGCGTTGCCGTTTGCCATCTCCACTCTGCTCCGCCATCCGGATTGGAACTGGTGGAAGCTGGCCGGACAGACGTCGGGTTACCTGCTGGCAATGCCGGCAGTGACAGCATTCGTGGCCCTGAATTTCACCGGCTCGACCACTTTCACCTCCCGCAGCGGGGTCAGGCGGGAGATCTTCAAGTACATTCCGGCCATGGCCTGGGCCTTCGGGATTGGGGTCGTGTCCACCATTGTGTTTGCATTCGTCCACTAAGCGGAGGCCGATCATGTTCAATGCTTATCTCGAGAATACCCTGGTGTATGACCCGGCCCTCTGCAACGGCTGCGGAAAGTGCGTGGAAGTATGCCCGCACGCCACTTATAAAATGGAAGGACGGTTGGCGGTGCTGGTCAACAAGGAGGCCTGCATGGAGTGCGGCGCCTGCCAGCTTAACTGTGTCACCGGCGCGATCCATGTGGAAAGCGGGGTCGGCTGCGCCAGCGCCATGATCCAATCTGCGCTGAGAGGCAGCCAGGAAGTTGAATGCAGCTGCGGCTGAGCTGCCATTCTGACATAGTCTGAATGAAGGGTACTATGGCGGCAGCAAATGAGTTGGAATTTTTGCAGATCTATGAGACCTACCAGCCCAGGATCTTGAGGTACCTGACTCGCCTGGTGGGACCCGTTGAAGCCGAAGATCTGAGCCAGCAGGTGTTTTTACGGGCCGGCCAGGGTTTATGCGACTTTCGGGGAGAGGCCCAGATTTCGACCTGGCTATACCGGATCGCCAGCAACGCTGCCATCGACCGGATCCGTTCGGCCTCTTACCGGCATGGGGAAGAAGAAATCCAATTCGATGAGATGTGTGAAAGCGATCAAAGCGGTATAGAGACTATTGATATTCGTAATCCGGTGGAGGCGACCCTTTATCAAAAGGATCGTCTCCAATGTTTTCTTGGATATATCGAGAAATTGCCTATAAATTACAGGATGGTGGTCTTGCTCAATGAAATTGAAGAGTTGAGTACCCGCGAGATCGCGCAAGTCTTAGGTGTGAGCCATGAAACGGTCAAGATCCGATTACATCGCGGCAGAACCCGCCTTTTCCAGGCGCTAAGGGAAACCTGCAAATTGGAGGAGTGGCTGTAAGTAGAGATAGCCTCCGAAGGCTGATCATCTTACAAATAATGAATGATGAGTGCGGATAATAATCCGCACTTTTTTTAATTAATGTGTATCTTTCCAGCCTGGAATTCCGTCTATCTTAATGGAAAGGAGAATTGCTCATGGAATTTGATGAAAAGACGATCCGATTTATTGCGATAGGGGCGTCGGTGGCCTGTAATTGCCAGGGTTGCCTCGAGTTCAATATAAGCAAGGCCAGGGAAATTGGAGCCATAGAGACGGAAATCGCCGAAGCCATCCAAATCGGAAAAGAGTCCGGTCTGGCGCGGCGGCGGTGATGGACAGATTTATAAAAGAATTCCAGGAAGTTGCCGGTCCCGCAGAAGGTTCCACTGGCGAGAAGTGCGGATGTTCCGATCATATCAAACTATAAAGGAGAATTGAAATGAGTCAAACTAAAGAGTTGGTCAACCGTTACGCGGCCATTGCCTGGGGAATCTTGTTCCTCTGGCTGGGAGTGTTGTCGGTTATCCCCGGAGATCAAACCGGGTTATTCATGCTGGGCGCCGGTTTCATCTTCCTGGGGCTGAACCTGGCCCGGCGGATGGGCAATATCCCCGTGAATGCCTTTTCTCTCATTCTTGGCATACTGGCACTGGCAGTGGGGGTTTATGTGCTGCTGCGCCCGCTGTTGAATTTACCCCACTTCGAGATTGATATCATCCCACTGGGTTTGATCGTTCTAGGCCTGTACATACTGATCCCGCATCCCAAATACAAAGAAGCGAGCTAACCATCATGTTCAAGGCTTTCTCAAAGTCCGAAAGCCATCCGCCAATATCCCATACCTCCTTTGAGAAAGCCTTACATCATTTTTACCTTGTCCGGCGTCCAGGAAAATCCTGCCGCCGGACAAGGTAAAATGTAAGCAGAGTGAATTATATGGGAGGCTAAAAATGAACCTTTTTGATCAGAGGCTACTTGGCATTGGGATATTGATCCTGTTGGCTTTTATGGTGATCGTCAAGCAATGGGTCACCGGTTCGATTTTGGATAAACCGAAAGGTGACCGGTTGGTCCAGTTGGTGAATATATTCAATTTGTTCTTTCTTGTTGGTCATTAACCCGCTTACGGCTATTTTGTTGATCCTGCGGGTATATGAGCCGGTGGACTTCTCCCACATCCCTTTACAGTCCAAGTCACTTATCTCCATATTGAATGTGATTGGTTTGCTCATATATATCCTGGGGTTCTTCCTGATGGCGTGGGCGTTGGTCTGCCTGGGGAGTAATTACCAGTTGGGAGGCATATCGCCTCGCAAGGACGATAGCCTAGTAGTAAGTGGCTGTTACCAGATCATCCGCAACCCCATGTACACGGCGGCCCTGAGCATATCCCTGGGATTGGCGCTTCTTTTCCTATCCGGAATATTCCTGGGAGTATTTGGGATTTATTTGGTTTTGATCCTTCTCTTGATCCCGGAGGAAGAAAAAGGTCTTAGAAATTCCTATGACGGGGAATATCTGAATTATTACAAAAGGACGAAACGGCTGGTTCCTTTCTTGTTTTGATGGTGATAGAAGAACTTTTTTGGGGATAATAACTCGAAAATACTATCCTTTCGGCTAGTGACAAATAGACACGCATCTATATAATATTATATAGATAGATATCAATATGATGGAAATTTTCACGACCTCTTTTTTTTTAAGTCGTTACATAGACAATTGTCTATTTGTAGAATCAAAACATAACCTAAGAAAAAGGAGAATACCATGTCCGCTGTCATCGCCCTGCTCGAAATCAAGCCTGACCAAAGTGCTGCTTACCTTCGCCCACAACTGGCCTTATCTTCTGGCCAGCATCCTGGTGGGAACGCTCATTAAAATCTATCTCGATAAAGACAAGGTGGCTGCTTATCTGCAGAAGCACCAAAAGGGCGGGGTGGCGCTGGCTACCGCTGTAGCTGTGGGCACGCCTCTTTGTTCTTGTGGGACCACGGCCATCGTGATCGGGATGATGGCCTCAATGATGCCGTGGGCGCCCATAGTCGCGTTCATGGTTTCTTCGCCGCTTTCTTCGCCGGAAGGAATGGTATACACCGCCGGCTTATTTGGCTGGCCTTTTGCCCTGGCCGGTTTCATCGGTTCCATCTTCCTGGGATTGGGAGGCGGATTAATTGCGGGGATTTTGGACCGGGCCGGCTGGCTCAAAAACCAGGCTCGTTTCAAGGGAGCCACGACCCAGGCTACGTCTGGTGTTGCCGTTCCGGTGATGGCTGTCGCACCTCAACAATCAAGCTGCGGCTGTGGACCGGCCTATGCCGCTGACTCTGGCAGCATTCAACCCGTTCTTGGCGAGCAGCGGTTCATGCGGTTGTGGCTCACCTCAAGGGCTGCCTGTTCAACCTGTGCAAGTTCAGAGTTCATGCGGATGCGGTTCCTCCCAACCGGCGAACCGGTCTGGCAAGCCTAAAGTGACCCTGGCCTTGTTCGGGCAAACGCTTCTTCAGGACGGTCCCAAGCTGTTGGTCATGTTCTTCAGCTTTGCCTTCATCGGCTATCTGATCAATGGATTGATCCCCGCCAGTTGGATCCCGACCCTCTTTGGCGCCGGTCATGCCTATAGCGTGCCCCTGGCAGCTACACTGGGTTTGCCTTTTTACATCAACTCCGAAGGTTCGCTGCCGTTGGTGCGGGCCATGCTTGACTCGGCATGAGTCAAGGCGCCGCCCTGGCTTTCCTGATCGCGGGATCGGGCACATCCATCGGCGCGATCGCGGGAGCGTTGTCGATCGCCAAATGGCGGGTGATCGCCATCGTGATAGGAACGCTGTGGGTTGGAGCGATCTTGTTGGGACTTGGGTTTGATCTTTTATTGGCGGCGGGATTGATTTGAAATAGCGTTGTTTGAATAAGCGATATTTCCCAAAATGGTAGGGGCACGATATGCCAAATTCGGCACGATGTCCCAAAATCGGCATGATGTATCGTGCCCCTACAATATTGGCAAAAGGATCTTAATAGTGGTACCGGCAGAAGGCTGGCTTTCGGCGGAGATGCTGCCCCCATGGGCTTCGGTAATGGATTTGGCAATGGCTAATCCCAGGCCGGATTCGTTCCCCTGCTGGCGAGCGGGATCGGCCCGATAGAACCGGTCGAAGATATGGGGCAAGGCTTCGCTGGGTGATCCCACTCCCGTTGTCCTGCACCGTTAATGCGAGGCAATCCTTCTCTCGCAAGGCCGAAAGCGTGATGGTGCCATTCTCAGGTGTGTAGCGGATGGAGTTGGTGATCAGGTTGCCAAAGACCTGGGCCATGCGGTCCGGATCGAAGCGAACTTCAGGTAAGTCAGGATCCGCATGGGTCTCGAGAATGATTTCTTTTTGGGCGGCCAAATGCCCATAGGATTTGGACATGCGTTCGAGAAATGCAGCCGGAGTCACTGCGGTCCGGTTGAGGCTTAATTCACCTGCATCCGCCTGGGAAAGAGTACGCAAGTCTTCCACAAGGCGCTGCAGATGCTCGACCTCGGAGTGGATGATTTCGAGGCGCTCATGGCTGGGTTTTAGCACGCCGTCCTGCATGGACTCAATATAACCGCCGATCACGGTCAGGGGTGTCCGCAAGTCATGCGCGATATCCGCGGTCATCTGGCGGCGGGACCGGTTAAGGCGGTCCAGGTCCGAGCTCATCTGGTTGAATGCATTCGCGAGTTCGCCAATTTCATCATGGGATTTGACGGAGACATGTTGTTTCAGGTCGCCTTTTGACATGGCATGGATGGCGGTGGTTAACTCCCGTAAAGGCTGTGTCAGGGTGCGAGCCAGGATGATCCCTAAAATAAGCGCCAGAAAACCTGCTCCCAGGGCAGCATAAATAGAGCGCCTGGTTGGAGCGGACCAGGTATTGCTTTTCAAGACCACCCAGGGCGGGAGTGCTGCCTGACACTAGAACGGTGCCCACGCGCTACGTTGTTGACAGTGATCGGAGTTCCCTGGTTTAACTTCGCCGTGGATATGATATCGCCAGCTTTATATGTACCGGCCGGGACGAGGACTTTGCCAGTCTCATCGGCCAGGATGAAAGAGATGGAAGGCGCCCGGCCTTGAGTAGTTTGGACCTGGAAGGATTGGCCTTGACCCGGTCTGGCCCTGGATGATTACCACGCCGCCCGGTTGTGTGTCCGGCCCTGGACCGAGTCCGCCGGGCCCGGGAAAGGCATCTCTGAGATTGAAATATGCCAATGCGCCGTACCAGGAGCCGTTGACTTGATAGAAAAGGGTCGCATCGGCGACGAAACGATCGCGAGCCTGGTTGAAAACCAATTGTTTGAATTCGCGGACGGTCAGATAGTAAGTGATCCCCGAGGCGAGGGCCACCACGGTGATACTCACGACCAGAAACGCCAGGATTAGCTTGATGGTGATTGAACGGGTCATTTCACTTCCCTTTGAACCGGTAGCCGATGCCGAAAACCGTCTCGATATACTTTGGATTGGCCGGATCGGGCTCGATTTTGGTCCTCAAGTTGCGGACATGCACATCGATCGTACGAGCCACACCCTCGAAAGTGGTACCCTGCAGATCCTCCAATAAATCCAGGCGGGAAAAGACCCGGCCGGGCGTGTTCATCAATATGGCCAGCAGGTCAAATTCAGATGGAGTCAAATGGACTTCATAATCCCGAACCATGACGCTGTGGGTTTCCCGGTCCAGGCAAACCTCGCCGATCTGCAGCCTGGGGCTCGGATGCGGCATCTGACCGGCCCGGCGCAGGACCGAATGAATGCGGGCCACCAACTCACGCATGCCGAATGGCTTGGTGATGTAATCGTCTGCCCCCAACTCCAGGCCCACCACCTTATCGGATTCCTCCATCCTGGCGGTCAGCAGGATGATGGGGGTGTCGGATTCTTTGCGATAGATTCTGATAAATTCAAACCCGTCCATTTCAGGCATCATGATATCCAACAGGATCAAATCCGGCTTTTCCTGGCGGGCCGTGTAGAGGGCTATTTGACCATTCTCTGCGGTCGAAACCATGAAACCCTGTTCGGTCAGATATTCGCGAACAAGGGTGCGTACATTGGATTTATCGTCTATCACCAGAATTTTTTTCATAATGGATTACTCCGACCGGATGAATGGATTGTACTTGAAGTTTGCTGTGCTTACTGATGGATATGTTGGAACCACGGCGATCGTTTTCCTTTATTTATCCAACGCGGGGTCACTTGCTGCAATCATAAAATATCACCAGGCATATCGTTTTTTGATGAAGTAATTTATGGATTTATCTAACCCTAAGCCAAAAGGATACCAAAAAGTTGTTTAGAATTTGTGAAGATATTGAGGAAATTTTGTATTCTTTTTTCCGATTCCGGAGGAGGCAACTTCCCCGGAAGGGCAATATGAGTGAAAGATTACCCGACTTTTTTCAGAAGCAGTTCCACCAGGGCCTTGATCAAGGCTGGAGGCACCTGATTGGAGGTGCCGGAGGATTGGTTACTGGCGCTCTGGGTCGAAACCGGTTGGGCTGAATTTGTGGATCCTCCCGTGATCGAAGCATCCACAGGGCCGCCACCCATGTCAGAGGGTGGGTTGCCGCCGGCCATATTTCCACCGGTCGGACCAGCCGAACCACCACCGGAGGACATGGCAGGTAGATTATTGTTGGTTATTGTTGTTGATGTAGAAGCGTCCGTGGTATTTCCCACGCCTGCCATGGCAATCAACAGATCCTGGTTGGTGAGATCCATGGCGGTGATGCTGGAAAGCTGTTGAGTGGTCATAGTGCTATTGATCTGGTCGATCACGGCCTCCACCTCAGCAGAGGCAGCCGTACCACTGGATGCAAGGGATTGGAAAGTCTCCCATAAAGGCAGGAGTTGGGAGGCCTGCTCCGAACTCACTGCCAGAGCTGTTGACTCCAGCTTTAGAGTTCCCACGAGCAATTGTCCTTCAGTAGACAATGAAGAGGGAGAGTTCGTTGCTGCAGCCGACTTGGTGGAAGCCGCGCAGGCGGATAAAGAAAACAGGAAGATGAAGACGATAAAAACCAGAAGTGTCCTTTTCATGGCAAAATCCTTTCCAATAGAGAGAATAATGATGGTTCGATTTTCATACCCGGATGATAGCTGCAGCATGTTTGGAACCTGTTCAGAAAATGAGCGGATCCGTTATTGATTTTAAATAAAAGAACCATCGCCACGATTGCAGCGATGGTTCTTACTCGGATGGGAGGAATTATTGGGTTTTCTTTTGAAGCGTCTGGATGAGCGCATTCAGGAGAGGCCCCGGAATCCGGTTGGCAAACCCGTTTCCCCGGACTGCCTGAGGGGTGGAGGATTGGCCCGGCACGGCGCCGGCTCCACCCGGATCGCCCTGGATCACGAATCCGCCGGAGGGAGGAGCCCCACCGCCGGAAGGCATGCCTCCCGATGGGCCGCCACCGGAGGGCCTCCACCGCCAGAAGGGCCGCTGCTAAACGAGGGACCGCCACCACCGGAAGAAGTGGACCCTCCAGGGAAGAATTGCTGGTTCGCTCCCGGTGTGGCGTTGGGAGTGCCGCTGGCTCCACCGAAACCAACCCCGGCATCTGCCATGGCTGTCATCATATCCTGCTGGGTCAGCTTCATGGAAGTGATCTTATCCATCTGCTGGGTGGTCATGGCGCTCTTGATTTGATCGACCAGGGCGTTGATCTCCTCCGTTGCGGCTGTATTGCTGCTGGAAAGCGTCTGCAACGTCTGCCAGAGGGGCAGGAGTTGTTTGGCTTGATCCGCCGTAACGGCCAGGTCGGTCTTCTCCAGCTTGAGGGTACCCACCACCAGCTCGGCTTCGGTGGATAGTAGAGGCCGAATTGCCGGTGGTGGCTGCCGAGGCGGCTTTCTTACTGCAAGCCACCAGGGCCAATAAAAGCGGGATCACTGTCAATCCAAAAAGTATCTCTTTTCATTTTTCACTCCTTGTACAATTTCAAAGCATCGTCATATATAGCTGTGTTGCAAGCATGATGTATCCTAAGGTCAAGGCGATGGTTTACCGTCTTGGAGATTGCTTCGACGGAGGAACACCGTCTCGCAATGACACTCATTACTCATGCCGCAGGGCATCGATCGGATCGAGTTGGGCGGCCCGGTTGGCCGGGTAGAAGCCGAAGAAGGCTCCCACCACGGCGGCTGACCCAAATGCGAGCAGGATGGAACTCGGCACGATGACTGTGCGCATGCTGCTGGCTGCCCCAAAGATCCAGGATCCGCCGACGCCGACCGCCACGCCAATCAACCCTCCCACCAGGCTCAACAGCAATGCTTCCGAGAGGAACTGCCAGCGGATATCCGCCGGCCGGGCGCCGATGGATTGACGCAGCCCAATCTCGCGGGTCCGTTCGGTGACGCTGACCAGCATGATATTCATGATGCCGATACCGCCTACGATCAAGGAAACCCCCGCCACCCAGGCCAACAAGGAACGGAAAGCGGCCGTAGTCGACTCCTGGGTCGAGATGATGTCCTGCTGGGTGGTGATGGTGAAATCCAGGCTGCTCAAAGAGACCTTGTGACGCTTGGCCAGCAGGATCTGGATCTGGGTGATGACATTATCCATATTAGCCTTGGGATCGATCTGGACATAGATCATGCGGATGGAATCACCCATGATCCTTGAAAAGGGAGTCCGGGCGAATTTCTGTAACATCACCGAGATGGGGATATACATGCGGAAATCGTAGTCGACTTCGCCGACGGTCCCTTTCTTCTCCAGCACTCCGATCACAGTGAGACGGGTATTGGACACCAGCAGACTTTGACCGACAGGATCGGTTGTACCGAAAAGCTCCTCTGCCATGGTGGACCCCAACACGACCACTTTCTTCTTATTAGTAACATCCTCTTCGGATAACCAGCGCCCGCTCGCGACGGTCAGGTCCCGGACAGACAGGAAGTCCGGTGAGATCCCCGAGAGGGAAATGCTGTCCAGCGAGACATCCCCGGCCTTGGCTGTTTCAGAGGCATCCTGCTCGACCACTACGCCAGCAACGCCGCTGATATTTTCGGCAATAGCGGTGGCGTCGTCATAGATCAGCCCACCGCTGCTCGCCATCCCCGGGCCCATGCGGATCATACCGGAAGATACGAAGATCAAGTTCGAGCCCAGGCTGGTGATCTGGTCGCTGATGGTGGCTTCGGTTCCGGCGCTGATGGCGATCATAATGATGACCGCGCCGACGCCGATAATGATCCCCAACATGGTCAGAAGGGAGCGGACCTTATTTTTCAGGATGGCTTCCCAGGCGATCCGGAGTAATTCAAGCGGCTGCATAATTCACTTCCTTCTCTGGCACCATATGAGGCGCCTTGCCGTTGTGCACGATCGTTTCAACATGACCGTCTTTCAGGTGAATGGTTCTTTGAGTATGAGCAGCCACAATTGGGTCATGGGTGACTATGACAATGGTGGCATTTTGCCTATGCAATTTGTCCAAAAGAAGCATGATCTCTTCGCCGGAGTGGCTATCCAGGTTACCGGTGGGCTCGTCGCCGATGAGAACGACGGGATTGTTGACGAGGGCCCGGGCGATGGCGACGCGCTGCTGCTGGCCGCCAGAAAGCTCCTGGGGTTGGTGATGCATCCGGTCCGCCAGGCCGACCGCATCCAGCATGGCTTTGGCCAGTTCTTCCCGCCTGGCCGGCGGGGTCTTATGGCTGCGGTCATACAACAAGGGCAGCTCCACATTCCGTAAGGCGGTGGTCCGGGCGAGCAGGTTATAGGATTGAAAGATGTAACCGAGTTTGCGGTTGCGGATGTCTGCCAGCTGAACCTTGTCGAGGTCGCTTACATCTTCTCCGTCCAGGATATATTTACCCGAGGTCGGACGGGCCAGGCAGCCGAGGATATTCAGCAAGGTGCTTTTACCCGAGCCGGAGGCTCCCATGATGGCGACGAATTCTCCCTCTTCGATATGTAAGTTGACACCTTCGAGCGCAGTCACGCTGACTCCATCCATGCCGTATATCTTGGTGAGGTCAATTGTTTCGATAATGGTGCGGGCGGCGGTCATTTTTTCGTCTCCACGATGCCGGTGGTGACCACATCGCCGGCGTTCAAACCGGATTTGATCTCAGCATAAGTATCATCCTTGAGGCCGACTTCCACGGTCTTCAGGACCGGCTTGCCATTTTCCATGACAAAGACCGTGTATCCCCGGAGGAGATCTCGTGCAAGGCTTCCACCGGGATCAGGACGGCATTGAGGGCCTGGCCGGAGATGACATCGATATTGGCATCAATTCCGATGGGCAAGCCCGATCTCCGCCACCGATTTATCCAGCACGGCTGTGCCTTCCACCATAGATGATCCCTGGGAGGAAACCAGACCGGGCATCACTTCGGTGACTTTGCCGGTAAAGGTTTGACCGGTGAGAGCATCGAAGGTCACATTCACGGCGTAACCGACTTTGGCATTGGTCCAGTCGCTCGAATCCAGGTAGAAATTGATGGTGGCCTTGCTGAGATCATCGATCGTCATGATGGAACCGGTGACATTGTCGCCCACCTTTGCATTCAGGGTCATGATGGTTCCTGTGATGGGAGCATATAACTTGGCGGCAGCCAGGTTCTCTTCGGCGGTCTTGACGGTTTCCTGGGCCTGGCGCAGGTTGGAAATATCCACGCCGGTGGCATCGGCCGGGATGGCGCCGCTGGTCAAGGCGTCCAAATATGCTTTCGCATTGTCCAGGTTGGCTTGTTTCAGCTCAAGGGTGGCCTCGGCCGCTTCGACCTGGCGTTGGGTGGGAGCCTGGGAATAAAGACTGTAATAGTATTGGGCCGTTTTGAAAGCCTGCTGGGCGTTATAGAGAGCCTGGTAGAGGCCCGCCTCGCCGGTATTGTTGATATATTCACCTACGTTGGCGTCATCATAGGCCGCCTGGGCCCGGTCCAGGTTGGCCTTGGCCATCACATACTTGGCATAATAATCCTGGATAAGAGCATCGTTCTTCCAATATTGGGTGTTGTTGACGGCAATCTGGGCATTGGTGACGGCAGCCTCTGCGGTAGTGATGGCCAGCCTGGCGTTGGCGATCGCCTCGGGAGAGGTCAATTCCGCCAGGGATTGGTGGGCCTTGGTGATAGCATCCTGGAGATCCGTGTCATCCAGTTGAGCCAGTAATTGCCCCTTTTCCACCTGGTCACCCAGCTTGACCTCCAGGCTGACAAGTTTCCCGCTGACATCGAAACCGACCGAGGACTCGGAGGTGGCGACCAGGTAACCGGCCCCGCTGGCTTCCAGGATCAGGTTTCCCTGGCGGGCAGTGGCAGTCTGGAGAGTGGAGGTGGAGGCCGCTGCCGTGGCGGCAGCCTGCCGGGTCCGGATGTACGCAAAAGCGCCGGCTCCCAACCCAACCAGGACCACGCCCAGGACCGTCCAGCGCAGCCATCTCGGCCAGCGGGTGATAAGGGGTGGGAAGAAGGCCTTTCTTTCTTTCGGTACGGATATTGAACTCATGTTTACCTCCATCAATCGAATTGCAGTCTGATTTTGAATCTATTTGAAAATTCTAAAGAAGTTCGTTTTTTGAGTGTGTGCGGCTGGGCCGCACACACTCAAAAAACAGTGTTCCTCTATTTTCAGGATAGGTTCGTAGGGCGAAAGATATCAAACGGATGTTCAGGATTTGTTTAGAAGTATGGGGAATTTGATTGAGAATAGTGGAAGAAGGGAATAATGGGAAATTGAAACCAGTTCTAACGCAATTGTTATGGAAATAATATTGACACTGGGGCAATCCGGCCTTATTATAAAAATACCGACCAGTCGGTATGTTTTTCGGAGGTGAAATGCCACAACAACGAAGCGAAGAGACCCGTGGACGGATCATGGAGGCGGCGGTAAAGAAGTTTGCCGGCGAAGGATACGAGGCCGCCAGCGTGGATGAAATCTGCAGCGAGGCCGGCGTCAGCAAGGGCGCCTTTTACCACCATTTCCCATCCAAGCAATCAGTCTTCCTGGCCCTTATGAACGGCTGGTTATCCATGATCGATATAAGCATGGAAGGTTTCCGGAAAGGTTCGGTGCCGGAGACGCTGGTCGAAATGACGAATATGCTCCCGGGCGTGTTTGCAGCCGCGGAAGACCGCCTGCCGATGTTCCTGGAGTTCTGGCTGCAAGCCAGCCGGGACGAAAAGGTATGGAATTCCATCATTGCCCCCTATCACCATTACCAGGAGCATTTTGCCAGTCTGGTCAAAGAAGGTGTGGAAGAAGGATCTCTGAAACCGGCGGATCCACAGGTGGCGGCCCAGGTGATCCTTTCCCTGGCGGTGGGGCTGGTGTTACAAGGCGTCTTAGAGCCGCGGCGGGAGGATTGGGCCAAAGTGGCCGGGCAAAGTATGCAATTATTGATGAATGGCATGGCAAAGGAGAAATCATGAATCTTGTCACAGGTGCAACCGGACATATTGGCAACGTCCTATGCCGCCGGCTGGTGGAAAAAGGCGAAAAAGTCCGCGCCCTGGTGTGGAGAGGCGAAGATACCTCGCCTTTGCAGGGATTGCCGGTTGAATTGGTGGAAGGGGACGTGCTCGAGCCGGATTGCCTTGAATGCGTTTTCGAAGGCGTTGATACCGTTTACCACCTGGCCGGGATCATCTCGATCATGCCGGGTGAAAACCCTCAAGTCAAAAAGGTCAACGTGCAGGGGACCCGCAATATCCTGGCGGCTGCGACGCTGGCAAATGTGAAACGACTGGTTTATACCAGCTCCATTCATGCCATCCACCGGGCGCCGCACGGCACCATTATTGATGAGTCACTCCCATTCGATATGCATAATCCTTACGGAGCCTATGACAGCTCGAAGGCGGAAGCCAGCCTGGAGGTCTTGAAGTCCGCCGCGGCCGGCCTGGATGCAGTCATCGTCTGTCCCACCGGAGTGATCGGTCCCTATGATTATCGCGGCTCCGAGTTGGGAGAGGTCATCCGGGGAGCGGCAGAGGCGAAGCCCATGTTCTACGTAGAGGGCGCCTACGACTTTGTGGATGTTCGGGACGTAGTGGAAGGGCTGATCCTGGCGGCTGAGAAAGGCCGGCGGGGGGAGAGTTACATCCTGGGCGGGAACAGGATCTCGGTACGTTACCTGATCGAGACCGTCCGGGAAGTGACCGGCAAGGCCTTCTCCAGTATCAAAATCCCCTTCTCGCTGGCTGAATTGATGGCGAAATTTACGCCCTGGTATTATCTGCGCACCAAGGCCAAGCCGCGCTTTACGCCCTATTCGCTGGAAGTCCTCCAGAGCAATTCGAATATCAGCCACAAGAAAGCCGAGCGGGAACTGGGCTACCGGCCGCGCCCGGCTTACGAAACCATTGCCGATACGGTGCGCTGGTTCTTCGAACGCAAGAAACCCAAGACAATTTCCTGACCCATTGTCCCTGCGAGAGTCGGATGAGGTATTTATTTCAGCATCCCATGCCGGTTCCCTGGCTGTTGGCGGATGGGATCACCATTCTCATCAGCCTGTTTGTATTGGTATTTATTGTCCGGAAGAGCCAGCATCCCATCGCAGCTTTACTGGAATGTTTCGGATTTGTCTTCCTGTATGCCAGCGTGTACGAGAATTTCGCAGTGGTGCAAGGCTGGTATGTTTATGGGCGTTCCCTCCTGATGATCGGGGATGTGCCGCTTTCGGTACCGCTCATTGAAATGGATGTGCTCGTCACATCCTTGTGGATATTGGAAAAGATGGATATTCCGGTTTGGTGCATGCCCTTTATCGCCGGATTATTTGGGATGCTGCAGGATTTTTCCCTGGACCCGTATACGGTGCGGCAGGTATTTACGGTAAACGGCCTGACCAGCGGACGCTGGACCTGGCTGCTCCAGCCGGGTATGGCGAACATATACCATGTTCCTGTGTATAACTTCCCCGGATGGACATTGATCATGTTCTATGCGGCGGCCTGGTTCCTGCTGGGGCGCTGGTGGTTCAAAAGAAGCGGATATAAGCCCGTCATTGGATACGTATATCCTTTTATTTCCATATTCCTGGCGTTGCTTACCATGATAAGTCCCCTGAGCCAATTCCTTTTGTGGCTGGCTCCCTTCTTTACCAAGGGCAGCGCAGGCGAATGGATCATGTTGGGATTCCATCTGGGTTTCCCCCTATTGCTACTGGCAGTTTTTTGGCGGGGAAGAATGAAAACCCCGTTGCATTTTAGAGAAGATCTGCCTGTATTCATGGTGATTGGCTTGTTCCATCTTTCCGATATCCTGTTCACCCTGGCGGGCGGATACAAGGAGATTCTCTGGCTGGTCCTCCTGGCGGGCCTAATCCATTGGACCCTGCTTGGCCTGATCTATTTTTCCGGCCGGAAAGTTTTGGCAAAGATCCCGCGCATGGAATTGGCTTACGAACCATGAAGAATGAATGGAAGGATAAGATCGGCCTCGTGACCGGGGCATCCTCCGGTATTGGAGCTGCGACGGCCCGGCGCCTGGCCCAGGAGGGGATGCAGGTGGTATTGGTCGCCAGAAGGGCAGACCGCCTGGAGACCCTGGCGGAGGAAATCCGCCGGGCGGGTGGGAAGGCTTATCCCATCGTGGCGGACCTGAGCCAGGAAAATGAGCGCCGGCGCGTATTCCAGGAGGTGGAGGCCCGTTTTGGCCCGGTGGATGTGCTGGTTAATAATGCCGGCCTGGGATGGTATGGTTACGGCGATGAAATGTCGTGGGGGACGGCCTGGGAGATGCTGCAGGTGAACGTGGAAGCGGTGGTGCAGTTGAGCCTGTCCTTCCTGGCCCCAATGCGTAAAAGAAATAAGGGGCATATCATCAATGTGGGTTCAATTTCCGGGAGCCTGCCCAGCCAGGGCATTGCCCTTTATGGAGCCACCAAATCTTTCCTGGATGCTTTCACGACGGCTCTCTACCGGGAACTGACCGGCACGCGTGTGCATGTCAGCGTGGTCAGAGCCGGCCCGGTGCGGACGGAATTCGGCGAGGCCGCTTTGAAACAGGAAAAGGGCGGTCATGTCCCCACTGAAAAGATCGGCGTCAGCGCCGAGGCAGTGGCGGGCCAGATCTGGCAATTACTATTGCATCCGCGGCGGGTGACCTACGTGCCGGGTTGGCTGCGGATCGTTCCGTGGGCGGAACTGGCCTTTGGGTGGATCATCGACCGGATCGGGCCGCTGCTGTTGAAAAGGCAAAAAGCCTGATCACTTGAGGGGGGATGTCTCTTTGCTCCGACTGTTTGCGAAAAGAAAAAAGAAGAATTGCTCTTCAATCGTTGTATCGGCGAGCCCCCGAGTCGCCGATACTCTTCTTAAAGATGTAATTGACTATATTCCAGGCCGCCTCTTGACAGGGGAGACGAAGTCGTATAGAATACTCTGTAGTATAGAGTACTCTAGGAGGATGCATCTATGAATATTTCCCCTGACGAAGCTGAAGAAGCCCTGGCCGCGACCAGGAAGATGATCCAGAAAACCCGCCAATCGATCGCCACCACCGGTACCTACATTACCTTGATCGTGACCGGCATCGTCTGGCTGGTCGGTTTCATGTGTACCCAGTTCCTGATCGGGCCGGTAGTAGGCTACATCTGGATTGGACTCAGCCTGCTCGGCAGCGCGGCCGGTACCATCCTCGGATTTCGAATAGGCCAACGTGTTCGCAGCCCATCGACCGGTCCGGTCGCCAAACGGATTGGCCTCTTCTGGCTGTTCCTGGTTCTATTCTGCGTTGCCACCATCGCGGTCGCATGGCCGCTGGATGGAAAGCAAGCCACTACATTCATCGTTTTGTTTATCCTGGTCGGCCAACTGGCCACCGGTTTGTTGTTCCCCTTTGCGGCGGATTGGTGGCCTCTACCCATTGCCGCCCTGGTGCTGATCGGCTATTTCCTGCTGCCTACCTATTACTATTTGTGGATGTCTCTCCTGGGCGGCGGAGGCATGATCGCCCTGGGTCTCTATATCCACTCGAGGTGGTAGGCCATGCCGGAATTAAACGAAACTATTCACCAACCTGTCCGGCTCCGGATTATGGCGTCCCTGGTAGCCCTCCAGCCGGGTGATGAAGTCGACTTCACTTACCTGCGCGGCTTGCTGGAGGTGACCGACGGCAACCTGGGCGCCCACCTGCGGAAGCTCGAAGAGGCCGGTTACATTGCCGTAAACAAGGTCTTCGTGGAACGAAAACCGCATACTTACATTTCCGCCACAACCGAAGGACGGCAGGTCTTCCAGGACCATGTATCGGCTCTTGAGTCGATATTGAAAAGAAGGTAAGGGAAATATGGAACCAATTGTGCAAGTGAAGGGACTACATAAAGTTTATGGCGACACCATCGCTGTGGAAAATATCTCATTCGAGGTCCACCCGGGTGAAATCTTCGGGATGGTCGGCCCAAACGGGGCCGGCAAGACGACCACGATAGAATGCCTGGAAGGCCTGCGCAGGCCGGATGCCGGTACGGTTCGTGTCCTCGGAGTAGATCCGCAGCAAGAGGGGCGGCGTCTGCGTGAATTGACTGGAATTCAGCTTCAGCAATCCAACCTGCCCGACCGGATGAAGGTCTGGGAAGCCCTCGATCTGTACGCCTCGTTTTATCCCAATCCGGTCGATTGGAAGGAATTGTTAGCCCAATTAGGACTGGAGGAAAAACGCAACACATTTTTCTCCAAATTATCCGGCGGGCAGAAACAACGCCTGTTTATCGCCCTGGCGCTCCTCCCTAACCCTCAGTTGGTCTTCCTGGACGAATTGACCACGGGCCTTGATCCGCAGGCTCGCCATACCATCTGGGATCTGGTTCGCGACATCCGCCTCAAGGGAAAAACAGTCTTTCTGACAACCCACTTTATGGAAGAGGCCGAGCGCCTGTGCGACCGGGTGGCCATCCTCGACCATGGCCGGTTGGTAGCCCTGGATACTCCGGCCGGTTTGATCCGCTGCTTGGAAAATGAAGAAAGGGTCATCTTCAGCCTGAAAGGGGTCTCTGCCGGCCAGTTTTGAGAAGGCCTTGCCTGTGACGGTTCAGTTGGAGGTCCAGGGAGAGCTGGTCACCGTTCACGGCAAGAACGGCCGGGAGGGTCCATTGATCAGTAAAGTGGTTGGCCTGCTGGGAGAGCAGGGGGTTCGGTTCAGGGACTTGCGCACCGAGCAGCCCAGCCTGGAGGAGGTCTTCCTCAGCCTGACCGGCCGTGAAATGAGAGATTGAGGTGCATGATGAAAAGCCTTTTAAAAATGACCTGGATGGAAGCCAAGCTGTTCCTGAGAGAACCGGCAAGCGCCTTTTTTTCGTTGGTCTTCCCTCTGATTTACCTGTTCATGTATGGGGCGATTTCCGGAAACCAGCCCACGCCGATGTATGCGGGCCAGGGAACGATCGATGCGGCCATACCCTCCTTGACTGCCGTGATCATCGCCATGACCGGGCTGATGGCTACTACAATTACCATGGCAACTTATCGGGAGAAAGGCATACTGCGCCGGCTGGCGACCACCCCGGTTAACTCGCTGGTTGTGCTCTCTGCCCAGGTGATCGTGGTATTCTCCATGACCTGCCTGGGTATGATTCTGCTGGTCACGGCAGGGAAACTCTTCTACAATGTCCAGTTTGGAGGCAATGCTTTCAGCCTGTTAGGGGGCTTCATCCTGAGCAGCCTTAGCTTCTTTGGGATTGGATTCATCCTGGCCGGCATCATGCCAACCGTTCGGACTGCCTGGGTGGTGGCGATGGTTTTGCTTTACCCGATGTTGTTTCTCTCAGGAGCTTTCTTTTCAGTCGGATTGCTTCCACCGGTTGTACAAAAAATATCCGCCTTCATGCCGCTTACATACGTGGTCAACTTGCTAACAGGCCTTTGGACTGGTCAGCCCTGGAGTGATCATCTGCTGGATGTCGGCGTACTTGCAGGTATGCTCCTGGTAGGGATCTTCATCTCATCCAAGACATTCCGGTGGGAATAAAAGACGTAGTAACGACTTACCCTACTGGGTGCTTCGCTAAGTCGTTACTACGTCTTTCTTTTCCTCATCATGATCCGGCAGGAGGGTCTCCACATTGCGGATGACGGGGACCATGTATCCGATCAAACCCGCCAGGCCGGCGCCTATGCCGCAGATCGTGATGAGGATGCCCATGCCCGCTCCCGGGCCGGTACCGAACCACGGCCCCAGCAGGTGAGACAGGGCCGTCGGGGATTTCATAGCCGGCTCGAGGACATAATCCGCCAGGCTGCCGGCGATCAAGGGGGATATGGGCTGGGCCGTCCAGGCGATCAGTCGGCGGGCGGAAAAGACCCGGCCCTGGACATCCGGGGCCACCTTGGATTGCCAGATGGCCTGGCTGGAGCTGTTGATCATCGGCCCGAAGATGGTCAGGATCATGATGGTGGGGATCCAGGCCGCCAGGCCGCGGCCGAAACCGAACAGGGCCATCCCGAAGAAGGAGGAGATTACCCAGCCCCAGACGATCCCATTGATCGCGGCGTTTGAACCCGCCCCAGGCGCTCATCACCACGCCTCCCACCACCGCTGCAATAGCCGCGGTGGATTGGACCGTTCCCATCATGACGCTGTTATTGCCGGTGCGGGCCAGGACGATGGGTGCGAAGAGAGTGCCGGCGATGCCGGAGAACAAATTTCCGATCAAGAAAATGGTCAGCAAGCCCAGCAGGCTGGGGCGGGCAAAAATATAGCGGAACCCGAACACCGCCTCCTTCCAAATGCTGCCTTTGGACTGGCTGCCTTCCTCGGTAGCCTTGGGCTGCGGGATGAAGACGATCGCCAGGGTCACGACTGCCAGGATGTAGGTGATCACGTCGATGGTCAGGATGCCCGCCAGCTTGATGAAGGCGATCAGTGTGCCTGCCAGCAGCGGCGCGATCACGCCCGGGCCGGCATCCACCAACGACATCATCCCATTGGCGCGGCCGTATTGTTTCTTGGAGACCATGGTGGTGATGGCGGCGGAATAGGACGGCCATTGGAAGGCATTCACCAGGCCGATCACGACCATGGCAGCGTACAGCTGCCAGATCTGAAGAACGCCGGTGGCATCGAGAATGAGCAGGCTCAGGGTGGCCACGCCTGCCCCAATGTCGCTGATCATCATCATCAGCTTGCGGCTGTACCGGTCCACCATGGCTCCCGCGATGGGGGTGATGATCAGGAAGGGGACGATATAGAATACCTGCGAAAGACCCAGGGCCATGGCGCTGGAGGTGCGCTGGTAGATAAACAAGGTCAGCGCAAATTGGGACATCTGGGTGGCGACCACAGAGACGAGCTGACCGATCCAGATGATGGTGAAGCCGGCCAGCCCGCTGGGGGCTTTTGGTTTCGGGAGGGAGGTGGTCTCGGTTTCCATATGATTTACTAACTGATTAATCTAAGAACTGAACCGCCAAGGAAGGAAGAACGCCAAGAACGAACCAAAAAATAAGGAAACTTTTTTATTTAAAAACCTTTGCGATCTTCGCGTCTTGGGGGAAATTTTATGTCTGTTTATGAACTGAACCGCGAAGGAAGGAAGAACGCCAAGAAAATTCCAAAGATTAAGAAAACCTTTCTAAAATAACCTTCGCGATCTTCCATCTTCGCGGTGAAATCTTTTCTACCTGATATTTACACGACTATTCTTCTGGTAGATTTATGCCGCTGCGGTAACTTCCTCGGCTTTTTTGAGCTGGTCGTGGTCTGGCAGCAAGCTCTCCGCCTGCCTTATCGGGCGGATGAAATAGTCCGATGATTCCCACTGCCGCCACGGCCAGGCCGCAGAAGGCAAACAGTAAACCCATGCCGGAGCCCGGCCCGGTGCCGAAAATGGGGCCAAAGAGACTGGCGAGCCCGCTGTGGGTCTTCATGGCCGGTTCCAATACATAATCTGACAAGGTTCCACCGATGATGGGGGCGATGGGCTGGGCAAACCAGGCGATCAGGCGGCGGGCCGAGAAGACCCGTCCCTGCACATCCGGCGCCACTTTTGACATCCAGATGGTCTGGTTGGAGGTGTTGGTCAGCGGAACGGTCAGTTCAATAAGGATCATGAAGGGAATCCACATCACAAACCCGCGCCAACCCCCAACATGGCTGAAGCCAGCCCCAAGATGATATGGCCGATCAACACGCCGTGCACCTTGCGTTTAAAGCCCCCCCAAGCGCTCATGATCAATCCGCCCGCGATCCCGCCCAGGGCTCCGGCGGTCTGGACGCTGCCGAAGACGAGACTGTTGCTTTGGGTTCGTGCCAGGATCATCGGCGCCAACAGGGCAAATCCGATGCCGGAGAACAGGTTGCCGACCAGGAAAATGAGTTGAAGACCCAGCAGGCTGGGGCGGGCAAAGATGTATTTGAACCCATAACCGGCCTCCTTCCAGATATTTCCCCGGCCCTGTTGGCCTTCTTCTGTTTTTTCAGGCTGCGGCACAAAAACGACCAATAAGGGCCCCTATCGCCAGAAGGAAAGTAGCTACATCAATGAACATGATGCCCTGGATCTGGATGAGAGGCAGCAACGCTCCTGCCATCAGCGGAGCCAGCACACCCGGCCCTCCATCCAGAAGCGTCATCATCCCGTTGGCGCGCCCCAACTGTTTCTTGGGGACCATCGTGCTGATGGCGGCGGAATAGGCCGGCCATTGGAAGGTATTCCCGATGCCGTTCAGGATCTGGGCGACATACAGGTACCAAAACTGCATATGCCCGGTCGCAAAGAGGATCAACAGGATGGTTGTGGAAAGGCCGGCTGCCAGGTCGCTGACCATCATCATCACCTTGCGGTTGTAGCGGTCTACCATGACTCCGGCTAAGGGAGAAAGGATGAGGAAGGGGGTGATGAAGGCGACCTGCATCAAGCCGAGGGCAGTCGCACTGTGGGTCTGCTGGTACATCCAGATGGTCAGCCCAAAACCGGTCATACTGGAACCGAGGATGGAGACGATCTGCCCGGCCCAGACCAGGATGAAGGCTAACATGCCGCGGGGTTGTTTGGGTTTGGTAGAAGTGTTGGTTTCCATCATAGGGAGTATCCTTGGATCATGAAGCCCCAATTATAGCCATTCTTTAAAAAAGAAGGCATCCCCCGATTTTCACGTGGGATGCCGTTCCAAAAGTCATGCTGAGCAAGGATATATTCTTTCATGAAGCCAGTGAGAGGTTGCCCGAGACGCTGTTGGCGTAGACCTTCACGCCTCCGCCCTGGACTTCGATGGTCTGGGAGCCGTTCCGGCGGGAAACAGAGGTGGCGGGCAGTTTAGTGGAGATCGATCCACTGACCGCATGCAGTTCGGCCGAGCAGCGCGTCTCTGCCGGGACCAGCAGTTCCACGTTGCCGGAGACGGAATTGAAGCGGTATGGGCCTTCTCCCAGGGCGGTTTGGAACTCCATCCCGCCGCTGACGGTGTGGGCCTCGGCGGAAGCCAGGTTGGATTCCTTCAGCTCGACCCGCCCGGAAACGGTATCCAAGGTGCAATTGACCGTTCAACCGGCGCCCGCTGATCTTCCCGGAAACGGTATTGAGTTTCATTTCGCCGGTGAGATCTTCCAGCTCCATTCTGCCGCTGACGGTGGATATTTTCATGGGGCCCTTCAGGTCGCGGACTGACATTTCTCCGCTGACCGAGTGGAAGTTGAATTCGCCTTCGAACCCTGCAGCAGAGGTTTCATTGCTGACGCCGTTCACCTTGAGGGAGCAGTTCCGCGGCGCCTGG
This sequence comes from uncultured Chloroflexia bacterium, assembly GCA_963782935.1. Taxonomy (GTDB): domain Bacteria; phylum Chloroflexota; class Anaerolineae; order Anaerolineales; family Villigracilaceae; genus UBA877. The sequence continues at coordinate 83,798 of CAWALN010000004.1, read as the reverse complement.
ACCGTATATTCCACCGCGCATGGGAAGGAGCCGATGAGCCAGCCCCACCAGGCTTCGGGATAGTGAGTGGCGACCTTGACGGTCCCGTCAGCTTCCTGGACCATCTCGATCTCGGTGCTTTTAGGGTCACCTGAGCCGGTTTGTTTGACGGCTGTGACTTTAATGACCCCTTCTTCGCCGGTGCGGATCTCGACTGAACCGCGGATATTGCTCAAGTTCAAGCGCGCCGGTGAAGAGACTGTGAATGTTTTTTCGATTGTTTCTGACATGGTAAACTCCTGATATACAAAAGGTGTGACAAATATCTTCAACGATGATTATCAACCCTTTGCCGTTTTTCAACCTATTTTCCAGCTATCAAGTCACTATTCGTTGCAACTCATTCTACAAATATTTCGACGTGCTCGCCGTCTTCATCGTCCACCACGTCGATGATCTTGCCGGTCATGCCGGCGCGGAGGGCTTCCATGAGCTGGTCCATATTCACGCCGTCGATCTCGGGAGCGAAGTGTGCGCCGATCTTCATGCCCGCTTCCATGAGGCTGAGGGGGATTTGCACGGTGGCTCTCGAGCGTCCGGTGGCAACTTCGGTCACGCGGACGCGCAACCACTTGGCGCCGCTGGAGGATAAACCACCCAGGGGCTTGTTGGCGCTGGCCAAAGCCGAGAGCAGCTTTGCGCCTTCTTGTGCGCTCAATTTCCCTTCCTCGATCATTTTCAAGATTTTCATTCTTTCTTCTGTGGTAGCCATCGTGGACCTCCTTGAATGTTATTTAGTCGCCAACCAAAGCGCTGGCGGTATTCTCTTCTATTGGCGGACCGGCGCTTTCATCACCGGCATCCTTATCGGAGCCTGTTTTCCTGGGTAGTTTGAACTTGAACCAGGCCGGTATCATGGCCAGGAATGAGACTACTATGGTGATCATAAAGGGCGAACGGGGACCCATATTTGCCCACATCAGGCCTCCCAGCCAGGGTGCGGGTAAAGAAACCAGGCCCAGGCTGCTGCTGAATAAACCGAAGGCAGTGCCGCGGACCTTCTTTGGGACGGCCTTGCTGATGAGGGATTGGTAGGCCGGCATCATCAACCCGACGCCCGTACCTGCCAGGGCCCATCCACAGCCGTAGAACCAGAGCGGCGCCGGAGCTTTGGCGACCAGCATGTACAAAGCGCCACCGATGGCGGCGAAACCGAGCATGATCACCACCCGCTCACTGATCTTGTCAGACAGCCAGCCGCCCGGGATGGTGGTGAGCATCACGAAAAGACCGAAGATGCTGTTCATCAACCCGATCTGGCGAAAATTCATCAACCCATATTGCTGCATGTAGACCGGCAGGAAATTCATGGATAACCCGAAGGAAATATCCCTGACCCCATCGGTGATCAAAATCCAGGTGATGACGCCACCGGCGATCAGCAGGCCGAACATGGTCAGAAGGTTATTCTTCAAGCTGCCGAAGGAAAGTTTACCGGGCGCGGCTTCACTTTTCCGGGAGGCCTCCCGAGCCATGCTTACCCGCAGGATCGTCGCCAAAATGTAGAAGATGGCCGCGACAGTCAGCATCCACTTGAAGCCGTACAGGTCCACCAGCCAGCCGCCCATGACGGGCCCGACCACGCCGACGATCCCGAAGAGGGCCTGGGAGATGCCAAACATCCTGGCGCGATTTTTATCGGAGGAGTGCTCGGCCAGGAAGGCATCGAAACTTGGACCGATCAGCGAACCCGTAACCGCCGAGAAGGCCATTGCGAGCAGGAGCCACTGCCAGGTGGGAGCGACGATTAAAGCAACATATGTGAAAATGCCGACGACGCTGCCAATGGCGATGGCTCTCAACCGCCCGAGGGTATCCGAGATCCAGCCGCCCAGGATCTGGAGGGCCAGGGGAATGACCTGCGAGAGGGTGAAGAATAAGCCGATCTGCTCAACCGAAGCGCCCAGGTTCTTAATGTACAGGGAAAGCAGCGGCCCATACATTTGGCCGCCGATGTTCGCCAGGATCATCGCCAGCAAGAAGAGCAGGATCAGGTTCGTCAGGAGCGGCTGCTTTTTGGCAGGCACTGCCTCGACGGTTACTAAGCCCATTGGATCGTCCTATCCGATGAAAACTTTAACTTTATCCCCATCTTCGCCTTCATCCACATGGGCGATCAAAGGGGTGGTCAATCCAGTTTCGAAGATATTGATGATCTCATCAATGTTAACCCCGCTGTATTCACTCTTAAGATCCGGGATCCAGCGCCTGAACGTTTTTATGAACCAGGCAGCAAATTTCAAAGGCAAAGGAAACCCGAAGAATATGCGGTGGGGATGCTCGTGGGACTTGGATTTCTCCTGGATATCCACGAACAACCAGCGCGCTTTATGCGTACCCACTGCCAGGGCAATAATCAACACGCCCAGGAGCATGGGCAGGATCATGAAATAGAACCAGAAATTTGGGCCGGGTCCGCGCATGATCAAAAACATACCCACTGCGCTCAGAATGGTAATTCCGATGCCTATCCACAGGGGAATTTGCCAAAGCCGCTGCACAGTTGATTTTATGCTTTGAATGCGCGGATCCACTTCGACGCCCGACGGCTCGGAAGCCTGTCCAACCGGTTGGATTGTTTGGACCTGTTGTGAAACCTGGCCGGCTTGTGAGACTTCTTCCGCGGTACTCTGATCCAGGGCCTGCAGTAATTTCAGCCCATCCTCCGGGGAGACTTTGCCGTCTTCGATCATTTTTAGAACCTGGTTGCGTTCCTGGTCAGTCATGTAAGCCTCTACTTTCCTTCCAAAGCCGCCAGAAGTTTCTCGGCTTCTTCAAGGGTGATCTTCTTTTCCTGGAGCATTTTTAAAATGGTCAGGCGTTCATCATCCGAGACAGGGGCGTTCGGTTCGGCCGGCTCGCCGCCCGGGAACAAATCCCAGTTCCAGCGGCTAATTTTGATGTTGGCATGGACGTGGCCGGTACCCCGGCGGGCTCGCACCTCGGCTGCCCGGGCCTTGGCTTCCGCCCGGCGCATGGCGGCTTCCACTTTTATAGAGGCCCGCTGACCGGCGGCTTCGGCGCGGCGGTTGGCGGCTTCCATGTGGGCATTGGCCCGTTCCATGGCCGCCTGGACGCGCCGGTTGATCCGTTCGGAGAAATCCGGAGGCAGGGGCCATTCCATCCCGTCGTTCATGCCCACGCCGAAATCCGCGGCCGATTCCCATTTATCCGCCTGGCTCGTCACTGCCAGGTCATCCCCGGCTTGCAGGATCATTTCAGGCATGCCTGGAGTTTCAGTACCAACGATGACGTGGCATTCGGCGGAGTCCTGCGGCACTTCCACGCCGGGAAAGTCCACCTGGATGGATTCAGGCGATCCGGCGGTGAGATGAAGTTTCACATTCGGTTCGGGCGAAAGACGGGCGATCAGGTCGCTGCCGGCGGTGACATCGTAAGTCTGGCCAGGTTGGGGATCCACGTAGAGGGCCACATCCCCACCTGCCGTAGCATTCACCGCACCGTGGACGTTGCGGACATACAGGTCCGAGCCGATATTCTGGGCAGTGACTATGCCGTCCACATCCCTCAGGGAGGCATCGCCTCCCACATTATCGAGAACACAAGGGCCATGGACTCCCCGGACGACAAAATCACCGGAGATGTTCCCGGCGTTGATCGCGCCGACATTTCGCAAGGAAGTATCGCCATGGACTTCATTCAAGGTGATCGGGCCGACGTCATTCATGGTCAGGTCGCCCGAGATGGGTCCCAGTGTAACCGGACCATGCAAGGCCTGCAGGCTGGCATCCCCGGCTACCCTTTCCACTTGCAGGTTGGCGCCGCGGGGCAGGTAAAGGATCAGGTCTTCATAACAGGCGATGGTAATGGGGTCGGAACCGGCGGCAATATCAAGGGTATCCCCATCGGTCTTGGCCATCAGCTCGGAACGATCCCAGCCGGCCACGCGCAGATCGCCGGAGACATTGTGAACCGAGATGTTTGGATTGGGTCCTAAAGAGATGGTTTGCTGCTGCATGGTTACTCCTCTCCGTTCAACAGGCGCATGGCCTCTTCGGCGGAAATCTTGCCCGAATCGAGTTCCTCCAGGACGCTGAGGCGTTTCTCGTTGGACACTTCGGCGGGTTCTTCTTTGTCGGGCTCATATCCCAGGGCCCGGATCACTTCCTGCAGGCGGTTGCGGATGGTGGGGTAGGAGAGGGCCATCTCGTCTTCCATGCGGGTGATCTTGCCTTCACAGCGAACAAAGGTCTCGATGAAATCGAGTTGCTCCTGGGTCAGACCCGCGAAGACTCCGTTGGCGAAACGGCCTTCTATGGATGTATCGCAGGTGTCACAGTGCAGGCGGGTAACGCTGAGCTCGCCATCGCAGACGGGGCATTTACTGAGGGCAGTTTTCATTGTTTACTCCAGGTCATGGGCGACCATGACATTGCTTTTCCGGTGGCATAGCGGCATTTCAGTTTCATACCGGTACGAATAAGAAAGTCACCCGACGCGTGCCAGGAAAGGTTCCTTGAACATGTAGCGGATATAGGTTTTTTTCGACCTGTGGGTGGCGAATTCGCCTCGCATCACCCGGCGCTCATAAGCTTCATATGCGTGATAGAGAGACTCCATTTGTGCCTCCTCTTTGGCTGCTTAAAGAGACGATCAAACTATTTCAACATTATATATAAATTTTATAAAATGTCAAGGTTAAATATTGATAATATTGAACAATGCATTAAAAATATTGAATAATGGTTAAGAATTCTTAATATTCTTGTCTTTTTGATGAATATATTCCCCGGAAAATGTCCATCTTATCGGTGGTGCATCAATTCTACGGCTTTCCTAAAGTCCGAAAGCCGTGCAGTTCCTTCCTTTGACTCCCGCCCAAGGGCGGCAAAGAAAGAGATTTTGGGGTATTGGTGGATGCCCAGGCAATCCACCAATACCCCAAACCCCGACTTAAGGAAAGCCCTGCCATCGATTCCCTTTGCCTTTCCTTCTTTCCCCCTTACAATAGGGCCAGCGCTGATCCTGGAGGCAACATGATACGGGCACTCTATTACACACCTCATTCCACTTTGAACACGGCTTTTCCGGTCGGCCAGTTCAAGTCTGCCCTGAACGATAAAAAAGGGTTGTTATGGGTCGATTTCACAGGGGAACCTCCGGAGAAATGCGAACCCATCCTGAAGGAAGTATTTGGATTCCATCCTTTGGCCGTTGAGGATGCCCTCAGCCAAACCCATACTCCCAAGCTGGACGATTGGGGCGATTACTTATATGTAGTCCTGGGCGCATTAGATTATAAGGATGACACCTTAATCACGCATGAGCTGGACGTATTCCTGGGAAAGAATTACGTCGTCACTCACCATGACGATCCGATCCAGGCGCTGGATGGTGTGTGGGAAGCCTGCCAGCGGGATAACCGCCATATCGAGAACGGGGCCGATCACCTGCTTTACCGCATCGCCGATTATGTAGTCGCCGGGGCGATGGACATCGTTGAGCAGGTGGATGACAGGATCGATGGGATCGAAGACGAGATCCTGGGCAAACCAACTCCGGCCGTCCTGGAAAAGCTTTTCACCCTCAAACGCATTTTGCTGTCCATGCGCCGGACGATCACTCACCAAAGGGAAGTATTAAATAAGCTGGCCCGGGACGATTACCGGATTATCGATGCGCATGACCGGGTCTTTTTCCGGGACGTTTACGATCACCTGGTCAGGTTGCAGGATTTGAACGAAAGTATGCGTGACCTGGTCAGCGGGGCGCTGGATATCTACCTGTCTGTGATCAATAACCGCATGAATGATGTCATGAAGACCTTGACTGCCGTAACGACCCTCTTCATGCCTATTTCTTTTATAGCCGGTTTCTTTGGGATGAATTTCTTTCAACCCACCGCCAATCTATTGGCCTGGACAAGCCGGCCGGCATTTTATGTGATGCTGGCCGTCACCATTTCGGTGCCGGTGGGCATGTTCCTGTGGATGCGCCGGCGGACATGGGTGTAGGCGCCTAGACTTCCACAAACTCCCCGCCGGTGATCTGCCGGTCGAGCAGACCCCTGCGATTCGTTGAATTTGAAATTGACTTCGATCTGCTGGAAGCACAGGTTCTCCCCCATCAGGACTTTCCGGCAAACGTAAAACGGCTTGCCATTGTCATCGAACTCCAGGCTGGGGTCGTTGTTCACGTTTACCTGCCCGTGGATGATCTCACCGCAGCGTTTGCATTTCACCTCAAAATCATAGAATTTCCCTGAGGTGGAAGGGGAAGGGGTGAATAGCTTTTTGAAGAAATTCATATGAGTTCTCCTGGAATGAAGATCACGGCAAGTATAGCACCGTAGCGCAAATTGCCAATTTGCACTACCCGGCTATTTTCTTTTGGGGCATCGCGATCGTGAACATGCCGAATAATTTCTTGAACCGGGATGGTTCGACCTGACCCAATGGTGCATAGCGGACGTCCCAGGATATCCAGTCTGGGCAGGAAACCCTCCAGCCTGCGCCGGAAATCCGCCGGGTCCTTTCGCTCACGCTGCGTCCAGCCGACTTCGGCCGCAGCCGTCAGGCGGGGATAAGCCTGGTAATCCAGGCGGGCCCTGTTCGGCACCCATTCGGTCCATAAGGGGAATTCCGGCCCTAAAATGGAGGCGGTCTCATTTTCCTCCAACTCGGCTGGGACAGGCTCATATGCATAGGCCCGGCTGAGAGGCATCAGGCTGTAGCCGTGGTCCAAATAAGTGTCCAGGTAGGTCGTCATGATGATGGGTCGCTTTCCCTTCCGGATTGATTCCAACAAGGCCGGTCGGCCTCGCACCCAGAATTGCACTGCCGCTTCGTCGATCAGCCCCTCCTGCAGGATCTCGTTCCAACCTATCCCGCGCCTTCCCCTGGATTTTAAATAGGCCAGGATCCGGTTGGTGAAGTACCCTTGCAGGGCATGCTCGTCTTTCAAGCCTTCTTTACGCATGCGGGCCTGGCAGTCGGGACATTCCTTCCAGCGGGCTTTGGGAGCCTCATCCCCGCCGATGTGAATGTAAGGAGAAGGGAAGAGCTCCAAAATCTCGTCGATCACGTCCTGAAGGAATGTGAATACGCCTTCCTTTCCAGCGCAGTAGATATCCGGAAAAATGCCAAAATGGGTGGCCACTTCGAATGGTCCGCCGGTACAGGAGAGCTCGGGATATGCAGCCAGGGCGGCGGTGCAATGCCCGGGTATCTCGATCTCCGGGACGATGGTGATATTTCTATTGGCGGCATAGGCTACGATCGAGCTGATCTCTGCCTGGGTATAAAAGCCGCCGTGCGGAATGCCGTCATGGCCCTTCCCCAGGATGGTTTTGCTGGTGCCGGTCCGCCTGGAACCCACCTCGGTCAGGCGAGGGTATTTGCGGATCTCGATCCGCCAACCCTGGTCTTCAGTGAGATGCCAGTGGAAAACATTCATTTTTTGGAGAGCCATCAGGTCGAGTGTTTTCAAGACGGTATCCATGCCTTGAAAATGACGACCCTCGTCCAGCATGAAGCCTCTCCAGGCAAACCGAGGCCGGTCGGTGATCACCTGCGCGGGCAGGCTCCACTCAATTCCCTGGACCACGTGGCGATTCTCGATGGCGGCCGGAAACAACTGGCGGAGGGATTGGATCCCATAAAATACCCCCGCCGGTTCGGGAGCCTCGATGATCACTCCTGTGGCTGTCACAGTGAGCCGGTAGCCTTCCTTGCCGAGGCTGGTCTGAGGCTTGATCCCGGCGAAGGCGGATTCCGTTGCCGGTCGTACTATCGTCGGCCAGGATTGGGAGCGGAAAACCGGTCGGGCGGCTGAGAATCTCCCGCAGATAGCCGGCATTCCACCGGTTTGGCTCGTCGGTCAGGATGGTGGTGGACGGGGTAAGGTGAAAAACACCTGCAAGGTATTCAATCTGATTGGGAAGGGGAATGATTGTCATGGATGAAGTATAGCTGAATTAGTCGTTAGTCGAATAGTTGAGAAGGTGAATGGGTAATCAGGTAATTAGTTAGCAGTGAATAGTTGTCAAGTCAGGAGGCGGCAGAGGTGGATTATTCGTATTCGATCCCGTTTTTCAAGGAACGAATACCTGCTCTCAAGTCTCTTCATAATCAATTGGTATTGGAAGATGGCGTTTTTGCATACGATTGGAAACGAATATCTTCAGCACCATCGGCACCCTGACAAAGATCGTCTGGACATGCGGCAAGGGAGTGCTGGATGTGCCGCCTGCACAGATATTTGTTTCAAGGATCGAAGGGAGGAACAAATATTTCTCAAAGGAATTGGGGAGGATGGTTGAGGTAGAGAGGCTGAAAAAAAGGAGTGTCTCCATACTTTCATTATAGAACGTTAGTTTCATTTGTCAATCCCCCCGGATGACATTTGTAAAATTGAGAAAACATTATGAACTATTATCTGAATTTTTATCTATCAGACTAACGGCTTTTTAATACAGCTTCCAAATTTACGAATCCCGCAACGTTTATGGTATAATCTCGCCGCTTCCGCCATCCGGTTGGGAGCACATCTTGCCCGGGACGGGCATCAAGCGTCCCTGAGCGGGACATTTATCCCCGCTAAACTCACCCCGTCCCGCACCGTATGCCTGGTGTTGGAGGATGGGATAAAAGGAGAACAAATGGCAGTAGTTTCAATGAAAGCGCTGCTCGAGAGCGGCGTGCATTTTGGTCACCGGACAAATAAGTGGAATCCGGGGATGAGGCCTTACATCTTCACAGAGCGCAATGGGATCCATATCATTGATCTGCAGCAGACGGTCAAGGCCATCAATACCGCCTACAACATCATTCGCGATTCAGTTGCGAACGGCGGAGTGGTCATGTTCGTCGGAACCAAGCGCCAGGCCCAGGACACGGTCCGGGAAGAGGCCATGCGCTGTGGAATGCCCTACGTCACCGAACGCTGGCTGGGCGGAATGCTGACCAACTGGTCCACCATGCATCAACGCATCCAGGAACTCGAGCGGATGGAAAAACTATTCACCACCGGCGAGATCGAGCAACTGACCAAGAAAGAAGCCCTGTTGATCCAGCGGGAGATCAACCGGTTGAATATTCACCTGTCCGGCGTCCGCAACATGGCTCGCGTCCCCGACCTGCTCTTCGTGGTGGATGTGGACCGGGAGTATCTGCCCGTGCACGAAGCCAACCTGCTGAGCATCCCGGTCATTGCCCTGGTGGACACCAATTGCGACCCGTCCTTTGTGGATTATGTCATCCCCTCCAACGATGATGCGATCCGGGCGATCAAGTTGCTGGTAGCCAAGATGGCTGATGCCGTCGAAGAAGGCAAAGCCATGCGCAAGGATATGGAACTGGAAGCGGATATTGCCACCAAGCCGGCAACCGAAGAGGAAGTGGAAGCTGCCCTGAAATCTGCCCATGCGATGGATACGGAAGTGGATATGCAGGATAATGAGCTCCTGGGAGCTTCAACCCTGGCAAAGATGTCTACGACCCCGAAGGAAGAAACCGGAGAGACTCCTGCAGTAACAGAAGAAGCTCCAAAAGAACCGACTGAAGATAAAGAACAACCGAAAGAGTGAGCGAGGAGAAGGAATGGAAATCACGACTGAAATGATCAAAGAGCTGCGGGAAGCTACCAAGGCCGGCGTGCTGGACTGCCGCAAGGCGTTGGAGGCTTCCGGCGGCGACTTCCAAAAAGCAGTGGATATATTGCGGGAAAAAGGCATGGCCACCGCAGCCAAACGGGCTGACCGGGTGACGGCCAATGGAACTGTGGAAATATATTCCCACGGCAATGGCAGGGTGGGCGTGATGGTGGAAGTCAATTGCGAGACCGACTTCGTCGCCAATTCAGAATCCTTCCGCAAGTTTGCCCATGAGATCGCGCTGCAAGTGGCTGCAGCGGCTCCGAAATACCTGAAGGACGAGGACATTCCTGCCGAAGTCCTGGATCATGAGACCGAAATTGCGAAGGGCCGCGCTCGCGAAGAAGGCAAGCCCGAAGCCATGCTGGAAAAGATCAGCCAGGGTCGTGTCGATAAATTCAAGGATGAAGTCGTCCTGCCGCGCCAGGTTTATATCCGTGACGATAAGAAAACCGTTGGCAAGCTGCTCCTCGAGCAGATCGCTGCCACCGGTGAAAATATCGTCATCCGGCGGTTCAGCCGTTGGGAACTGGGCGAGATAAGCGAATAATCTGAAGGGCCAACCGGTAGGTTGGCCTTTTTCTTGCGAGAGTTTATCCAAAAAACGAACTTCTCTAGAATTTCCGGATAGATAATAGGCCAAAAGGAGCCAGAATGACAGAGTTGAAATACCAACGGATCATGCTCAAACTAGGTGGTGAATCCATGGCAGGGCCAACCGGCTTCGGGATCGATCCTGAACAGGCGGATAAAATCGCTGCGCGGGTTAAGGAGGTAAAGGAGATGGGGGTGGAGGTGGCCATCGTCATCGGAGCCGGCAACCTGTGGCGCGGCAAGCAAGGCCTGGAGCGCGGGATGGACCGGGCGACGGCTGATTATATGGGAATGATGGGGACCATGATGAATGCCATGGCCCTGATGGATTCTGTTGGAGCGGATGGGTGTGTTCACCCGGGTTCAATCCGCGATCGAAATGCGGGCGGTAGCCGAGCCCTATATCCGCAGGCGGGCCATCCGCCACCTGGAAAAGGGACGCGTGGTCATCTTCGGAGCCGGTACCGGCAATCCTTTCTTCTCCACCGATACGGCGGCGGCCTTGAGGGCCGTGGAGATCGATGCGAACGTGTTGATCAAGGCCACCAAGGTCGATGGCGTCTATGATTCAGACCCACAGGTAAATTCCGATGCCAGCCGCTTCGAAAACCTTACTTATATCGATGTATTGAACCGCCGGTTAAAAGTGATGGACAGCACCGCCATCAGCCTGTGCATGGATAATAACCTGCCGATCTTGATCGTCAATTTATGGGACCCTTCGGCTTTAAAAAATGCATTGACCGGAAAGAAGACCGGAACATTGGTATCTGCCACGCCGGCATGAGTTGTACAGCCGAGGCGGTCTGTCCAATAGCGGCAGACAGCCGGGAAATGGCAGCCTTCTGATACCTTTTGACAGGGCCAAACGTGGATACTCAGTTGGCCCTGATTCTTTTAGGATACGATGCGAAAATTTAGAGCTCCAGGATTGGTTTCAGTAGCATTTTTTATGATTTTAGGGTATCCTTAGGGCAGTACTATTTCACTCATTGTAGGAGGCCACAGTGAATCAAGATATCCTTGATATTCTTAAAGATGCCGACTCACGCATGCGCTCCGCCATTCTGAACCTGGTGGAAGACCTGGGTGGGATCCGCACAGGGCGGGCCACACCTGCGCTGGTGGAGAGGCTTCCCGTGGAATATTATGGCGCCCCCACTCCGCTGCAGCAATTGGCGTCCATCTCCGTCCCGGAGCCTCGCAGCCTTCTGATAAAACCCTTTGACCCGTCTTCCTTAAAAATATCGAAAAGGCGATCCTGGCATCGGACCTGGGCCTGACCCCTAATAATGACGGCAAGCAGGTCCGCCTGAGTTTGCCAACCCTCACCGAAGAACGCCGGCGGGACCTCGTGAAAGTGGTCCACAGCCGGTTGGAGGAATGCCGGATTGCCGTCCGAAATATCCGCCGGGATTTGCACAATGATATGCGCGAGTTCGAGAAAGAGAAATTAATTTCCGAAGATGACCTGGAGCGAGGGGAGAAAGAGCTTCAGGAGGTTACCGACCGCCACATTGAGGAGATCAACAAGCACGGCCTACATAAAGAACAGGAGATCATGGAGGTGTAGCGACGAGTCAATCGTTGCTACCACAATATGGCAAAGAAACCTGCCGTCTCCCTGCCGGCAATTCCCACCCATGTCGCCATCATAATGGACGGGAATGGGCGCTGGGCCATCTCACGCGGTCTACCCAGGCTGGCCGGTCACCGGGCCGGCACCCAGAACCTGCGCAACATCATCACGGCTTGCGCTGAATATGGCATTAAATACCTGACGATCTATGCGTTTTCCACCGAGAATTGGGGCCGGCCCAGGGAAGAGGTGGAAGGCCTGATGCACATCCTGGAGGATGTGATCGATCGTGAACTGGCCGAACTGAATAAGGAAGGTGTACAACTCCGCCATATCGGCCGCCTCGAGCGCCTCGATCCAAAGTTGCAGGAAAAAGTCCTCTACGCGATCGACCTGACCAAAAATAACAACCGCTTGATCTTGAATGTGGCCTTCAATTATGGCGGGCGGGACGAGATCGTCTTTGCCATCCAAAATATGATCCGGGATGGGGTCAAGCCGGAAGCCGTGAATTCGGACCTGGTCAGCCATTACCTGTTCACTGTCGGCGTTCCCGATCCGGATCTGATCATTCGGACTTCGGGCGAACTGCGCGTTTCAAATTTCATGATCTGGCAGGGGGCTTATTCAGAATGGTACGTTACCAGCGTTTATTGGCCTGATTTTAATAAAATTGAATTTCGGAAAGCATTGGATACTTTTGCCAGGCGGGATCGAAGATACGGTGGCCTATCCGAGAATGTCGGGGACGAACATTATCATGGTTAAACGCATCCTGGCAGCCCTTGCGCTGGCCGTCATCGGTATCCCCCCTATCATTTTAGGCGGTTTTTATTACACCATCCTGATCGCGCTTCTCCTGGGGATCGCCGCGTGGGAGTTTCACCATATCTTTTGTGCAGTAGACTGTAACGCTTCCCAACCCATCCTGATTGGATCCGTGGTTTTGATCGTCCTGACACGGGATTTCTTTCCGGCCCTGGCGATACCCGTAATGACATTCTCCATCCTGGCTGCCATGGCCTGGCATCTATTGGACTACGAGAAGGGCAGGAATAAAGCGGCTACCGATTTTTCCTTCACGGTGGCCGGCATTATTTATATTGGGTGGATTGGTGGTTATCTAATAGATATTCGGAACTTGCCGGATGGGTTATGGTGGACCCTGTTGGTCCTGCCCTCGATCTGGGTGGCTGACGCAGCCGCTTATTTTATTGGCTCACGCTGGGGCAGGCATCAACTCAGCCCCCGCCTCAGCCCTAAAAAATCATGGGAAGGCTATTGGGCGGGTGTCATCTTCGGAACCTTGATCACAGCCGGCCTGGCGGCTCTCTGGCATATATGGGGATCTGCTTCGATCACCTGGTGGAAAGGGGCCATTCTGGGAGCCTTGCTCACCAGCCTGACCACCCTGGGTGACCTGGGCGAGTCGATGTTCAAACGGCAGGCGGGGGTAAAAGATGCGAGCAATATCATCCCCGGCCATGGGGGCGTCCTTGACCGGATCGATTCGTGGATATGGGGGGCCGTGCTGGGATATTTTGCCATTTTTTGGTTTTTCCTGTAGCAGCCGTTCCGGAGAGGACACGGCTTTCCTAAAGTCCGAAAGCCGTGCAGTTCTTTCCTTTGACTCCCGCCCAAGGGCGGCGCAGAGAAAGAGATTTTGGGGTATTGGTGGACGACTTTGTCGTCCACCAATACCCCAAACCCCGACTTTAGGAAGGCCCTGCCGGAGAGGGTCAACTCGGAGAAAAATCACTTTATTTGTGATATAAAGGAATATCCTGGTAACCTTGCCAGACATTTCACTTGTGAATATACTTTCGTTTGAGGTAGCGAGTCTCTATGGCAAAACAACGTGTTCTATTGGTGGACGACCATGAAGTGGTCCGGCTGGGATTAAAATCTTTGCTGGAAAGGCATCCGCAATTTGAAATTGTCGGTGAGGCCGGTTCGGCGCGAGAAGCGCTTGAACTTGTGGAAAGAAACCACCCGGATGTGGTGGTGATGGACATCCGCTTGCCGGGGACATCCGGAATCGAAGCCTGTGAGGAGATCACCAGCCGTTTCCCTGAAACGCACGTGCTTATGTTGACCTCCTATGCCGAGGATGAGATGCTTTTCTCGGCCATTCGGGCCGGAGCCTCCGGGTATGTGTTGAAGCAGATCGGCGGAGATGAGCTGGTGCATGCGTTGGAAGCAGTCGCCCGTGGAGAGGCATTACTCGATCCGGCAGTGACCCAACGGGTGTTCCAGGAAGTACGCCGGGCGGTGAAAGAAGAGGAAGCTTCGGCATTCGCTCACCTGAGCCAGCAGGAAAAGCATGTCCTTCTTCTGGTTTCCGAAGGAAAGACCAACCGCGAGATCGCCAAGGCACTGTTCCTGGGTGAAGGGACCGTCCGAAATTACGTTTCCAGCATCCTATCGAAGCTGGGAGTCAGTAACCGCGCCGAGGCGGCTGCGTACGCCGTTGAACATAATCTGCGCGAATATATTTCAACGTAACTCATTTGTCCATGCAAGGTTGACAAAAACTGACTTTCGGATAAAATACAACCCGCACGCCGAAGTGGCGGAATTGGCAGACGCGCTAGGTTCAGGGCTTAGTGGCCGCAAGGTCGTGAGGGTTCAAGTCCCTCCTTCGGCATAGACCCGCGATTTCGCGGGTTTTTGTTTTAAGGCATACGATACATCTGGGTTTTAAGGATAAGAAACTTGTCAAACTACAAGGGACAGGGTAAGATAGAGGTATGAAGTTCAAATGGCGGAATATTCTGATCGTCGTAGGTCTCGTTGTAGCGGTGGTAATGCTGATCGATTTCAATCGCCGCATGGAAGAATTAAACCGCTTATCCACCAACTTGCAGGCAGTCCGGGAACAGGGAACGGCAGTCATGGAAACCCAGGTGGCATTGGTCACCCAGGTGGCCTATGCCACTTCCGACGCGGCGGTAGAGCAGTGGGCCTATGAAAATAAGTGGGTCCGGGTGGGAGAGCATCCGGTCGATGTGGTCCCTGCGGGAAATATCACCCCCACGCCAATGCCTGCGGTTGTGACCCAGACGGAAAGCCCGCCCAACTGGCAGATCTGGTGGGAATTATTTTTTGGAACCAGCCATTAAGAATTCCGGGTAACACCCGGAATTCTCTTTAAGGGGGAAAGAACCAATTTCAGTAATTCACAAATTCATTCTTTGAATTCTTTGCAGTTTCGAATCAACGATGGTGAAGCCTCCCTGAAGTGTATCGAAAGGGAAGCGCCCTGTAGGCCAGTTGCTTTTCGATTACGTTTGGCTAAGAAAAAAACGGCTGACCCACAGGGTGCTGCGCGATGCCGTTACTACGAGTAATCCGGATTTGATGAATTTAAGTATATAATTCAGATAATAATTATAATATTTACGCTTGCATGGACTGTTCATGAAACGATTCGGATATTTATCCCTATTAATTTTATTAATGATTCTCCTGAGTTCCTGCTCCAATCGGCCGGTCCTTGGCCCGGGGGAATCTCTTAAATTGGCGTCCTCCCTTGAGAATGGTGTTTCCGTTGTTGTGGCTTTGAGTATGGATGTACAGGCACGGCCCTGGCTTGAAGTTACGTATACGCCGGAACAGGCCGGGTTCCACCTCTACGGCAACACCCTCCCCCGGAATGGGGTCAATGGGGAAGGCAGGCCAACTCTGTTGCAACTCCCAACCGGATCGAATATCAGGGTAGTGGGTGATTTGAAAGTTAGCGCTGATGCAGAAGTTTCCTCCATGGGGTCGGATGCCTTGCTGGTCTACCCCGCCGGCCCGGTGAGGCTGAGCCTCCCCATCGCTTTGCCTCCAGGGAAAGGGTGGAATCAAGAAAATGTATCGATCACATACGAGGCTTGTTCCGACATGTCCTGCTTGCCCCCGGTGGTGGATAAGCTGATCCTTATTCGGGTCCCCTCTGCCAACCTGGTGAAACAGCCAGACCCTTAATTTAGCGGCGCGGTATTCACTTTCGCCTGCGGGCTTTTCTTGGAATAATGCTCAGCTTGATTGGCCCGCTCGATCAGGGTGATCAAGTCCATATTGGCATCCGACAAGAAGGAAACACCGACTGAGATAGATACCCGCAAGTTCCCATAGGGGGTGAGGATATCCGAAGCCGAGACCACATCCACCAGTCTTTTAGCTACCGCTTCGGCGCTCGTCACGTCCGTCTCGGGCAGGATGACCACGAATTCATCCCCACCGAAGCGGATGAATACGTCAATCGACCGGAGAATGGAACTGCATCGCTCCACGACTGCTTTTAACACCATGTTTCCAGCCGTATGACTGTAAGTGTTATTCAGATTCCGGAAACCGTCTATGTCAAAGAATAATACGGACATTGGATGGTTGAAACGGCGGGTTCGTTCGATTTCGCGGGTCCCCAATTCCATCAATCCCCGATAATTATAGATGCCCGTTAATTCGTCGATAATGGCCAGGCGTTGCTCCTGGGTGTAAAGACGGGCATTTTCAATGGCTATGGCTGCCTGCAAGGCGATCCGCTCCAATAACCGCACCTGATCATCCGTATAAGCGTTCGGGTTTTGATTTTGAACGGACATAATCCCGATCACCTGGTTGCGAACGGTCAGGGGAATGCCTACGTAAGAACGGGAGGGGCTGCGCGGAATGGCATTCGGACGTAAGATCGGGTGGGTTACCTGCTTATCATTATTGCGAAGGTATAGCGTACAGCGGGTGTTGATGATGCCGCCGATCAAGCCCGGATTTTCCCGGATGTCACGGGAAGCCCCGGTTAGAAAATGTCCTTCTTCAAAAAAAATGGGGATATTCACCAGTGCGCCATTTGGTTCGCATAATGCCACATAAAAGACATCCACAGCCGCCACCTGGCTGCACTGCTCATACAAGGCTTTCAGGATCCGGTCTATATCCAACCCGGCAGAGACTACCAGGCTTATCCGGTTGATGACCTGAAGCTCTTCCACATTTCGGGCCAGCCTTAGTTTGGCCAGGTATCGTTCGGTAATATCCCGAAAGATGACCAACCGCCCGGCGAAGTGTTTATGGCGATCGCTGAGAGGCGAAACGTGGATTTCCAAATACCGAGAGGGGTTCGACGGCAAAACCACTTCAGTGTGGATCTCGTCCGTGTTCTTATTACGAGCCTGCACTTCATCCCAGAACCTCAGCGAGGCTGACACGGGCAGCCCGATCGATCCCTTGGAAAGGGAACCTATCAGTTTTACGGCGAAGGGATTGAACCGGGCGATCCGGTCCCACGCATCCAGGACCACCACGCCATCCTGCATATTATCTATCAAAGCATCGCTGTCAACCGGCATCAGGTCAAAAAGCTGGTATTTTTGGATTCCGGCGATGAGACATAAACCGGTTGCCGAGAACGAGATGGGAATGATATTCAGGCCGGGAAATGGCTGAAGCTGGACTGTATAAAGTATGCCGGCGGTGATGGGGAAAAGAGAACTGATCAGGAGGATGGAGATCTGTCTCCGATAAGGAGCGGAGGCCTTAAACCATACCCTCAATAACAACATCAGGCTGGCCAGAATGAGCACATAATCATACGCAAAAAGGATATAGTACCCCACCCCATGTCCATAAATAACCGTATTCGCTACCCCCGGACTGAGAGTGAAATGAGTCCAAATGAGCCCGTGCTGCTCATTGGTAAATACAGCCACCAGGGCGAGGATCGGTATGGCAAAGAGAAGGATCCCGCTCCGCCAGCCGAGCCACCGCCGCTGCAGGCTGAAATTCAAAACAAAAGTCAGGAATAATACCGGCGCAGCTACGGCTCCGAAATAGCCCACCTTTGCCCAGATCAACTTCTGTTCCAAACCCACTGAAGCTGCTTCCAGGCCGGAGGCAAATGCCCACAGGGTGACTGCGCTCATGAGCACTACCAGGGTAATAATGCCATCGGCTTTCCGCCGGTGCGCGATCAACCAGGCCGCGAAAGCCGTCAAAAGAGACGTTGCCCAAAGTATGCCCGCGTAAGGTGTGTAAACCCAACTCATTTGGGTTCTTCCTCAGAATTAATATCCCTCGGCGTCAATTCTGTGATCAAGGTTCTGTAGAGAAAATCTGTTGTATCTTCTCAAAAAGTGAAACAAAAATCAAGAGAGGCAGGGATTTGAGTTTCCCCGAACTTTTTCACCAATTGTGAAAACAGATTTATCTGAGTATAGCACAAACAGGTCTTTCTTCTGCAGTTTTTTCAGAAAAATCATACAGCTGTTCAGTATTTTCCCTTCGAAATCAAAAAAGGCGCGACCGGACAGGCTCGGCCGCACCTTTTTGTGTTTACTATCGTGATCCGCTAAGAGCTTTTTCTGGTCACAACATAGGCCCAGGGTTTATTGGAGATCATTTTAACAAGGATCTTGATGATCTCAACAGTATTTCCAAGGATGCTCAGCCAAAGGGCAACTCGAATGAATTGAGGCAATATGTCGATCAGCACCTGGACGGCAGATATGCTGGATATCGTTGCGGGCAAATTTGCGGCTGTCAGGGCGATCAACGAGGGACCCGCCAGCATGCCTGCGGAAATGGCAATCTGGATCACCTTCAGGCCGATGGCGAAACTGCGCGTGGCCGTGTTCCAATATCCCAGGCGCAATAAGATGATGTCCAGGACGATGGTCAATATCCATACGACGGTCAGGTAGGGTACAAAATGGAAGAAGGCTGCAGACAGGACCGGAACGGAAGTCCAATTCCCGGTTCCAAAATACCAGTTCCCGTTGGCGGAATAACCGAGATTGAATACCTGCGGATAGAAATTGAACAAGATCAAGGCGAAAAAGGTGAATACAATTTCGGCAATGGTATCGCCCAGTTTTATCCTGTTGGGAGGAGTGATCTTTACAAGCGTATGCGGATCCCAATCCTTTTTACCAGGCAGCTCGCGTACATCCATTTTTCCTCCGGAGAAATTTACTGCCCATTCTATGATGGCCAGGATGAAGACGAGGGACGCCAACGATGAGAGGACTGTAGTAAAGAAATTGCTCATAGCTTGAACAACGATTTGCCAGCCCGTTTGGAAATCATGGGCGGATTGTCCCAGGTTGACTCCCAAGCCCACCAGCACAACCATCAGGCTGATGATCAAGATGATCTTGGCGAGGGTCAAAAAGATGGGATACAGGCTGGGACCGATCAGATAACGCTCCGGCAGATAAGAAGCCGCCACCTTTTCCGGGTCCCCATATTCTTTGAGGACATCGAATGCCATCCCATCATCGATGGGGCGGCCTTCCTTGCGGCTGCGTTCCTCGAGCATATCTTCGAGGATGGAGCGGATCTCGGCCTCGATATCGGAGCGGTTCTTTGAAGGCAGGCGGCGCCCGACTTCGGAAACATAGGTATCGATCAGGTTCATTGTATTCTCCTTTCCATATTCAGCATCTTCTCCATCATGGCAACGATGCTGTTCCATTCCTTTTTCAGCTGGGGCAGGAGAGCCTGCCCTTCCGGGCTGATTACATAGTAGCGCCGCGGGCGATCCGATTCGATCCGCCAGTTGGATTTAAGCAATCCCTGTGCCTCCAACCGCCTGAGCAGGGGATAGAGGGTTCCCTGGTCGATTTCCAGGCCGCATTCCCGCAGGTTATTGATGAGGGAATAGCCATATTGTTCCTGGTCGAGTTGGCTCAAAACAGCCAATACGATGACGCCCCGGCGTAGTTCCAAAATTACGTTATCGAAAGATTCATTAGTCATTTAATCACCATTGACGACATTATACTGTGTTATATACAGTATGTCAAGAGTATTAGTATAGTTAATCAACCAGTATGATCAATTCTCGCTGCGACGAGATACTCGAACCGACTATTTTCTGGCGGTAATGGCCAGCAGCTGGCGCATTTCCGGATTCTCGTGGCCTTCGAGGGAAGGCTGAAATTCTATGTCCCTGAATCCAATCCCCTCCAGGAGGGCCTTATATTGGTCGAGGCTGTAGGCCTGCATGGTCGATCCATAGGTAGTCACTGAGCCATCCCTGGCATCAATCAGCAGGTAGCGGGTGGTGGCCGTACAGGTGGGTTCATCCCAGAAATTTTCTTCCAGGTATATATGATGCGTTTCAGAGAACAATCCGCTGGAGGCGCTGTACCAATGCGAGCCGGAAAGGCCTATCCCGCGGACGGCTTCGAAGGTATGCGGTTCCAATACAAGCACGCCATTTGAGCCCAGAGCGCTGTAGGCCTTGCTCAAGATCAAACGGGCATCCTCCTGGCGGAAGACATTCAGCTCCCCGAAAATGAACATGGCCAGCTCAAAACCGGTCTCAAAGGGAGTGGAACGCACGTCGCCTTCCACATATCGACAAGCCAATCCCTCCTTCTGAGCCTGTCCGGCCGCGTAAGCCACTGAAGCCGGCGAGAAATCGATGCCGGTGCAGCGGCAGCCCCGGCGGGCCAGCCGGCTGGTATACAACCCTGGACCGCAGCCCAGGTCCAGCACCCGGACGGGACGGCCTCCCAGCAAATCCCGGTGGATCCATTCCACCTGGCGGTCGATCACCACACTTCTGCGGCTGGCGGCATCATGCTCCTGCGAAAGGTGCTCGCGGCAGCATGCGGCTGCTGAAGCCGGGTTCATTCCAGGGGATTTTCTCACCTTCCGACCAGGGGATGGGAGAGGGGATGCGGTTGACGATATCCATCAGGTTCATCATTTATTCCTTTTCAGCGGCTATTTTCAATAGTATAGCGAATAAATTCCAGGGTCTTCTCTACATCGTTTGGCGGCATTTCCGCCAGATCTTCCAGTCGTTCAAGCCAGGCTTGCTTGACCAAGGATGCCCAAGGTTCTCCCAATTCAGCCTCGGCCCAACGAGCGGCAACCGGCTTTGAAGACAGAACCCCGTGTCGAAGTGTGTACAGAATGCGGCATAAGGTCAGAACGATGTAGGATTGATAGGCCCGGCTGTAAATCAGGGAAGGATCCACGAGGAACGATTCGGCCCAACCTTCCAATATTCGCCAGAGTTGCCTGCCGCAGTTCTTCCGGGCTGACCGGTTCGATGAGGCTTTGAGGTGGGGGCCCGGCCAGGGTGAGGCCATGCTCATATAGATTGGAGCGCAAGATCACCCAGCCGCCCCACCAGCCCAGTTGTAGAACCGGATCGTCGAGTTGCATCCTTTTGAGCGGCTCATCCATTCCCCGGTCAATATGAAAATATAAGTGCCCGTTTTGGCTCGTACTGCAAGAGCGCCTGCCGGGGGATGTAAGAGCCTTCCAATTGGGTTGCGCACCAACAATCCATGCGGGCAATATCGGTATGCATGTCTTGCAGTCTCGAAAAAAGCGCCTCGGAAAGTTCTGTATCTGTTACAACCACATAATCCACATCACTATGCCGGTCGAAGGCGTCATACGTAAGGGAACCATACAGGTACATGCCGATAAAATGAGAACCCAGTATGGCTTGGATCCTGGTATGGAGCCTGTTCAATAATTCGTTGACCTCGGGAAAACGAGTGGGAGAAAAAGACTTATTCATTTCCGGATAATGTTCCCTTCTCTGAAAGTCCAAACATCCGTGGCGAACTGCTCAATGAAATAACGGTCGTGGATGACTGCCAGGACCGTCCCGGTGTATTTGGCGAGGGCCTGCTCGAAGCGGGTGCGGGAGGGGATGTCCAAATGGTTGATGGGCTCATCCAACAGCAGGAAGGTACACCCCTGGGCCACCATCAACGCTAATTCCAGGCGGGACCGTTCGCCATAGCTCAAACTGCGGGCCGGGCGGAGCGGATCATCTCCGCTGAAAAGGAAGAAATGGAGGAAGTGGCGGGCTTCGGTCTGATCGAACAGGCCGGCAGATTGGATGGTTTCCAGGGCGGATTTATCCGGGTCGAGGTGTTCCTGCTCCTGGGTCATGTAGCCCAATTTGACCGACGCTCCCAGCCGGATGAATCCGGAGACAGGTTCCAATTTTCCGGCGATGGTTCTCAACAGGGTGGTCTTCCCGCAGCCATTTGGGCCGGTCAAGGCCACCCGCTGGCCTGCCCGGATGTGCATAGCGGATATTTTTCATCAGCGGCGGATGCTCCGGATAACCAATCGACAGGGCCTGCGTCACCAGGATATCCTGGCTTTGGTGGTCAGGAGCCGTGAATTCCAATTTCAATTGCCAGGAGGGTTTGGGTTTCTCGACGATCTCATCCAATTCGAGAAAGCGTTCGAGTTTCTTCTCTCTTGAGAGGGCCTTTTTGGCGACTTTTTTAGCGTAACGGCGCACACCGGGTTGACGGGAGGTGGTGGTCAACTCCACTTGCAGGGATTGCTGTTTCGTTTGGGCGATATCCTGTTTGATCCGGCGGATCTCGGCGACCTGGTCCCTATATTCATCCCATTGTTTTTCCCGGGTGGCCAGGAACTGTTCAAGGTAATCGCTGTAATTGCCGTTGTATTCGTGAATGACATGCGTCTCGAGATCCAGGTCGAGGATGCGGTTGACGGTATGGTCCAAAAAGGCGCGGTCGTGGGAGACGATCAGGGCGGCGCCCTGGAAACCGGTCCAACCAACTCTCCAGCCATTCGAGCATCTCGATATCGAGGTGGTTGGTCGGCTCATCCAGCAAGAGCATGTTTGGATTGGAAAGGAGGAGTTGGGCCAGCATCAGGCGAGTCTTTTGACCGCCGCTGAGTTCACCGGCGCGTGTATCCGCAGGTAGATCTTCGAGTCCGAGGGAGGCCAGGATATGAGGCGGGATTAACATCGGTGGATCCGAATGCCTGCAAAGCTTCATCATAAGCGGACTTGAAGGTTGGGGTCCTCCGGATGAGTAGACCAGTTTCGTAGCCAGGTCGCTCACAACCGATTCGAGGTGGTGGGTGGATAAATTACAAATCTCGCCAATCGTCCGGGTGGGATCCAGGTTAAATCCCTGCGGCAGATATCCAATCCGCAGATCGAGGTGGGTGGGCTGAACCGTTCCAGAATCCGGTTTTTCCTGCCCGGCCAGGATGCGCATCAGGGTGGTCTTGCCGCAGCCGTTTGGACCGATCAAGCCCACCCGTTCTCCGGGATTAACAGTCAACGAGATGTCGTTGAGAATGGCATCCGGGCCGTAAGATTTGGAAATGTGATGAGCAGTAAGCATAATAGACCTTTCAAAAATTAATCTGAGAGTTACCTGGCGGATCGTCTCATTTTCGATCGACCAGACGTCCGTAGCAAATTCATGAATGAAGAAACGATCATGGACTACCGCCAATACCGTGCCTTCAAATGAATTCAACGCTTGTTCGAAATGAGCCCTTGAGGGAATGTCCAAATGGTTGATGGGTTCATCGAGAAGCAGGAAGGTGCAGCCCTGGGCGACCAACAATGCCAATTCCAGGCGAGCCCTTTCACCATAGGATAGGCTTTTCGAAGGTCGAAGGACCAGTCTGCCCCAAAGAGGTGAAAATGCAGGAAATGACCGGGCTTAGAGTCTCATTCAGGAGCCCGGCCGAAAGGATGATCTCCACCGGCGATTTTTCGGGGTCGATCAGCTCCTGTTCCTGGGTCATGTAACCCAATTTCACAGCCGGTCCAAGATGGATCGAACCTGCCGCCGGCTTGAGGATCCCGGCGATCGTGCGGAGGAGGCTCGTTTTCCCGCATCCATTAGGGCCCGTCAATGCTATCCTTTGTCCCCCGCGGATCTGAAGGCGGAGGTTTTTCAACAATGGCGGGTGATATGGATATCCGATGGAAAGGGTATCCGTGATGAGAATGTCTTTGCTGATGTGTTTTGGAGTAGAAAAGGCCAATTTCATCTGCCATTCCGCCCGTGGTCTTTCAACGAGTTCATCCAATTCGAGGAACCGTTCCAGTTTTTTCTCGCGTGACTTCGCTTTTTTCGCCACCTTCTTGGCGATGCCCTGTTGGTAGGATTTAAATCCTTTGATCTTATAATCACTCCCGCCGATGCGGATGGAACTGGCCTGGCGTTCCGTGAAAGCCGCTTGTTGCTTGGTGCGGGCAATATCAGCTTTCATCTGGCGGATTTGAGCCTGCTGATCGAGGTACGTCTGCATTTGAAGCAGGCGTTGAGCTTCTTTTTGACGAAGATAGTCACTGTAATTTCCACTGTATTGCTTGACAGTGTGTGTGGTTGGGTCCAGTTCGAGGATGGCGGTAACCGTATTATCCAGAAAAGCCCGGTCGTGGGATACGATCAACGCGGCGCCATTGAACCGGTTCAGCCAGCCCTCCAACCATTCGAGCATGTGGATATCGAGGTGATTGGTGGGTTCATCCAACAGCAGCAGTTGCGGCTGGTCCAAGAGAAGGCGTGCCAACATCAAGCGGGTTTTTTGGCCGCCGCTGAGGTCGCGGACACACTGGTCGCCGGGAAGATCGGACAGGCCTAGATGCGCCAGCGCGGTCACCGGCGAAATATCCGCCTGTTCCAGTTCGTGTAAAGCCTCATCATACGCCTCTTGCAACCCGGCATCATCCGGATGGATGGATAACGCGGAGGCCAGTTCTGCCACCCTGGAAATGGGATTTCCAACGGGTGATAAGGTGCATACCTCAGCTATCGTTTGGGAAAGATCGAGATTGAACCCCTGCGAAAGATAGCCGATGCGCAAATCCGACTGCGTGAACGAGACCGAGCCCGAATCGGGCCGGTCCTGTCCGGCCAGGATGCGCATGAGGGTGGTTTTGCCGCAGCCGTTTGGACCGATCAGACCGATGCGGTCGCCGGAATTAAGGCTGATGGTGATGTCCTGGAGTACGGTTTGGATGCCGTAAGTTTTTGAAAGTTGATGTGCAGAGAGCATGGAAGATCCTGTAAGAGGAAAACAAAACCGGGGGCAAACGCCCCCGGCCGGAATCAAATACCAGCGGGTTAAGTTGCCCGGAAAAAGATTGGTTTCCTACAGGATCTCTGTCATTCCTTATGCTCCTAAATCAATACGACGATAAAGATTATAAATCAAAATCACCACCGCTGCAACCGTCCCAATGCCCGGCGCATGCGGTTCCAGGCCTGGACTGCCTGGCGATGTTCTTCCCGGGTGATTTGAACGGGGCTGAAGAGTTGGCGATTATAAATACCGGTCAACCAATCCAGATCTTTCAACATAGCCTTCATTCGCGGGCCCAGTTTCCGGCTCCCGGTAAATGGTTCCAGGCGGGTAGAGAGGGCTCCGGCGAATTCATTGGGGGTACGAGCCGCATCCGGGCTCACGCCCCAGATATGGCTCCGGTGATAGAGCCGGCTGTAAATGGCGAGAATGGCCTTATCAGCCGGCTGTAAGTATAATGACCAGCTTTCAACCGGGAGGACCAGAGAAGAAATCCCAGCCCAGCCAGGATCCCCAGCAGGATTTCCAGCGGTCCCACGATCTCATCCCATTGGATATCCAAGGCAAATCCCTTCTTCGCCGGAACAGGTGTAGGGAGCCCCGTGATTGCGTTGGCCGGATTCTGGTCTTCCCCCGGATGGGATATGGGCGAGAGGTTGGTGGTCGGTTCGAATTCCACCCAACCGATGCCGGGGAAAAAGATCTCCGGCCAGGCATGTGAATTGGCGTCCACAACGACAAAATGATGCGCATTGTAATCATAAGTGCCGCTGGAATAACCGGTCACCAGGCGGGCCGGCATCCCGGCGGCACGCGCCATGACAACCATCGTAGTGGCAAAGTAGTCGCAATAGCCCTTCTTCAAGGTCGAACAGGAAATAATCGGCCACATCCCTGTTCGAAGGCGGAGCGGGTACATCCAATGAATATGGGAATTGACGCAGATACGTTTCGATCGCCTTGGCCCGGTCATAAATATTGACCTTGTCCGCGGTCAGGTTCAGGGCCAGGTCACGGACCCGCTGCGGAACTTCATCCGGAAGGTTGAGATATTGGCGGCGGATAGTATCGGGATAATCATTACCAACTGCCTGCAATTGAGCCACGCTGACAGATTGCGTCCGTGAAACGGCCGTATAGTTTCCCGGATCCGTCTGGGCATCGATCAAATCGCCTCCGGAACGAAATTGAGCGAGGGTGGTATGGTCGGCTTTTAGGAGGTCGCCCGGTGTAGAAAAGGATCTTGTTGTCAAGGCCGGTCCGCTCGATGTGCTGGGTGACTTCCTGGTAATTGATCGGCTGATTGACCAGGTTCGGATGATAAGGGGCGTTGGCCTGACCAACGAAACAGTCTGCACGCAATCGGTAATCCACACATGGCCATTATAGATATCATACGTCTGGGCACGCCAATAATAGGTCACTTCCGGTTGAAGCACACTCGTCAAGCGGGCAATATCCGGGGGAAGAGGATTATAGCCATCCACCGAAACGTACATAACCACATCCTGGGAGAGATGCGGGCCGGCTCCCACCGCGTGGACTTCTGAAAGAACAACCGGGCCAGATCCGCCATTCCCCGGCTTGGATTCCGGCGGCACCTGTTGCAACCCCAGCGATTCTGCCAGAGTTTTATTCTGGTCGGGATGGAAGATTTCCTGGATGGTGGTATTGATCTTCTTTATCGATAAAGAGGGTAACAAGCCGCCGGCTAGCATCAGGCTGCCCACCAGGAGGACCGCCGTGATCGCCAGGCCGGGTTCGATCAATACCCGATCCATTCGCTTCGAGGTCCATAAGCGTTCGGATGTAAGGTAGGCGTTGGCGGCCTGGAGCAGGACCATTAAGCCGGCTGCCCAGACCAGGTAATAAATTCCCTGGATCATATTGGTGTAATAAATGTTATAGGCAAACAGGGCCACGCTGGGAAGCAGGCCGATCAGAACGGAATTTCGCCGCCTAACCCACCAACCGGCCCACACAGCCACGAGCCAGAGAGCGGTTCCCCATAAAATCGGGGCGACCAGCGGATCAACCACGAGGAGGCCCGAATGGACGCCTTTGAACCAGCTTCCCATCCGGGTAATGAGGGTAGCCGTGGTTAAGGTCAACGTTTTCCAGGTGCTGAACATGGGACTGAAATCCGGTGAGCCGCATGGAAGAAGCTGCTTTAGCGAGGGCCAGATGGCACAGTGCAGGATTTGTCCGGATAGAGTGGGAGAGAGTGCGGGCGAAAGCCAGCAATGGTATCCAAATCCGCCCGGCTGTAAGGGCAAGGTAAATCACGCCTGAGCCGAGCAGCACCAGGATGGAACTGTAGCCTTTGAGCCGGGTGCGGCCCACCAGCCATCCCACAACTAATCCCACCAGCGCCACTGTGACCAGTTGACCTGCGGAAATCCGCCCTATCACCGCAATCATCCCCCAACCGATGCTGGAAAGCGCGAGCGCCGCCAGGGAGAACTGGATCACGGTTATACCACCCAGGCGGCGGACGATCCAGACGAGGAACCGGTCGAACATATCCAGGATCATCCCAACTGCCTCCAGCCGGTATCCGCCGGTCGACGGACAGCCACTGCCTTGCCTCTGCCAACCACCCGCCATTCCCATTTTCCCTGGGTACCTGGACGGGCTTCAGGCCGGTCCAGTAATTCGCGGTGGACGATATTATGGGTGATCCCATAATCGGTCAGGAACGACAGGGTTGGCTCGGCTAATTCTGTTTTTCCAAAGGAAACCGGGTCGAAAAGCAGCACGGTGGGGGCCATACCCTTCCGGACCAATTGCAGCATCGGCACGGCCCAATCGGCTTTCATGTTTGGGGTGATTATGATCAAGCTGGCTCTTCGTTGGATGGATTGATGTGCACTTTTGAGCAGATCCGAGAGGGGCATTTCTCCCGGTTGAATGACGGCAGAGTCCGTAGAATGCTCATTAAATGGCCGGAGGTGCGCTGAGGCGGCATCCAGACGAGTTCCTGGCCGCAGGTCACCAGGCCGACGGAGTGTCCCAGGCGGATTCCCCTATCCACCAGGCTGGCAGCCAGGATGATCCCATGTTCCACTGTGGAGGCCGAGCCGCTTCCAGCCTGGACATCTCCTTGCAGATCGAGGAAGATCCACCAATCGGAAGAAGGCATATGCTCGAACTGGCGCACGTATAAAGCATCCCGTTTGGCCGAGGTGGGCCAATGGATGGATTTAAGCGGGTCGCCGGGAGTGTACTCTCGCACAGTTTCCACCGTGACGGTAGTCTCCATGGCAGACCGGCGAGCCCGCCGGCCTTCTCCCGACCGTCCGCCGGGTGCGATCTCGATGGGAGGCAGCGGCAGCACCGGCGGCAGGACCAGTAAAATGGTCGAATTGGGATGTTGAATTTCCAGGGTGCAGAGTCCCAAGGGGTCCCCCGAACGCAGGGTAGTTGGGCCTAAAGTGAATAAACCCCGGCGGGTGCACACCCCTTCTGTTTTCCATTCGAGAGCTGCGCTGGGACCGATCGAGGTGACCCGCCCGGCAGCATAATCCGGCAGGTTTGAATGGTCTTCCACCTCCAGCCAGAGGGCCGGGAAAAAACTATCGTTGATCACCGTGAAGCGTTCTTCCAGCTGATCGCCGACTTGCGCCCAGCCATATCTCAAGGCCCGATCCAGGAACAGCCGCCGCGCCAGTGAGAGAGTCCATAGAAAACTGATCACCCAGATCCCGCCGACGATAATGATCAGGGTCATCCAGGCACGGCTTGGCCATAAGAGTTGCAGGATTATAAGCAATATGGTCAGGACCGGCCAAAGACGGCTGTGCAGGCGAATCTTGGTGACGGAAAATTCAGTCGACATGACGTTTTAGATAAGAAGCAGTAGAATAGAAGAGCTTCATGGAACTGTTTGAAAGCAATCTTACATAAGGAAACACCTCGCGTCAATAGCCTTAAGGAGAGTATATGCTGACGGAAGAGAAGTTGGACCAACGTGTGGATGAACTTATTCATAAATTGACCCTGAATGAAAAGATTTCGCTCCTCTCTGGGCGGGATATTTGGAATACCGTGCCGATCGAGCGCCTGGGAATCCCGGCTATTACCATGACGGATGGCCCGCATGGGGTCCGCGCCACTGCTCCCGAGGCCGGACGGAAAATGGGACCCGTGACGGCATTCCCGACCGGCATTTCCATGGGGGCCTGTTGGAACCCGGATCTGATCGAGCAAGTGGGGCAGGCCTTGGGGGAAGAGACTCGCGGGATGGATTGCGATATTCTCCTTGGCCCATGCGTCAATATTGTCAGAGATCCACGCGGCGGGCGCAACTTCGAGACGTTTTCAGAAGACCCGTACCTCACCGGCCGGACTGCCGTGGCGTATATCAAAGGCGTGCAGAGCCGGGGTGTGGGTACCTCTTTGAAACATTACGCCGCCAATAATTATGAGATCGAGCGGTTCCGGGCCACCTCGAATGTGGATGAACGCACTCTAAGGGAAATATACCTGGCCCAGTTTGAAATGGCCGTTAGAGAGGCTCAACCCTGGACGGTCATGTGCTCCTATAATCGCATCAATGGGGTCTATGCCAGCCAGAACAACCACCTGCAGAATGAAATCCTGAGGGATGAGTGGGGCTTTCGCGGGGCAGTTGTATCGGATTGGGCTGCCAACCACACGATTTTCGAATCCATTGTTGGCGGACTCGACCTGGAGATGCCCGGACCGGCCAAGTATTACGCTTTGCTGGGTGATGCCGTTCAGATCTGGCAGATCGATGAGGCAGCTGTGGATAGGGCCGCCCGGCGAGTCCTGCGGCTGGTCCTTCTGTCGGGCCGTATGGATAATAAGGTTTCAAAAGGAGCCATCAACACACCCGCGCATCAGAAGCTTTCCCGCCGGTTGGCAGAAGAAGCCATTACTTTGCTTAAGAACGATGGTGGGGTTTTGCCCATAGGCAGGAATGTCAAATCCATCGCAGTCATCGGACCCAATGCTGCCGAAGCGGTCATCGAAGGCGGCGGCAGCTCCAAGGTCCCGCCGCTTTACCGGATCAGCCCGCTCGAAGCCCTCAAGGAAAGCCTGGACGGCAAGGTCAAGATCGAATACGAGGCCGGCAGCGAGAATACGGATAATCCTTTCACCATTCCAACCACCTGGTTCAAAGGCGGATTCCACGGTGACTTTTATGAAGCCGCTGATTTCAGTGGCGAGCCGATCGAATCCAGGGATGGGTTCGGGCCCAATTTCTGGTGGCATATCGCCTGGACGCCTCTGCAGATCAAACCCATGGCCATGCGCTGGACCGGTACCCTCACGGTTCCGGAAAACGGCTTTTATAAAATCTCCCTTCATCATGTAGCCAGGGTGAAGCTGTTCCTGGATGGAAAACCTATATTGGAAAGCGTGGCTTCAAAGAATAGCAGCCGGGACCAGTACCAGGCGGAGAACGTCGTCCAAAAGATGGTGGCCGGCCGTCCGTATGAGTTCCGGATGGATTATGTCCGCCATGAGAACCAGGATATCGTCAGCTATAACCTGGGCATGGGCCAGACCTTCGAGGCTGGCAAAGATGACCGCCTGGCCCGGGCGGTGGAATTAGCCCGTCGCTGTGACGTGGCCCTGGTGTTCGCCGGCTATCCGGACGCTTTTGAAACCGAGGGAACCGACCGGCCCTCCATTGATCTGATGGGTAACCAGAACGATTTGATCGCGGCTGTGGCTGAAGCCAATCCGCGCACGGTGGTGGTGCTGAACGCCGGCGCGCCGGTGAGCATGCCCTGGATCGATAAGGTTGCGGCTGTGCTGAATGCCTACTATCCCGGCATGGAGAATGGACATGCAGTGACAGCCGTCCTGCTGGGCAAGGTCAACCCCTCCGGAAAGTTACCGGTCAGTTTCCCTATCCGGATTGAAGATAGTCCGGCTTTTATCAACGCTTCCTACCCCGGCTGCCGGGAGGTTAATTACGGAGAAGGTATTTTTGTCGGCTACCGTTATTATGATAAAAAAGATGTGACCCCCCTCTTCCCGTTCGGTCACGGCCTTTCCTATACGACCTTCGAATACAGCGGCTTGCAAGTGACAAAAAAGGTAAAAGCCGGTGAGGCCGTAAAAGTGACCCTGCAGGTAACGAATACCGGCAAAACGGCCGGCAAGGAAGTGGTCCAGCTCTACGTGGCCGATCTCAAGTCTTCGCTGCCGCGACCTCCCAAGGAGTTGAAAGGGTTTGCCAAAGTGGCTCTCAAGCCGGGCGAATCCACGACAGTAGAATTCGAACTGGATAAACGCTCCATGGCTTACTATGACCCGCATGCCCGCGCCTGGGTGGCGGAACCGGGAGAGTTTGAGGTGTTGGTTGGCAGTTCCAGCCGGGATATCCGCCTGAAGGCGAAGTTTACATTACAATGAATATCTGAAAAAAATCAAGATAAGATACAAAAACAGCCAGGGATTTCCCTGGCTGTTTTTGCTTTCGAAGTCGAGTTATTTCCTGATCGGCAGGTGCAGGTCCAGGGTGAAGGGCAGTGAATTGACCACCGCGCTGATCGGACCGATGTGTTCCTCCAGCCACTGGTGCTGACCTTCGTGATACGGGCTGTTCTCCCGCCATTTGACCAATCGCTGCCAGGCCGGGGGAATGTCCTCCCAGGGAGCAGTGACTTCGACCCGCATGACCGCATAGAGTTCCGCCTGGGAATTCAATGAGGCTTGCCTCGCCATCAGCTTTACAGGCTTCATCCACCGTCATCCAGACATCGTAACCCCGGTTCGGTGAGCCCGGCGTCTGCACGGGGTTATCGAATCCGAACAGCCGGTGAGGTTTCTCAAGCAGATCATGTTCTTTTGCCCAGGCAAACATTTTCTTGAACGCCTGGTCTTCGGGTTCCTGTCCGAACCCATTGATGCACACTACCCGCATGGGGGGCAGTTCTACGATGCGGATTTCGTCTTCGTTCATATGGTCCTCCTGATTGAATGAGAAAAGGTTGATATTGTCTCCGGAGATACCCATATGATACAGCAGAGTAGCTGACATCTATTGTCAGGAATTTCGAGTAGAATAAAAACAGGTGATACCATGCGCGCAGATCGATTACTTTCCCTCTTGATGCTTCTTCAAACCCGCGGAAGGATGACCGCGGCAGACCTGGCCCTGGAGTTGGAAGTCTCCGAACGGACCATATACCGCGACCTGGTGGCTCTCTCTGCCTCGGGAGTGCCCATCTTCGCCGAACGCGGGCCCGGCGGAGGCGTTTCCATGATCGAAGAATATCGCACCAGTTTAACCGGCCTGACCCCTGATGAAGTGCGGGCGCTCTTTATGATGAACGTGCCGGCGCCTCTGGCGCAATTAGGGGTGGGGCAGGAATTTAAACAGGCTTTGCTGAAGCTTTCGGCATCCCTGCCGGATGCGCGCCGGCTGGATGAAGCCCGCTCCCGCCAGCGTATCCATCTGGATTCCTCCTGGTGGTTCCAGCAGGGCAGGCCGAGTCCGTGCCTGGAAGTGGTCCGGCAAGCCCTCTGGCAGGATAAACGCTTGCGCCTCCGGATCCACAAGGAATTTTTTGACACCGAATTCGAGCATAGGGTCGATCCATATGGATTAGTGGCAAAAGCAAATGTTTGGCACCTGGTCGGTGAGTTTGCAGGGAACATCCGGGTTGTGAGTATGGCTGAGATCATCCAGGCTGAAATGCTGGAAGAGACTTTCGCATATCCACTGGATTTCAATTTGGAGGGTTTTTGGAAAAAATGGTGCCAGGAGGTTGAATCCCGGCCTCGCTTTATTGCCAGGGTTCGCCTGTCGCCGGAGGCCTTAGCCAATTTGCATCGATATTTGGATGGGCAATCCTATCGGTCCCTGGATCTTTCGTCATCACCCGATCAAGAAGGCTGGGTAATCCTCAATCTCCCCTTTGAGAATCTCATCACTGCCCGGACACGCCTGCTTGGGTTGGGACGGGCAGTGGAAGTGCTCGAGCCCATGGCGCTCCGCCGGAGCCTGGTGGATTTTGCCGAACAGATCACGGCCTTTTATGGGGACAAGCAAAAGTAATTTTTTCTTTCCTTTTCTTTTCCTTCCCTAACTTCATCCCCTTCGCGGTGAATTCTCTTAACTCTCAGAATTAAAATGCAACCTCATCGCCCGCCTACTTTTTCAAAAGCTGGAAAAGATTGCTGTAATCATCCGTCCATAAGCGGATGGAAGGCATGTAACCGGTCATATCCCTGGCCCGTTCTGCAATTGCCGGCATGGAAAGGATGGAGGCATCCCGCGCCAGCAATACCCAGGTGGAGGCGCTGGTGTAATGGCCATCCCCCGCGTCCACGATCAGGGCTCGTTCCAGGTTGAAATGGTCGGCCAGGGTCCATACGACCGGCACAAGATCCAGGTACCCGTTGGTTATATGGACTGCCAAAATGCCCTCGGGTGCCAACCGCTCCAGGTAAAGCGAAAAAGCCTGTTCATCCAGCAGATGTACCGGAACGGCATCCCCGGAAAATACATCCAGGATCAATACGTCGAATGGTTCTGCCTGGCCTGTGCTGATTTCTCGTTCCAGGGAAAGCCGGGCATCCCCGCTGACGACCTCCACCTTGGCCGGGCTGTCTGCCAGAAAGGAAAAATAGCTTCCCTGGCCCTCAGCCAGTTGGATCACGGCCGGATTGATTTCGTAGAAGCGATAGGTATCGCCGGCCTTCCCATAGGCAGCCACTGTCCCCACACCCAGACCGAGGCCGCCGACCCTCAGGCCGGATGCGTTGCGAGGGTAATTGAGCAGCGCCAGTCCGACTCCGCTTTGCGGCCCATAGTAGACCGTGGGGGTATTACGCTCGCCTGCTCCCAGGAATTGAGCCCCGTGGATGGTGCTTCCATTGATCATTTGGTAGGAATGATCACTTTGCCCGGCCGTGCCCACCTGGCGGACCCGCAACACACCGTAGAAATTACGCCGGGTTTCGACGGAGGTGGCCAGGTCTCCGCCGACGAAAGTGAATAAACGCACCAGGGTGATGAGGACGGCCACACCCAGAAGGGATAGGCTCACCCGTGCCAGGATTTCGCCTTTGAGACCGGGCTCCCGGTTGCCTCTACCCAGGTATAAGAAAAGAGCGCAGAAGAATAGCACCCCTAAAGGTAACTCCCAATAACCTTTGAATAGGATGGGAGCGATGAAATTGATCAGCACTCCGCCGAGCGCCCCGCCGGCTGAAATGATCAGGTAAAAGGTGGGCATTCGCTCGGCCGGGGGTCTCAACCGGTAAAGCTCCCCATTGCAGACCATGCAGCCGAGGAACAACACCAGCCCAAAGATTGCCACCTGCAGAGGGATGCCCAGGCGGGCGCCGTTGGCCATGGCCAGATCGTAGAGGAGAATGACCGGAATGAGCCCGTAAATAAAAATTTGGCGTGGATACCAGCGTTCCCCTGAAAAGGTCAGCACGAATGTGAGCAGATATAAGGCCAGCGGCAGGACCCACAGGAAGGGGATGACCGCCACCTGTTGGGTCAGATAATTGGTGATGGATAACAACAGGATGGAGGCGCAGGCGCTCAGCGAGACCCATCTTGCCAATTCCCGGGTGGAAGGTTTGGATACTTCCACTGTTGGTTTTGCTTCTATTGCTTCTTGTATTTCGCAAGGCCCTGACCATCCAGAAAATGGTCACGCCTGCGAAAAGCGTGTAGAGCAGCGTCCAGGCCCACCCCTGTTTTGGCAGGGTCAGGTTCGGCTCGACCAGGATGGGATAACAGACCAGGGCGGCCAGGGAGGCAGCATTCGAGAGTGCATAAAGACGATACGCAGACTTGCCAGGAAAGAGACGTTGGAACCAGGCCTGTGCAAGCGTGCTGTTGGAGGCCAACAGGAAGAACGGGAATCCGATCGAAATGGTCAACAGTATGAAAATGGCCAGGATCGGTGGGAGTGAACCGGCCATTTTAAAATCGCTGGTTGGAGTGATGGGGGATCGCCAGAAGGAACCCAGCAGAAATAATAGGAGCAGTGAGGCCCCCACAAGAATAATATGCAGGAGTACCCTTCTTTTTCTACGGCTCAGCCAGGCGGCATAGGCGTATCCCCCGGTCAATAAGAGTTGGAAATACAATAAAGCCGTCGACCAGACTGCGGCGCTGCCGCCGAACCATGGCAGGAAGGTTTTCCCGATCAACGGCTCCACCAGGAAGAGACAGAATGCAGATAAGCAGATCGAAAGGTAGAAAAAGGCCATTGGTTCAGATCTTCATTTCATAAACTCTGTACCGGCGCAGAGGCTTGCCATCCAGTTTTTTTATGGCGTTGACCATGGCCCAGTTATCTTCGAGCACGTAATTGATCTCCATCCACATCTGTTTCGAGTAGAGCCTCTCATAGATGGCGCGATAGATCAGGCTGTCGATGGCTTTCCCTTGATATGCCGGGATCACTCCCAGGGCAAACATGCGGTAGCGGCTCAATCGCGGGATGCCGGTCAATATCTTGATAAATCCAAAGGGGAACATGCGGCCGTTCAAACCCTTCAAGAGAGTGTTCACGTCCGGCAATGTGATCGCAAAACCGATGGGTTTTCCGTTCGAATCTTCGGCGAACAACACGCCTTTTGGTTGGATGACCGGCTTCATATCCCGGGCCATCGCCCGGACTTCCGCCTCAGTCACCGGTGAATAGCCCCAGTTGTCTATGATGGTGGAGTTGGCCAGCTCGATGATGATCTTTACTTCCTCGTCATAATGCTTCATATCGATCTGGCGGATTCGGACGCCGTACCTGTCCCTGACTGCATCGGTTAGTCGCAGGATCCGTTCCGGCACCCGGTAGCCGTCTTCAGGGCAGATGGACCAGCAGAGCAGGTCTTTGATCTTCGAAAGACCGAAACCGGTCAGGAGCCCTTCATAATATGGCGGGTTATACGGCGCCATGACCACCGGAGAAGGTTTGAAGCCTTCCACCACCAACCCCCATTCCTGTGAAACAAAAGACCAGGGGCCGCGCATGCTGGTGCATTGCTTTTTCTGGAGCCACTCCCGGGCGGCCCCGAACAGGAGTCGGGCGGCTGCCTCATCCGCCGGACATTCGAAATATCCGAACAAGTCCGACCCTTTCCTTCCAAAAGTCTATGGCCAGGAGATCAATGAAAGCCGCGATCCGTCCAATATACCGGCCATCCCTTTCCAATAAGAACAGCTGCCATTCACAATGGTCGAGCAGCGGATTCCGCTTTGGCTCGAACTGGCCGCGTTGTTCATCCCGCAGCGGAGGCACCCAGACGGGGTCATTCTTGTATAACTTATAGGGCAGGGCGATGAAATCGGCCAGGTCTTTTTTGGTTGTAACGGGATGGATGTGCAACAATGCCTCCACAAATAGAGACCGTTTTTGAGTGTGTGCGGCGTAGCCGCACACACTCAAAAAACGAACTACTCCGCAATTTTTAGATAGATGCTTAGGTCAAATAGCGTCCATTCTTTTTCAACCAGGTTTGACGGGTCTTGTAATCCGGCATGACCTGTCCCACCTTCTGCCAAAATGTTTTCGAATGGTTTCTTATCTGGGTGTGGACCAGTTCATGGGCTACCACGTAATCCACCACTTCCAGGGGAGCCATGATCAAACGATAGGTAAAGCTGAGTGTTCCGGTGCTGCTGCAGGAGCCCCACCGGGTCCGGGCGGAGGATATGCGTATACCCCGATATTTAAAATGTTTTTCCTGGGCCAGGTTACTCACGCGTATAAGGAGGACCAATGCTGCCTGCTCCTTATACCAGCGAATGAAGGCCTCCTGTGCCCTGGGTAAAGCCGATTTCGCCAGCTTGAACATCTTTCCATCGAAATCCAGGGCCCTGCGCTGGCGTGGGACGATCTTCAATGGATAGTTTTTTCCTAGATATGGGAATGTTTCATTTTCAGAATATTGTTTTTCGGGCGGAGGCGCCGCCGCCTTGATCTTGGCTTTTGTCTTGACCACCCAATCTGCATGGCTTTCCACAAAGACGCGGATGCGCGCATCCGACATGCGCAAGGGCGCCCGCACCACCAATGTCCCGTCCGGTTGGATGATGAGTGCGATCGTTTTTCGGCTCGATCGGACCAATTTGTCGATGGGGATGGGCATGGTCCGATTGTAATCGAAAAAGAAAAATGCCGCCCATTGGGCGGCATGGATGAATGGAAGCCACCTTGCGAACTATTACTTTTCCACCGGCAGGCGCAATATGGTCTTCAATTTGGAAGGTTCGGCTTTGACCGGGTTGCCCAGGTAGATCTCATGGTGTTTTTGGCACAATGTATAGCCATTCTCATGCGCAAAGGTGTGCATCCTCGCAATAGTAGCCGGCTCATCCGCATACGGTCCGATATGCATTGTTTGCACGGACAGCCCTTCATGGTATATCCCCAATCGCAAGCGGGAGAAGGCCGGCTGTTCGCCTTTCTTCCGCCGTCAATTGCACCAGGGCTTCGGCAAACAGATCCGCCGTGACCAGATCAGGCTGAAGGATCATTACCGTATAGAACCAGTTATCCTTGATATTGATATCGAACCGGCCGTCTTCCACCCACCAGAGGCCTTCCAGGGCCATCACCGGATAGTCAACCGGATCGTCCTTCCGTTTTTTGACCATGAACTTAAGGGTATAGGCGATCCCATAGAGTGCCTGCATATTTTCCTGGAACAGGGGGGATGTTCCGGGCGCCATCCCCGGCTCGATGGCTCCATCCACCATCATGAATTGGAATGCAGGTACGTCTATCATTTCAATTTTCTTGGGGGAAGGGGCATAAAGATATTTCAAGTCTTTTCTTAAGTCGAGCGTTTTCATACGAATCCTCCTTCTAAAATAATTAGATTCACGAATATAGTTTTACTATTTCCTGCGCCCATTGATACACCTCCTGGCGCACAGCCTCGGGTTCGAGGACGGTTACGCCGGGACCGTAGGCCAGGGCCAGGCTGGCTGCCCAGATCCTATCCGGAGCCAGCATTGTGGCGAGGATGCACCCATCCGGCATCTCTTCGATATTCTGCCAAGTGAACGCATTGGCGCGGGCCGCCTGTGCCATCCTGGGCGGAAAATTTCAGTCGGACCCTGATACCCGGCTGGGAAGTCATTTCATGTTCCACAAAAGCCCGTGCATCGAAATCGGTTCGAGGTGTAAAGCACTTTTCCAGTAAAGCACATTCGAGAATGCGGTCCAACCGGAACAGGCGCATTTCAGTCGCGGCTGTGACAGTAGCCCACCAGGTACCACCAACCCCACCGGTACATCAATGCATAGGGATCCACCTTACGAGTGGTCCTGGAGGTGCGGTTGGACACCTTGATAGGTCATTTCGATTTGTCTCTTTTCGTGGGCTGCCTGGCGAAGCTGCTCCAGCAGGGGTGTCAACACTTCCATATTTCCTCGCTGCATGCCCGTGCTGAGCAGGGAACGCCGGGCCCAGGCTACCTCCTGTCTCTGCTGCTCCGGCAGTAAGTGATCCAATTTTGCCAGGGCGCTGTGGGCTGCTTGCTGGTATAGCTTTCCCCACATCTCCTCCACCAGGGCGGCTCCCAATGCGATTACCACGGATTCCTCGGCTGTGAAGATGAGCGGAGGCAATTTGTAGCCGCGAACCAACGAAAAACCTCCATTTGGGCCTCGCTCCGAATAGACCGGAATGCCCATTTCATCCAGCCCTTCGATATAACGATGCAGGCTTCGTACCGAAATTCCAAGTTCGCCGGCCAGATCGGCGGCTTTCTGGTTGGGATGGCGTTGAAGGAGCATGATGAGGTTGATCAGGCGGGTGGCGGGTTGTGTCATGGTGACTCTCTTGTCCATCAAATTGAGTATAGAGGCTATATATGTCAGATCCTGACATAATTATATTTTAGGAATCTGATTTTGAAATCCCTTTCACCTCCTTTTCCGAATGTTATGGATCGAATAAGCTTTAAAGCAGCGGAGACCACTTTTGAGGGCGGTCTCCGGTGGAACAAATTATGGTCAGGCTTATTATTTTTCAGCCAGTCTTTTCTTCTGATTTACTTTAAATATTTTTGAATTGAGGAATACTTCCACAAAGTATGGATCGAAATGCGTGCCTGAGCCTGCCTGGATATACTCACGCACCTTTTCGTCCGGCCAGGCGGAACAATAGGGCCTGTCCGAGCAGAGTGCATCCCACACGTCCACGATCGCAAATATCCTGGCCGCCAGCGGGATTTGCTCTCCCTTCAGGCCGCGTGGGTAGCCGCTGCCGTCCCATTTCTCATGGTGGCAATAAGGGATATCCTGGGCGCCTCGCAAGTAACGGATCGGTGAGATCATCTCATACGCCTGGGTGGGATGTTTCTTCATGACCACCCATTCTTCTTCCGTGAGTGGACCGGCTTTTAAGAGGATTCTGTCGGGCACTCCCATTTTCCCTATATCGTGAAGTAGGGAACCCCACCGGACCTGCACCAGTTCGGTCTCGCTGAAGCCGGTTTCACGCGCCAGCGCTACCGTCATTTCAGTCACTCGTTGAGTATGACCTTCTGTTTCGTTGTCTCTCAGGTCCAACGCTCGCGACCAGCCTTCAATGGTTTCATCATAGGCCTGCCGGAGTTCGCTGTTGGATCGCTGTAAACTTTCGAATTGCATATTGCTGTCGATGGCAATAGCCGCCTGTCCCATCAAGCTGTTCAAAAAGTCCAGCCATTCCTTATCCGGTTCAAGGGGGGACCGTTGAAAGATCTCCAGCACGCCTTTTACCTGACCGCGAGCGATCAGCGGTACTCCATAGTAGCTGACGAACTGCTCTTCTGCCGCCACCTTTTCGAAGCTCGGGTTATCATGGACCCCGGCCAGGTCCGGCACATAGACGATCTCGCGTTTCAATACGGCCCGACCGGCGTAGCCTTCCCCGAGGCGTAATCTGGTTTGTTCGAATGACTTGGAGTGGAAGCCTCGGCCAATGGAATAATCCAGAATTTGTAGAGCCGGGTTGAATAAGAGCACGTCCGTCGCATCGACGTTTAATTGGGTTGTAACGTGTTCCAGGAGCAGCCCCAGGCTGAGGTGGATATCGGCTGTGGAAGAAATAACCCGGTCGATATTACTCAGCGCAGTCAATTGTTGCAGACGCCGTTCGGTTTGTTGGTGCAGGGTGATCCGCTGGATCGCGTTGCCGGCGATTTCGCTCAAGATCGTCAGGAGATGGATTTCGTCCGGAGTTAATTCCCTCGGTAATGAAACGTTGATCTCAATGGTGCCGATCACACTCTGGCCGGCTCGGATGGGAATGGCTGCTCCGCCCATCCCGGCAGGAATGGAGTGGCGGACGATTTTGGAAAGGCTTGAATCCTTTTGGAAATCTTGGGCCACATATGGTTGTCCGGAAGTGAAGGCATATCCATTGATCCCCATGGCAGGTGTTTCCGGTTGGATCGAACTCCTGCCATTTTCCATGACTCTGCCTTTGGACACGGCCTGGCGGAGCTCATTATTGGCCGAGTTGTACAACCAGATCGCCCCATCGGTTGCATTCAATTTTTCCAGGATGGTTCCCAATAAAAGGGGCAGCATTTCCTTAAGAGTTGGCGCCAGGCGGATGGCCTTGGAGACTTGATTTACCGCTTCCAATTCGCCCAGCCGCCTTTTGATCTCTTCTTCAGACTTTACCCGCTCGGTGACATCGTGGCAGACCCCATCCGTCTGCACTGTCCGGCCCTGCTCGTTTTTATGGACGCGAATAAGAACGGATAAATATCCCATCTCTCCATTTGTTCGGAGTATACGGTGTTCCAATTGGGTCTTGTAATCCGGATCAATTGTTTCGTTGGCTTTTTGGATTTCCTTTTTCACGAAATCTGCATCCTGAGGGTGGACGAACCGGTCGATATAATGGGCTGAAGCCATGCCATAGCCGCCCTCTTTCTCGGCTGTGGTTCGAAAAAGGGTATAGAACTGATCGTTGAAAGTGAACTGGTCCAGGATGGTATCGTATTCCCAATACCCCATCCGGGCCATTCGCAGCGCCTCAGATAGGTGGACTTCGCTATCCCGCAGGGCTTCCTCCACCAATTTCCGTTCCTCTATATCTCTTTCCAACTTCAGGTTGGCCTTCTCAAGTTCAACCGCCTGGCTCTGCACTCTTTCTACATAGTGGTGCAGTTCAGTATTCAGCCGTTTGTTTTCACTCAATGCGTAGATCTGCCTGACGAGGATGAGACAGATGATGATACCTACGCCAATGGCAAGCGGCAGAAATCCCATCGGTAAAGGTATCCATCCCATTCCGCCGGCCAATAATAAAGTGAATGCGCCTGCCAACCAGAGATAAGGCAGCAATGAAATTGAAGTCGTATATTTCGTTGAGACCGGGTACGAGGGGGCGGCAGTTTCGCCGTTGATTTTTGAGTGCCCGACTTTCCATTGGGATACGCCGGCCGCGCCAAAAAATATCGCGCTAACGATCCAGCCGAGATCGAGGCTGCCTCCGCTGATATAGGTGCCCATATAGGATTGGTAACAATAAAGAGAATCTGTAATGACCGTAAGCAAAAGCCCGCCGGCAATCCAGAATAGAGGCGTTTTTATTTTATTTTCCGGCAGATTATAGAGTAATAATAGTAATGCAACAAAAATGATCAGATCTCCCACCGGGTAGGCCAGTAAAATCGATTGAGCCAATGCGGTCTCACCCAAATGGTTGTGAATGACCGGCCCGATCAGGAAATTCCAGAATCCCAGGATCGCAGCCACCGTGACCATGCTGATATCGATCCCTATTCTGATTTTCTCGCCTCTTCCGGGTTTCTCCAGCAAGAGAACAACTCCCACCATGGCGATGGGATAATAGGCAAGATAAAATATATCCCCGATGGAGAGGGATGGCTTTACTTTAAAGGCGATTTCGAGGATAAACCAGGAAATATCTCCCAGGGAATAAAAGAGAAATGCCAGGGCTAATGTCACCCAGGCCAACCTGTTCCGCGTAGAATGGGTTGAGTAGTTCCTGGCCGCGATGAGTAGAATGGTGCCAACGGAGAGATCGACCAAAGGCGAAAAAATGTCAGATAAGGCTGCCCTGAGTTGCCAATTGTGAATCAGATAGATTCCACCAATAGCCGTTCCAAGAAGCAGGATAAGATAGGCAGATGCCAGGAAATAAACTTCTGGGAATGAAAAGGGAATCCTGCCTCTGCCGGGCTGCGTATTCAAGCTCGGGTCCTTTGTGGACTGTTTATACGGTTCTGTTGTGAAAATCCTTGCCATTCTTTTCAGCCTATACGGCTCTTCCGGCATTGGAAAAAAAGGCAGCTCCAGGGGCATCCCCCTCAATATTGACGATACTCGCCTGGGCTCATTCTAACTGAGCCGCAGGCGAGTAACATAAAAATACCATCTTAAAATCCCAGGGACAACCTGGCTAACACCAGCCTAAGATTTCAATGACTGGCTGAACCGATTTTCTTGAAATCCAGGAAGCCTCGTTCCACGTCCACCGACATCAATCGAGCTCGTACCCGGTCTCCCACGTCGAGCCCTGTCATTCCCTGAACCAGCTTGCCTTCCACCGGTAGTTTGAACAGGCGGATCCAGGTTCCCTTCTCGGAAGCCCCGGTTACGACCGCATTGAATTCCTCCCCAATCCGGTCCTCCAAGAGAAGCGCCGCCGCCGATTTACTGACCTGCCGCTCCACTTTATTGACTGTATC
Organism: uncultured Chloroflexia bacterium; assembly: GCA_963782935.1. Lineage (GTDB taxonomy): Bacteria > Chloroflexota > Anaerolineae > Anaerolineales > Villigracilaceae > UBA877. Next base: position 41,471 of record CAWALN010000004.1, on the reverse strand, counting down.
TTCTTCTTCGGTGCAGTGGGAGGCCAGGAATTTCAACTCTTCGACGCTGAACGGGACGGCTGCATTCTTTAAGGCGGCTTTTATCAGCCTTTGAGTGATGAGATCGGGATAGCGCCGGTTGGGAGCGGTGGAATGCGTGTAATCCTTCACGGCCAGTCCAAAATGGCCGGGGGCATCTTCACCCGGGAAATCGGCCACATATTCGCCTGAGCCAAGCAATTTGATCACCGCCAGCGAAAGATCCGGGAAGCGGAGCGGGTCATCGGCTTTCTCCTTGATCAGGAACTGCTGTAATGCAACCGAATTGGGTTCTCCGGGTAACTCGTATTTATGGTCAGCCGCAATCTGCACGATCCTGTCCCAGCGCTTGGGGGTACGGACAACGCGGCGGAGGGATGGGAATTTTTTACGATGCCAGGAAGCGGGCCGTCACACCATTGGCGGCGATCATAAAATCCTCGATGATCTCCGTAGCCCGGTTCTTTTCCTGTTTTGCCAGATCCTGGATCGCATCCCCATCGAAAACTGGCTTTGCCTCGATCGTTTCAAGGCTGAGCGCCCCCTGAACATGGCGTAGATCCTTTAGCTTTTGCGCCAGCCGGTCTTGTATCTGCAGATTTTCAGCCAGGCCTTTGACGGCGGCAATGGCCTCCGGCATCGGTCCCATCCCTTCCAGCCAGGCTGCGACGCTGTTATAGGCCAGCTTGGCTTGGTTCCGGACGCTGGCTTTGTAAACAGTGGCATCCTGGAGGATGCCACCGTCGTTAAAGCTCATCTCGATCACGATGGCCAGCCGGTCTTCATTAGAGTTCAGAGAGGTGATCCCGGTGGAAAGTTTTTCCGGCAGCATCGGAAAGATCTCTGCGGCGGTATACACCGAAGTGGTATTATGGCGGGCGTGTTGATCGATCGCACCGCCGTCCACTACCGTACCGTCCACATCCGCGATGGCGACCAGGATTTTCACTTGTCCATTGGGCAGGGATTCGGCCACGGTCAGCTGGTCCAGGTCAAGACTGTCATCATTGTCTATGGAGGCCCACAAGAGAATCCGTAAGTCTTGCAGGTTGCCCTGGTCTACAGAAACCTTCTGCTCCTTGATTAGTTCCAGTTCTTTTAGAGCCGCTGCCGAGAAATCGGGCAAAAGTCCCCGTTCCAACATCACTCGGTGAGCGATTTCCTGCAGGATTACCCGGTGTGGTTTTTCATGTGTTTTTTGCATAGGTAGTATTCTCCCTGGGATGGTTTTTACTCAAAGCCTCAACATGGTTATTTTACTCCATGGTCGCCCCGGTTCGATGGGGATATGGCCGGATGTAAGAATAACAAAATGCGAGCGGAATTCCGCTCGCATTTTATCCAATTCAATTCACAATTATTTGTTACCCAGGCCCGTCACACTGCCCACCCCGCTGACATTCTTTTGGATGGAGGCGGGGGAGCCGTAATATTTCACCGAGCCGGTCCCACTGATATCGGCTTTCAGACTGTTCTTGGCCCAGACAGTAGCGCTGCCAGCCCCGCTGATGGTGACATCGGCATTCAGGCTGGCGAGATTATCGCCGTGAAAATTACCGAATCCGCTGATATCCGTGGTAAGGGTATCCGCCTTGCCATCCGCCGAGATATTACCGGCGCCGCTCAGGTTGATATCCAGGGTTACCGCTGTCAGGTTGGTCAGGGTAACCGAACCGGCGCCGCTGATGGAAATCCGCAGGTCATCCGTCTTCAGGCCGTTCGCTCGCAAGCTCCCGGCGCTGGGGAAATCGACCCGGTTTAGATCTTTGACCGTCAAATTGATCCTGACCGGCTTGGTGGAGTTGACCCGTTTCGAGAAGTTTCTCTCGCTATTTTCAATGAAGAGTGTGCTGCCCGAGACGCGGGTAGCCAGTTGAGGCAGCAGATTATCTTCGCCTTCGATCGTCAATGAAGGCGTTTGGCCTTGCTTGACGGTCAATTCCACCGGGTAATTGATTTCCACTGCGCTGAAATCCTGCACCTGCCGGTTCTCCGAGATGACATTCCCGGAGCCTCTGATGGAACCGTTGAAATCGGTAAAGGTGAAGAAGTTCCAGGAGGGCATCTGATTCCAGCCCAACCGGGGCGCAAAGAAGATGGAGAGGACAATTCCAAGGACGAGCAGGCCCGAAACGAACATGCGGGTGATTGGCCAGCGGGATCGCAGGATCAGTCCAACCCCGGCGCCCATCAGGAGGAAAGGCCAGATATACATCAGAGCCCACAGGTTATCTAGAGGGATGGTCCCCACTTCGACCAGCAACCAGACCAAGCCGGCGGCGATCAAAACAAAAGGCCAGAAAAAAGAACGCGTTCTCATGTACTCATTTCTTATTTGTTATCTTCAGAAAGATTGACGGGCTGATCGTTGAAGCCCTCTGGTCGGCGGGAGAACAAACCCGCCCGGCTGACTACCAGGTACAGGCCCAAAAGATTAACAGCGCTGGGAAGATATATTGCGCCAGGCCGTTCAGGCGGAAGGCGGAGAAGAGCATTTCGAAGAAACCGCCGAAGATGATGAACAGGATCGCTCCGACTTTCATCACCCGCAGCCCGGACTGTTTCCGGTAGTCATTGCCGGTATAGAGGCCCATGATGTACACGCCCAATCCCACCGAGATCAGGATGACGGTCCAGCCGTAAGCCCAACTTTCCCAGTGGGAAGTCAGGTTTTGCACGAGCAGCATCACGCCCACCCCAGCCAGGATACTGCCCGGGATGGCCAGACCTGCCACCGATTTACCGCCCGCGAACATTCCCACGAAGAAAAGTCCGCCAACGGCGATAATAATGAAAGGCCATAAATAATTCCAGAAATTGAATTTGCTGAAGAGGTTGCTCAGAAGGGCCAGCAGACCGAACACGATCAGAACTGAGCCTGCTATGAGAGCGCCTGTATTACGGTTGTTTGACATGGTTTATCTCCTTTCGAGTTTTGCCAAAGTATAGCCACAATATCCTATATACGTACCATCCGTGAAGATAGTAGTAACCTGTCCGGGTGGATGGTCTAAAGTATAAATCCCACCTCCAATTCTTGCCTAACCCCCGCCTATCAATCGCCTATTGCCGGACAACCGAATTATTCCTGGCCTGGTACTGAGCACGCCGCGATCTTGGTGGGTCACTATTATCCCCGCCCAGTGTTTTATCTGATGTTACAATTTCCTACCTTTTCTTTAAAATAATGACTTTTCTGCGGTTATTTTTTCTTTTTTCGTTTCCGTATTGTCCATCGTGACTGCCTGCACCGCAGTGTTCTTTTGCAGGGGTCGTGGTGATATTTACTTCCTAATTAAAAAATAGAATTACAGAGCTTGTACTGTGTCAAAGGTGATTCTTTATATTCGTAGTGACGACTTCCCTGGCACCGCCCGCCAGGGCAGGTGTAGTCGTCCTTTCCCGGAATGAGCGACTGAAGTCGCTACTACGTACTGAAGATTTACGTTTGACAGTCTACTAATTTTATTTTCTTCAGGAGAATACCAATGAAAAAGTATGTACCGGTGGTGATGGCCTTCGCGCTCTTCTTCCTTTTCTTCATTCAAATGGCTGGTACGCTGATCCAGTCCATTTACGTGCTCGACCTGATGAACACAAGCCTGGATGCCAGGGCATTGGGGGTTCTTTTCTTCTTTGCGCCTGTCCTGCTTCTTCCCTTCCGAAAGAAATTTCCTTCATGGGGGATCTGGGCCCTGGTGGCTCTAGTCTTGATCGCCCGAGGTGTCACTCCTTCCCTGCATACTCTGGGCAGGTTATTTACCTCCGGCATCGCGGTGGGTTCTTCGCTTCTTTTATTCCCGTTCCTTTTGACCGCCAGGGCTAAGGATCAGTCGGAGGCTCGATGGGACTCGTAGTTCCGGCTGGCCTTGGCTCTCTCCGTCGGTCTTTCAGTGTTCCTGCGGACACTGGATTTCAGCCTGGATTATTCACTTACTCCTGCAGGAGCCTGGGCCGGCTGGCTCCTTTGCCTGGCCCTCGCCTTTGCCTTGACTCGCCTGGTGTGGAAAAGCGTTCCAGCCGGAAAGTCTAAATCCGGCGGTGTTACCCCGGCGTTGGTCGGCATTTTCCTGATCATAACGCTCATCTATTTTGCCTTCTCCGCACCTGCCGTCATGGCCCGCTGGACAGAGGCGAATTACCCTGCCATCATTGTGTTGGTCAGCCTGTTATCCCTTGGCCTCGGCCTACTTGTTTATGGAGGCTCCCGCCCTGCTGGATCGTATTTCCCGGGCCGGCCTGGTTTTATGGAACGTTCTTTTTTCCCTTTCTCTTCTCGCGACCATCCTGGCTCATCGAGTTTCTTTTCCTCCCACTCCCGGGTCGCCGGCAGTGCTGGTCGGTGCTCCCTCCTGGCTGCAGCAGGTTCCCCTCTTCCTGATGCTTCTTTTGTTCCCGGTTATTTTCCTCGATATGCGCCTGTGTTTCAGCCGGATCAGGCAGGCAGACCCTTCACCCGCGGCCATGGTCCCCGGCCTCCTCCTGGGCAGCCTCTCCCTGGTTGTGCTGGTTTTTATGAATATCTTCACCAATGTTTGGGGATATATCGAGCCGGTCAGCCCGCCTTTCAGGAATATGTTCTGGTTGCCCTTCCTTCTTATAACCGCAGCTATGTCTCTCATCGCCTGGCGTTTGAAGAATCCACTACCGGCCGTCTCTCCAAATCCTGTAAATAGGATTTCCTTTGGATGGTTAAGCGAGCTGGCGGTGATCTTCGTAGTCACCCTGTTGTGCGCCCTGGTGACCCGGAAAATCCAACCTGCCGATCCGAATAAAACCTCCCTGGTGGTGATGACCTACAACATCCAGGCCGGTAATGATGGCTTCGCCGAACGGTCTTATGACCGCCAGTTGGAGGTCATCCGGCGGGTCTCGCCGGATATCCTGGCGCTCCAGGAGACCGATACCGCCCGCATTTCCATGAACAATAATGACTACGTCCGTTATTTTGCCGGCAAGCTCGGCTATTATTCGTATTACGGTCCCACCACCGTGACGGGCACCTTTGGGACCGCCATCCTCTCGAAATATCCCCTTCAAAATACCCGCTCCGCTTTTTCGTACAGCGATACGGATGAGATCGGTACCGCTGAAGCCACGATTCAAGTGGGGGGCAGGGTGTTTTCCATCCATGATGTCCACCCGGATGGCTCCCCGACCGCCAAACTGGCCTTTGCCCGCAGCATTGTTGGACCGGTCTGCCGGGGAAGCCAATGTCATTGCCCTGGGGGATTTCAACCTGCGGGAGGACCAGGAAGCCTATCAGGTGGTGGCCGCTCAATATACGGATGCCTGGAAAAGCCTCCATCCCACCGAGATTGGGGAAGGCAAAGGTTGGATCGACCATATCTTTGTATCCCCAAATCTCCAGGTGAAAGATCCCACCTATCTCCTTCCGCCTGACTCCGCCAGCGACCATCCCGTCCACTGGACTGAGATCTTCTGGGATAAATAATTTTTCTCATCCCTATTTTCGTAGCCGGACCGCCTGGCGACGTGCAACATGCTGATCAGAATTTCCCGCTCCAGCCTGTTTAGATCTTCCTCCCTGTTTCCCAAACCCGATAGCTCTTTGTGCCTGTATCGGCGATAGCCGCAAACTCAAAGAAGGTGTGCCCAAACTTTAGGATAGCTTTCCCGCACCTCATTGTGATACAATTCCCACATTGAAAATATACAAATAAGACCTTATATATCGCCTGATTCGGGTCACCCCAGGAAAGATACAAAGGAGGAAATGACATGTCCACTCAAAACATCCGCACAATTGTTGTCATGCACGGCGACCAGACCGGTGAAGAGCTGTTGCTCGAGTCCTTGCGAGTGCTTGTCCCCGAAGTGATCGGCTTTCCCGTGGAGTTCAAGCATTTCGACCTGAGCCTGTCCCGGCGCAAGGTCACGGAAAATGGGGTGGTGAAAGAAGCCGCCGAGGCCATGTGCGAGACCGGCCTGGGCCTGAAAGCCGCCACCATTACCCCGCTCAACTCGGATGATGTCGGCAGTCCCAATGCCATCCTGCGGGAAGCCATCGACGGGAAGGTCATCCTGCGGGTTGGGCGGCGCATCCCGCGGGTCCAGCCGGTGGGAGGCGTCCATGCTCCCATCGCCATAGTGCGCATGGCAGTGGATGACGCCTATGGCGCCAAGGAGTGGCGCGAGAAAAATTCCGCCGGGGATGAACTGGCCTACCGCACCTCCCGGATCAGCCGTTATACCTGTAAATGCGTGGCCGAGTTCACCTTCCAACTGGCAGAGCGGACCAACGCCCGCGTCTTCGGCGGCCCCAAGTACACGGTCAGCCCAATTTATGAGGGCATGTTCAAAGAGGAAATGGATGCGGCTGCAGCCAGGCATCCGGCAGTGACCTATGAACCCCAATTGATCGATGCGACCCTGGCGTTATTGATGAAAAGCGGCGGTGAGGCGCTGGTCATCCCGGCCCTCAACCGGGATGGCGACCTGCTTTCGGATATGGTCCTGCAGATGTTCGGCAGCATCGCCGGGGCGGAGAGCCTGGTCCTGGCCTTCGATGACAAGATCCAGATCCGGGTGGTCATGGCGGAAGCGCCTCACGGCACCGCTCCGGCGCTGCAAGGGAAGAACCTGGCCAACCCCATGGCCATGATCCTGGCGGGGGCCGGGCTGCTGAATTATTTCCGCACACCCGAGGCGGATCGGGCCTCACGGGCCATTTACGAATCCGTTTTCGAGGCGGTCTATTCCGGCAAAGCCACCACCGATCTGGGCGGCAGTCTCACCACTACCGAATTTACAGATGAGGTCATTCAGCGGGTCAAGACCAAGCTGGACGTCTGGAGCGGGTTGAATAGCTGAAATATAGCCATTATTCACAAGTGCCTGTTAAAAAAGGAGCGGATATTATTCCACTCCTTTTTTAACCAAAGATTTCCAATGGAATGGTTAGACATCGTCGTGATCCCAAGCAGCGACCTCCCGCACACAGAACATCGAAGAGCAAATGGGCTATTGTAAAAAGCTGAGAAACTAAACCAGAGCATCATCGTCGAACCACGGTTTATGAACGCTTATCACCTTCAACTTATCTCCAAACTTCTAGTTTGTCGGTCTACCTCAGACAAGTGCGGTATATTGCACGTTCTCTTGGCAACTCCAAACCGACAAGCTAGCGAAAGCGCTAGCTCGTTTTGTGAAATCAAACCCTCTCACCCACTTCCAAACGACAAGAAGAGCTTTTTCTTGCTCTTTTCGCTCGTAGAGATCAGCTTTTTGTCATGCTTGTGGCTGAATAGAACCGCATGGCACAGCTCCCCAAAGGCGACTCCTTGAACGAGCATATCGCCTCTCAAGAAGAACTCAAAATCACAAGAATTATTCTTTTATCTAGACAATTTAGAGGCTGGCTTTGAGCGCCCGGAACCCACCCTCATCCGGCTCCAGGGTGTAGGCTCCACTGGCGGCCGGGACCAGCAGGGTTTCATAACAGCACAGGCGCATCTTCTCTCCACCGCAGGAAAAGCGGGCCACCCCTTCTATCACTGTGAGGGCATGGAAAGACCGCTCGAGAGTATTTAATTGCATGGCTTGTTTCTGTGAATTCAATAATTCCAGGGTGAAGTATTCCGATTTGCATAAGATCCGGCTCTCCCCGTCCTTCATCTCCGGAGTGGGGATGGGTTGGCTGCTGGCGGCCGGATTCGCGACCGCCAGGGATTTGTCGATGTGAAGCACCCGCCGGCCGGTCTGAGGCCGGTTCCAATCAAAGACCCGATAGGTGTAATCCGAGGATTCCTGCACTTCGTAGACCAGCAAACCGGGTCCCAACGCATGGATGGTCCCGGCCGGCATGAAGACGGTGTCGCCTGCCTTCATCGAATAATAAGTGGATAGATCCAAAACGCTGCCCCCGCGGATGGCTTGGGCCATCGCCTCGGCGCTGGTGCCGGGTTTCAATCCGGCGATGATCTGGGCTTCCGGGGCAGCTTCCAGGAAGTACCAGGCTTCCGTCTTTCCATTTTGGCCGGGTCCTTCCAACTCTGCGGCCTGTTTGTCGTTTGGATGAACCTGCAATGAGAGCCATTCGTTGCAGTCCAGCAGCTTGATCAACAGGGGAAACTTTGGGCCTCGCCGTTCCAGTACGGTCTTCCCGAGCAGGGCCGGTCCATATCCGGCCGTAACTTCCGCCAGCGTCTGGCCTGCCAAAGGTCCCCCGCTGACGCGGTCGTTTTCATAGACGACCCATGCCTCGGCGGTCAACTGGCCCGGCCGCAGCCGCTGGCCTCCCCACACGTAATCCCTGTATTCCGGTGAGAACTTTAAAAAACGCGGTAGCATGATACACCATCCTTTTAATGATAATGACCAATTTTATCCTATTTCTGCAGCGCGAAAAAGGCGGTCGAATTATCCCAATGAGGTTTATGGAAGCCTGGATTTCTTGAAGGTCTCCGAGTTCTCCAGGAACTGGGAGATCTTAACGGTTATTCCCCTTGCGTGAAGACTTTACTGACTTTCGAGAACCTGCGGGACGAGGTTTGATGAAAGTCACCCAGGAAGTTTCTCAGTTTCAAAAAAAGTGAAAAATATCGCCTAAAACTGCAATTTTCCTGAGTTTCTTGGCCCGATTCCGGAGGAACAATTCTGTCCTATGCGCATAGACCTACGACACCTGTGGAATTTTTACGCCGAAAATCGGGCAAAATCCCATATATGGGGGGTCGTGTAGCTTTTGTTCCTCGTTGTTTGGGTCCAATGATCCCTCGGAAACCTGATTTCACGCTCACGGAGCTTTCCGGAGGCTAACCCCCCGCCTCTTCGACCGTCAGGCTTTAAGAAAGCCTTGGATCTCCGAATAAGTCCGATTTTCGAGAACTTTCAGGACGAGGACTAAATTTTCCCTCTACAAATATCGAGTAACGATTCTCGATTATCCTTCTTTTCTACAAATATCGACGTTTGACGTTCGACGTTTTCTGTTTGACGTTTGACGCTTTCCTCACTCCCATTTCCTCAACGCCTGAATTCCCATCCGCGCAGCCGTCTCTGTCTCCGGCTTCGGCAGGAATTCACCCGACACCCAGCCTTTATAGCCTATGCTTTCCAACGTGCCCAAGATCGATTTGAAATCCAGATGGCCTGCCCCCGGATACCAGCGGTTCGAATCCGCCACGTGGAAATGGAAAATCCGGCCGCCGCAGTTGAAAATGCTGGCTTGCATATCCGCCTCTTCAATATTCATATGGAAGGTGTCCAGCAGCAATCCAAAGTTTTCCGCCTCCACTCTTTCGATCAGGTCCAATCCCTGGGCGCCGTGTTGATCAAGGTAGTCTCATAACGGTTGATCGGCTCCAACGCCAGGCGGAGATTTTAGGGCTCGGGCAGCCTGGCTGCATTCTTGCAACGCTTCCACCAGCCAGTCCATCGCCTGGCGGGGATCCACTCCCGCCTTGACGATTCCCCGGATGAGCCCGATGATAATCACTGCGCCGAAGCGGCTGGCGCCTTCAATATGACTCTTGATCCGTTCGATAGCCTGCCGCCTCACCGCCGGGTCGGGATCGGTGAAGGAAAGACCTTCTTCTCCCCAGGCCTGTCCCGTCCCAATGGCGGGTACAGAAAGATTGCAGGAACGGACCATTTGTTCCAGGGCTTTGTAATCCACCAGCTTCGGATCTCGGATGGCCAGCTCCACCCCGTCATATCCAAGATAGGCGATGCGGCGGAGATTCGCCTCCAGGTCGCCTTTGAACGTGGCTGCCTGGAATTGGGCCGGTTGTGTGGAAAGCACGATCGAGTATTTCATAGATTTACCCCTTTCCCCTTCTCCTCATAATTTCAGAGGAGAAGGGGATTGATAAGGGAGAGGAATATGTTATTAATTCGCTACGTAGGTGATCTTGCACTGCGAACGGTCGGTTTGCAGCTTGATGATGTTCTCGGGCAGTTCTTCCAGGCGGATCTTGCGGGTGCTCATGGGGGTCATATCCATGCCGCTCGCCATGCACTCGATCACCCGGGGGAAGTTGCCGTGGCCGGAATGGCCCTGGGCGCCCACGATGCGGGCTTTGCGGACCTGCAGCACTTCACCTGCCACCGGCATGCGGGCATCTGCCCTGGCGGTGACCACGACGGTGCTCAACAGGGTCCGGCCTTCCCAGATGACCCGCTCGATCCCGGGATAGACCACGGCTGGCAATCCGGTGGCTTCCATGAATATATCCGCGCCCATTCCATCGGTGATCTCGAGGACACGATCGGCGAAATCTTCCTTGCTGGGGTCCACATGGTAATCGGCTCCCAGCTTAAGCGCCATGGCGGCTCGTTCCGGTTGGGTCTCCGAAATGATCACCTGGGAAGCCCCGGCCCGTTTCAGGATGGCGCAGGCGGCAATGCCCACCGGGCCTCCCCCAGGATGACGGCCCGGTCCCCCGGACGGATGCCGCCGCCGCGTTCGATCACGGCGTTATAAGCCACGCAGGTAGGTTCCACCAGGCTGCCGGCGATGAAGATGTCTTCTTCCTTGTAATTCTTCCGAAGCGGTTCCAGGCTCCAGATGGTGCGGGAGGGGAGGACGATATATTTGGTATAAGCCCCGTTGACGTTGAAGCCGACTTCATTCAGTTGCTCACAATGGTTTGGCTGTCCATCGGCGCAGGGTTTGCACTGCCCGCACCACAGCATCTCCTCGGTAGTGACCGCCTCGCCGCCCTTAAAGGGCTTGTTGGTGCGTTTATCCCGGGCATTCTTGCCGGCTTCGACCACCACCCCGGAGAACTCATGTCCCAGGATGGAGGGGAACCCGGTCAGCCCCGGATAATAAATATATCCATCCTTATCCGCCTGGGCCATATGCACATCCGAGCCGCAGATACCGCAGGCTTTGACTTCCATCAGCACTTCCTCAGGGCCAGGAGTGGGTATGTCATACTCACGTATTTCCAATTTCGGGTGTCTCCATACCTGGCTGCCCAGGTAAGTCTGGCGGCCGTCGATATCCTTCGATCCCAGTTTGAAACCGGGTTTGGGGGCCCATTCGGCTACCAATGTCACACCTTGCATTTTATTTGCCATAGTATTTTCTCCTTACTAATAGATGTTATTTCCGGTCAATTTCTGAATTGTTGAAGTGCATTCCTATACGTCTGTTCCCTGCCCAATGCGGGGCAGGCTGTACACCGTCTTCCAGCCCTTGCTCAACGGCTCGCGCAGGTAGGGTTCCATTTCTGCTTCCGTCCGTAGGGTCACTTCTTCCACCGGCGGCACAGTCCCGGCCGGGAAGGCCGCCAGGACGTCATCCTGCCACAAGGTCAGGTATTTCAGGATGGCAGCCATCGGGCGTTTCGCCTTCTGAGCCTCGCCGGAGCGGGCCTTGCCTACTACACCTTCCGGTGTGGCCGCGATCTCGATGGCAAAATGGCCTTCGCCTTCCGACCAGCGGCTGGGGCGGCCGAATGGATCTACGGACTTGTCGTAATGTCCCTCGGGCAGATAATTCTTCCCGACCGTGTCCACGGCATAGTTCATGTCCACCATTTCGGGATGAAGCAGCAGGCTGAGGGAGGTTTCCGACTCATCCGCGTGAACGAAATTGGTGCTCATTGTCCCGCCGCGATCGTCGGTGCGGAAGAACTCACGCACGCCTCGGTGCCAGTCGATGACGCGGAAGATGCCCGGCAACTGGTAGCGCTTCATGAATTCCTGCACGGCGGATTCGAGCATCCACAAATGTCCATGGTTGTTGACGATCAGTTGTTTCCTGAAGCCGTCGTTCCACAGACCCAGCATTACGTCGATCATCATTTCGCGGACTACGTGCTCGCGAACGATCACCGTCCCGGGCATTCCCAGGTGATGGAAGGGATGTCCGCCGTAATTCAGCGGAGGCAGCGCCAGGTTGATCGGGGCGCCTCTCTTGGCGGTGAAGCGGCGTACTCCTTCGCAGATGGCGCTGACGTAAAGCGTATCCGCCGCGCTCGGCAGATGCCGCCCGTGCAGTTCGGTGCAGCCGACCGGGATGAAAACCACGTCGTTCTTTTTGCGGTTCTCTTCCACTTGCCAACGGGTGGTCGTCTGGATATAGGAGCCGGGTTTGGCCCACTCCACCGGCGATGGGATGCCGTAGTCCTCCAGGATGGCATCGATCTGCTCGTCGCTGGCGTCCCAGACTTCCTTCTTCAAGCGTCCAACCCCGTTATCCTCGAAAAAGAGGTCGGGTTGATCCGTGGAAAGAAATCCTTTAGGTACATTGGTTGTAGTCATTTTCACTCCTTTGAATATATAGGTTAATCCGGGAAGATCTTGCCTGGATTGAGGATATTGTTTGGATCTAGCGCTTGTTTGATGCGCTTTTGGATCTCAATCGAAATGGGTCCGAGGGCTTCATTCATATACGGACGTTTGGATGCGCCCACGCCGTGCTCCCCTGAGAGCGTTCCCCCCAATTCCAGCGAAATTGCAAATTCCTCCCGCACCATCTGCTCGACTTTCTCCCGTTGTCCCGGAATGCGCTGGTCAAAGAGGATATTGGGATGCAGGTTGCCGTCCCCGGCGTGCCCGAAGACGACGATGGGCAGGCCGTATTTGGCGCTGATGGCTTTGAGGCGCTGGATGGCTGCCGGGATGGCGCTGCGCGGCACGGTGATATCTTCGCCCAATTTGTTGGGAGCCTTGCGGGCGATGGCTGCCGAAACGGAGCGACGGCCTTTCCATAGGTTGGCCCGCTCGGTTTCGTCCTGTGCCACCCTGATCTGCCTGGCCCCGTTTTCTTTGCAAATGGCGGCGACGGATTCGATATCTCGTAGCACTGCAGCTTCGTCGGAACCGTCTGTTTCCACCAGCAGAATGGCTTCCACGTCCAACGGGAGACCCAGGTGCATCCCTTCTTCGATGCAGGCAATGGCGGTTTCATCCATCAGTTCGAGCGTAGCCGGTACAACCCCGGCGGAAAGGATGGCATTGACAGTTCGGGAGGCATCGTCCAAATGGGAGAATTCCACCAGGCCTGTTCGGGCCACTTTCGGTTTGGCCACCAGGCGGAGCAGGGCCCCGGTGATCACGCCCAGAGTCCCTTCGGAGCCGGTGAAGAGGGCGTTCAAGTCATAGCCGACCACATCTTTGATGCACTTGCCGCCCGTGTGGATGATCCGCCCATCTGCCAGGACAACCGTCAGGCCGAGGACATAATCCCCCGTCACGCCGTATTTGAGGCAGCGCGGTCCGCCGGCGTTGCAGGCAATGTTTCCACCGATGGTCGAATGGCGGTTGCTGGATGGGTCGGGTGGATAGAAAAGTCCCACCTTTTCCACCGCGGCCTGCATCTCGGCGGTGATGATCCCCGTTTCGACGTGGATGATGGCATTGGCCTGATCGATCTCCAGGATGCGGTTCATCCGAGTCATCGCCAGTACGATGCCTCCCTGGAAGGGGACGGAGGCGGCTGAAAGACCGGACCCCATCCCGCGGGTGACCACCGGTATACGCTCTACTGCCGCCAATTGGACGATCCGGCTGACCTGTTCCGTGGTCGTCGGGAGGACTACTACTTCAGGGCAGCCCTTATCGAAAGCCCCGTCGTAGCTGTATACGGCCAGGTCTTCAGGAGAATGGAGCACGCCTTCCGGGCCGACGATTTTTTCCAATTGAACAAGGATGTTCTTTTCCATCATTTTTTCTTTCCTGTTGTATAAGCCCGGTCGAGCAGTTCGATGGGATGGATCACTTTCATTTCCAGCCCGGCCTGCTTGACCCCAAGGGTTAGCTGCATCTGGCAGCCCGGGCAGCCCGAGGCAATGTAGTCAGCCTGTGTGCTCGCCATATTGCCGGTTTTCCGTTCCAAAACTTTGAGAGAGGTTTCATAATGGGTGATGAGCTGGCTTCCGGCGGAACCACAGCACCAATCCGCTTCGGGTAGCTCGACGAACTCAATTCCATCGATCATCTTCAGCAATTCCCGCGGCTGCTTCCATACGCCCTGGCCTCGCCGGAGGTGACACGGGTCATGATAGGTGACTTCTGCCTCGACCCGCCCTTGCGGCTTTTCGAGTGGGATCGACATCAGGAATTCGCTGATATCCCTTACCCTGGCGCTGAAGGCGGCTGCACGGGATGCCCAGGCTGGATCGTCTGCCAGGATTGTGCCATACTCTTTCAGCATAGAGCCGCAGGTGGCGCAATCCGTAATAATGAATTCAGGGCCGGCTTTTTCGAACAGGGTGATATTTTGTTGGGCCTGCTGCCGAGCCAGGTCGATCCGTCCGTACCCTCGCGCCGGCATCCCGCAGCAAACAGTTTCCCTGGGTGTAATGACCGTGCAGCCATTGTGTGCCAGCACCCGGACGGTGGCAGCACTTTCTTCGCTGAACATCAGGCTTTGGACACACCCCAGGAAGAATCCCACCTTCCGGAGCTCCTGGCCGGTGGCCTGCGTGGTCTCGGGAAGGACCTGCCTCAAAGGCCGTTGGGGCAAGCGCGGTAACTGCGCTTCCATGTCCCTGAGCTTGGGTGGAAGTATTTTCCTCAACCCCAAAGCATAGACCAGCCGGCGAAGCCCGAGTCGCTCATACAGCCGCAATGGCCAGGTGGAGAATTCCAATCGGCGTGGATGGGGCAGGAGCCGCTCAAACAGGGTCTTTTTCCAGGAGGTTGGCTGTTTCTCTTCCTGGTAGTCTCGCATGGCCAGCACCAGTTCGGCCGGTTTGATCCCCACTGGGCAGATTTCATTGCAAGCCATGCAATCGAAGCAGGCGTACATCTGCTCGAACAGGTTGGGGCTGAGAACCAATTCGCCTTCCAGGCCTTTGCGGGCCAACGCCACCCGGCCGCGCGGGGAGGCCGTCTCGCTCAGGTATTCCCGGTAAGTGGGACAGACGGCCAGGCATAACCCGCAGCGGATGCAGTTCAAGTACTGCTCTTCGGAAGGTGGACGGAATGAGTTCAGTCACTGTTCAATACCAATCTGGTATGAAAACCCTTATCCGATCTCACTGACTTTGACAGGCCGGTTTTCACTCAGGGATTTCCAGGCGGCATAGCCCAGGACGACTGCCGCGCGGCCATCGGCTTCCCGTCGTCGGGGTCGGTTTGTTCTCCCGCACGCATTCGATGAACTGCCGCACCTCCTCTACATAGCAGGGAGCATAACGCTGCATGAAGAAGTAAGGTGGACTTGGCGGAGAGGTATCCGTCCTGATTGAACTTTACGGCTGTTGTCTCGATCTCATTATTTGCCATAGCCGTGCCGTTCGAACAGAATACTTCCAGGCGTTGGTCGTACCCGTAAACGGCCTTGCGGCTGTTATCGATCGTGCCCACTGCGCCGTTGGCGAATTTTAGGATGACCACATCTGTATCGAGGTCGCCGAACTCCTTCAATTTCGGTTCGATCAATACCCCGCCGGCGGCATATACTTCCACTACCTCGCCAAGCTGGAAGCGGACCATATCGAAATCATGGATGGCCAGGTCCAGGAAGATTCCACCGGAGACCCGCAGGAATTCCATGCTCGGGAAGTCTGGATCCCGGTTGACGATGTGCATGATGCACGGACGCCCAATCTCGCCCGAGGTAACAATCTCTTTCACACGTTGGAGACTTTTATCGAAGCGGCGGTTGAATCCGACCTGCAGTTTGACGCCTGCTTTCTCGACCGCTGCCAGCGCCTGGTCGATCTTCTCCAATTCCATAGCCAGCGGTTTTTCGCAGAAGATATGTTTCCCGGCCGTAGCTGCATCTTCCATGATGGATGCGTGCGTGTCCGTACTGGTAGCTATCAGGACGGCTTCAATCTCTTTATCAGCCAACAGTTCGTTGTAATCTTTGACGACACGCTGAATGCCGAGTTCGTTAGCCACGGCCTGGGCGACATTCAACCGAATATCGCAGACAGCGACAAGATCTGCTTCGGGGATAAGTCGTGCGATATTGCGGGTGTGTACGCTGCCCATGCGTCCCGGTCCCAATTACAGCAATTTTCACTTTTCTTTTCATCTCGGCCTCTTTACATTGATGGATTTTTAATTCCTGTATTTATTCGACTATAAAATAAGGTGAAAGCACCTTGAGCGCAGCCGTACGGGCTTTGAACGCCAATTCTTGGGGATCCCAGCCCCAATATTCCGGTCTGAACAATTCGATGGAACATGGCCCGCTATAGCCGATGTGTTTCATCCGTGCGCATATCTCGTCGAGCGGCACAATTCCCAGTCCCGGCAAAAGGCGGGTGCCATCGGTGACGGCTTCCTTCGGAGTATCCTCAAGATCATTCAGATGAAATGCAAATATTCGCTTCGGGTCGAGCTGGTCCAGCTCGCTTAATCAACCCGCCGCCGCTGTAAAAATGAGCTGCGTCAATTGTCAGGCCGACGTTATCGCGGTCGCTCTTTCTGAATGATCTCGTACGCAGCCCGGGGCGTGCGCACGCTGCACCACCCAAATCCTAAGAACTCCAGTGATAGTCCGACGCTGTATTGGCCGGCAATGTCGCTTAAATTGCGCAATACTTTGACATACTCGGCCTTCACTTCAGCCCACTGAAATATTTCGGTCGGGGGAAGGGCTAGGCTACAACCACAATCGTTGGGCAGCCGATAGCTTTTGCGATCTTGCCCAATTCATGCAAGACGCGCTTCAACTTGAGCGAACTCTTTCCCACGAAATGCGATGAACTCAATCGAATTGAAGGTGAGCGGCAATATATCACTGATTTATGAACAATGTTTGGAGATCTGCCAGCGTGTGCGTTGCCAGGTAGCGGTCCATTTTAGCTGCCCACACCTCCAGCGCCTTGAACCCTGCGCGGGCGGTGATGGCGATATCGGTCTCGAGATCGCTCGTTATTGTGGTTGCTCCGTGAAAGGCCAGTCTCATCTAGTTTATCTTCTTCTTGAATTCACTCAACTTGATTGGGCAATTTTTATGATATGACTTCCAGGCCGCGTAACCCAGCGCCACGGCGGCGCGTCCATCCGCTCCGGTTGTAGGTGTCGGCTTGTCTTCGTGAACACATCTCGACGAATTCTCTAACTTCCTCGGCATAACTGGGTGCGTAACGCTGCATAAAGAAATAGGGTGGTTTCGCCGAGAGGAAGCCGGCCTGATTTCCCCTCACGGTAACACTCTCCTGAACTTCATTATTCGCCATGGCTGTGCCGTTCGAGCAAAACACTTCCAGACGCTGGTCATAGCCATAGACGGCTTTGCGGCTGTTGTCGATGGCACCCACGGCTCCATTGGTGAATTTGAGGGTGACCATGCATTGTGTCGATGTCACCAAACTCTTTCAGTTCCGGCTCGAGCAGCACACCGCCGCTGGCATAAACCTCCTCGACCTCGCCGACCTGGAAGCGGGCCATATCGAAATCGTGGATGGTCATGTCGAGGAACATGCCACCTGATACCCGCATGTAATCCATGGACGGAAATCCGGATCGCGGCTGGTGATGCGCAGGATGCACGGCCGGCCGATCTCTCCGGATGTGACGATCTCATGGACGTGTTGGAAGCTCTTGTCGAAGCGCCGGTTGAAACCAACCTGCAGTTTGACCCCGGCCTTTTCGACGGCTTCGAGGACTTCGTCAATTTTATCCAGTTCAAGGGCGAGGGGCTTTTCGCAGAAGATGTGCTTTCCCGCCATAGCCGCATCTTTCATGATGGCAGCATGGGCGGGTGTGCTGGTGGCGATGAGAACGGCTTCGATCTCCGGGTCAGCCAGCAGTTCGTGGTAATCTTTGACCACGCGGGGAATGCCAAGTTCATCGGCCAGCGCCTGGGCAACTTCCAGGCGGAGATCGCACACACGCGACCAGGTCCGCTTGAGGGATGGACCTGGCGATGTTGCGGACATGCACACTTCCCATGCGGCCCGTCCCAATGACAGCGATCTTTGTTTTTTGGGCCATGTATCTCCTCTTTGGTGGTTCGGAATTTCGTTGGGTCACGAATTCGTAGGGCACAAAATTGTGTGCCCCTACCAGTATGGGCACGATCCTGATAGGGGCCATCAGGACAGGTACAACATACCCGCGACGTCTTAGAATTTCATGACGATCTTCATCGCGCTCTTGGGCTTGTGCTGGAGGGTTTTCATATCCAGGCCGAGCATATCGAAGGCGCCAAGACCTTCATCGAACGGAATCACCTTGGTGAAGAAGGGTCCCATGTTCATCCGATTTTCCTGGTAGAGGCGGATGGATGGCACCATGGTGTTCTGGCCCAAGTACAGGCCGAGGATCTTGGTGGCATAGCGGGTGATATCATTTGGAACGATATTTACGTTGACGGAAGAGTCCATCCCAAACGGCAGCACTTTTCCGCCGGGGGTCACACATTGGAGTGCCTGCCCGAGGGCATTTCCGGTGGCTTCGATGACGATATCGGCCTTGCGACCGTAGGTGAATTCGGTGATCTTCTCGACCACGTCGACTTCATTGGGGTTCCAGACGGTCAACCCGCATTCCTTGGCGACACTGATGCGGAAGGGGTCGATCTCGGTGACAGCAACTTTGGCGGCGATGTTCTTGGCAAACTGGGCGAAAAGGTAGCCGATCGGTCCGAAGCCCAAAATCATAACATAATCATAGGGAAGCATGAGGAGGGTATTCATGCCGTTGACCACCGTGGCAAGGGTCTCCACCTGTGTCCCCAGAATATCGTCAATGCAATCCGGCAAGACGAAACATTGCTTTTCCGGAACGAGACAATATTCGGCATAGCCGCCGTCCCGCATCACTCCCAGGGCGCTGGTTTTAATATCGACGCATTGGCTGGTGAGGCCCATCCGGCAAAATGAGCAGAAACCGCAGCGGATATTATTATCGATGGCGACCCGGTCGCCCAGCTTGACGTGGCGGACATGCGAGCCGATCTCGACGACTTCCCCGCAGAATTCGTGGCCCAGAATGGTATTCGGCCTGAAGTGATGTTTGCCTTCGATGATCTTGATGTCGGATCCGCAGATACCGACGGCTTTGACCTTTAGTAGCACATCATCAGGTTCGGTTACGTGGGGGATGCACTTTTCTTCAAAAACAAGATTGCCGACATCCTTGAAAACATAAGCCTTCATCATTTCCATTGTGTATTCTCCTTCTGATTGGTTGAAAAGATTATCCCGGTTTTGCACACGTGTGCATATGAGTGAGAAAATAATTCGTGGCACCGGTCCGGTCGGAGATGCCACGAATGAATTACCTTTGAATCCTGGCAGATCCACCTTTGGCAAAAGAACGGACCTGCTCCACCGTCGCCATAGTGGTATCACCCGGGAAGGTGGTCAGGAGGGCGCCATGAGCCCAACCCAGGTTCACCGCTTCCTGCTCGGACTCGCCGTTCAGCAATCCGTAGAAGAGGCCGGATGCGAAACCATCGCCTCCGCCGACCCGGTCATAGATATCCAACTCGCAGGTGGGGGAGACGTAAGACTGCCCATCGATCCAGGCGACCGCGCCCCAGGAATGGCGGTTGGTCGAATGGACTTCTCGCAAGGTGGTGGCAACTACCTTGACTTGCGGATACTTATTCACGACTGCGTCGATCATGCCGAAGAAAGCCGCCGGGTCGAGCTTGGATTTGGCCGCCACTTCCGGGCCGCGGACGCCCAGGCCGAGCTGCAAATCTTCCTCGTTCCCCACCAACACATCCACGTTCTCAACGATCCTCTGAAGGGTGGATTGGGCCTGTTCCTGCCCGCCCCAGATATTCCACAATTTGGCCCGGTAATTCAGGTCAAAGGATGTGACCGCGCCGGCGGCTTTGGCGGCTTTCATGCCTTCAAGGATGACCTCGCCGGTCGTTTCGGAAAGGGCAGCAAAGATACCGCCGCTGTGGAACCAACGCACGCCTTCCGCAAAGATGGCCTGCCAGTCGAAATCGCCCGGTTTGATCTGAGCCGCGGCTTCATTGCAACGGTTGTAGAACACAACCGGTGCGCGCACCCCATAGCCTCGGTCGCTGTAGACCGTCGCCATATTGGGGCCGTTGACACCGTTATGCTTGAATTGTTTGTAGAATGGACGCACGCCCATCGCCCGCACCCGTTCGGCGATCAGGTCACCGATGGGATAATCCACCATTGCAGTAGCGATGCCGGTCTTCAGACGGAAACAGTCCGAGAGATTGGCGGCGCAATTGAATTCGCCGCCGCTCACATGGATCTGGCATTGAGTGGCTTTACGGAAAGGCACAATCCCCGGGTCGAGGCGATTGACCAGCGCGCCCAGGGAGAGAAAGTCCAGCGCTCCATTAGGAAGAATGTTCAGGCCGTATTTCATGATTAATCCTCTCCTTTGGTAGTCCATTCGGTATGGAATGTGCCTTCCTTGTCCACCCGCCTGTACGTGTGAGCCCCGAAATAGTCCCGCTGGGCCTGGGTCAAATTGGCTGGCAATCGCTCGCTTCGATAGGCGTCAAAATAGGCCAGGGATGCGCTCAGGGCCAAAACCGGGATGCCCATCCCCACGGCGGTCTGGATAACCAAGCGCCAGGCCTCCTGGCGGTTTTCCACCTCTTTACGGAAGGTTTCATCCAACAGCAGGTTGGCCAGGGAAGGCTGGCGTTTATTCGCCGCGGTAATATCGTCCAACAAACTGGCCCGGATGATGCAGCCGGCCCGCCAGATCCGGGCAATTTCTCCCAGATCCAGGTTGTATTTATATTCATCCGAGGCCGCCCGCAGCAATCCCAACCCCTGGGCATAGGAGGTGACCTTGCTGGCATAGAGCGCATCCCGGGCGGCATCTATCAAAGCCTGTTTCTTTCCCTTAGATTTAAGTTCCGGTCCGGCAATGATCTTGCTGGCATTGAGGCGTTGTGATTTCAGACTCGACAGGATCCGGCTTTCCACGGCTGCGTTGATGGTCGGGATGGGAGCGCCGATGTCGAGCGCATTTTGGGAGGCCCATTTTCCGGTGCCTTTTTGCTGAGCCTCATCCAGGATCAAGTCGAGCAAAGGTTTTCCGGTATCAGGATCCATTTTGGTGAAGATATCTGCCGTGATCTCGATCAGGTATGATTTCAGCTTGCCGTCGTTCCAGCCGGCAAAGACCTCATGCAGTTCGGCTGGCGAGAGTCCCAGCCCTCGGTGGAGCAGGTCGTAAATTTCTGCGATCAGCTGCATGTCTCCGTATTCAATGCCGTTGTGGACCATCTTGACGTAATGACCGGCGCCGCGGGGTCCCATATAAGCTACACAGGGCTGTCCATCCTCTGCCTTGGCAGCCATGGCCCGCAGGATCGGCGCGACCGCCTCCCAGGCTGGCTTCTGGCCTCCAGGCATGATGGATGGCCCCCATAAAGCGCCTTCCTCACCCCCCGATACACCGGTACCGATGAAGTTGAAACCTTCCTTCTCCAGTTCCTGGTTGCGCCGCTCGGTATCCAGAAAATAGGAGTTGCCTCCATCGATCAGGATATCGCCCGGTTCCATATGCTCTTTGAGGAGCGAGATGGCGCTGTCGACCGGCGATCCGGCCGGCACCATCATCAGGATCCGGCGGGGTTTCTCCAACGCTGCCATGAGTTCAGCCGGGGAATTTACACCGATGATCTTCTTTCCGGCCGCTGGACCTTTAAGGAATGCCTGGGTCTTGGCGGTATCCAGGTCATACCCCGCCACCGGAAAACCATTCCGTTCCATATTCAATGCCAGGTTATGGCCCATCACACCCAGTCCAACAACACCCATTTTATATTTCATGAGTTTTCTCCTTTATTCGATATAGCATTTCGCCGGCCCTCGGAACGATCAGTATCCCCTCTGCCTCCCGGCCTTCCCATTCCTTTGGTTGAATGGTGGCAGGATCCATATAACCAAGATTGATCTTCCGGCAGCGCTCCGGTGGGATGCCGGTTGCCAGGGTTACATTAATGCGGGGAGTCTCTCTCCCGGTCTCCGGATCAAATTGGCCCATCCCTTTGACATGGGTGGAGTGGGCCAGCACGCCTCCAGGAAAATGCCTGAATTTATCCCATTGCTTCATAAAATAATCGCGGCAGTGATACCCGATCTGGTCGATCTGCTTGCCGTGGGTATAGCTAACTTCGGTAATATGAGGCGCATAGATGATGACTTCGCCTCCATCGGCAATGACCGGCTCCATTTTGTACATGCCCTTGGCAGCCGTCCATAAATCATCATACATCTCAGGCATGATCGACAGGACCCGTTGGTAGGGTTTTTCCACGTAGGTGATGTGGGTTTGGGCGGATAATGCTGACGCAGCCTGCCAGGCCTCTTTCGCCGGGCCAAAGAAGATCCCTGCCAGACCGGCGTGAGTGACCACCAGGCTGAAACAAGCTCGCCGGGCGGTCAATCAACTCAGCTGCCCGATCAATGACGGCTCGCACAGGCGTGTATCCACTCCCAATGATCTTATAGTTGGTCATGACTGCGCCCAACCAGTGGGTGAAGTTAATGATCTCCGGTCCGGCAATGCCGGGGAAGAAGTACTTATTCCCGCCGGAGAATCCCACCACCTCATGTGGAAAAACGGGTCCGCAAATAATGAGCTGGTCGTAATCGTAGATCAATTTATTCAGGTTAACCGGCACATCCTGCTGCATCAATCCGCCCGGTGATCTGGCCGATCTCCTCCGCCGGGATGGTGCCGATATATTTGAAAGTATCCGGATTATTCCATTGATGGTTGAAAATGTGGCTTTGACCGGCCTTGCCGTTGACCACCGGCCGGCCCACCAGGCGGCTCAGTTGGGCGTCGCTCATGGGGGAATGCGTCCCCAGCGCCACCAGGTAATCCAAGGAGACTGCCCGGGAGCCTGCCATTGCCTCGAATAAACCGAACATCAGCGGCATGGGCATCGTCCGGGTCCCATCCGGGATGATTATAAGGACCCTTTTCCCCTCCAATGGAAGCGTAGCCAGGGCTTCACTGACGATCGAGCCAACTTCGGTCTCATCCAAAAAACGATCTTTAGATCCTTTTCCAATGACCATGGTTCAGACCCCACTGAAAGCAGAAAATCCACCATCCACCGGTACGACAATCCCGGTGACAAAGGCAGCCGCCGGTGAAAGCAGCCACAAAACCGTCCCTAACAAGTCTTGCGGTACTCCGAATCGTCCCGCGGGTGTGTGATTGAGGATGGATTGGCCGCGGGGGGTCAAAGTGTTGTCCTCATTGTAAAGCAAACGCCGGTTCTGTTCTCCCACGAAAAAACCAGGCGCAATGGCATTGACCCGGATATTGGGAGAATATTCCTGGGCCATATGGACGGCCAGCCATTGAGTGAAGTTGCTCACTCCGGCTTTCGCAGCCGAGTAAGCCGGGATGCGGGTGAGAGGCCGGAAGGCATTCATGGAGGAAATGTTCAGGATTACCCCGGACTTTTGCCCTGCCATTAATTTACCGAAGACCTGCGACGGGAGAATGACGCCTATCAAATTCAAATTGAAGACAAATTGAAGCGCTTCAGCCGGCAGATCAAAAAAAGATTGTTCCGGGTTGGTGGTGGCCTGAGGCTTATTACCACCCGCGCCGTTAATCAGGATATCCACTTGCCCAAAGCGGTTCGAAACCGTCTCTGCGGCAGCTTCGATACTGGCCTTATCCAGTACATTGCAGCCGACACCTATCGCATCCGCCCCATTGGAACGGAGTTCCGTTGCCAGGGCTTCGGCGGCGTTGACGTTCAAATCCAGGACAGCCAGGCGGACTCCCGCGGCTGCCAGCGCCCGGCACATTTCTGCACAGAGGACGCCTGCGCCTCCGGTCACAACGGCGGTCGTTCCGGAGAGATCAAAGAGGGTCGGAAAGGTGGAAGTGTCCATGCTGCCTCTTTCTACTCGGCTAGATAAGCCCATGAAAGGCTTCAGATGCCTGTTGAAATGTTTTTCCAGGTTGCTCGCGTACGCCTCTGAATTTGAGTTCAATGCGCTAAACAGGCGGTCGTAAAAGCGCTTGTTTCCGGCAGAGTCCTTTTCCGTCAGGACCGAGCCAAAGGTGACGTGCAGGATTTCCCGCGCATCGAACTGATCCAACAGGCCCGGCCAATCTTTTATCTCTTCCGGCAGAGGCGCACGACCCAGTTCCGCCGAGACGTGGTAACTGGCCTTATCCGTATCGTAGCGTTCCCTGGCAAAGATATAAATCTCCCGGAATAATTCCAGGTCCACTGACGCGATTGTGCGTAAAGCCTCCAGGTAGCTCGTTCCGGCAGTCTTCAAGTGGACCAGCCCGTGAGACAGGCGCCCTGCGATCGGGTAAATGGAAAACTTATCCGAGCCGGAATGCAGGCTGAGTTTATACGGCCCGAAGTGGTTAGCAATGGCCGCATGACCGGCGTAATCGGCTTCAAAGGCAGCCAGATTGCCTATATAATCCACACCCTTCTCGAACCGTCCCACATACCTCGGCGCTAGGCTGACCCATTTGACTTCCAGCCGTTTCAACTCGCTGGCGATATACACATGTTCCGCATGCGAGGTGGGTTGATCGGTCTCATCGACGGAAACTTCCAGCTCGAAGGGCCGGTCCCCGGTGACCTGGCACAAGTGCCTGTACATCTCGGCTACATGGGCAATCGCCTTCCCATATTTCACAGCAGCTTTAAGGAGGATCTCTTCCGTGAGAGAGATTTTCAATCCGTCAATATCGAATGTCTTCCCTTTGAGGCCACTCCGGTAGGTCTGGACCTCCGCCGGTAAAAACGCAGCCATCTCGCGCAGTTTTCCTTCGGTCGCAGTCTCTGCCCCATTTTCTACATAAGCGCCCGGATCGATGGTGAAAAAGGTGAAACCGGCTTCCAGACAGGCATCTATATCTTCTGCGGTTTTCAAATGGTCCGCGTCTGCCCCAAACCCTTCCTGCCACCCTTCCGAGAAAATGCCCCACATGGCATCATCCATTACTTGCTGGGGAGTGCGGCCGGTCCGGGTCATTTCACGGATGGACTGTTGGGCGAAAATGGGGGCTATTCTTCCCTTCGTTCCCCGGATGGCGCGGACGTGACCGGGTGTGGCCAGGCCCAACCTGTCACCCAACCCGGCCGAAGTTCGCAGTCCGAGCAACTTTGGTTGCAACCAGGCTAGATGCAGCCTTAGCGCAGTCGCGTTTTGGGGACTTGGTCTGCAAATACAGAGAGTTTTCTGGCCTTGCTCGCTGGCCTCTCCCTCGAAATTGGAGAAACCCGTCCATCCCCGCGGTGCCAGGATGGCCAGTCGTCGCCCGGCCGCCGTTTGAACGAAGCCGTATTCAACATCATCCTGCCTGGTAATTGAGGCGGGCTCAAGATTGAGATTGGATGAGATCATTGTGTGTTTTTTCCTCCTTCGTGGGATGGGGCGGCAGTGCTGTTTCGGATCAGCAGGTTGTCCCCGCAGTCTGCGAATTTCCGGCTCTCCGGAAGCTTCATATTTGGACTCGGTTTTGAGAAGACCCAATACCAGTCGCGCCGCTTCTGCGCCGATGAAATGCTTGGGTTGGTCGAATGTGGTCAGGGGAGGGTTGGTATAAGCGGAAAAGAGAATATTATCAAATCCCGCCACCGACATATCTTCTGGGACACGCATGCCGGCATTCTTTAGTCCCTTCAATACTCCAATGGCCATCATATCGTTGTAACAGAAAATGGCAGTAGGTGGATCCGGCAGGCGCAGGAAATGATCCACTCCGGCCAGGCCCTCCGCCGGTCCTCCCCCGGGATTTGATGGATATATTCGTCCGGGATCTTGATGCCGGCTTCTTTCAGTTCCTGTTGGAAACCGGTCAGCCGTTCAATGGTGCTCCGTCCGGAGCTGGCGTTGCCCAGGTAGGCGATCTTTCGGTGACCGGAGCTGATCAGGTGGCGGGTCACCTGCCGGCTGCCGTCCACATCATCATGGTAAATGGAATAACGGTATTCTTCGGCGGCCTGGTTGTTAATGACCACGATGGGGACACCGAATTGAGCCAGTTGGCGGCTCTGATCGGAGCTAACCGGGGTGGAACAAATGATGATCCCATCCACCCGCCGTTCCACCATGGCCTGGACCAGGGCTTCCTCGCGTTCACTTCCTGGCTGGGAGGCTGCCATGAAGAGACTATAACCGCTGGCCTGGGCTACTTCTTCGACCCCTTGCAGGATTTCGCCGAAGAAAGGGTCGTCCACATTCCGCATGATCACTCCCAGGGCCTGGGAACGATTGGTCTTGAGGGTCCGTGCCGCCGCGCTGGGGAGGTATCCCAACTCAAGAGCCGTTTGACGGATCTTCTCCGAAGTGGACTGAGAAATCAAACGACTGCCGTCGCAGCGCTCGCGAGACGGTGGAATGCGAAACATGGGCTTGCCTGGCGATATCTTTGATGGTGATTGACATGGATTGAGTTTTCTTAGTGGAAAATATGCACACGTGTGCACAATTAGGCGTAGTTTAATCGCTCCTCCCCAATCTGTCAACCCTTTTGAAAGAGTACTTGCATTTTAATATAAAATGTTGTATTATTTGCAAATGAAAGCTTCGTTTCAAAAGTCCACAGAATGTAGGCTTGCCTGAAGGCCATCCCAACCACCAGAAAGGGAAGAATATGCTGAATCCGAAGAACATCGAAGCGATTTTTTTGGACGTGGGAAACACACTCCGGATCGTCTTGGAGGAGGCTGAGTTCAGGACTCAGGCCCGTCAGGGGTTGGTGGATTTAACAGGCGCAGTGGACACTCCGGCTGCTTTTTACGAAAAACTGGCCGGTCGTTATAAAGCCCTACGAAAACGGGCCAAAGAGCAGTTGATCGAGGCCTCCGAAAAAGAGATGTGGACCAGATGGATGCTTCCGGATTTCCCTGAAGAGAAAAATCGCGCCTCTCTCCGGTAAGCTGACCCGCCTGTG
Source organism: uncultured Chloroflexia bacterium (assembly GCA_963782935.1). GTDB lineage: Bacteria > Chloroflexota > Anaerolineae > Anaerolineales > Villigracilaceae > UBA877. Next base: position 14,660 of record CAWALN010000004.1, on the reverse strand, counting down.
GCGGGATTGTGATGGCCGCCGGGTTCCCCGGGCGGATGCAAAAGACGACCATTATTGAGCTAAGCCGGCGAGGCTATCTATTGGGCATCATCGCCAATACCATCACCGAAACAGAGATACCCGATTACCTCGAAACAGATGGCCTCACCGGCTATTTCAAGACGGTTGTGCTTTCTTCCAAGGTTGGCATCCGCAAACCCAATCCGGAGATCTATTGGGAAGCTGCCCGCCGGATAGGGGTCGAACCGTCCAAATGTGTTTATATCGGGGATAACCCTGTCCGTGATTTCGAAGGCACCCGCGCGGCCGGCTACGGAATGTTCATCCTCTTTTTATGAACCCGCTACCCAGGCAAAAGAACCGCCTTCCGGTGAGATCAGTCCGGATTATGTGATCCAGGAAATGCGCCAGCTCCTGGATATTTTCCCGCCCCGTTAGTACGGAGAATCCATGCCGGATACTATAGAGGCCATTTTCCTGGATTTAGGCAATACCCTCCGCATCCTGATCAAGGACCCGGCCCACATGGCCCAGGCCCGTAGCAGGATCGTTGGACTGGTCGGCACGGATAAATCACCGGAAACCTTCTGCCAGAAATTGAATGAGCGCTATAAGGTCTATCGTAAATGGGCCTTTGAAAACCTGGCCGAAGCCCCTGAAGCTGAAATGTGGACCCGTTGGTTGGCGCCTGAGTTTCCTCCCGAGAAGATCGCCCCCCTGGGCGGTGAATTGACCTATCAGTTCCGCCAGTCCATGGGGCGGAGAGTGGTGGTGGAGGCAGGTAAGGAAGTCGTGGTGGAATTATTCCAACGGGGCTATACCCTCGGCATCATCAGCAACCTGATCGGCACCCGTGAGATCCCCGACTGGCTGGAGGCGGATGGCTTTGCTCCCTATTTTAAGTCGGTGGTGCTTTCTTCCGATTTACGGGATCCGTAAACCACATCCGGCTATCTATCATGAAGCCGCCCGCCGCGCCGGGGTGGATCCGGCGCCACTGCGCCTATGTGGGTGACAATCTGAACCGGGACGTCACCGGCACCCGAGCAGCCGGTTTTGGGATGGTTATCATTATGATTTCCCCGGAAGAATTGGCTGAAGCCACTATCACCCCTGAAAATCGACCGGATTTGATCATTAATAATTTCCGCCAGCTCCTGGATATCTATCCGGATCGAAAGCATGATCCGGTAAGGAAGGAAAGGATTGCTTATGTCTACCCGATCCAGATCCAGTCTGCTCCCATCGCAATTGAATTCACCAGTGGAGCCATGGCGCTTGCCAGGGGTGTCCAGGAACTATATTCCCTGGGCCAGTCGGATTATTCTCTCGAACCCATTGTACTGGCCGATGCACAAGGAAATCCGGTCGGGCGGATCCACGACGGCGATGCTGTCGTGTTTTGCCTCCGCCGGGGCGAGCGGGAGATCGAACTGACGGAAGCGTTCACCGAGCCGGGATTCGATCGGTTTCCGCGACCGGATTTCAAAAATCTTCCTTTTGCCATCCTGACCCTTTACCATGATAAATTCAAAGACTTGCCGGTAGCTTTCCTACCTTCCCAGATCAAAGACACTTTGAGCGAGGTGGTCAGCCGCGCTGGTTTGCGCCAATTGCATACCGCCGAATCGGAAAAATTTGCCCATGTCACTTTCTTCTTCAACGGCGGCAACCGCACTCCTTTCCCCGGCGAAGAGGATGTCCGCATTCCTTCTCCCAAAGGGCTTCCCTTCGACCAGGTTCCGCAATTAAGCCTGGAACAGGTCACACGGCCGGGTGCTCGCTGGTATGGAGGATCACGTGGATTTGATTGTAACCAATTTTGCCAATGGGGATGTGATCGGGCATACCTCCAATAATGCCGCCAAAATAAAATGCGCCGAGTATATCGACGCGGCCCTCGGCCAGGTAATCCGCCAGGCGATGGCTCGAAGACTATGTGGTCCTGGTTACTGCCGACCATGGCAACCTTGAAGAGATGATCCATCCGGATGGGTCGCCACATGTGGCTCATACGACCAATCCGGTGCCGTTCCTGCTGATCGATGCTCATCTCGACCCTAAGGCAAAGCTGCATCAGGGAAAGTTGGCAGATGTGCGCCCCGACCATTCTCTCCGCGCTTGATTTCGAACAACCATCTGGCATGGATGGATGCAGTCTGGTTCCGGGATACAACTGGGGCGGGCGCGCGGCGCGTCCTTCTCCTGATCCTGGATGGGTGGGGCATTGGCCGGCAGGATCAGTCCAATCCCATCTTTCTTGCCTCAACCCCGGTCTGGGATGGATTGACATGCCGCTATCCCACCTCCTGCCTGCTCGCCTCCGGCGAAGCCGTTGGGCTCCAAGCCGGACAAGACCGGAAATTCGGAAGCCGGTCATATGAACCTCGGCGCCGGTCGGGTGATCCTCCAGGACGATGTCCGCCTCGAACAAGCCATGGAATCCGGCTCCTTCTTTAGCAACGAAATTCTCTGCCGTGTCATTGAAGAGGTCAAAGGCCGGGGCACGGCTCTCCATTTGATCGGTCTGCTTTCCGAAAAGAGTTCCCACGGCTCGATTGAGTATCCGTTGGAATTGTTGAAAATGGCTAAATCAGCCGGTTTGGAAAATGTGTTTCTCCATCTTATTCTTGATGGACGCAGCACTGAACCGGGTAGCGCCCCGGTTCTGCTCGAGAAACTGGATGCCAGGATGAAAGAGATTGGCATTGGGCAGGTTGTGACCGGTGTAGGCCGCGGTATTGCGCTGGATCGGGATTGTAATTATGCCAGGATCCAGAAGACTTTTGACGCCTTTGTATTCGGGATCGGCCATAGAGTTGAAATCGGTTGAGGAGGCTGGATGTCTCTCTCGTTTGTACAGGATAAGATTATTTCCGCCAAAACCAGGATCGTGATGCTCGTCATGGATGGCTTGGGTGGTTTGCCACAGGAGCCCGGTGGAAGAACCGAGTTGGAGGCGGCTGTCAAGCCGAACCTTGATTCTCTCGCCACCCGGTCGGAATTGGGATTGACCATTCCCGTCGGTCCGGGGATCACTGCCGGCAGCGGTCCGGGGCACCTGGCCATCTTTGGCTACGACCCCATTGAAAATGAGATCGGCCGCGGCGCCCTGGAGGCCCTCGGTGTGGATTTTGATCTTGGGATTCGGGATGTGGCTGCCCGGGGCAATTTCTGCACCATCGACCGGAAGGGCAACCTGGTCGACCGCCGGGCCGGGCGGCTTCCCACCGAGTTGAGCCAGGAATTGGCTTGTATCCTGCGGACCATCAAAGTGCCGGGCGTCGAGTTCTTCATTGAACCGGTGAAGGAACACCGTTTCGCCTTTATCATCCGCGGTCAGGGATTGGGGGATGCATTGACCGAAACCGACCCGTTAACAAACGGCGTGCCGCCCCTAAAGATGCACGCCCTCAAGCCGGATTCTGAAAGAACGGCTCAATCCGTCAATCAATTTGTGGAGAAAGCCCGCTTGCTTCTGGTCAACGAACAACCGGCCAATATGATCCTTTTGCGTGGATTTACAAAATTCCCATCTATTCCCATGTATCAGGAAATCTTTGGGCTCAATCCGGCGGCCATCGCCGTCAACGGTATGTACAAGGGCGTTGCCAGGTTGGCCGGCATGACGGTGTTGGACCTGCAAGGTGACACCCTCGCGGATGAATTCTGCGCCCTGGAAAAACATTGGAACGAATATGATTTCTTCTACATTCACGTCAAGAAAACCGATACTTGCGGAGAGAATGGGGACTTTTCAGGCAAGGTCCGCGCCATCGAAGAGGTGGATGCACAGTTGCATCGCTTGATGGCGCTTCAACCCGATGTGGTCATTATCGGCGGCGACCACTCAACCCCGGCTGTGATCAAATCCCATAGTTGGCATCCCGTGCCTACTCCTCTTGTATTCTAAATTTGCTCGCATGAGCGGCATCCCTGAGTTCGGCGAGACCGCCTGCCGCGCATGGCAGTTTGGGTACTTTTCTTGCCAAAGAAGTGATGTCGATCGCATTAGCCCATGCCGGGCGCATATCCAAATATGGAGCCTGATTAAAGATGACCGAAAACCTCTTCGAACCCGGGACCTTCTCAACCATTCTCTTTGAGCGCATGCAGGCAATAAATCCTGGTCTGCAAGACCTGGAACTGTATGAGTTTTGCTACGGCTTGAACAACCTGGTCCCTTCAGGGGGTTGGGATTCCATTTCCCTGGAACAAACTGCTGAGATCGATAAAAAGGTTAATGATCGCCTCTTTTATGACAGCATTCAGATTAAACCAAAAGTGGGAGATCGCATTGTCCTGGATGAAAGAGCTCTTGCTCTGACCCGTATGCTCCTGGTTGGCCTGGTGACAGGGGACTATTCGATTGATTGGGTCAGGCAGAATTTTTATTTTGATATCCGGGGTTTCTATTTTCCTCCATCGGACCGAATATTTCACCGGCAGTGTCCTGGCGCATTTTGGAGGTAAACCATTTCGCCGGTTTGAGCAAAAACAGGCCTCCTTCGATCCTTGCCAGGAGATCGGCTACAAAGCGTTCAAAGCCGCCAATGCAGAAGTCGACCGGCTTTTCATCGACAGCGTTAAAAAACTCATTGCCGCCCGCGGCACGCCCATCCTTTTGGCTATTGCAGGGCCCACCGGAGCCGGCAAGACAGAAATTGTCGACCAACTGCGTAAGTCCTTCCTAAGCGACGGAAAAAAGATCGGCCTCTATTGAAATGGATAATTTCCTGACCGATCGGGATGAACGCGGAAACGAAAGGTATTTTCACCCTCGGTAGGGAAGCCCTTCACTTTAACCTCCTTCGCCAAGGCCTGGAAGATATTACCCGGGGAAAAAAGATTTCCATTCCCCGCTATGATTTTGTCTTTGCCACTTCCAGCCATGATCTGTAATGGCCACTTGAAACCGGATGGGATCCCCGATTGAGATTGAACCGGCGGATATCATCTTCATCGAGGGGAATTTCCCCTTCCTGTTGGAAAAAGTCGTTCACTTGATCGGGATTAAAGTAGTCTACCTGACCGATGATCCTGTCCGGTTGAAGCGGAAATGGAGCCGGGATATCGATTTCCGCAAGAAATATGAGCCTACCTATTTCCGTAACCGTTTTTTCAAAGATCAATTCATCATGGCTGAAGATTGCCTACCGGCCCAGTTGGAAGTGTGCGATTTGTCGTGGATACCACCGGTGCAGCCCTCTGGGTTGCGCCTGAGATTGTAGAAATATTGAACGGGATTAAGCAGTAGTAATCCATGCCAACTGTCATGGTCCCTGCCATTCGAGGCGATTTTGTTCGATATGAATGGCACGTTGCGTCTCCGGGTGGCGAACGAACCGGTTCAGCGGCCGCGGCCAAACGGATATTGGATTTGTTGGGGATGAAAGCTGCTCCGGATGCTTTTTGGGAAAAACTGAAACTCCGCCATAAAGACTATAGTCAATGGGCCCAGCAGAACCTTATTCAATTGTCTGAGGCGGAGATCTGGACCGGCTGGATCCTGCCTGAATTTCCTTCCTGGTTGGTGGGTCCCCTGGCTCCTGAGTTGACCCTGGCCTGGTTCGAGATCAAAGGTCAGGCTGTCCCAGGGAAGGCGCCGGTGAAACCTATTGAATGAATTAAACAGCGCGGTTATCGGCTTGGTATCATCAGCAATAGTATCTCCATGGGTGAGATTCCCTCCAGTCTGAAAGGTTATGGGTGGGAAAAGTATTTTGATATCGTCATTATTTCCTCATTGGTGAAACGGCGCAAACCTGCTCCCGCAACCTTTCATCGAGGCGGCACTGTTCGCTTGCAGGTGGATCCGGCCCATTGCGCTTATCTGGGTAATCGGCTTCTCCAAGGATATTGTCGGCTGTAAGAAGGCCGGCTATGGGATGGCGATTTTCTTCGAACCACCTTCTGGTTCGCATTCCCACGGAATAGGATATCATGGTTTCGAACCGGATAGCGGCCATCCGATCTTTGACCGAATTGCTTGATTTTTTCCCCGATCGCTCTCCTGGTGTGCAGATCCATGAGAACCATATATTATGGTCATGCCTCCGGCGTTCAAATCCAGGCCATTCCTGCTGTATTGGATCGGGCAGCTAATCTCCATTGCCGGTTCACAGATGCAGCTGTGGGCGTTGTACTGGCATCTCCGCACGCTTTCCGACCAACCCGTGGTGATCAGCGGCATCGGCCTGGTTAGGTTTCTGCCGATCATCCTGCTCTCTCTCCTAGCCGGCGTGGCAGCGGACCGGTTTGACCGTCGAAAATTGACCATCCTTACCCAGGTGGCGTTGGGGTTGGTTGCGCTCGTTCTGGGAGTGAGTACGGCTCAGGGATGTAGTAACCTTGTGGCTGTTATTTGGCCTGGTGGCGGTCCAGTCCGTAGCCGTCGGCGTTCGATACCCCTGCCCGGCAAGCTCTGATCCCCTCGCTGGTGCCGCGGGATGATTTACCCAGCGCCTACAGCCTCACCTCGATTGCAGCCAAGGTCGGCGGCATTTTAGGCCCGGCTATCTCCGGCCTGGTCATTGCGTTCTGGGGATTGCAGTGGGCTTATTGGATCAATGCCGTTTCCTATCTTGCGGTCATTGCCGCCTTGATTGCTATGGGGGATATTCCCACCATTGTGGAAAATAAAACCCTGGAGTTGCGGGGTGCGTTGAGGGATATCCGCGCCGGCATTGAGTTCATCAAAAATTCTCCCATTATCCTGTCGGCCATGATCCTGGATTTCTTCGGCTCTTTCTTCTCCTCCGCCAATACGCTTCTACCCTTCGTCGCAACCGACATCCTTCATGTCGGCCCCATCCAATATGGTTGGCTCTCAGCCTCTCAATCCATCGGCACAATGGGGTCGGCTTGTATCTCTCCCAAAAAACAAAACTCCTCCGCCAGGGAATGTTGATTTCGGTGTCTGTGGCCGGTTTTGGCCTGGCTACCATTCTTTTTGGGGCCTCCACTTCCTTCTGGTTGACCATGATTGCGCTTATCCTGGTGGGAGCCTTCGATGGCTTGAGTTCCATCATTCGCAATACCGTCAGGCAGTTGCTCACTCCGGATGAAATGCGCGGCCGTATGATGAGCATCACCCAGATATTCTTCAAAGGCGGCCCTCAACTCGGAGAAATGGAATCCGGTTTTCTGGCTCAATTCGTGGGTGTGCCAATTTCGATCATTTCAGGCGGGGTGGGTTGTCTGCTGGCCACCTGGGCGGTAGTAAAAAAATATCCTCAGCTCTGGAAATACAATGGCGATGAAGGCATCCTGGCCAGGGCTTGGCCCCTGAGGCTGAGAAAATCTTCACTCCAAAACGGAAAATGACTTTGGATGTATATGACGAATGGCATGTCTTTTGCAAGAACACTTGCATTTCAAGAAAAATTGTTGTATTATAGACAAATGAAAGTGAAGTTTCAAATTTACCCCTGTTGAAAGCGTTGATTGTGACAATTGAAATAAGGTGAAAGCATGAACCAGTTAATTCAAAACTCAGTCGGTTTCAGCCAGTTGATCAGTGAACGTTATCCCGAGTTGACTAAAAGCGAAAAACGCATCGCCAATTATCTCAATCAAAATCAGGATGAAGCTGCCTTCCTCTCTGCGGGGGAAATAGCCGAGCGGTTGGATTTGAGCGAAGCCACCATGGTCCGTTTTGCCCGCACGATCGGGTTTGATAATTATCCCGACATGCGGGTGGCTCTCCAGGAGAACTTCCGCCACCGGCTGACCCATTCTTCCCGCCTTCGCAGCCGTCTGGATGACCTGCACACCGGGGGAGATATCTTCGAGCGCCTGGTCGCCTCCGAAATAGATTACCTGACTGAATCCCTTCAAACATTGGATCACAAGGCCCTGAACGCGGCGGTGGAGTTGCTCAAGACTCACCCACGCGTTTTTGTTTTTGGCTTGGGACCCTCTGTTTCCCTAGTGGATTTGCTCGAAATCCGTTTGACCCGTTTTGCCCACCATGTAATTCCGTTGAAGGTTTCCGGCCGTGAGATACTCGAGCCATTGATGCTGATGGATAAGAATGACCTTCTCATCGCCATCGGTTTTTTCAACATGACCCCCAGTCTCGCAGATGGTCCTCGAATATGCCAATCAGCAGAACACTCCTGTTATTCTTTTGACCGACACTCTTGGTCCCATGATTGGTAGCCAGGCAAATGTCATTCTCTCCGCTCGCCGAGGACCGGTCTCCGAATTCCATTCCCTCACTGTCCCGATGACAATCGTCAATGCCTTGTTGCTGGCCCTCAGTTCGGTCGATCAGGAAAAGGTAATGCCCATCTCTGGATAAATTGGACCAGTTACGAGATCGCCTTAAGAGATTCAACGGTTCTACCTCCTCGTGAGAGCATTTTGAATTCTAGGAGAATACAAATGGATTTTGCTGCCTCACCACCGTTACCTTTTAGCCAACGATTTACAGCCAATTCCAGGCGGTTTCATCAGCTGGCTGACCAGACTCCCAGAGTTGTCCTTTCGCTGGTCATGCTGGTCTTGATGTTCGTCATGGTTGTCATCCCGTTGTATCAACTGGTGCAGAACCACCGTGGTCTGGGGGCCCACGGACATCCCCCAACATCCAGATGCTGTGGCGGGACAGCTGACCATTTATCATTATGTCAGGATGCTGACCGGCAGGCTGGCCCAGATCTACACCTATAGCCCCTCTGCAGCATTCGATGACCGTGGCAGTCGGCTCCACCCTGCTCGCCTTGTTGATTGGTGGAGCGCTGGCCTGGCTGGTGGTGCGGACCGATATGCCGGGCAGGAAACTGATCAACCAGTTGGCGGTGATCCCGTACATCATGCCTTCCTGGACGCTGGCCCAGGCCTGGGTGGTTTTCTTCAAAAACCGGCTTTCTGGCGGGTACTCCGGGTGTGTTTGAATTCCTGGTGGGGCAGGCCCCTCCAGACTGGCTGTCGTATGGGCCGGTGCCAATCATCATCTGCAGCGCCCTGCATTATTACACTTTCTTTTTCCTGTTCGTTTCTGCAGCATTAATGTCGGTCGATTCCAGCCTTGAAGAGGCGGGTGACCTGATGGGTGCCAGCCGCTGGCGCATCCTCCGCAAGATCACTTTCCCGCTGGTCGTCCCGGCGATTCTTTCCGGTGTCATCATGACATTTTCCAAAGTACTGGGCACCTTTGGCGGTCCGAATATTCTGGGCACACCGGCCAAGTACTATGTACTTGCCACCATGCTGCGCGGCAGCCTGGGGATTGGGGATAAAGCCGATGCTTTTATTCTGGCAATCGTGTTGATCCTGTTTGCAATTCTCACCATCTCGCTCAATCAAAAAATGGTCGGCACTCGCAAGAGTTACGAAACCATCGGCGGTCGGGGTTTTATGGCTCAGCTGAGCAAGCTGGGAAAATGAAAAAGTCATGCTGGTCGACCGTGGTCATTTTTCAGATCCTGGTCATCGCCATTCCACTTGGGCTTGTTGATCTATTCCTCTTTGATGTTGGTCGATGGGAATTACGCCTTCAGCAACCTCACCCTTCAGCACTGGATTGGAGCCCGGGGACAGTATATAACCATGGGGAGCCTGGTGTTCTGCTCAACCCCAAGATTTATACAACCGCCTGGAATTCCATTAAGCTTGTCCCTGTTACCGCCTTTTTCACGGCCTTGCTGGGTGTCATCCTCGGCTATGCCATTGTCAAAGGCAGGGGTACCCGCCTTTCAAAATTGGTCGAGCAACTGGCTTACATTCCTTATGTCATCCCGGGCATCGCCTTTGGCGCAGTCTATATCGCCATGTTCGCCAGGAAATTGGGCCCGCTACCGCCATTGTATGGGACCTTTGCCTGCTGGTCATTGTTTCAGTATCCAAACATCTTCCCTATTCATCCCGGTCAGGCGTCTCAGCCATGCTGCAAGTGGGCCATGAGCTGGAGGAGGCCGCCATGGTGGCGGGTGCCGGATGCCTGGCGGCGTTTCAGGAAGATCATCTTCCCGCTCACGACCAGCGGTTTTGTTTCCGGCTTTCTGCTGACATTCATTACCACTATGCGTGAACTGTCTTTGATCATCCTACTGGTCACCCCGGCTACACAATTACTTGCCAGCCAGACCATGTTCTATACCGAAAACGGGGACGGCCAGATGGCTAATATTGTCATTTTGATCCTGATCGCGCTGGTGGCGCTTGGTAACTTCATCATTGGACGGGTGACCAAGGGCGGCAGCCTTAAAAAAGGTCTTGGATTTTAGGAGAGGAACACATGAGCACAACCATCACCATCAAAAACCTCAGCAAGCATTTTGGAAAAGTGGCGGCGGTCAATAATGTCAGCCTGGAAATCGAAGCCGGGTCCTTCCTGACCCTGCTGGGCCCCTCCGGCTGCGGGAAGACGACTTTGCTGCGCTGCCTGGCAGGATTGGAAGATCCGGATGGGGGCGAGATCTACATCGGCGATAAGCTGGTCTTTTCACACGACAAAGGCATATCGGTGCCGTCCGGAAAACGCGAACTGGGTCTGGTCTTCCAGAATTATGCCTTTGGCCGCATATGAAAGTGGATAAGAACATCACCTTTGCGCTCGAGATCCAGAAAATGCCCAAGGAAGAGATGGATAAGCGGGTCAAGGAATCCCTGGCGGAAGTGAAGATGGAAGGGTTTGAAGACCGCTATCCGCGCGAGATGAGCGGCGGGCAGCAGCAGCGGATTGCCCTGGCGCGCATGCTGGCGTATCGCCCAAAGGTGTTTCTGATGGATGAACCCCTCTCCAACCTGGATGCCCGCCTACGCATAGACATGCGCACGGAATTGAAACGGCTGCACCACGATTCGGGCGCCACCACCATCTATGTGACCCATGACCAGGTGGAAGCGCTGACCATGTCCACCAATATCGCCGTGATGAAGGAAGGCGTCATCCAACAGATCGACTCTCCCGACAAGGTCTATCATTTCCCGGCCAACCTGTTTGTGGCCGACTTCATCGGCAGCCCAAAGGTGAATTTATTGGATGGGACTGTAAGCGGAAATGGTTCTGTGGATCTTGGGCAAATTTAAAGTGACGGTCGATTGTCCTAACTCTCCCGAAAAAGTGGTTCTGGCCATCCGCCCGGAGGATATTTCCATTTCCACACAGCCTATCCCTGGGGCGGTGGAATTCAATGCGTATTCTGTCCTGCCCTCGGGCGCCGATTCAACCATCGTAGCCAGAACGGGCGATACAGAATTGACCATCCGGGTACCAGGCATCAGCAAGGTCAAGATGGATGAAAAGGTCTGGCTGAAATTCAATCCGGAAATGATCAATCTCTATGACAAAGAAAGTGGAAACCTGATTAATAATTGACCCAATGGCGCTTTAAGATCGCAATGAAGATAATTCGATGTTTTCCTTGCGATCAAACAACGCTATGAAAGAAAAAATTGCGAAAGTGGAAGGAGGTGACTGAAGGAAATTCTTCAACGAAGAATATTGTCGTCTGTATCCTGAACCCTTTTCTAACTATGTTGAGGAGAAAGAATATGAAAGCGTTTGCAAAGATTTTTACAATCGTTTTGCTGGTCAGCTTCATCGCTGCCTGCGGCCCCGCTGCCACAACTCCAGGCCCCGGTTGTAACTCAACCTGCCCGCTGCAACCACAGCCCCTGTCGTCACCCAACCTCCTGCTGCGACCGAGCCTCCTCTGACCGATGCCGAAGCCTGGGCGAAGGCCAATGGCCTTGGCCCATACCAGGCTGCCACGGAAGATTGGGCAGCCGTCGAAGCTGCCGCGAAGAAGGAAGGGAAAGTGACCGTTTATGCCAACTCTTCCAAGTTCGAAAAACTGCTCGATGCATGGAATGCGCTCTATCCGGATATCAAGCTGGATGGCGGCGATACCGATGGCATAACCACTAAAATGCAGGCCGAGCAGGAAGCCGGCAATATCGTTGGCGATGTCTGGTTCAACAGCGACGGGCATATCCTCTATGGCCAGTTCATTCCTAATCAATGGATCTGGTGGTTCACTCCTGCAGGCTATACTAATCCGGCCGTGACCCCCGAGCGACCCGTCCGCCATTGAACGCCACTCTGTCGATGTCTGGGGCTACAACCAGGAGATCCGGACCGATGGTTGCCCGATTACCAACTGGTGGCAGTTTGTCGATCCCTCCCTGGTAGGAAAAATTTTCCTGGAAAACCCCCTTTCTGATCCCAGCACAGGCGCAAAATTCACCCTGATCGTGGAACACGGGGACGATATGGCCACCGCTTACAAGGACTATTTTGGCAAGGACTGGACCACGGATGAAGCCGCCAAGCCAGATGCTTATGGTGTCGCTCCCGAGAATGCTGGCTACCTATTCCTTCGAAAACTGGCTCTCAATAAGCCAGTGATGGAACCAGGTGGCGATGAAGTCGATACCGCCTTTGCTTCCCTGGGAATGGACAAGGCTGTGGAGCCCGGATATGGTTTCACCGGGTGGGATAGCTATGACAGCACTCTCAGCGGTGAACTGGCCATGGCACCCTGCCTGACCATCAAACCGGTCATTGGGATATTGAAATCCAATTATCTTGCCATCGCCAATAAGGCCCCGCACCCCAATGCCGCCAAGCTGTTCATCAAATTTGCGATGTCCCAAGATGGTTTCGAACCCTGGAATAAAGTCGGTACTTTCCCTGGTAATTACAGTCTTACTGCGTGGGAAGGCGCTCCTGACATCAAATCCATCGCCGTCTGGGCAAGTGATGATGCCTATGCCTGGGCGAATAACAGCAAGATCCGTGACTTCTTCGCTGCGGAATTACTTTCCGCCCCTTAGAAGCAACCTTTGAAGTAGCCTCTGTTTGAATGGTGTCTATGGACTTGGTCGCAATTAAACCAAAGCCGGGTCCATAGACACCGAAATAATGAGTGTTCTTTAGCAGTAATCCGTTAGTAGCTGGTTAATGTATGCGCCCGCCAGGGTGCTAATTCGGGCGAATTCATTGGAATTTTGAAACTGGAGAATCCAGGGTATGGGTATTCAAGCGGTATTTTTTGATATGGGCGGTACCCTCGAGAGGGTCTGGTACACCCCTGAGCAGCGCTTGCAGGCCGCTTCCGGCCTGAGGCAGTGCCTCCTTTCCGGGGGGATTGACCTGGGCCTGGGTGAGAAGGATTTTTATGAGCTGGTATCGATCGGCTATAAGCGTTATCATCATTGGTCGGTCAATTTAATGGATGAATTGTCCCGTTCCACGTCTGGAGCGAGTTCATACTGGTAGATCGTAAATACGATAAAGCCGGCCTGGCCGGTGTGGCCGAAGAGTTGATGTTCTATTTGGAAAGCAGGTTTTTTCAAAGGGAGTTACGGGCTGACGTATCCCAGGTCTTGAACGCCGTCCAGGCGATGGGCTTGAAGATCGGCCTGATCAGTAATATCTGCAGCCATGGACTGGTGACGGCAAATTTGAAAGAGTATGGCATTTGCAATTATTTTGAACCGATTATCCTTTCCAGTGAGTATGGTCGACGAAAACCTGACCCGGCCATTTTCCACTATGCCGCCCGCTTGGCCAATGTGCCTACAGGAGCCTGTGCTCACATTGGCGATCGGATTGCCAGGGATATAATGGGAGCCCGGAAGGCTGGTTTTGGCCTAGTCGTCCAGATCATCAACGATTTCGATCACGGCGAAAAGGACGAAGGCTCCGCTCCCGATGCCGTCATCAGTAATTTAAGCGAATTGCTGCCTTTACTGGAATCAAGAAGAGTTTCCTCCAAAAGCACCCCGGAAAAAACGGCTGGAATCCGCGCCATCTTGTTCGATGCCGGCGATATTCTCTATTACCGGCCCAATCGCGGCCGCCATTTGCAGTGTTTCCTGGAAGAGCTGGGCCTTCCTGGCGTGGAAGTCCCTTCCGCTAAAAAAGATTCATTGAAACGGAAGGTCTATCACGGCCGCATCTCCCGGGATCAGTACAGGGAGACTTTCCTTCGCCTCCTAGGTATTACTGATCCGGCGCAGATCGAGCATGGCAAACAAATGATGGATGAGGATGATAACGATATCGCCTTTTTCGAAGGTGTGCCGGAAACTTTGCGGAAATTGAAGGAAAATGGTTTTTTGCTCGGGATAATCACGGATACTGCTGTGCCGCTCCATATAAAGTTGGAGTGGTTCCACTGCGGTGGATTCGGAGATGTGTGGGATTCGATCATCTCTTCGGCCGATGTGGGCATCCAAAAACCGGCTCCTCAGATCTACCAGGCCGCCCTGGAGCAGCTGGGGCAGCCGGTCGATCGGGCCGTTTTTGTCGGGCACCTCCAGGAAGAACTGGATGGAGCCCGGGCGGTGGGAATGAAAACCATCGCATTCAATTATGAAAGGGATGCGCGGGCAGATTTTTATATTGAGAAGTTTTCCGGTTTGCTGGATCTGCCGATGATTTCGGACTTAATCGGTGTTACCCTCCCAAACGCATGGATTGAATAACGCCGAGTACATAGGTTAAGTTGAATGATGGTTGATCAGTCTGCCCCGCTTTATGACGCCTCTCTCTCCAGCATGTGGGGGATGAAGAATTTCCCCGTCTTCGCGGATTTCCTCCGGGCGGCCCAGTCCCTCGGCTTTGCCGGAATTGAGCTGAACCATCAGGTCAACCCCGCAACTCTCGCCGGGATTGACCTGAAGCGCTTCAAGATCAACAGTAT
>CAWALN010000003.1:0-31393 GCA_963782935.1 uncultured Chloroflexia bacterium | reverse complement strand
TCCGTTATGCCTGCAATATGTAATCCCGGGCCACGACCACGCCCTGTTCTTTCAGGTTGTCAGCGGCCCACTTGCTCACTTCGGCCACGTTGACCACTCCGGCAATATTCGTGCCGCAGTGGCAGATATACACGCCTACTCTTTCGGCGGGTTTCTTTTCTTCAGCGCTCATTAAGCAGCCTCCTCTTTACCAACAGCGACTTTTTCTCCAGCGCGGGGGCGCTGCGGGGGCATGGGCAGACCGGCCGGTTTCTTGGGTGCGGGTTTCCCGGCTTCCGGTTCGGGTGTCTGGACTCCGATGCGGCGCATGGCATCATGGGCGCTGACGAATTCAGAGCCAAAACCGAGCGCTTCGGGTCTTTCTCCGAAGGCAATCCCCATCAGTTGGGTGAAGAACAGGATGGGCATGTGGTAATTGGTGTGAAAATAACCGTTCATCTGCCCCTGGAAGGCATCCAGGTTCATCTGGCACATCGGGCAGAGGGCCACCAAAGCGTCCGCCTTGTACTGGTCTGCGGATGCGATCAGCCGGCGGATCAGCTCGAAGGCCGTATCCGGTCCGATCTGGGTCATGTGGCCGCCGCAGCAGGCGGTCTTGAGGGGGAAGTCGATGACCTCGGCGCCCAATGCCTTCAGCAGGTCGTCGAGTTCATAGGGATGTTCGGTATCGGAAACCTGGGAGTTGTAATCCGGGCGGGGGACCATGCAGCCGATGTAAGAGGCTACTCGCAAGCCCGTCAGAGGCTTGACCACTTTTTCCTTGACCTTGTCCAGGCCGATGTCATTGAAGATGACATCCAGCAGGTGGCGCACTACCAGCTCGCCCGGGTCGTAATGCAATCCGCCGGCAGCCAGGGCTTCATTGACCTTCTTCCCAAAGGCCTTATCTTCATGCATGTAGTGGTCGGCCTTCGAGAGGTTCAGGTAACAGGCGCTGCAGGCAGCCATGAGGGTCTTGGTGCCGTTGGCTTGCTGCTCCGCCAGCGCCAGGTTACGGGCGATGAGGGAGTAGGCCGGCAGAAGATCCAGCGAAAGGTATTCGGTCGCGCCGCAGCAGTTCCAGTCTTCGATCTCATGCAGGTTGATGCCGAGAGGCTTGCATACAGCTTCCAGTGAAGCCTGGTAGGCCTTGGCGCTGGATTCCATTGAGCAGCCCGGATAAAAGAGATAATCGTTCATTCAGCCTCCAATTCCTTGGCCCGTTTCAAGATCTTCTTAAGCTGGTCCATGCCTTTGATCCGCTTGGGAGGCAGGGGTGACATGCCCTTTTTGGTTAGCATACCCAGGGCCATGGGCGCCATCTGCGGAAGCCGGACGGCCAGGCGCGGATGGGTTGCGCTGTGGATTCCTGCCAGGCCGATTTCAAAGCTGCGCCCGTATCTCTCGACCATGGAAATGAAGGTCTTTGAAAAATCGGGCGCAGTGGAATTATTGTACAGTTTCGATTCCAGCGACATGTTCTTGAGGGTGTACATCACGTCGGTGATGTGGATATCCTGCGGGCAGCGGACGGTGCAGTAGTAGCAGGAAACGCACATCCAGGGGGTGTTGCTCTTCATGACGTCCTCGCGCATCCCCGCCCGCAGCATGGCAAAAATAGCCCGGGGGGTATGGTCCATTGCGCTGGCAGAAGGACACGACCCGCCGCAAGTGCCGCACTGGATGCACATTTCCAGGTGGGCCTCGCCGGGCGTGCGCATGGCGACTTCCTTTAAAAGGGAGAGATCCTCATGCTTTAGAGGGCCAACGGAGGGAGGATTGCTAATTTGTACAGGTTCGGTCATAACGTCGCTCCACTTCGTACTAGGGTTCCCTGTCCCGCGAAGAATCGCCCGGGTCAGGGCTTAGAGACTCTCTTTAGTATATTTTCTTTGACTCACAATCACTATTGCGGGAAGTCACCGGTTTATGTGACAAAACTCACAACAGCAAACCGCCGTATCATACCATATTCAAGTATAATCGGCCTGTTTTAACGGTCGCGATGAAAAGCAGCCATCCTGACTCCTACAATTTAACCCTGAAACAGCGATTAGGTACTCTGGTGTGATATCTTTTCTTTGCGATATACATATAATCAACCGAAAATTATTCCTAAATTCCAGGAGCAAATTCCAATGAATACCACCATGTGGAAAAAAGCCCTTACCGTTATACCGAACGTAACCAAAGAAGAATGGGACAAATTGGATGTAATCTCAAAATGGCTCATTTCCACCCGCGCGGCCGTCCTTTTGATGACCTTCCTTTCCGCCGTCCTGGCGGGTTTGCTGGCCTGGCACGATAAGCATCCTGTGAATATCTTCGCCTGGATCATCCTGGCGCTCGGATTGGTCCTTGCCCACGCCTCCAATAACATTTTCAACGATTTCACCGATTACACCCGCGGGGTGGACAAGGATAATTACTACCGCACCATGTACGGGCCGCAGCCGATCGCAGACGGCCTGATGAC
This sequence comes from uncultured Chloroflexia bacterium, assembly GCA_963782935.1. Lineage (GTDB taxonomy): Bacteria > Chloroflexota > Anaerolineae > Anaerolineales > Villigracilaceae > UBA877. The sequence continues at coordinate 28,938 of CAWALN010000003.1, read as the reverse complement.
CCGCCGCCAGCACCTCACCTATTTCGCCGTGACGGGATTCCTGGCATTACTGTGCGGGCTCTACCTGGTTTTTTTCCGTCGGAATGACCCGGTTGTCTGGATCCTGCTGGCCCTGGGCGCTTTCTTCGTCCTGTTCTACACCTGGCCGCTCAAGTACATCGCCATGGGGGAACTCTCGGTATTCATTGTCTGGGGTCCCCTCATGATCGGCGGCGGCTACTACGTCCTGACGGGTGTGTGGAGCTGGAATGTGCTTCTCGCCAGCCTGCCCTATGTCCTGGGTGTGACTACGGTCATTTTTGGAAAACACATCGATAAGGTCCTGGTGGATCGGGCCAAACGGATCTTTACCCTGCCGGTCATTATCGGTGAAAAAGTGGCCCGCTATTCCGTGCTTTCGATGATGATCCTTCCATATATTGTAGTGATCGTTTTGATTGCCACCAAATACTTCACCCCCGTGCTGCTATTGGTTTTCCTGGCAGTTCCAACCCTGGTAAAACTCTATCCGCAGTTCCTCAAGCCCCGCCCCGAGACCCGCCCGGAAGGTTTCCCGGAGGGGAGGGCGGCTGGCCGCTATACTTTGCCCCCCAGGCCTTCCTGAATAACCGTGCCTTCGGCATGTGGTTCATGCTCGGCCTGATCCTGGACCTGGCCTTGCGGCTGGTTTTCCCCCATTTCTGGCGCTGACCCTGTAGTGACGACTTTAGTCGTCCTTACAATCGTTCTTATCTACTAAAACAAACCTCGGAGTTTTTCAAAAACTCTGAGGTTTGATTATTGGTCATCCCAACCGGTCAAGGTTGGATAAAAGGAATGTTTCGTCCCGAAGAGAATCGTTCAGGAATCTCGATTTTCTTCAATAGCCGCTACAAGTGTATCCACCGAAGGCACATTCATGAGTCGTCCAAACTCATCACTAAATACCCTTCAGGCAAAACCGATGGAATGCTGAGGCTGCAATTTTTTCTTATTTATGAAAATTGAGGGAGAACCCGATAATCCTCGAGTAACAGCTTCTTCGTCTTCGATCCGGTGAAATTGTACACTGGCTTCAACCCCGGCCAATGCCAGAGCCTGGCCGATAATTTCGCGTAATCCCAGCTCAGCTGTGCAGCCGGGTGAAAGATAGCAATTAACTTGCATATTTCAAGTTTGGATCCTTTATAAAATTTTATCATACCCAATATATCCTGCTACGCCGGCTTTTTTGCAACGACCACCAGCCTGCGAGAATTAATGGCGGATAACGGTTGCCCATCCTGGCCCAGCAATTTGTAATCAACCAAGCCAGCTTGTTCAATGAGAGCCTTTAACTCGGCGGGGTTATATAACCGGATGGAAAAAGGTTTGTCTTTCCGTTGACCGTCCCGGATCAAAATCCGCCGGTTATGGAATCGCCCGGTGAGTGTATCGAATGACATGCGGTTGATCAGGAGATCTTTGCCTTTATCGATCACCTCTGAACCTGTCAGATGCATCAAGGCGGCATCCCTGTTGAGGGTATCAAACATCAGGATTCCACCTGGCTTGAGTGCCCGGGCCATTCGCTGGATCACCTGCTCATTTTCAGAGTCTTTGAAGTACCCAAAACTGGTAAAAAGGAGCACTACCCGATCGAATTCATCTTCGAAATCGATCTGGCGCATATCTCCCTGGCGGTAGTCCACCTGCACACCCATTTCCCCGGCTTTCTCTCGAGCAATCTTGAGAAAACCTGGCATATAGTCGATCCCGGTGACAGAATGGCCCAAGGCCGCCAGGCGATTGGCATGCCGCCCAAAGCCGCAGGCCAGGTCAAGGATTTTCAGAGGTGAGTCCAGTTCAATTAATTTGACCAGGGAAACCACTTCCGCGTCCGTTCGTTCGTTTGTCAGGTCATCTCCATACGTGAGAAGATAATCGTCGACGTCGAAGACAGTTTCCAGATCGAACAGTGGTTTTTCTGGCGAGTTATGTTCCATTCCGATGAAAGTATAGCATATCCAACCTTTAAGAAATTTGCAGATTTTCTATTTCCAAAACCGGTATATAATCCACCCAATTAACCGCCATTCCGGAGGAGAATTATGCGCCCTGATTGGGACTCTTACTTCATGAAAATCGCTTATGCGGTCTCCGAGCGCTCGACTTGTGACCGGGCTTTTGTGGGCTGCGTACTGGTGCTCGAAAAGCGCATCCTGACCACCGGGTTCAACGGCTCGCCGGCCGGCCAGCCTCACTGCGATGAAGCCGGCCATCTCATGGTGGAAGGACACTGCGTCCGCACGATCCACGCCGAGACCAATGCCATCATCCAGGCGGCTCTCCATGGCGTATCCACTCGAGGTTCCACCTGCTACGTCACCCATCTACCCTGTATCAATTGCACCAAGGCCCTCATCAATGCCGGCATCGTCCGGTTGGTCTACAATGTAGCCTACCGGGTGGATGAGAACGCAATGAACTTTTTGAAGATGGCTAATGTTGAAGTCTCTCAGAAGGACTTTAATCCGCTCCCGACTCCGGGTGAATAGATTGTAGTAACGATATTACATTCGTTACCATTTCAAGGAAGTAATGACGACTGAAGTCGTCACTACGATAAGATAAAAGTAGCGCAAGATGGGTATCTTGCGCTACTTGGTTTCAGACCTATTCATTCGGCCAGGGGATAACCACCGGGTCGGGATACCCGTGCTTTTCAACCGTGTACAATTTGCCGCCCGATTTTTGCGAGCAGCCGCCGGCCTGGTCTTCAAAGGTAACTCGGTCGTGTACTGGTTTGCAATTGCAGTCGGCACCCAGACGAAATTGCCATCCTGGCAGACCCACACATCCAGGAAATAGCCACGGTCATCGTCTACGGTCATCCATACCTCCGACCACGAGACTGTGACCTCGTCGCCGTTCCGCTCCGCCGTCACCCCTTCGGGGGCAGCATAGAGAGCATTTGTCATTGGCATGGTTCGATGGTAATCCTTGATAGCCCAATTTGCTTATGTCGCCGGTCATATCCAGCACGTAAGGGGATACCCAACAGTAATCGGGCCAGCGGTCGAACTTGACCCACAGCCAGTTACTTACCGGGGATCGATCTCCGACAAAGCCCTTATCCCCTTGCGCCAGGTCGAATTTCCACAGAAAAGCCGATGAAGGCCCATAAAAACAACCGGCATGAGCCTTATTCACCATCACCTGGGGAAGTCGTAGGTGGGAGATGGCGTGAGGCTGGGGGTGAAGGTGATCGTCGGTGTATCGGTGACCGTGAACGTGGGTGTGAATGTAAATGTGGAAGTGGGTGTAAATGTGGATGTGAAAGTGGCCGTAGGCGTGTAGGTTTCGGTCCACTGGGCGGCTGTGGCGGTTTCGGCCGTGGATGTCATTGTGGCTTGAGCCTCTGCCGAGGGTCCGCAAGCCGACACGAATAGGAGCAAGGCCAGGGCCAGGAACAGTAAATTTCGTCTCATTATGTATTCTTCCTCGATGGGATTTTCTCAACTATACAACAAGCTTGGAGGTTTCCTGGATTACAGTTCGTGCTTTACAACTCTGTCGGAATCCAGCAAGGGCAATTGCAAGTTAGGCTGGCTGGAGCTGCGGACAAATTCGAGCCAGGTTCTCTTTCAACTGCTGGATGGAGGGCTGGTGGACATACATCATATGGCCGGCTTGATAGAAACTCATGGAAATGTTGTTTTGGAGGGACTTTTTCCAATCCCATATGATTGAAGGTGTACTGGGTAGCCAGGTAGGGAGTGGCCAGGTCAAAATACCCGTTGGCAATATGGACTTTGAGAGATTGGTTGGTGGATATGGCTTTTCGCAGGGTCTCGGCCACGTTGACGAAACGGTTCTCGAACTCGGCATAGGACCATGGCCAGACTTTGGGCGTCAGGATCTCGTAGGGCAGGTCGTTCTCGATATTTGAGTTCACCCCGGACATAGTCATAAAAAGCGGCGGTATACGGGCCGGTGATGGCGCTCATGCTGGGATCTTCCTCAAAGAATTCGCCTGCGGAATCGCGGTCGATGCCCGTAAAGCGGCTGTCCAGGCGGCCGATAGTCCTGCGACGGTCCCGCAAGAGTTCCTTGCAGAAGCGGAAGATATTTATCCGCAGGTCGGTCCGGTCGATGTAATCTTTCGATAGGCCGGTGTAGCGGGCCAGTTTTGTGATGACCTGGCTTCGCTCTGTTGGAGAAATGCGCAGTCCCTTTCAGAGAGGGCCTGGCTGTAATCTCCCAGGGCGAATTTCTCCACCTCTTTCAGAAAGTCTTCCAAGGGAACCTTGGTCGACACTTTGCCGTGATACCAGGCGGTGGCCGCGTAGGTGGGCAGGAACATGATATACGGCAGGTCATGACCCGGAAAGAAATCGGCGGTGCCAAAATCGAGGATGGCCGAAACGAGCATGATGCCGTTCAAATACAACCCGTGGCGCTCCTGCAAATAGCCTGAGAGACCGGCCGCCCGGGTGGTCCCATAACTTTCCCCAGCCAGGAATTTGGGGGAGGTCCAGCGTTGGTAGCGGGTGGTATATAGACGGATGAAATCCCCGACCGATTCGATATCCTTTTTGAAGCCGTGGAAATCCTTGGCTTTCTGGCCTTCCACCGGGCGGGAATAGCCCGTGCTGACCGGATCGATGAAAACCAGATCGGTCAGGTCGAGCAGGGAATATTCGTTATCCACCAGGTGGAAGGGAGGCGGCAGCAAAGCGCCGGCATCGCCCATCTCCACCCGCCGCGGGCCGAGCAGTCCCAGGTGAAGCCAGACTGAAGAGGAGCCGGGACCGCCGTTGAAGGAGAAGGTGATCGGGCGATTGGACCTATCGGATGAGCGGTCCTGGGTATAGGCGACGAAGAAAACCTGGGCCTTGGCTTTCTCGCCCTCGGATTCCTTCTCGCGGTCGCCGGTTTCTTCCTTCATGACGATGGTTCCGGCTGTAACGGTGTAGTGCAGGTCCCGCCCGCCGATGGTGATCTTGTGCCTGGTCTCGACCAGGTTGTCCTTGGGTTCGGGTTTCTTTTCTTCGGGTTTCTTTTCAGGTCTCGGTTTTTTTCTCTTCTTCGGCCATGGTTCAGCTCCTTCCTTGGCTATTATAAGGCATTGGAGAGTGCCGTTAATTCGAGAAAGTGACGAAATTTGGGAAAGTGACGATATTCGAGATTTGAGCGTGATCATATCCGGAAGGACTGGGAATTAAAGTCACTTTATTTGTCTCTTTCGCGGAACGAATGAGCCGAAAGTACCGGGAACGTGGAGGAATGTTTGAGTGCTGAAAGGGTGAAATGCTAAGTGGATTGAACATGAGGTTCAATAAATGGTCAATTTTTCCGCTAAAATCTTTAAAAATCGGGTGAGGAACAATTCAGGATATTGGTATACGCGGTTTCGAAGAATGAACGAATACAGTTCAGGACAGGTGAAGAATGAACAGCTTCGAGAGGAGGGTTTTCAATCAAAAACGAACCCTGTTGGAGAACACATCAGGGCATAGAGAGGACAATTTCTTGGGGGATAAGATTGGAATCTTTGAAAGAATGTAGCGAAAATTGAAGAACGTAATATTATGCTGCATATTAACATTATAGAACGTTAGTTTCATCTGTCAAGTGGTATTAATCACATGTTACAAAATTGGTGATTTTCTATAGGAACCTGGCTACTAGAAAGGATCCTGCAGGACACGGTTTTTACAGGCAACCTTGCGAAGGTCCCTTTCGAAATGCTGCTATGCTTTCCGCAAAGCTTATTTGAAAAGTTTCGTGGCAAGACGAACCTTCGCAAGGAGCGAGCGGTTGCTGGCTGTAAATGAGGTTTACCTGAGATTGAAGAAATGCCAGGGTGGGCGACCAATGAGAAAGCCCTGAGAAAGATCCTTGCCAGTATTTGCGATGGCGATGGCTGAGGGTAAAATAAAAAGCGTTTATGGGGTTCGCATGATCGGATGTTTTATTGGATTTGAGAAAGGGTTGCGAAGTGAAGAAACAGGTATTATTTCTCTGCACAGGAAACTCCTGCCGGTCTCAATTGGCAGAGGCCCTGGTCAATTCTCAATTAGGCGAGAGTTGGGAGGCAGCTCTCAGCCGGAGTCCATCCGGCCGGATATGTCCATCCGCTGGCGTTGAAAGTATTGAAGGAGATCGGGATCGACCATGAGGGCCGCTCGAAGTCCGTGGACGAATTCCGCGGGCGAGCCTTCGACCTGGTGATGACCGTCTGTGATTCGGCCGCAGAGGAATGCCCGCTCTGGCTGGGTCAAGGGAAAAAGGCGCATATTGACTTCCCCGATCCCGGCCAAAGTGACCGGCAGCGACGAGCAAAAGCTGGAGGCTTTCCGGTCTGTTCGGGAGGATATGATTAAAAAAATCATCCGGCCATTACAAGAATGGCCGGAGAGTCACTTCGAAGTTTTTCAGGGAAACCCTTAGGCGGGCAATTTCAGGAATTGTGAAGCACTTTCCTGGACACCAGGCGGATGGCCCAGCCGGCAAATACACCAATAAATGGGAAGATCAAGACGATCAGCATCTTGAAATCGTGACTGGCGAGGCCCTCCCAGAGTGGTAACCATATACCGAAGGCCAGGGCAAAAAGCCAGGGCCGCTTTTGCAGCAACAGCCCGATAATTCCACCGCCGGCTAACAGGGCAAGGACGGTGATCCCGGTGTCATCCCAGCCAGGGCGGGAATCCATAAAAGCGATCAACAACCCCACTATTACCGAGCTGAATAAACAGGATCTTCTGTTTCATCGATCAGTCTCCTTTGAAAGAATATTCTGCCACCAAATACCGGTACACTCGGGCAAAATGATCCCGGCCTCGCTTCTTTTGATTTGTTGCACCATCGCGTTCCCAAAGAAAAAACGGCTCAAATTCTGGGCTTCTTCCATACTGGTGAAACGATAATCCGTCCGGATCCACGTCCGCTGGAAACCGCTTCCTTCCAGGAAGTCAAAATAATGTATGAGCTCTTTTGGATGGATAGGGGTTTCGTGACCGGTCCCGAGTGTTTCGATAATGACCAGTGTACCATTTTTTCGGGCGATCCGTTTCATTTCCTGGAGACCCCGATTGAGTTCCATTTTCCAATCCCGGTCGTCAACCAGGGCTAGGTAGCACATACTCCAGCCCGAGATGACCAAATCGGCGCTGGCGCTGGCAGAAGGAATGTTCCGGTGGTCGCCCACCGCGACCTGCCAATTTTGTGCTTCCATCCGTTTCAACTTTTCCACGGCTACATCCAGCATCGGCTGGGAACTGTCAAACGCTCGAATGGATTCGACCAGCGGAGCCAACATGCAAGTGAGCCGGCCGGTGCCCGCGCCAAATTCAACCACATCCAATCCATTGATTGAAGTGATCTCCTTCAGCGCTTCCAGGAGATGATGTTGAAAATCCTCCCGTTCGACCAATAGGTCGTATTGGCCGGCATGGTTTTGATAGATGTCGAAATAATCCGGCATTTGCCTTCTCTCTCAGGAGAACTTACCGATCTCGACGTTCCCGAGAGCCTGTTTCAGATGCTCCGGCCGCATGAGTATGGCCACGCCGCGCACACCCGACCCCAGCGATATTTCCTCAGGTTTGAAAACACTTTCATCGGCCAGAACACGCATGGGTTTGGGCAGACCCAGGGGAGTAACGGCTCCACGGACGAAACCGGTCTGATCGAGGACTTCTGCTTCGGTTGCCATGGTGATACGTGAAACTCCCAGGGCGGCCCGGATACGCTTCCAGGAGATCTGGCCGGGGCCGGCCATCAGCACCATGATGAACTGGCCTTCGCTCAACCGAAAGACAATGCTGCGGATGACCTGGTCAGGCTGCTGGCCGCGCTGCTGAGCTGCAGCCTCCAACGATTGAGGCGGAGAGGCATGCTCAAATAAGCCGGTAAGGCAGGTTGAGTAGATCCAGCGCTCGAGCTGCAGGAATGGAGTTGGACATGCTGAAACTATATCATAATTGGTCTAATTTCGTAAATTTCTTAGTATCAATCCGGAATTTAATGAAGAACCGGATCAAAATCCGAACCCTTCAGAATTCTTATATCAAACTGATAAATATTGGATATAATAACTCGGAAATGTCTACGGAAAAGAATGGGAGTTGGAATGGACAAGCAGGAATCTCTTGAGCTATATTACCAAATGGTGCTCATCCGGCGAATGGAGGAAAGCGCGGCCGAACTTTACCAGGCAGGAAAAGTAGGCGGCTTTCTTCATCTTTATATCGGGCAGGAAGCCGTCAGCACCGGGCTGATCGCGGCCCGGAAACCACAGGACCGGGTTATTACTGCATATCGGGATCATGGAGTGGCCATTAACTGCGGTATTCCAGTCAACCAGGTGATCGCCGAATTAATGGGTAAAGCCACCGGCATCTCTCATGGTCGAGGCGGATCCATGCACATGGCGGATGTCACCAAGAATTTTTGGGGTGGGCATGCCATCGTCGGCGCTCATCTGCCCCTGGCCTCTGGACTGGCGCTGGGCGACAAATATGCAAAACGGGATGCGGTCACCATCTGCATGTTCGGGGAAGGGGCCACCAATATCGGTTTCTTCCATGAGGCCTTGAACCTCTCCAAAGTCTGGTCATTACCCGTCCTGTGGGTATGTGAAAACAACATGTACGGAATGGGCACGGCCGTGAACCGAGCCTCGGCAGTTTCAGAGATCCAGCAAAAGGCAGAGGGTTATGGAATGGCGCATGAACGGGTGGATGGAATGGATGTGATGAAAGTGTACGAGGCGGCCGGAAAGGCCATAGAGTTGGTCAGAAGCAGTTCCGTGCCGCGGATGCTGGAAATCATGACTTACCGTTACCGGGGCCATTCGATGGGCGACCCGGAACGCTACCGGAAACAGGAAGAAGTGAAGAAGTGGGAAGAGCAGGACCCCATCGGCATTTATCGAATTTATTTGACCAAGAACAAGATTGCAACGGAAAAGGCTCTTAACGAGATCGATGCGAGGGCGGAAGAGGATGTAAAAAAAGCAATCGAATTTGGCGAGGCCAGTCCTGAACCGGCCCCGGAAACGCTTTTCGACAATGTATACGCGGAGGAGGCATAACATGGCCCGCATCACGATGAGAGAAGCCATCTCCCAGGCCATGTGGGAGGAAATGGAACGGGATCCGAACGTCTTTATCATGGGTGAAGAAGTGGGTGTTTGGGGCGGCTCTTACGCGGTTACCAAGGGCTTTTACGACCATTTCGGTGGCGAGCGTGTGCGGGACACACCCATTTCAGAGGCCGCCATCGTTGGGGCAGCCATCGGCTCATCCATGACCGGCCTGAGACCGATCGCCGAATTGATGACGATCAACTTCGCATTTGTGGCGATGGACCATATTGTCAACGAAGCCGCCAAGCTGCATTACATGTTTGGCGGTCAATTCCTCCTGCCGCTGGTCATCCGGGCTGTGACCGGGGGAGGCCGCCAATTGGGCGCCACCCATTCGCAGACGCCGGATGCAATCTTTGCCCATTTTCCCGGTCTGAAAGTCGTTGCGCCCGGAACGCCGGAGGATGCCAAAGGGCTATTAAAATCTGCCATCCGCTCGAATGACCCGGTCCTCTTCCTGGAACATGCAACCCTTTACCAGCAACGCGGGGAAGTGCCGGAAGGGGACTATACCGTCCCGCTCGGAAAATCCAAAATCCAACGACCGGGGAAAGATGTGACGATCGTGACCTATTCGAAGGGATTGGAGATCTCCACCAAAGCCGCGGATGAACTGGCGAAAGAAGGGATCGAGCTGGAAATCGTGGATTTGCGCTGCCTGCGCCCGCTGGATATGGAACCGGTGATCGAATCGTTCAAGAAGACCAACCGGGCGGTCATCGTTGAGGAAGGTTGGAAGTCTTTCGGGGTGGGGGCCGAAGTCTCCGCCCGGATTTATGAGCAGGCATTTGATTATGTCGACGCGCCTATCAAGCGGGTGGCTCAAAAGGAAGTGCCGCTGCCTTATAACCGGGCGCTGGAGCAATCGGCGTTGCCCCAGGTGGCCGATGTGGTCGCGGCTGTCAAGGAGGTGCTGTAATGGCTGAGACCATTAATATGCCCAAACTGGGCTTTGATATGGCCGAAGGGACGCTTGTGCGCTGGGTGAAGAAAGAAGGCGAAGAAATCAAGAAGGGGGACGTCCTGGCCGAGATAGAAACGGATAAAGCGACCGTGGAAGTGGAATCTTCCGCCAGCGGGGTGCTGCGAAAATTACTGGTGGATGAAGGAGCGGTGGTTCCGGTCAGCACACCCATCGCGGTGGTCGGCAGCGCAGACGAAAAGATCGAAGCACCGCAGGCCGCGGCGGCGGAAACTAAAGTGGAGACGTCGCCGGCATTCTGAAACCAAAGCCTGCCCCAACGCGCGGCTGCACCAGCCCCAAAACAAGAGGCTCCGGCACCAACAGACGCCGCAAGCCTCCTACAGATGGACAACCCTCCATGCTCAAGGCCAGCCCGCTGGCGAAGCGGATGGCCCATGAACAGAACGTGGACCTATCCCGCATCCAGGGAAGCGGACCGGGAGGGCGGGTGGTCAGGCAGGATATCGAGAAGGCCTTGATGGGCCAGGCCGCACCGGCGGCAGGCACGCCTCCTGCACCGGTCCGGTCGGCAGTTAGCGCCAGCTATCAAGCTGAACGACCAGACCGTCCCCATGAGCAGACTTCGCTCCGCCATTGCCCGCCGGATGACCGAATCAAAAACGACCGTCCCGCATTTTTACGTGACCCATGAATATAAGGCCGGCCCGCTGCTGGACCTGCGGAAACAGATCAATGCTGTTCTGGGAGAGAATGAAAAGGTGTCGGTGAACGACCTGATCGTCAAGGCCGTGGCATTGACCTTGCACCAGTTCCCCAACCTGAATGCTTCCCTGAACGGCAATGCAGTTAACCTGCACGGCTCTGTTAATATTGGGGTGGCAGTATCCCTGGAAGGCGGATTGATGACGGTCGTCTGCCGGGAGGCGGACCTCAAACCCATCCGCCAGATTGCGGTGGAGATCAGGGCCATGGCAGGTCATGCACGGGAAGGGAAAGTCAGGCCCGAAGGAAATCGAAGGCTCGACTTTTTCGATCTCGAATATGGGTATGTATGATGTGGAGAATTTCAGCGCCATCATCAACCCGCCCGAAGCGGCCATCCTGGCAGTGGGAACAGCCAGGGAAGTGCCGGTGGTGGAGGACGGAGAGGTCAAGCCGGGCTGGCGCATGAAAGCGACCATTGCGGTCGACCATCGCGTCAGCGACGGGGTGGAAGGGGCCAAATTCATGCAGGCGCTGGCGGCCTATATTGAAGAGCCGGTGAGGATGTTGATCTAAAAGTCGAACAAGTCTTACAAGTCTGAACAGGTCTGACAAGTCGAACGTCATGCGTCAAACGTCAAGGAGAGTTCACTTTGGGCATAGTGGAATGATCAAGTCAGTCCCCGTATATACCGCATCGGTGAGATGGTTCTCAGCACGGATGGATTCGGGTGAGATATCATAGAGCTTAGCAATCCGCAAAAGAGTATCGCCTTCTTGAACAATATAGTTGGGGTTGTAACATTTATCAGTCGGCGGTAATACATTCCATGGATTGACGAAAGTCGAGCCGGATAGTACCTGGAAATGCAGTTCGGTTTTGGGGGTATTGCCGCTCTTCCCGATCGAGCCGATCACCTGGCCTTTGGACACATTCTGTCCGCATGAGACTGAAATGGTATCCAGGTGGCCGTAAAGAGTATAGCGGCCCTTTCCGTGGTCCAGGATGACCAGGTTGCCATAGCCCCAGGTGTTAAATCCAGCCATGATGACGACACCGCCATCCGCGGCCCATACAGCGTTCCCCAAATTGCCACCTATATCAATGGCCGGATGAGTTTCGCTGAAATCCTTTCCGGCCAAAAAATGGTTCCTGGTCGGCCAAATTAAATTACCATCGCCTGGTAGGGGAGAACCGGAGGTGATTGGGCAGATTTTTCCAATCCCGGCTGGAGGAAACGGCGAAGGAATGTTCGCTTGTTCGAGATAGGTGGATCCTGAAGATTCGCTTCCGGAGGCAATTTCTGTCGCACTTAAGGTTGGCGTGGGCTGTTTTTTTTGAGAAACAGGAAATTCAAGTGGATGGCTGAGTATTGAACCGACAAGGAAAAGAGCAGTAATTAAAAGGATTACCACCCCTGCCAATGGAAGAACGTGCATTAAATTTATTCTTCATGGCAACTGACCTTGAACGCTTTTTGATCAATTCCATTGAAATTTCCGGCACGTTCCTCTTCCAACGGTTTCTACCAATGTCACGTAGATCAGCCTGTAGTTCATTCAGCTTGTTCGAATAGGAGCGGCAACCTTTACACTCTGCCAAATGAGCAGTCAAGGATGCCTGTTCCCGTACAGTGAGAGGACGATCGGCAGCTTTTTGGATCAAACCGTGCGCTCGCAAGTGGGATATGTTTACCATTGCCTATTCTCCGTCAAAATACAGTTGTTTCTCCAATTCCTTGCGCAACCTCTCCCGGCCGGTATGGAGGCGTGAGAAGACAGTTCCCTCGTTGACGCCCAAAATCGAAGCAATTTCTGAGGTGGGTAGGTTGTGGAAATAATGTAAAAGGATTGGAAGGCGCTGTTTTTCTTTAAGATTGGATAACGCTGTCCAAATGATCGATTTCTTTTCGTTTTTTAGAGCCAGTTCTTCAGGGGAGGTCGATCTCTGAGTTTGGGCCAGGAAAATATTCTTTAAAATCCCTTTCAACCTTTCACTCGCATTCCGTTTTCGTAAGCGAGTGCGACTCAGATTCAAGGTAATCGTATAAAGCCAGGTCTTGAATGTGCCCTTATCCTGGTAAGATTTCAGCGCACTCATGGCGGTGATCAAACTGTCCTGGGTAATGTCGTCAGCTTCTGCGGGATCATCCACAATGGAAAGCGCCAGGCGAAAGACGCCATCCTTGTACAGGCGTATTAACTCTTCTATGGCGTGCTCATCACCGTAAAGATAATTTGAGATAAGTCTGGGAGTATCCGCAAGATCGGCCATGGTTTCTGTTAATTAAACGCTTTCCACCCACAATTTCTTCATTTTTTGTATTTAATCCCCTAATCCACGATCAATAGTTTATTGAGCTCTGGTGTAAAGATTGACCAATTGGCCGTTGCTGGAGTCAACATCTCCAGATGTTGAGCGGCAGGGGCGCAATATCCGGAGATATTGCACTCCGCGGCTGCTACTACCGTAATTCAACATGTTTGCCACCTAGCAGTTTATTGCCAAATTAGTCGACATTATTCTCGACTTATTAGACCTATGAGACTTATCTGACTTGTTGGACCTGTCTGACCTAGTGGATATCGTCTGCCACCTGGCCTTCGATCTTGTCGGCCCAGGGATAGCGCTCGGTGCCGCGGGCGGCCGCCCGGACGGCCGGGTCGTCGGAATAGAAGCCCCGCATTTCCGGCGGAATCAGCTCGGCGATACTGCGCATGATCTCGTGACCGATCTCATCCAGGCGAGTGCGATGGACCCGGCCCTCCCCCTCGGCCTGGAAGGGCCCAATGGGCTTGCCTATGTTGATGGTCACACGGGCGCGTTTGCCTCTCCCAAGGTGTGGGAAGACCTGCGTAAAGCCAAAGAAACCGACCGGCAGAAGCGGCGCACCTGTGCGGGTGGCGAGAAAGGCCGTTCCCGGACGTGGCGGGCGCAGGACGGTGGCCCAATTGCCGCCCTCGGGAAAGATTTGGATGATCCCACCGTTCTTCAATATGTTCTCCGAATTGCGGAGGGCGTTGCGGGAACCGGTGCCGCGGTAAAGCTTGTGGTATCCCCATAAGAACGGGATGATGCGAGTCCATAACGGCGCGCCGGGATTATCGGCCCCGCCGACGAATTCGACCGGCCAGGGGGACATGCGCACCACGGCGACGGGATCAATAAAACTGAAATGGTTCCCGACTACCAACAGAGGGCCTTTGGAAGGCAAGTTTTCTTCACCCCGGATCTCCAAATGGGTCAGGGCGGAGAATGCCAGGACCGATAATTTTTTCAACAGGAAGCGCAGCGGCCGCCTGCGTAAAGGGTCTGGAGCCTCGACGGGTTCAGTAAGCTTCGGGGGTATATTCATCGGCGGCCTTGCGGGCACGTTTTTCATTCACGAAAATCAAGATGACCAGCCCAACCACCAGGAACACGGCAATCACGACCAGCCCGGCGCGGGTCCCGATCTGCTCGGCCGTAACGGCATCCATCCCGTTCTTTTGGAAGGATTTGGCGAGACCGGCTGCCAACAACCCAAACGTGGCCGGCCCGATGAAGGAGGATGATTTCCCGGCGACGGCGAAGAAACTAAAGAATTCCGCACTCTTCGATGGAGGGGCAAACAACCCGGCCATGGTCCGGCTGAGGGATTGCACGCCCGTCAGGGCAAAACCGGCCAGGCCTCCAATGACAAAATAACCGCCCAGGCTGGGATTGAATATCATCCAAATTACGGCCGCGATCATCAAGACCAGGGAGAGCAGGAGGGCTTTCTTGAAGCCGATCTTTTCGCCAAGGCGGCCGAAGACGTAGGCTCCGACCGCACTGGTCAACTGGACCAGGATCATGAACAGGATCAACTGGGTTTGGGTCATACCAAACAGCACCGCACCGATAATGGCGGCAAAATCGAGGGCCATTAAAATACCGTCGTTATAAATCAGAAAGGAAATAATGAAGAAAATGAACTGGCGAAATTGGCGGACAGCCTTGAATGTGACCACCAGGCGTTTGACCGCAACCGAAAGATAAGTCTCCCCGGGGGGAAGGGAACGGCCTTTCTTGGACTCTTTCACCCGCAAGAAAAGCAGGGAGGCCGAAAGAGCGAAGAATACGGCCGTGAAGATGAAAGAGCAACGGATGATCAAAAAATTTAAAGGCAGGATCGTTTTTCGTGAGTATGATGGCCGGAAGAATGAAGAGCAAACAAACCACCCCGCCGATCGAACCGATGGCCCAACCATTGCCGGATACCTGTCCCATTTCATCGGGAGAGGCAATATCGGGCAGGAGGGCGTTATAAAAGACCTGCCCGCCGCGATAACCGATCTCGGCCAGAACAAAGAAAAGGAATCCGATGAACACGTTCCCTTTTTGAACGAAGAAAAGCAAAGCTGTGAAGATCCACGAGACACCGCTGAGGACCAGGAGCATGCGTTTTTTCGAAGCGGTAAAATCGGCGATCGCACCGAGGAAGGGCGTCATGACTGCCACGATGAGCATGGCGGCTCCGAGGGCAAGACCCCATAAACGGGAACCCTCGGCCCCACCGACCACCTGCCCCTTGAAGTAGGCGGAAAAAATGGCCAGGAGAATGACAGCGGCATAGGCCGAATTCCCGAAATCGTACATATACCAGGCCCAATGCTGGCGCCGGCGCTGTTTTTCGTCAGAGATCATTTTTCGGGGCATCGATGTACCTCACGGAGGGGATGGTTGATTTTACCAGTACAACCGGCAAATCTGTTATCATAAAGATTAACATGTTCGGACCTGAAAAGATATGCCAAATTCCAACCGCCAGGCCCTCGCCTCGCATGAGAAATCGGAACAGGTGGGACTGGCGATTACCAAGCTTCTTTCGTGAACCACCTTTACAAGACCTGAGGGAAACATCAGGGTATCGTGACCACACTTTTCTTCCTGTTGATCGAATTTCTGGATGAGCTGGTCTTCGGCGTGACCGACGCCGCCTGGCCATTGATCCGGGCTGACTTGCATTTGAATTACATCCAGATCGGCCTGGCGCTGAGCGTGCCCGGCATCGTCGGCAACCTGGTGGAACCGCTCATCGGGATCCTGGGGGATGTATGGAAGAGGCGAGTGCTTATCCTGGGCGGCGGGATTTTCTTTTCGTTGGCATGCCTCCTGACAGCTATCAGTCATAATTTCATTTTTCTGTTGGCTTCTTTCATCCTATTCAATCCAGCCTCGGGCGCATTCGTGAGCCTTTCCCAGGCTTCAATGATGGACAAAGACCCGGCCCGTCACGAGCATAATATGGCCCGATGGACCCTGGCGGGATCGATCGGGGTGGTATTGGGACCCTTGCTGCTGGGCGGGGCCGCATTGATCGGTTTCGGCTGGCGAGGCTTGTTCTTTGCACTGGCGGGCATCGCCGGCTTGCTCTTATTGGGCGCCTGGCGATACCTGCCCTCTGCCAGGCAGGATCATCCGCCTGTCCCGGAAGTCAGAGCCATCCTGGACGGGCTGCGAGGGGCCTGGGCGGCCTTGCGGCGCGGGACGGTCTTACGCTGGCTGTTCTTGCTCGAATTCGCAGACTTGATGCAGGATGTCTTGTATGGATACCTGGCGCTCTATTTTGTAGATGCGGTCGGTTTTTCGGCCTCCAAGGCAGCCGTGGGTGTGGCGATTTGGACCGGTTTCGGGCTGCTGGGCGACCTCCTGATCATTCCTTTGCTGGAAAGGGTTAAAGGGCCTGGATTATGTAAGGGTGACCTCGGCGGTGGAACTACTCCTTTTTCCGGCATTTTTACTGGTCCCCAACCCGTGGGGAAAACTGGTCATCGCGGGTTTGCTGGGACTGTTCCATTCCGGCTGGTATCCCATCTTGCAGGGGAACCTTTACTCATCCATGCCGGGGCAAAGCGGGACGGTCATGGCGGTGCAAGACGTGGTGGGACTGATCGGCCGGCTGATCCCCTTCGGGATCGGGCTGGCGGCGGAGGCGTTTGGGTTGGGGGCGGCCATGTGGTTCCTGCTGGCAGGACCGGTGGTGCTCTTAATAGGCCTTCCGAGGAAAGATAATAGTAGATAGTTGGGTAGTTTGATAGTCTGATAGTCTGATAGTCTGATAGTTTCTTGCGAAGAGTTTGATGAGCGGAACGAGGATCGTCTTGCAGGATCCCTGGGAGAGCCAGAACTAATCCCGAGAACCTGCTGGACGGTGTCTTGTGAGGTTGGGTGTTTTCCAGGGCGGGCAGAAGACTATAATAGTGGTTCTTGCAGGCTATGAACTATTCACTTTATTTCCACATCCCTTTTTGCACCCACCGCTGCGCTTACTGTGACTTCAATACGTATGCCGGGCAGGAGGATCTTATCCCGGCGTACGTGGAGGCATTGGTCAGAGAAATCGAGGTGATGGGAGAATTGGCGCCGGAACGGTTGCCGGTGCAGACGATCTTTTTCGGGGGAGGCACACCCTCATTACTATCGCCGGAGCAATTCGGGAAGATCCTGGGGGCGGTGCGGGAGCATTTCAATCTTGAGGATGAGGGGAGCGGGATGCCATCCCGCTCTACAATTGAAGGAAAAGAGAGCGAGATACTATCTCGCTCTACGAGAGAGCCAGGAATCCGACAAGGTGGGTGGGGACAAAATACCATTTTGTCCTACAAAGGGAAGAGGATTGGAGGCTTCTTTGGAGGCCAATCCGGGCACGGTAACACTGGATTTATTGAAAGGCCTGAGGCAGACCGGATTCAACCGGATCAGTTTTGGGGTGCAATCAGCCCATCCGGATGAACTGCGGCAGCTCGAGCGCATCCACGACTTCTTCGATGTGATGAACTCGGTCCAATGGGCCAGGCAGGCAGGCTTCGAAAACCTGAACCTGGACCTGATCTACGGATTGCCGGAACAAACCCTGGAACGCTGGCAGGAGTTGGTCCGGAAGGTGACGGACCTGGGACCCGAGCATCTTTCGCTGTATGCCCTGACGATAGAACATGGGACGCCGTTCGGCCGGTGGATGGCGCAGGGGTTGATGCCGCTGCCCAACCCGGACCTGGCCGCGGATATGTACGAATGGGTTTCAGTTTATTTGGAGGAGCAGGGATACGAACAATATGAAATTTCCAATTGGGCCAAACCCGGTTTTCAGTGCAGACATAACCTCCAATACTGGCGAAATGAGCCTTATCTAGGTTTTGGAGCGGGGGCTCATGGATGCGCAAGTGGCTTGCGTATATCCAATGTATTGAGGATCAAGACCTATATCGAGCGGTTCGCAGGTGGACAGCGGACAAATAATAAGGCGGTATTCCCGTTTTCTCCGGCAACTGTTAATCAAGTGAAACTGACCCGGAAGATCGGGATGCAGGAGACCATGATGTTGGGGTTGCGCCTAACCAATGAGGGCGTTGCAGAAGAGGCATTCAGGGAACGGTATGGGGAGGAGATGAATGCGGTTTTTGGAAAAGAGATAGAGGAATTGGTTGGGTTGGGTTTACTTGTATGGGAAGGCGAGGGGAATCAACGGAGGATCCACCTGACCGAGAGAGGCAGATTATTGGGGAACCAGGTGTTTATGAGGTTTGTAGGGGATTGATTTGAACGGGGCGAAGTTGTCGTATCGAAGCAAAATCGTCAATTAGCAAGGGGATGAAGAGGAGATAGGCAAGAGTCGGGCACGATTGTATCGTGCCCCTCCATAGGAGAAAGTTTTTTGATCTTTTATATAGGCGTCCCGCGACTGATCGAGAGGTTGGGATAGGCAAGGAGTGGGCGACCCGCATAATGCGCCTCCAGGATGAAGGTTACATGTCTCGTCGCCCCTACGAAGGAGGGGAAGATGATTATTTTATATGTGGAGGCGTACAGGAATGAGAGGTTGGGATGGGCCAGAAAGGGGGCGAACGCCGTTCGCCCTTACGAGGGAGGCGGGAGGTCAGAGGGTTACAAATGGGGGATGGGTTTCGCAAATTTCAGTGGGGAAAAGTTGGGTAGAAGATCCTGCATTGTGGTAGAATTTTTGCCCTCACAACCAGAAAAGAATTGGAAATAACAAATTTTTACAAATTTATACTAATATTTTTAAAGCTATTTTTGATTAAAATATCTCCCTACTAGTACAATTGACTATAAGTCTAGACATCTTATTTTTTTCTTTGCTTCCGCCGTTCTAGACATCATTCCTTCGATTAGTAATTAAATATCCCGAGACGAAAGTCTCTCCCTGCGATAAGAATGATCTTTTACGCATTCTCGAACCTTTAACATCCTTGTTCCATAGCCGACCTACACTTTATGGGTAGAAGAAACACAGATAGAGAGGCTTATGTCAAGCATAAAAGATGTTCTTGCGGTGATCATGGCGGGCGGGCGCGGTACGCGGTTGCACCCGCTCACGCAAAAGCGATCGAAACCGGCGGTTCCGATCGGGGGAAAATACCGCTTGATCGATATCCCCATCAGCAACTGTATCAACTCAGGGATCAACCGGATTGCAGTGTTGACCCAATACAACTCCGCCTCCTTGCACCGCCATATCACCAGCGCATACCAACAGGTCTTGCACGGCTCGCTCCAAATACTGGCGGCTTCACAGACACCGGAATCAGAAGATTGGTACAGAGGCACGGCGGATGCCATGCGGAAACAATTGACAGAAATATGCGCCGAAGGAGCAGACTATACGCTTATTCTGGCGGGGGACCATTTATACCGGATGGACTACGAGGAAATGTTGAAATTCCACGTGGAGAAGCAGGCTGATATCACTGTAGCCGCCCATCCGGTGGGACGAAAAGATGCCTCGAGGCTGGGAATTCTCCAGTGCGACTCGAACAGGCGCGTCCTCCGTTTCGTTGAGAAACCGGGCACGCCTGAGATCCAACGCAAGTTGATCAGCCGGGATTCGGTGGAAGAGCCTTTTCTGGGTTCGATGGGGATCTATATTTTCAATACGAACACATTGATCGGTATCCTGACCGACCACCCGGAGCATGATGATTTTGGATGCGACGTTCTTCCTTCGGCCATCGAATCTTCGAAAGTTTATAGTTATGAGTTTAATGGCTACTGGGAGGATATAGGAACCGTCCGATCTTATTACGAAGCCAACCTGGCTTTCACAACCCCGGATCCACCTTTTGATTTTTATTCTTTAAAATCTCCGATCTATTCAAACACTTTCCCCTTGCCCAGTTCGAAAGTGGTTAATAGTGAACTTAAAAACGTAATCCTCGCAGAAGGAAGCGAGATCGAGGATGCCAAAATCAGCCATTCGATCATCGGGCTTTTAAGCCGGATCTCGCGAGGGACAAGAATCAAAGACAGCATTGTCCTGGGCGCGGATCCATACTCCCCCGGCATAAATACATCTTCCATTCCGGTAGGCATTGGGAAGGATTGCCTAATAGAGGGAGCCATCCTGGATAAGAATGCGAGGATCGGCAACCAGGTTGTGATCCAGCCGTTCCCAAGGGGAGTTGAATTAGACAACGGGAATTGGTTCGTTTGCGACGGTATTGTAGTCATCCCCAAGGAGGCGGAGATCGCAGATGGCACCATCCTGGCGCCTGAACCGAATTACTTCAGCAAGGCTGCCTTGCGGAGCATCGACAGCTTACGATTTGATCTGGTCCCGGATATGCCTCGAATTGAGAAATCCGTTCCCCGTTACGGAGGTAGAAATGGAAGATAAAAGGAAAGGTATTACCACTTTATCTGATACTTTTGATGGGCAGTTTCTCCTTATGGGTCGAAGGCCCTGGATCCAAATGGATGGATGGCCAAGAGACCTGGAGATAGGCGGGTGGTCGGAATCCGTCTGTTCACGGACCGGTGAAACGAGAGAGCACGTGTTATATGTGGCTGCCATGACCGTCAAGATGGCACGGAAGGCCAGAATCCCCGAATGCGATATTCTCAATGTGCGGAACGGCGCCTTACTGCATGATATCGGTAAGCTGGGCGTCCCCGAGGAGATTTTGCTCAAACCCTGCCGGTTGAGCCTGGTTGAATGGGAAATCGTCTGCCATCATCCGCGTTACGCCTATGAAATGCTTTTCCCGATGTCTTACCTGAGGCCGTATATAGCCATCCCATACTGCCATCATGAGAAATGGGATGGAAGCGGATACCCAAGGGGACTAAAAGGCGACGAAATCCCTTTGCCGGCGCGGCTTTTTGCCGTGGTGGATGTGTGGGATGCGCTAACTTCCGACCGGTCGTATCGAAAAGCCTGGCCGCAAGAGAAAGCCATCGAATACATTCAAAGTAGATCCGGGAGCCATTTTGATCCGATGGCGGTCGAATTATTCATCTCTGTTCTTTCGGAGCGGATGCCAAAAGCATTTGGAGGTAAGAAGGGAGTTCCAATACTGAATAGAAGGCCTATCAAATCGTTGCTGGATCTAAAAATAAAGAATTAAACAAAACCCTAAGGTCATGAAGGCAAAAACCAAGGAACAGTAATAAAGGAAATAAATTTTGAGATGGTAAAAGAGATGCATAGGAAGGCAAATACATATTACCTGGCTGGTAAGTTCTTACTTAGCCAGGCTGAAAAAACCTTGAATGGCCCTGGATCAATAACAACGATGGAGGAACCGCCGGGAGGACAGTTTTTCCTCGTTTTCGATCAACCATCTGGATAATTTTCCTATTACCGGTAAATTGTCTTTGGTGGTGGAAAGGGTCGAGATTGTGCTTACTTCATTTGAAATCGCTATTATTATCGTTTTGACGGTGTTATTCATTATTCTCAGTCTCTCTCCTTTCATGGACCAGGAGAGAACTGAAGCAGGCTCTGCCGATGCGGGAAAAAAGGCAAAGGCCGGGTTCAATCATTTCGTCAGCCATAAAAAAAAGGTGATAGAACCTCGAGAAGACAGTAAAAATAACCAAAGCGACCCCGATGAAGTAAGTGAAGAATATGCCTCTATCCATTTCACCCTGGATAGATATGATATGTTTTTGAAAGTGCATAAGGGATCCGGATTTGTGCTAATATGGATTCTGAATCTGCCCTGAAAGGCGAAGAGGACAGAAGGTCTGGACAAGGTATATCATTCTACATGGTGGGAGATTAGGATCACGATCCGGCCTGCAATTGATTTCTGGAAATTTCGGCGATTGGGGTTGTATGAACTGGCGGACATTTCATGCCTGCCAGGCGAAGAGAAGGGTAGTGGGCCGTGAAGACATTGCAAGTATTGATCATCGAAGATGACAAGGACACTGCAGGATTCTTCAAGACTGTACTAAGCCTGGTGGGATTGGAAAGCGAAATCATCCTTTCCGCCAAAGAGGCCCTGGACAGGCTGGCGTTTAGCGCGCCTGATCTCATTCTATTGGATATTCGCCTGGGGATAGAGATCAGCGGGGAAGATATCCTTTTTCAGATCCGGTCCAACCCGCGTTTCGATAAAACCCGGGTAGTCATCATTACTGCCTATCCCAGGTTGGCGGAACCAAT
Organism: uncultured Chloroflexia bacterium; assembly: GCA_963782935.1. Taxonomy (GTDB): domain Bacteria; phylum Chloroflexota; class Anaerolineae; order Anaerolineales; family Villigracilaceae; genus UBA877. Next base: position 6,761 of record CAWALN010000003.1, on the reverse strand, counting down.
CACCGACCTGGCGGACCTCATCCTGGTCAAGCCTGTTGAGACCGAACAGCTAAAGAACTTGATGCAACGTCTCAGGAATATGGATTTTCAAATCCAAGTTCCAAGGATGCCGGGATCCAATCACAGAGTTGTTCAATGAAGAGTTTTTTCTTACCCGGCTCGACCTGGCCTTCCAACGGGCGAAGCGACGCCAGGAATTCCATTTTGCCATTATAGCCATTGACTTCCAAATGGATTCTCCCCAGGAGACCCAGACGAGTCCGGATGCGGTTTTACAGGTCTTGCGTGAGATCGTCGTCGCGATTGAAGAAGAATATCCGCCCTACCGATGCAGCCGCCAGGCTTTCAGGATGGAAATTCGCCACTTTGCATGAAGATCTGAAGGAAACAGAAGAAATCCAGATCATCGTCAAGAGGTTGAATGAGAAATTGTCTCTTCCCTACGAGACAATGGACGGGTCTTTCCATGTCAGGTTTGAGATGAAGCCGGTGGTTCACGATCCCAATTCCCAGAAAGCCATTGACATTTTATTGGCCGCTCAAAACGCGATCACCATACGATAAGCGTTTATAAATCCCATCGAAGAGTTTTTACGCTTAATTACTGATTTGTTTTTATGATTTTCAATTTAAGGTATAATCAGCCCGCTTGCATTATCCCAATTGGTGAGGTTTGCAAATGAAAGAATATACAACTGAAAATATCCGGAACATCGCGCTTGTATCGCATGGTTCGGGTGGGAAAACCATGCTGGCGGAGGCTTTTCTGCATGCCACCGGCGGGACCACCCGGCTGGGGAAAATCGATGATGGAACCACAGTTTCGGATTTCGAGGATGAGGAAATCCGCCGAAAACTATCTCTTTCCACGGCGGTCGTTCCAGTTGAATATAAAAATTTCAAGATCAATGTCCTGGATACACCCGGTTATACCGATTTCGTCGGCGAGGTGATCTCAGCGCTACGCGTGGCTGATGGGGTGGTCATCCTGGTCGATTCCGTTGCCGGCCTGGAAGTAGGCACCGAGATTGACTGGGATTATTGTGACAGATTTAAATTGAACCGCTTTGTAGTTATCAATAAAATGGATCGGGATAACGCCGATTATAGAAAAGCAATGGCTTCGGTCCAGGAGTTCTCACCCATCCGCCTTATTCCCGTCCAACTTCCGTGGGGTGAAAAAGCGGCTTTTAAAGGTGTGATAGACCTGCTTTCGATGAAAGCTTTTGCCAATGAGGGTAAGACGGGCGAAGAGATCCCGGCGGATATGAAGTCAGCTGCCGAAGATGCCCGGACGAAATTGGTGGAAGCGGCGGCGGAAGGGGAAGACGCCCTCCTGGAGAAATACCTGGAGAGTGGAGCCCTGACCGATGAAGAGCTGATGCGCGGCCTGAAAGCAGCCATCCGGACCAATGCATATGTCCCGGTCTTTGTCGCCGCAGGCGGACATGAGAAGGGTGTTCTACCATTATTAGATGCAATTATCAGCTTGATGCCCTCTCCTGCGGATGTGCCTGCGGCAGTCGCCAAGGGTAAGGATGGCGAAGAAACATTGACGCCGAAAGATTCCAATCCGCTGGCCATTTATGTGTGGAAAACCACGGCGGATCCATTCGTGGGAAAACTAACCTATTTCAAGGTCTATTCCGGCATGCTGCAAGGCGACACCCGCATCTGGAACCAATCCAAGAGCGTGGAAGAACGCATGGCCGGCCTGTCGATCATCCGCGGGAAGGAAACGATGCCCATCAAAGTGGCCCACAGCGGTGATATTGCCATAGTAGCCAAATTGAACGCGACGACCACGGGCGATACGCTGTGTGACAAAGGCCATCCCCTGACCTTACCCATGGCTCAATATCCGCACGCTCTCTTCCGGGTTGCAATTCATCCGAAGACCCAGGCCGATGCAGCCAAGATTTCGCCAACCCTTACCCGGCTGTGCGAAGAGGATATGACCCTTTCCTGGTACCAGGAAAAGTCCACCGGGCAAACCATCCTGCAAGGGATGGGCGACCAGCACATTGATGTCGCCATCCGGCGAGCGGAGGGCAAGCTTCAGGTGGGTCTGACCACGGCTGAGCCGAAGGTCCCTTACCGGGAAGGCATTACGAAAAAGGCCGATGGCATGTACCGCCACAAGAAGCAATCCGGTGGAGCCGGCCAGTTCGGAGAAGTATGGTTGAGGATCGAGCCCTCTCCGGAAAAAGAATTCGACTTTACGGATGAGTTGGTCGGTATGAACCTTTCGAAGTCCTACCTGCCCGCCATCGAAAAAGGAATCGCGGCGACCCTTCAACAAGGTGTCATGGCCGGTTTCCCCTTGAGCAATGTGAGAGTTATTGTCTATGACGGCAAGGAACATCCGGTGGACTCCAAACCGGTGGCCTTCGAAATTGCAGGGCGTGAAGCCTTCAAGCTGGCGGTGAGGGATGCGGGACCGGTCCTGTTCGAGCCGATCATGAATGTCCGCATAACCGTCCCGGATGCGAACATGGGCGATGTAATGGGGGACCTCAACGGCCGGCGAGGACGCGTGCAGGGAACCGAATCTGAACGCGGCCGGACCGTGGTGGTGGCCCAGGTGCCTCTGGCTGAGATGCTGCGGTATACCACTCAATTACGCTCGATCACGGGCGGACGAGGCGTCTTTACGATGGACCTCGACCGGTACGAGGTCGTGCCCAATCACCTGGCGCAGGAAATCATTTCGGCCCACCAGAAGGAATTGGAAGCCAAGAAGGAAGAATGATGGCGAAGAGCCATCATTGTTGAGAAAAAATATTTCCATCCCCCTGCCGACATTGGAAGGGGAAAATTCGAAAAAAAAGTACGAACGGCGCTATGCGCCGTTCGTACTTTTTTGTGCGCCCAGCATGGGCGTTGACTAGAGAGTGAAAGACTCTTGCAGCGGAGATTGCACTGACTGCTAGCGGAAGGCAAGGGCGTCACCGTGAGGTGGGGTCTGGAGGAAGCCGGACGCAAACCTGCGGCTTGAGGAACACGAACCCAATCAGAGGCCGTGAGGCTGGGCGAGTTGGCAAGAAACAACGAAACCTGTGCAATCAAAGGCCGAAGCAGTAAATTGGGCAAGCGTGCAGGGAAAGTCAACGACCTTACCTGGGGAGACCTGCCAACAAGCCGGAAGGTAACCCTGACAGAGATGTCAGACTGAGATGGCAGGAGTTAGCCGAGGCCGTAGTACCAGCTAGGGTTGGTGTATCCGCTGGGAAGGGCTGAACAATGAGAGGATGAGTACGATGAGCAGTTCGAGGGACGAACAAAGAAGGCAGAAACCTGCGGAAAGCGGGACTACTGAACCAACGAAGCAGGTGAAGCCTGCGGGAGTGGAACAGAGCGCTGAGGCGTCCCCGGCACGAGACAGCGGAAAATCCGACGAGGCAGTGTGGGAAGCGGTGTTTGAAAAGGAGAACCTGCGGACTGCGCTGAAGCGAGTAGAGAGCAACAAAGGAGCCGCCGGAATAGATAGGATGGAAGTGAAAGAGTTGTCGGGCTACCTGAAGGAGCACTGGAAGGAAGTGCGGGAAGCTCTCGAAAGCGGGAAGTATCGGCCAAGCCCCGTGAGGCGGGTAGAGATACCCAAACCGGATGGAGGGGTGCGGCAATTGGGGATACCGACAGTGCTGGACCGGCTGATCCAACAAGCCATAGCGCAGGCGCTAACGCCGAAGTTCGAAGGGTGTTTTCGGCCCACAGTTTTGGGTTTCGACCCGGACGGAGTGCGCATCAAGCCGTGCAGAAATCCCAGGAGTACATCCTCCAAGGCTACGACTGGGTAGTGGACATCGACCTGGAGAAATTCTTTGACCGGGTCAACCACGATATGCTCACACTTGCCCCTGCTGCAAGTGCAGGTGTGGCACGGGTGGCACGGGTGGTGAAAGACAAACGAGTGCTGAAACTGATCCGAGCCTATCTGGAAAGTGGCGTGATGTTGAACGGAGTGGTGATGGAGACGGAAGAGGGCACGCCGCAAGGCGGACCCAAACACGCTTCCAACGATGTTGCAAAAAGCTTGCTTCTGGATCTGAAGCCCCCGGATCAGGCGATATTCTGAAAACCACCTGAATGTCTTCTTTTCCGATCTCTACACGTTTGACCAACATCCGGATCAGCTCACGCTGCATATGCCAATCGGCATTGGCGAGGTTGGTCTTGATTTCTTCTCCGAACTTTTCCAGCCGGTTGATGGCGATTTGAAGCTCGGCCTGAAGGTTGGCCTGATCCTGGATTTCTCGCTCTTGCTGCTCCAGATCCAGCAAACGTTGCCTCAACCGGGTAATTCGTGGTTCGAACTCGGTTTTTTGAACGAAGCCTTCCGCATAGCTGTCGATCAGACGAGTAATACCTTGGTGTATTTTACTCTGTTGTGCATGGATCGTGGCGAGGCTGGATGATCCTTGTGTGGGGGCATTCAGCCTGCGGGTAAATTCTTCCCGCAAACGTTCTTGATCCTGGAGCAGACTGCAGACTTCCTGCCAGACGATTTGATCCAACAGGTCGGTGCGGACCTGATGATTATCACAGATGCGTTCTCCGCCGAAGCGAAAAGCATCCGAACCGATGCAGCGATAGTAGGCGTAATTTCGCTTTTCCCCTTTGGCCGCCTTTGAGCTCACCGGCTTGCCATAGAAAGCATAGCCGCACTGGGCACAGACCAACAACCCCTGCAGCAAATAACGAGCGCCGCGTTGTCCCTGGCGGGCACGCTGGCGGTTCTCCTGCAGCTGCCCCTGAACGGCCGCAAATAATTCTTCGCTGACCAAAGCGGGCACCGGGATGGTGGACCATTCTTCGGCAGGCCGATCATAGGTGGAATGAGCCCGCCGAGGCTGGGGAAGCGCTCCGTGTTGAGGTCGCAAGCGTGGACGCAGGGGGCCAGAGCGGGTTTTTCCGAAGGCAGCCTGCCCCTTATAAGCCGGATTTTCTGAGGATCCCCCAGATCGTGGTGCGGTCCCACTCGATCTTCTTCTTGGGGGAACAAATTCCGGCCTGTTTCAAGCGCCGCCGGACTTCGCCGAGGCCGATTCGCTCCACTCCCACCCAGGTAAAGACCTGCTGGACCATCTGGGCTTCTTCTGGAACCGGCTCGTAGCGTGCCTGGCCGCCTCCATCCTGCTTGCGGATGTAACGATACCCGTACGGCGCTCCGGAAAGCACTCTGACTTCTCCCGACTTGGCCGCATGACGCTTGCCGCGGCGACTCCGTTCGAGAATCTTGGCCCGCTCATACTCTGCGATCATCCCCTCCATCTGCAACAGAAGGTTATCTTCCGGACTTTTCCCGACCTCGTGATTTAAGAACACGATCTCAACGCCATCTCGTCGGAATTCATCCACCAGCAAGACCTGATAGGCATATTTCCGTGCCAGCCGATCCGGAGAATGAACATACAGGCGGTGGAGGCCTCGCAGGGCGACCTCATCCCGCAGTTGCTCCAGGGCCGGACGGATCAAGGTGGTTCCGCTGTAGCCATCATCCACAAAGGCCAGTTCTGGGTCCACCTGGTATCCATCTTGAATTATTCGCTCCTGCAAGGCGGCTACCTGGCTGGCAATTGTTCCTGCCTCTGCCTGTTGTTCGCTGGAGACTCGCGCATAATATCCAACCCGCAGTTCTGTCATGAGCTGACCTCCGCGGCCATTTCAATTGCCTGAGTGATGGTTTCGTCTTTTTGCTCCTGAACAATTCGGTATCGTTCTGGCGACAAGAGCTGTTCATAGGCGGTTTGCAAATTGACCGGTGCCATCCGATCTGGCTCAAAGACTCGTCCCACTTTATATATTCCTTTCCGCTTGCCCTTCCGTTCCTGATTTATCGTGGCTCGCTTCCCGATTACGCCCGTGCATTCTTTGAATTGGTAGCGAGGTGTCCAAAGGCGCCCCTCGAAAACCATCTCCATATTGAGGGCGTAATCGTTGACGTGAGATGGTTATCGGGAACTCTATCACCATTTTTGCACTATTGTTGGAAGCGTACTGTCGCCACTGCTATCGAACATCATGCTGGACGATCTGGACAAGGAGCTGGAAAAACGTGGACACAAGTTTGTGCGCTATGCGGATGACTGCAATATCTACGTGAAAACGGAGACAGCCGGGGTACGGGTAATGGAAAGTGTGAAGAAGTATCTGGAGAAGAAGTTGAAGTTGAAAGTGAACCCGAAGAAAAGCAAAGTGGAACGAGCGACCCGGGTGAAATTCCTGGGGTTCAGTTTCTTCAAGCGGAAGGGAGCCGTGCTGATCCGCATTGCGAACCGAACGAAGGAACGCTTTATGGAGAAGCTACGGAACCTGACCAGGCGAACTCGCTCAGGCAAGCTGGAAGATATCGTGAGCGAAGTCAACCGCTACATCGTGGGGTGGACAGCCTATTATCGACTGGCGGCTACGCCGAGTGTGTTTGAAGAACTGGACGAGTGGGTTCGCCGGAGACTGAGACAGATGCTCTGGAAACGCTGGAAACGAGGCACAACCCGCTACCGGGAACTGAGGCGACTTGGTGTACCCCCCGAACGAGCCGCACTTGGAGCCGTTGGGACAAGTCCCTGGCGTATGTCACATTCACCCGTGATACACGAAGCCCTGAGTAATGCCTATTGGCAAAACGCAGGGCTGGAAAGCATTGCAAAACGATACTTCAAACTTCGTTGTTCTTGTTGAACCGCCGGATGCGGACCCGCATGTCCGGTGGTGTGAGAGGGAGCGGCTAGCCACCGCTCCCTACTCGATTTACTCCT
>CAWALN010000002.1:0-254616 GCA_963782935.1 uncultured Chloroflexia bacterium | reverse complement strand
CCCACGACCAGGCGATTATAAGTCGCCAGACCTTACATCTATTGGTACAAAATCGGCTCCAGGCGGATATTCTCCTCCCCGACTGTATTCTTGACCTGGTCCAACAGTTCCTCGCACATGTGGGTGAAGTCATTGGGGAATTCGATCAGATAGCCGCGTTCATTCTCGAAGATTTGGAAGCAAAAGTGATCCTTGCCCGGGAAGGAAATGAACGTTCCGTGCAACCGGCTGATCCGGCGGATATCCCGGCGGGAATCCCCGCTGGGCCGCAGGATGACCGTGATCATTTGAGGCGGGTGGTCCGGTTCCAGCCGGGCCGGCAGCAGCCTGACCGGTTGGGGGGGAGGCAGCTTGGGCGCCGGCATCTCGACCGGCAGCGCACGCACGATCACCAGGGAGGATGTTGGCTACGAGCCGGGATCTCAACCCGCAGGGTATCGTTCTCTTCGGTGGAAATTTCCGCCTCGGGCTCTATTTCTTGCATGACCGGTTCGGCGTGTTTTGCGTGCGCCGGAGCCGGCAGATAGGTGTCCCAATCCGGCGGGTCATCCGGCGGAGGCGGCCCGTCTTCGTCCATTTCGTCCATCAGCCTCATGCGGGCGTTCGACGAAGGCGGTGGCAGGGGTAATGGGCCGGCCGCCCGGGACAGGCGGCTTTGCGGGAGATTCGTTTTCGCTCCTGCGGTCGTAAGTATAGTTGGGCCGGTTCAACCAGTTTGATCTCCGTGCGGATGTCATCCACCAGCACTTTGGAGGGATTGGACTGGGCATCGACCTTGCCCTCTGCCAGGATCACCCCACCCACTTCCAGGGCGAACTGGTATTTCTCCCAGCAGCGCGGGAAGAGCACCAGCTCGATCGTCCCGGTCAGGTCTTCCAAGGTCACCCAGGCCATCATCTTGCCCTTTTTAGTCTGGTACGGGCGAATTCCGCTCACCATCCCGGCCACTTTTACTTTTTCTTCATGGGCCGCCTCGCCCAGGTTGCTGGAGAAATAACTGACCACCCGGCGAATCTCGTTCATATAAGGAGTGAGTGGGTGCTCTGACATATACATGCCCATCAACTCGCGCTCCCAGTTGAGCGTCTCCCGCCGATCCGCATCCGGCATGAGCGGTAAGGTCACGCTTTCGGTTACGCCCGTGGCTGCCCCAAAGAGGGATAGTTGCCCGGCTTCCGCCGCCCGGAAATGGGAGGAGCTGACCGCCACGATCCGGTCGAGCGCCTCCAGCATGGCTGCCCGGGCGCCGAACTTGTCCATCGCTCCCACCTTGATGAGGCTTTCCAGGGCCCGTTTCCCGGCGGAACGCAGGTCCACCTGGGCCGTGAAATCGTTGAGATCGTTGAAGGGCCCGTTCTTTTTGCGGGCCTGGCAGATGATTTCCACCGGCCCCTGGCCCACATTCTTGATGGCTCCCAACCCAAAGCGGATGGCGGGTTTTTCATCCGGCCGGTCTTCGATGGTAAAGTCCCATTCGCTTGCATTAATATCCGGCGGCAAAACTTCCACCCCCATATTGCGGGCATCATTGATATAAAGAGCCAGTTTATCGGTCTCGTGCTTGGTCACCGACAGGAGGGTGGCCATGTACTCGACCGGGTAATGCAATTTCAGGAACGCCGTCTGGACCGCCAGTAAACCATAATCGGCGGCGTGGGATTTATTGAACCCGTAGCGGGCAAACTCCTCCCAGTCCATAAAGATGGAATTCGCCGGTCTCCGCGGGATCCCCTTCAGGACCGCTCCCTCCACGAACTTGAGGTGGTGCCGGTCGATGTCCTCTTTCTTCTTTTTGGAAATAGCCTTGCGAAGGTCATCCGCTTCCGAAGGAGTATAACCACCCAGTTCGACGGCCGCCCGCATGATCTGTTCCTGATAGATTGGGATGCCGTACGTATCCTGGAAGATGGGTTCCATGCTCGGGTGGCGGTATTCCACTTCCAATTCGCCATGCATCCGGCTGATATAGTCGGGGATGAACTCCATCGGCCCCGGGCGGAAGAGCGCCACCATGGCGATAATATTATCCAGGCCGGTGGGCTTCATTTGCACCAGCCATTTGGTCATGCCCGAGCCTTCAAATTGGAAGACGCCGAGAGTATTGCCCTCCCCCATGAATTTATACACCTCCGCGTCGTCGGTCGGGATATTGTTCAGAGTGTATTCGACCCCATGGCGGGCGTGGATCAGGTCGCAGGCCCGCGCCATGATGGTCAGGGTGGCCAGGCCGAGAAAATCCACTTTGAGCATTTTCAATTTATCGAGAATGCCCATTTCGAACTGGGTGACAGACTTGATGGGCGTTTCTTCTGAATTATTGGTAGGGCGATGGAGAGGCAGGTATTCGATCAACGGCTTATCCGAAATGACCACTCCGGCTGCATGCGTACCCGCGTTGCGGACCACCCCTTCCATATGGGCGGCCGTGTCGATCAATTCGTGCAAATAATCCGAAGAGTTATAGGCGTCTTTTAGATCCGGCAGGCCGTTGAAATCCTCCGCAATGATGTCCCGCAGAGGCACTGCCTTCGAAGGGACATTCGGCACGATCTTGGCGACCCGGTCCACTTCGCTGAGAGGAATATCCATCACCCGTCCCACATCCCGCAGTGCGGCCCGGGCTCCCAGCGTGCCAAAGGTGATGATCTGGGCGACCTTATCCTGCCCATATTTTTTGACCGTATAATCCAGCACCTCCGCCCGGCAATCGTCCCGGAAATCCAGGTCGATATCGGGCATCGAGATGCGGCCCGGGTTCAGGAAGCGCTCGAAGAGCAGGTCATGCCGGATGGGGTCCACCAGGGTGATATCGAGCGTATACGCCACGATGGAACCGGCGGCCGAGCCGCGGGCGTTGTACCAGATGCTTTGCTCCCGCGAATACCGGCACAGGTCCCACACGATCAGGAAGTAGGCGTCGAAGCCCATTCGGTGGATGACGCCCAGCTCGTAATCGAGGCGGGTTTGCGACTGCCTCGCTGCCGGCCCGCTCACCGTAACGCCGCTCCGCCCCTTCGTCGCAGAGTTTCCGCAGGTAGGTTTCGGCGGTGTATCCCTGGGGGACTTCGAAAAGCGGCAGCCGGTAATTCTTGACGTTCAGGTCGACATTGCATCGCTCGGCAATGAGCAAGGTATTCGAGATCGACTCCGGGCACCTCGGCGAACAAACCGGCCATTTCCTCCGGAGAACGGAGGTAGTATGACCCATCCGTCATGCGCATGCGGTCTGGATCCGTCAGGAGGGCGCCGGTTTGGATCGCCAGGAGAATATCCTGGTATTTGGCATCCTCAGGATTGATGTAATGCAGATCATTGGTGGCCATGTAACGGGCCTGATAATGCGGGCCCAATTCCATCAGCGTCCGGTTGATCTTTTGCAGTTCGCGGCACATCGTGCTGCTGCAGTTCAAAGAAGAAGTTATCCTTGCCGAATAGATCGTAATACCAGTCGATCGTGCGCCTGGCCGCTTCATCCTGCCCATTCCGGAGCAGGCGGGGCACCTCCGCAGATAAACAGCCGGTCGTGCAGATAAGCCCTTCAACATGATGGCTTAAGAAATTCCTTGTCGATGCGTGGGTAATAATAAAAACCTTCCAGCTGCGCCGCCGAGGCGATCTGAAGAAGGTTCTCGTAGCCGGTCGCATTTTCCGCCAGTAGAAGCAGGTGGGAGGACCTGCGGTCTTCCTTCGAATCATGGTCCTTCATCGTTCTGGAGGCCATGTATGCTTCCAGGCCGATGACCGGTTTTATCCCCGGCATCTTTACAGGCGTGATAAAACTCGATCACCCCGAACATGGTCCCGTGGTCCGTGATGGCCAGGGCCGGCATGTTCATTTCCTTGGCGCGTTTGACCAGCTTCTTGATATTGCTGAAGCCGTCGAGCAAGGAATATTCTGTATGCACATGCAAATGGGCGAAGGACATGGCTCCCAATAATTTCCTTTTATAGCGGTAATGTGGGCAGCAGGAAAGGAAATGCCTGAATGATCCACCAACAAATAAATAGGCCTACGCGATTATAGCACCCAAGCGATTCTGAAAAATTGTGTCAGGTCAACCTGGCTTAATCCCATCATAATGTAATGGTTCGATTCGGGAATCTGTTGTAAAGTTATTCCATGATCAGGCTCGGAATGATGATAAAGAGGCTTTAGCTCTATGAAAGATAGGGGCGCCAGTACCGTCCTCGTCGTGGACGATTCGATTGAGAATGTCACTCTCTTGTCGCGAATATTAAAGATGAGCGGGTATGGCTTCCTGGTGGCTGGTAACGGCCTGGCTGCTATCGAATGTGCGAAAAAAGACCAACCCGACCTCATCCTGCTGGATATCAATATGCCGCTGATGGATGGTTTTGAGACCAGCGCTCGTCTAAAATCCGATCCATGTACTCGAGATATTCCCATCATTTTTATCAGCGCATTGGATAACATCGAGGACAAGACCCGCGCCTTCCGGGCCGGCGGCATGGATTACATCCTCAAGCCTTTTGAATATGAAGAAGTCCAGGCCCGCATTGAAGCGCATCTGACCCTCCGGCGTTTGCGCTTGCAGCTGGAACGGACGAACCAGGAACTGGCGAACCGGGTGGATGAGTTGACCCGCTCACAGCTACAGTTGGCTGAACGGGAGCGGAGACTGAGCGCGTTCGTAGCGGCTCTCCCCAACCTTTCTTTCATTCTGGACGAGCAAGGCCGCTATCTCGAAGTAATGTCCACTGAAGCCAACCCATCCATTTCTCCTCCAGGCGAATTGATGGGTCATACAGTGGAAGAAATCATGTCTCCCCAGGAAGGCGCCAAGATCATCGATGCCATTCGGGAAACACTGGAGCAGGAACGCATCCAGGTGATCGAATTTAAAGGCCCTCCCACGACTGGCGGCGAACATTGGTTTGAAGGCCGCCTGGCCTGCATGGAAAGGGATGGATACGGCCATGGGAAAGTGGTCATGATGGCTTCGGAGATCACCGAGCGCATCCACCTCTATCAGGAAATCCAGCGGATGGCCAACCAGGACGGCCTGACAGGCTGCTTCAACAGGCGCTTTTTTCATGGAAAAGGCTGTCGAGGAGGTCCAGCGTTCCCTGCGATATAACGATCCTTTATCCCTGTTGATGATGGATATCGACCATTTTAAGGGCTTTAACGATAGTTACGGCCACCAGGTGGGTGACAAGCTGTTATGCCACCTGGTGAACCTTTGCCATAAACAATTGCGCAGCCAGGACGTGCTTGGCCGTTATGGCGGTGAAGAATTCGTCGTCCTCATGCCCGAAACGGATATAAACGGCGCCGTGCGGGCTTCGGAAAGGCTGCGGGAAAAAATAGAGAAAATGAAAATAGCCGCGGGAGGAAAAAGCCTTTCCATTACCATGAGTATGGGAGTGGCTAGTTTCGAAAGGGGCTTTGATCAGTCCAAGACACTGGATATATTGGTCAAGGAAGCTGATACGGCCCTTTATGCCGCCAAGGCGGCCGGGCGCAACTGCATCAAGTCAATTTGATTTACGGAGTACTGCATAAATTTCCAAACCAGTCATCTTCAATTTACAGGAAATACACCCTTATTCAGTTCAAACATTTATACAGAAGCAGCAGCCTGCCCGGATGGCAAATCCATCCCTAAAATAAATGACGCCGGAGTGGTCGAACCTCCGGCGTCTCCCTTTTGAGCGGGTTTATGACTCTTCTGCTTCCCTCAAGTGGGGGAAAAGCAGCACTTCCCGGATGGAATGTTTGTCCGTCAGGAGCATGGCCAGGCGGTCAACCCCCATCCCAAAACCTCCACAGGGCGGCATTCCATAACGCATGGCTCTCAGGTAATCCTCATCCATCGGATGTTTTTCTTCATCCTCGGCCGTGTAATCCCGGCCCATTTCGATGAAACGCTGCTCCTGGTCGAGCGGATCGTTGAGCTCCGTAAAGGCATTGCAAAGCTCGAAACCGGCCACATAGCCTTCGAAGCGTTCCACCGTCAATGGATCGCCCGGTTTTGATTTGGCCAGCGGCGAAATATCCCGCGGGTAATCGTACAGGAATGTCGGCTGGATCAAGGTTGGTTCGAGGAATTCGGAGAGCATGAAATCGATCAGTTTTCCACGGGTGGCTTTTGGGTCCGGGTTTTTCCCTTTCTTGACCAAGGCTTGATAAAGGCTCCCGGCATCCTTGTGTTCGTCTATGTCAATGCCGCTGGTCTGGCGGAGGCCTTCCCGCATCTCCAACCGCCGCCACGGAGGCGTGAAATCGAGCTCATGGCCCTGGTAGGTGATCTTCATGCTGCCGTTCACTTGCTGGCAGGCGTAAGAGACCATCTGCTCGGTCAATTCCATGACCTGCAAATAATCTGCATAGGCCCAGTAGAATTCCAATTGGGTGAATTCCGGGTTGTGCTTATACGAGACACCTTCATTGCGGAAGTCACGGCCGATCTCATAGACCCGCTCGAGGTTGCCGACCAGCAGGCGTTTCAGATAGAGCTCGAAGGAGATGCGTAAATAAAGGTCCTGCTTGAGCTGGTTATGGTGGGTAATGAACGGCTTGGCGGCCGCCCCGCCGTAGATCGGCTGCAGGATGGGCGTCTCCACTTCCAGGAACCCATGCGAGTCCAGGAAATCCCGGAGCGCGTGAATAATGCCGGCTCGCTTCCGGAAAGTCTCCGCGGACTTCCGGGTTCACAGCCAGGTCGGCGTAACGCTGGCGGGCGCGCAGCTCTGGCATCTTCCAGCGCCGCATGCCGGACCGTTTCACCGCTTTCCGAGACCTCATCCTTCGCCGCCGGCAATGGGCTGACCGCTTTTGCCAGCAATACAAATTCATGCACATGCAGGGTAATCTCGCCTGTGCGGGTCCGGAACATAACGCCGGACGCCTGGACGAAATCCCCAATGTCGAACATCTTATTGAAGAAATCGATCCCTTCCTGGCCGAGTTCATTCATCCGTAAGAATAACTGGATCCGCCCATCACCGTCTTCTATATGGGCGAAGGTGATCTTACCCATGGCCCGGATGGCGCGGATGCGCCCGGCCAGGGTGACCTTTACCTCTGCTGACGTCCCACCTTCTCCGGCAGCCTTTTCGGCTTCTTCGAACGCCGCGATCGCCTGTGCGCTGGTATGGGTGCGTTTGGCGCGGGTGGGGTATGGCTCGACCCCTTCTTTTTTCAGTTCTTCGATTTTATCGAGGCGAATTTTTTCAAGAGAGTTGTACTCGGTCATGTTGGAACCTTTCTCGCGTTCACGTACTGCTTTCCTGCATAAAGAATTGGACTATAGTATCAAAAACCGTTGGTTCATGTCTTAGCGCAGTACTCTGTATTTTACAACAAAAAGCCCCGCGCACCTGGTAAGATGCGCGGGGCCTTAAAGGCGTGCCCCAGACTTATTTGATCTTGACCACGTGAACTTTGAATGTACCGCCGGGAGCTTCCACGGTGACATCATCGCCGGTCTGGTGGCTCAGCAAGGCCCGACCCAACGGCGACTCGTTCGAGATCTTCCCTTCACGCGGGTTGGCTTCTGCAGCTCCCACAATGGTATATTCCTCAGGGCTGCTGCTGCCTTCCTTGACTACAACAGTATTCCCGACTTGAATGGTAGTGGCGTTGGTATTCTTCCCGTCAATGATCCGCGCCGAGGCCAGGATCACTTCCACTTCCTGGATGCGGCCTTCAACGAAAGCCTGCTCATTTTTGGCGGCTTCATATTCAGCGTTTTCGATGAGCTCTCCACCTTCCATGGCCTCGTGCAAACGTTCAGCCACTTCCTTGCGTTTTATAGTACGCAGGTGTTCAAGTTCATCGGCAAGTTTCTGGAAACCTTCCTTGGTGAGGAATGTTGTAGTCATGGTCTTGGTCCTGAGAAAATATAAGCATCTCTGAAACAGAGATGCAATAGTGTAGGATCGCCTACCCACCAATATTATACATGATTCCACCTTAAAATCAAGCTCGTATAGTTGAAAATCGGCCGCCTATGCTTGTATAGACGATGTTTTATAAGATAAAAGCTTGATTGAACGGTTAATCAGGGAATACTCCATAAAGAAATGCCTTTTTGCTTGGCCCAATACCGCCGGATGGCTTCAAATAATGTTCCCTCGCCTTTGTAAAGTGAATCCACCTGGGACTTATACGCCGCCACACCTTCCAGCCAGGCCTCCAGCCCTTTTGTAGAAATGGGAAATGGTTTGCTTTCGAGCAGGCGGATGGCCGGTATCAGCGTCTCGGGATAGTTGAGCAGATAGGGGATATCGGCATAGTAAAGCAGCGGCTTATGGAGGAACTCGGCTGCCCGCCGTGCCAGCACGTGGTCCACATGCCCGCCCAGCGTGAGCGGGCATACCAGCATATCTCCCGGGGTTAGCTCGGATTTCAGGGCGGCTGCAATCCGCCGGGGTAAATATTTATCGGCCGGGTGAGGCGCATCAAATACAGTCTCGGTATAAAGAAATTCTCCCGTGGGCGAGTGCCTGTAAATGCAATCCGGGATGCCGAAGTGGACCAATTCCGCCCCGACAATTCCGGCTGCCGCCTCGTCCTCCACCTTGCGCATGGAGACGACCTCCTCGCCGGTGGTCACGCCCCACAGCTTGTGATTTACCGTGGCAAAGTCTGAGAGCGGTCCCGGTGGCGGGTCCCCCGCAAAAATGGTCCAGATCTCCACTTCTTCTCCGGCCTGGCTCTGATCCCAGATCAGGCCGCCGCAAGAGAGGACGGCATCATCGAAATGAGGCGAAAGGTAGATATATCTCATTCTTTCGCTTCTTCAGCCTCACCCGCATTCATTTTATTGTGCTTTTCCTTGTTCAAGGCTATCAGCAGTTTTTCGAATTGATTTATGTCGAATCCCCAAATCAATATTTTGTCACCTTGCCTCGATTTGATTACATAAAATCCTAACCATTGGAAAGATGTATTGGTCGCACGGATATCGACCTCGTCTATGGGGATGAACACTCGGTGCCAGCCTAACCCCCACAAAGATGGGCCAATCAAATGGCCCTCGGTTATTTCAATAGCAAAGTAAGGTAGATGCAAAAAAATAATGCAAAATACGAAGGTGGCGCCAAGCAAATAAATTCCACCAATTAAGAGAGGCAGCAGATCATATTGGAAAAATTTCCCTCCGGAAAATAATAACATCAATAAGATTACGAACAATATCATGATCGGCCATAAAACCAGGATCTTCGACCAGGTAGGCTTTAATGTAAAAACATCTTTTTCCCTTTTTCTAGCGGCCGGATCAAAAATACGATTTAACGCTTTGATAAAAAAAGGTAACATGTTTCCTCCCTTATTTTATTCCTCGATGATCTCTTTCCCGAGTTTCTGCAGCGTTTCCGGATCGTCCGGTTTTACGGTTTGCCAGTACTGGTCCAATAGTTCCAGGGGGCTGAGACTGCTCACACCCTGCTTCCCCGGCAGGCGGATGCGGGCCTCGATCTGCGGGCCGTTTGATCAGGTGGAACTCAAAGGCTTCCTCGCGCATACCGCCGCAGGACCGGCTCATCGATCAGGGTATCCCATTCACGGATATAGTCGACCGTCAGCCGGATGATGGCCCCTTTCAGCGTTTTGGCAGACGGAAGGGCCGCTTTGAGCACTTCCGGTGACATTGTCCGGCGACTTGAGCGAGACATACCTGTCGATGAACGGACGGATGTTTTTCAACTTCCGCCATTCCACTTCGGTTTTGCCGCGTTCCACGTTCGCCACGATAAAGAACTTCTCGTCATCCACTTCGCCGAAATCGACCCGTTCGATGGAACCGGGATAGATCACCGGCGGATGGGCATTCTCATTCAGGTCTTGCGGCTTATGGATGTGCCCCAGGGCCACATAATCCAGCCGAGGGTCTTGCACCAACGAGCCCGGCAGGATCATATCCGCCCCCAGCATGACGCTCCTCTCGGAGCCAAATTTGGCCCCCTGAACGGAAGCGTGAGCGGTCAGGATCAACGGCAGAGTCGGATCGGCTTTTTCCATCCACTCGTTCACCAGGCCCGTCAGTCTTTCCTCGATATTGGTGTTGATCTCGGCCGAGTCAGCCAGGCTTGCTTCGGTGGAAGCCACGAAACCCGACCGGGAGATCCATGGGATGGCGATGACCTGGGCGGGCAGTCCCAGTTTCTCGGCGGAAAGGAACTGCGGCTTTGCCAGCACGGTCACATGCGGAATATCAAGGGTATCGAACTCCTGGATGGCATTGGCCCGCCCGATGGCCGGGGAAAGATCGTGGTTCCCCACCAACAGGAGCGTGCGGATGCCGGCCTTGGACAGGCGGATGATCCGTTTTCCCCATTCCCGCTGGAACGTCGGCGCGGGCGAGCGGTCCCGGTAGGCGTCCCCGGCAAAGATGACCAGGTCCACCTTTTCGTCAATGGCCGCGTCGATGATTGCATCGAGCGACTTGAGGAAATCGAGGACGCGCACCGGCAGACCCGTTTCGGGGTCGTGCCGGCCATAGTTGGACATGTCGATGTGCGCGTCGGCAAAGTGGAATAGTTTCATAGGATTTTAGACTTTAGACTTATAGTCTGATAGTCTGATAGTTTTATTGTTCGATAGTTTGATAGTTCTCGAGCCTCAAAGCTGTCTTCTCGAAACGCACGGCTACCAACTATAAGACTAACGACTAACGACTTTCTAACGGACTGACTCCCCAGAGCCCGAGCATATCCACAGCCGGCGGGAAATTGGGGTGGTAATACAGGGCCGTCCGCATGTCCGCGATAGCCTGGTCAGACTTCGCCCAAGGCATATTCCGCCCGGGAGAGCCAGAACCAGCTTTCCTCCAGCGACCTTGGCTTGGTGATGCGGTCCTTCAGGTTGACATTGGCCAGGTCGATCACATCCTGGTAACGGCCCGCTGTTGTAATAAGCCGAATAAGGCGCAGTCTCGTACCACATGATCCGGAAGGGGATTTTTGTCAGCGGCGGGTACGAGGGTGTTGTTGTAATAGGCATTGGCCTGGTCAAAGGCCGCCCCGGCCGGGCCGTAATCGGGGTTCTGCAGGTTGACCATGCTGGTGACCCGGTTGAACATGGCAAAGAATAGGTCATTGCCGGTCAAGGTATTGCTGGCGATTTCCTGGTTGGCGATATCCAGGGCATGCTGGGCGGCCCAATACTGGTCGCTCCAGGGACCGAGCACCTGGATCAGTTCCTGTTCCCGTTCGGCCGGATATACGACGATGAAGACGTAATCGAAGGCGCGCCAGTTCGACATATATTCCGCGTAGGGGGTGCGGCTGTCCTTCCCGACGGGTTTCGTCGGCGGCAGATACAGAATCCTGCCAGATGAATTCCTGGGTGTTGTCATCATACCCGGTGGTGAAGGAATAATGCCCGCCCCACTGGATGGAATAATCCGGGAGCAGCGGCTCGTACAGGCCTTTTTCGGTGATGACCGGGAAACCCGCCGCGATCAATCGCTTAGCAGCCCCGGCATCTCCGCCCCAGCGATAGAGAGCCTTGAGGGTTGTGTGCTCGTTGGTGTAATCGACCAGTTCATACGGCATCACATTTACATCCGTATTGCCGCGCTCGACAAAGTTTACGTTGGGATCATCCTCGCCTGGCTTGACGACCAGGGCGATTTGATCGCGGATCTCGTACTGCGGCTTATCCGGCTCGCCCTTCCAACCCCAGTATTTGAGCGCCATGGCCAGGTTGGCCGGCCCACAATAGTTATAGCGGGCCATCTGATCCACAAAAACTACGTTGCTCAGGATGACCGAGGCCGGTGGAGGTGTGGTGGTCATTGTGGCTGTGGCCATATCCGTCGGGATGGGAGTGTAGGTGGCCGGCAGCGGCGTCAGTGTGGGCACCGGTGACCCGGGGTGGTGGTGGGAACGGATTGCCCGCTTGGGTGAAAGGCGACCTTTTCAGGCGGATGGAAGAAATAAACAAGACTTACCCTTAAGTTATCCAGCCGCCAGGCCAATTTCTCATGGATGGGCGGGACGAAATAAAGTCCTACGGCCAAAAGGGCCAAAGCGACGAAGCCGAGGACTACTTTAGGAAGGGGATTTCGCTTTTTGTAATACATGCGCAGGATTATAACGCGTTCCAGCCCCCTCGCCTGCTCCCCAAATAAGGCCAGGCACATTACAGACTTAAGAGGTCAATGGTATTAAATCCTCTTTATTTACCGAATCTCTGAGGCCTGCAGTTGTTAAAAACGTGAGCACCACCTGCAAGTATACAGGTGGTGCTCATTTTTTCTTCTTTAGGCTTCGTGAACTTCGCCTTCAATGACGTCGCCGTCGTTCCCGCCGCTGGGCGGGTTCTGCGGACCGTTATTGCTCCGGGCCGCCTTCAGGCGTCTTCTGGCCTTGTGAGTACATTTGCTGGCTCAGGGCATAGAACATATTCTGCAGTTCATCGGTGGCCTTCTTGATGCGGTCGATATCGTCGCTTTGAGCGGCCTGTTTCAGATCGCTGATCTTGCCTTCGATCTTGCCGCGCTCCTCGGAAGAGACTTTTTCGCCCAGGTCCCGCAGCGCCTTTTCGGTCTGGTAGACCAGGTTGTCGGCATTGTTGCGGGCATCGATCACCTCCCGGCGTTTCTTATCTTCGGCCTCGTATTTCTTGGCCTCTTCAACCTTGCGGGAAATATCATCCTTGCTCAGGTTGGTCGAAGCGGTCACGGTGATCTTTTGCTCCTTGCCGGTGGCCTTATCCTTGGCCGTCACGTTCAGGATGCCGTTGGCGTCGATATCGAAAGTCACCTCAACCTGCGGGATGCCTCGCGGCGCCGGCGGGATCCCATCCAGGCGGAAGCGGCCGAGGGACATGTTATCGGCTGCCATCGGGCGCTCGCCTTGCAGGATGTGGATATCCACGGCTGTCTGGCCATCCGCGGCGGTCGAATAGGTTTCGGTCTTCCGGACCGGGATGGTGGTGTTGCGGTCGATCATCTTGGTCATGACACTGCCCATGGTTTCGACACCCAGGGAAAGCGGGGTCACGTCGAGCAGGAGGATGTCCTTGACTTCGCCGCCCAGCACACCCGCCTGGATGGCCGCGCCGATTGCCACCACCTCATCCGGGTTGACACCCTTGTTGGGTTCCTTGCCATCGGTCAGCTTGCGGACAAGTTCCTGGACCATCGGCATACGGGTGGCGCCGCCGACGAGGACGACCTCGTTCAGATCGGCCGGCCTTCAGGTTGGCATCCTTCAACGCATTTTCGAAGGGGTGGCGGCAGCGGTTGAGCAGGTCTTCGGTCATCTGCTCCAATTTCGAGCGGGTCAATTTCAGGACCAGGTGCTTCGGCCCATTGGCATCCGCGGTGATGTACGGCAGGTTGATCTCGGTTTCCATCATGTTGGAAAGTTCGATCTTGGCCTTTTCGGCGGCTTCCCGCAGGCGCTGGAGAGCCTGCCGGTCGCCGCGCAGGTCGATGCCTTCCTGTTTCTTGAATTCATCGGCGGCCCAGTTGAGCACCCGCTGGTCCCAGTCATCGCCGCCCAGGTGGGTATCGCCGTTGGTGGACTTCACCTCGATGACGCCTTCGCCTACATCCAGCACGGACACGTCGAACGTACCGCCGCCCAGGTCGAATACCAGGATGGTTTCATTTTTCTTCTTATCCAGGCCGTAGGCCAGGGCTGAGGCGGTCGGCTCATTGATGATCCGTTTCACGTCCAGGCCGGCGATCTTGCCGGCGTTTTTGGTGGCCTGGCGCTGGCTGTCGTTAAAGTAAGCCGGCACGGTGATGACGGCTTCGGTGACCGTCTGGCCCAAATATGCTTCTGCATCCGCTTTCAGCTTGGCCAGGATCATGGCAGAGATCTCTTCAGGGCTGTATTCCCGGCCGGTGACCGGTATCTTCACCCTGGCCTCATCGGAAGGTCCCGCCACTACCTGGTAAGGGACCATCTTGCGCTCGATTCTCCACCTCGTCAAACCGGCGGCCCATGAAACGCTTGATCGAGAAAATAGTATTTTCCGAGTTGATCACGGACTGCCGCTTGGCAGTCTGCCCCACCAATCGTTCATTATTCTTATTAAAAGCAACCACGGACGGGCACAACCGGCCTCCCTCCGCCGTTGTGATAACAGTCGGCTGGCCGCCTTCCATGACGGCTACAACGCTGTTTGTGGTTCCCAGGTCAATTCCTATGATTTTTCCCATAGCTAAACGCTCCTCAACCAAATATTCCAGAGACGCTTATGCGCTCCAGGATTTCAACTACTGATAGGATACTCCATCGGTTGCAAGAAAAACGTTAACACTCTGTAAAAAGTATATAGGTTTTGACCCAAAAGGCGAATAATAGTCGAATAGGCAGATAGTCTCATAGTCTTATAGGTCTTACTTGGCGAACAGGTCTTACATGTCAAGGGAAATGTACACGGAGGGTTCTTTCCGTAGATACGTTTTCCCAAAAATATCGATTAAAACTAATGTTTTTTTGTCTTCCAAAAGTAGTAAAGGAGGGCAAAGGCTGTCAGAAATTTTCTAAAAAAGATGACAGTATTCGTATTCGATCTCTTTTTCAAGAAACGAATGCCTGCTCTCGAAGTCTCTTCATATTTATATGGCCTTGTAGAAGGGTGTTTTTTCAAACGAAAAAAACGAATATTTACTATGAGGTTGCTTTCATATTCATAAGGCAATGCAGGGAAGAATTCTTTTGATAACGAACACCGAACGAACCGGCATACGCCTAAAAAAAAATGACAGGTCCTGAAAGAGCCTGGATGCATACAGTCATCAGGCAAAGAGAAGGGACTTAAGCTGGGGTGAAAGAATGGAGAAGGGTCCATACTTTCATTATAGAACGTTAGTTTCATCTGTCAATCCCCCGGTTCAGGCATTTCAGGGTGTTCTTAAAGTCCTGGCCGAGAACTCGACCGCCTCCGCCTTTGGCACTTCCCAACAAGATCCGGGCCATCGCCCTAGGGGCACGGCAGGCCGTGCCCCATATCTATCGTGCGACTTTTAGCAGACCGGAATGGAAGGCCGGCTATTCGATGCTTACATATGAAGACAGCCGCATTACCACGGCAGCGGATCCGCCGCAATATCGCTCTCCCACAATGCCTGAATGGACTCCACCACCTGCGGGTCGAGCCGCTCATCTGCGGCCGAGAAATTATCCAGCGCCTGTACCACCGTCTTGGCCCCCGGGATCACGGTCGAAACCTGCGGCTGCGCCAGGCAATATTGAAGAGCCGCATGTGCCATCGACATGCCGGGTGGGACCAGCTCGGCAAACCTCTCCACCAAAGCCCCTCGCCGTTCGACCACCTCCGGTGACCAGCGTTTGCGCACGTCCTCGAAACGGCTGTTTTTGCGGTACCGTCCAGATAACCAGCCCGAATCCAGCGGCACTTTAACGATCAGGCCCACCCCTTCTTTTTGAGCCCGCCCAAAAGCGGGTTTGGGTTCCTGGTAAAAAGCGTTGAAAAAAACCTCCGCGGCCTGGCTTTTGGTGGTATCCAGCATCATTTCAAGTTCCACCCGCCAATCCAACGAGATGCCGTAGGCCCGGATCTTTCCTTCGCCTTTAAGCTTCTCCATCTGCCTCGTATTGGTCGGTAGCCCGGCCGTCCATCATCTCCCGGGGCGGATTGTGCATCAGCAGGATATCCACGTAGTCGGTCTGCAGACGCTTCAGGCTGCCCTCCAGCGAGGGCCGGATGGCTTTCGTGCTGAAGTCAGTCACCCATTCCGGGCTGTGACCGAATTTGGAGCAAATGATGATCTCCTTCCGGACCGGTTTCAATACCTGCCCCAGGAACTCTTCACTTTTCCCGTGGTTGTAGCCCGGCGCGGTGTCGAAAAAATTACAGCCCGCCTCCAGGGATGCCTGGACGATCCGGAGGGCTTCGTTTTCATCGTTGGTTCCCCAATCCGGGTTGGCCAATTGCCAGGCGCCCAGCCCGATCTCGCTGACCTGCATACCGGTGTTACCGAAGGGTCGATGTTTCATGTTTTCCTCAGGGTCTTTGAGCCAGGCCGGCGACCAATGTATCCAGGGCCAGGTCCAAAGGCACCTGGCTGGTCTTGGAATTCTCATCGATCTCGAGCAGTTTGTGATAAATGGATTCCAGCGCCGGCATGGAAAATCGTTTTGCCTGGGTGCTTACCTTTTGCGCCACAAATTCATGTAACCCCAACGTTTGCTGGATGTCCATCACGCTGGCATGGGCATCCAACATTTCCCTGGCCTGCAGGATTAATCTGAACTGCCGGATCACCATTCCCCATAGTTCGAAGGCTTCTTCATTTTCCAGTAGTTGGTGGAGCGTATGCTGAGCCTTCTTCCCATCTCCCTGGCCCAGGGCGTCGACCAGGTCGAACACGCTCCCTTGTGCGCTGACAATGCTGACATTTTCCACGTCGGCCATGTTGATCTCGCGCTCGAAATTGACGTAGGTCAGCAGCTTGGTCAGTTCCAGCGCGGCGATGCGGGTTTCCTGGCCCACCATTTCGGCCAACCGTGCAGCCGCATCCGGCGTGATTTTTCCGCCTTGCTTTTTGGCCTCAGACTTCGATCCAGCGGGGCATATCTCTCAGGTTGGGAAGTTTATAGGGATGGATGGCTGCGCGTGGCCCCGCGTTTGTGGCCCATTTGATCAACCAATGGTCGCGTTTCAATTCTTCATATTCTGCCAGCGCGATGATGGTCGTGGGTTGAGCTTTGTCCAGGAGATTCAGGAATTTCTTCCGCCCTTCGCCGGCCGGAAAGGCCGCCCCCGGGTGGATCAACACCACCACTCTCCGCGGCGCCAGGAAGGAAATCGCGTTGACGGCCGTATTCAGGTCTTCGAAATCCAGCCCCAATCGCCCGTCAAAACGGCTGATATTCATTTCTGCGGTCGCGGCATCCCCCAGCCCGCTGCAAAGTTTTTCGATGGCTTCCGAAATGGCAAACTCATCGTTTCCATGAAAGAGAGTGATCTGAACCGGTCCGGCCAATATTATCCCTTCGTAACTACCTGGTGGACGGAGAATCTTCCCGACGCGGATGGGGAAAACATTTTCGATCATCAACCCCTGCGGGTACCCGGAAGTTGTAACGCGTTCCTGCACCTTGGGCCCCAGCGGCTGGCTGATGATCAGCCCCATGGTGGCCAGCGCGATTGCCATGGGGATGCGCTCCACCTTTTCACGCCGGCTCCTGGCGCCTGCCATTCCAAACCAGACCAGCAAACCGGCCACAAAACCCGCCACTGCAAAATTCGTGCCGCAATTGGGATGAATGGCCAGGTGACGTTCCCCGTTGTTCATCCGCGCGAGAGCCTCTGTGGCGGCCTCCCGCAAGTGATCCGTGGGAATATCACCAATAATGAAGAACCCGCCCGGATAGGAGTATCCAGCCAATGGCCGGTACGGGAAGATCTCCGAAAGGACGTTGATGGTGGCATGTTCGAGACCGTGGTTCCGGCGGATCCGGGAAAATATAGGGGTATCCAGAGCATTCATGATTGCCTCCATTTGGTATTATAAACCAGAGATTAGATGATATCCGGCTGCCTGCACATTTTGCAGCCAGATACGAAAATTTCCTCCCATACAGGAAGGCCTGGATGAAAATAATCGCAATGTTGTTGCCCAGCCGGTCATCTGGCTGGCTGGTCTGCCGGCGTCCGCACCTTCTCCCCAACGCCGGCTTGTGGTCGCCTCCAGGAAACCGATATACATCAAAATTGCGCCGACCAGTTCGGCCAGGTAAAGCAGGTCCGGAAGCCCTAATCTGACGAAAGAGCCTGCCATCGCCGGGGCTATCGCGCCGACAGCAATGAAGATATTGCCGATCATTCTGTGGACCATCACGTGCTTGCGCAGGAAGATGACCACCGAATAGATCGCTCCACCGACCAAGGTCAGTGTTCCATAAATGTTTAAAAGGATCGTCAGGAAGACGGTCAGACCGTTCCGGGTAAGAATATTTTGGTATTGGGACGAAATAGGCTGTGCCACCCGATAATTAGCCGCTGCAGTGGACAACGGCGAAGACAGGACCATGATTGCCGCCAGCACCGAAAGCGCTGCCAGTATGCCGGTCAGTGTGATCGCCAGCCTGCCTCGCCTCACCAGTAAATGCACCGTTCCCTGTCCCAACCAGGCCGCCGTCAGCATGGCGCCGCTCAAATACCACAATTTCAGTACCACCCCACTGAAAGTAAAGACCAAGTATTACTTCGGAGAGAGTACCAATGCCGTAGAAAATGAGCCCGATGGTCCAGAGGAGCAGGTGGGCGTGGTGTGTTTTCAAATACCGGCTAAAAACCGCCACCGCAAAACTGAACGTAACCAGGGTGGAGAATATTGGGATATAGTGCACAGGAATCCTCCTATTAAGAATTCTAGGCAGATGGTAGCGCAACAATATGAGAATAGTATGAGTTACCTATAAATTTAGAGTAATCATGTTTAATCGGAAACCGCATACATTTTGAATCCGTCCCCCACGTCTTCGATGATGACGTCCTTCCTTTCCCACAGAATCCGGGCTGTGATCCACAGATCCCCCACGGCTCCGGATGCATTGATAACCAGGGCGAACAGGATCGGGAATATCGCTCCGTCCGGCACCACGATCAGCAACGCCATCCCCAGTAAGGAAAGAAGCACAAACGGCGACATTCCGATCACCAGGTATAGCCCCCGCGGGAAAAACCAGCCCGGGGCTGAAGCAAAGGCATATCCATTTCTAAAACCAAACCTGGGCCGGCTGTGGGAAAAGATCCAGAAGAACATCCCGTGAATGAGTTCGTGGAGAACTATGGCGATTACCATGCACAGGATGACCAGGACCAGCCCTGGAAGAGTGATCGTGATCCCGCTATCGGAAATAAGTGAAAAACCCGGATGAACCCAGGTCGCCCACTGCAGAAATAAAAAACCGAAAAGGAAGAAAGCCAGGGCAGCCGGTATTTGGAGGAGCCAATAGATCCGCCGGTTGCTGAAAAGGTTTAGCGAATACACCAGCTTTGCCTGCTCGGGACATACCTGGGTGGCGCGCCTCATGCCACTTTTCTCCCCTGCGGCAATTCGCGTTGGATCCCAAAAGCCAATTCCAACGCCTGTTGGACCGCTCGCGCTTCGATGACTTCGATATCCCCCGGCCACGGTTCGCCTTTGCGCAGTCGCTTCGGCACAATGGCCGTCTTGAAGCCCAATTTGGCCGCCTCCCGCAAACGGACCGGCATCTGCGCCGGCATGCGCAGCTCTCCCGCCAGCCCGATTTCCCCGATCAGCACCGTGTCGGCCCTTACCGGCGTATCCCGCATCGAGGAGGCGATCGCGGCCGCAATGGCCAGGTCTGCCGCCGGTTCGTCGATCTTCAACCCGCCGACCACATTGACGAAGATATCCGCCTCCGCCAAATTCAGACGGACCCGGCGGGTCAGCACCGCTGAGATCATCAGCAGGCGGTTATAGTCCACCCCGTTCGGGGTCCGGCGGGCATTTCCGAACTGCGCCGCCGAGGTCAATCCCTGGATCTCTACCAGCAGCGGACGGGTTCCTTCCATGGTCACCGCAATAGCCGAGCCGGCCGCATTGACCATCCTCTCCGCCAGGAAAGCTTCCGAAGGGTTGGTCACTTCGACCAGCCCGTTCTCGACCATTTCGAAGACTCCCACCTCCGCCGTCGCGCCGAAGCGGTTCTTGACCGACCGCAGCAGCCGGTATGCCTGGAAGCGGTCGCCCTCCAGGTAAAGGACGGTGTCGACGATGTGCTCCAGCACCCGCGGCCCGGCAATGGTGCCTTCCTTGGTGACGTGTCCGATGACGAATACTGCCGGCCCATCATTTTTGGCCAGCTCGCGCAGGTGTGAGGCGCTCTCGCGCACCTGCGAAACCGAGCCGGCCGCCGATTCGAGCTCCGGCATATAGACGGTTTGGATGGAATTGACTATCAGGAGATCCGGTTTTATCTCGGCGATGTGCTCATAGATGGTATCCAGGTTCGTTTCGGTCACCAGGAACAGGTTTTCAGGGAAAGTCGCCTTATTTTCACCCGGCAGCAGGACCCGGCTGGCCCGCATTTTGATCTGCCGTTCCGATTCCTCGCCTGAAACATACAGGACCCGGAGCTTATCCGCCATTTGAAGGGCCATTTGCAGCATCAACGTGGATTTGCCGATGCCGGGGTCTCCGCCCACCAGCACGATCGAGCCCGGCACGATTCCGCCGCCCAGCACCCGGGAAAACTCTCCTATCGGGACGTGGATCCTGTCTTCCGCTTCGCCGCTGACATCCCCCAGCCGCTGCGGTGTGGAGCGTCCGCTTAATCCACGCGGTGCGGTCCTGGCGCTGCTCGAGGTATCCTGAACGATCTCCTCGACCATGCTGTTGAACGATCCGCACTGTGGGCATTTACCCATAAATCCGGCGGACACACGTCCGCATTGTTGGCAAACATACCGAGTATGAGTTTTAGGCATGCAGGTATTATACCTTCCGCACTCCAGAATTCGACCATTTGTTCTTACTAATTAAAGTTCTTCCAGCCAGGTCTTTTCCTTCCATAACGACCAAAGAATCAATTTTCAGGTTCTTTTTCCCCTTTTTCGTTGTTTACTTTGTGCCCGTCGTGTTTAGAAATATTTCCTTCAAATTTAAGAACCAACATTGTCCAGATAGTTACAATATTGAAATTAACTGGAAAGATTGCGATGTTATACTTTGAGGGTGAATATGACCACCCTTTTTCTTGAAAGACGCAGCCACCTTTTTTGGCTGATTTCAGGATTAATCCTTATCGCCGTATTGGGAGTGGTGGATTACTTTACCGGTTATGAAATAACCATCTCCCTTTTTTACGTGATCCCCATTTTCCTCGTTTCCTGGTATGCAGGGCCTCGCTTGGGCCTGTTCATGGCCACGGCTTGCGCGTTTGCCTTATTCTTCGCCGATTATATTAGCGGGGTGCAGTATTCTCATTTCACCATTTACGTCTGGAACGCCCTTTTATGGGTGGGATTCTTTTTCATCGTGAGCTGGCTCGTATCCGCCTTAAGAAAAGCCTATCTGGCCAACCAGGAATTGGCCCGCGTGGATTATGTGACCGGCGCGGTCAGTATCCGCTTCTTCTACGAACTCGCCAGGGTGGAGATCGGGCGTTCGACCCGCTACAATCGCCCGTTTACATTCGCTTATTTTGATATGGATAATTTCAAAAGCATCAATGACACTCTCGGGCACAGCGCGGGCGACCGCGTCCTGCGGGCCGTTTCTGACAAGGTCCGCCAACACATTCGGAAAACTGATACGTTTGCCCGCCTCGGTGGGGATGAGTTTGCCCTCCTCTTGCCTGAAACCGATGAAGCCGAAGCCGCGACCCTGATCAACCGGCTCCATGCCGACCTCGAAGCCGAATTATTACATAAGGGCTGGAATGTCACCTTCAGTATTGGAGTGGTTAGTTTTAAAGAGCCGCCTGCCTCCGTCGACGATATGGTCAAACTGGCCGACAGCGTCATGTATTCCGTGAAGACCGGCGCCAAGAACGGAGTGGCTTACCAGCTTTATGGCGGTTGAGCTCCTCTATCGACCCACTCAGCCTCAGGATCCATTCCTACTTGCGGCGGACTTAGATGGGACTTTGTTGGGCGATGAAGCCGGCCAGGTCCAATTGATGGCCTTGGCCCATGCCTACCGCCCTAGTTTCCGCCTGGCCTATATCACCGGGCGGTACGAAGGGTCGGTATTACGCCTGATTGAGGCAGGCTCCCTGCCCAGGCCCGATTTCATTTGCAGCAGTGTTGGCACCGATCTTTTGGCCCTGGATGACCCCGGCAATTCCCTCGGTCAGAAGTATGCTGCCCAGGTGGGCCCGGAATGGGATTTGGAGACCATTTACCGGCTGGGGGAAGGCGAGGGTATCCGCCGGCAGGATTTCACCGAGGGCCAGCCCCATTTTCAGGCGGGTTTCTTTTGGGACGGGGATCCACAGACTTTGCAGGCATTTTCGGACCGCCTGGCCGGGCTCCGCCAATATCACATCCTGGCCAGCTATGGGGAATTTATCGATGTGCTTCCCAATCCTCTTGGGAAAGGCAAAGCCGTTGAATTCCTCCAAAAAGAATTGGGCTTCGACCCGGCCCGCGTGATCGTGGCAGGCGACTCGGGCAACGATCGCGAGATGCTCGAAACCGGCTTCAAAGGCATCGTCCCGGTCAACGCGCTGGATGAGCTCAAGCTGATCGCCTCCAACCATCGCCATTATCAAAGCCCTCTCCCCGCCGCCCTCGGCGTCCTCGATGGCCTCCACCATTTCGGCTTCCTCCAGCGTCTTTAAATTTCATAACAACTATTTCATTTATGGAGTGCAGGCTTTAGCCTGCCAACCAGTATTTGCCGCGCGTCCTGTTCTGTGGGAATCCGCGTTCCATTCACTCCGCTATTAAATTCTCCAATTATGTTATGATATAATATATTATATTTTTATATTAAATATTCAACTTATAGGTATCTTATGGATTCCAAAAAACCCCTCGAAGGAAAAGTATGCCTTATCACCGGAGCCTCCCGCGGCCTCGGTCGTGCCACGGCCCTCGAATTCGGCCGCCAGGGAGCCTCCGTAATCATCAATTCCCGCCCCTCCAGCCAGGCTGACCTCCGCCAGGTGGAAGCCGAACTCAAGATAATGGGCGTGGATGCCTTCAGCATCCTGGCAGACGTGTCCCTCCGTGCGGATGTGGAACGTCTCGCCGGGGAGGCCCTGGCCCATTTTCGCCAGGTGGATGTGTTAGTCAACAACGCCTCATCTCTCGGTCCCACCCCCATGCCTTACCTGCTGGATTATCCCCTCGAGGATTTCTCCGCCGTCCTGCAGACCAACCTGGTCGGTCCCTTTCAATTGACCCGCGCCCTGGTCGGACAGATGCTGGCCCGCCGCGCCGGCTCCATTATTAACGTCAGCTCCGACGCCGGCGTGGTCGGATACGCCACCTGGGGCGCCTATGGCATCTCCAAGGCCGCCTTGGACCACCTCACCCGTACCTGGTCGGCCGAGTTAGCCGGCACCGGTGTCCGTATCAACAGCGTCGACCCCGGCGACATGGACACGGCCATGAAGCGCGCCTCCGAACCCGGTGGAGATGCCTCCGCCTGGGCCAAACCCGAGACGGTCACCCCCGTGTTCGTCTATCTCGCCTCGGATGACTCCGCCGCGGTTAACGGAGAACGCCTCAGCGCCCAGGAATATGCCCGGGCCGCAACAAGGTAGGAACGGCATGGAACCCATTCAATTTGTCCTCCCACCCGAATTGGAAGCCCATGAGCCGCCCGAATACCGCGGCCTTCGGCGTGACCACGTCCGTTTGCTGGTCATGCCTCGTTTCTTTGGCGGCATTACCCATTCCCGCTTTGATTCTCTTGGCGATTTTCTTAACCCGGGCGACTTGCTTGTGGTCAATACCAGCCGCACCCTCCCGGGCCTGTTGAAAGCCCGGGATGAGGCCGGCCTTCTGGTCGAGGTCCGCTTATCCCGCCGTCAGGCCGATAATACCTGGGCTGCCCTGCTTCTCAATGGCCGCAAAGGGGCCGGCCACAGCGGCATGAAGCTTGATTTCGGCGAGGGCTTCTCGGCCGAGGTGATCGGGCGGGATGAGGAGCTGCCTTTCCTCTGGCAGGTCCGCTTCGACCGCTGCTGCGGCGCCCTGCTGGACCAGATCTACCGGTTCGGCCTGCCGGTCCATTATGACTACGTTCCCGAAGCCCTGCCGCTGGATCTCTACCAGACCATCTATGCGGGTGAGCCCGGCTCGGTCGAAATGCCTTCCGCCGGCCGCGCCTTCAGTTGGGAGTTGATCTTTAAATTGCGCCGCCAAGGCATCGACCTGGCCACTCTATCGCTGCATACCGGTCTCTCCTCCACCCGGGATGACGCCCTCGATGCGGCCCATCCGATCTATCCGGAAGAATACGAAATCCCCCTTGCCACCGCCCAGGCCGTCAATGCGGCTCACCGCAGCGGCGGCAAAGTGGTGGCCGTGGGCACCACCGTCGTGCGGGTCCTCGAAACCGTCGCCGAAGAAGACGGGACCGTCGTCCCCATGCGCAACTGGACCCGTCTGCATATCGACGCCTCCCATCATTTGCGGGCCGTGGATGCCTTATTGACCGGCCTGCACGAGCCCCATGCCAGCCACCTCGACCTCCTCAGCGCCTTCGTCGAACCCACCCGACTCGCCATCGCCTACCTCGAAGCCATCCAGCAAGGCTACCTCTGGCACGAATTCGGCGACATGAATTTGATCTATTAATTCCTATATGCAGCCACTCCAAATGTAGGGTTTCCCTCTCTTCCCTCTCCATTTTCGAAGAAAATGGGGAGGGTGGCGCAGCCGGGAGGGGTCAAGTCTTACCTATCCCGACACCCATTCTCCCAGAACCCCCCTCGTAGGGGCGACCCGTCAGAGACTCCAATATCTTCGGGACATCTAATCGGGTCGCCCGCCTTGCCTTTCCCGACCCAAATTCTTGCGGAATACCCCTCTCCCGGTATCGCGGCTTGCATTGACCGCCCGGGGATTAATCCCCTGGCTCACCGCGAAACCCCTCAGGGGCTGAAACCAGAAATCCATTCAGGAAATCTCGCCCGCGTCCCTTTTTCCTTCAGGCTACCCTTCGCCAGACTTCGTTCTCGACCAGAACTCCATCCTTATAACGGGAGTTGGTCCACGTGTCCCCCTCGAGCCTGAACTGGAACTCATAGCGCTGGCCGATCATATCCGCCTGGGAAGCCAGAACGGGGATCTCGGTGTAGAGGCCGTTTTCGGCGGTGTAGTTGCCGGCCGCGGCGGCATAAAAGCCGTCCCTGGAGCTGGTCACGAAGCTGAAGCAGGTCTCGGAGAGGACCTTGATGGACTTGACCGCCACGGCGGCGTAGTCGATGCTGACGCCATCGTCGCCGGTATAAGAGCCGGAGAGCAGTTCCCAGGCGCCAAGCAGGGGGAGGGAGTCATGAGGGCTTGTTTCCTTTCATTAGCTGATAAAGAAGATTATTGGCAGAGTCTATCATGCCTGCGGATTTCTGCTTGCGAAGTCTTCAAGGCTTCGGAAATTTGACCTAGAGAGATGCCGCCCTGAAATAAAATATCTTGAATTGGTATTGTCTTGTAAGGTAATGGTCTCCCAATGGGCATACAATTGATTGTAGTTGCCTGCGCGCGAGATAGGTAGCTGCTTAAATGTACATATCTTTATTTTGACCTGGATGGATTCGGGTCTAATATGCTTCTCTCAAAAGAATTACAACAGGGAATGGAGATGCCATGGTTGCCAAAAAATCAATTTCCAAAATAATTTCTGTTATGCTTGCTCTTACATTCCTGCTGGTGCAGGCATCCCCAGTCCTGGCGACCCCTGGAACAACCGTTCGTGTCTCGATTAATTCGACCGGCACGGGAGGGAATAGCGCCTCGACCTTTGCCAGCATCTCTGCGAACGATGGGCAGTACGTGGCATTTCAGTCTGATGCCAGCAACCTGGTGGCTGATGATACAAATGGAGTGTCCGATATCTTCGTTCGCGATACCGTAGCGAACACCACCACTCGAGTCTCGGTCAATTCAATTGGGCAGGAAGTGAATGGCGCTTCGAGCAATCCCTGCATCTCTGCCGATGGCCACTACGTGGTCTTTCAGTCTGATGCCACCAACCTGGTGGATGATGATACGAATGGCTTCTCGGACATCTTCATGCGGGATACCTGGGCAAACACCACTTCACGTCTCTCCCTTAGCTCAAGTGGCGTACCAGGGAATAGTAACTCCTACGCCCCCTCCATCTCCGCCGATGGGCAATTCGTGGCATTTGAATTGCCTGCATCCACCCTTGTGACTGGGGATACAAATGGGACTTGGGATATCTACGTGCGCGATACCGTGGGGAACACCACCACGCGCGCCTCGGTTGACTTAGCCGGAGTTATAGGGAATAGCCATTCACGCTATCCTGTCATCTCAGCCGATGGCGGTTTTGTCAGCTTTGTGTCCAACGCCACCAACCTGGTGGAGGGGGACGGGAATGGCATTTGGGACATCTTCGTAAACAATCAGTCAACGGGCGAGACCGAACGCGTCACCGTTGATTTAACCGGTGAGGAGGCTAATGCCACCTCGGTCCACCAATCCATCTCTGGTGATGGACGTTATGTAGCCTTTGAAAGCGGGGCCAACAACCTGGTGGATCAAGATACAAACGGCACAACCGATATTTTTATACGCGATACCTTGCTGGACACCACCACGCGTATCTCGCTTAGTTCAAGCGGCGCCCAAGCGAATTACGGCTCCCAATTCCCTTCCATTTCTGCAGATGGGGGTTACGTGGCCTTCAAATCAGCCGCCACCAACCTGGTGGAGGGAGATACGAATACCTTTTTTGACATCTTCGTGCGTGATCTTGGGATGAACACTACCCGGCGCGTCTCGCTTCATTCAAGTGGTGCACAAGGGAATTCCACCTCGGATCGCCCCTCCATTTCCACCTATGGGAGCCTGGTGGCATTTGAATCTTCCGCCAGCAACCTGGTGGTTGGGGATACGAATTCCTCCAGCGATATATTCGTGCGCGATACCGGGGTGGACTTGATCAACAATACCTTCGCCCAGATCGCATCAACTTTGCTTGGATATGGAATTGTCAGTAATATTGGCAATGTTACTGCCAGTAACTGGACCTCCTTCCCAGATTTGTATTTTGAGAAAAGGACAAATGTTGCTGATCCTGAAACAGCTATTGGCAAGATCACGTTTAATTCACCCATAGACTTCTCAAACCCCGCAACACAAGCATTCCTGCAATTCCTGGGAACCAAACTGGAAATTAGCACCGGCCGGATAGCGTTCGATGCCCGTAACTCACCTAATTTCGCGGCTACCAGTGCGACCCTGGTAATGTACCATCTGCCTTCTGGCATCACTTTCGAGCAATTAACTGTGCGGGATGATATGGATATTATTCTCGATGCATCGACTATCGTGAGCGGCTTTACACAAAATCCCGTCACTGGTGACGTGACCTTCAACGTGGCTCATTTCACCCAATTTGTTATCGAAAACAAAATTTTCCTGCCCTTGCTCCTGCGTTAGTGATTCGCATCGATGCTGATATAGCCCTCGGCCTCAGCCTCCTTTGCCAGTCAGATCCTTGTCTTCCATTTCCCAGGCGTGATCGAGCGTGTGATAGGCGGTGTGGCGGATCAAGTACCGCAGCGGCCAGGTGCGGGCCATTTTGCCCTCGGAATGCAGCCCCGAATCGCGTTGCAATAGGCAGCGCGATGCGCCTTCAATCCCGCCTCGGTCAGCATTGCCTCCACAGGCGAAAGCAGGCCAAGCTTTTTCGCAAAATCCCGCTCCGTGGCAAACACATGGTGGACGATGCGGTCCCGGTCCCGGCCTCCGCCGCGTGGCCCCCGCTGCATCTCAGCCGACACCCGCACACGCACCTCGTCGAAAAACGCCCAGCATGCCCGCATCAGCCTCAGTTCACGCTCCAATGCTTCGCCCGACATGGCTTGCCGGTCGATACTCGAAAACGCGAACGAGATACCCCAGAAGTCGGTTGAGCCCGTGCCCGGATAGCGATCGACCACCTCGATGATAGGATTGGCCGCAAAGGCGGTCCTCCATCCCGGCCAGTTCCGTCACCGTGGCATAACGTGGAACGTAGGCGAGTAAACGTTCGATGGCGGCCTCCCCGGTCGCTGCCCCGCGCTCGAGGCCGGGCCAGTCCGGCGCCACTGCCACCACCTTCTTGCCCTTCGGTCCGATTTCCAGCGTCACCCGCAGTTGGTTAGCCACAACTCCTCCTATCCCAATAGTTCCTGCCAGCGCGCACCCTCGAAGGAGTGCAGTGGTTACAATTTTATCCCACAAGCCTTCCAAATCTTCATGTTCTCCTTCTCACGATCCCTCCTTCCGCTTATATCCGTTTCGCCGAAGGCGGGCCGTTGAAGGCCTGCAACCTTAAATTCTTGCCTTCGTACCATTTACAGAGTAGCCATCCTGCAATCTGCTATAATCGATAGCAATAGTCTTCTTATGTTTGTTTTTAATACTTGATAAGAAATTAAAACCTGACTTTCTTTGGGCTGTATGCCAAACAGGGGCCGCCGGCATCAAGGAGGAGTTTCTGAATGAGATTATTGGTTGCTGTACTGGGCATCATTGTTATTTTGTTCATCCTGATCGATGTATTCGAATTCATCATTCTGCCCCGCCGGGCGGATTCACAAGTTACCCTGGCACGGGGGTTCCTGCGTTTACTGGGCCGCGCCTGGACAGGCCTGGCCCGGAAGATACAAATTCGCTCGCGCCGCGAAAACTTTCTGAGTTATTACGGACCCATTGCGCTGATTTTTATTTTTGGACTGTGGGCCTTAAGTCTCATCCTGGGATTCGCTCTCCTGGGATGGGCTTTCGGTTCGCAATATGCACACGGCCTCCGGTCGAGCTTTTTAACTGACCTGTATACCAGTGGAACGACTTTCTTTACTTTGGGCTTTGCCGATATCACGCCAAAATCCGGACTGGAACGAGCCCTCTCTGTATTGGAAGCCGCCGTTGGATTTGGCTTCCTGGGGTTGGTCATCTCGTATCTGCCCCTTTTTTATCAGTCGTTCGCGGGCCGGGAGGTTTTGATTTCCATACTCGATGAATGGGCCGGGTCGCCTCCAAGTGCGGGCGAGTTATTACGGCGGGTGGGGAAGGATCATGCCCTGACGGACCTGGAACTTTTTTTACGAGATTGGGAAGAGTGGACCGCGGAATTGTTGGAGAGACACCTGTCTTATCCAATCCTGGGAGCGTTTCGATCACAACATGAGAATCAATCATGGGTGGCTTCGCTCACCATGATTTTGGATTTATGTGCGCTTATCCGCGTCGGGATTGAAGGGGTGCCACAACGGGCAGGCCGGTTGACCTTTGCAATTGCCCGGCATGCAGCCGGCGATCTGACCCAGGTTTATCATCTGACCCCCACCCCGCCTCGAGAAGATCGGCTGCCGCCGGCGGGATTAGCCAGGTTAAGAAAAATTTTGATTGAAAGCAACCTTCACTTGAAAGATGGCCGGGAAGCCGATGAAGAGTTGGCTGAACTTCGGTCTGAGTATGAACCTTACGTAAATGCGTTGGCAGGTTTCTTATTAATGGAGCTGCCGCTTTGGTTCGCTGAGCCGGGAGCCAAGGACAACTGGGAAACGACCGCCTGGAGCGGAAATGGCGAATCGCATTTCGGAAGCTAAAAGAATGCTGTCAACGCGGCCTGGCTGAAAAGGGATGGCCTCATTTTACTGAATTGGTTGCGAGTCAAAATCAGTATGGATGGTTTCCTTTTTTTTGTCCGGACTTTGGTCCGCACATCAATAATTTTAACTTGACAAATGTAATCCAACGACCCATAATGATATATAGAACACAAGTTCCGTGTATCGTCTTTCCCGTTTTCAGGTTTATAGTAGTCCATCGAAAGCTAAACCTCTCCATGTGGTATCTTCCAACCTGCGATATTAAACCTTTCCAGATAGGCCATTATGAATAATGATCTCTTTTCCACCGGCTCCTTGTCCCACTACCATCGGGAGTTGTTCCTCCCCTCGATCCTTGAAACGAATGCCTGGGCAGGGAGCGCCTTTGCGAAGCACGCGTGCCCGGCAGGGTATCCCTTGTGGACCCCTGTGGGGCATGGGTCTTCGGGATTCAGGCCGAATTATGCGTTAGGGCACGCTACCCTCCCCTCCGCAGGGGCAGGTCTGTTCAGGCAATGGCTACCTAACCCGAATGATCCATTCCGGGCATGGACTCTTTGCCAGAAATCCCGAAGACCCGCCCCTACCGGGCAAATCAAGGCATCTCTTCCGAGGTGAATCTATGGAAAATGCTATTCGTTCCTCCCGTGTCCTGGTGCGTTCTTCATCAGGGTTCGTACTCGCGAATCGAATCCATCCTTTTCCAGAGGACATTGACCATTTGTTGAACCTCAAACTCAATTGACACCAATTCCCGACGTTCGACGTTTGACGTGTAAACATGCCAACGTGTAAACCTGTCAACGTATCCCCCGACCTTCGACTTTTGACTACCTAACTACCCAACTAATAACCGATAACTAATCCCATGCTATACTACCCTCGCTTCTAAAAACTCTCTTCGAGGTCTCTCCATGAACCAACAATCCCTCGCCGGCGCCTGGCAGTTCCGCCAGGCCGGCAGTCCTGAATGGCTCCCCGCCACTGTCCCCGGAGGCGTGCACACCGACCTGCTCGCCCTCCAAAAGATCCCCGACCCCTTCGTCGCCGATAACGAGAACAAGGTCCAATGGATCGCCGAAAAAGATTGGGAATACCGGCGCTCGTTCGACCTGCAGGACGGCCTCGGCCTGGAGGAAAGGAAGCTGCTCGTCTGCGACGGCCTCGACACCCTGGCGGAAGTTTCCCTCAACGGCAGCCTGCTCGGGAAAACCGACAACATGTACCGCCGCTGGACATGGGAAGTGACCGGTCTCCTCAAAGAAACCGGCAACGAGCTGGTCATCCTTTTCCGCGCCCCCGTCAGTTTCATCAAAGCCCGCCAGGCTCAAAAGCCACTCCGCGGCGGCGGGGATATTCCGGGAGGGCCCCATTTGCGCAAGGCCCCCTGCCAATGGGGCTGGGATTGGGGACCCAAGCTGCCTCCCATCGGCGTCTGGAAGGAGATCCGCCTGGAAGGTTATTCCGCCGCCCGCCTGGAGGATATCCACATCCGCCAAAACCATTCCGCCGGGGAAGTCGGCCTCTCTGCCGAAGTGAAAATAGAACCTTGGGCCGCCGCCAAACTACAGGTCGTCCTGAAAATCACCTCCCCCGCCGGCCAAACTCAAACAATAAAATCCGAAGCCGTTCAACAGCCAACCGACCATTCCGGCACTTCAATCGTAAATCTAAAATCCAAAATCCAAAATCCACTTTTGTGGTGGCCTAACGGTTTTGGCGCCCAGCCTCTATACCAGGTGGAAGTCAGCCTCCAATCCGGTCAGACCCTCCTGGACCGCCGCAGCTACCGGGTCGGGCTGCGCACGCTCGAGTTGCGCCGCCAACCCGACCGCTGGGGCGAATCCTTCACCTTTGTCGTCAACGGCGTGCCCCTCTTCGCCAAGGGCGCCGACTGGATCCCGGCCGATTCCTTCCCCACCCGCCTGACCGATGCGCGCCTGGAGAGTCTCCTCCGGGATGCCGCCGCTGCCAACATGAATATGCTGCGAGTCTGGGGCGGCGGATTCTACGAATCCGACCGCTTTTACGATTTCTGCGACCAATACGGGCTGCTGGTCTGGCAGGATTTCACCTTCGCCTGCGGTGTCTATCCTGAAGACGAGGCCTTCGCCGAGAATGTCCGTCTAGAGGCCGTCGAGAATATCCGCCGCCTGCGCCACCATGCCAGCCTGGCCCTTTGGTGCGGCAACAACGAGATGGAGCAGGGTTGGGTGGATTGGAAATGGAATGATGAGAATGATTCTACCGTCCAAAGCCTCAAAGCCGGCTACGACCGCATGTTCCACCGCCTCCTTCCCGAGCTCGTCGCGGCCGAGGACCCGGACCGGCCGTACTGGCCCAGCTCGGCTTCCTCGGGTGTGGCCTTTACCAACCCCAACGGCCAGATCCGCGGCGATACCCACTATTGGGAAGTCTGGCACGGCCGCAAGCCCTTTACGGATTACCGCCGCCAATTCCCTCGCTTCATGAGCGAATTCGGTTTCCAGGCCCTGCCGCCCTTCAAGACCATCCAGACTTATGCCGAGCCCCAAGACCAGAACATGACCTCCTACGTGATGGAGCATCACCAGCGTTCCCCCGAGGGCAACGGCCTGATGATCGGCCAGATGACGGATACTTTCCGCATGCCCCGGGATTTCCAGAGCCTGGTCTATCTCAGCATGGTCCTGCAGGCCGAAGGCATCCGCTACGGCGTGGAGCATTGGCGCCGCCACCGCGACCGGGTCAGCGGCAGCCTCATCTGGCAGTTGAACGATTGTTGGCCGGTCGCCTCCTGGTCGAGCCTCGATTACTTCGGCCGCTGGAAGGCCCTTCATTATGCCGCCCGCCGTTTCTATGAGCCGGTTCTCCTCTCCATTGAGGATAAGGCCGAGGCCATGCGCGTGTTCCTGACCAACGATACGGTCCGCCCCTTCGCCGGCGAGCTGCGCTGGTCCCTCCAGACGATCAACGGCAAGATCCTCAAATCCTGCAATGAAAAGGTCTCCGTGAAGGCCGTCTCGGCTGCAGAGGTTGCCAGTTTCGATTTCCACCGCGAGGTGACGGACGCGAAACGGCGCCAGCTCATCTTCGTGGCCGAGTTATGGAAAGGGGCCAAAATGCTGGCCCGTCAAATCGCCCCCTTCTGCCCGAACAAGCACCTGGACTTGGTCGACCCGCACATAGAGACCGGTCTCTCCATCTCGAAAGGTCAGATCGCGTTCGAGTTGAAAGCCGCCTCCCTGGCCCGTTTTGTCGAGCTGGGTCTCGAAGACGCTGAGGTGGTCTTCAGCGACAACTACTTTGACTTGCCCGCCGGCCAATCCGTGAGCATCACCTGCCCTCTCCCCGCCGGCTGGAGCTCTCGACCAGGCCCGCCAGTCTCTGCGGGTGCGTTCGTTGTACGACAGCTTCTAGGCCTATATATTCCTCCCCATTTATCCACCTGATGCTTTTTCAGGTGGTAAATGGGGATTGCGCAGCATTCCCGAAGTGGAACGGAGGGAAGGGTGACGGAGCCGGGTAGGTTTTCGTCGCTTCGTAGTAGCGACTTCAGTCGCATTTTGCCTAAAGTCCACCAATATCAAACGGCTGAAGCCGCGCTGATGTAAACAGAATGAATTACGATAGCAGCAGCCACTGGAATGCAATATCTTCGCGTACTTTGCACCCTGCCGCTCAACATCTGGCCCACAGGGTGCTTCCCTTCCGTTACACTTCAGGGATGCTTACGCGAGCGCGAAGATGTTGGCTCCGCGGCGGGCCACTGTGTGATGCTTGCAACAGAGCATCTGGAGAGGTTGACTCCGGTAGCAGCTAATTTGCAGATCTTTGCAACAGAACGGCTGACCCACAGGGTGCTTCGCGAAGCCGTTACTACAAAAAACTTTTGCGACTTTCAGAGCGCCTTAACTCAGTGCTATACTTAACTCAACAAGTTGCATTTATTAAAGGTTTTTTCGTAACTGCTCAGGCATAATTTAAGTCAAACGTCATTAAAACATAAGGATGAATAAATCTAGAAATATCGGAAACAAAGATGGATAATCAAGGTCATGGAACCATATCAACTCCCGAACGACGAAGATGTGAGACGAGCCTATCAGCAGGGAGAAGAGGCAGTTGTAGAGTTAGTTCGCAAACTGACCGACAATTTCAAACTTCTGGAAGCAAGGCTGCAAGCCCTGGAAGATCGGCTGGCCAAGAACAGCAGCAACAGTGGTAAGCCACCTTCGAGTGATGGGTTGAACAAACCGTCGCCCAAGAGCCTGCGTAAACGCCACGGAAGGAAAAGCGGAGGGCAGGCGGGTCATGCCGGGTATACCCTCAAAGCCGTTGAGCATCCTGACCGGGAAGAAGTGCATTGCGTGAGCCATTGTCATCACTGTCAGAGGTCATTGGAAGGAGTAGCAGCCAGCGGGATCGAAAAACGGCAAGTATTTGATGTGCCAAAAACCCACATAGAAGTGACAGAGCATAAAGCCGAGATCAAGCGCTGTCCGGACTGTGGTGAGATCAGCAAGGCGGAATTTCCAGAGGGTGTCACCCAACCGGTGCAGTATGGGCCGGAGATCAAAGCGCAGGCAGTCTATTTCAACCAGTATCAGTTGCTGCCGCTGGAACGGACCGGTGAGGTTTTCGAAGAACTGTATGGGCAAGCGCTGTCTGAAGGGACCATCCTGGAAGCCTGCCAGGAAGTGGCAGAACAGGTTGAACCAGGTAACGCCGCCATCAAAAAGCACCTGACCGAGAAAGAAGAGGTGGTCCATTTTGATGAAACGGGAGGCCGGGTGGAAGGCAAACTGCACTGGTTGCATTCGGCGAGCACGGCCCGCTTGAGCTACTATGGGATGCATGCCCGGCGAGGAAAACCTGCCATGGATGCGATCGGGATTTTGCCTGGTCTGAAAGGCCGAGCTATTCATGATGGCTGGAAGTCCTACTTCAAGTATCCTGTCCTGCATGGGCTGTGCAATGCCCATCACTTACGCAGGTTGAAATTCTTGGAAGAGCGCTACCCGCAGGCCTGGGTGACCGAGCTGGCCGATCTGTTGGTGGAAATGAAAGCAGCCGTGGATACAGCCCGGCAGGCCTCTCTGACTTGCCTGACCCCTAAGCAATTGGCGGATTTTGATCGCCGCTACGATTGTTTGGTGAAACAGGGGTTGCAGGCCAATGCCCCACCAGAGCGGCCAGAGGATCAGCCGAAAAAACGGGGGCGGATCAAACAGAGCCCGGCCAGAAACCTGCTGGATGAGTTCGATGTTCACAAAGAGTCTGTGCTGGCTTTTATGTACGATTTTAAGGTTCCGTTCGATAACAATCAGGCGGAACGCGATATCCGCATGATGAAAGTGAAGCAAAAAATATCCGGTTGTTTTCGCTCAAAAGAAGGTGCCAATCTTTTCTGCCACATCCGTAGTTACATTTCTACAGCCCGCAAGAATGGGAAGCTAGTTCTGGATGTGTTGCGATTGGCCATCGCAGGTACACCATATTTACCTTCTTTCGTCGTAGATGCCTGAGCAGTTACGTTTTTTCTTCTTAATCTTTTCCTTCGTGACCCTTCGTGACCTTTGTGGTGAATCTTTTTCTTTAAATAAGGAGGAATACCATGCTTGTCGGAGAACGAATGACAAAACCGGCCATCACCATCCGGCCGGAAACCGCCATGCCCGAAGCCCTGGCACTGATGCGCAAGGAACACATCCGCCGCCTGCCGGTAGTGGATAAGAACGGCAAATTGGTCGGCATCGTCTCAGAGGCTGACCTGATGAAAGCCTCCCCCTCCGAAGCCACCAGCCTGAGCATCTATGAAGTCACTTACCTTCTCAGTAAATTGACGATCGACCGGATCATGACCCGCAAGGTGATCACGGCTACAGAAGATACACCCCTGGAGGAAGCCGCTCGTCTCATGGCCGATAACGGCATCGGCGGTCTTCCGGTCATGCGCGGCAAGGATGTAGTCGGGATCATCACCGAAACCAACCTCTTCCGGATCTTTTTGGAGTTGTTCGGCGCCCGCCGCGCCGGCGTTCGCCTGACCGTCAGCGTGCCCGATAAGCCGGGCCAGTTGGCAGGCCTCGCCAAAGCCATCTCCGAAGTCGGAGGCAATATTATTGCATTGGGTTCCTTCCTCGGCGAAACCCCCGGGCTGGGCCTCGTGACCCTCAAGGTTGAAGGGGTGAAAACGGGAGTCCTCAAGAAAGCCGTCGAGCCCTTTGTCGAAAAGATCGTCGATATCCGCCTCACCTCCGGAGTCTGACCCGCCTCCTTTGTGTTAAATTTCTTTAATCATTCTCGGAAAATTAACCACGACGGACACAACGGGCACAACGGAATAAAGAACGGCAAAGATTTTAAGAAAGCCCCATTGTATTTATGACTGAGGAGTAATTTTCGGTTAGACTCCAATTCTGACATTACTTTACTGACCACTGTTCACATATTACTGATCACTGATCATTGCCGACCGCTAACTGGTGACTCATGTCCGATACCGCCCCAACATCCCTGAACTGTCCCACCTGCGGCGCTCCACTGGATTACACCGGCGCCAGCGCAGTCATCCGCTGCAAATTTTGCGGGAACGTCTCCCTCCTGCCGGGCGTACTCCCCTCCCGGGTGGCCGCGCCCGCGGCAGTATTGGACGAAATCCGCCACCTGGCCGTCAATGGAAACCTGATCGATGCCATTAAAAAATACCGGCAAGTCTACGGCGCCGGTTTGCGGGAGGCCAAGGAGGCCGTCGAAGCCCTTCAGGCCGGGCGGATGGCCTCTCCGTCTGCGCCGGGCATGCCTCCTCCCGAAGAATTAACCAAAATTATTGAGGAGGTTCAGCGCCTGCTCACGGATGGCCATAAAAGCGACGCCCTCAGGGTCTACCGCGAGAAATACGATGTCAGCATGGCCCGCGCCGAATACGCAATCGAACAGATCCAGGCCGGCCAGTCCATTCTCCAAGAAGTGGGTTTCGATCCCACCCCCACCGTCCCTCGAGAGATCCCCGCGCCCCCGCCTCATAAATGGGTCGGCCTGGTGGTTACCCTGTCCATCCTTCTCTTCGTCGGCGGTATCATCGCCTTTGCCTTGCTTCAGCCCGGCGGCCCTTTGTCGTCTCATTATTACCCGAATGGCAACGGCGTTTTCCTCGCCTCCGAGGCGGGCG
The DNA here is from genome assembly GCA_963782935.1 of uncultured Chloroflexia bacterium. Lineage (GTDB taxonomy): Bacteria > Chloroflexota > Anaerolineae > Anaerolineales > Villigracilaceae > UBA877. The sequence continues at coordinate 218,231 of CAWALN010000002.1, read as the reverse complement.
CTTCTCCGGAATTTGTAGTCCCCTTTTATGATTCGAATGCAGATAACCGCTTCATCGGCCTGGTGAGCGCCGAGTCCGGCAAATTAAGCTGGAAAGCCGCGCCTCTGGCCGGAGATGGTTATGTGGATGCCCTCGCGGCCGGCAACAATTTGATCTATGCGGCCAATAGCACCGACTTGCTGGCCTACCGCCGTTCCGATGGCAGCCTGGCCTGGCAGGCCAAAATGACCGATAAATTGAATTACGGCGGTTCCGCCTTGCTGGTCACGCCGGTCCGGGTGGTCACGAGCAATGCCGACCAAACCATCCAGGCTTACAATGCTGATAATGGCAGCCCCGCCTGGAACAAACGCCTCTCCGGCTATGACCGCGACCTGCACCAGATCGGCGGTTCCCTCATGGTGGTCGACTATGTCGGCGAGGACTACACCTATGGGCTGATTTTCCTTGACCTGCTCACGGGCGATCAACAAAATGCGATCCTGCCGACCTGTACCTATAATGATTACGACTCCAACATCGATCCCGATTCAGGCTTTGTGTTTGACTCCGGCGAGAATGCCCTTTATCTGATCTACGATTCTTCCTACGGCTGCATCCAGAAGATCGACCCGTCCAGCGGAGATGTCATCTGGAGTACCGCCGGCGAGGATAGCTTTAGTTTTGTGCCCGATGGTTTTCACTATTTATTGACCGGTTCCACCCTTTATTTCAGCACGGACAAGGGCCTCCTGGCCGTGGATAAGTCCAGCGGAGAGTTGAAAGTCCTGTCCTCCAACCCGGACTATGACTTGTTGCCTCTCTCAGTGAGCGGGGATAATTTGATCGTTCGAGCCCGCCGCACGCGCGGCACCGAGAAGTTCGAGCTGTGGGGCATAAATGCTTCCTCCGGAGAATCGGCCTGGAAGATCGACCTGCAGACCGCCAAACCCATCGACCCTCCCAATGACATGGCCGGGCTGGTGGATAAGACCGATTGGGGCTTCACCTGGGCCTTGACCCCCACCGGCCTGGCGGTGATCCAATTCCGGGGCGAGCCCAATCAGCTCAGCCTCGAAACCTTCAGCCTCGCCAATGGGACCAGCCTGGGAAGCCAGACCCTCCCCCTGAAGAATATTTCCGGAGATTTCTACGATATCCCCGCCGTCATTGGAAGCCAGGGCAGCCTCCTTTACCTCAATATCGACCAGACCATCTATTCACTCGACCTTGCTTCCGCCAAGCTAAAACGCATTTACTAGTTTTCTCGCTAAATAATTGAACTCTAAAAAAGGGTGTTTTGAGTGTTGTGGGCGGCTTCGCCGCCCAAAACACTCAAAAAATCTTCTCATTCTTAGCTCAGTTACTAAGCGAGAGAACCATTTACTAAGAATTTCTTCTCTTCATTTCCAGAGTTGGCGAACTATGACCGTGCGAATCGAGGCCCCATGAAATACGCCCTCTATCTCCCCAATTTCGGTAGCGAGCATAGCGCTCTCGCCCTGGCCGATTTGGCCCAGGAAGCCGAGCAGGCCGGCTGGGATGGCTTCTTCCTCTGGGATCACGTCATAAATGAGGCCGAGGCCGTTCCGCTCGTGGATGTGTGGGTGGCGCTGACCGCCATAGCCATGAAAACCACCCGTATCCGCCTGGGCGCCACGGTGACGCCTCTGCCGCGCCGCCGCCCCTGGAAACTCGCTCGCGAGACCGTCAGCCTGGATCACTTATCCAAAGGCCGGCTGACCCTCGGCGTCGGCCTGGGTGTGCCGGTCGAATTTACCCCCTTCGGCGAAGATGCCGATAACAAGGTGAGAGCCGCCAGGCTGGATGAGGGTCTGGATATCCTCACCGGGCTCTGGAAAGGTCAGCCCTTTGAACACCATGGCCAGGCGTATCAGGTCGAGCGGACCACCTTCAGTCCGCCCACTTTCCAACAACCCCGCATCCCGGTGTGGGTGGGCGGCTGGTGGCCCACCCAGGCGCCATTCCGCCGCGCCGCCAGGTGGGACGGCGTCATTCCTTTAAAGTTGGCCGGCAAGAGCCACCTGTTGACGCCTCAGGATGTAGCCCAGGTAAGGGACTTTATTTACAAGGAACGGGTCAGCCCGGATCCGTTTGACATTGCCATCATCAACTGGTCCGACCCTTCCGACCCCCCCAAGGCCATCCGCAAGGTGGCCAGGTATGCTCGAGCCGGGGCTACCTGGTGGTTGGAAAGCCTGTATATGGAGCAGAACTCATGCGAAGCCATGCGCCGGCGCATCCGTTTTGGCCCCCCTTCGCTCGAATAGGCAGCCAGGCTCGCAATTCCTGATGTCCGGACATGAATTCGGACATCCATTGTATCCGGGAGGGAAGGCCGCATTACGGCACTGAAGTCCCTTAGTGACAAGACCCGATCTTATAGCCCCAACCCATGCCCCGAGCCACTTTTGGCGGGGAGGGGGTTTAAGAACGGAAAGAGCGATCTGAACGAGAAAAAACACTCGTTCAGATCGCTCTTTCCGATCCTTTTCAAATTGTCCGAAATCTCCGCGTAGTAGATGAAAGTCTTATAATAATCTAATCCTGCATATATTGACCCTTTTCTCCATATGTGTCATAATGATTTTTGCCCCTGATTGGCTGCCCCCCTCAGCCAGTCAGGGGCACCTTTTTAATCCTTTCCCAAAAATGTGCGATAATTGGATTCGTTCTTCTACTACTCCCTGCAGGAGATTACACAATGGCCCCCACGCGTAGTGCTGCCCCCCGTTCGCCAAAACAAGGCTCCAAAAAAGGGTTGATCGTGATAGCCGCCGCCGGTGCGGTTCTCATTATTTCCCTGGCCGCCCTCATTTTTTATTTCACATCCGGACGGGCTCTTCTCACACCAAAAAATACGGTGACTTTTGAACCGGACCAGGCGATCCTTGGATCATTGACCATATCTCAGGATACTCTCCAGGAGACGGCCAAATTATTGGCGCAGCGCTGGAGTTTCCTTGGTTATCCCCAACCAATGACCTCATTTGAAGCCAATTCATCCGGCCAGATCATCGGTAAAATTCCGACGTCCGTCGCCGGCGATTTCAGAGATCGGGTAAAAGTGACCGGCGTTTTGGAATTTGTAGATTTCGGTAAAAGGCAGATGCAGGCCGGCACGGTGGTCAATACCGATTACAGTTACGGTTATGAGACTGCCGAAGGGACAAAGTGGCATACCCTCATGACCGGCGGCCAGATCCATACAATCTCTGCCTATAAATCCCAAACCGGTGAATACGAAGTCCTCTTCAGCCTGACCGAGAATGGCAAAAAGACATTGACCGATTACACCACCAATAATATAGATAGCTACCTCGGCATAGTCATGGATAAAGTGGTGATCGCCTGCCCTCAGATCGGCAGCCCCATAACAAGCGGCAACGGGGTGATCAATGGGAACTTCACTCAACAGGCGGCGGAAATTTTCGTGGCGATCGTCCGGTCCGGCCCCTTGCCTATTCCCCTGAAATAAGTAACCTTCCGAAAATTCTTGAAAAGTTCGTTTTTTGAGTATGTGCGGCTGTGCCGCACATACTCAAAAAACAGCCGTCTCAATTTTTGGGATAGATCCTCAGGAACTTTTAGGGTTATGGAACGTCTACTAGTCGATGAGACCATGCGCCATCGCCTGTAATTCCTATTCAAACTCTCATTTCATTTCCCAAGAGCCGTCTCTTATGCTATGATTCATGTGTGATTGGCTCTGAAGGAGGAAAACATGTTCCCTTTTCATTCGTCCCCTCGCTCTAAACCTGGTTCCGTTCTCATTTCTTTGATTATCCTCTCCATTTTGCTGGCAAGTTGCGCCTTGCCGGCCCCGGCGGCTCTTCCCACGACCGGTCCCCTGGGCCCGACCGCGCTCCAGCCGCTGACCTTTACGCCTACGTCGACGTCCCTGGTACCTGCCTCGTTGGCATCGGAAACCCCCGTTCCTGCCAGCGAGACGCCGGTGATCGCGAATCAGCCGGCCGCGACGGATACGCTGACTTTTACCCCCACGGTTCAGCCCGTTGCAGCCATACCGGCCTCCACCGGCAGTATTGCCTTCGCTCCCGGGACCACTGCCGGCGTCGTTCAGGGCACGGTCCTGGCCGGCCAGGTGCTGACGTATACGCTCTCTGCGGCTCAAGGTCAGACCATGGTTCTGATCCTCACGTCTCCCAACAGCGACGTTACGCTGGGCGTATTTGCCCCGAACGGCTCCATGCTGCTCAACCCCGCCAATAAGTTCACCCGTTGGCAAATTCTCCTCCCCAGCACCGGCTTATATACCATCCAGGTGATCGGCGGCGGTGCGACAGAGACATTCAACCTCACGGCCAAGGTGGCCCAGGTGGTTAATTTTGCGGCGGGCACAAGCTCCATTACCTTGAACGGAGCCACCGTTAATGGCTTCCTCCAGTCCTATTCGTTTTCCGCCCAGGCCGGTCAGACCATGACCGCCTCTTTGAACGTTCCCTCCACGACCGCTTATATCGATATTTATGGAATTGCCACCGGCACCCTCTTGAGCGCCGCCACGAAAGGCAAATACCTTTACCGGCGTCCTTCCGCAGACCCAGGTCTACGTGATCGAAGTGGTCCCGGCGAATGGGCAGGTGGTTAATTATTCACTGACAGTGGCGATCACCTCCAACGGCGCAGTTGTCACTCCTGTTAATACTCCAATTGCGACCCCAGTTTCCGGAGGGAGCATCCTCTTCCAGGCCGGCACGACCATGGGTTCCGTCAGCGGGACGGTCCAGGCGGGCCAGGTGCTCACTTACACGATCAATGCCGGCGCAGGCTTGCCGATGGTCCTCGACATCACCTCCACAAATCTCGACGTGGTCCTGGGTGTCATCCAGCCTGATGGGGTGGTCTTGCTCAATCCAGCCAATAAATGGACCCACTGGCAGTGGATGCTGCCGGAGTCCGGCATTTACAAGATCCAGGTGGTGGGCAGCAGCGTGGCTGAGAATTTCACACTCTCTGCCCGGATCCCCGTCCGGGCCAGCTTCGCCGCCGGCGCCAGTTCCATGATCTTGAACGGCTCCACGGTCAACGGGCTGGTCTTCTCCTACACATTAGCCTGTGCCGCAAATCAGACCATGACCGTGAACCTGAATGCAGCGGCAGGCGCAGCTCATCTGGATATCTTCGGAGTTTCCTCCGGTACACTGCTAAACTCTACTGCCAACGCAACTTCCTGGACAGTCGTCCTGCCGAAGAGCGAGGACTATGTGGTCGAGGTCATCCCGACGGCCGGACAGGTGGTCAGTTACGCTCTCACAATTTCGGTCACTTCTCCAAATACCTCCCCCGCCACGAACATTGCCTTCACTCCCGGTACAACTGCCGCCGTGGTCACCGGGACGGTCCAGCCGGGACAGGTCATTTCCTACACCCTCTCGGCCGCCCAATGGCAGCCCATGATCCTGAACCTCGAGTTTCCCAGCTTTGATGTCTTTCTCGGCGTCTACGAACCGAACAGCAACCCGGTGGTGCCTCCGGGCAATCATTGGGTCCATTGGCAGGGCTTATTGCCCAATACCGAGGTGTACACCATCCAGGTGAATGGCGGTGCGACGACGGAGAATTACACCCTGACCATAAAGATCGCCCAGCGGATCCAATTCTCGCTCGGCCAGAGTTCGATCACCTTGAATGGCACCAACGTAAACGGATATGTCTTCTCCTACGCCTTCAAGGCCAACGCCGGCCAGGAGATGACCGTCACCCTCAACCAGCCCTCCACCGTTGCCTACATTGATGTTATCGGTATTGCGACCGGGGCTCTCCTCAGCCCGGCTGATAAAGCCAATTAGTGGAGCGGTGTTCTCCCCATGTACCAGGATTACATTGTGGAGGTGATCCCCCGCCAGGGCCAATTAATGAGTTACACCCTGACGGTAACGATCCATTAAACATTCCCCCAATACTGTTATAAATCCGTAGGGGCACGATATATCGTGCCCCTACTTTTTATGTTTCGGCAAAAATCCGATCCAATAAATTAATGAACCCTTCCGGCTTCTCCTGCATGATGATCTCGGTCCGGGTGGCTCTCGGCAATTTTTGCAGTTTAAGATACTGCATGGCATGTTTCCGGAATAATACCAATCCCTTGTGCTCGCCATAGAACGCCATATTCCGCTCCAGGTGTTGGCAGACCATCTGACGCACCTGCTCCGCGGAGACCTGGTCGCGGTCGAGCCGGGAAAAGATCCACGGGTTGCCCACGGCTGCCCGGCCGATCATTACCGCCTCACAGCCGGTGTGCGCTTTCATCCGGTCGATATCCGCGGCGGTTTTCACGTCCCCATTCCCAATGACCGGGATCTTCACCGCCGCCTTGACTTCGGCGATCGCATCCCAGTTCGCCAGTCCGGAATAGCCTTGTTCCTTCGTCCGTCCGTGGACGGCGATAAGGGATCCACCGTTCTCTTCCACGACCCGTGCGATCAGGATGTAGTTTCGATTGTCTTCCCAACCCAGCCGGATCTTGCCGGTGACCGGCACGTCCAACCTGCGGCTCAGTTCTTTAAAAATGCGTTCCACTTCATGGGGGCTGCGCATCAATCCGACCCCCGCGCCGCGGTTCGCCACCGTTTTGGAGGGGCAGCCCATGTTAATGTCGATAATATCCGGCCTTAGATTCCTGTATCCTCAGGGCCGCTTCGATGATCTCTCCGGCTTCATCCCCGTAGATTTGGAACGCCACCGGACGCTCCGCCTCTTCATATCTGAAGCGTGTGCCCATATGCTCGAAGGCGCGCACAATGAACTGGGCTTTGACGAATTCCGTATAGCTCATCGCCGATCCCAACGCGCTGCACAGGGAGCGGAACGGCCAATCCGAAAATCCGTCCATCGGAGCCAGGAGGGCATCTCCGTATACCGGCACATTGCCCACCCGGAACACAGGTTCCGCCGGAGGGTTCATCGTACCGCTTTTGGCCGGCAGCAGGGTGGAGTTAAGATTGGAGTTCACGTCTTTAGCTGTTCCATAAATTTCTGGCGGAACTTCGCCACTTTGGGAGCAATGATGGCCCGGCAATAGCCCTGGTAGGGGTTCTTCTTGAAGTATTCCTGGTGGTAATCCTCGGCCATATAGAATTGGTCAATAGGCGTCACTTCGGTCACGATTGGCCGGTCCCACAACTGTGCCTCCGTGATTTCCCGGATGACCTGTTCTGCTGTGGCCTTTTGCTCCGGGGTATGGTAAAAGATGGCCGAGCGATATTGAGTGCCCACATCGTTCCCCTGCCGGTTCAGCGTGGTCGGATCGTGGATCGTGAAGAAAACCTTCAGCAGATCATGGTATGAGATCACCTGTGGATCGAACGTGACCCGCACAACCTCTGCATGGCCCGTATTGTCATCGCATACCTGGGCATAGCTTGGATTGGGCACGTGCCCACCTGAGTAACCCGATTCCACCAATTCGATGCCTTTCAGCTCATCGAAGACGGCTTCCAAACACCAGAAACATCCGCCTGCCAGGGTGGCTACCTCTAAATCAGTACCCATAAATATCTCCTTTAATCTCTAACCGAAAATTTCGAAAGAGACCGTTTTTTGAGTGTGTGCGGCTGCGCCGCACACACTCAAAAAACGGCGTTCCTTTATTCAGGACCATTCTAACCTTATATCATGAGAATAAGCTCAATATTTTACTCGATTTTCAATCTTTCCAGAATTTGCCTGGCGGTACCGGCCTCCGGCGAAACCAGCCGGCTTTGACTGATGTCAATGGTGAAAGGGACGGCCTGGACCGTTTGAGCCCCTTTCGTGTTGACATTCACCAGCACCAGCGCCGACTCGCGCGTATCCGCAAGCCCGGCCTGGTCGAAAAGGGCATTTCCCAGGCTGTAGAGCACCAGTGTCTTCCCTTGGCCTGATTGGATCCATTCGACCGGTTGGAGCACGTGCGGATGATGTCCCCATACTATCGCCGCACCCGCCTCGGCGAATTGCCGGGCCAGGGATTTCTGTCGCTGCGAAGGTCCTTCCTGGTATTCCATCCCCCAATGGATAGAGACGATGACCACTGCTCCGGTTTCATGGGCCGATCGGATGGCATCTGTGGCCGACTCGATATTTACGGGCGAAGTGACATCATCCAATGCGAGGAAAGCCAGGGATATCTCGTTGACCTTCCGATAAACGACGGCTCCGTCCTTCCCGATCGGGAGGATGCCCGATCCCTCCAGCGCTGAAACGGTTTCGGCAATTCCTCCCGGACCGCAATCTGAACTATGGTTATTGGCAATGGAAACCAGGTCAAAACCCCACTCGGATAGCAGAGAAGCCCTCCCTGCAGGCGCACAGAGGTTATAGCCTGTGACCTGATCGGGTGATTGAGTAGATAACGGGCTCTCCAGGTTGGCCATGGCCAGGTCAGCGTCCTGCAGGTCCGCAGCCAGGATTTCAAACGTATTAACTGAAGGATTTACCCCCCGTCCCAAATTGAGGTCTCCCAGGAATGCAAGGCTGGCGGACCGCCGGTCAGGCCTGCACCCAAGAAGGCAAAGGATCAGTAAAGCGGATCCGAGAATTGAGAAAAAGAACGATGGACGATGCCCCCTCCCATCGTCCATCGCCAAATACCTTGCATTCATTTTTAAGGGGTTATGAAAGCTCTGAGTCCAATCCGGTTGGGGTGGGTTTGTGCCGGCTTCCACCTGGGCTTGCCAGGCTTCATCTGTCAACCGGTTGGAGGATGGCACGGTAAATTCATAATAAGAATATACGGCTCCAATCCCGACCCGCCAGGGAGAATCGGGCAAGACCACATAAATCGGGGTTGGTTGTCCAACCGCTTCTTCCAGCGCTACCAGCGTCGCCAGGTCATTTGTGCCTGTGGCCACATCCGCCACCAATGCGGCTTTCTGGTCGGAGAGATCCCGTTGGGTAGGGTCATTGCTGTCGGCCGCTTTTAACGTGAATTGTTCCAGGGTGCCGCCCCAATATTGGATTTGCCAATACTCATCCGCAGTAATGGTTCCACCGTTCAATTCGCGTTCGGAAATGTCCTTTAAGAATTGGAGTTCGGTGACCAGGTTATCCAGGTTGCCCTGGGTCAGGCTGCTGAGCAGATTGCGCGACTGCAGCCCGGTCTCCGTCATTTGGGCCAGGGCCAGCAAGCGGGCATAGGCCTCGGGGTCGGGTTCCACGTATCCGTGAGGCGGCTCGCCAGGAGGCCCGCCGCCCATCTCAGCCATCACTTGCTTGGCATACAGGATGGTATCGTGCTTGAGTTCAGTCCAGGAGCCCAAGGCGGTCTGCAAATCCTTCCGCGTCCAGGCTGTTGTCTGCATGAAAGCCGGAAATGCCTGGCTTTTCGGGGAGATCAATGGTTGGAAGGAATACAGCCAGGCCCAATAAAGGTTTTGCGTCCAGGAATCCTCTCCCAGGGCAGCCAGCTCGCCCTTCACTTTGCTCATTTGAGTATCGAAATTGGCATATTGGTCCTGCCCCATGGATTTCAATATATTGAGGGCTTCGTCCGATCCCAGTGCAGCAAAGAAATCCAGCCCTTTTGGAAGCCCGCGGGGTTTGTCGGTCGTGCCAACTTTTCGCCAGATCACCTGCCCAAATACATACGCATCCAGGGTGAACCGCTGGCCCATGAACCGGAAGCCCTTGGTCACCTGTTCCGTATCCTGGTCGATCCATACCCACATCGAATTGATCTGGGGAGGCGGCAGGTTTTTCGTGGCTTGTTTGAATTGAGCAAAAAGCGCCGCATCCGCAAATTTATTCAAGTCGGGGTTCGCTCCAAATACCTCGTCTGAAAGCGCACCGTATTCGATGTAACCCAGGTCATCTGCCTTGCCGACGATGAAGACTGTCGGCTCGTAGATATTTTGCCAGAGCGTGGCCGCCGGGGTTCCATCTGCGGCTGTCGTCGTCCGCAGAGCCTGCACCAATAACAAAGCCCGTTGGGTTTCGAAATCATCCATCAGCCGGAAGGTCAGCCGCCCGTACCACATCATCGCCTTGAAGTACATCTTCAAGTCTTCGCTGCGGGTATAGTGACCGCGAGGAGTGTATTGGCCGTACACCTCGATCAATTTATTTTCGGGCGCCAGGTCAGGCCGGTCCCAAATGGGAGAAACAGCCTCGGTATTGGCAGCGTTGATCAAGGCCAGTTCCGCATTCATCAGGTCATTCGCTTCGGCCGGCACCGGGTCGGATAACCCCAACAGGCGGTCAGCCACGGCAAAATAGGCGACATTTCGCAGGGCCGGCTCGGCCAGGGGAGTGCCGTTCAAGGAGTTGTATTGGGTGGTGGAGGCTGCCAGCATGGAACTTGTCAGCGATTTGAGACCCGCAATGAAATAATCGGTTTCCAGGTCGCGCAGCATTTTATCGAAAATGAGATGGTAAATATGGTAAATGGAATCCGTTGTGATGAACACCGGCACTGACGTATACCGGTTCTGCTCATAGATTTGATAGAACTCGCGGTAAGCGCCGGCCACCGGCGGAGTGACTACAAAACCGTTTTGGGCCAGTAAAGCCTTTTGAGAATCGCTCAAGTGAATGCTTTCCGCCGTTTGGACCTGGCTCAAGTCCAGCGGTAATGTATAGCTTCCGTTGAACGTGTCGGGTAAATTGACGGCTGCTTCCTTGTAAGTGGCAAAGCTCGGCGGATAAACATCTGTAGAGGGGATCGGCTTACCGGTGGCGGTAATCGCGGGTGGCCGGGTCGGAGTCGGCGTGGCCGAAGGCCGCGGCACCCCGCAGGCTGACTGCACCAGCACGATCGTGATCAATACCCACATCAATTTTGTTAAATTCTTTTTCATACTTTTCCTCCTTACGGAACCAGGATCAAAGATTGGCCATTATTGGAATGGGCTATGGACAGGCTTCCGAAACGCCCGTCCATACTTGAGACGTTGGAGAACCCAAATCCGTTCCAGTCCCACACTTTTAAGAAACGAGCCGGAGTAGATCGCGAGTCCGCATACAATCCTTCCAGGGTAACCAACTCCTGCCGTCCGTCGCCATCTAAATCATAAGCCAGGAATGACTTAACCGGCTCAGCCAGGGCAGAGCCGGCCCAGACCTCCTTGAATTCTCCGTCCTCCCAGCCGATCAAAACGATGTGACATGAAGCGCCTCTGGCGTCATGGAATGTAGAGATGCGGCCTCCATCCGGCAGCCATTTGTCCACCGGCCAGGGCCGGAAGGGTCGCCATACCAGCAGGGTCAGTTCCATGACGCCGTCGTGGTTGAGGTCAGTGAATTCAGTTTCCGTGACCTGCCAGCTCTCCGGACTCTGCCAGACAGTTCCAGCGCTGGAAATGAGCCTGGCCTTATTGTCTATGAGGGTGACTTTTTCAGGCTCTCCATCCTTATTAATATCGGCTTGAGTCACCTCGGCAACCGGTCTCATTCCTCCGGTAAGAGGAACGGATGTCAATCGATTGGCTTCAAGGAACCATCCGCGTGGCTGGACCGGCGAAATTTGTGCCAAAAGGGCAATAACCAGTGGGCCGAGTGTCAGAAATTTCCGCTTCATCTGGTTAAAATTCACCTTACAACTGGGACCAAAGAATACCAAGCAGAATTATAATTGTTTTAAGTGAACAGTCCGGGTATAGCAACTTAGTGGAGGCCAAAGAGGTTCTCAACTATTATTCTAAGGGTATTTCCATTATCAATGGGTAATTCCATTACGGCTATTACCCTAAAAATAGGGTATGCGCATTTTCACAATATGCGCTATTATTATATAGATAAAAAGTGGAACTTTTCTATTATTATTTTCGTCTGGGATATAAAGGCAGGCGCGGGTTCCGCGTTTTTGAGCGCGTCTGATTGCGCCGCCACTATTATAACGTAAGAAGGAGGATAAGATGTTCTATCGTCGCGCACTAATTCCCTTTACCATGGCCATTCTGCTTCTGGTGCAATTTTTTCCAGGCACAAGTTTTGGGCCCCAGCCGGCAGCCGCGGCTGTCACCTGTACAAATTTGGCTCAATTCGTTGCCGATGTCACCATACCCGATGGCACCACAGTAGCCCCCAATTCTACGTTTGTCAAAACATGGCGGCTTCAGAACGCCGGGACATGCGTTTGGAATACCTCTTATTCAGTGGTATTCACCGGCGGCGACCAGATGGGCTCCCCCGCATCCATTGCGATGCCGGCCAGTGTAGCCTCCGGAGGCACGGTGGATATCACCGTGAATTTGACGGCTCCCTCCACACCCGGCCACTTTCGCGGCAACTATAAGCTGAAAAGTGATACGGGTGTCTTGTTCGGAGTTGGCGCAAGCGCCTCTTTCCTTTTCTGGGTGGATATCAATGTTGGGACGACCCTTTCCACCGCATTTGATTTCATTGCCCAGGCCCCTTCGGCCACCTGGTCGAGCGGAGCCGGCACGCTGCCTTTCCCCGGCACCGATGGTGATGTCAAGGGCTTCGTCTTGCCCGCGGCCACACCTCAACTGGAGAACGGCACCACCAGCGCCACTCCCGGCCTGATCGTGAATCCGCAGCAAGTAGCCGGTGGGTTCATCCAGGGAGTGTATCCGGCCTTCACAGTCCAGGCAGGTGATCGTTTCCAAAGCATCGTCAACTGTGCATTCAATGCGACTCACTGCTATGTAAATTTCCGCCTGGCCTATCGTATCGGTTCCGGGCCGGTCAACACCCTCTGGACGTTCAATGAGCGCTATGAAGGTTTATTCTTCCGTACCAATGTCGATTTGAGTTCCCTGGCCGGTCAAACCGTCAATTTCATTCTCTATATGGCGGATGTACCCGGACACGGGCTCCCCTCCGGCGATAGGGCCGAATGGGTTAACACCATGATCGCCCGCGGCGGCGGTGGCGGCACTCCCATCCCGCCTGTCAGCGTATGCGACCGCGGCGCCTTTGTAGGCGATGTGACAATTCCCGATGGCACCGTTGTGGCTCCTGGCCAGGTATTCACCAAGACCTGGCGCATCCGCAACATCGGTACCTGCAGCTGGTCCAGCAGCTATGCCCTCGTCTTTGTTTTGGGAAGTACCTTTGGGGCGGCTCCTGTCACCTTCTTCTCTCCTTCCACGGTTTCAGTTCTTCCGGTTGCTCCCGGTCAGACGGCCGATTTCTCTTTGAACATGGTCGCTCCCACCATACCGGGTCATTACCGCAGCTTCTGGCGTTTCCAGAATGCCGGAGGCGTTCAATTTGGCGTTGGCAGCGGCTTGATCACCTTCTTTGCAGATATCAATGTTTCTGCCACTGCCCCGAGCGTCACCCCTGGCGGTCCCACTCCCACGGCCTCTCCTACGGCCATTATTAGCGGGCCTAGTGCGGATCTATCTGTTACAAAGAATGATAGTGTAACGGTGTATAACCCCGGCAGCACGGTGACATATACGATCGTCGTCCAGAACAACGGTGGGTCGCCCGTGACTCGACGCAACCTTCCTCGATACTAAACCTTCACCGCATGTCACTTCCTGGACCTGGTCCTGCGTCGCCGATTCCGGCGCCCTATGTACCGCCGGCCCTACCACTACCTCGGTGGATATCATGGACTTTGTCAATATCCCTGCGGGTAAGAAGGTCGTTTACACTGTGGTAGCCACTATCAGCGCTTCAGCCGTTGGCAACCTCATCAATACGGCTTCCATCACCAATCCGGCTGATACGCCCGATCCCAATCTGGCCAATAACAGCGCCACCGATACCGATATGCCGCCCAGCACCGATTTGGCGATCACGATGACGGATAATGTCACCATGTACACCCTCGGCGGGACGGTCGTTTACACCATCCAGATGGTCAATAGTGGTCCGCTGCCGGTGACCGGCGCGACCTTCTCCGATCCGAAGCCTTCCCAGGTCACCAGTTGGAACTGGGTCTGCTCAACGACCGGCGGTGCGGTTTGGTCCGGCCCCGGCTCGAGCAGCACGAATGTGACGGCCACGGTCAATATGCCGGTCGGCAGCACCGTCACCTGCACGGTCACGGCCACCATCAGTTCTTCCGCGACGGGCAACCTGGTCAATACGGCCACGATTACCTCGCCTATTGGCCGTACCGGATGCAGTCCCTGCAAACAACTCCGCCTCGACTACCGCGATCGGCCCAAGCGCCGATCTGGCGGTGGTCAAGACCGATGGTGTTACTACCTATACTCCCGGCGGGACGCTCACATATACCATCACCGTGACAAACACGGTCCCCTGATCGTGACCGGCGCCACCTTCACCGACAATATACCTGCGCAGATCACCTCCTGGACCTGGACCTGTGTGGCTGATACAGGCGCCATTTGTTCGCGCCCCGGTCCTTTCACTACTGCCACTGGCGTCACTGATTCACTCGCTCCTTCCCGGCTGGGAACAAGGTCGTCTACACGGCAGTGGCGACCATCGCACCGGCGGCCACCGGCAACCTTGTAAACACCGCCACGATCCAATCCATCCCCACCATCCCGGATCTTGTTCCGGGAAACAACTCCGCCACGGATACGGATGCGCCTCCGAGCGCCGACCTGGCAGTCACCAAGACCGACGGTATCACTTACTATCCACCTGCCGGGACGGTTACGTATACGATTGACGTCAATAACTTTGGTCCCGCAGGGCGTTACTGGCGCTGCCTTCTCGGATCCCAAGCCAACCCAGGTAACCAGTTGGATCTGGACTTGCGTAGCCGGCACGGGCGCAATCTGCAACCCCGGCCCCTTCACGACAAATGCAGATTTCACCGATACGCTCACCATTCCATCCGGTGTGAAAGTACGCTACACCGTTGTAGCCACCATAGACCCGGCTGCTACCGTGGATATGGTCAACACGGCCACGGCCACGGTGCCTCTTACGGTGACCGATCCCAACCTGGCCAATAACAGCGCCACCGATACGGATCTACATCCAATAGCCGACCTCTCGGCGGCCATCTCAGACCAGATCGATCACATACACAGTTGGCGGTACGACCAACTATACGATCGTGGTCACCAATAATGGGCCCAGCAATGTCATCGGCGCGACCCTCAGCAGTGTGTTCCCTGTCGGTATACTGGATAATTGGACCTGGACGTGTGTGCCTCAAATCGGCGCATCCTGTTCCGCCACCGGCCTACCGATCACGGGTGACTTTGCAGATGCCACGTTGAATATTCCAGCGGGCCGCAGTGTGACCTATACTGCCGTCGCCAAGATCAATGCGGCTCTGGTGGTCCCGTTCCCGGCTTTGACAGTGAGCGTTACTGTCACTCCTCCGGCCGCACCGCCGCAGAATGTCGTTCCGATCCAAATCTGGTGAACAATACAGCTACTGACATCGATTCACCGCCTTCTCCATAAACATAAACTCCAATAAATAACAAACCGGGCTGCCAATCGCAGCCCGGTTTGTTATTATTCCTGGAGTCCATTTTCTTTGCAGAGCACCCTGTGGGCCTGATATTGGATTACTTCGGCTCTTTATGCCCGACCGAAATGATCTTCAGGGGAGTCCCGCTGAACCCGTAGGCTTCCCTGAATTGATTCTCAAGGTACCGCCTGTACGAGAAGTGGAACAGCTTCGGGTCGTTCACTTGCAGTACAAAAGTCGGCGGGTCCACCCGTACCTGCGAGCCGTAATAGATCTTTAATTGCCGTCCTGCATGTGACGGCGCCGGATGTTTATCCTGGGCATCCCTCAAAACCCGGTTGAGCATGGACGTGGTGATCCGCGCCATCCGTTCTTCCTGAACCCTAAGAGCCATCGGCAGCACTTGTTCCACCCGTTGGCCGGTCTTGGCAGAGATGAACAAGATGGGTACGTAATCCAGGAAGTTGAGTTCCTTGCGTACATGCAGGATATACGCTTCCATCGTTTCACTGTCCTTGACGATGGTATCCCACTTGTTGACCAGCACCACCACGCTCTTCCAGGCATCCAGGATGAAACCGGCGATATGTGTATCCTGGGCAGTGATCCCTTCGGCGGCGTCGATCATCAACAGGACCACGTCTGCCCGCTCAATGGCCTTGAAGGCCCGCAGCACGCTGTATTTTTCCACCCCGCGTTCGATTTTCCCGCGCCGGCGGATCCCGGCGGTATCGATCAACGTGACCGGCATTCCGTTTACTACGATCTTTGTGTCCACCGCATCCCGGGTGGTCCCGGCTATGGGGCTGACAATGGACCGTTCCTTTCCGACCAGCTTGTTGAGCAGCGAGGATTTCCCGGCGTTAGGCTTGCCGGAAATGGCAATTTTAACCGAATCGTCCTCCTCCTTCTTCAGCCTCCTCCGGGAAGGATGCCACTACGTCATCCAGCAGATCGCCTGTTCCCGTCCCGTGGATGGCTGAGATGGGATAAGGATCGCCCAGACCCAGTTCGAAAAATTCGGCTGCCTGCGCCCGCATTTTTGCATTCTCACATTTATTCACCACCAGGAAGATGGGCGGCCACGTCTGCCCGTTCACAGTCTTTTGGTATCTGCGCAGGATCTCGGCTACTTCCCGGTCGGGCGGCGTGACCCCCGCGCTGCCGTCGGTGATGAACAAAACTGCGTCGGCATCGTTGACTGCCATCAGCGCCTGCTCGCGGATCTCCTGGATGAAATCTGCAGAATCCACCGAAAGCGGAGTCTTTCCTCCGTGGGTAGGGTCTATCCCGCCGGTATCCACCATGTCGAATGGACGCCCGTTCCAATCCGTTTCCGCCATGATCCGGTCCCGCGTGGTTCCGGGAATATCATCCACGATGGCCAGGCGTTCGCCGGCCAGGCGGTTGAAAAGCGTGCTTTTTCCTACGTTGGGTCGTCCGACCAGGGCGACTATTGGTTTGGGCATGTTATTCCAAATTCTGTAAGAACCTTTACTGAAATTATGGAGTAGTTCGTTTTTTGAGTGTGTACGGCTGCGCCGCACACACTCAAAAAACGGCGTTCCTCTATTTTAGGATAGATACTAAATCAAGGTGTCGGGGTTGGCGCGTTCAATTTTTCGATGACCACTTCCACAGTCCCAGGCAGGATGGATTGTACGATGATATTCGGTTTTGAGACGGTCACCTTGGGGATCAACTGGAACGTGCCCAGGGTCAAATCGGTCAAGTCCACCTGGATGATAACATCCGAGGGATTGAGAGAATCCAGTTCCGGTAATGGACCCGAGATGATCACGTCTACAGTTATGGGCGAAAGCGTTGCTTTCAAACCGGGCGACAGGCCGATGATATCCACCGGTCGGAAGGATAATTTCAAGCTGCCTTCGATCGGCACGATCTCGATCTGGACTGATACGGTCTGGTCTCCTATGAGCGTGACTCCTCCCGGCAAGTTCAATCCCAATTTCGTATTAATGTTGCTGGAGGCTCCCGAAAGATCCAGCGTGGTCGTTTCTACGAAACCAGGCAGGCTTTCTATCAATGGAGTGTTTGCCGAATAAACGGTCACGATCAGAGGCGTCGCAGCGACATTATTTAATCGATAACCACTGGCAGGGTTCCCCACGGTGACCACCTTTACGGCCAGGTTGCGGTAACCGCCTTGCTGCTCGACCGGCACGCTGACATGTACATTGGCAGGATGGATGGTGATCCGGTTTAAGATCGACGAATTATCCGCTACAATGTTGAGTGGCAGGCTCGTATCGACACTTTGGCGGGCATTGGTCATATCCAATACCGCCTGTATTTGTTTGACCTGGGCGACGATGGATTCGGGCCCCGAGACCACCACTTCAGTCGGGTCAAGGCTGACATCGCCGGCTTTAAATCCAATAGCCGGAGAGCCGCTGACGTTCAATATAACCGGCATTTTTACTGAGACCAATGATTCAAGCACAAGGTCAAAAGATACGGGACTGACCGAGATGATCCGTACCGGACGGGTATCCACTTGTGTTTGCACAGTGATCTTGTGCGATCCGGGCCCCAATCCCGTCAAGTCCGCCACCACCCGAATGGGCACCTCTCCTGAGATCAAACTGTTCCATACCGAACGGGGGGCCCTTAATGTGATTTGCACCTGTTGCGGTACTGTTCCGGTTTTGATCAAGTTCGGATTCAGCCCGATGTACTCTATCGGGATGGCCGTGGGATAGGTTTGTGTTTCATCCGGGTTTGCCGATGTAACCGCAGTCACCCAGACAGCCACCGCCAGGGCGAAAGCCAGCAGGAATGTGCGTAGGTTTCTTCCTAACCAGCGAAGCATGGGTCACTCGTCCTTATGGCGGAAAAGATACGGAAAATGGCGTTGGAAATAATTTTCCGTTTGAGCTTTGTCAGGATTATAAAATGCAGCCAGGATGTTCTCCAGGCGTTCCACATCCAGCCTGCGGATCATCCGTCCGGCATGCGCAATGGAAATCGTTCCGGTCTCCTCGGAGACAACTACCGCGATGGCATCGGACACTTCCGAGATTCCCAACGCAGCCCGGTGGCGCAGGCCCATTTTTCTTTCTGGAGAACGGGCCAGGATCCCACTGGAAGAGAGTGGCAAGACGCAAGCCGCTGCAACGATCTTGTTCCCGGAGATGATAACGGCGCCATCATGCAAGGGGGTATTCGGATAGAAGATCTGCATCAACAGTTCGGAGGTCACTTTGGAATCGACCACCGCGCCGGTTCGCAGGTATTCATCCAAGCGGTCAAACCGTTCCAGGATTATAAGAGCTCCATGTTGCCTTGCAGATAGGCGCGGCTGCAGCTCCGACAATGGCTTGAATGGTTAGCAGGATTTCCCCGCTGGCATTCTTCCGGGATCCACGGAAGAAAGTCCCCGCCCGTCCAATCCTTTCCAATGCGCGCCGGATCTCTGGAGCAAAAATAACCGGGATGGCAAAAACCATTGCGGGCAATGCATTCCGGATCAGCCAAGAAAAAGCCGGCAAGTTGACCAGGCTGGTGACCAGTGCAACTACTACGATGATCAGGATGATCCCCCTCAACAAGATCATTGCCTGGGTATCCCGTACCAAATAGAGTACCCCAAAGAAGATCAGGGTAACCAAAAGAATGTCTATGACTCCCAGCCAGTCAAGACGTTGAAAAATGAAGAGGACGTTGTTCAGGAATTCAGTCACGGGTTTGGAATATACACGCTGGTTCCGGCATCAAAATTTTCTGAATAAATCGGCCCGGGACCGCCAAGGAGCTAATGAAGAGATTGATTCTCTTGTGAAAGCTTTGCGCTACGCCTTATCCGTTCTAAATAGGGCGGAGGACGCGGTCCTGGCGGAGTTGTTTGAAAAGTAAGATCGTATTCGGCGGTTGAGATTCCACTGCGGCATCCTGCCAGGCCTGGACTCCCAGGTTCTTGCGGGGCCCGCCGAACATAACCCAATTCTTTCCAGACTGGCTCATGTGCGGCCAATTGAGGCGGCAGGAAGAACAGTGAAGCCTCGCATTGCAAATCGTGGGAAGCTTTTTCCACTTCTGTGACCAGGATCTTGAGAGCCTTTTCCACCGAGACTTCCGGGTCAAGGAACAATTCCGTCGTGCGGGCTACCAGGTTCTCCACCTGCCAGCCGGCCAATCCGACTAATTGCTTGTCATCCATGAGCAACAGGAAAGCTTTTTCACCAAAGGCCGCCATGATGTCATCCTGGGTGATCGGACGCGTTCCCCGGTCGAGCCGGCTGATCAATGCGGCGATATTAACCGAATCGCGTGGCCGTCCACGCTGGACCGACAGATTTCCATCTCCGGTCTTGTGCATCACGACTGGGTCTGGTATCCCCGCCTGGGGAAACTTTTTTCCAGCCGGCGACTACTTGTTTCCAGGTATCCTCGAAGGAGCCTGCGTTTTCGATAATCAGGCTGGCCCTTGCCTTTTTCTCCTCTTGGGGAGGTTGGGCATGGATACGCTGGAGCGCCTCCTGCTCGCTTAGATTGCGCTTTCTCATCAACCTGGCTTTTTGGAGTGATTCCGGTGCGGTAGTAACCCATATGGCATCGCAAGCCTTTCCCAGGTTCCCTTCCAGTAATTTTGATCGCTTCCACCACCACCACACGCTGGCTGGCGCGCTTGATCATCAAGTCCACTGCCTGCTCCACCAGCGGATGGACGATTATTTCCAATTGGCGCAGGGCTTCCGGATCATTAAAAACCAATTTTCCCAGTTTATTACGGTCGATCTCGCCGTTGGAATCCAAAATCCACTTGCCGAAAGTATCGATTACTCGTTGGTAACCGGGCGCGCCTTTGGCAATGGCGCGGTGAGATAAAGCATCGGCATCGATGCTGTAAGCGCCAAGGTGTTCGAGCATCTTTCGAACAACGCTTTTACCAGTGGCGATATTGCCGGTTAGACCGATAACGTTTTTGCCTGGCCACTTGCTCACGATTTCTCCTGCGGTGAGTATTAATTATCCTTTGCTCTATCATTTTACTGCCTATATAATGAATCTGTAAACCATGATTTAAAAGGGACCACTATCTTTTGAAAGTTGGAGTTTGCCTCCCCCGGGCGGTTGCCGGGCGTAAGAATTGCAGGATTTCCGGTATTAACCACAACCTGAAAATAGACTAAATATCTATCCGGAAATAAAGAGGATGTCGTAATTTTAGTGTGTGCGGCGGAGCCACACACACTAAAATTACGGTTCTTCCATAATTATCGGATAGGCTCTAACCGGGATCCGGTGCGTTCCAGCCACAGTCACTTCGTCAAAGCCAGTGGCTTGCTCTGGTTGAGCTTCATGCTGCTGGCCCCTATCCCATGCTCGAAGAAGGTCTGGGCCTTGCCGTTTTTGACGGTGCTGGCGCCTTCCGAGCGCTACTATGAAAAGCGCAACGAGCTGGCAAGAAGTTCACCGTCTCGGCCAGTCAAGTTCTTTTGCAAGCCAGACGCTGGTTGCTCTGGAATAAAACTCGTTGTGGTAATGGCTGGAGGCCATGCTGCTCTATCGATGTTTCGGCTTCACGAACCTGTGTCTCCAAAATGGTCACCTGCTGGCTGACTTCATCCAGGGTGTGGCGCTCTTGTTCCAGAGCCTGTTTGGCCTTTTCATAGACATCGTTCAGATCTACTTGGTTCTTTTCCACAGCCTCCAGCCGCCCTCGCAATAAGGCTATCCGGCGCATGGGACGCAGACCCAGGATCGCTTCGGATCGGCGTACCATTGGCTCGGCTTCTGTGCATGAGACAGTATCTCCAGGATGTTGGCTGACGGTGAGCCACAGACGCCCATAGGTAGGTGACTGTATGCTGACCAGGGCTGCTTGGTAACCAAGACGGATCTCATCATCCATGTGACCATACGCAGCTTCAGGATACGTATGGCTCGTGTTTGATACCGGACGACCAGACAGGTCACCATCCAGGGTCAGCCTGCCTTCTTGCTTGATAGCCAGGATCGCTTCCTTATCGATAAAAGGGGAGCTGATCGCATGGAGTACCTGTACGATTGCCTCCTTTTTTTTTTATATACGATTAAAAAAGACTTCCGAAATCCAGCTTGATTTCGGAAGTCTTTGTATTCAAATGGGTTTTCTTTTACGGCGTCGGTGAGAACAACGGCGTTAATGTTTTCGTGGGAGCTTTGGTGGGTATGGCTGTGACCAGGTTGATTGGCACCATTATAATCCACCCGGGTTCGATGATTGTGGCTGTTCCGTCTTTCAAGACGTCCTTGTTGGCCGCAACGATGGCTTCTACAGTCGTGTTGAATTTAGTGGCAATATATCCCAGGCTGTTTCCCGGCAGCACCCGGTAGCTTATTTTTGATCCGTTTGCCAGGCCGGTTGGTAGGGCAGTCGGTTCAGGCAGGGCCATGCCGGGATTCGGCAGGGTAAGAGTTTGACCAATCTGTAAATTACCCGGGTGGAAAGGATCGATCCCCGGGCTTTCCGGGTCTGTTGAAGGTGGATTAAGAATATAGATCAGGATGAGACCATTATCGCCCAGGTTTTGGTCTTTCACGATGGAGATAAGTGTGTCACCATCCTGAACAGTATATCTGTAGATGGTGGATTGCGTCGGCGTTTCGGTGATGGTGGGCGTCTCGGTAATGGTGGCTGTTTCAGTGGGAGGTGGCGTCTCCGTCGGAGTGAACGTAACGGTTGGAGTCGGCGTCTTGGTGGCAAGAGCCTGAGCCAGCGTGCCGCCGCTCAATGACTTGACCACAAAGAAGATGCCGATGACGACCAGCACGAGTGCAACAATTCCGATGATATAGATGGGTGCAGGTCTCTTGCGGCGCTTACGATAAGATTCAATTGTATTTGAAATCGACATGAGCTTATCCCGTCCATTCTATTTGGCAGATGTACTGGTGGACATCTCCAGGGGGTGAATGGAGTAATTCTACCTGAACTTTTGGGATTTAGGGAGTGCCCCAGACTGCGCATAGATTTATGCGGTCTGTAAATAAACTGAAGCCATCCAGCAGCACTGTTGTGGCCGGATGGCTCAGTTAAAAGCTAAAAAACTTCTTTATTTATGCAAGCGATCTTTAAGGAAAGCTCCCGTATAGGATGGCTGAACTGTTTGGATTTCCTCCGGGGTTCCCTCTGCGATCAATTCTCCACCCTGGTCTCCCCCTTCCGGACCCAGGTCGATGATCCAGTCGGACACTTTGATGATCTCCAGGTTATGTTCGATGATGAGCACGCTGTTACCTGCATCCACCAGGCGCTGCAAAACTTCGATCAGTTTGTGGACATCGGCTGCATGCAATCCAACCGAGGGCTCGTCCAGCACATATAAGGTGCGGCCGGTGGCCCGTCGTGAAAGTTCCTTGGCCAACTTGACCCGCTGAGCTTCGCCTCCCGAGAGTGTCGTGCCCGGCTGCCCGATCTTTACGTATCCCAATCCGACTTCTTGCAGCAGCTTCAGTTTATTCATCATGTGCGGGAAGGCCGAGAACTCATTCAAGGCATGGTCCACGGTCATATCCAACACATCCGCGATGCTGTGATCCTTGAAATGGACTTGCAGTGTCTCGCGGTTGAAACGACTGCCGTGGCACACATCACAGGGGACATAAATATCCGGAAGGAATTGCATCTCGATGCGAAGCTCCCCCTGTCCCTGGCAGGCTTCACAGCGTCCCCCGTGAACGTTAAAGGAGAACCGTCCGGGCTTGTAACCTCGCACCTTGCTCTCCGGGAGCTCGGCAAACAGCTTGCGGATTTCCTCGAAGAGACTCGTGTAAGTGCCAGGGTTTGAACGAGGTGTTCGTCCGATCGGAGATTGGTCGATGTTAATGATCTTGTCGAGGTGTTCCAGCCCTTCGATACGGTCATGTTCGCCGGGTTGCGTATGGGCGCCGTTCAGTTTTGCCGCCAACGCGTTGTAGAGCACATCGCTCATCAGCGAAGATTTGCCTGACCCCGAAACTCCGGTGATACAAACGAATTTCCCCAGGGGAATATTGACGGTAATGTTCTTTAAGTTATTCGCCCGCGCTCCCACGATGGTCAACATTTTTCCGTTACCTTCCCGCCGCTTCTTCGGGACAGGGACGTGTTTGCGCCCGGATAGATACGCGCCGGTCAGTGACTTTGGATGATCGATGATTTGTTGAGGAGTGCCCTCGGCGATGATCTTCCCGCCCAGCTCGCCCGCGCCTGGTCCCAGGTCGATGACCCAATCGGCTGTACGGATCGTATCGTCATCATGTTCCACTACCAGGACTGTATTCCCCAGGTCGCGCAGTCCTTTCAACGTGGTCAGCAGCCGGTCATTATCCCGTGGGTGCAGCCCGATGGAGGGTTCATCCAGCACATATAACACGCCTACCAGGCGCGAACCCACCTGGGTCGCCAGGCGGATCCTCTGCGCCTCACCACCCGAAAGAGACCCAGCCGATCGGTTAAGGGTCAGGTATTCCAATCCCACGTTGACCAAGAATCCCAGCCTTGCCGAGATTTCCTTCAGGATTCGTTCCGACACGGCTTGCTGCCGGTGGGTCAAGGGAGTGTGGTGCCCGCAGAGTTGTTC
This sequence comes from uncultured Chloroflexia bacterium, assembly GCA_963782935.1. Taxonomy (GTDB): domain Bacteria; phylum Chloroflexota; class Anaerolineae; order Anaerolineales; family Villigracilaceae; genus UBA877. The sequence goes on along the minus strand of CAWALN010000002.1, from coordinate 194,342 downwards.
GACCCATTCCAGGGTATGGTTGATCGGCCAGCCGGTCACATCAATGATATTGGTGTCGTTTACGGTGACCGCGATGGCTTCCGGTCGCAACCGTTTCCCATGACAGGTGGGACAGGGCCGGTCGGACATATATTCGCTGATCTTCTCGCGGATATATTCCGAATTCGTCTCACGGTAGCGCCGTTCGAGGTTGCCGATCACTCCTTCGAAAGGAGTGTCGAAAGTTGCCGTCCGCCCATCCTTGTTGTGGTAATGGATCCTGACCTTTTCGCCTTTGGTGCCGTGCAGGATAATATCCTGCTTTTCAGGCGACAGTTCTTTGAATGGCTTGTCCATATCAATGTGGAAATGGTTGGCGGTGGCTTCCAACAGTTGCCCGTAGTAGCCGCTGTCCTCCCGAATATTATTCCATTCCATCACCACCAGCGCGCCGTCGCAGAGGGATTTCTCCGGGTCGATCACGCGGTCAGGGTCGATCTCGAATTTGCTCCCCAGGCCCTGGCAATCCGGGCAGGCTCCATGGGGAGTGTTGAAGGAAAAAGTACGCGGCTCGATCTCCGGGATACTGATCCCATGCTCGGGGCAGGCCAGGTGCTCGGAAAAATGCAGGTCTTTGGCGTCATTTTCTGAGATCTGGCGGTTGGTCCCCTGGTTTCCATCCGGTTGGCGTTTTTGAGATTCTCTGAGTAGGGACTAAGGAGACTGTTAAATATCCATCCCCAAACTTCAAAGCTGTCTCCACCGAATCGGTCAGGCGCGTCTGCGCACCCTTTTGCTCCTCCTGGGTCCCTTCTTGTGAAATGACCAGCCGGTCAACCACCGCCTCGATGGTGTGGATCTTATACCGGTCCAGGGTGATCTCATCCTCCAGGTTGTAGACCGTCCCGTCCACCCGCGCCCGTACGAACCCGGCTTTGCGGATTTCTTCGAAGACCGCCTGGTACGTACCTTTGCGGCCGCGTACTACCGGCGAGAGCACCAGGATGCGGGTTCCTTCCGGCAGCCCTTCCACTGTGTCCACGATCTCCTGGGCGGACTGCTTGACCACCTCTCTTCCACAGATGGGGCAGTGTGGGATCCCCACCCGCGCAAAAAGAAGGCGCAGGTAATCATAGATTTCCGTGACGGTTCCGACGGTGGAACGGGGGTTATGCGATGTGCCCTTCTGATCGATGGAAACCGCCGGCGAGAGTCCCTTCGATGTAATCTACATCCGGCTTCTGCATCTGTCCGAGAAACTGGCGCGCGTATGCCGAGAGCGACTCGACGTAACGCCGCTGTCCTTCGGCAAAGATCGTATCGAACGCCAGGGAGGATTTGCCGGACCCTGAGAGTCCCGTAATGACCACGAGCTTGTCACGTGGGATTTCGACGGTGATGTTTTTTAGGTTGTGTTCGCGTGCCCCCACCACGCGTATAACGTTAGCTGTCATATGTTCCCTCTTTTTTCTAAGCGGGGCAATTATAGCACAAATGTTTTATGAAGCAAATACTTCCCAAGAAAAATTATTATATCAGCCCTGTCAAGGGCTCTGAAATGAAGCTGCCTTTCCACGATATTCTCAAAATTGGGTTTAGGGAAATGGGTTTTGAGAAAGCCTTGGCTGCCTTTCTTTGTCTTCAGGTGGTTTCCAAAATATGATATATTAGGATTTATTTGATTATATAAGTAATAATCAAGCGGGCCAATCATTGACATATACATTAAGAAAATTAATATGAAATTTGTGCACATTGATTCGATGGGCTGTATCCATAAAACCCTCAAATAAGGTCAGATCATTATGCGGCGTATCGCCATTATTGGCGCCGGGCTGTCGGGAAGATTACTATTGATTAATCTGCTCAGGCAGACGGCCTCTGTGGATCAAATCATCTTGATCGATCGTGGCGATCAATACTATATCGGGCCGGCCTTTTCACCTTCCGCAGATTATCTTTTATTGAATGTCCCGGCCGGCCGGATGGGCGCCTTCTCAGCTGACCCCGAGCATTTTCTTAAATGGGTCAGACACAAGGGTGTTAAGGCGGATGTGTTGGATTTCCTTCCGCGTGCATTGTACAGGCAATACCTCATTTCTATTTTGGAGGAAGCTTATTCTCACCGCAAAAATGGCCTGAAATTCGATCACATCCAGGAAATTGTTAAGGATATAGAGATCGATGCCGGCCTCGCAAAAATCCATTTGGATAATTCGGGATCATTTATTGCCGATAAGGTAGTGTTGGCGCTGGGTAATTTTCTGCCTCGGTCTCCGCGTATAATTAATAAGCAAGTACTTGAAAATAAACGATATATCCAGAATCCCTGGTCCTATGAGGCTTTGAATGGATTGTCTCCTGCCGAACCCGTTTTTAATCGGCACAGGGCAAACTATGGTAGATATGGCGATCATTCTGTACAAACGCGCCCACCAGGGTCAGATCATGGCAATTTCAAGACGGGGGATTTTGCCCCTGGCTCATGGGAGCTTCGAGACTTACCCTTCCTTCTTCCATGAGATGGAGAATTCCACAAAATTATGTGACCTTTTTAAAATTGTCCGTAATAACATAAAACAGGCCGAAGCCATAGGAATCGATCCAAGAGCAGTTATTGATTCTCTTCGACCCTATACACAGAAAATATGGATGGGGCTTTCATCTGTGGAGAAAAGCCGGTTTATGCGGCATGTTTTCCGTTATTGGGAAATCATTCGCAGTCGAATTCCACCCGAGAGCCATGTCATTGTCCAAACCATGCGCTCCGCGGGCCAACTGGAGATCATCGCCGGTCAAGTGTTTGATATGGAAGAGATGGAAAATGGTTTGAAGGTTCACTATATTCCCCGTGGAGGCGGCAAAAGCCAGGCCATTACGGCAGGTCGTGTCATTAATTGCACCGGACCGGAGACCGATTATAGGATGATTGAACAGCCTTTGGTGAAAAACCTTTTGGGGCGAGGATTGATCCGTCCGGGCCCTGCCATGATTGGGATGGATGCCCTTCCAGGCGGCGCAGTTCTTTCGCGGGATGGTTCTGCATCCGATATATTATTTACCTTGGGATCAACGATGAAGGGGGTGATGTGGGAGGTGGTTGCCGTCCCTGAAATTCGAGTCCAGGCAGAGGAACTGGCATCCCGGCTTCTCAAAGAGGAGTAGTCGTGAGTAGAAAAAGCTCAATGGAAAAGCCTACGATTCCAGCTATTTTCCACGCTAAGGCCTGGTTGTAATTCCCCTACCTCGATCTTGTCAGGTATCCCAATCCCTGCACGCCATCCATGGCCACTTCCAACTGCCATCCGGGTCTTTCTGATGGGACATGGATAATTTTGATACAGCCGCAGGCGGCCGTCGGCTGTGGGAAGAATTCGGCCGAGTGATCGTCAGCTTCCCGCAGAAAGTCCATATTCAAGAAATCACCCGGTTCTTCAGGCGAGATGGCCAATGGATAGATTTGTGTCTCCACCAGATCCTGGAAGAAATGGGTTCCATAAGAAGGCTCTGAGGAATAGCCGCCTTTCTTGCTGGCCAATTCCACCAGTACCCGCGTATTGAAAATATCCGCGTAGGTGACCGGCACCCCCTGCATCGCATCCGAGGATCCCCACCGTCCCGGCCCGATCATGATAAAATGCCGCCCTTCCAGGGTTTTATTCAACTGGCCGATACAGCGCGCCACTTCTGTATAGTCCTGCGGCCGGGCCAACTGGTGATACAGTTCCGGATCCACGTAAACAATATATTCAACCTGGCTGACGTGCCCTTGAGGCGCCATCCGGGTGCATAGGAAGACCTTGTCGGGTTCGGGCAGGTCCTTCGGCAGCGGCTGGACCGGTTTTCCGTCCGAGTTCCACCGCACCTGGGGCCGGCATTGGAGCAGGTGAAAGGTCAATCCCGGTTTACCCGCTCCCGGCGTCATCGAGACGGTGTATTCGATATCCACCGGCAGTTCATATTGTTCCTTTAGGCGGGTCAGTACCTTTTTTAGTAATGAAACAAATTCACTTCGCTGCAGCAGTCCATCGAAGGTAAGGACGAATTTTGACGGGTCCAGGTTGAGTCCCAAACTCACCGGCGGCCTGACCGTATCCCCATCGTCCACGGATGCCATCCAGCGGAGACCCGGAAAATCCGCTCCCAACACCGATTCCGAAGCTACCGTCATCAATTGGTTCTTTTCGAGGTCCAACAGGTCAACCGAATGTTGGGAATAATACCGGATGGCCTGTCGGGTCATTTCAGGGCGTAGTTGTGGATGGCTCAAGTTGACCATCCGCGGGTAATCTCCGGCTATCCGGTCCACTGCCCGCGTGCCCAGGCCCATTACCAGGCGGGTAAAGCCTTCTTCGCGCCGAAGCCGCGGGTTCCACACGATGGGGCTGTAACTGTAGGCTACGCCTGCCAGCGCCGGGAAGTAATATTGACGGTGCTGTTCACCCTGTACCTCTTGCAGCAGAATTGCCATGCGCTCGTCGTAGTCCAATAAGCCCATTCGGCGACGGTACATCAACGCATCCGGGCTGTATACGCTCGCATAGATTTTCCGGATGGCCAGGGTCAGGTCTCGCAGATTATCTTTCAGATTCCCCTGGTTAGGCAGGAATACGCTCATGTATTTTCCGGCAAAGGAGGTGCCGAAGTTATCTTCCAACAGGCTGGAAGAACGCACGATGAGGGGTGTTTTCCCGACATCGTTCAACACATGCCGCAGCTGGTCTGCAATTTCCTCAGGGAAGCGGGCATGGGTATATTTATCCTGGATGCCCGGATATTCCGCCCGGATTTGTTCCGCCGACTTATATTTCTGGGCAACGAACTCCACATTGTTGATCGCCATGAAATCGTAGAATACATTCGCTCCCACGAAATAGGATTTCGGCACAACGATCTGCCCGATGATATCCTGGGCGGTATTTTGGAGGATTTTATAGGCCAGCAACATGCCGGCGGCTTTTCCCCCGATTTTTCCCGTGCCGATCCGGTGCTGCATCACATTACTGAAATCGGCCGTGGTAAACCACTGCTTGGCGATATGGATGAACGCCAATTGATCGCTGATCATGCTTTTGAGCAGCACCACCCTGAGTTCCTGCAGCTGGTGGTCCACCTCCGCCCGTTGGTCGGCCGGCAGGGCTTCGTACTTTTCTGCCTGCCGCAGCACCATTTCAAGAGGCGCCAACTCCGGGTTGAACCCCAACCTCAGTTCCGGTGATTGGCCGTTATGGCGCTGTGCCAGCAGATCGTCGACGACCTTGTTGAGTAGATCGATGGGGAGGTTATAAGCGAAATAGAAATCGGTCAGGGTCCGCCGGACCCGGTGATAGCGCAGGTTCCATTGTTCAGCCCCCTCTTTTTCCTGCAGGTCCGAAAGCCCTTCTCGCTGTTGCGAGAGGACGCATTTTTCCCGAACTTCCTGTTCAAGCCGTTCAGGCGTGATAATCCCGCGCCGAAAAAGCTCCTGCCGCATCTGGCGGCGGATCCGCGACGCCAGCATGGGATACTGGGCGATCAGGAGGTAAATCTCCAAAATATTGGAGGATTCGGGCGGGGTGATCGGCATCATTCTATTTTACTATAGCCACGCTCAGTAAAAAAACAGATGCTGCAGGCATTCTCGTCCGCAGCATCTGCTGATCAGTCTTTTATGCCCAGCCCCGCAAGCGCACGGCTTCTGCCACCCGGCTGACTGCCACCAGATAGGCCGCCAGGCGGTTATGCACTTTTTGCTGTTGAGCCATATTATGCACGGCCCAGAACGCGGCCGTCATTTTCTTGTCCAGCCGCTCATGGACGAGGGACTCTTCCCAATAATAATCATAAGAATTCTGGACCATCTCAAAATACGAGACGGTCACTCCGCCGGCATTGCACAGGAAATCCGGGATCACGTAGCTTCCCTTTTCATGCAAGATCCTGTCGGCTTCCGGCGTGGTCGGTCCATTGGCGAGTTCTGCGATGAATTTGGCCTTGACCCGCTCGACGTTGTATTCATTGATGGCATTCTCCAGCGCAGCCGGGATTAATACCGTCACATCCAGCTCGAGCAATTCTGCATTGCTGATATTCTGGCTGCCGGGGAAATTGATAACAGAGCCGGTCTTTGCTTTATACGCAGACACCTGTTCGAAATTCAGCCCGGCCGGATTGTAAATACCGCCTTTGGAATCGGAGACGGCCACAACTTTCAAACCGAACATTTCCACGCCAAGTTTATGGGCGAACGAACCCGCATTGCCATATCCCTGGATGGCGGTCGTGGCTCCTTTCAGGTCGATATTTAACGCCTTGGCGGCCTCCCGCAGGCAGTACATGCCTCCTCGGGCCGTGGCATCGCCTCTTCCGGCCGAACCACCCAGGGCCAGCGGCTTGCCGGTGATCATGCCAAATTCATTATGGCCGTTCATGAAGGCGTACTCATCCGCCATCCAGGCCATGATTTGCGGGGTGGTGTATACGTCCGGAGCCGGTACATCCTTCTCCAACCCCAGGATGCGTCCCACCTGGCGGATATAAGCCCGGCTCAATCTTTCCAGTTCGCCCAAAGAAAGGGACTTGGGATCGCAAATGATGCCGCCCTTGCCGCCTCCCAGGGGGATATCCACGACCGCGCATTTCCAGGTCATCCAGGCGGCCAGCGCCCGCACCAGGTCGATAGTTTCGCCGCTGTGATAGCGGATGCCGCCCTTATTCGGGCCGCGGGCGTCATTATATTGGACCCGGAACCCGTGGAAGATCTTGGTCGTGCCGTCATCCATCTTCACCGGCAGGGTCACGTGTAGCTCCCGCAAGGGCCAGCGTAAGAGTTCGTGCACCGCCGGGTCCAATTCCAGCAGTTCGGCCGCCTCATCCAATTGCCGTTGGGCCATTTCGAATGGATTAAATCCTTTTTTAACCGTTTCTGCTTCAATCGTAGTCATTGTCTTCTCCTCTTTTGGCGTATGTTGGCAAAAAACCCGTCACATTAACGGGCATCAGCACGAACAATAGTTATTGAATTGAACCCAACCTGACTGGAGTACCTCATAAAATTAGGCGTTCCCCCTTGTTAGAGCGTCTGTCGTATATCTTGCCGCTGGCCTTGTCTAGTCAATCAGGAATTTTCGCCAAATATACACCCATCTTTTTTTATTGACAATATCTTGACGCGATCAATTTCACAAATACTCTCTCAGCCCCTCCGACTAAAAGCCTCGCTTTTTGGCCTCTTCCAGGATCTCTTTGGTGGCTGTAGCCCCAATGCGTGTGACTCCCAGCCGGCGGACCCGTAGAAGGTCGTCCAGAGTTCGCACTCCTCCGGCAGCCTTGATTTGTACGGAAGGAACAGCGTGCTTCCGCATCAGGCTCAGGGCGTGGTCGGTCGCGCCTGCATAAGCGTAAAATCCGTTGGGCTGTTTCACAAATCCATAACCGGTGGATGTTTTTACAAAAGCCACCGCATTATCCGAACAGATTTCGCACAGTCGGATGATCTGTTCATCTCCCAGGTAGTCATTTTCAAAAATAACTTTCAGGATCGCATTTCTTTCCATGACCGTTTCATTGATCGATTTGATCTCTTCAGATACATATTTCCAATCCCCGCCCAGGGCCTTGCCGATATTAATGACCATATCGATCTCGCTTGCCCCCTGCGTCGGCCGCCTCGGCCGCCTCCCGAACTTTGATTGAAGTAGTGCTGTTTCCATGCGGGAATGCGATCACCGCACAGATCCCGACGCCCGAGCCATCCAGGACCCGTTTTGCCAACGGAATGGCATACGGTTTGATGCAGGCAGTCGCCACGTCATATTGCCTTGCGAGCTGGCACCCGGCGGTCAGGATCTCATCGGTCATGGTGGGGTGCAGCAGCGAATGGTCGATCATTTTCGCCAATGTATTCAGCGTTATTTTTTCATCCATGGCTTGTTTTCACTTATCCTTTTTATATACATTCACATCCCCTGCCATTCATGTTTGGGGATCGTTCGGACTTAATTTGTTTATTTCCCAGCGTTCATATTGAGTTCGTAGATAAAATCTTCTGATCTTATTCGTTCTGAATTCGTTGTCAATATTTTACTGTGGCTAATTCATAATAGCATTCTCTTACCATCCAAGCAAGGTCGACTCGCCATGGGTCATGACGTAAAAGCTGCGCTCATGTTCATGCACAAAATCCGTGACCAGGTATCCCCCCGCAAAGGCCTTCTCAAAGACCTCCCGCGTATATGCCCTCCATTGGCGGACCAATTCCATGTCCGCCGCTTTGAGCGCCTGGGTATCAAAGGGTATCTCTACCAGCATCAGTGTGCCACCTGGTCCGGGTATGTTTTCAGGCGGACGAATAACCGGATCGCCCGTCCAATCGGCTTCCAGGATGGTCGCCTCGGCGGCTCGATAGTGGGCCAGCGCCAGCGGAGGTCGGGACCGGCGGCTCAGCCGGCGTTCCACCCGTTTGGTGTTCAACCACCAATCCACCTGGAACCGGTCGAGTCCAGGCCCGCGTTCAACCCATCCTCCATTTTTCCGTAAGCGGATTGGATGTAAGTGTTGCATACCGCCCCTAATCGGGCAATATTCAGGTGCGCGTTCCGGCTGAGCAATGGGTCAAAGGTCCAGGTGATCCGATCGATCCCCTGCTTGCGGACCATTTGCCATTGGGCCCTCTTGAGCGCAAAACCGATCCCCTCCGACCGCCATTCCGGATGCACTGCCAGCAGATGAGAATGGTGTTTTATCCGCGGTCCATCCGGAGTGTCGTAAAAACCCGGGAACCCGAATACAACCCCTATCAGCTTGTTCTCCGCAAAAGCTCCGATCGCCAGGCCTCCGTTATGGACTACCGCCAACATCAGATCTTTCGGGACCACGTCGAGGTCAGACGGCGACCATACCAGACTTTGCAACGACTCCACTTCGGCCATTTCCTCCGCCGTCTCCAATAGGCGGATCGACCACGTGGTAGTGGGGGAGTTGATTTTTGTCATGACTGATTCTTTCACATAAAGATCAAGGAGTGCGCACGAATAAAGACTGCAGCATTTGGCGAGTCCAATGACCATCCCGCAAGTAATCCAGTCGGGAAATGAAACGGGCGGGCATTAATCCAAAAACACGCGGGATCGTGTCCACCGCGCATGTCCGGCTGACTGCCAGGTAGTCCATCCAAAAAATGGAGGCGGGAAAATGCGGAAAGATGAATTCCATCAGGATGGTCAGGCCCCGCATGGCTTGTGTCGGCCAGTTCACTATGAAGCGCGGCTGCCTGGTTATATCCATCACCGTCCTGACCACCTCGCGTAAGCTCAGAGCTTCGTTGCCTCCCACGTTATAGGTTTGGTTGGCGGTTTCCGGGTTATCCAGCGCCCATACCAGGCAAGTCGCCAGGTCTTCCACCCACAGAGGTTGGATTAAATTTTCCCCTTTGGACGGCAGTGGAAGAAAACCTGGGGCGGCCGCCAGTAACATGGATAAGCCGTTGGTGAACTCATCTTCCGGGCCAAACAGGATGGAGGCTCGTAGAATGGTATAGGGAATACCCGATCTGCGGATATATTCTTCAGCAATTCCTTTCGCTTTTAGCACCGGGAAACCCGCTGCCCGGTCCGCGCCCAGGTGGCTGATGTAGAAAATTCGGTCCACCCGCGCATCCGCCGCAGCTTCTGAAAGGTTACGGGTGCCGTCAATATCCACTACCTGAAGGTTGGCGCGCCCTCCCTCTCCTTCTGCACCTGCCAGGTGATAGATGGCTTCCACGCCCCGCATGGCCGCCCGCAGTCCGCGCACATCGTTCAGGCTCGCAACGGCGACCTCCACAGGCACGCCGGTGGGCAGTCGAGGCGTTTGAAGCGATGGCTGTAATAAAATGCGGACCTCATGGCCGGATTCCACCAATTGGCGGATCAGGGATCTCCCTATAAAGCCGGTCCCGCCGGTAAGTAAAATCATAGTTGTTAATTATAACTTGTTGCACCCTTACGAATATCGATTAAAAAATATCATTGCGAGGCGGTGAGGTTCCACCGTGGCACATGGTCCGCACGTACTTTATGCAGGTAATCCCATCGTCGTCTATCCGCTCACTTAATTATCCACAACTGATGGTCTCCCACGTGCAAGCAGATAGGGACCTCTCTCGTCCGGAAGAATTCCTCCATTCATCCATTTTTCGGATAGTTTCATATTCGAAATAAAGATCCGTATCCTTTTGCCCCTTTTGGGAATTCTAATGTAGCCCTTTCTTAAAATTTCGACCGGCGCTCCTTAATACCCTTGACAGGAATCTTCGTCTGCATACAATAACATCCAATGTCTGAACAAATATTTCCTCCCGATAATTTATTCAAATTCAAGAAAATCATCGTTTGTTTTGTTTTTTAGGAGAGCCGTTCCGGCTCTCTTTTTTTGCCTGTTGGCAAACGGGTTAAAAAAACCTGATTTCTTCCAGAGGAGGCAGAATGTCTGCAGAAGCACAAGTCAAAACAGGTGTCAAAACCAAGATAATCGGTTATTTGCCGCAGGACACCCCCGCAATCGGGTCCATGCTCAGTCTGGGGTTCCAGCAGTTCCTGACCATGTTTCCCGCCACTGTCCTGGTCGCCATACTGACCAAGTTCGATATTGGTGTAACCCTGTTGGCATCTGGCCTCGGCACCATCATCGCACTGCTGGTCACCCGGCGTAAGATCCCCATGTATTATGGTTCTTCCTTTTCATATATCGCCGTGGTCATTACGGTCATGAATAAGTTCGCCCCGACCTGCTTTAGCGATCCGACTAAATTCTACTGCGCTGACGGAGTCCGGATCGTCCAGTTGGGCATCTTGCTGACCGCCGTATTCGAAATTCTGGTCGGTCTTTTGATCATGCGGATTGGAAAGAACGCATTGGACCGGATCTTCCCTCCCATTGTCACCGGTTCGATGGCTATGGTCATTGGCATTGCTCTCGCCAGCGCCGCCCTGGGCAACGCCGGTAACTGGGCTGCTGCTGAAGTGGCCGGAAAATCCTGGACGGTCGCCTTCATCACCCTGATTGCCACCGTTCTCTTCTCGGTTTACCTGCGAGGCAAGGGCCTGTGGGGCATGCTGCCGATCTTGCTCGGCGCCGTCTTTGGGTATCTGGTGGCCATTCCCTTTGGGTTGGTCAATTTCTCCCAGGTCATTGCGGCTCCCTGGTTCGCCGTTCCGAAGATAACCTTCCCCGCCTTCAACAACCCCCAGGCCTGGGGCATGGCGCTAAGCGTGGCCTTGATCTTCATTGCCACCGTCCCTGAAAGCACTGCCCATGTCTACCAGATGAGTCTGTACATCGATACGTTGGCTGCCGAACTGAAGCGCAAGCCCCTCGAGATCAAGAAACTCATCGGTCTCAACCTGGTGGCGGATGGCTGTGATGACGTGGTTAACGGTCTTCTCGGCGGCTGCGCCGGCACCAACTACGGTGAGAACAACAGCCTGATGGCAATCACCCGCAACTATTCCGCTTCCGTGCTGATGACCGCCGGTGGCATGGCCATCCTGATCGGTTTCTTCAATAAACTGGTCTTGCTGGTCAATACCATGCCCGCCGCCGTCGTCGGCGGTTTAAGCATTTATCTCTTTGGGATCATCGGCATGCAAGGCGTGGCTCTCATCCAATCAGAAAAAGTCAACCTGTTCGATCCCAAGCAGCTTGCCGTTGGCGCCTCGATCCTGATCCTGGGCATCGGCGGGAACCTTGTTTTGAAAGATGGCCTCTTCCCGTTCGTGATCCCCTACCTTTTCCCGAGTGGCATCCCGGCTATTGTCTTTGCTGCCATCGTCGGCATTTTGCTCAACCTGATCTTTGTGATTTTCAAAACGCCGGCCGTTCCCGCGCTGGAACAATAAGCGTATCTCTCGTAATAAGCCTGAGGGACCAGTAGAATAAAATCCTGCTGGTCCCTTACCACGCCTGATGGGGCTATAATCGCTCATAGTCTATGCTAAAGTTGCCCGGTTTAATCGACCCGCATGTCCACATGCGCGAGCCCGGCGCCGCTCATAAGGAGGATTGGGATAGCGGCACCTCCGCCGCCCTGGCCGGGGGCGTGACCCTGGTATTGGCCATGCCCAATACCAAACCTCCCATTTTCGATGCGCAGACTCTTGATCTTGCCCTCGATGCGGCTGGCCATAAAGCTCGCTGCGACTATGCCCAATTCTTAGGCGCCGGTCCGGACAACGCACCCGAGGCTGCCCGCCTTGCGCCTCGAGCTGCCGGTCTCAAAATGTACCTCGACCAGACTTTCGGAGAGCTGCGCCTGGATTCGATGACCCTCTGGCAGGAGCATTTCAAATCCTGGCCCGGGAAGTGGCCCATTGTTTCTCATTCCGAGAGCCGCAGCATGGCCGCCGTCATCTTGATGGCCGCTATTTATGACCGGCCGGTCCACATTGCCCATATCTCCTTGAAAGAGGAGGTTCTCCTGATAAAAGCTGCCAAGGAACGCGGTCTGAAGGTCACCTGCGAGGTCTGTCCCCATCACTTGTTCCTGACCCGGGAGGATATCCCCTCCATCAGCCAGGGCCATCCCGGCCGCGGCGAGGTCCGCCCACGCCTGGCCTCGAAAGAGGATGTGCAAGCCCTGTGGGCCAACCTGGATGTGATCGACTGTTTTGCCACCGACCATGCCCCCCACACCCTCGCCGAAAAGGATGGTGAGACTCCTCCACCCGGTTTTCCCGGCCTTGAAACTCTCCTGCCCCTTCTCTTGACGGCAGTAAGCGAAGGCCGACTGACCCTCGACGATATCATTCAGCGCTGCCTCATCAATCCCCGCAAGATCTTTTCCCTGCCCGAGCAGCCCGATACCTGGATCGAGGTGGATGAGAACGCCGTCTCTGAAATCCGTGCCTCCGAATTCCATTCCCGCTGTGGCTGGACTCCCTTCGAAGGTTGGAAAGTAAAAGGTCGCCTGACCCGGGTGGTCTTACGTGGTCAGGAGGCCTTCAAGGATGGCAAGGTTCTCGTGAATCCTGGTTTTGGTAAAAATATACGCGATAAAATCTACAATCAGCAATCTTCAATCTAAAATTTTTGAAGGAGTTAATATGGCTGGAAAACACAATATGGCTCATCTGCCCTTCGGCGATTACAAGCTTGCCCCCTGGTATGGCAAGGATATCCTCTCGGTCAAACAGTTCGGCCGGGAGGACCTCGAATACGTATTTGCCGTGGCCCATGAAATGCACGACATGGTCGATCACATCGGCACCTTTGACCTGCTCAAAGGTAAGATCCTGGCCAACCTCTTTTACGAACCCTCCACTCGTACGTCTTCTTCATTTACTGCAGCCATGGAGCGCCTGGGCGGTTCTGTCATCCCCATCAACGAGGTCAAATATTCATCCGTGGCCAAGGGTGAATCCCTTCCGGATACCGTCCGTTCGCTGGAGTGCTACGCGGACGTCATCGTCATCCGCCATCCGGAGGTCGGTTCCGCCGCCACGGCAGCCAAGTATGCCCGCAAGCCGGTCATCAACGCCGGCGATGGGATCGGCGAGCATCCCACCCAGGCTTTGCTGGATGCCTTTACCATCCGGGAAGAGCTTGGCCGCCTGGATGGGCTCACCGTCACCTTGCTGGGCGACCTCAAGCACGGCCGCACCGTCCACTCCCTCGCCCGCCTTCTCTCCCTCTATAAGGTTAAGTTAAATTACGTTGCCCCTGACCTTCTCCGCATGCCGGCCGAGTTGATCGACGAGTTGACCCAACGCCATGTCGAACAATTCGAGGCTCCCACCCTCGACCATGTTCTCCCCGAAACGGATGTGCTCTACGTCACCCGCGTCCAGAAAGAGCGTTTCACCGACGAGTCGGTCTACGAGTCGGTCAAGAGCGCCTATGTCATCGACCCGGCCGTGATGAAAGCCGCCAAAGAGCGCATGATCATCATGCATCCCCTCCCACGTGTCGGCGAAATTTCGATGGAAGTGGATGACGACCCCCGCGCCGCCTATTTCCGCCAGATGGAATACGGTTTATACGTTAGAATGGCCTTGCTCGCGATGGTCCTTGGGAAGGCCTGAAAAAATCCGCTGTGTATAATTAGGGTCCGCCAATGTTCACGCAAGATTATCTGATGCGCATGATCAACCAGGTCCTGGCTGCCTTGATGACATCTCTCGGGCTGCGGAAAGCCGGTAAATATTCTGAAGCCATGCAAGGTATCGACCAGGCGGTGGAACAGCTGACGACTTTGCCCGCCAACCTGATCGATCAGATGGACGATGCGGCCGTCCTTTCCACGCTGACTTTTCAAGGACAATTGGAAACCGGGCGGCTGGCGCTCCTGGCGGACTTGTATCAGGAAAAAGGCGAGATCCAGTCCCAAATGGATCCATCTGCCCCGGCTTTGTTCTTTTTTTCCCGGGCTCTCCGTTTCATGCTCGAAGCGGTATTATCGGATGACAACAATCTGAGTCCGGAAAATATTGCCAGGATCGAATCCCTCTACATGAGGTTAAAAGACCGGGACCTGCCGGTCGATACATTATTGGCCCTCTCTGATTATTATCAGCGCTTGCTCGAAAAAGAGGATCAGTTCCTCGCTTCTGTAAATATTTCCCGCCAACAGGTCAACCTCACCCTCACATATTTACAAGAAAGATTCGGCCCCTCTCAGACTCCCATAAGTGATTGATCCACAATGGAAACATTCTTCTCCTTCCTCGCCCGCCGAATCGATGACTGCTCCTCCCTCCTTTGTGTCGGTCTCGATCCCCATCCCTCCGATTTACCCGCTCCAACCGCCGAGGCCGCCCGGGATTTCTCCATCCGCATCATCAAGGGCACCTCGCGCTATGCGGCCGCGTTCAAGCCCAATGCGGCCTTCTTCGAAATCTATGGCGCCGAGGGTTGGACCGCCCTGAAGGACGTCATCGCCGCCGTCCAGGCAGAATCCGACCGGCTCGGTTCCATGATCCCGGTCATCCTGGATGCCAAGCGGGGCGACATCGCCTCCACCGCAGAGGCCTACGCCCAGGCGGCTTTCAAAAGCCTCGGCGCCCATGCCATCACCCTCAACCCCTATCTGGGCAAAGACTCCATCGATCCATTCCTCGGATATAAAGAAAAAGGTGTATTCCTCCTTTGCAAGACCTCCAACCCCGGCGCGGCCGATATCCAGGATTTGATGGTTAATGGGCCCTCATCCGACGATCCCGCTGTATGAGCATGTGGCCCGCCTGGCCCAATCCTGGAATACAGGCAACAATATCGGCCTGGTGGTCGGAGCCACCCAACCGGAGTCCCTCGCCCGCCTCCGCGCGGTCGCTCCGGATCTCTGGTTCCTCGTCCCCGGCGTGGGTACCCAGGGTGGCGATTTGGAGACGGCTCTGCGCCTGGGTCTGCGAAAGGATGGCAAGGGGTCTGCTGATAAATATCTCCCGCGGTATCTCTCGTTCGGACAATCCGGCCCTGGCTGCCGCCGAATTCCGCGATCAATGTATTAATATCAAACGAGAAATATACCTTCACAAGGGCTGATAGAAGGAGTTCACCTTGATCTCTGATTCTCTGACTGGCCTGGCAGATGGCTTGCTCAAGGCCGGCTGCGTAAAATTCGGCGAATTCACCTTGAAATCCGGCCTGGTCTCACCCATTTATATTGACCTCCGCCGGGTCATCGCCTTTCCCAAACTTCTCGAGCAGGTGGGCGCTGCTTATCTGCCGCTTCTGGCCGGCTTGAAATTTGACCGCCTGGCCGGTCTTCCCTATGCAGCCATCCCTATTGCCACCGCCATCTCCTTGAAGGGCGGCTATCCCATGATCTACCCTCGCAAGGAGATTAAATCCTATGGGACCAAAGCTGAGATCGAAGGTGAATTCCATGCCGGGGAGACAGCCGTCGTAATCGATGATCTCGCCACCACCGGTGGCAGTAAGTTCGAAGCCATCGAAAAGCTGACCGCCGCCGGCCTGATCGTTCACGACGTGGTCGTCCTGATCGACCGCCAGTCCGGCGCCAGCGAATCCCTGGCCGGGGCTGGTTTCAATCTTCACGCGGTTATGACGATCTCCGATCTTCTCGAGTATTGGGAAAGAACTGGAAAAGTGAAACAAGAGAAGCTCGCCGCCGTGCGCGAATTTCTGCGGATCCATGGATAGCGGCAACAATTCCTCCCTGGAAGTATTTCTTATCCTGATTCTTCGTGTCAATTCGTGTTGTTAGTGGATAACGCATTATGCAGCCGGCCGTAGTCTTTCCTCTTCACGACCCCGATGGCTCGATGTTTCCTCGTCTTCAAGACATCACTCCAATCCTGCAGCAGAACTTTCGGGATGCCTATGTCCTGGTGACTTCAGAGACGCGCGAGAAATGGCCCGAGAATATTCGTTGGCTGAGCAAGAATCCGTTTTTTCGTTTGACTGTATCCAAACCCCCACTTTCTGTAGGTGAGCAATTTAACCTCCTTTATAAACAGGCGGCCTTGGGCGCTCCACCGGAACAACAACTCCATCTATGCTACCTCGATCGTCTTGCCTTTGCCATCCAAACCGGATATCAATCTCAATTCCTGACAGATATCCGGGCCTCGGCGGGAGAGACTGCCCCCTTGATCTTTCAGCGTTCTGAAAAAGCCTGGGAGACTCATCCTCGTAACTATTTCGAGGTCGAAGGTTTTATTACCAGGATCGGCAGGTCCCTTTTTGGAAAGACACTGGATTATGCCTGGTGCCATCTGGGGGTTCGAGCCCAGACCCTGGGGGAAATCATGCCATTCGTGAAAAGCCCCGCCATGAGTATGGTCGGTGAGATGGTTTTGCTTTTGCAAGATTCTATTAAGACAAAGGAAGTCGATTGGCTGGCCTGGGAAGATCCTTTTATTTTGTCCTGTGACCCCTCTGATCTCAAAAAGGAAAGGGAGAACAGTCCTGCAGAAACCCGCAAGCGCCTCGCCTACGCCCTTCCAATCATAGAAAACCTGGTCCAATATTCTTTGAAAAAGGACCTGCCTGCCTGATACATTGGCTGTCCATCTTTTTCGTCGGATCCTGAGGCAAAGCAGAGACCAATATCTTTGCGTCGTGTCCCTGAAGCGGAGCGAAAGGGAAACACCCTGCGTGCCAGATATTGGAGTGCAGGCTTCAGCCTGCTCAGCCCGGCTTCGCGATATATCCCGAATTGTAGCGGAGTGGATTGCGAAGCACCCCGAAGGTAGCGAAGTAGGAGCACTTTGTAGGTTAGCTCGCTTACTTAAGCCATCTCCGAACAAAGGAGAAAAAAATCATGGAATCCATCCTCCCAAAATGGCTCGATTGGTCCCGCGAGATCCAGGCTATCGCCCAGATCGGCCTGACCTACTCGACCAATGATTTCGACATTCAGCGCTATCACCGCCTGACCGAGATTGCCGCCGAAATGGTCGCTTCCCAAACCGGAGTTCCCCTGGCACCCATGCTGGCAAGCTTTCAAGGTCAGCAAGGTTATGCTACTCCCAAGGTGGATGTGCGCGCCGCCGTGATTCAAGAAGGGAAGATCCTCCTGGTCCAGGAGAAAGTGGACGGCCGCTGGAGCATGCCGGGTGGTTGGGCGGATGTGGGCGAGCTTCCCTCAGCCATGGTGGCCCGCGAAGCCTGGGAAGAGAGCGGCTTCACCGTAAAAGTGGAGAAACTGGCGGCGGTCTATGATGCCAATCACGTGGAACCTCTTCAATTCTTCCATGCCTATAAATTGATATTTATGTGTACGATCCTGTCCGGCGAGCCCCGCCCCAGCAATGAAACCCTGGCGGTCGATTTCTTTTCCCTGGATGCCCTCCCGCCACTTTCAGAAATGCGCACCAACCGGCGCATGCTGGCCGAAGTCTTCGCCCATTCCGTCGACTCTGATCGCCCTACTTTCTTCGAATGATCATCTTCATTCCAGGAAGAGAAATGGCTGGGATTAAGTTTATCTTCTTTTTCCGCGGCGTTGTTAATCCCGAGGATATTATGTCAAGGATATTATGTTCCCCGGCGAATTGAAAAACATTTTCGCCCAGGTGGTAAATGCACGCAAGGAAGGCCTGGCTGCACTCGAAAGGGCCCGTGGAGAAAGTGCGGCGTTGCGTAACCTGGCGAACGCGGCCAGTCTTTTCGATAACAACCCGAATCTAATGCAATTGCGATTTCTCCAATCGCTGGAAAAAAATACCGGCAATACAGTCGTAATCATGCCGCCGGATGCTAACGGAACAAGCAAATTATTGGACCGGGCTGCCAGAAAAGGCACCAATTAAAATTCTTTCCCTGGAAACGCACGAACCGCCTGGATATCTCTCCTTCCAGGCGGTTCTTCATTCCAAAATTCCCTTTTTTACCCAATTGCGAACCTCGTTGCAGCGCTCGCAATCGTCTTGCTGGCATAAGAGCGCCAGAGGATCTTTTTTGATGCGGGCGATGACTTCTTTGAACAGCATCGAAAGTGGCAATGCCCTCACCAGGCAATTACCGATCTTCACCTGGCGAGTGAATTTTTCCACGTCGGGTGCTATCGCCTGGAAGCCGGCGGAATCACCCGGGAAGCCGGGGCACTCGAGCACGCCTTTGGGAGTGAGAGCCCAGCGGATGAACTGCTTTCTCCCGGCCAATTTTTCGGCGTAATGGATGCTTGTATTGGTGGTATGGTCCACCCCCAGCAGCACAACCCATCCACCACACTCCTCCAGGGCCGCCAACGGCCCCAAGGGATCCGCCATAATCTGCCGGTTCAGAAATTCTTCGGCATTGAAGCCGGCAAAGGACTGGATGGGATGGTTGGAGCGGCGGGCGCGGGGATATTTGCGAAGGGTCTCGGGGATAATGCCCATGAGCGGGTCCGCCGGCATCCTGGGCGTGAAGAATTCGGCCATGCGGTTCTTGTCACCGCCGGAGCCATATACGATGGCATTCTCCGCAGGCCCCGTCAGGGGGATGATCATGGTCTTGTAGGTGAACGTCGGGACAATAATGCTGGTGAAGGCTTTTGACAATGCATCGATGACTGTATCCGCGCCGCCCTCCACCGGCCCGAAGGATCTTAGGGAGGAGTGAACGATGACAGGCGCGTCCCGCAAGCGCAGGTCACGGAAACCCAGCAGGAGGTCACGCAAGCGGACGGTCATGGGGAGCACACCTCCAGCACCTCCTCCTGGGTGTGAGCCAGGCAGACCCTGACGCCAAAACCGGCAAACTCTTGCGCAGCTGCTTCGATCCAGGCAGCCGCCCCCGCCCGGGCAGCCAGGCAAGCAGAACGACCTTTCACATCACTCAAATTCTTGATCACATGAATAATGATACCGCTATTTTTTTCTTTCATGATCCTTCCGGCGGATTGGGTCAATAAGAAAGGTCCGGTCAGGTTCACCTCGAGGGTGCGCTGCCAATCCCAATCATCCATCTCAAGGATGGAACGGATGGGTTCCACGTTGGCGCAGTTGATGAGGATGTCGAGGCGGCCGAAATCGTCCAGCACCTGGTTAAGGAGGGTCTGGACAGGCATCTTCTTGGCAATGTCTTCCACGTAAGCCCTGGCCTCTCCACCGGCGGCTAAAATATGGGCGAGGGTATCATCCAGGTTGACGGGGCTGACATCGTTCACCGCCACGTCAGCTCCCCGAGCGGCGAAGGCTTCGGCCACCTGGCGGCCAACGCCCTTGCCGGCTCCGGTCACGAGGACAACCTTGCCTTTCAAATCACCTTCCTGGTTCATTCTTGATCCATTCCTGAAACCTTTGCAGGCCAACCCGGCGGTCGGGCCAATGGATGGTTTTCATCCCTATCCGGCCGGCTGCGGAGGTATTCTCATTAAAATCATCCATAAAAAGGCATTGGTCTGGAAGAACTCCCAACCGCTGACAGGCCAATTTGAAGATACGGATATCCGGTTTACAAACGCCCGCACGCGCCGAGGAGAGGAAGAGATCAAAATCCTGATCCAGGGCGTAAAGGGCATTAAAGGCCGGAAAGGTAAAATAAGTGCCATTGTTGATTATGCCCAACCGGTAACGCTTTTTCAAATCCGGCAAAAGTTCCCAAAGAGAAGGAAAAACCGTATATTTGGCAGCGACCCGGGAGATGAGTTGGTCGAATTCCGTGCCGGTCAAATGATATCTCTGCAAGGCATCTGACCGCAAGTTTGTATCATCAGTTGTCCGGCCGATAAGCCCATCTAGTTAGTCCACCATTTCGTCAGGAGAATAATCGTCTCGAGGAAGAGGAGGACGCCAACGAGATCGAAGAGGATGGCGAGGGTGATTTGGTCGGGCATGTTTGCTGATAGCAGGCTAAGCAGGCCTAAGCCAGCACTCCAGGATGGGAGAGAATGGCAGACGGCCGCCTAATCTCCACATTTGATCACAGATCCGTCATTCGAGCGGGCATTAAGGGGAAGGCCCAAATAGAGGGAGGGGTCGAGGGTATTGCGGATGTCCAGTTCATTCCGGAAACCGCCCTTGCCGTCATCCAATACGATGGAAAAGTGCAGATGGATGCCGGATGGATTGGCCGGGTCGCCGGTGTAATTACCCTGGTAGCCTAGCCGCGTCCCGGCCTCGATATATTTCTCGGTGGTGCCGGGTGGAAAATCGGTAGCAATAAAGGAGCGGCCGGATGGGTCGGCCATGTGAGTGTAGTAGAGCCAGATCTGCCGCCCCGGTTGGAGGGGGTCATCCGGAACGCGAACGATCACGGCGGATTTCCAGGAAGATAGGCGGGAGAGGAAACCGGCATAGGCAGCCACGACCGGCGTCTGGCCCACCTCGGTGCCGCCGAATATATCCAGCCCCTGGTGGCGTTTACCCGCCTGAAATAAGTCACCCCACAGGTATCCCATCAATCCATCCGTGGGCAGAATGAATGGCGCCTCGGGAATGCAGCGTGTGCCGGCTGTCAGGCTCCAATCCGGATGGGAGGCGCGATCCTTGATCCATTCGACCACGCGGGCAGAACGGCTGAACGTTGGTTTCATGGGAGAGTATACACGTTGATAAAGATAAAAAGCCAGCCCTGCCAATGCGCCGATGAGAATCACTGCTATCAAGAGGCGTTTTTCCATGCGGCGATTATACCTTGGCGATCATTGTTCACACACCAATGCTCAATTTTTCTTGACTGAATGGAATATATATTATACAATTCAGATAATATTGATCGTCTTTAAGCGAAATCTGAAGTTTTTTCCTAAATTCTCCAAAGGCCCAAAAATAGTAAATAGGAATTACGCAATTCAGGGAATTTTGGTGGTGGTTGGGCGTGCTACGCACGCCCAACCACCACCATCCCCCAAAACAACTGTGTAAGTCCTAATAAACTTATTCTGGAATTTATAGGTTAGGTTGATCGCTTAGAAATTGGGCGGCAGCAAATGATGCTGGTGCGAGAAAGGTGGTCTCGGTATCAGTTTTCGTTAAGACGGTCATGTGCCTGTGAACCGGATAGTTCATCCCAAGTAAATCCACAACGGATGGTCCTTTTCTTGCGGACATCCCAAACCAAAGACAGAGGCCAGTCCTGACTATGGAAAGTAAAAATGCCATGGTCAGGTTAGCTTGCGCTGGAGGGGCAATCAAACCAAATACTCAAATTCGATTCCAAAAGGCGACCCGGCTGACGGAGGCTCCCAACACCTCCAGGTGGGGCCGTCTTTGTTTAGGAAGGGGGTGAGGCTCGAAACATCAATTCGATAATCCATTCATCCATTAAACCAATTCTCCATTTATCCGGTTCAGAACTCCTCAGGAGAGATGCATATGAAAATAAAGAATGCTTTTGGTTTATTTCTCATGGTAACCATGTTAGTCACTTCAATCGGTGTTTTTCCAGTCGGCGCGGTTGCCGGCGCGGTGCCGATGCTTGTGAAGGGGCCGCTGGCAGAGCCGGCTGCAGTAACCGATGCTGCTGCTCCGGGCTATGGGCTCTTCACCTGCCAGATCGTCGGTCTCAACCCGTCTACCACTTGTTACGATCCTTTTCAAATACGGCATGCTTACAATATTGACGCTCTCATCAACGCGGGTTTCGATGGCAAGGGCAGGACGATCATCATTGTCGACGCATTTCAATCACCGAACATCGTGGACCAGTTGAATACCTACGACAGCTTTTACGGGCTGCCGAGTCTGAACGGTCTTGGCGGCGCAAATGATCCCAGCCTGGGCACCTTTACCCAGATTGCTCCGGACGGCCTGACCCCCTTTGTTACCGGCGATCCCAATATGACCGGCTGGGCCGAGGAGATCTCGCTGGACGTTCTGTGGGCGCACGCCATCGCCCCGGGAGCTAATATCGTCCTGGACCTCGCCAAATCGAACGATGATGCCGATATTCTGAGCGCCACGAAATATGCGGTGGATCACCGCCTCGGCGATGTCATCTCCCAGAGCTTCGGCGAGGATGAAAGCTGCATGGATCCAAACATCCTTAATCAACAACATAAGGTGTTTGCGGTTGCCACGTTCAAGAACATGACCCTCTTCGCCTCCTCAGGTGATTCGGGCGCGGCTCAACCGACCTGCGACGGCTCCTCCTTTAGTAAAGCCGCCTCCACCCCGGCCAGTGATCCGTTGGTCACCGGCGTGGGTGGAACCGAGCTGAACGCGGCTCGTTATTGCCTGGTTTCCCTTGGTTGTGATCCGACCGCCAACCCGGCCCCCGGAACCTACCTGGGTGAGGTCGCCTGGAATGAACCCGATTTTGAAGCTGCCACCGGCGGCGGATTCAGCGTGCTGTACAACGAGCCGCCTTACCAGAAAGGAATAATCCACGGCAAGCAGCGGGGAGTCCCGGACGTGTCGTACAGCGCGGCCATCCTCCACGGAGCGCTGACCTACCTCAATATCCCCGGTATCCCGGCCGGCTTTTATCTATTTGGCGGGACCAGCGCCGGCTCCCCCCAGTGGGCAGCCATCATGGCGATTGCCGACCAGAAAGCCGGACACAGCCTGGGCTTTATCAATTCGGCGATATACAAGATTGGTAGAAACAAGAAAAATTACATGGCTGATTTCTTCGATGTGACCAGCGGAAATAACTCGGTCGTCTTAACCGACGCCAACAATAACCTCGTCACCATCCAGGGCTTTGATGCGGGTCCCGGCTGGGACGCCACCACCGGTCTCGGTTCTCCTACGGCCGACCAGTTGGTCCCATCCTTGATCAAGATCGTCAAGAACGGGGACGGCAACGATGGCATGTTCGGGCCGAATCCGCATGGCAATCCACATTCGGGCGGACGCATGCACGAGCATTAATCGATTCCGGCCTCTGACCCGGCTCCCTGAATATAAGCCGCAGGTCAGCCTCGGCAATTTGGCAATTTACCTGCCGGGATCGACAATGTAACCGTTACAACGGTCAATTCCATAAACAAAATAACGGACATTGGTGAGATACCAATGTCCGTTATCCATTTGAGCAGGCCAAGTGATCCCCTCGCTTAGGTATCCGAGCTAAGAATGAGGAGATTTTTTGAGTGTTTTGGGCGGCTTCGCCGCCCAAAACACTCAAAACACCCTTTTTCGAATTTCCATAATTTAGCAAGAAAACCGCTACGGCGTGAAGCGGAATGAATCGAGCATTTGGAGGAAAACCGTGGGTGTCTCCTGGCTTGTTGTTGACAGGACCAACACCGGTTTTGACGCATCTGCCGATTTCTTGAATACGGCGCGATAGGAGGCAGTCGCAGTATCGTGACAAACATCGGCAGACTGGCCGTAAGTATTGATCAAGGTTGAGCATTCCTGCCCGGCTGTGGACGCACTCCCGCTGCCCTGGTCCGCCTGCAACAGGATCAGTTGGCCTTGCGAGGCGGTAAATTTTACGCCGGTGTCATTTTCAATGACCGACCAATTCATTGGATAATCGATGGCCGCTCCCAGGGTCGCGCTGATAAATGTCTGCCAGCCCGCCAGGGGACTTGCTGTTGGCAGTGGAAATCCAGGGGTGCCTTGAATGGGTGCAATGGGAACATTGGGTGGCCCCACCGTAATTACCTTTGGTTCAGGACCTGAAGTTGTATCCATTTTAGTTGCCTCCGCAGCCGGGATATTGGTTGCACTTGCGATGGCGCGGTTTCCCACCGGTGAGACAGCCGGCGCGGGCTGAACAACCTGCCAGCAGGCCGGCAAACAGAAACATGGTCAGCAAATATTTCATTTTTCGCCTCCAGGATTAACAGCCTATCCGAAAATTGTGGAAGAACCGCATATTGAGTGTGTGCGATTTAATTTATGACCTCCTTCTTTATTTTCGGATAGATATTAAGTCATGGAATCCAAGACGCACATGCGGGGAAATAAGTTCCATTGGAATTTGCCTGCCGGTCATTAAAAGCCTTCGAATTCTTTCTAATATATTGCATACTTTTTTCTATAACGCCTCTAAAACTCCTCTTTCAGGTTTCCAACATGCCGGGGATATCATAGCATCAATTCAATTTCAAATGATATCCACAAGGAGAACCCTATGACTTACTACATTTCTTCTCATCCTTATCGCCTGGCCCAGCGTTGGGCTCAAATGGCCGGATCTGAACCGACCCACGATTTCACTCTGGCTGTTGACGTGTTCGAAGAAGACGAGGCTTACATCGTCAGCGCCCTCGTCCCCGGTTTGAAAGCCGATGACTTGAACGTACAGATCCTCGACGACGTGGTCACCATCGAAGGTGAATTCAAGTCTGATGAAAAAGGCTACCTGATGCGGGAACTGCCGCACGGCTCCTTCAGCCGGACCCTGCGGATGCCGGTCAGCCTGGATGCCGGCAAGACCGAAGCCAGGATCACCGACGGCGTGCTGACCCTGCGCCTGACCAAGGCCGAATCGGCCCGACCCAGGACCATCAAAGTAGCCGTCAAGTAAATTTTAGTAAAGCGTTTCATCTCTCCTCCTCCTACAGGGACGACTTATCCAAGTCGTCCCTGCGTTTTAATATCAGGTAAAATACGGCGGTACTCTGCGCGAGTGCAGGGGCGGCCTCGCATAAAGCCTTTCATCTTGCGGAGATATTTTGTGCGCATCCGACTGATCCTCTTACTCCTGACCCTTACGTTCCTGACAGCCTGCGGCCTGGCGGGAACGCCCACCCCCACCCCGGCCGGCCCCACTTCCACGCCCCAGCCGACCATCACGGCGACGCCCGTCATCGAACCGCTGACCATCCTGGTGCTGCCGGCGGAAATGCCCCAGGCCGACTATAACCATTACCAGACCATGATCTACGATATGGCCCAAACGGCCGGGATGCGCTTCCAGGTGCGGAACAGCCTCACACCCGCGGATTTGGCTTTTGAAGGACCGGCTCTCAAGGTGGTGGTGGCCCTGCCGCCGGACCCGGGCCTGGCCGAACTGGCCGCGGCTGCGCCGGACGTGCAGTTCCTGGCCATCAGCATCCCCGATTTGCCGGCTGCCCCCAATCTCTCGACGGTTGGAGCCACGGGAGTGCCGCTGGACCAGCAGGCTTTCCTGGCAGGCTACATTGCCGGGCTGGTGGCGCCGGAATGGAAAGTAGGCGTCTTATATCAAAAAGATAACCCTGAAGGCGAGCTGGCCCGGGATGCCTTCACGAACGGGTTCGTGTTCTACTGCGGCACCTGCCGTAACCCGGTCTTCTCCCAGCCGGCGGGGATCTACCCGGTGGATGTGGGCATTCCCGACGGACGCAAAGCCGGGAGAGTATCCCGCCTATGCCGATCTCCTCTGGCATAACGGGGTCAGGGCGGCTTTCGTGGTCCCGGCCTTCGGCTCTTCGGACTTGATCGACTATATGGTCGATAAAAAGCTCATGCTGGTCGGGGAGACGTTGCCGGACGATACCGCCCGTTCGATGTGGATCGCCAGCATCCAGCCCGACATCACCGCCTCCATCCAGACGATCTTCCCTGAGCTGGCGGCGGGCAAGGGCGGGCAAAATATGCCTACGCCCCTGTTCCTGACGGATGTGAACGCGGACCTGTTGAGCGAGGGGAAACTGCGGCTGGCCCAGCAAGTCCTTGCCGGCCTCCAGGACGGGACGATCAGCACAGGGTGTCACGCCCTTAGGAATTAGCAGAATCGCTTAAATCCTTGTTCTTCCCATCGTGTCCCTTTGTGTCCATAGTGTTTAGAATTCCCCCCGTCTGTATTTAGATTCCCAAATCTTGTTCTTTCCATCGTGTCCCTTGTGTCCTTTGTGTTTAGCTCCCCCCGTCTTGTTTAGATTTCCTCCTTCATTGCCAGATTCTCCGATTACGACTATAATACCGCCTGCCTCCAGGACGAAGATCGGTCCTGGATCGCAATGACGGGGCGTGGCGCAGTCCGGCTAGCGCGCTTGCATGGGGTGCAAGAGGTCCCGGGTTCAATTCCCGGCGCCCCGACACACATCAAACTCCACTTCGGTGGAGTCTTTTGATTCTTAGGTCTGGGTTCTCCCTCCGGGAGTGCTGCGCGATCCCATCGATGGATTTCGCAATTCCCTGGCCGAGGCGGCTTCGAGCCGCCATCGGCCGTATCGGGCGCTTGAGCGACCGATGCGGCGCCCCGACACACATCAGACTCCACTTCGGTGGAGTCTTTTGATTCCAGATCTCGGGTTCCCAATGGAAAGACCTCGTAGGACATTTTTTATTTTAGGTTACAGATTGATATTGAATAATTTGCCTGAAGGGGGTAAACAGATCTTTCTGAGATGATGAGAATCTAAACCCAATCCGCTTGACTGCCGTACAAAATAATGCTATTATGTACGGCAGGAGAACTGCCATGCAAGAGACTAAACTGACCGTACGTGTACCCCGCGACCTGCTGGAAAATATCAAGCGCTATGCTGCCGAGAATAATACCACCCTCACCGATCTCATCGAAGCTTATCTTCGTCGTATCCCGCTGCGAGAGCCTTTGGACCGCGCCTCCATCGTGCAGCGGCTGAGCGGCATATTATCCCAGAATGTCTCAGAAGAAGACTATAAGAAGCATCTGGAAGAAAAATATGCCCGCTAAACCGGCTGTTTTGATCGATCTGAACATCCTCCTGGATGTTTTACAAAAACGGGAAAAGTTCTATGAGGCCTCGGCACGCTTGCTGGCCGCAGTCGAGGTTGGGAAGGTCAGAGGCCTGGTTGCCGCACACAGCCTCACTACCCTGTTTTATTTGATCAGAAAAGACAAATCGGCTGCAGAAGCCCGGGCAACCATCACCAACCTGTTACAGTTTATTGAGATCGCTCCCATCGAGCAAAGCACCATCGAACAGGCTCTCAACCTCGATTATGCCGACTTTGAAGATGCAGTTCAAATGATTTGCGCGGTACAGTGCAAGGTGAACTATTTGATCACGCGAAACGAGAAAGATTACCAGCCTACCCTCCTGCCTATCCTGGCGCCAGTGGGTTTCATGGCTGCGTTGTAATAGTAAAAACAAAAGCCGCCTTTCGCCTGCATCTTGATTAAAGCCATCCGGACCGAATAAACCATAGTCCGCCTGGTCCTTTGAAAGCCCGAATCCGGACATATCCAGCGCCCCGACACACATCAAACTCCACTTTTGGTGGAGTCTTTTGATTCTAGGTCAGGGTTCTCCCTCCGGGAGTGCTGCGCGACCCCATCTGGAGACTTCGCAATTCCCGGCCCATTTCCGTATCATTGGGAATTCCCCTGATAGAGGAAAAGTTATCCGCCGTTACCCAACCCACCCCTCCTTTTCCCTGATCCTTTTTCGAATTCCGTGTAAAATTTAACTGCCGGTCTGTTCCGAATCTCCATAAGTAGAGGGTGTGATGAGACAATCCAATGTATCTGCTCATTTCAATTCAGCCTGGAAACTGGCCTTCATTTTTGCCTTCTTGTTGGCCCAATTGGGCTGGATGCCGGGAGGCGTTGGGCAGGCGCAAGCCTCCCCGGCAGTCCCGGCCCCACTTTCCGCACTGACCAAACCCTCAATACTATTGGACCTCCTCCCCACTGCACTCATTGGCGGGGAGGTTCATTTTTCGGTGACCTTCGATAACCCCGGCACGGTCGCCTCCGATACCGGCTACGGCCCCTTCGTGGATGTCGTCGTCGACGCAACCGGCGCGGACGGGAATGACGGCCTGGGGACGATCCCGGCCTCCATCAAAGCCTCCTTCCTGGGCGCGGCCCTTCCGTCCAGTAACCTGTTAGTCGTGCCATTTGTGGCCGGCGTGGATCCCGCCGATCCGCCGGTCATGGCTGTGCATCCGTTCCTGCTCGACAGCACCGGCCAGAATGTCAAAGTGGCGGCTCCGGCCGGCTTCGAGAGTGGCGATCTCTTGATCGTGGCCCGCCTGCCCTTCGGCAGTTTCACTCCCGACCAGCCCGAGGCAAAGCTGGATTTCCAGGTGAACCTGAGCAACCTGGCCGATGTGGGCACACCCCTGAATCTGGCGGCCCGCGGCGGCTATGAGTTCGGCTTTACCCCCCTGGACGACTGGTGCTGCGGCGACGCAGCCTGGCCGGGCGCGGTCACCGGCTGGACCGGCGGTTCGGTCATCCCCTCGTTATTTACTCTCTCCAAGACCTTCTCCGGCCCTGAAGATGGGACCGCCACCGGCCCCAACTTCCTGCGCCAGTACACCGTCGGCGTGGAGGTTGCGCCCGGGCAAACCCTCGCCAACCTGGACTTGACCGACGTGCTTCCCTCCAATTTGCAGTTTGTCAGCCTGGATTCAACCGCCGTTAACGGAGGCGCAGTGGCTCCGAATGCCATCAATACCCCCAGCACCTCCGTCCCCGGCGGCGCGCTGACGAATCGATTTGCCGGCGTGAGCGTCGAATGCCAGGATGGTTTTTAGATTTTATGTGCCCCGCCTGGATGCGGCTTCCGCCAGCGTGATCAACCCGGCCTCCGGCGCGGAGGGGCTCTCCTGCAACAACGCCTCCATCACCGGCGGGACCTGGACGCCCGTGGATGTTCGCGATGCCGCCGTGGACTTTGCCGTAACCCCTTATGACCCGGCCGGCTGCGAGCATACGCTGGCGGATAAGTCCCTCGCCATTCAGAAAAGTGTCACGGACCTGAGCGGGGGTATCTTTAAACCGGGATCGGTACTGGAATACCGGCTCACCTTCCAGGTCTCGGATTTCTTTGCCTTTAACGGCCTGTCGGTGACCGACCTTCTTTCTGACGGGCAGCACGTACTTGCATCCTTCACTCCTACACTCTGCAAATTAGCGGCAATGGCTACACCCTCGCCACCGCCGCCATCGGCGCGGCCAATTACGATATCTCCTGTAACTACACCGGCGGGCCCGGCCCGGAATGCACCGTCAACAACCCGGCTGCCGATGACGGCACCACCGGGTTGACCTTCCGGGTCTCGCCGGAAATCATTGCCCGCGGCCAGAACGGGCGGCTCCTCGGCGGCTGCGTGAATCCCAACGGCGGATACCTGGCCGCCTGCACGCCTGCCGGCCCCGGCGACGGTCCCACCAGCGGGACGATCACATTCCGCGCCGTGGTCCAGGCCGATTTCACCAATAATTTTCCCTCCGGCGACAAAAGCGTGGACCAGGGCGATAAATTGACCAACAATGCCGGCATCGCCGGCGCCAACCTGGATATCAATACATTCGCCATCCAAAGCCTGGTGGAAGCAAACGCCATTGCCGCCTCCCTGGCGCTCGACCACGGCGGGCCCCTGGCTAAAAACAGTCTATGCCGTGGTCCGATCCGACGGCGTCACCGTGGTCTGCGGACCCGGCGCGGTGGCCCCGGCTCCCAACCCCTGTCCTTCCAGCGGCGTGATCAGACCGGGCGATCACGTCACCTACCGGCTGACCTACGCTCTGCCCACCAGTAACGAGGAGGCTCTCGCCTTCACCGATTACCTGCCTCTGCCGGTATTCCCGGTGGAGGACCCGGATGGCAATGGTGTGGCCGGACCCGCCTTGGTTTTCAATGATACGAAGAGCGCGGTTCCTCCCGCTCCCGGCGCAGCCTGCTTTGGGCCGGCCGATACGTTCAGAGCCTATAGCGGCATCGTTCCCACGGTCACGTCAGACCCGGTCAATAACAGTTTCAATTTGGATTATGGCACCTACGATAACCCGGCCAGTCTACCCACGGTGGTGGATCTGCTCTTTACCGTCACCGCTTCCGTCGACCCCGCCGCCGATAATGACCACCTGACCAATGAAGTCCTTGCCTTTGAAAGGTCCACCAATGCCGGTCCTGCCGAGACCTACGCCATCGCAACGTATTCGCTGAATTTTCAGACGGATCTTTCCATCACCAAGACGGACGGCAGCCCCACCTACACCCAGGGCAGTCCGATCAGCTACACCCTCGTGGTGAGCAACAGCGGGCCGTTGGATGCAACCGGCGCGAGCATTGCAGACGCTGTCCCGGCGGCGATCACGGGCGTGACCGCCAGTTGCGTGGCGGGCGGAACGGCCGGCTGCGGGGTAAATGCCACCCTCGGCAACAATGTTTCGTTCCTGAACGTGAACGTCCCTGCCGGAGCCGCCAACACCCTCACGATCACCGTGAACGGAACGGTCAGCCCCTCGGCCAGCGGCGATCTGGTCAATACGGCCGCGGTCACCCCCGCTACGGGTCAGACCGATCCGGACATGGCGGACAATACTGCGACCGACACCGACCTCGACGCCACCCCGCCGACCGTCATCCCCGGCCCCAATACCGTCCCGGCGAACGACGCCCTCCTGACGGCCGGCATCAGCAATATGAGGCTGCAGTTCAACAAGGATGTCGTCCATGACGGCAGCGCGGATGCGGCCAATAACCCCGCCAATTACCTGCTGGTGGAAGATGGGCCAAACGGCATCTTCAATACGGGCGCCTGCGGCCCGCTGGGTAAATTCGGACTTACGCCGGATGACCTTCGGATCCCGGTGGACAGCGTCCTGTATGACGCGGTCAACTTCGTCGCCACCCTGAATATCAACGGCGGGGCGCCTCTGCCGGACGGGCGCTATCGCCTGTTCGTCTGCGGGACGACCTCCATCCACGACCCGGCCGGGAACGTGCTGAACGGCGGCGCAAATTCGGTCATCACGTTTACCGTGAGCGTGCCCGCCACGGCTGCGCCTATTCCCAATACCGGCTTCGCCCCGGACCGGGTAAGCCTCCTCCCGCCTCAGAATGTTGCCTACACTGGCTTTTCGACGGCCTCGAACCCGGGCCTGGGCGACCTGTGGCTGGAGATCCCCCACCTGGGCGTGAAAATGCCGATCGTGGGCGTCCCCCAGACCGGCGGCGAATGGGACGTCTCCTGGCTGGGCTCCGAGGCGGGCTGGTTGAACGGCTCCGCCTTCCCGACCCACGCCGGCAACTCGGTCATCACCGGGCACGTAGTAGATGCGTACGGCCAACCCGGCCCGTTCGCCCGCCTGAACAGCCTCTGGTGGGGCGACCGGCTGATCGTCCATGCCTGGGGCGGGGAATACGTGTACGAGGTCCGCAGCGTGACCCAGGTCTCGCCCGGCAATATCGGGGCGATGCTGAAGCATGAAGAATTGCCGTGGGTGACGCTGGTCACCTGCCGCGGCTATGATGAAGCCGGCAACTCCTACAAGTACCGGGTCCTCGTCCGGGCCGTGCTGGTGGAAGTCAAGTGATCAAAACCTATACCTTAGGGTGTTCTTAAAGTCGGGGGTTGGGGTGTTGGCGGATGGCTTAGCCGTCCGCCAACACCCCAAAAATTTTCGATTAAGCCGCCCTTGGGCGGGAGTCAAAGGATAGACCTGCATGGCTTTCGGACTTTAAGAAAGCCGTGACCTATCCATGGAGCTGAACGATGAAGAAGATCATCAATGTACGCACGGCGGGAAATATTCTCCTGGTCGCTTTCGGATTGCTGGCGGTGTTCCACCTCCTCGTCATCTTTGAGGTGGTTTCCAGCGGGATGGTGTGGGGCGGGCAGGCCGCCGGTTCGGCCTCGACCGGGCGAACGCTCGAGATCATCTCGTTGGTCGCAACGGTGCTCTTCGGCCTCGTCGTCACGGCCAAGCTGGATTACATCGTGGAGGGCCGGTTCAGGCAGGCGATCAGGATCTTGCTGTGGATCATCTTTGCCTACCTGCTGCTGAACGCGTTGGGTAACCTGGCCTCGGGCGTGTCGGTGGAGAACCTGATCTTCGCGCCCATTTCAGTTCTGATGGCGCTCCTCGTCCTGAGGCTGGCGATCGAGAAATAGGCGCCGCCCGGATCCGGTCAAGCTCCTATCCTTCGAGCGCAGTTCGCATGGGAGGCGTCAGCCGCGGAGCCTCCCTCTTTATCTTTCATTAAAAAAACCTTCGCGATCTCTTCTTGGCGTCCTATCTTTTCTTGGCGGTAAAGCTCTTTCCCACCTCCCTCGCAGCCCAAATGAGCCTAAATCGCATTTCCGAGGGATCGTCAGTACAATTCAACGAGGAACAAAAGCTACACGACCCCCCATATAGGGAGTTTTGAGGCGCCATTGGGCAATAGCGCATAATTTACTATAGATATTGAAGAAAAGGGGTTCTCATGGCAAACTGACCTCTTGCTGAGAAAGGAGAGCGCCATGAGAACCCCAGGGATATTTTACTCGGGAAAAGGGACGGTATATAGTTGTGAATTGGATCGATGCCCAAAGTGCCAGGGGCCAATGCGGGTTGCCTACACGAGTAAATACAAAACAGTGCAAGGGATGAAGGAAGTCATGATGATTGCGCAGCGGACGAAGCGTTGCGTGGATCCCAGTTGTGAAGTTTCTCTTGCGATATTGGGTTCGGCGGAATGGAGACAGGCAGCGCCGGTTTCTTGCACCTATGGATATGATGTGATTGCACAGATTGGCTGGCAGCGGCAAAGCCTGCAGCAACCCTTTGGCACCATTCATGCAGATTTAAAACAGTAGCTCAGGATCAGCGAGTCGCAAGTGAGAGCGTTGTATTACTATCGATATTTGCCCTTGTTGGCCTGTCACGAACGGGAGCAAATGAAGTATCTGAAAATAGTGGCTGACCAAATGGGACTGCTCTTGAGCCTGGACGGACTGGCACCCGAAGGAGGCGAGCCGCAGTTGTGGCTGGTACGAGAACTGATGAGTGGAGTGACATTGCGCTGTGGCTGGATGAGCCAGCAAGATCAAGCCGCCTTCGTTACCTTCCTGCAACCGATTGCCGATCTGGGTTTGCGGGTGACTGCTGTGATGAGCGACAAACAAAGCGGCCTGGTGTCAGCCATAGCTGAAGTCTTTCCCCAGGCCAGGCATGCTTTTTGTCAGAGCCACTATTTGCGCAATATTGCAGTTCCTGTGGCGGAAGCGGATGAAGCCATGAAAATGCTGTTGCGACAGGATGTCAGAGCCAGCATTGGTCCATTTATCCGCCAGGAAGACGAGCAAGCCAAGGGTGTTTTGACCATCACCGGGGTATTGCCGTCGCCATTGGAAGCACCCAGTCCGGTTTCTGAACCCGTATTGGGAAAAGATGGAGATAAAGTTCGCGATGCGATTATGCGAGAAATATGTCGTCGGATCCGGTATCTGTTGACCCTCAAAGGTCGGCCTCCTTTGCGCCTGGCGGGAATGGAGATGTTTGTGGGTCTCTTCGAAGTCAAGGAATTCTTGGATCGCTTAATGGTTCATCATTCCACGCCTCAATTGCTGACATTGCATCAAGGACTAAAAACATCACTTCGGTCTGCCCAGGCAACTTATTCTATTGTGCGAGAGGCCGCCGATTGGTTGGAACACATTGCCGCTCTCTTGGATCCTGAGCAAAACCCCAACCGCTCCGGCGATCAAGTCCGCCAAGACCTGTTCGTCTACCTGACCAAAATCCAATCCAACCGCTTCAGGGATCCTATGTTGCGCAATTCTTTTCGCCTCATTCTAAAAACCACCCGCAGTTTTGCCCCCGGTTTATTCCATTGTTACGATGTACCTGGCCTGCCCCGCACCAATAATGATCGAGAAAGCGATTTTCGAGCCCTTGGCCGTCGTTTGCTGCGCACCACTGGACAAAAGGGTCTCACATTTCGTATTATTCAGCGTCAAGGCGCATGGGAATTGTTACCCCACCCCGATACGCTGTATGAAACCATTCGAATTGTGTCTCAGATTGTTCCAAACAAATTTCAGGATGAACGCCTCCGTATGCGTCTGCACCAAGACCGTTTCAGACTTCACACGCGTTCCTCCAAACTAGCCAATCATCAACTCGGTCAACTGGAGCAACTCTGGAACTCTATTCCGAATAATAATAGCCCATAGTAACTTATGCGCTATTGCCGTTTTGGGGGTAAAAATGCCACTGGTGGGGGAGGTCTATGCGCAGGGGACGGAATTGTTCCTCCGGAAAGGGGCTAAAAAAGTTCAGTTTTTTGCGGTTTCAGGCGATTTTTTGGAAGAATTCTGCGTCTGTCATTGCGAGGAGGGCGTACTCCCTGACGAAGCAATCCCCACCCCTATCCAGGACCGCCCGGGGATGAATCCCCGGTCTCACAGCCAAACCCCCTCCGGGGCTGAAGGAAACTCGAACCAGGAGCAGATCCATCCACGTTTCGGCCCCCTGCCCTCGTAGGGGCGGATGGCGTCCGCCCTCTTCGATTTCCGCGCGCAGGAGTGACGCCTTCGCTATATGTCGCAGGTACATGTGCGAAGGTTCTTCCAGGAATGGGTTGTTGCTTTCAATAACACTTTTCTTTCAATGGGTCTCGGCACGAGAAACCTTCGCAAGGTTTTCTGTGAGGAGCCCATTTTTGCAAAACCTTGCGAAGGTTCTTCTATCAATGGGTTGTTGCTTTCAGCGGCACTTTTCTGACAATGGCTCCTGGCAAGAGGACCCTTCGCAAGGGCGGTGTTAGCCAAATCCCTTTGACGAAGAGCCGGTTTTGCTATACACTATTTATGGAGCCCAACCGTGCTCCAGGGTTGGGAAACGTTTTTCCACCTTTACAAACTCGCCTGTTCCTTCCTATCTCTCAACGGCTCATGCCCACACCTGAAGAACTCGCCCGCCAACAGATCGACCAACTCCTGACCGCCTCCGGCTGGATCATCCAGGACCGCGAACGGGATGAATCTGTACGCCGGTCGAGGCGTGGCGGTGCGGGAGTTCCCGGTGGAAGCCGGCTTCGCGGATTACATGCTCTTCGTCGACCGCAAGGCCGTCGGAGTGGTGGAGGCCAAGAAGGCCGGGACCACCCTTTCCGGAGTGGCCGAGCAGGCCGGCAGCTTACGCGGCCGGACTGCCGCGGAACATCCCCCATGTTGGCACGGATAAGTTACCATTTCATCTACGAATCCACCGGCGTCGAGACCTTCTTCCGGGATGAGCGCGACCCGGAGCCGCGCTCGCGGCGGGTGTTCACCTTCCACCGGCCGGAGACGCTGGCGGAATGGGCGACCAACCCTACCCGCACGGACCCGTCCCCAAATTCTTCGAATTTAGGGAGGGAGAAAGACGACGTTACGAGGGCGGTTGAGGGCAATGCCGGCCGCCTACCCGCTCAACACCGCCGGGTTGTGGAAGGCGCAGATCGAGGCCATCACCAACCTGGAGCATTCGTTCGCCCAGGACAAACCGCGCGCCCTGATCCAGATGGCGACCGGCTCGGGCAAGACCTACACCGCGGTCAGTTTCGTCTACCGGCTGATCAAATTCGCCAAAGCCAAACGGGTGCTGTTCCTGGTGGACCGCAACAACCTGGGCAGGCAGGCGTTCAAGGAGTTCGACCAGTACCGCACCCCCGATGACGGGCGCAAGTTCACCGAGCTGTACAACGTCCAGCACCTGCAGTCGAACACGCTCGACCCGGTCAGCAAGGTGCACATCACCACCATCCAGCGGCTGTTCTCGATGCTCTCGGGCGAGGCCGAGTTCGACCCGGCCAACGAGGAGAATTCGCTGTTCGAGATGGGCGCGGCGCTGGACTGCCCAGCCGCCCAGGGAAGTCCGCTACAACCCGGCCATCCCGATCGAGACCTACGACTTCATCGTGGTGGACGAGTGCCACCGCTCCATCTACAACCTCTGGCGGGGGGTGCTGGAATATTTCGACGCCTTCCTGATCGGCCTGACCGCCACGCCCTCCAAGCAGACCTTCGGCTTCTTCAACCAGAACCTGGTGATGGAGTACTCCCGCGAGCGGGCCGTGCTCGACGGCGTCAACGTGCAGGGGACGGTCTACCGCATCAACACCCAGATCAGCGAAGCCGGCTCGACGGTGGAAGCCGGGCTGTGGGTGGGCAAACGCGACCGGCTGACCCGCCAGCAGCGCTGGGAGCAGTTGGAAGAAGACCTGTCCTACGACCCGGCCCAGCTCGACCGGGCGGTGGTGGCGGTGGACCAGATCCGCACCATCGTGCGCACCTTCCGGGACCGGCTGCCGGTGGACATCTTCCCCGGCCGGACGCTGGTGCCCGAAGACGCTGGTCTTCGCCAAGGACGACAGCCACGCCGAAGACATCGTGCGGATCATGCGGGAGGAGTTCGGCAAGGGGGACGAGTTCTGCCAGAAGATCACCTACAAGGTCAGCGGGAAGAAGCCCGAAGACCTGATCAGCGATTTCCGCAACAGCTATTTCCCCCGCATCGCCGTGACGGTGGACATGATCGCCACCGGCACCGACATCCGCCCGCTGGAGATCCTGCTGTTCATGCGGGCGGTGCGCTCGCGGCTGCTGTACGAGCAGATGCTGGGACGGGGGACGCGGGTGGTCTCGCCGACCGAGCTGCAGAACGTGACCAGCGACGCGCTGCTCTGAAGGACCACTTCGTGATCGTGGACGCGGTCGGGCTGACCGAACAGGAGCTGATGGACCCGCAGACGCTGGAGCGCAAGCCCTCGGCGACGTTCAAGCAGTTGCTGGAAGCCGTGACCTGGGCGTCTCGGACGAAGCCACCCTCTCTCAGCCTGGCGGGGCGCCTGCTCCGCCTGGAAAAGCACCTGGACCGCGGCCAGTTGGCCGAAGTGAAGCAACATACCGGCGGGGCCGCCCTGACCGATATCGCCCGCGGCCTATTGGAGGCCGTCGACCCGGACAAGATCCTCGATACCGCCCGTAGGGTGCACGACACATCGTGCCCCGATCAGGAACAAATCGACCAGGCCAGCACGCGAGCTGGCGGAGCAGGCCTGCCGCCCGCTGGCCGCCGACCCGGACCTGCGGGCCAAACTGTCCGACTGGCAGAGGCGCTCCGAGCAGATCCTGGACGAGGTCAGCGCAAGACCACGTCCTGAGCGCCGGCTTCGACGCGGAGGCCACCGAAGCCGCCCGCCGGACGGTCGAGTCGTTCAAGGCCTTCATCGTGGAACACTGCGACGAGATCACCGCGCTGCAGATCATTTATTCGATCCCGAGGAAACGCATCACCACGACGGACACGAAGGACACGACGGAAGGAAAAGGAAAGAAAGAGATTCGATTCTCAGATTTGAAGGAATTGGCCGAACATCTGCGGCTGGACCTGCACCAACCCGACCCGCTCTATCTGACCGAGGCGCTCTGGAACGCCTACCGCCAGTTGGAGCACGGGCGGGTGCGGGGCAGCGGGCCGCGGGTGCTGGCGGACCTGGTCTCGCTGGTGCGGCATGTGGCCCTGAATGAAGATATCGAGCCTTACCCGGCCCTGGTGCAGCGGCGCTACAACGAATGGCTGAAAAGCAGCAGGCCGGCGGGCAGGCGTTCACCCCCGAGCAGAGCTGGTGGCTCGACCAGATCGCGGCGCACATCGGGATCAACCTGGAGATGGAGCCGGACGATTTCAGCACGGGGGCGTTCTTCCAGCGGGGCGGGCAGGTGGCGGCGCTGCGGGCGTTTGGTGGGGAGTTGATGCCGGTGGTGAATGAGTTGAATGAAGCTTTGGGGGGAAATGAAAGGATTATCCACGGAGAACACGAAGGACACGAAGGAAGAAAGGGAGTTGCGCGCCTTGCCGGAAGGATGGGTGTGGCAAAGAATTGGCGAAAATTGTTTTGTGACGAAATTGGCGGGATTTGAATTTACCAAGTATGTAAAATATGTTGAGGACGGTGAAATACCGGTTATTCGAGCGCAAAATGTTACAAGACGGGGATTTCAAGAAGGAAATTTTCTCTACGTAAAAAGGGAAGTGTTTGAACAACTTAGCCGTTCAAAATTGAGAGGCGGCGAGGTTTTGATGGCGTTTGTTGGGAGTGTTGGAAATGTCGGAATAGTGTCTTCCGACAAGGAATTTTTTCTAGGTCCAAATGTGGCACTAATTCGAGTAGACGAAAAAACAATTCTTAATCGATATCTATTTCATTACCTTACATCATTGATTCTGGCAAATCGGATGTTTTGAAGTATTCAAAATGCGACAACTCAAAGTTCAGTATCAATGGCTAATATTCGTGATGTCACTTTCCCTCTCGCTCCCCTCCCCGAACAGGAGCGGATCGTGGCCCGGCTGGAGGAGCTGCTGAGCGACCTGGAGGCGGGGGCGGCCGCGCTGGAGCGGGTGCGGGCAGGGGTGAAGCGCTACAAGGCAACAGTACTAAATGCTGCTGTAACTGGCAATTTAGTTGAAAGGATTGATGCTGAAGGGGATGCAAATGAATTACTCAAAGAGATTTTAAAATTTCGAGGGGGCAAACCGATAAAGCGGCAAGTCCCCTTAGATGCAAATTTTGATGATATTTTAAATGTCCCTGATCTACCTAACCATTGGACATGGGCTACGCTTGATCAACTAACTTGGTCAGTCAGAGATGGTATGCATTTCAGTCCAAAGTATGTATCTGAAGGCATTCCATTCATCACCGGTGGAAACGTGCGTCCTACTGGAATTGATTTCGCAAATGCCAGACGCATATCACCTGAGTTACACGAAAAATTATTGCGGTTTAGACCTGATAAGGGCGACATACTCTACACAAAAGGGGGAACCACCGGAATTGCTCGAGTTCAATACTTATGATATAGAATTTAATATTTGGGTACATGTGGCTGCATTAAAACTTTGTCAGCCTATTGAGCCCTTTTATATACAATATGCTCTAAACTCGCCATTTTGTTATAAACAATCACAGCTTTACACACATGGGGTAGGTAATCAAGATTTAGGACTTACGCGAATGATAAAAATACTTATACCCCTGCCTCCATATAAAGAACAGCGGCGAATCGTGGCGGAGGTGGAGCGGCGGCTGGAGTCGACCAGGGCGGTCGAAACCGCCGTAGAGGCCGGGTTGAAACGGGCGAAGCGGCTGCGGCAGGCGGTGTTGAAGGCGGCGTTTGAGGGGAGGTTGTGAATGGATACAATAAACTGGTTTCAAGTCGGGGTGGATCTACTTCAAGCGATCATTGGCGGAATATTTGTAGGGGTGGCTGTATTTTTACTGGATGAATGGCGAGCCAAGCGTGAACGCCGGTTGGCGGATTTTCGTATCGCAACCAATTGGGAATTATCCGAGAAAAAAGTCAGGTTGAGGAACTTCGATCTAACAAAAGCCAATCTATCGGGTGGTCACTTTGAGAAAGCCGACCTTGAAAAGACTGTTTTCAGCCACGCTGAATTGTGGGGAACGAATTTTTCTAATGCCAACCTCCGAGATGCTAATCTCCAAAAGACCAGAATGGTAGGAACAATATTCACCAATGCAATGATCTATAGGGCGAATTTTACCAAGGCTAATATTTTCATCCGTATTTATCCGGATATTACCTATCAACCGGATTTTAAAAATGCAGTTTTGCATCGAGCTTTTTTTAAACAGGCACGTATAGTAGGAGCCTCCTTTTCTGGCGCAGATTTGGAAGGGGCCGATTTTTCCGGGGCAACAGTCAAAGATTCCGATTTTACAGGTGCAGACCTTACTGATTCCAAATGGAAAAAAGTCAGGCATGTGGAAGGTTGTACCTGGCAGGGTGTAAAGGGCAGGAATCGTAAGAATTTTCCGGCCCGACTTTGGGCTGAAATCGAAAGACAAAATGCAGAACCACATGCCTAATATGCTGCGCGTCGAAGACCATCCGACTAATGTAACTTGGCTAAGGTGGCTGCGGCAGGCGGTACTGATGGCGGCTTTTGAAGGGAGACTGTGATGACAATGATAATTACTGCTAATCACATCCAAGAAACATTGGTGACATTATATTTACGTCTGAATGGATTCTTTGTATCCGGACATATTATTCATGCTGATCCATCAAACCTAGCTGTTCGAGAAAAGGGCGAAATAGATGCATTAGCGATCAGGTTACCATTTAGCCGAGAACCTGATGCGTGCAACCCCCCATCCGAATATTTAAGAGTTAGAAGGGGAACAATTGAAATTATTATTGGTGAAGTAAAAAGCGGCCAACAACGTGTTCGGTTTAATCGAAGCCTTCGGGAAAATGACAATATGTTTAGAGTTCTCCAAAGAGCTGGTTTTTCAGAAGATGATAACTTGTTGATGGAAGTTGCTCAAACTTTAACCGATCGATTAATTCCAAGACCTGTCAACAGCCCCAATGATCATATTGAAATAAATTTAGAACCGTCGGGTGATATTCTATACCCTATTCGTATACGCCCTGTTATTTTCCACTTGGGATTTCATTCACCGAGCCGAAATCAAGCTTGGTTTGTTGGCTATGATGAAATCATGAGTGATATTTGGCATCGAGTACGGAAGGAATTCGAGCCCCCCGGTTGCCAGAGGCAATATGATCTTCGTCTATGGGGCCCTATTTTTAATGCAATTGTTGCTTACTTTAAGGATTTCAGAAAGAAATGAACCGGGTATACCGGATGATATTCTGCACGAAATCTTTCCTGGTATAGAGAATGAAACTTGAGGGTGAGTTATTGATGACAGCGTTTGAGGGGAGTTTATGATCTCCCCCTGCTTTACCAAATCCACCAAGGATAGTATTTATTACAATGCGAAATTCTGTTTTAGATTGTGAGGGAACTGTTGGTTAGGCAATGAGCGTTCAGGGAAGTATTAATCGGATGATTATATATACGACAAATTTTAACTGGTAAACGTTAAACCCCTTGACAGACCATCTGTTCTGATGTATCATAGTGGTGGCCGAATGCTCCATTCGGATGCACCTTGACAATTTACCTCCTGCTCTGGCCTGGCTCAATGGCATCTCTTTGATGCCGATCATCTGAAATAATGATGATCTTTCTATACCATTTCTGCTCCTATATTCGCAACAAATCTAAATTAGCTGCGAATATTATGCGAAACAAGCGCGAGCGGTCTCGGAAAATCATGGTTTGGGTCTACACGCTGCTCTATTTCGGTGTCCAGAGGCTTTGGCGAGCGGTGCCTTTGGCACTGTATCCCAATAAAGAAAGGAGGTGATAACACTATGAACGAAAAGTTGTTAGGGACTTCTGTTGCGACGCTTACAATGCTTCGAACAGAGTTGCATGGCAGCGTGCAAGACTGTGTTTTAGAAACGCTGGATGAGGTTATCAAAAATCTCGAAGTTTTCCAGCAAAAACCAGATGAAATTAGTGCACATGATGTACTCTTGATCATGGGCGCAGTCCTGGAAGCTGTTCCAGCGATTGTTGAAATTATTCATTTGGTTTCCGGCATGGCTAAATAACACAACAAACCATTATTTTTCTTTATATTCTCCCATCGAGGTAATTAATGAATATTGGCAAAGCAATAAGATTATGCCGCACCCAAAAAGGGATGCATCTGTCTGAGCTTGCGAGCTCAGCAAAAATATCTACCGCTTATTTATCCCTAATTGAACAAGGTAAGCGTGATCCAAATTTATCAGTTCTGAAAAAAATAGCAACGGGCCTTGATGTCCCGCTAAGCATATTGGTTTTTCTTGGTACAGACAATAGCGAATTGAAATCGATGAGTGCCGAGCTGTTTGAAAAACTCTCGGTAACTGCACTAGGGCTGGTTAAAGATGCTGCAAATGAAAACGCTCAAGTATAAGCATCGTTCGATGGGAAGTATAAAATCTTTAGCTAAGCGATTGGAAGTTCCAATTAAGGTTCTATTGGAAACTGCTGAATCAGCAGAGGATTTCTATTTCCCTAACAAACCGGAAAATAAGTCTAATGGCGGTATCCGACAAACTTATACTATCCAAGAGCCTTTAAAAAGCATACAAGAAGGAATTTGCCACCTGATTTCTTGATGCGATTGATTATCCGCACTATTTACAGGGAGCAATTAGAGATTTGAAATCACCAAGAGACTATACCCGGGATGCAGGATTGCACTCGAAGGCGATAGCTCTTATTAAAAATCAGACATATCGAAATTCTTCCCCTCTACAAGATCCAAATCGTCTCGCCGTGTTTGGAAATACTTTTTCCATTTCCCCGATGATGTATCTGTCCTACTCACTAAACTCACCACCTACAAGGGCTTTATCCCTGAGGGTGCTCCCACAAGTTCGGCCGTCGCAAATCTAATCTTCTGGGATTGTGAACCGCTTTTAGAGTTGGAATTGCGACAGAAAGGGCTTACATACTCTCGCTATATCGATGACATTACAGTTTCTTCTACGCGATTTATTCCCAAATCGGAAATGCGGGGGATTACCGAAAAAATAATTGAGATATTACAGATAAATGGTTTAAGACCTAACCGGAGAAAATGGGAATTTCAGACTAACAGTCGACGCATGGATGTCCATGGGCTAAACATTAATGGAAAAAAGCCGACAATCCCGGTAAATATTAGAAACCGTATAAGGGCTTCTGTTCATAAACTCGCAAAATCGGCAAATTTGACAACGTCTTGGGATCAGATTAAAGATGAGTTTAGAAAGGTAAACGGAAGAGTAAATTACCTTAAACAATTACATCCTCACGAGGCTAAGCCGTATCTACAACAATTGAAATCTATAAAGAATAGATATGTAAAAACCGATGAATAATCAATCTTCCACCATTGTCCAGCGCCTGTGGAACTACTGCAACGTCCTGCGGGACGACGGCATGTCCTCCGGCGACTACGTCGAGCAACTGACCTACCTGCTTTTCCTCAAGATGGACCATGAGAACAGCACCATCCTGGGCAGGGCCGGGCTGCTGCGGCTGAATGGGGAGGATTCTGAAGGCAGCGTTTGAGGGGAGGTTGGGATGAAATCAGGTAGTTATACCGAACCCGTGTCCGGGCTGCTCACCTATGGGGAGGCCGATTGGGACGAATGGGACGATTACGCCTCCTACCACTTCACCGGTGAGCACATCCCCGAACTGATCCGGCTGGCTACCGATCGGCATCTCCTGGTCGATGAGGCCGTGGACGATGCCTCCATGTGGGCGCCGATGCACGCCTGGCGCGTGTGCTGGCGATGATGTTCGCTCCTGAAGCGATTGCGCCGCTGGTGCGGGTGCTAGCCCTTGTGGACGAAGACGACTCCGATTTGATCGGCGAAGGCCTTCAGGATGTGCTGGTAACCTTCGGACCGCCGGCCATTGATGCGTTGACAAGTTTCCTGTTTGAAGCCGAGGACGGGAATGGCGGGTTGGTCGGAGCCGGCGAAACACTTGCGCTGATCGCTAAAGACCACCCCGAAGAGCGGGATCGGATCGTTCAGATACTCAGCGCCACATTGGAAGCCCGCCATGCCGCCAACGACCCCCAGATCAACGGTTTTTGGGTCTCTGACTTGCTCGACCTGCAGGCTGTCGAGAGCTACCCGATCATCAAGAAAGCCTATGAAGCCGGCGCGGTAGACCCCTTTATTGCAGGCGACCTGGAGGATGTGGAGTTCGATCTTGGATTGAGAGAGAAACGGGCAACGCCGCGACCGCTTACACCTTTGCAGCACGCCTTCGGTCTCGGGCTTGAGCCGGGGCTGGAAGATCCAGAAATCTTCCCAACCATTGTCCCCCCAAAAGCCGGGAAAAAGGGAAAGGCGAATCCTAAACAAGAGATGAAATCGTGTAAAAAGAACCGCAAGAGGAAATGAACTCGTAAAATCATCACCGGCGGTCGATCCGCCTGAAAGGGTATGGTGGGTTTGCTTGAAAAGCGGGTCACGCCGCCGGATTATTTTGGAGGTTTGTTTCCGGATGCCGGCAGGTCCGGGCGTTCTTCTGAAGGACGCCGAAGCCAGCAGAAAAATGAGAAGAAGGAAAAAAATAAGCGCAAGCAGGCGAAAAAAGCCCGCCATAAGAACAAGAAACGCTGAATGCTGGCGCATCTATCATCGTTCCACGCCTGCAGTGGCCCGCAGCGGAGTACGTCTCCTGACGTTGAGCGTCAGCAGCCCAATATCGGGCCCGACAGGGTGCAAAGTACGCGAAGATATTGGACTCCGAGGCTGCCGCTGATTGCAACATCTCCAGATGTTGAGCAACAGAGGCGCAATATCGGGAGATATTGCACTCCGAGGCCGCTTCTTAACCTATGCTACTTTAAATCTTTATCTTTGCAACAGAGCACCTGGAGTTGCTAATGTAAAGCCACGCTAAATTGCACTGTGTAAATCGCTGCCAAAGGGTGTTATACTTTACGGGTATAAAGTATAACGAAAGGAGCCGACTATGAATGTGACCGTTTCCCAGAAAGGCTGGGTGGTCATCCCGGCTGAATTGAGAAAAAAATACCATCTCTCCCCAGGCACCGAAGTTGTCGTGGTGGATTACGGTGGAGTTCTATCCATTGTCCCGGCCCTGCGAAACCCGGTCAAACAAGGCCGCGGCTTGCTGAAAGACACCCCCTCCCTGACGCAGGACCTGCTGAAAGAACGCTCTAAGGAACTTGGACGCGAAGAAGACAAGATCAAAGCTCGGATCAAACGAGCCAATGGTTGAAAAACCCGCCTTCGTGCTGGATGCGTTTGCTTTGTTGGCGTATCTGACGGATGAGCCGGCCGCCTCCCGGGTGGAAAAAGTCCTGGAGCAGGCCGGAAAAGAAAAGTGCCGCCTGTTTATTTCCATCATTAACCTCGGCGAGGCCCTTTACATCATCGAACGAAGAGGCGGACCGGTCAAGGCCCAGGCGGCTTTGGCGCTTATACAACAACTCCC
Organism: uncultured Chloroflexia bacterium; assembly: GCA_963782935.1. Lineage (GTDB taxonomy): Bacteria > Chloroflexota > Anaerolineae > Anaerolineales > Villigracilaceae > UBA877. Next base: position 149,480 of record CAWALN010000002.1, on the reverse strand, counting down.
CCTCGAAATCCTGCCGGCAGATGAGCCGGCCGTTTTTGCTGCGGCTCACATCAAGGCCAACCATGCCCTTTCATACGCGGATGCTTTCGCAGTGGCTGCGGCCATGCGCGAAAACGTGGTCCTTTTGACCGCCGACCCCGAGTTCAAAAGTCTGGAACCGGCGCTAAAAGTGGAATGGTTGGCGAAGGAATAACCGGAAATGAACACGACCACCTCCTCCACCATCGTCCAGCGCCTCTGGAACTACTGCAACGTCCTGCGCGACGACGGCATGTCCTACGGCGACTACGTCGAGCAGCTCACCTACCTGCTGTTCCTCAAGATGGACGACGAGAACAGCACGCATGCTGGGCAAGGCCAGCGCCATCCCGGCGGAGTTCAACTGGGCCAGCCTGCTGCGGCTGGACGGCGACGAGCTGGAAAGCCACTACCGCCACATCCTGGCCGGGCTGGGCAAGGGCGCCGGGCTGATCCCGGTCATCTTCCGCAAGGCGCAGAACAAGATCCAGGACCCGGCCAAGCTGCGCCGCCTGATCGAGCTGATCGACGGCGAGACCTGGATCGGGCTGGATATCGACGTCAAGGGCGAGATCTACGAAGGCCTGCTGGAGAAGAACGCCCAGGACACCAAGAGCGGGCGCCGGGCAGTACTTCACCCCGCGCCCGCTGATCAAGGCCATCGTGGACGTGATGCGCCCGCAGCCCGGGCAGACCATCTGCGACCCGGCCTGCGGCACGGGCGGCTTCCTGCTGGCGGCCTATGACTACATCGCCGGCACACAACCCGCTGGACCGCGACCAGTGAGCAGCACCTGCGCCACGAAGCCCTGCACGGCTGGGAGATCGTGGACAACACCGCCCGCCTGTGCGTGATGAACCTGTACCTGCACGGCATCGGCGGTCGAACGGCGGCGAGCTCGCCCGATCCACGTGGCCGACAGCCTGGCGGCCGACCCGGCGAGCGCTTCGACATGGTGCTGACCAACCCGCCCTTCGGCAAGAAGAGCAGCGTCACCTTCGTCACCGACGAGGGCGAGATCGCAGCGCGAGGCGCAGAACATCGTGCGGGACGATTTCTGGACCTCCACCAGCAACAAGCAGCTCAACTTCGTCCAGCACGTCAAGACCATCCTGGACATGAACGGGCGGGCGGCGGTGGTCGTGCCGGATAACGTGCTGTTCGAGGGCGGGGCGGGCGAGACGGTGCGCCGCAAGCTGCTGCACGAATGCGACGTGCACACCCTGCTGCGCCTGCCGACCGGCATCTTCTACGCCCAGGGGGTCAAGGCCAACGTGCTCTTCTTCGACCGCAAGCCGGCCAGCGAAACGCCCTGGACGAAGCAGCTGTGGATCTACGACCTGCGCACCAACCTGAACTTCACCCTCAAGACCAGATCCGCTGGCGCGCGCCGACCTGGACGAGTTCGTGGCCTGCTACCACCCCGAGAACCGGCATCGAGCGCACGCCGACCTGGCCGAGGACAATCCGCGAGGGCCGCTGGCGCGTCTATCACTTATGACGAACTGATGGCGCGCGACAAGGTCAACCTGGATATCTTCTGGCTGCGGGATGAATCGCTGGAAGACTCGCGCCAACCTGCCCGACCCGGACGTGCTGGCCGCGGAGATCGTCGAGGACCTGAAGGCGGCGCTGGAGCAGTTCGAGGGCCTGGCGGGGGAGTTGGGGGAGGAGTAAAGCGCGCCTCCTTCGAGGGGATGACATAATATGCTTAACCTTGTGAGCCTATTATCCTTCTCACTAAAATCCGCCGATTGAAATGACCTGGAAATTAATATTTAGAATTACGCGTTTACTTCGCCTTTGTTACTTCACTGAGGTAAATACAACCAGTGACACCAGAGTTGTCCCTGGTCGTCTGTCGTGAAGCTCATGACAACATTTCCATTCTCATCTACTATTGGGGTTAATCCTTGTTTATTCAGCTCTGATCTGGAAAAATTAGGAAACTTTACTGTCACACTATAGTAGGGGGCTTCGCCTGGCGCAGGGGTGAATCGCAGGGACTTCGGGCGCCTTACCCAATGATACTTCCCTTCCTACTATTTTGAGTGATCTTCCAGGTAGTAACGAATAAAATTTTGGTAATATGAAAGATTTTGATTCTTGGAGTTTCAAACTAGGCTTGATAAAACTATTGACCTCATGAAGAGTATCTGATAGAGAGGTGGGAACTGTAAATTCCTCTTGATGACCAGAATATATCTTTGATCCAATTCTTATTTCATAAAAAAGAAGCCCTGCGTTTTCTGGAATCATATTAAAATCTGAAATTACTGACTGTTCCATCTTCAGGGTTAACAGTACAGAGTTTGGGTTCCAAATGTTGCCTGATCTTCTGTGTAACCCGGATTATCTTGAATTAATGTAACAGAATAGTCCGCGTGATACCAACCACGCCATCTGTTATAAAAAGGTCCTGACTTTAGACAGAAATGTACCACTAATGTATTGCCTCCTTCGATATTCTTGCTTAAATCGTACATATTATTCGATTTGATCACATTTTCAGTTATTGGCTCTGTGACTGTCCAAGGATCATTAGTGTATTTTGGATCGTAGCATTTATGTGTTGTCCCCGCCCCATGATGATCATAGGTTTCTCTAATTTGCAATATGTCCATCGCTGAAGAATTCCACATCCCATGTTGCCATATTCGATAATCAATAGTAACCGGGATTAATTCTGGTTTGCTCACGTAAAAAGTAGTTATCGCAGTGCTTTGCCCATCCCCTCGTTTGATCTGAAGTAAGTGCGTGCCACTTCCTTGAGTTATTGTTGATAAAGGTAATGTTGCCTTTATTGGTGAAAATGATGCTTGATCGGTAATTTTAAGGTTATTTTCAGCTGTGCCTATCAAGAGCTGTGAGGGCCCTTTCGGAGAGAGAAGGTTGAGCCCGAAGTATCTCCAAAGTTCCACTTTGATGCCAAGTAACAGGAAAAGGCCTTATATTGAACAGGGATGGAGGCGGAGTTCTCCGTTTAATTGAATCTGCTTCTCTGTTATTTTCATTGTCGATAGAGCAGATGGAAAAAGTGGAGTAAAAGCAAATATTTAACAGAAGTATTCCAAATGCCGCTGCAATAATGGCTGGTATTATATTTCTACGAATGAATAATGCAATAACCAATATAACAAATGCCCCAATGATTACTACAATGCAAATAGTCTGCTATTAAGGAGTTGTCCACAATGACAGCAATTCCCCGCTTCATTTTCGCGGATTTTTTGATCTAAGTCCTGTGATACCATCCCCCATGTCGCAAGAGTTTGATGAAGTGCATCTTGTATTTGCCTCGCTACAGCTTCGTCTAAATTTTTCCCGGCTTGAAGTAGCGTTGCCAGGGTATTCTGCAAGACATTAATCTATATTACTTAACTCGGCCTGATGTAATTACATCGATGTCATCCATGGTCATTTCAGAGATTCGAGTGAGGTCTGATGAGACCGCCCTCAAGAGCTGCCGCATCGGAATATGCCTGCTCAGGTTATTGTCATGAACCTCGCCAAGGTACCTGTTAACGAGATCACCTATCATCATTTTTACCGCGCCTGCCGCTGCTATCACACCTCCTACCGCCAGTACGGGATATGCAGAAACATTAGCAGGCATAGCGCTTTCAAAGATTATTAAGCCATTAGAATTAGAACCATTCGCTGTTTCATTTTCTCCCTCCTGTAAACCCTTTTAATTACAAAAAAAACGAAACCAGATCCATAATGGATTTGATTTCGCCGTATTTATTGCCGAGGCCTTTATATGCGAACTATTGGGTTCAAGCCTGGTCATTAATTTTATTTGAATTCAAAGGCAATGTTATTATAGCACGGCCAATTTGAGAATTCAAGCCGAAAAAATTGAAGAGGATTTTTTCTTATGGGTCATTTTATAATTCCGACAATTCGCTATTTTTCCCTCTTACCGCTCCATACGCCTGTTTATACCATGGCCAGGCAAGGAAACGGCCACTCCTTCGTTTGTTGCCATTAAGGGCCTTCCCTGCCTGAAGCAACTGACTACTTTACTCAATTTCCACTCCCTATTTACATTTCCTTTCCCCCAGCCTTAAATTAACTTACAAATGTAAGCCAACGACCCATAATGATATATAGAACACATGTCCCTTATCCTTATCCCTGCCTACATCCTTGCGAAGGTTCGTCTTGTGAAGATACATTTCAAAAAAGTACCGATGAAAGCAATGAACCATTCTAAAGGGAACCTTCGCAAGGGTTCCATCAAGGCTGTTCCTCCCCTCGAACCTTGAAACGAATATCCCGCATACTCAATTCGGACCACATTGTTCCTCTTGTTGAACCTGAGGGATCTAATTCAGTCCGAATTTTACGGAGAAGAATATCCGTCCCCCTTTGACACGCTATCGAATAAATTCTTTTCCGGAGGATATTGACTATTTGTTGCGAAGTCCTGAGCTTTTTCAGGGAACCTCAAATTCAATTCGTCAACCGACTTTTGACCTTTGACGTTCGACGTGGTGACGATCTGACGATCTTTACATATCCTTTACAAACTGAGATTACAATGATCGGGTAAGGAGCCGCTATGCCTAAAATCCTGGTCGTGGACGACGAAGCCTCCATTGTCAACCTGCTCACCTCCTACCTGAAGGCCGAGGGCTATGAAGTCTACACCGCCGCGGATGGGCCCACCGGGCTCAAAGCCGCCAAAGCCTTCAAGCCCGACGTGATCATCCTCGATATCATGCTCCCCGGCCTGGATGGGTTGGAAGTCCTTGCCCGCCTGCGCCGCGAATTCGGATGTCTACGTCATCTTATTGACCGCCCGCACCGAGGAGATGGACAAGATCATCGGGCTTTCGGTCGGCGCCGACGATTACGTCACCAAACCGTTCAGCCCGCGGGAACTGATGGCCCGCCTGAAAGCCGCCCTGCGCCGCCTGCAGGCCGGCCCCTCGCTCGGAAGAGGGCCTGGCCAAATTGAATTTCAAGCAGGTCAGCCTCGATCCGGGGCGCCCGCCGGGTCAGCGTGGAGGGCCAACCGGTCGAATTGACCGCCATTGAGTTCGACCTGCTGGCCGCTCTGGCGGAAAATCGCGGCCGGGTCCTCTCCCGCGAGCAGTTGCTTGAAAAAGTCTGGGGCTACGATTTCTACGGCGACACCCGTGTGGTCGACGTTCACCTGGGCCACATCCGCCAGAAACTGGGCCGGGACGTGATCGCCACCGTCCGCGGCGTGGGCTACCGTTTTGAAGATGAGGCGGTATGAAATTTAACCTTGGGACGAAGTTATTCCTTTCCTACCTGTTCGTCGATGCTGGTGGGCATGCTGGTGCTCGTGGCCGTTGCGCAGGCCAGCCTGCCCGGCAGCCTACGGCCGCCATATGGCCATGATGAACGGTTCAGGGTTGAACGGTTCTGGAATGATGGGCCAGGGAGCGGGTCCGGGCCAGGGGCAGGGGCAGGGGCCGGATTTCAAAATTTCGTGAGTGGATTTTACGAAGCCCTGGGGTGGGCCGGGCTGGCGGCTCTGGCCGTGGCGCTGATCGTCAGCCTGTTCATCAGCCGGGGACTGGCGGCGCCGCTGCGATGCCCTCACCGCCGCCAGCCGGCGTATGGCCGGCGGTCATTATGACGAACGGGTGCCTGCCGGTGGGAATGATGAGCTGGGCCAACTGGCGGTCAGCTTCAATACCCTGGCGGAAAAGCTGGGCCAGGTGGAATCCATGCGCCGCCGCCTGATCGGGGACGTGGCCCATGAATTGCGGACTGCCTCTCACCGCCATCAAGGGTTCGATGGAAGGGCTGGAGGATGGGGTCCTTCCGGCCACGCCGCAAACCTTTCAACAGGTGGCGTCCGAAGCCGACCGCCTGAGCCGCCTGGTGGACGACCTGCAGGAGCTCTCCCGGGTGGAGTCCGGCTCGCTCGTCCTGGATCCCGGGGCCGGTTTCGCTGGGGGATGTGGTCGAAACCCTCCGCAAACGTCTCGCCAAACCCTATGCGGATAAACGGGTCTCCCTGGATATCGAGTTGCCCCCTGCCCTGCCGGCAGTCCGCGCCGACGGGGACCGGCTGCTGCAGGTATTGACCAACCTGTTGAACAACGCCCTCCGCTTCACCCCCGCAGGCGGCCAGGTAACCTTGTCCGCCGAGATCCACGGGCGGGAACTGTTGGTCCACGTGACGGATACGGGTATCGGCATCCCCGCGGAGCACCTGCCCTTTATTTTTGACCGCTTTTACCGGGTGGATCCCTCCCGTTCGCGCCAGAGCGGCGGCGGCTCCGGCATTGGGCTGACGATTTCGCGCTACCTCGTCGAGGCTCAAGGGGGGCGGATCTGGTGCGAAAGCGCCGGCGAAGGCAAAGGCGCCACCTTTTCATTCACGGTTCCGCTGGTGGTCGGCCTCCGGAGTCAACGTCTCCAGAAGGAGTGGCAAGGGCGCAATAACGGAGTAGATCGGAGGCTGAAGTGGAAACCCGCGAAGGATTAGCTGAGGAACGTTGAAGTGGCAGAAGTACATTTCTTTTTCCATCCAAGTTATCTTTTCCGTCGTGTCCGCCTGCCCCGTAGCGTTCTTCTGCAGGGGTTGTGTCCGCCTGCACCGCGGAGTTCTTCTGCAGGCGCTGCACCGCAGCGCCCTATCTGCAGGCGCATGCACCGCAGTGTTCTTCTGGAGACATCTGGTTAATCGTTATTTTGCACCAGAGCTTCTCCATCGTGACGGCGTGTCCAATTGTGCTTAGCTGCTTCGTATTTAGATCTTTTTCCTTCTTTTCCTTTCCGTCGTGTCCCTTGTGTCCGTCGTGGTTAGATCTTTTTTCTTCGTATTGTCCTTTCCATTGTGTCCCTGGTGTCCTTCGTGTTTAGAATCTCTCCTTTGTGTCCTTTGTGTTTAGCTCTTCGTATTTAGATCTTTTTTGTCCAATCTTTGAGAGACCTTTACATCTCCCTTTACATTCAACAGGTATCCTATAGGTACATTATTCACAAAGGAGTGAAAATATGAAGAAAATATTGATTGCAGTAGTAGTGGTCTTAGTTGGCCCTTGGCTCGTTCGTCGGCGTTGCGGCAGCCAGATCGGCCTACCAGGCGCAACAGGTCCAGATGGGTCCCATGCATGAATACATGGAAAAAGCCCTGGCTGCGAAACTCAACCTGCCCCAGGCGACGGTGAAATCCGAGTTCGACGCCGGCAAATCCCTTCCCCAGATCGCCCTCGATCACGGGGTGACCCAGGCCAACCTGCAAACCTTCATGCTCGCAGTCCAGGCGGAGGCGCTCAAAGCCGCCGTGGCGGATGGCGTCCTCACCCAGGCCCAGGCCGACCGGATGGTCCAGCAAGGCGGGCGAGGCATGGGCTACGGCTACGGATGATGAACGGCAGAGGCGGCACCGGCTCCGGCTCTTGCATCGGCGGCGGCAACCTGGCGGCGGTACCGATGCAGCGGGGCGGTATGATGCAGCGAGGCGGTCGCTGGCAGCAAGCCAACCCGTAAAGCCTCTTCCCCTGGAAATAAAAACGGCCTCTTTTTTGAGGCCGTTTTTTCCATGGTCCGCTCGGAAGAAGGATCTACTTGCCGGCACGGATCTTGCTGCCGTTGAACGGGTTGCCGAACAGCGGGGCAAAGACACAGAAATCAAATATCCCGGCCAGCAGGGGAACCAGACCGATCACGACGAGGACGATCGTGCCAACGGTGCTGTGAACGACAAAGAGGCCCAGGACGATCAGCGCGAGCCCGGCCACGATGCGGGTGATCCGACCGGCGGAAGATGCCATCCAACTGATAAATGGGTTCATTTTATTTTCTCCTATTTCTTAGTCTCGTCTTTAGGTTATTAGTATGCAGTCATTATAGGAGAAATACCAGGGCGTGTCTGTGACTAAGTCACATAACGGTGTGGCAAAGTCACATAGCTGCCCGGCTCTTGAGCGCTTCCTGGTCCAATATTTCTATCTTTCCCCGGCTTGAAAGCAAAATCCCCTCGGCAGATAAGTCCTCCAGGAGCCGGCTGATGACTTCCCGGGAACTGCCCAATTCCGCCGCGATCTCCTGGTGGGTCAGCCGGACGAATCAGACATGCGGCTGCGGTCGATCAGGAAATTTGCCAGGCGGGTATCCATTCGCCGGAAAGCGATCTCATCCACCAGCGCCATGACGGTGGATAACCTTTGAGACAGCAACTCGAAAACGAATTCCCGCCATGGGTCTGACCGGCGGACCCAATCCCGGAACGCCTCCGCCGGCACCATTACTGCTTCCGCCTCTTTTTCCACCGTGGCGATGGCCGGAAAAGTCTCCTGGCTCAGGATGGCATTGGCGGTCAATATGCAAGATTCCCCATTCCCAAAACGGTAGAGAGTGATCTCCCGACCGGTTTCGCCGATCTTGTACACCCGCACAACGCCTGAAACCAGGAGAGCAATGGCGCCAACCTGGTCGCCTTCTATGAAGACATCCCTCCCGGCGGGGATCTTTGCCAGGAAGGCTTTATCCTGGAATTCACGCCTTAATTCCCCTTCGGCTTGCCGGATGACCGGTAAAACAGGCGCCAATCGTTCGAATTCTGCCGGAGTGATCATTTCCCTTTAGTTTATATCCGAAACTTCTGGAGAAGTTCGTTTTTTGATGGATCCTTAGCCTGCCATTCAAGCAGGAAGATCCTGTAATTTCCTCGCAGGATGCTTGCTTCCTGGCGGATGACCTGGGCGCCGCACCCCTCCAGTATATCCCCAAAACGGCGGGTGATCTCCGTGCCAAAGATAGTGCTGAACAGATTCAAGAACTTGCGGGAAAATGGAAATCCGCCCGGATTCCGGGGCAAATTTATCGAAAACCACCGCCCTGCCTTCCGGCTTGAGGGCCTTCAAGTTTTCTTGCAAGCACCGGCGCCCATCCGGGATAACGGAGAGGATCAAGTTGAAGATCACTGCATCGAACGATCCGGCCTTCCCGGCGAAATGATGGGCGTCGCCCTGGATCAAAGTGATCGACCGGCCTGAAAGCGGCAGCTTGGCGCGGGCTTTGGAAAGCATTTCCGGGCTGATGTCCACACCCACCGCCTCCACCCCTTCCGGCAGCAAGGGCAGGTCCGCGCCGGTGCCGACGCCCGCAAGAAGCACTCGTTCACCCGGTTTAAGGTCCAAAAGCTGGATGGCCCGGCGGCGGCCCGGGAGGAAGAGTTTGTTTACGGTCCCATCGTAGATGGGCGCCCACAACCGGTAGATGAACCGGTTCCAACCATTGGTCATTTTCATGATGGGCTCCCCAACCGGTAGTGGAAAATGCCGGTACATTGGCGTAGGAATGAAATCTTGTACATCCACCGGTACTGGCGGACACGGGGTTCGTCTGTGCCGAAATAGAACCACTCTTCCAGCATGCGGATGCCGTCGCCCCAGGCTTCCACATCCCGCCCATGCTTGAGGGAAAAGCGCAGGCGCGCCTTGACCCTGGAGAGAACGAGCTGCAAGTTATCGGTGTACACGATCCAGGGAGTATGGGCATCGAAGACCAATTCCGCGCCGGGAAACGTGAGGCGAAGCTGCCGGACTAAAGATCGGATTCGGGTCACTTCGAAATAGGGAAATACCCCTTCGGCGATGAACAGAAATGGTCGTGAGCTGTAGATTCGACCGACAGTTTCATCCAGGCCGGGTCGAACACCGAGCCTTCCAACAAGTGATAGCGCCGGTTTTCAGTTTGGATAAGCCTGCGCCGGAGATCGCACCACCTCGGGCAGGTCGAGGTCAAACCATTCCACCTTGCCGTTATCCACCCGGTCGAAGCGGGTGTCGAATCCGCAGCCGATGTGGACGACCACGCCGTCAGGATGTTTTGCCAGGAAGTCACGGGCGAACCGGTCGAATTCGCGCACCCGCAGGACCAGCCCCAGCACATCATGCTCCTGCAATTTGATCCGGGAAAAATCGAAGTCGATCCGCTTCACCAGCTCAACCGCGGTTTCGTCTTTCAACAAGGCATCTTCCCGGCACGCCTCCTTGGCCCGAATGAACAGAGGAATAAGGAGGGTTTCTGCAACGCCTTCCAGGGCAGGTGAAATTTTCTCAGTCATATGGTCACTCCTAATTGGTAGAGAAATTTACCTTCGTAGTTCCAGGCTTTACTTTCTGCCTCACCGTTATACAATCCGCTGCCGGTCGATTCAGAAGAATCTCACCAACAGGTCCGTTTTAAAGCGGCCAATATTTGTTTCCAACCGGCTTGCCGGGAATGGCCGCCCGTGGGACGGGTAGACCATCTGAGCGCCGTCGTCCAGCATCTTTTTCCAACTGCGGTAGGCTTCATCCATATCGGTCATGAATACCGTGCAGTACTTTGTCCCTGCCCACAACAGGAAGCTCCCGGCAGCGTCTCCACAGAACGCATCTCCTGTATCCAGGAGAATGGAAAGGTGGTCGATACAATGACCGGGCGTATAGAGGACTTTTCCGGAAACCCCGATTTCCCGTAATAGATGGTCATCATCACCAGCCAGAAGTAGGTCTTCCTTCCGCAGGGTAAAAGGAGGAAAGGTCAGAGTCCACTTTGGATCGAGGCGCATCTTCAGGCCTGCCAGGAATTTCACCAGAGGCGTCACATAGCCGCCGCCTCTACTCAAGTCATTCTTTCCGCCTCTCAACAGGCCGGTCGCTTCCTGGTGAGCGATGATCCGTACAGGCGTATCCCGGGTGAGTTCGGTCAGGAAGCCCGCATGGTCATCATGATGATGAGTTAAAGAGGAATTTTAATATCCCGAATATCGATCCCTTTTTCAGCCAATTTCCGGCGAAACAAGCCGTAATCCTGCGGATAAGCGGTATCGATTTGCAGATACCCAGCCCGGCAAGGGAGTAAATATACGGTGGTTACACTCAGTCGGATTGCCAATGGTTTCATAAGGAGCCCCTGAAAATATCCTTGACCAGCCTGGACCCGGGTTCTTTTACCTTCCCGGCTTCAAGGTTTCTGGAATTCAAGGCAATACAACCAACCTTTCCATACGTCGAAGAGATGGAGGCCCTGCATTTCTTTTGGCACAAGGTCGATTGGCGGGACGATCCGGCTTCTGGGTTTATCAAAGGATTTCTTGAAACCCGGCATGGTCCGCTCATAGGCTCTAGCGCCTTTTTCGTTCTCATCTGAGCAGGTTCAGGGAGCTGGTTTTCATAATAGGGATCACCAAATTCCCGGGATCAGTTTCTTCGTCCTGCTTCTGTATTGAAAATATTCATCACCAAACCGGTTTGAGAGCAATCGTTCTTCTACAGTAATGCGGTATACGAGGCCGGGGATCAAAAGCAGCGGCACAGCCAGAAACCCCAGCCAGCTAGAGTAACCAAACGTCACCCCCAGCCCGACCAGGAGCATACCGGCATAGGAAGGGTGGCGGATAAAACGATATGGTCCGCTTTGGATAAGCTCGTGGCGGAACCCTATCCTTATCTGGCCTGAGTAGTATTCCCGTAAATAGAGCCTCGCCCATAAAAGGAGGGCCGCCCCCATTGCCACCATCACCCAACCGGTGACCTCCATGGGGAGTGTCCGTGGCAGAAAAATTACCATGTAATACCACTCGGCCGGCGGGGCAAAGAAAACGAAGATAAAACCGGGCAGGATGGCCCAAAAGGACCGGTCGGTCGCCTCCGCCTGGACCGTTTCCCCCGCCTGGACGGATTCCCAGAACGGCTCCCGGCGGATGAAGTAATAGATCACGCCGCCGGCAGGGTAGCCGATTCCGAGCACCAAAAGAAACCAGCCCAGGCTATTCTCATGCAGCGTCTCCAGCCCCAGCAATGCCAGGCAAAGAGAAAAAGCAGAAGCAATAACGAGCAGGAAGAAGCGGGCCGGTTTACTCATAGGATTCTCCTTAAGTACTAAGAGGGAAATCGGTTTCTTCTCTCCCTTACCAATCTCATCTCGATAGATGAACCGGCGAAAAGGGTTGAGCTTAATACTTTCTGCAATCAAAATACTGGCTGCGCCCGAGAGACCGATCAAGGCTACTTCCCAGCGATGAAGCGGCGCAAACTTGAAAAGTTCCCTCAGGAAAGGAAAGATCATTACCAGGGCCAGCACGAACGCCGTCCCACCCGTCACCCACCAGAGGGCTTTATTGGGGACGCGCAAGGTTTTTAATATGGAACCCTGTGCGGGATCTGTTGGTAAAGATGAGACCCAGGTTACCGATCACCATGGAGGTGAAGGAGATCATTCGAGCCTCGGTTTCACCGTATCCGCGCCATAGAACGAAAAGGTACACTGCCAGTACCACAGCCAACACTCCCAAACCCTGGATCAACCCGGACAGGAACATCGCCCGTCCAAAAAGGGGCTCTTGCAGGTGGCGAGGCGGGCGCTTCATAATATCCGGCTTCATCGGCTTCACCCTCAAAAACGACGGTGCAGGCCGGATCGATAATTAATTCCAGGAATAAGATATGGACCGGCAAGAGCGCCAGCGGCAACTTGAATAACACCGGTATGAGCGACATGCCAGCGATGGGGAGATGCACCGAAAAAATGAATGCCATTGCCTTTTTAAGGTTGTCATAGATCCTTCGCCCCATTCTGACCGCCTGAACAATGGAAGCAAAGTTATCATCCAACAGCACCAGCGCAGCGGATTCGCGGGCCACGTCCGTCCCGCGGCCACCCATGGCAATTCCGATATGGGCCGCCTTGAGCGCCGGCGCATCATTAACCCCGTCGCCGGTCATCGCGACCACTTCATTGTTAGCCTTCAGGGCTGTCACAATGCGAAGTTTCTGTTCGGGGACCACCCTGGCGAATATGCAGGTTGTGCGGATCCGCTCCTGCAGCTCCTCTACGCTCATGGCATCCAATTCTGTGCCGGTGATCACCTTGTCATTCGGCGTCAGCCCGATCTGGCGGGCAATATTGCAGGCCGTACCGGGATAATCTCCGGTGATCATGATGACGCGGATACCCGCCGTATAGCATTCCTTGACCGCCCCGGCCACTTCGGGACGCACCGGGTCGGCTAATCCAAGCAGGCCGATGAATTGAAAATCAAAGTCATGTTGTACCTCCGGAAGGTGCTGGGCTTTGAAACTCGCTTTAGCCACACCGATGACGCGGAGACCCTGATCTGCCATCGCATTGATCTGGACACGCAGGCTATCCATTTGATTATGTTTGAAATGGCAGAGATCGGCGATCGCTTCGGGAGCTCCCTTGGCGGCTATTACATAATCATGCCCATCCACCGAACGCCAGACATGCGACATGGCCAGCAAGTGGTCTTCGAGCGGATATTCCCGCACCAGTTCCCAATCCTTATGGAGGTGTTCGGTATTCGCCAGCGTGCGGCCCCCCAACTCCTTCATGGCTTTTTCCATCGGATCAAATGGGTCCACCGGGCTGGATAACAGGGAGTATTCCACCAGCTGATGGAATTTCTCCGGCAGGGACAATTGTTTTCCATCCACTTCCATCGTTTCGTCCAACGCCGTCAAATGGGTAACGGACATGCGGTTCAAAGTCAGCGTGCCGGTCTTGTCCACGCAAAGGACAGTAGCCGCGCCTAACATTTCCACCGCAGGGACGCGGCGAGTAAGCACGTGATGCTGGGAGATCCGCCAGGCGCCCAACGCTAAAAAGATCGTCAGCACTACCGGAAATTCTTCCGGGAGAGTCGCCATGGCCAGGGTTAACCCGGCCAGGATACCATTCAACCAATCGCCTCGGGTCAAAGAGAAAACCACAACCACAAGAACGCACAATCCCACGCCGGCGATGGCAAAGTTGCGAACGATTTTGCCGGTTTGCTTTTGGAGATTGCTATCTTCTGGCTCAAGGATCTGCAGCGCCTTGCCGATCTTGCCAATCTCGGTGGCTGGACCGGTGCTGCGCACTTGTGCAACACCCTGGCCCTTGACCACCAGCGTGCCGGAGTATACGAACGGCAGGTCATCCCCGCCCGGATGGCTCATTTCAATCCGACCATCCCAGGGCCGTTTCCTTACCGGCACCGATTCGCCTGTAAGCAGCGATTCGTCCACGCTGAAATTGCTCCCGCTCAGCATGACCGCGTCCGCCGGAACACGGTCGCCTTCTGCCAAAAGGATGATATCGTCCCGCACCACCTCACGGCCAGGGATGCGCTGCCGCCGCCCATCCCGGATCACCAATGCCCGCGGGCTTGAAAGGTCACGCAGCGCTTCCAGGGCTCGTTCGGTCTTTTGCTCCTGGTAAAAGGTTATGCCGATGATGACTGCCACAAATCCCATAAGCATCACGGCTTCTTCCCGGTCGCCCAGGAACAGGTAGAGCAACCCACAGGCGATCAGCATAAGGAACATCGGTTCGCGGATCACTTCCAGGAGGATATGGAAAAATGAGCGCTTCTTGGTCGAAGGCAATTCATTGTAACCATCCTCAGCCAGGCGCTCGAGCGCCTCATGTTCGGTCAGGCCTTGAAGAATGGTTTCGGCAAAGTTGGTCGACATTGATAAGTCTCCACGAAATGTATTAATGAATAATCCGCGCCCGGAAATAGTCGGGGTGGAAATAACGGGCAGCAGAAAGAAAATCTTCTGCCGTATTGGTTTAGAAGTTAGGCGGGAGTAGTAATGGAGAAGCGGAAAAAACCGATGCGCCGGTTAATAGCAGGTCATCCGCCACGTGGATGGGTTGGGACTGAACTGATTCAATGGCGGGAAAGGTGAAACAATCTTCACACGTATCTTGAAATGAATCGGATAGCACTTCCGAGCCGGTCACGTCGTGGACGGTTTGAGATCCCGTTCTCAAGAAACCTTCCGCCATGAAATGAAAACCCAGGCTGAAGATGCAAAGGACCAGGATAAAGATAACTGGCCAGCGCAGGCGCTTACCCTTGCCTGACATGGCTGACTCCTTGCTCAAATAGTGTAATGATGTGCTGATCCTCTATGCGGTAGAAAACTTCCTTGCCGTCCCGGCGAGCTTTGACCAGGCCCATCTGCCGAAGTCCGCGCATGTGATGGGATACTGCCGATTCGCTGATGCCGACCAACTGGGCCAGAGTCCCCACATTTAATTCCTGGGAGGTCAAGGCGGAGAGAATGCGGACGCGGCTGGTATCGCTGAAGGAGCGAAACAGCTCGGCTACGTGAGCGGCAGTATGTTCATCGAGGCTGGAAGGAGTGGTAGTCATTGAGGTCAACACCTGAACTTATATTCAGATGTTGAGTATATGTGATATTCGGAAGATTGTCAACCCGGTTTTTGCGTGTCTAAGAGGGTCACCACCCGCCTGTCCGCAAGCGATTGCGGATCTCGTCTTGCAGCGCCGAGAGCATCTCTTTGAAATTATCGGCGTCGCCTGCGTTCCGGCGGAGGGCCTGTTCCTCCAGGCGCTCGAGCAAATACGCCAGCCAGGAATGCCACGAACGAGGATTTCCGACCATTCGGGCTATTTCCTGGGCGGTTTCGTTCAACACATCACGGAGCTCATCTTCATTACTCTTTTCCATTGGGCAATCTCCTATCTTCCCACGGATCCATTAACTGCCTCAGCTGCGGTTCGACTTTCGCGGCCAGTTCCGGAACCTGCGATGATTGGCTCAACAGGCCTTCGATGGCGCAACGGAGAGCACGCATAAGCTCAGCCGGCTCCAGGGAGGCGACCAGGCAACCTTTGAAGGACTCCCGGACCGCCTCAGGTAATTGATCATAGCCTCTTCCATGAGCAGTGGGAAGGCCCCGGCTGCAACAGGCCAGGGTGAGAGCGTAATCCCGCAAGCTGGAGATCCAATACTCAGCCTGCCAGAAACGGCCGCGCTCAAGGCAAAAGCGAGCCCGGACGGCGTGATGGACGGCATACCCAAAGAGTTCGGCCGCCGGAGGCGTTGGGAGGGGAACCCTTTCCACGGCAGTCCCGAAGAGCAACTCAAACTTGGGACCGGTAGCCCCGAATTTGGAGGCGGGCGTAAAGGACAGATCGAATTGGAGGCAGCCGGGCAGCAGGAATACCCTGTAGATGGAGGGGCCGCTGGGAAGGTCGAACAGGTGGGCCGCATCAAATTCCTCTAAAAGAGTGGAGGTCCAATCTTCCAACACAGCGGAGAGGGAGGCGCTTTCGGCAACGGCGAAGGTCAGGTCGAGGTCAGACCAGCGGTCGCCTCCGCCCAATGCGAGCGAGCCGACGACGGCACCGGCCACGACCCGCGGGTCGGATTGCGAGAGCTGGAGGAGGCGATCACGCAGGCGGTCGCGGAATTCAATTGTGAACATGAAGAAGCTCGATCGGGATCATGATTATTGGACTTTATCAAGGAAACCAGGCCGTCTGGCTCGATGGCTGTATGATACTCCTCTTTCTTCAGGCCGGCTGATAACAAAGGAAAATGTTCCCGTTCCTAAAATTACGGGAACTGATCAATTGAAGCGGCAGCTTTCCTTCAAGACCCTCGAACATGGTGCGACCTTTTCCCAAGGCCACTGGAGTAAGGATGATCTGATATTCGTCAATCAACCCTTCCCGGGCCAATTGAGAGACGATGGTCCCGCTGCCAAAGATAAGAATTCCCTGCCCGGGGCCTTCTTTCAGCTTACGGACCTCTTCAGCGAGGTTGCTTTTGAATAATTTGGTTTTGTTCCAATCGGCCCGGTCGAGAGTCCGTGAAAAAACGACTTTGGGAGTCTCGTTCATCGTTTTGGCTACCACCGGCATGGCAGCTGCTGCAGCGGGCGTAGGCCAATAGCTGGCCATCATCTCATAGGTGAGGCGGCCGAACAAAAACGTGCCACCACCGCCGCGGGCATTCCCGGCTACGAAGGCGTCCCACTCCGGGTCGGGTTGAGGGTTCTGGGCAAAGTTCATGTCACCGGACGCGTCGGTGAAATATCCATCCAGGGAGACGTTATTGAAAACACTCAACTTTTGCACAATATACCTCCGTAAAGAATAAAAGTTAGTTGGTAGAGGATATTATAAGAAGTGAATGGTGAATAGTGAATGGGAAGGAAGGGTAACGGAAAATATAGCGTCGAACGTCAAAGGTCAAAAGATATTTGATAGTCGAAAGTCGATAATTCGTAAAGGAATTGGGCACTTCGATGGTTGACCCCTTCCTGCCTGCCCCCAGTGAGTTACGGGATCCACTCCGCTCCGCTACGGGATACCCTGTCGGACACGCGTGCTGCGCGATACCCTGACGGGTAAGCTGCGCGATGCTCCGCGATCCCCATTTCCAAGTGCGGCAATGGAGTAGGTATTTCATGGAGGAGTCCATTTCCAGGGTTCTGTCTGGACAAGCCTTTACAGGATTGATACGAGTTTCTAAGGAAATTCTTATGAAGTTCGTTGTATGATGAATTTAGATATCCCCTATTTAGAGATCCCCTGGATCTAGAAAGGAGGAAGAGTATCGAAGATGTAGTTGCACTTTCCATAGGAGGAAGGAACAGGTAGCAACCTGAGGCATTGGGGTTGCACTTTCCCCCAAATGGCCCGACGTGCCCCATGACGAAGCGTGGGCTTACCTGTTTTACCTTTCCCCCGACATATAGGTAGATATATACAGCGGATGGGTGACCCCCATCCGCTTTTTTCTTAAGATTTATCCCAAAAATAGTGGAAGTTCAGATGGCTTCCAGCTTTTTCAAAAGCGCAGGTAATTCCCCAATCTGGGAAAGTTGGTAAAAATTAGTGGTGCCGGAGGCGGGCACTTCGGCGGCTTCATGCTGCCAGGTGACCTGGTAGGGGATATGCACGGCGGTGCCGCCCAACTCCAGGATCGGGAGGATGTCCGAACGAACGGAATCCCCCACCATTATCACGCGGGCAGGGTCAAGCCCATGGGTCTTGAACAAGCGACCGTAGCTTTCGACGGTCTTATTGCTAACCACTTCGATGGTCTGGAAAAAAACGTTCAAGCCGGAACGGTCCAGCTTAGACTGCTGATCCAACAGATCTCCCTTGGTCACGATCATCATCCGATGGGAAGCCGCCAGGAGGGCGATAGTTTCCTGTACATTTTCAAGAAGTTCAACCGGGGCGGTGAGCTGGGCTTTCGCAAAGGAAAGGATGGCGAGCACATCCGGGCCGGAAATGCGACCACCAGTCAATTCCACTGCCGCCTCGATCATCGAAAGGGCAAAGGATTTTATGCCATAGCCGAAAAGGCCTATATTCCCGGTTTCCATTGCAAAGAGGCGCTCGGCGAGAGTCCGGCTATCGACCCCATAATGGGCCAGTAATTCCGACAAACGGGCCTGCGTCTGTTCATAGAGGCGCTCGTTGTGCCAAAGGGTATCATCCGCGTCAAAGGCGATCAGGTCGTAGTGGGTCATAGGGTAGATATTTTCTTCACCCAGGCGGGATCCATCCGCTGCAGGCGATTCTTTTTCAAGTTTTCCCGCAGGATGCGTTTAATCACAGGATCAGGAGATGCAAGCCATTTCTCCAGCATGGTTTGCCATCCATAGGCGCGGCGACCACCACCACGCTCCAGCAATAGCTCATTCCCTGCTGCAATACTTTGAAATCCGGGTCATGTGACTCGGGTGAATTT
Source organism: uncultured Chloroflexia bacterium (assembly GCA_963782935.1). Classification (GTDB taxonomy): domain Bacteria; phylum Chloroflexota; class Anaerolineae; order Anaerolineales; family Villigracilaceae; genus UBA877. The sequence continues at coordinate 130,952 of CAWALN010000002.1, read as the reverse complement.
TCCATGGAAGCGGTAATACCATCCAGGATCAGCAAAGCCGAACAGGCATAGGCCTGTTCGTGAAGCAAGGCCGGTTCAGCCAGGGCGGCTGCGGCGGCACGCTTTTCGAGCCAGCTGCCTTTACTCCAAGTCTCCATTGAATCCAAAAGAGCTGCCATATCGACTTTTCCCCAGCGCTGCAGCGCCATCGCCACCGCTTCCCGGAGTCTCCAGCGAGGGTCGGCAGCAAAGGGGCGGATCACCTGGAGGAGGGTGCTTCTCTCCTGGGCGACCTGGCCGCCTTCAGCAAGCAGACGGCCCAATCCCACGACGCCGCAGAAGGCCAGGAATTCATGAGGGTCATTGACCGGAGCCACATCGGGAGTAAAACATATTAGAAAATGGTCGAAAAGGGACCGGCTGCCTTCGTCGGCCACGGCCTGAGCCAATTCCAGGTTCCCACGCGGGCCGGGCAGGCCGGATTCCCGCAAAAGATAGGGCTCCCAATCGGTGAGCGTTCGGAGGGTTTGGCGATACATATCTGACTTTGACATATTTGGATCCCGTGCGATTGATTTACTGCAAATCAGGAATAACTTATCATACCCGGGGATTGCTTCGCCGAAGAGCGGCTCGCAATGACAAAATACTTGGGGATTACCTGCACAAAGTACGTGCGGTACACGTGCCACGTCGGGAAGCCCTGACAACCAGCGTCAGGGTAGATATACACCCTCCTCGCAATGACACACTAAAATTACGACGAGACAAGGTCTTTATCCCACTCATCCAGGGATTGCAGGATGGAATCCAGGGAGGTGCGGCCCTTTTGCCAGGCGGTGTTGAAAGCCTCTTTTGACAGCCCAGACTGCACTTCCTGCACCACCGGTGGATAGAATTGACCGGCGTTATTCCGATAATATTCCGGCTCGGATTCAAGCAGGCAGGCGGCTGCGCCGAGCATCGAGGCGGCTTCGAAGGCAGAACGATCACGGCAGACAGCACGAGCCAGGTCTATCAGACAATAGGCGATGCCCCAGTTTTCACCTTTCTGCCGGTATATCCGCAGGCTGTCCAAAAGGTAAGGCCGGGCTCCATTAAAGTCCTGGGTTCGCTGGAGAATATCTCCAATCGCAAAAGAGGCACGGGCAGTAGTGAACGGGTCGCCCACCAGGCGGATCAAGCGAAGGGCCTCAGAAAAAGAGCAAAGTGCTGACGGATAATCACCCCGGCCGCGCTCAATGGATCCAAAGGAATAATGGCATAAGGCGGTGGCGCGCAGGTCGCCTGCCCGTTGGAAGAGTTCCAGGCTTTGCCGGAGAGGAGTTTGGAAATCCCCTTCCGTTTCCATGGCCAACTCGGAGAGATCATAAAGGATCCAGGCAACGTTCCAATCCGCTTTTAATTGGCGGAAAAGAGCCAAGCTTTCTTCAAAACACCGGCCAGCCTGCTGATAATCCCTGGAATAAAGAGCGAGCTGGCCAAGGTGACTGAGCACCCAAGCTTCACCGTAACGGTCCCCGAAACGGCGGAAGAGGGCCAGGCTTTCATCGAATTCTCTTCCTGCTTCCACCATGTACATATGATCGAGCATCCCCAACCCGTTCAGCAGGTAGGCGCGCCAAAGGGTGGGCTCATCCGCGCCGGGCTGGGAGAGAAGCCGCCTCATCCAACCCTGGCCCTCCTCCACATCGCCATGGAGGAGCCAGAACTCCCATAAATGGCTGGCGAGGCTCATGCCGGTCTGCAGGCCGGCGAGATCAGTGCAGCACCATTCCAGGGCAACTCGCAAATTTCCCTGCTCGGTTTCGAGGTTGCCAGCCGCGCGGACCTGGCGGGAATCACGCAGTTCGGCAAATTTTTGGGCAGACAGGCTATCGAAATAGTGAGCGTGGCGGTTTCGGCAGATGTTCAGGGCATCCCGCTGCTCCAACCGCTCGACGGCGTATTCCCGCAGGGTGGCCAGCATCTGGAATCGAGGGCCGTCTTCTTGAGATCCGGAACGCCAGATCAGGCTGTGATCCAGGAGAGCTTGAAGAGAATCCAGTAAGGGCAGCTCTTCAAGCCCACCGCAGACAGCCCGGATGGCTTCAAGAGTGGCCCCGCCGGAAAAGATCCCGAGCTGCTCGAACATGTGCTTTTCGGCCTCTCCGAGAAGGGAATAGCTCCAATCCATGGTCTGGCGGATGGTTTGCTGACGGGCGGGCAGGTCCTGGGCGCCGCCGGTCAAGAGCCGGAGTGGGTGGAACCGGCGCAACTGGTCCAAAAGGGCCGAGGGGGTGAGCAGGCGGCAACGGGCGGCGGCAAGCTCGATCGCAAGGGGCAACCCATCCAGTAGCACACAAATCTCAGCCACCTGGGAAGCGTTTTCGGCAGTGAGGTGGAAAGCCGGCTGAATGGCCTCGACCCGGCGAACGAACAACTCCACCGTTGGACAGCCGGAAATTAATGCCTCTGCGGGGGGGAGATTTTGAAGGTCGGGCAGTTCCATCGGCGGTACGGGGTACTCATGTTCGGCCACGAGGCGCAAACGAGCCCGGCTGGTGACCATCACTTTGAGTCCGGGCGCCATTTCGAGCCAATGAGCCACCTCCGGCGCGGAACCGAGGATCTGCTCGAAATTATCCAACACCAACAGGAACTGCTTGTTTTGAAAATAACCTGTCAGCCGTTCCCGGGCGCTGGTTTCATCCGGCGCGGACAGGCCGAGACCATGAGCCACCGCCACCAGGAAAAGTTCGGGTTGGAAGACAGAGGCGAGATAGATAAAACGGACTTCGTCAGGAAACTCGCCTGACAGTATTTGGGCGGCCTGAATAGCCAGGCGGGTCTTGCCAACCCCGCCGGGACCGGAAAGGGTCAGCAGGCGCACATCCTTCCGGCGGAGAAGGGCACAGACGGCGGCGATCTCCGAGACGCGGTTGACCAGAGGCGTGGGAGGGAGCGGGATGCGCACATTCGGCAAAGGCTGGCTGGATTCGAGGGAGTCCAGCAGGGCGGAGGTTTCTTCGAGTGAACCGGTGCGGGCGAAGGAGAGAAATTGTTTCACCTCTACAGCCGGCACTTTGAGGGACCGCGCCAACATATCGGCCATGGGCTTGGAAGGCCGGCGTTGGCCGGCTTCGATTTTCCGGATAGTCATAGTGGAGCAGGCGGCGCGCTCGGCCAGCTCAGCCTGGGTCAGGTCGAGTTCCTTGCGAAGCCGCTTCACCCATAGACCGAACTTATTTGGAAGGTCCATTGATTTGTACCTGTGCCTGTACCCCTAATTGTACCGCCAAAGGTTTGGCAGGCGGCTGGATAATGAGGGGGGAAGCGAGAGATGTGCCGAAGATACCTGAGGTACAGGAGGTTCCTGATGTACCAGAGGTACCAAAGGCGCCAGAATATATGCATCCACTTCGCAATGACTAATAAAAGGAGAGAAGATGAAACAAATTTTGTTCATTACATTGGGTCTTTGCATGGTCCTTTCGGCTTGCACCGCGCCAGCCATGGTTGCGCCAAGCCAGACTCCGTTGCCTTCGCCGACGGTTACTGCAACGCCTGTCCCAACGCCGGTTGGGCCGTTCGAATATGATAGTTCGGTCCCCTTTGATACCAAAGTGGTCTCGGAGACGGAGCAGGATGGGGCGACGATAGTCGACCTGACCTATGCCACCCATGACCCGGCCTTTTCCACCACCACGGGCGGGCGGACAGTGGCTTACCTGGTCAAGCCGCAAGGAAATGGGCCGTTTGCCGGGGTGGTCTTTGTGCACTGGCTGGGTGTGGTCAGCTCCAACCGGAGCGAGTACCTGGATGAAGCAGTAGCCCTGGCCAAGCACGGGGTGGTGAGCCTGCTGCCGCAAGGTTTTTTTCCGTGGATGTCTTTTCCAATGGGTAATGGGGGCGACCATCAATTAATGGTCGGACAGGTGATCGAGCTGCGCCGGGCAGTCGACTTTTTATTATCTCAAGCGGAGGTGGACCCGAACCGTATGGGGTACGTCGGCCACGATTACGGGGCCCTGTACGGCGGCGTGCTGGCAGGTGTCGAACCAAGGCTGAAAACCTTGATCCTGGTGGCGGGTACCCCAAGTTTTGTGGATTTTGGCATCCTTTTCGGGTTCAAAAGAGAAGACTACCAGACGGTCGTCGGGGATCTTGGCCCGGATGTATACGTGGCGAAGGCCGCCCCCGCCAGCCTGCTTTTCCAATTCGGGCAGCAGGACGCGGTGGTTCCCGAGGAGAAGGCCAACCAATTTTATGAAGCCGCCAGCGAGCCGAAGAAGATCGAATGGTATGCCGACATCCATAACATGGAAAACGAGCAGGCGAGAGAGGCGCGGCTGAAATGGCTGGTTGAGAAGCTGTCGCTGACAACGCAATAAATACCACTCGCGATGCTACCCTGGGAGTGATGTGAAGTCATACCTGCTTGTGACATAATGAAATTGTATTAAAGAGCCATGATTCGCCAGCCCGGAGATTGACTCCCTGCATAAGGACATGCGGGATGCTTCACGAACGTCGGGAAGTACACCCTGCCTACTCCAAGAACGGGCGGCATACCTGGGCGTGACATAATGCTATAGTGCGATCCGGATTGGCCTGACGAGGAAAAAACCATGAAAAATAAACTGCTTACGACCATTTGTTTTTTCCTGGTGCTGGCGGCTTGCGTCCCGCCAATGATCTCCACGGCGATTCAGCAACCGACCGCCTCGCCAACCGCGACGGTTACACCGACTCCACCGGGTCTGTTCGACTACGATAAATCCATCCCGTTCGATACCAGGGTGACCTCGGAAACGCAGCGGGAGGGTGTCACGGTGGTGGATCTGACCTATGCAACCCATGATCCAGCGTTTTCTTCCACTACCGGGGGGCGGACGGTAGCCTACCTGATCAAGCCGGAAGGCGAGGGCCCTTTCGCGGGGGTGATCTACCTGCATTGGCTGGGATACACCAGCGGCAACCGGAAGGAGTTCCTCGAAGAGGCCGTGGAAACGGCCAGGCATGGCGCCATCGCCCTGGTGCTGCAAGGATTCTTCCCCTGGATGGCCTCGCCGCTGGGGACGCAAGCTGATTATCCATTGATCGTCGGGCAGGCCATCGAACTGCGCCGGGCAGTGGATTTCCTGTTGTCGCAGCCGGGGGTGGATCCCAAACGGACCGGATTCGTGGGCCATGATTACGGAGCTCTCTATGGTGGGATGCTGGCTGGGACCGACCACCGCCTGAAAACATACGTATTGGTGGCGGGAGTACCCAGTTTTGCAGACTGGATCGCCAGTTTCCACATTCAACATGACCCGTATGTGCCCATCGTGGAACCGGTGGACCCAATCCGGTATATCAGCAAAGCGGCTCCGGCAAGCCTTCTGTTCCAATTCGGCCAACAGGATGCGTTCATCCCCGAGAGCCTGGCCAACCAATACTATGATTCGGCCAGCGATCCGAAGCACGTGGAATGGTTCAAAGATGTCCATGAAATGAGGACGGAAGCTGTCCGCCAGGCGAGGCTATCCTGGCTGATCGAACAACTTGGTTTGAGTCCAAACCCGTAGACATCGAATAGCTTGTCAGTAAGGAAATAACCATGAAGCGCTTCTTTTTATGCATAACTGCCATTTGCGCCGGATTAGCCGCCTGCACTGCTTCCATTGAACCTCCCCCTGCCAGCCCTACATCCGAACCTTCACCAACCTTCACCCCTGTACCCACGCCGGCCGGCCCTTTCGACTATGATAGCTCCGTACCTTTTGATACCAAGATAATTTCGGAAACGGAGCGGGAGGGCGTCATGGTGGTGGATCTGAATTATGCCGCCCACGATCCTGATTTCGCGCCAACCACGGCCGGAAGGACGCTGGCGTATTTGGTCAAACCCAAAGGCGAAGGCCCGTTCGCCGGAATGGTCTACTTGCACTGGCTGGGGTCGGGCAAGAGCACGCGGGCCCAATTCCTGGATGAGGCCGTGCTCATGGCGCAGCGCGGAGCGGTCTGCCTTTTGATCCAGGGTTATTTCCCCTGGATGATCAACCCGGCCGGCGACGAACGGGACCGGCCGCGCATCCGCGGACAGGTGATCGAACTGCGCCGAGGGATCGACTTCCTGCTGGCTCAACCGGAAGTAGATCCGAACCGGCTCGGCTTCGTCGGGCATGATTATGGCGCCACGTATGGGGGCGTGCTGGCGGGCGTGGATGACCGTCTCAAGGCTTATGTGCTGGTGGCGGGTGCGCCGAGCTTTTCGGGATATGCGGGCTTGTATATTCCGCATGAAACCTATTTCCCCATGATCCATGACCTGGACCCGACCCAATTTATCCCCCAGGCAGCCCCGGCGAGCATTTTCTTTCAATTCGGGGCCCAGGACGGATCGTTGAGCCGGGACACCGATATGGAATATTACAATTCGGCCAGCGAGCCCAAACGGCTCGAGTGGTATGATGACATCCATGATATGAGCAGCCAGGCGGTCCTGCAATCGCGACTGGGCTGGCTGCAAAGAGAGTTGGAGATGACTCCTCCTGATACTAAAACAGCCGGGCAGGTCCGCTTTGACGAAAAAGGGATCGAACAGGTGTGGGTGCCGGCCGGTTCCTTCCAAATGGGAACGGATACGCCAGCATTGAAGCGCTCAAGGCTCAACAGCCGGCCCCGCCCGGATTTGTCCTGGGGGAATTCCCCAGCGAGCAGCCCCAGCATGAAGTGGAATTGACCCGGGGATACTGGATCGATAAATATGAAGTAACCAACAAAGCCTTCCAGGCCTTCGTCGAGGCGGGCGGATATACCACCCGTTCCTATTGGTCCGAGGCGGGTTGGGCATGGTTGAGCCGCCAATCTACGGGGTCATTGCCGCGGTTTTGCCTGGGGAACATCCCGGAGAACCCGGCCGCCTGTATCACCTGGTATGAAGCCGAAGCCTACGCAGCCTGGCGAGGAGGCCGCCTGCCGACCGAAGCGGAATGGGAATATGCGGCCCGGGGACCGCAGTCATTGGCATATCCGTGGGGAAATGAGTTCGAGGCGGACCGATGCAACCTGGTTGGGAGCATGGGCCTCAAACCGGTGGGAAGTACTTCCGGCGGCGCCAGTTGGGTAGGGGCTCTGGATATGGCCGGAAACGTGATGGAATGGGTACAGGATTGGCTGGGCAATTACGCGGAAGGGAAAGTGGTCGACCCGACCGGCCCGGAATCAGGATCAGTGAAAGTGGAAAAGGGAGGTTGGTGGGGGGCGACGGAATTTGTTGGAAGGGCGGCGTACCGTCATTTCGAGGATCCGCCGGATTATGGCGATTTCCATATTGGGTTCAGGATTGTGACGCCAAAGAATTAGGCAAGTCAACTACAACAATTACGGGCGACCAACTGGTCGCCCGTACGTTTCAATTGAACTCGTTGAGAATTAGATTCCGGACACAAGTGCGGAGATTTCAATAATCAGGCTAGGATACCTTATTTACAAACTTAAGCCTTCAGCTTGGAGTGACGTCTGCCACAAACCCAGGCAGTTTCTCGACCCCTCACCCCCGCCCCTCTCCCGAGCAGGTATGATTTTTATAGTTAAAATTCCTACGGGAGAGGGGAGAAGAATGGTAAAAAGAGGTTGAGCGGGGAAAATACCCGCTCAACCTCTTTTTACCTATTCCCTGAAAATTGAAGGTTATTTTTTAACCGAGGGTTACTTTGACGATATTCTTTTCACACAGACGATCTGCGGGGAGGAAGTTGTCCTCCAGCTCTTCGCCATTGAGAGTCATTGAGCAAACGCCCCGGCAGATTCCCGGGGGTTCACGACCTCGATCTCGATGGTGCGGCCGCGGAAACGGCGGGTGGCCTTGAAGCCTTTCCAGTCATGGGGGATGCAAGGATCGATGCGGAGGCCGTCGGGTTCAGGCATGAGCCCGAGGATGTACTGGGTGGCGCTGAAATAAGCCCAGGCGGCTGCGCCGGTCAGCCAGGAGGTGCGGGTATTGCCGGGACGGGGCGAGAAGGTGGAATAGGTGGTCTGCCCCTGCACATAGGGCTCGCTCTGACGGATCTCGGCACGCTCGTTATAGGCGGCCGGCATGGCGGCCCGATAATATTCATAAGCCCGGTCGCCGTTGCCGACGATGCATTCGGCCATTACACCCCAGCCCTGGGTATGGTTGAAAATACCGGCGTTTTCCTTGATGCCCGGATTGAAGACCACCGCCCGCATCACATCCACCGGCATCTTCACGAACGGCGGGGCCGAAAGCATCAGGCCGTAGGGCGTGGCCAACTCCTCCTTGACAGTCTGGAGGCAGCGGGTGGCTTGCTGAGCCGTGGCGGCGCCGCTGATAACAGCCCAGAGTTGAGTATTCAGGTAGACCTGTCCCTCTTCGAATTTACGGGTCCCATAGACCGTGCCATCCTCGCCGATTGCCCAGATGAAGCGGTCGTCATCATAGGTGCTGGCCTGGATGGCCTTGTCCAACATATCCCGCTGGTCCAGGGCCCAGCGGGCTTCGGCGGGCTTATTCAACCTTTTGGCGATGGAGGCATAGGTGGTCAGCCCCAGGCGGACCTGGAAGGCTACGAATGGACTTTCGCCGTGGTAGCCGAGCTTGAGGCAGTCGTTCCAATCCGCATGGAGCCCGCAGGGAAGGCCATGTTTCCCGGTCCGTTCCAGGTTGAATTCCAATGCCCGGCGGAGGTGGCCCAACACAGTCGCCTCACCCTGGTCGGCATAAGGCAGGACCTTGTTGTAGAAATCCATATCGCCGGTCTCATTGACATAGGCCGGGACGGCATTGAAGAACCACAAGCAGTCGTCCGAGCGGTATTCTTCGGGATCGGGGGCTTTTTCATGGCCGGGGCGATGGCTGAACGGCTGGACGATCGGCATGGCTCCACCGCAGGCCACCTGCCCGGTCAGCATCAATTCCAGGCGCTGGCGGGCTTCTTCGGGGATGGCGGCGACGACTCCCAACAAATCCTGGACGGAATCGCGGAAGCCGAGGCCGTCGCGTTCGCCGTTGTAGACCAGGCTGGCCGCACGGGACCAGGCGAAGGTGATCAGGGAGTTATAGAGTCCCCAGACATTGATGGTATGGTTCAACTCTTCATCGGGCGTTTCGACGATCAGGCTGCCGAGCTTGGCATGCCAACTGCTCTTGAGCTTTTCCAACTCGGCTTCGGCCCGGGCCAGATTTCCAAACTCCGCAACCGTGTTTTTGCCGATGGTGGTGGCTTCACCAATACCCAGGAGCACGAGCAATTCCCGGCTTTCCCCCGGCTGCAAGGTCAGGTCGCACTGGAGACTGCCACAGGCATTATCGCCGTAGGCTTCGCTATTGGTACAGCTTTCCCTGTTCCACGACGAGGGGATTATGGTAGGCGCGGTAGAGGCCCAGGAAGGCGTCCCGGCTGGTATCGTAGCCGGTCACCGGCGCGCCGATGAGGCCCATCCAGGTCTTATACGGCATATCATTCAGGAGGACGGCCTCATCATTGGCGGGCAAATTGTCATGGATGGCAAAACGCAGCAAGCCGTCGATCATTTGGCCCTTGATGATGAAGAGGGAATATTGAAGGTTAACCTGATCCTGAAAGGTGATCCACTGGTTGGTGAATTCGCAATAGGTAAAGGTGGAGAGTTGCCGCGGCCGGTCCGAGCGGTTGGTGATCTTCAAGCGCCAGTATTCGAACTTTTGGCCGAGGGGAACAAAGTAGGTGGCTTCGGTGGAGATGCCGTCATACTCCGATTGGATGATCGTATAGGCGGTCCCATGCCGGCAGGTGGATTGGTAGCGATCAAGGGGTTTTCCGACCGGCTGCCAGGAAGCGGACCAGTACTCGCGGCTCTGGCGGTCGCGCAGGTAGAAATAACGGCCGGGCTGATCCATGGGCACTCGATTGAATAATAAACGCATAAAGCGGCCGCGAGCACCGGATTGGTAGAACCCGTAGCCGCCGGCGTTATTGGTGATAATGGCGCCATATTCGGTGGAGCCGAGATAATTGCTCCAGGATTGAGGCGTATCCGGGCGGGTGATGACGTATTCTTTTGCGTTGTCGTCGAAGGTGCCGTATCTCACTGTTAATTCCTTTCAATTTATGATTCCGGCGTAACGTGCTTGGAGATTGCCACGTCGCACAAGACCATCGCAATGACGCTGAATGGTCAGCCGGCGTGGAGATTGCCACGTCGCATAGAACGCGCCTCGCAATGACATTAAGCGGGAAAGATTTTTTATAGGCTTGAAGGACCTTATCCCAAGTATGCGTTCAGTTTGCTTCGTCGATGCTCTGGCGGGAGGGGTCGGCTTCGAACCAGGCGATGGAACGGCGAACTCCCTCAGACCAGGGTACCGTGCAGGTAAAATCCGGCACCAACTGCTTGATCTTGCTGTTGTCAAAAACGAGCTATTGATCTTGTCGCCGATCAAGCTCCCGAGCATATTAGGGTCATAAGCAGCGAGCAGGTCCGCCGGAACATGGACAATCTTCGGTTCAACCCCAAAGGCCCGACCGACTCCGGAGTAGATCTGGTTCCAGGTGAGGACTTCCTCCGAGGTGATGTGATAAGCCTGGCCAATGGCATGATCATTGCCGAACAACCCCAGGAATCCTTTGGCGAAGTCGCCGTTCCAGGTGAGAACCCACAATGAGGTGCCGTCGCCCGGCACGATAATCTCCTTGCCTTTTTTCATCCGGTCGATGACGGTATAGGGATGCTGCCAACTCCCGACGCACAAGGGAATCTGGGAGGGGCCGTAGGTCAGAGGAGGGCCGGACGATGGTGACAGGAAAATCGATCTCGTGATAGGCCTGCATCAAGCGTTCTTCGCAGGCGATCTTATTGCGTGAATACTCCCAGAAAGGGTTCTCCAGGGGAGTCTCTTCGGTAATGACATAATGCTGAGGCGGTTTTTGATAGGCGCTGGCGGAACTGATAAATACGAATTGGGCAGGCTTCGCTGGCGGTGTTGTGTGGATTGTGGCGGAACAGGCGGATATCCCTTTCGATATCCAAGGGGTGAAGGCGATCCAATCCACGACCACATCGAACTGGCGGCCCGCCAGCAAACGAGCCAGGCGAAGCTCATCCCCATGGACATCACCAACCAAGAGTTGGGCCCCTTCAGGAAGAGGATATTTTCGGGAAGCATTCCGGTTGAGAATGAATAATTCCATTCCCCTCGAAACAGCCAACTCGGAGCAGGCGGAGCTGATCAGGCCGGTGCCGCCGATAAACAATACTCTCATGGTTCTTCTCCAGAGGAACTGGACCCAGGCGAGGCGTTAATTCCCTTCCACGCCAGGCTGACATACTTTGGATTGGTCAGGATCAAAGGAATATGTAAAGGCGGCATTTGGGGCAGATAAGGGTTGGAGATTTCCACCTCATAAAGGGACGTCCAGGAAGTATGAGCCATTTCAATGCTGGTTCCCAGACCCGGAGAGGGAGGAAATGCGCAATTTCCCCTTGAACTGGAAAGTGCCGACCAGGCCAGTCAGGGGTACCATCTCGCGGTTTGGTTCGTCCGAGGCATAATCGAGGATATTATCGGTTGGTACAACCACATGGAACGCGATCAACTTGGCGACCGGCAGGTAGCATTTCCGAATAAGCGAGGGTCTTTACGGAACCACTGCCAAAAAAGTATTTGCGGACCGGAGGATGTGCATGAATTCCGGCACTCCCGCTGTACGCAGCCAGGTATTGACGCGAATATTTTCCATGGTGACCACTTCACCCCGCACCAACATGGTTTCGGTATAAGCCATGACGGAGGTGGTCTTTTCAGCCGGCAGCCAATGTGTACATAATTCCTCCAAGGAAATAGAAAGAATGTTTATTGCTTCTTGATTATCATTCTTAATAGAACTAGCGGTGAATCTCTTGAAAATCGGATGCGCTTTGTTCAGTTATTCACGCAATACTCTGTAAATAAATTATAAGCGAAGCGCTGTTTTTATTCTCTCCAAAGCCTCCACCAAAATCGAGCGGGGACAACCAAAATTCAAACGGACGAACCCGTTTCCGCCGGGGCCGAAATCCGAGCCATTGTTCATGGCAACCCGGGCCTTCTCGAGGAAAAATTTGGAAGGCACGTCATTTATTTTTCCACGTCTCGACCAGGCTGTTGCAATCCAGCCAGGCCAGGTAAGTAGCCTCGGGAATAGTGGTCTTATCCCGGGCCAATTCCTGCCGGATGAAAGATAGAAGGAAAGTCGCGGTTGGCGGTCAGATAACGGCGCAGGGCTGCCAACCACTCGTCGCATTCACCCGAAAAAGCTGTTTGCGCTGCCGCCAACCCAAAGCTGTTGACATGCATAAGCCAGGCGTTCCACCGATTTCTTATAACGTTCCAACAGGTCTTTGTCGGGGACGATGGCGAACCCGCAGAATAGGCCGGGGATATTGAAAGTTTTGCTGGGAGCGATCAGGGTTATGGATCGGGCGGCCATGCTCGGAGCCAGCGCGGCGATGGGATGGTGTTCGGCTCCGCCGAGCAATAGCTCGGAGTGGATCTCGTCGGAACAAATGACCACATCATTTTCCAGGCAAATTTCGGCCATGCGAGAGAGTTCGTCCTGCGTATACACCTGTCCGGTCGGGTTATGGGGATTGCAAAGCAGGAACATGGCCGTTTTGGATTCCGGGGTGGAATGAGCCGCCTGCTCGAACCTGTCAAAATCGATGTGGTAATGGAGGCTGGAGCCGTCGACGGATTTCACCAAGGGGGCCTCCCGGCGGAAAAGGCCGGTCTGGTCGGGTAATTTCAAAAAGGGCGGATAGACAGGCGGCTGGACCAATATCGACTGTCTCTCCAGGCAAACCGCCTGGGCGGCAGCGGTGAAACCGGCTACGACACCCGGCGTGGCGACGACCATTTCGGGGGTCACATCCCATTGATAGAGACGCTGCATCCGCCGCGCCACCGTTTCGCGCAATTCGAGGGAGGGAATTTCATACCCATAAATCCCATGCTCGACGTTCGCCTGCAAGGTGGACCGGATCGGCTCGGGCACGCCGAAATCCATATCCGCCACCCAGAGCGGGAGGACACCCTCTTCAAAGAATTTCCATTTTATCGAATTCGTCCCCCGGCGGTCGATTATGCGATCAAAATCAAAGTCCAAGGTTTGGTTCTCCCAGGTTTTAAGAAAGATGGAAAAATAAAGACTAAACACAAAGGATATGAAGGGCGCGACTGAAAAGATAAGGAGGGTAATTGGAAAGGGTTAAGATGGCACTCAATTTCCGGAGATACTGGAGTCCAAACAAGGCAAGGGGCTCTATGATAATGGGCCAGCAGGCTAAAGCCTGCACTCCAACTCCCAGGTATTGGAGTCCAAACAAGGCAAGGGGCTCTATGACAATGGACCAGCAGGCTAAAGCCTGCACTCCAACTCCCGGGTATTGGAGTCCAAAAAAGGCAACGGGCTCCATGACAATGGGCCAGCAGGCTAAGGCCTGCACTCCAACTCCCAGGTATTGGAGTCCAAACAAGGCAAGGGGCTCTATGATAATGGGCCAGCAGGCTAAAGCCTGCACTCCAACTCCCAGGTATTGGAGTCCAAAAAAGGTAAGGGGCTCTATGATAATGGATCAGCAGGCTAAAGCCTGCACTCCAACTCCCGGGTATTGGAGTTCCAAACAAGGCAAGGGACTCCATGACAATGACCAGCAGGCTAAAGCCTGCACTCCAACTCCCGGGTATTGGAGTCCAAAAAAGCTAATCTTGAGGGGCTTCGCGAATGATGTAAAGGGGGCGGCCTTTGACCTCGTCATAAATCCTGCCGAGGTATTCGCCCAATACACCCAAGCAGATCAGCTGCACACCTCCGAGGAAGAGGACCGAAATCAAGGTTGTAGCCTGACCGCCAAAGAACTGTGACCCGGTCATCCGCAAGATGGCCACCACCGGGATGGCAATTATGGCAATGCCGGCGGAGATAAAACCGAAATAGGTGGCCAGCTGGAGTGGAAAATAAGAGAAACCTGTAATGGCGTTGAGTGCCAGCGCAAGCATTTTTTTGAAGGGATATTTGGTCGACCCGGCAAAGCGCATGGCCCGCTTGTAAGGGATGCCGACCTGGCGAAAACCGACCCAGGCCGACATGCCACGAGGAAAGCGATATTTCTCGCGCATGGTCTTGAGCACGTCGACCACCTTGCGGTCCATCAAACGGAAGTCACCGGCATCGACCGGAATATTCACGTCCGTGATCCGATGGACAATACGGTAGAACATGGAGGCGGTCGTTTTCTTGAACCAGGTCTCACCTTCCCGTTCGGCCCGGACGGCATATACCACCTCAAAGCCTTCCCGCCATTTGGCGACCATGGCAGGGATAAGCTCGGGCGGATCCTGCAAATCGGCATCGATAATGATGACCGCTTCGCCACGGGCATAATCCCATCCGGCAGTAATGGCTACCTGGTGACCGAAATTGCGGGCAAAGATGACCGGGCGGACGTGCTTATCCTTCTTTGCCAACTCACGAATGACTTCCGTCGAGCCATCGGAGGACCCATCGTCCACCAACACCAGTTCCCATGAACCCGGCAAGTCTGACATGACCGTCTGGAGGCGGCGATAGAGTTCAGGGATATTCTCCAGCTCATTGAAGATCGGAGCGACGATCGAATAAGTGATAGCCACGTTATCCCTTTCTCCTTCTCATAATCCGGTATTTCAAGGCAGCCAATTTCTCCCGCCCGGCAGACGGCCCATCAGGTTGGACACCTTCGGGTTGAACGAAAGGACCGGTCGGCGGGAAAGGCACATGCCAAAAATACGCCTGCGTAAATAGTCAAAGATCACTGCCACAGAAGCCAGCACCGGCACGATGAGAAGAGCTCCCATGATGCCCCACAGTACCGTTGCAAGAAGGATGGAGATCAATACCAGAGCTTCGTGCATATGAACGCTGCGGCCCATCATTACCGGGCGCACGTAAAAATTCTTGATCGCAATCAAGAGGAGATAGACAGCCAAAGTGATCAACGCAACTATCAGGGTCGAAGCGGGCATCCAGGACCAGTTGGAGCCTTCGAGCAAGCGCCACTGCGATCGCCAGCATGGCCGCCAAAAAAGGTCCCACATCCGGCACCAAGGTTAAAAAAGCCGGCAGTCAACCCCAGCACGAGCGCCCCCGGGATGCCGATCACCGTCCAGGCGATCGGTGAAAGCCACTGCGACAATCAACATAACAGTAGCTGGCCGCGTAGGTATCCCGACCAGATGAAACTTACCCGCTGGTAGAGTTCTTCCAATTCCGGCTTATATTGCGGCGGGAAGGAATTGATAAACCCTTCCTTCAGCCGAGGCCATTCGGCCAAAAAATAATAAACGGCCACCAGGATCACGATGAGCCATAAGGCCCCCAAAGAGGTTACACCGACCGACTTTCAAGGCCTGGTCCGGTAAAGTGCTTAGAAATGTGGAGCGAAATTGGGTCAACTGGGTGGCCAACTGCGCGAAATTGATGGGGATACCCGGAAGGGCAATCGGCTTTTGCAACAGGGCGATGAGATGGTCGAACTGGTTCAGCAGATCCTTGACTATTCCAGTAAATTCATCAAAAAGAAGCGAGGTGGCCGTAGCCGGCGTACCGATGAACACCAGCAAGGTAACCCAATAAACCAGGATGACCGAGTTTTTGCGGGACATGCGGGTGCGCCTGGTCAATAAATTCACCGCCGGATTGATGAGGTAAGCAATAAATGCGGCAATAATAAGCGGCTGTAGAATACTGCGGGTAAACCAGAGAGTGGCGGCGATAAGAAGAAGTGTGATCACCAATACGATGATCCGGACGCGGACACTCCACTGGGAAAAATTATTCATAGTACTTTTTTGACCGCTTCCAGAGTCGGTTTAATGACGGGGGCTTGCTTAACCGACTGCATGGCAGCCCGAACATCCTTCAGACCAGAACCCGTATTCAAAACCAGAACAGGCTCATCACTTTTGATAATCCCCTGGTGCAAGGCTTTTACGAGTCCGGCATAGGCGGTGGCTCCGGCCGGTTCCGCGAAGATCCCCTGCGGGCCGAGGGCGGCGATGGCCTGGAGGATCTCCTGGTCGCTGACCAAAATATACGTGCCCCCGGTCTCGCGGGCGGCCCGGACGGCCCGGACACCATCCCGCGGCAGGTCCACCGAGATACTATCGGCGATCGTATTGGCCGAGATGGGCTGGATCGTTTCGGTTCCGGCGTGGAAAGCATTGGCTATGGCTGCCGACCCCTCGGCCTGGACGCCAATGATGCGGGGGATATGCTCCAGCCAGCCGAGACTATGCAAGTCTTTAAAACCTTTATGGATACCTGAAATGATGTTGCCGTCGCCCACGGAAACAAATATGGTCAAGCGTGAACGGCTATTAATATTCTTTTCTTCCGCCCTCCACCATTCCCACATCTCCAAGGCGGCAGTTTTCTTCCCTTCGGCGGTGAATGGATTATAGCCGGTGTTACGGCAATACCATCCGAATTCTTCCGAAGCCTGGATGGTGAGATCGAACGCCTCATCATACGTGCCATCCACCAGGATCACCCTGGCGCCGTACACCAGCAGTTGGGCGACTTTGGCAGGAGGGGCGGATTTCGGCGCAAAGATGATGGCTTTTTGACCGACGGCGGCGGACATGCCCGCCAGGGCTGCCCCAGCGTTGCCGGTGGAGGCGGTGACGATGATCTCGGCGTTGATCTCGCGGGCTCGCGCCACCACCACCGCGCTGGCGCGATCTTTGAAGGAAGCTGTAGGATTGCGACTTTCGTCCTTTACATAGAGGTGTTTCAAGCCGAGCTGTTGAGCGAGGCGCGGGCAGGTGGTAGACGGGAGTCCAACCGGCCGAGCGGAGAGGAGTGCCCTCGCCGCCTGGGTCAGCCACAGGGAGAAGAGGCAGGTAGCGCCAGAGGGAGGGCTTCGGAACGGCTGAGCAAGTCCTCGGGCTGGAATTTTTCGCGGATGGAATTGATATCCAAAATTACGTCGAGGTTGCCCCCATCTTTGGGACAGGTATAGGTGACCTGTCCTGGCAGATATTCGGTATTGCACAGTGAACAACGATAGCCGGTAAAGTTGGTCATGTGCACAATTATAACGTAAGGCCCCTCATTTATCTTTTTGCAAAGGAACCAAGAATTGAATCAAAAACGAAAGAGGAACAATTCAGGGGACCGAATGATGGCGTAGAGGAGTAAGTATGCGTCGTAAAGAACTCCGCTAAAACGGCTTGTTACCTTCTTAATAAAGGCAGGAAGACAGGGTTATCGGGAGGAATTCCGACAAAGTTCGCCTGGATTTTATTTTCCTTATCTACTGTTAAATAAACAAGGCTTTCGCCGCTGTAGACATCTCCGGTCCATAGATAGAATTTTGAAAACGCGGAAGGAATAGCGCGAAGGCTGATGGTAGTACCGGATGTGAAAGCGAAAGAACAAATGGAACTACAGTTTATACCGGCAGGGCTGCTTACCACTATGCCACTACCGCTCGTAGAAATATATACATTATAAGTAGTAAGAAGCTGGGAAGCAGAAGAATTATCGGAAGACGAGACAGGCGACGGTAAGTTGGCGGACACATTGGCCGGGCTAACCGATAGGAGGGCAACTAATAAAAGGAATCCACCAATCCATAAGTAGAGCCAATATTTTTTACTCATGAAACGCCTCCTTGAGATTTCAAACGACTGCTGTTACCGGTTATCCGGGCATGTCGAACTAATTCCCCCGGCCAGATGAGGTGGTGAAACTCAATATCATTATGATGGGAAAACTTGAATTTGTAAACCCTACTGAAAAGAGATAAGTGACGGATCGGAAGGACGAATCTCCAACTTGAGCTTTTCATTGGCAGCCATGCTTAAACCGAATATGATCCAAAAGGCCGGAGCCACGGAGACCGAACTGTCATAGAAGAAAGATGCCAGAATGTAAGCAAACCAGCCCAGGAAAAGCCCCAGTGAGAGGATTGTTGGCTCGCCGGTCAGTTTGGCTCGCTTGAGAATCCGGATCGTTTGGATCGTATGCAAGACCAACATCGTCACAAATGCCAGGGCAGCCAATCCGCCCAAGTTAAGCCAGATCTGCAGATATAAATTATGGGGTTTGTCAATAAAGACATCCGGCTGGCTATAAAAGATTTTATAGGGGTCTGAATTAGGAAAGTAAAGGGCGAAAGTATCCGGCCCATGGCCGAGCAAGAGAGTACTTTGGGCCATTTGAAAGGAACGGATCCAGATATAGCCTCGCCCTGAAGCCATGCGCCCATAATTGCGGATGAATTGTTCGGCCGGACCTTCTTCAATGCCGGGCCGGATCAAGGATTCGGCCGGGTCAATTTGAGTCGAACTTGTTTCCAACACTTTTTGCACATCCGACACAGGTTCGGAGGCGCGACGGGCGAGGCTGCCCTGACTGGTATAGTTAAATATTTCGTACCCCACCAAAAGGACCACGGCAATAATGGCGAAACGTTTCCACCAGCCGGAAGTTCTAACCCGGATCGAAAACACAATCAAAATGATCAAAGAAGGAATCACAGAAATCCAGGCGGCCCGGCCATGGGTACCCAACAAAACCAGTCCAAACAAGCCAGACAGGAGTCCGAAAACGACCTGGCGAGGGCGAGAGCGCGACAGAAGAAAAACCACCAAGGCGAAAGGAAACGCCAGGGTAAACATAAGGGCCACATTATTTGGGTTGTACAGGGTGGAATAGATGCTGTCGCGGGGAAACGAAAAACCTAATTGAGAAGCAATGAAATGATACTTCGCCGGAAGAATTAGCAGGCGGCCTGCCACACTTTGGAATAAATCCAGGCCAAAGTATTGAAAAATGCCTAATAAACCAGCCACACACAGCGCCGCCATCCACGTATATAGGATCCACCAGGCATGGCGAGTATCGGAAATTAACAGAGAGGCCCCCAAAAACAAGATGACATAAGCCAGCAAAACCCACAGACCCTCATCACGATCAAAGAAACCATTCAGAGCAATGGCAGGGTAGGCCGATTTAATCGCACTGGCGATCAGCCCAACGGTATACACCATGAGCGGAAAGAATAGGATATGAGGCTTCTGCGTTAATTGCCTGGAAAATATCAAAATCAATCCAGCCACAAGCAGCAAGACCGCACACAGGATCACAAGTTGGGCTTTATAGTATGAGAAGAAATCAAAGACAACCCCAGTCATCCAGAATCGACGCAATTCAAGAGGAACCGGGATTACTTTAAGAACACCACCAGGGGAACAATGCCGGCAGCAACCAGCAAAGGAAATAGCAGCAGGGTTTGAAGCGGTTTCTGCTTTATTTGACTTTGCAATTCCATTCCACCACCCCAATAGGCCGGAATACAAGAATATGGTTTATTCTGACTCGAATGGAATTCCCAAGAGAGGCAGGCGGCGAGGCGCGCAGGGCCCGCAGGATCTTGAGTATGACCCGGCGGAGGCGTTCGGGCAGGGCTGCCAGCATGCGGCTGACCCACTCGGCATCGCTGATGTTGACGAGCAGCAGAGTGAAGATCATCAAGGGGAAAGGGGCCACCTGGAGAACCTGCGTGGGAACGCCAGGAATACGGGATTGGAGCACCAACCCAAGCCATTGAAGGAAGGCAAAGAGATAGCAACCAAAGGCGCCTCGAATGGGATTCCAGCCTCCGAAGATGGTGATGGAAAGGGCGATCCAGCCGATGCCATCCAGTCCAGATTGGGTGCCCATCCAGCCGGCCTTGACGCTGAGTGAGTAAGCTGGTCCGGCCAACCCGGCGATGGCGCCGCCCACCATTGCATAGACATAACGCATCCGGTTGACGTTGGCGCCGCGGACAAAAGCAGCCGCCGGGCGCTCGCCGATACCGCGCAGCATCAGACCAAAACGGGTGCGGAAGATCCACAACCAGGCCAGGAAGATGATCAGGAAACTGATATAGGTGATTATTTCCTGGTTGAAGAGGAGAGTCCCCAAAACCGGTATGCCTTTTCAAGAGAGGAATCGGCAAAGGAGTGAGGCGGGGGCCGGACCGGTTAAGGACAGGATTTCCCAGAAAATAAGACAGGTCGCGGCCCGCCAGGGCCAGGACGAATCCAATCGCCACCTGGGATTGTTTGAGGGTGATACTGCTGAAGGCCACGATCAAAGCCATCAACGCACCAATGACCATTCCGGCAAGAAAACCGAGGAAGATGCTCCCGGTCGTTAAGGAGACTGTAAACCCCCCCATGGCAGCCAGCAAAACCGTCCCATTCATGGAAAGATTGATGATGCCGGCCCGTTCGGAAATGGTCTCGCCAATGACGGCAAAGATGACAGGCGCGGCAGATGCCAGGACTCCTGCCAGACCAATCAAGATGATTTTCGGATCCATAGATACACCTAACTCTTTTTCATGAAGCGTTGGCGGGCGCCTTCGCCCATCAGCACCATTAATACAAGCAGGTCCTGCAGGACGCCGGCAAAGGAAGAATCCATTTTATATTGGATCTGGAGCTGGACGGAGCCGATATTCAAAGCGGCGAACAGGAAGGCGATGGGGGCCGCCCAAAGGGCCTGATAATTGATCAGCATAGCCACCAGGAGACCGAGGAACCCATATCCGTTGGAGATATTAGGCAGCAAACGGTGATAAATGCCGGTCACCTGGATGCCGCCTGCGAGCCCGGCGAAGGCTCCGCAGAGCAGGAAAGCCAGCATGCTATATTGCCAGGTGGGGACTCCCATTAAGAAAGCTGCCTTCGGGTTTTTGCCCACGGCTTTCAGCCTGAGGCCGAAATGAGTTCCGCGCAGGAGCAGATAGACCGCCCCAATGACAAGGATGGATATTATCAGCGACCAGATACTTAATTCCGTACCCGGTATGGTCGGTAACCACAGGTTGGGGCTGAACGGTTGCGTACCCGACATCGAACCAACACCGGGGCGTTTCCAGGGGCCGAAGACCAGGTAAATGGTCAGCGCGGTGGCGACAAAGTTGAGGCCCAGGCCTCCGAAGATCTCGTTTACGCCACCGAAGGTCTTGAGGGCTCCGGCCAGGGCAGCCCAGAGAGCCCCGCCGACGACCCCCGCCAGGATTCCCAGGATGATAATGAGGACAGGCGGCAGGCTCGTATCCTGCAAAACCCGGATCAACCCGGTGGCGAAGATGGCGCCGAGGGCCATCTGCCCCTCCATGCCGATATTCCATAAGCCGGCGGAAAAGGTGATCAATACGCCCGCGGTGGTAAGAAGCAAGGGCGACCATGTGATCAGCACGGCAACTATGTTACGGCCCGAGCCAAACGCCCCTTGAATTACACTCCAATAAGCTCTCAGGGGAGGCGCTCCAGCGGCCAATAAAAGGATCGTTGTTATGATGAGCGCCACCAGCAATGCGCCGATCTGAAACCCTATATTAATCCAGGTGTTTTTTTTCATGCAGTTGTCCCGGGGGCGATTTCAGGCCAGCCTTTCCCACCGATTAATTCTCCAAGCTTTTCGGTAGTCAGGCTGGCAGCATCCAGCGGCAGACTGACATTGCCGCTAAAGAAGACCAGTACGCGGTCGCTGTATTGCAAGATCTCTTCGAGATCTGAAGAGATAAAAAAGATGGAAGTGCCTTGCTGACAGCGTTCCTTGAGTTTATTCCAAATGTAAATGGTGGATTCAATATCCAGCCCGCGGGTGGGATGCTCGAGGAGCAGCAAAGTCAGATTTGAGCGCAAGAGGGCCAGAAGGGCCCTTTGCTGGTTGCCTCCCGAGAGGGATTCGACCGTATTGGCAGGCGTCCCGCGGACATTGAACTCCTTGATGCGTTCTTCAGCGAGCAGGCGGCCCTTTTCCCAATTGATGAAAAAGCCGGTGGGTTTTTCGGCCATAATGAAATGTTCGGTCAGGTTCAAGCCGGGAACCAGGCCTTCTTCCAGACGGGAGGCGGGCAAAAAGGAGATTCCCCGTCGTTTAAAGGCGTGATAGGTCTTGCCAGTCATATCCCGCCCATTGATGAATATTTTTCCTCCCACCGTCCGGGACATGCCGCTGATGGCTCGGAGGAATAACCCCTGGCCGCTTCCCTCCATACCAGCCAGGCCGATCACTTCGCCGCAGCGAATCTCCAGATCCACATCCCGGATCTTAAGGCGGTAGTTTTCCATGGAAAGTTTCCGCAGGCTGACGCCTACCTCATCGGCGCCGCAAGGTTTGCGATCACCGACCAGGATTTCCTTGCCGAACATCATCTCCACCAGATTTTTAGTACTGTATGGCGGTTGAGCTTCACCTACCAGGACCCCCTGGCGGAGAACGGCGACCCGGCTGCAAAGCCCTTCCACATCTTCCAATTTGTGCGAAACGAATAATACCGTCTTACCCTGCTCGGCCAACAACCTCAAAGCCGCGAAGAGCTTCACTTTTTGAGCTGCACTGATGCCGGTGGTGGGCTCATCGAAGATCAATACTTGCGCGCCCAGCCAGATCAAGCGGAGAATCTCCAACTGCTGGCGTTCACCGACGGTCAACGAATCCACATACGCTTCAGGCTCGATCGAAAAGGAAAACTCTTCGGCTAATTTTTTAAAGTCCCGGGTGGCGGTGGTCTTATCGGTCAACAGTCCACCCTTGCGGCCCAGGATGAAATTATCAATGACTTGTAAGGGAGGGAAATCCAAAGGGTCCTGATGGAGCATGCCAATGCCGTACTGGATGGCATCGGCAGGGGATTGAATGTGAACGGGTATCCCTTCGAGGATGATCTCACCCTGGTCGGCTCGAATAAAGCCGGATAATATCTTCATTAAAGTGCTTTTTCCCGCCCCATTCTCACCCAGGATGCCCTGGATGGTCCCGGCCGGGACAATCAGATTGATCCCTACATTGGCATGGACTGTGCCAAAGGTCTTATGAATATCCTTGAGTTCAACTTTCATCGTTATCCTGCTCTATGTCAATAAGTATCTATCAAAAAATTGTGGAGAAGTTCGTTTTTTTGAATGTGTGCGGCTGCGCCGCACACATTCAAAAAACGGCTTGCCTCGACAAAGAAACTCATAAAAAAAGGGGGGAAGGCAAGCCTTCCCCCCGACACTATCCGAGGTTACTTGGAAACGCTATCGCCTTCCATACCCTGCAAGAGCTGGGGGAGATACCAGATCTGCTGGTCGGTGGCATTGACGCCGCCGGTCAGATAGGAAGAGCCATCCTGGAGATTTAAGGGGCCTTTCCACAGGTTCAGACCGCCAGCAAGCTTGGCAATGAAAGCATCCAGCTTGGTGGCATTATCGGCGCTGAGACCACCGCCTTTGGCGAAGCCAACGGCGCTGGTATCGGCATTGTTGATATCCTTCCAATCCGGGGCATTCCACTCGAAATTCTCAGTCCATTTGCCAGTGACAGCAGTTTTAACCGTCCTGAGGTAAGAGGGACCCCAGTTGAAATAGGGGACGCCCAGGCAGACTTCGGGGGCCAGACTGCAGCCATTTTTGAAATCATAGGAGACTGCGAAGACGGTCTTGCCGGCATCATGGGCCTTCTTGGCTTCGGCGAGAGCTTCAGTAGTATCAATGCCTGAGATAACAACATCAAAACCGCTGTTATAGAAATCATCGGCAACCTGGGTTGGGTCGGAGGTGACACCGGGGATGTTAAACCAGAAACCGATCCAGGTGACTTTGAAGGTCAACGCAGCGGGATCTTTTTGAAGGACATCAGTCCAGCAATACTTGGCGCCCAGGAAAGCAGAGGCGGCCAGCCGGCGAGTCTCGTCATTAATCAGTGGACCAAGGAAGCCGATCTTACCGGTGGTGGTGGTCAACGCGGCTGAGCAGCCGGCGATCATCTTCATGTATTCCATGCGGCCCATAAGGTCGACCTGGTTGGGCGAGTTCTGAAAATTCTTGCCATCTTTCCAGGTCCAGTCATCTGAAACGCCGATGACATAAACATCCGGATGCGCATTGGCGAATTTGAGGGCTTCATCCTTCATATCGTCGGAGTTGAAGAAGATGAGCTTGGCGCCCTGCGAGACCAATTGTTCGGCCAGTTGGGAGGCCGTCTGTCCAGGGTATGAGGGCGAGCCGGAATATACATTCTCCAGGTAAACCATCTTGGCGCCGTTGATATGCTGTTCCACATATTGGCCGCCCTCGAAGGTGGCCTGGCTCCAACCCTGGTCATTGTGAGGACCAACCAGCAACATACCAAAGGTAAAGTTATTTCCAAGTTTTGGCAATTTAGAACTGCCGGTACTGCCGCCGCAAGCCGATAGAACAAGAACGAGGGCCATGGACAGCAAGGCGAATTTCATTACATTTTTACGCATAGTTACTCCTCCATGAGTAGGTGGGTAAGGGTAGGAATTGAAATGCATGGGCTCACCTTACAAAATATTCCCGGGGCCACCTCCTTTTAATTTGATCGAATTATCCATTCGAATATATCTTGAGATTTTTGTTTTTGGACTCGCATAGCTTTGCTCGGAACACGTCCAAGAACACAGACTCAACCTTCGGATAGATTCTAATTCATCGGATGTCTGAACATTGTTAATTTTATCACGATGAACAATCTTAAAAGCTAAGGTAGTACCCATGTACCAGTCTCGCCATTGAGGGCACGACCGATATTTTCCGGGTTCGTGATGAGGGCCTGCTTGCCGCCTGCCTCCAGGTACCAGATGACGGCCTGGATCTTTGGGGCCATGGATCCCTTGGCAAAATGAATCCCATCCGCCAAATATTGTTTAGCTTCCGCCAGGGTCATCCGGTCGAGCCATTTCTGATCGGGTTTTCCAAAATTGATGGCTACTTTTTCCACGGCGGTGGCGATGAGGAACAAGTCGGCTTTAATCTCGCGGGCGAGCAAGCTGCTGGCAAAATCCTTGTCAATGACGGCAGCCGTGCCACGATATTCGCCATTGCCTGCATCAACCACGGGTATGCCTCCACCGCCGACGGTGATAACGATCACGCCAGCGCTGATGAGGGCTTTGACCGAATTGAGCTCCACGATCTCCTTGGGTATGGGTGAGGGGACCACCCGCCGCCAACCTCGTCCGGCATCTTCCACGACCGTCCAGCCCATTTCTTTCCGGCGGCGTTCGGCTTCATCCTTATCCATAAAACCGCCGATGGGCTTGGAGGGATTCGAGAAGGCCTTGTCGTTTTTATCCACCAGGGTTTGAGTGATCACCGTGCAAACATTTTTCTTGATGCTCCGGCGGAAAAGCTCATTTTGGAGAGCCTGCTGGAACTCATATCCAATAGCGCCCTGGCTGTCTGCGCCACAGACGTCCAGGGGCACCTCGTGCATCCCCTCCACTTTTGCGGCGATCTCGGACCGGCGGAGGATATACCCGACCTGGGGACCGTTCCCATGACCGATGGCCACATCCCAGCCGGCTTCCACCATATCGGCCACGTGGGCGGCGGTTTCTCTTAACGCCTGTTCCTGATCTTCCACTGTGACCCGTTTAGGGTCCTTGATCAAAGAATTGCCACCGATGGCAATCACTGCCACTTTATTACCCATAATCTACCTCCTAACTCATAGTGAGGGCCATGACAGCTTTCTGTGCATGCAGCCTGTTTTCAGCCTCATCATAAACCACAGATTGGGGCCCGTCCATGACACCATCCGTCACTTCAATGTTGCGATCGGCGGGCAAAGGATGCATATAAATGGCATCTTTATTGGCAAGGCTCATTTTCTTCTCGTCGGTAATCCAGTGAGAATATTTTTTGATTATATTAGCGCCTTCGTCAGGATCGGGTGTATGCACCATGGCACCCCAGGACTTGGCATAGACGATATCGGCGTCCTTGAAAGCCGCCTCCATATCGTCCACCACTTCAAAACCGACCCCAAACTTGCGAGCCTGTTCCCTGGCCTGGTCCATGATATCGGGCATCAAACGGAACTCCGGCGGATGAGCCAGAACTACATCCATTCCGAAACGGGGCATTTGCAAGATGAGGCTCTGCGGGACGGACATGGGCTTCTGATAAGAAGCGGCGTAGGCCCAGGAAACGACCATTTTCTTGCGGCGAAGATCCCGGCCTTTTTTCTCGATGATGGTCATGAGGTCAGCCAGGCATTGGAATGGATGATAAATATCGCACTGCATATTCAGAACCGGCACGCGGGAAGCCTGGGCGACGGCATTAAGATAGCCATTGCCGATACCCCAATCCACATGGCGGATGGCAATTCCATCGAAGTAGCGTCCAAATATCTCGCCAATCTCCTTGGGGGTATCCCCATGGGCGATCTGGGTGGTCTTACTTTCAATAAAGGCACCGTGACCGCCAATCTGAGCCATCCCGGCTTCAAAGGAGCCGCGTGTGCGGGTGGACGAGAAGAAGAAGAGCATTGCCAGCACCTTATCCCGCAGATAAGGATGCGGCTCATTGAGAGCGCGTTTGCGCTTCAGATCAAAAGCCACGTCCAGAACGGTTTCAACTTCCTCTTTTGTGAAATCGAGGTCGCCAATCAGGTCACGGTTGTGTAAGTTGGTTTGCATATTCTTTAAACTCCTGGGAAAAAGTCGTTAGTCTGATAGTCATTAGTCTAATAGTGATTAGTCTAATGGTAATTGGCATCACTTTCTGTAACCAGTATCGTAGAATGGAAGAATTCTATTGGGGACATCTACGTTCCGTAAAATTCGATTAGGAAGAGCCAGTATATTCAGGCCATTCCACTAATCCATCTGACTTTGTGTCTGCTTAGCCTTTCTTGCTATTCCGCAAGATATGCGATCAATCCATTGATTATTTTCTTTACTTCTGATGCCAAGTCATAAGCGGTCTTTAATTCACTTTCAGTGATGTATTTTCGATCCATTGCCAAATACAACTCTGATTGGACCTCGCTGGCGGAACGACGCGAGAATTTCAAAAAGCGAATGAATTCCAGATCAGTTCCTGAATCAGATCCTTCTGCAATATTATGCATAACTGATCCGGCTGCATCCAAAATCTGGTTCCGCAATCGATAATCATGCGAAAATTCTTGATGGCCAGTGAGCGCATGAATGCCGTTGGCTAATTGCCGGGCTTTCTGCCAACAAATTAAATCTTCAAAACGCCTGATCTTTGCCATCTAAAAATCCTACTATCAGACTATAAGACTATAAGACTTCAGCCTATTTGACTCTTATTCCATCGCTCCCAATACTAATGCCAGCAATGCCATCCGCATGACGACGCCGTTGAAGGCTTCCTGCCAGTAGCGCGAAAAGCGGGTGATATCGACATCAGTAGGAACTTCATCCATGCGGGGCAAGGAATGGAGCAGGATGGCATCGGAGCGGGCTTTTGTTTCCAGCAATTCACGGGTAATCTTGTAATTGGCGGGGGTCATGCCGACATCCTTGCCGGCCCGTTCATCACGGGATTTGGTGTAATCGGGCTGAACGACCGGTTCCACCAGGATCACATCGGCTTCGGCGATGGCCTGCTCCACATGCTCGACCTCCCGGAAATTGAGGGAGTATTGCTTGAGCTCATTCTTGAATTCATCCGTAAGGGACATATCGGGCGGGGAAACAAAGGTGATGGGGCAATCGAACTGGGTCAATGCATATGCTAATGAATGCATCGTGCGCATGCGCATATCTCCGACTGCGAGCCAGGTCAGACCGTCGATCGTGCCTTTTTCTTTCATGACGGTATATAAATCCGTCAGTATTTGAGTGGGGTGTTCTCCCCAGCCATCGCCACCATTTAATGATGGGAATGGAGGCCCATTTGGCAGCTTCCGCGGGCGCCCCTTGCTGGAAATGGCGCATGACAATCACATCCCCATAAAATTCCAGCATCTTGACGGTATCTTTAATGGACTCCTGGTAGAAATCACCGGCACGGGTCATCTTGGCATCCGAGAAGCCGGTCACATGACCACCCAACCGGTGCATGGCGGCTTCGTGGGCCAGGCGGGTGCGGGTGGAAGGTTGGTAAAAGGCGGTAACCAGGGTTTTCTTTGCGAGCATGTCGCTGTTCTGGCGGGTGGTGGCAATTGGCTCCAACTCGGCAGCCACGTCAAAGACGTGGAAAAATTCATTCCTTTCGAAATCTTTCAGGGACAGAATGTCCCGGCCAGCAAAACTACGCATATTTACCTCCGAAAATTGTCAAAATTTGTAGAATAAGCAATTGAACATGAGAAACAAAATAATTTCAAGGAATATGCAACTCCTTTTTGGTGAGCAAAACTCAACCGATTTTCCGGACCACATGAAAATGGAAATAACCGGGCAGGAAATCGCTGAACGAATAATCCACCACCCGCCCATCATCCGAATAGAGTTTCGCGACAAAGAGAAGGATGACGGCATCCCGCTGGATCTGCAAGGCCCGGGCCACTTTCTGGGTAGCTCCGATGGCGCGAATGTCGGTGCGGGATTGGGATAACTTGAGGTCGCCTCGACGCAGGAGCAGGTCCAGAACCGAACCGGTAAAACCGGTTTCGACTTCGCTCACACTGAGGATATCGGCAGGTAGTATGTCTTCCAAAAAGGCGATCGGGCGGCTGTCGGTATAGATGACACGGGTCACATCGGTGACGGGAGTGCCGAGAGGAATGTTCAAAGTTTCGCATTGTTCAGCATCCGCCGGCACTTGTTTTACCTGCAACTCTCCCATGTTGACCGGCATATTTGTCCGCTGTGCGATCGCTTCTATGCTTTCCAACACTTCGAGTCCGCTATCTAAAACCGGCACCTGTGCCACCACAAATGTTCCCACTCCCTGCCTGCGGCGGATCAATCCCTGGCCTTCAAATGAACGCATGGCCTCCCGCAGGGTAGCCCGGGAGACTCCCATCCGCCGAGCCAGTTCCGGCTCGGAAGGGAGGCGGCTCTCCGCCGGCAGCGAACTGATCAGGTTCGCCAGGTCTGCTTGCAATCTTCGAAAAGGATATTGTCCCATAATTCTCCTCCATCATTATTACGAGGCCGGTCCTTCGATGACCGGCAAGAAATTAAAGTGAGTTACATCCACCAGGCCCTTATCCGAGAGGCGCAACTCAGGGATGACAACCAGCGCCAGCAAAGATAACTGCATGTTGGGATTATGAAGATTACATCCGCACATGCGGAACCCCTTCAAAATAGTATCTGCCTTGGCAGCTACGATTTCCGCTCGTTCGGTCGACATCAGTCCACCGATGGTCAATTCGACCAGGCCAATCACCTGACCTTCTTTCACGACCACCTGACCGCCGCCGACCTCCGCCAGGGCATTCACGGCCAGGGCCATGTCATTTTCATCGGTGCCGGCCACAATCATCTGGTGACAATCGTGTGCCACTGTAGAAGCAATAGCGCAGGGTTGGTTGAAGCCAAAGCCGCTTACCAGCCCCACCTGGACTACTCCCGTCCGATGATGGCGCTCGACCAGAGCGACTTTACAGATATCGCGTTGGATATCCACCTTGATCTCATCCCCCTGTGGCACCATTAGCAAACTGAGATGCTTATTGGGAGCCTGGTTTTCGATCACTCCGATCACATTGGCCTTCACTTTGCGTTCCTCATCCATTGGCATGGAAGAAAGAAGGGCAGGCAATGGGATCCTAAAATCCTGCGGGGTCAGCGGCTTCTGTAAATGAACCGAGTGAGTAGCCCAATCCGGATAGGAAACCTGCGGCAGATCGATCGATAATTTACCGTCCTCTGCGATCTGCCTGCCCCTGGCCAGGACCAACCCAGCCTGGAAATCGCTCAAATCCTCCACCAGGACGATATCCGCCGAACGACCCGGAGCGATCATCCCGACTTCACGACTCATCCCAAAATGCTCAGCCGGGTTAATGGTGGCCATTTGGATGGCCGTCATCGGCTCCAATCCCGCTGAGATGGCATGCCGAAGGACCCGATCGATATGGCCTTCCCTGACCAACGTGGAGGCATGGCAGTCGTCCGTGCAAAGGATGAAGTGACGAGGATCCAAGTGCATCTCGGTGATTGCTTTTATCCCGGCTGCCACATCCTGCCAGGCAGAGCCATATCGGAGCATGGCCTTCATCCCCTGGCGAACACGCTCGCGGGCATCTTCGGGGCGAGTGCCTTCATGGTCATCCTCGGGCCCACCGGCTACATAGCCGTGAA
Organism: uncultured Chloroflexia bacterium; assembly: GCA_963782935.1. Taxonomy (GTDB): domain Bacteria; phylum Chloroflexota; class Anaerolineae; order Anaerolineales; family Villigracilaceae; genus UBA877. Next base: position 100,901 of record CAWALN010000002.1, on the reverse strand, counting down.
AAGGAATTCCAAGATCCGGTGAAGGATAATGGCCGCCGATGACCTTACCAGCCTGGCGGGTGGCCGTTAATTCGGCCAACATTTTTTGGTCGCCGGAGGCTACCCCCGGATAGTTCATCATTTCGCCCAGGCCGACCACACCTGGCCAGGTGAGGGCTTCGGCCACCTCCTCGGGATCGAGCTCGGCACCCGGCGTCTCGAACCCGGGGGCAGAGGGCACACAGGACGGCACCTGCACCCAAACGTGGATGGGCTGCCGTTGGGCTTCGTCCAACATAAGCTGGATGCCCCGCAGGCCGAAAACGTTGGCCATTTCGTGGGGGTCGGCAAATACCCCGGTGGTGCCGCGAGGCGCGACCGCCCGGACATATTCGGTAGGCGTTAGCATGCCTGACTCAATATGCATATGCCCATCCAGCAGGCCGGGAACCAGGTATCTTCCCCTGGCTTCAATGACCCGGGTTTCCGGGCCGATCGTGTGGGAAGCATCCGGTCCCACGTAGGCTATGTGCCCGTCCTTGACGGCAATATCCGTATCCGAAATGAATTCGCCGGATTGAACACAGACCCAGGTACCCTTGAGTATGACCAGGTCAGCCTTTTGACGACCCATGGCGACATCGATCAAATTTCGAGTAAATTCAATAAGAGATGGCATATGTTATTTTTTATGCAATTCCCGGATTGTCCGGATATCGGCAGTGTGCCCGTCCATGTGATGGATGTGCATGAGGACTATGTCGCGGACGCTAAGAATCGTTTCTTGTGTCTCGCCAGGCCAGGTAATTCGGCCAGACTTATCCCAGGCCTCCGGCAGGCAGCGCAGGAAATCCACCAGGTTGCGGGTACTGCCTCTGAAGAGGGCCAGGGATGTTTCGATCGGGCGACGCGCATAACCCCAATTTTCGGCCCAGGTACCCTGCTCCTGGCAGAAATACCACGCCATCGGGAAGACTATCCCGTCATGACCCGCGGCGGCCCGCAAGTTGATCTCCCAGAGCAGCTCACCTTCGACGGTATGATGAACGTAAGAACGGATGGACCAGCCTTCTTTACCCCTCCAATCCAATTCGGATTCTTCCAAACCAGCGATGGATGCTTCCAGGCGGTCTGGAAGTTGGAAATATTTTTTTAGGAGAAGTTCGTGAGTATCGCTCATAGCATTCAAAATTTCAGCTTAGCCGAAGGATATTCTTTCTGTTTCTTTCTCAGGCATAAAAGTACTAATAGTCACTCAACAATCTTTTCGCGGCTTTGTTATGGCGTTCGACCAGCTTTCGCTCATCCAGTGTGACCAACTGGCCTTCACGAACCACGAATTTACCGCCAACCACTGTGTAATCCACACGGACCGGCTGGCAGAAAACAGCCGCGGCGACCGGATCCTGACCAGCCCCGGCGTATTCCAACCGGTTGAGATTGACGGCAAAGAAGTCGGCACATTTTCCAGGCTCAAGTGAGCCGATATCCTTCCGGCCGAGGACGTCCGCTCCGCCGCGGGTAGCCAGGCGGAGGGCTTCCCGGGCGGTCATGAGTTTGCGCGCCGGATCATTGGAAAGGGAAAAACCGGTTAGCCCTTCCTTGACCCTGGCCACCAGCATGGCCTGGCGAACCTCCGCAAGCAAATGGGATCCATCATTAGAGGCCGATCCGTCCACTCCCAACCCCACTTTCACACCGGCTGCCAAATATTCTTTGAGCGGGGCAATACCGGAGGCCAGGCGCATATTCGAGGTGGGGCAATGGGCCACGCCGCACCCATGGTGAGCAAAGGTCTTTACTTCTTCTTTGTTTACATAGACAGCATGAGCATACCAGACATCCTGCCCCACCCAATCCACCACTTGCATGTATTCCACCGGACGATGGCCAAATTTTTGCAGGCAGAACTGTTCCTCGTCTTCCGTCTCGGCCAGGTGAGTATGAAGATGGACTCCGTATTGACGCGCCAGCACGGCGGATTGCTTCATTAATTCGGTGGTCACCGAGAAAGGAGAACACGGCGCCAGGACTATTTGAATGAATGAACCGGGACGCGGGTCATGGTAAGCCTCGATCACACGGCGGCTGTCTGTAAGGATATTTGTCTCGGTGTCCACCACAGAATTGGGCGGAAGCCCGCCATCCTTTTCGCTCAGGCTCATCGAGCCACGGGAAGCATGCAAGCGCAGGCCGATCTCTTTGGAGCCGGCAATTTCATCATCGAGACGGGACCCGTTGGGAAATAAATAGAGATGGTCAGAAGCGGTCGTACAACCGGAAAGGGCCAACTCCGATAATGCAGTTTGGGTGGAAATAAATATATCGGCCGGTGTCAGGCGCGCCCAAATGGGATAAAGCGCTTTAAGCCAATTGAATAGGTTGGCATCCTGCACTTTTGGTAAAGCCCGCGTGAGAGTTTGATAAAAGTGATGATGAGTGTTAATCAGACCCGGAAAGATCAAATGGTCATGAAGATCAAGGACTTCATCCGCTTCTACGGGAAGCTCATTAGTTGGCCCGACCTGATCGATCAAGCCATCGCGGATAAAAAGACCTCCGCGGGAAATCTCCCGCTGGCGATCATCCATTGTGACCAGACTCTCGGCGTTTTTTACTAGAAGAGTGGACATGTAATATAGGTTTTCAAGATGTCTGACAACTATGTCTTAGTGTAGCAAAAAAGGGGTGGAATGTCAATTGTCGGACAAACTTTATCGCAAAAAACCATCCCAAAAACTAGAGTAATAAATATCTATCCGGAAATAAAGAGGATGTCGTAATTTTAGTGTGTGCGGCACCGCCGCACACACTAAAATTACGGTTCTTCCATAATTTTCGGATAAGTTCTAAATATGTTATGATTGTTTGAGGAGGAGAATCCTGCAAATGCACGGCAAAAAAGAGCAATTTTGGCTCCTTGTAGCGTTACTTTTAGTAATAGGAATCATTTCTGCGTCGCTGGGGGAAAAAGCCAATGCCGCCCCGGTAGAAAGCGCGGGCTCCGATACCAGTACTCCTACCCCTTTTGCTCCGACTCATCTGGTCATCAGCGAGTTTCGCACAAGAGGACCGAACGGAGATAATGATGAGTTCGTCGAGTTGTATAACCCTACCGGCGCAGCGGTCAATATAAGCAGCTGGTCGATCAGGCGGTCATCAGACTGTGGAACGACCCAGGCTACTGTGGCAACCATCGCAAGTAATACCATCCTCCAGGCCGGACAGCATTACCTGCTGCTTTCATCACAAAATTCCAGCCTAAGCGGGGCCGACCAGACTTTTTCCCCAAGCCTGACAGATTCAGGCGGCATTGGGCTTATTCGACTTTAATGGAAATATCATCGATGCCGTTGGGATGTGCATATCAACGACATTCTCGTGAAGGGACGAACCTTGTGCCGCTTACGGGGAATGTCGACCAAAGCTATGCGCGCCTGCCCGTCGGCGCAACCGCCTGCTACGACATCGGAAACAACGCCGGAGATTTTGCCCTCATCTCTCCGTCTCAACCTCAGAATAAAAATTTTCCGATCACATTATGCGGAGGCGTGACGACATATACGCCCACCAGGACGCCGACGCGTACCCCCACGAAAACGCCAACCCGGACTGCCACCACCATCCCGGGTTTCGTGATCATCTATGAATTTTTACCTCACCCGCATTCCGATTGGAACGATGATGGCGCCATAAATGTGGGCGACGAATACATAGAACTGATCAACCTAAGCACCAATCCCGTCAATATCAAGAATTGGAGGCTGGATAATGGAGCCAATACTCCCGCCTTCACCCTACCGGATATCAGCATGTTGCCACGCCAGATCCTGGTCTTCTTCCGGTTCGAAACGAACATCCCCCTGAGTGACGGAGGCGGCACGGTGAGATTGGTGAAATCGGATGGACGGACGGCGGACATTTTCACCTATCCGCCAGTGGAGGCAATGGACCGGACATGGTGCCGGTTATTTAGTGGGAGCGGATTCCTGACCTTTGGTTGCGATCCTACACCCGGGCGGCCGAATGTTTTTGCCAACCCCACACCTGTGGCAACACCTACTGGAACCGGACCTGCCGTAATACCGGAATGCAATTTGTCAGATACGGTGCCTCAAGCCATGTCATCGACCGAATGCGGCAGCACAGGCGGAGGAATATGGGAAGCGCCTCCTGCCAACCCGTTCGTGCTTCACAATCCGTGGAAATGGCCCGCTTTCATTGAATAAATCAAAGGACGATCGGGTAGCCCTTTCAAGGCTCCAGGCAGAATGGGATGGAACCGCTCTGTCCGGCGGGAGTCTCCGTCTCCCCGTTCTTATCGTAAATCTTAATCCATTTAACTTCGGGAAATTGTTTAAGGTTTGCGTCGATCATATTCGCGATCGTGTAAGTGGCTCCGTTGGAATTACAATCCCCCGTCAAATATACCCGCGCAACACCTTCTTCAATCGTGAGTTTGCTATATCCCGTGGCTCCACTTAAGAAGGCCGTCAGCCCCAGTTCCTTTTCAAGAGAACTCGGGCCAAGGAAGAGCTGGGTCAACACGATATCCGGCAACGAGTTGGTAGCGGGCAAGGTGCGGGTTACGGCAGTTTCGTATGGTTCCGTTCCCGCCAGGTAATTTGCCAGATTCGTGAAATAGACCGTTATAGTCACTGTGGGCGAACGGGTGATAGTGGGAGTAGGAGTTCTGGAGAATCCAAATGGCAAACTACAGGCGGTTAATAGCAGCGCAAGGGCGGTGAGGCCAATCAGAAGACGTTTCATCATTAACCTCTCACAGCAAAAAGGAAAAGAATTTACCAGCGGAATTGGGGCGACCAAGCAGATATTGTCAATTTTATTATTATATTTAGAATCTATCCTGAAAATAAAGAGGAACGCCGTATTTATAACGATTGTGCCAGACCGTCCTTTCCAGACGAAATACTTGAGCGACATGCGGCCAGTCCAGGTAATCATTCAGCAACGTACTTGCCATGAGCGTGCGTGTTTCCAGGCGTCCATGTCCCTTGCTGACCTTGGAGGCCATCTGCATTTCCTTGGAGAGAGGCGCTCCTTGGTGTAGATTGCACGCTTCATGGACAAACAACTTTTCAATCGCCCAAAGAGTGCGAGACTGGTTGCCTTTCACAAACCAAAGGAAGTGCCCGCCTGCTTCCACAATTTGCCGGAAACCTCTCGTTGAGTATGCATGGCATCTCCGATGATGATTGCCCCACATAAATTGACCTGGCTAAGCACTTGTGGGGCAATCACAATCTCATTTTCCTTATGATCCACCTGTGCTTGCACTAATACCAACCCTTGTTTGGGAACATAGACGGTCAACAAGTGTGTGCCTCGTAATTCACCAAAGGGAATAGTGCCGCGCAAGGTCTTCCCATCCATCGTGAGTGTGTGCGGCTCCGCCGCACACACTCAAAATACGATTCTTCCATAATTTTCGGATAGGTTCTTAATCCAACCTTGTTTGGTAATGATCTTTTTGGGGGAAAATTAGCGCGCCAAAAATTAAACCGAGGTTATTAAACCCTTTAACCTTTATTTCATATATATTAAATATACTATATCCTGATTGTAGAACTAAAACACAGTTTCCCATGTATCTAAATCTATGGAGAATTTATGAAAAGAAAACTCTTTTTTTCAAGTTTGATTCTACTCGCGCTCATAGTGTCGGCTTGCGGTTCGGCTACGCCATCACCATCCACACTTGTGCCTCAAGTGGCAACTGTTATTGGAACAGCCGTAGTCCCCATCACCGGCAACACTACCGTCACACCAGGAGCACCAAGCGTAGTCAATGCCGGCCAGAGCACAACCCTGGGTTCTTTCCTGGTGGACGGGAAAGGGATGACTTTGTATATCTACACAATGGATACAGCCAATACCAGCACCTGCTACGGCGCTTGTGCGGCGGTATGGCCTCCCTTACTGACTGACGGAACTCCCACAGCTGGAAGCGGCGTAAACGCCAGCATGCTCAACACCACCACCCGAACAGATGGCTCCACTCAAGTAACCTATAATGGCCACCCTGTGTATTATTTTGCAAACGACAAAGCCCCGGGGGATACCAACGGTGAAGGCGTACAAAATGTCTGGTATGTGATCACTCCCCAAGGCAACCAGAGATAGTTCGATAAGGTCAATAGGGGCAAGCATCGTAGCATAATAAAACTCACGCATAAAAAAAGATCTTCTGCAATCTCTATGTGCAGGAGATCTTTTTTTTGTACCGATGAGAATGTGCGAATCATTCCAAAACAACTTTTGAATTGATAGATTTTTTATAGGCAAGCCGGTGAAAACTTTAACTTCTCTTAATAATCAGACTATTAAACTCCTTTAAGACCTGTATAAGCTTTGAAACTTATACTAACCGGGTAAATTCCCCACGGCACGTGAGTGCCAAATTTACAATAAACTATGGAGGATCTTAATGAAAAGCAAATTTCTATTTTCCGCGCTAGTAGTGTTCCTTTTAGTACTTTCAGCATGCCAGTCAGCCCCTTCAAGTGGGACTGAAGTACCGACAGGCTCGGCTGCCATACCGGTCACCGGTTTAGGGACAGAAACACCTGCATTAAGTACCAGCGTTTCTACTCAAGCAATGTCAACGAGTCCCGTTTCCAGCTCAGGAACGTCCACGCCGGCGATGCCAGGCTCTGGAACTTCTACAGCCATGCCTAGCTCTGGAACAAGCATGCCTGTCGTGCCGACCACCGCTGCCGGCACAACGACGCCAGCCAGCGCCAGTTCAGGAACCGGCACGCCGGTGGTTCCTGTGACGGGAAACAGCCTGTGTCCCACCAGCCCATCCTCGAGTTCCAGCTCATCCTCAAGCTCTTCGAGTTCAGCGAGCACGGCGATGCCAGCCGGAACGAGCACTCCAATGATGGCAGAGACCGGCACCCCGGCTTCGAGCTCCTCCGGTTCTTCGTCCGGAAGCAGCAGCTCGGCCAGCGGGCCGGCTCAGGTGAATATTTGCTCCAGCCAGCTCTTTGGTGATTACCTGGTGGATGCAAAGGGCATGACTCTTTATGCATTTGCAAAGGACCAGCCGAATTCGAACACGAGCAACTGCACAGGCGCTTGCGCCTTGACCTGGATGCCTTTCCTGACCCAGGGCACTCCTACCGTCGGCAGCAATGCGACGGCTTCGGATGGAACCCAGCTCGATTCCAGCAAACTCGGCACGGTCAGCCGTTCAGACGGCACCACCCAGGTGACCTTCAACGGATGGCTGCTGTATTACTTCTCCGGTGACAAGGCTCCGGGCGATATCAATGGCGAATTGTGGTTTGTCATGCCGCCCAAGGGTCCTGCCGGTATGCAGACTAAATAAATTTAGGAATTCGTAAAGGAACGATCTTCCTCCTGTGGAATTGATCCACAGGAGGTTTTTTTGTACCTATCCGAAAATTCTGGAGAAGTACGTTTTTTGAGTGTGTGCGGCTGCGCCGCACACACTCAAAAAACGGTGTTCCTTTATTTTGGGATCAAAGGAGTTCATTTGACAACAGTAAAGTGGACAGTGGCTTCGGTCGAGTTACCGGCCCGGTCCCAGGCGACCAAACGCATTTCATGCCTGCCTTTACGGGCATCCCAAAGAACACCGAAAGGCGATTTAGTGGATTGCCCCACGAGGGCGCCGTCCATATAAAATTCCACCCGGGAAAGGAAGGGATCGCTGGCCTGAGCCTGGAGGGCCAGATGAGGTTCCTGAGCCAGGCTGATCTCCTGTCCTTCCAAAGGACGGGTGATGGCCAACTGGGGAGGAGTATTATCCAGTGTGACTTGCACCAACGCCTGGTCGACGCGTTGGTCCTGGCGGACCACCATCAACCTGAGGGCATAGAGGCCATTCAGACCGGTCGTATCCCAGGAGCCCAACAAACCCTCAGTGACCGGCACGGTCCCATCCGAACCGATCTGGACCCAGGAGTGAGGGTACAGCCCAGCCCCATATTCCAACCGGTAGGAAAAGAAATCCGGCCCGGAGGCGCTGCCGCGGATCTCCATCATGCCGCGTCCATCTGCAAACAATTCCGGCGTAGTCAGGTGAACATCCGGGAGGATAGGCGGTTTTTGAACCGTATCATAGGAAGTTGGCGGAGTAGGGATGCCGGATGAGACAGCCCAGGCGTGGGCTTGCGGGGGAACGACCATGTACGTGCGCGCCTCCACGAGTTCCGGGCGGGTGAAAACGGTGGCGAGCAAGCCGGTCTCGATATTCACCTGCATGGTCTGGTAAAGATCATCCACCTGGACCGGCCGCAGCCCTTCCAGGAAAATTTCATTGACCACGTTCGGGCAGGCGCTCGTAGGCAGGAGGCCGGAGGGGTCGCAGACGGGTATCGTCACGATCCCTGCAGGAGCTTCCCAGCTTTCGGAGGGCAGGTCCCGGACGGCATACTGCATGAGGGCATGCCATACATCTGCAGATAAATTCGAGGCCAACACGGAGGCCTCATTCTTCTGATCCATGGCCCCGGTTGACCCCAGCCAGACGACGGCAACGCGCTGAGGAGTATATCCAACCGTCCATGCACCGGACAGGTCCAAGGAGGGGAAATCTTCGCGCCGGCGGGCCGGCCAATTTCCAACGGATTGGGGTGACCCAAAGAAGGCCAACGAGCCGTCTCGTCACTCAAAACCTGATCGACCACATAGGCCAACTGCGGACTCACGACCGAACGAGTTTGAGAGGTCGTCCGATCGGCCCAGGTGGAATGATCCGTTCCCACGATCTTGAGCACCGAAACGGGAGCAAGGGAATTAGCGGGAGCGGCCTGGCCGGCCTGGACACCGCTATTGGCAAAGACAGCATAGGCACCGGCCAGGGTAAGAGGCGATATCCCGAAATCGTCCTGGAGAAGGTGAACCTCGGCGGGAATCTGTAACCCAAAAGAAGAGCCAATATTCTCCACACTCTCCTGGCTCATTTGATCGAGGAGATTGACTGCGGGAGTAAGGTAATCATTCGCCAGGGCGGTGCGCAAGCGGACAGGGCCATGAAAGATCTGTCCATCGGAGGCAAGGCTGCCGGGAATGTCCCAGGTAAGGCTGGCGGGACTTAACCCACGGGAGAAACCGGTCAGGTAAATGAAGGGCGTAATGACCGTCCCAGCCGGATGTTTCTCCAGGGTATTTGCCTGGAGGCCATTCCCCATATCGCCCACTTCCGCCAGAACTTGACCATTCTGCGGGTCGAGGAAAAGCACACTTGCGAGGGCATCCGGCAGAGTCTGGCCGGCCTGGAGAGGAGGCAATAAGCGGGCGGCTTCGCAGGAGGTTTTATCCCGAGTCTGGATCGTTTGGGTGGATCCGGTGAGCCGGGCCAGTTCGGTCCGGAGGACACATTCTGCTTGAAGCTGAAGGCCATAATCGAGGCTGGTGTAGATGGCCAAACCACCCCGCTCCACCCGACCGGCGCCATACTGGGCGCCAAGCTGGGAGAGAACATAGTGGACAAAAGCGGGAGCCAACTCGGCCGTATCTCCGCTGCCCGGCGCCGCCAAAGCGGGAAGAAGCTTGGGACGATCCTTTACGGCTGCAGCAGTTTCGGCGGGAGTGATCAGCCCCTGTTCCATCATTGCCTGGAGGACCAGGATCCGCCGTTCTTCAATACCCTGAGGCACATCCAGGGGATTAAGGGCCGGGGCTTCTCCAATCGCAGCAAGAAGAGCCGCTTCGCCCAAATCCAACTGGGCGGCAGATTTCCCCAGGTATAAGCGGGAGGCAGCTTCAACGCCATAAGCATAATGGCCATAATCGGCAGAATTGAGAAACCACTCGATCACCTGTTGGCGGCCATAGCGGGATGTGATTTGACCGGCCAACATGCGCTCATGAATGGCGCGGACCGGAGAGGCAGGCGCATCCCACAACAACAACTCATAGGCCAGAATTTGGGCAAGGGTGGAATGATCCGAAGGATCGCGCCAACCGGTGAATGTATAGCCGGGGGAAGCCCAAAAATTGGGTTGAGAGACTGCAATGGTTGCGTTCACCAGGGAGGCCGGCAGACGATTGTAAGGGATAAATGTACGGGAGGCGTCGGTTGGAGAAAGAACCGCCAGGAGATGATCGCCAGTGCGATCATACAGGCGGGTGGGCTGGAGCAGAACGCCGTTCTTGGAATCCAACAAAGCCGGCACTGCCTCCACCGAAGGAAGGTCGCGGCTGAGGCCGGCATACATAAACACTCCGACCAGGATGGTCACCACCAAGGCGGCGCTGAACCCAAAGCCCAATCCAAGCACCATCCGCTGGGCGCGCTGGCGGCCACTGCGGAGGTCTCTTTGGCGGCGGTGATGCCGCTGGCGGGCTATGGAAAGAGTGGAAGACATAGAAAGGTGAACGACAGGATCAGCGCTTCTGGCAGGGATAATTACATTTTACCGGAGGATTTGGCCCGGACGATGGCATCGGCCATGCGGGCTACCTGGAGCATGAACTCCACATCATGGACTCGGATGATATCGGCGCCACGGGAGATGCCAACGGCGACCGCGGCGGCAGTGCCTTCCATACGCCGGTCAGGGGGAAGTTCGAGGGTATAGCCGATAAAGGATTTGCGGGAGGGTCCCAACAAAACGGGGAACCCGAGTTGGCGGATCTCCCGGAGGCGATCGATCAACTCCAGGTTTTGGGCGACGGTTTTGCCGAAACCGATGCCAGGATCAAGGATGATGTGGTCATCGCCAATCCCGGCCGAACGAGCGATTTGAACAAACTCCATTAATTCACGCTTCACATCTTCGACGAGATCGGCATAGTCAGAACCCTGATAAGCACTGCCGAGCCTTTCCCGAACTTCGACATTTGAGGGCTTCGAACGGTTATGCATCAAGATCACGGGGAGGCCGGCTTTTGCGACGACGGAGGCAAGCTCAGGATCAGCGCGCAAGGCCCACACGTCATTCAGGATGGAAGCGCCAGATTGAAAGGCCGCCTCGGCCACGGCGGCTTTGTATGTATCAATGGAGATCAAGGCATCGGGGAATTCTTTTGAAATTGCCTGGATGGCGGGGACGACGCGGCTCAGCTCTTCGGAGGCTTCCACCGGTTGCGAGCCGGGACGGGTGGATTCGCCGCCTACATCCAGGATATCGGCTCCCGCTTCCATGAAGCGGCGAGCCTGTTCCAAGACTTTCTCCGGTGCGGCCTCTCCTGCCGCCAGCAAGCCATCGCCTGAAAAACTATCGGGGGTGAGGTTGAGAATCCCCATCACATAGGTCCGCTCACCCCAGGTGAATGTATGCTTGCCTACCGTCAGAGGAGTCATCAAGGCTTTTAGAAAGGCGGCCCCAATCGATCCAGGAGTCGCGCCACTCTACCAATCAGACCATCTGGTCCAGCGGACGACTCAGCCAGGCTTCGGCCTCATCCATGTCCGAAAAAATCTTAATGGCCGCGGATGTTTCCGGAAAGGACTCATAGTACATTTCCTTGATGGCATTGGCCACTTTTTCGGTATTGACCAACACTGCCACGCGGATGTTGCGAGCGGCCGGATCGCTATTGACCTCGATGGCGGTGTGGACGGCCTTTGCGGGGATGTCCTTGACCTGGCGCAGATCGTATAGGTTACGGGTGAGGCGGTCCATCCCGAGCAGGTGGTCGAGGGCAAAATCATGCCAGTGTTGGATGGTGGCATCCGATAGATCGGTGAAGGTGAGGGTCATGCCGCCATCGGGGCGCCGGACGACTGAATAGCCAATACCAGGTTCGGGTTTCCAATGAAGAGGTTTGGGGTCAATCATTCGTTTTCTCCTGTGAGGATGATTATACTGCGTTCATTGTTTAAACCCGAAAGGGGAGAGGAAGATATTAAACACCAAGGAACCCGAGGAAAAAAGATAAAAGAATTTAAACACAAAGGTCACTAAGGAACACGAGGGAAAAGAAATTTACCACGACGGACACGACGGGCACGACGGAAAAGAAAAAATATTAACCCGGAGAAGAAGAAGGGCACAAGAGAAGAAAAACACAAAAGAAAGGTGGAACGCGGATTCCAAAAGAACCGGGAGGCGGTTCTTAATGGGTTTATTTGGTACTAAAGACGGCCGGCGGAGCGGAGGACGGAGAGGGCGTCGGCGGTGACGAAGGGGTTGAGGGTCTTCCGGGAGGCGCCGCCCCAATCGACGGGGGAATAGGCGCTCAATTCCGGACGGGTGGGACGGTAATAGGTCTCCTCGGCAGGAAAGCCGCCGGCGGGCAACTGCTTCGACTGGAGCAGGTCCAAGGCGCAGGTACAGCGAGGGTCGTGGATGAAGCCGGCTTCGGCAAGAACCTTCAAGCCAAAGAGGATATCGTAATGCCAATAAAGGGGGTAATGCAGCCTGACGAAATGAGGATCCATCAACAGACCATCGCTCCGGCGAAGATACAAACTGCGGCAAAGGAACACCTCGGCGGCGCGGGCAGCAGCTTGTTTTACGGCGGCATCCCCGGTCATACGTGCATACAAAGCCAGCGCCCGCAGGGGAATGAGGGTCTCCATAAAGGAAGAGGTATCTGCCTGGGGATGTTTATCGCAATTCCAGCCGCCATCGGGCCACTGCCAATCGAGCAAGTATTGGACCAGCCTGTCCGTGCGCTCATCCGCAAAGCCAAGCCGGAGCGAACACCAGACGGCGTAGGCCTCCTGGGAAGCGCAGCGGCGGGCGCGGCCGTCCAACATGCGCACATGGTCTTTATTTAGATTCGCACCCAACCAGGTATCGAAGGAATGATCCATCAGGGGGCGAAGAGTTTCATCGCCGGCGGGGTAACCCAAGTCCGCCAGGAGGGAAAGGACCCAATGGGACCCATCCCATTTCTTATAGGCGCCGCGATCGCGGGCGCAAGTGGAGATCAGCGCCTGGACGAGAGGCGCCTGGCGGACCCGCTCACGAGCCCGAGCCGCTGCGGGAGAGGCATCATCGCGGCCCTGAATATTGACGGCCACTTTCCAGGCCAAAGCGGGTTCCTGCTCAAGCTGTTGGATCAATTTTTCCATAACGTTTTACTCCGGTTGTATCCACCTCTTTCAAGAGAGTGCGGATGGGCCTATGCAGAACGGGGTGGAGCAGATCTGGGATCAAATCGGCCAAGGGAACGAGGACGAAGGCACGTTCTTGCAAATGAGGATGCGGAATGGTCAGCTCGGGGCTGTTCAGAACCAGCTCATTATAAAATAAGATGTCAATATCGATGAGGCGGGGGCCGTAACGGATGGAGGGAAGGCGCCCGAGATCTTTTTCCAGGCGCTTCAAATGGGAAAGGAGATCTGTGGGCGACAAACGAGTCTCTCCCTGAATGACCATGTTGAGAAAGGCAGGCTGGTCGGTCACACCCCAGGGTTCCGTTTCATAGATAGGGGAGGATTGCAAGATTTTCACGGCAGGGGGAAGGGCAGCCAGGGCCGCCTGGAGGTTGGCGAAGCGGTCAGCGAGGTTGGTGCCGAGGGCGAGGTAGAGGGTTTCCATGAGAGGAAGTGAGCAGTTGTCAGTGAACAGTTATCAGTCTACTTGCTACCCGACACTTCGATATATCATCCTACTGGAGTGCGGGCTTAGCGAAGCACCCTGTGGGTTAGCCCGCTTTTGCGTTCGAGGTGAATTGAACTTGAGGTACAAAGAAAACTCAAATACTTCCAGGAAAGATGTCGACGGGTATTCGATACGCGGTATCGAAGAAGGAACGAATAATCTCTTGAAAGGATTTCGATGGCAGGGATGGAGACGTTTTTACGAGGAAAAGAGGATGTGTCTTCATACCTATATTATAGAATAAATGTTTCGTTTGTCAATCACCCGAGGGGGGATTTTTTTATAGGGTCAACAGGCGGATCACATCTTTGGGACCCGCAGAAGCTGAGCGTTGATTGCCACGATGAGAGTACTCAGGGACATCAAGATGGCTCCCACGGCCGGTGAGAGGAGTATGCCCCACTTTGCCAGAACACCCGCTGCCAGGGGGATACCCATCTGCAGGGACAGCCGCGCCTGGGCGGACCAGTACCAGGTCATTCTGACGCAGAGCCGAGGCGGCCACTGTTTCCCCGAAAAATGGCACCTCAGGCAGAGTTCAGTCTATTTAAAGAGAAAACCGGCGCACGGCCGGTTTATGATTTTTATCCAGCTCAAGTGAAACCCCCGCTCGAGCCGCAGCTGCTGCCGCTGGAAACATTTCCTTCACCACCGGAGCCACCCAAGGAAGCAAATGTGGAGATCTTCTTTTTTGTGTTCAGGCTTTGACAGGCAGGACAGATTTGATCGTGATCGGCTTCGGAGAAGCGGACCATTTTCTCAAATTCGCGGCCGCAATCATGACATTGATACTCATAAATGGGCATGGATGAATATTCTCCTCGTTATCTGGTTTTTCGACGGCGTCAGGCTGCAATTCTTTGGATCTCTGCCAGAAGATCCGCTTCCGGAACCGCCCCAACAACTGTGCCTTTGCCGCTATTGATCGAAGTCTGGGGTACTCCGCTTACGTTAAATTGATCCGCCAGGTCTGGGAATTCCATCAATTCCACCCCTTCTGCCCGGATCATGGCCGGATTCTCAAGCGCCATCCGGTGAGCCAGTACGACGGCTTGAGGACAATAAGGGCAGGAGGTGGTGACAAAGACCCGCAGGTGAATGGGTTTCTTTAAATTCTTCAAATATTCGCGGGTCGATGGCTTTAGGCCGGAATCCCGCCCAGCCACCAGGACTATATCTTGAATAAGGGTATTGAATTCATGGCCGGCTGGTATTCCGGCATAATGAATGCCGGTATCGACAAGCTGATCACCGTTTTTGGCTGTGACGACGAAAACCGGGGCCTTGTCCACCCGGTACTGCCTGGCGATGGCTGCATTTTCATCCAGGTCGTACACGGTAAGTCCAAGGTGCGGAGAGAGTGCAACCACTTCCTCAAGAAGCTGGCGGGTATCATTACAATATTCGCAATTTGCTTTCGAGGCAAACAAAAGGATCTGGACCGGATTTACTATTTGCTCAAAGGCATCCCGGACTTGCTGCTTTATAGCATCATTTAAAAGTTCGCTCATGTATTCTCCATTTCTATTAATATAACGATCAAAGAAGGTGCGTTAGTTCCATCCATCACGAAATAAGATGCAATCCCTTTGAAAAAGTTACATCGGTTCATCTACCGATTTTCTGAAGCTCAGAGCATGACCGTTGAGTATGGAAGTAACGCATGAAAACTGGTACCATAAACCATTTTCCAGCGCGGGTGGGCTCTTTCTGTAACCGAGGATCAAGCACCTGTGCGTAAATCGACATTATTGTGAAAAAAAAACAAGCATTCCTCCCTGTATGGGAGGAATGCTTGTACCGATATCAGGATTTTAATTTATTGGAGGCAGCTGAGGCGGGCACCTACCGTGATCCGGGAGGCTGTCCAGATATTATCGGCAAATACCCCTTGGACGCTGACCTGTTGGCCTACCTGCAGCTCTGCAAAGGTGATCAACGTGGTTGTTGTGCCATCCCGCAGAACATAGCGGGTTTGGGCTGTCACCGTTACCATGAGCTGGGCCCCGAGTGAAGGTTGGACCAGTTTGTTGCCGCCAACGGCTTCAATTGTTACAGTATTGGCCCCGATGGCTTTGATAATTCCGGCAAATGTAAAAGTGCCGGATACTTCTGGTCGTCGAGGGCCAATTCCCGGGCCTGTAGCGCCGTTCCGACCAGTGGCCGGGCCGTTGCCGTTGGCGGAAGCAGGAATCACCAACGCAAAGGTAAGGACCAATACTCCGAGCAGAATGATCATTTTTTTCATGTTTTATTCTCCTTTGATTCGTATGACACGCCAAATTAGCCAGAGATACTGGCTTCCGTTTTCCGGGGGCATCTCTTTACCGAATCTTTACAATATCGTCCAGAACTTCATACAATGAATTGTTACACTAGACTGAGAGTTCAAGTGCAAGATCATTCCCCTAAACCGTATCCGCATATCCTAATCCGTGTCTCAGTCAATGGAAAACAAAGTGCTCTCTGATCCCGATCTCTTGCAACGTGCCCGAGAATATGATCACCAGGCTCTGGCCCAGATTTATGAGACCTTCAGCCCGCGTCTGTATCGCTACGCCATGCGCTTGCTCGGTGATCAGAATCTGGCAGAGGATTGCATTGCCGAGACTTTCAACCGCTTCCTGAATGCTTTGCAGGACAGCCTCGGTCCTGAAAATTACCTGCAAGCCTACCTCTTCAGGATGGCGCATAACTGGATCACCAACTTTTACGAACGTGAACCGCCGCCAACCGAGGAACTCACTGATGAACACCGGGATGAACAAGCCAGCCCTGAAGAAGACGCCTACCAGCGCCAACGGCGAGAATGTATACAGGTGGCCATGCAACAGTTGACTCCGGACCAGCGGCAGGTAATCTCACTCAAGTACCTGGATGGCTGGGAGAACGATGAAATCGCCCGTTCGATCAAGAAACCGGTTGGGGCGGTCAAATCCCTCCAACACCGGGCTCTGGCCTCTTTACAGCGGATCTTGCAGAAAGAGGACTTGATATGAGAAATACCAAGTCAAATCCAAAAATTATGGACGCGCTCGATGAACTCCAATCCTTTCCCCCACGGGACCCGGCAACTGCGGCTCGTGGCGAAGCAGCTTTTCTAAAACGAGCTGCTGAAATAGGCTCGGCCGTATCTCGAGAACAGAAAACGGGTCCTATGATTTGGATTTCCGCAATCGGTTCTATTTTTCGAAGAAAGGAGAATACACCCATGTTGAAACCTTTATTTGCCGCTGTCATCGCCGTGATGCTTTTCTTTGGAGGTACGGGGGCAACTGTTTATGCCGCTCAGGGCAGCCAGCCAGATCAAACACTATATCCGGTCAAGACGTGGAGTGAAGATGCCCTGGTTTCGCTGGCAGGAACTCCCCGATCACGTTTGAATTACGACCTGGATTTCTCCGACCGCCGGATCATGGAAATAGCCGGCCTGTTGTCAGCTGGAAATCCAATTCCTGAAATGGTCGTGACCCGCCTGCAAATTGAGCTGCAACAGGCGCTCGAACTGGCAGCCGGGATGGATGATCCGCAGATGTTGCAACAACTGGAGCAGATCCGCCTGCGGGCGGAGGCCCAATTGCGGAAAATGAATGGGCTGATGTCCGACGCTCCAGAGTCTGCTCAACCTGCCCTCTTGAAAGTGCGCACCCGGATCCAGCAACAAGTGCAATTGGCTACGATGGGGAAGATGGATCCGCAAGGATTTAAGATGCAGGTACAACAACAGGGGCAGTATCAAAATGGATCAGGCGGTCAGACACCAAAACCCGAAAACAGGCAGCAAGGGACGGCTTTGCAAACTCCTTTAATACTCCCAACCCTGACGGAGGCGGTTACGGGCCTGGGCCTGGAAATGGATCACAGGGACCCGCTTTGCAAACTTCTGCCAGTCCCTCCATGCCAGGCGGAGACGGTTATGGGCCCGGACCTGGAAATGGAGCCCAAGGACCTACCCTACAAGCTCCCTCCGGCACTCCTGTCCCGCCTGGGAATGGCAATGGTCCGGCCTAGTGGTAACCAACCTACAGGGACGCCCGAGCAAAACGGTACAAGAACCCAAGACCAAGAATGCACACCTCGATATGGTGGTGGTTCAGGAAATGGACCGTGAGAAATAGGGTTTGACTTCATCGAAGGATGTAAGTAGAAAAGAGACGGCCACGCAGGTCGTCTCTTTTCTACTATTCAGAGGGTACCTAAAAGATCACACTCGTTGAAAAATTTCACCACCCAAATCTTCACCAAAACTTTACATTCTCTTCAATGAGAATTTATGGATGAAAATTATGATGCAACCATCACAATTGAGGAGATGATCATGGCAATCCAATCTACCGCCACAAAGAGTGGCCTCGTGAAGCTCCGCTTGAAGGGTTTAAAATCCCTGCTCACCCACCAGAAGTTACGGCGATTGGTCCAGTTCGCCTTTGCTGCATTCATTGCTTACGTGACGATCATTCATGTGGCAGCCGGAGATAGCGCCGGAAATATAACCGCCTCTCCGGAGGCTTACTGTCCATTCGGCGGGTTGGAAACTCTTTATAAGTACATCACGAGTGGTGGATCTTATGTTGCCCATACGCATCTCTCCAACCTGGTGGTGGCGATTGCGGTTCTCCTCACGGCCCTGCTGCTGCGTTCCGCTTTCTGCGGTTGGATCTGCCCCCTTGGTTTTATACAAGATAGGCTGCATAGTTTCAGCGCCTGGCTGCAGAAGCGCTTTGTACCGGTTCGCAAATTCTTCCGTTCCCTGGCGCGGAAAGGGCAGCCGGTATGGGCATTTCTCGATAAATACCTGCGTTTCCTCAAATACGGTGTGCTGGTCTGGGCGGTGACCGGAGCCGCGCTCTACGGCGTGATGGTCTTCCGCGACTACGACCCGTGGTCTGCCTTGATCAATATCGCCGAATGGACATTTACTCCCGGACTGGTTGTGCTGGGTCTGACGCTGGTCGGTTCTTTATTTGTCGAACGCCCGTGGTGCCGCTATGCCTGCCCCTCGGCGCGGCCAGCGGCCTGCTCGGCAAGCTCAGCCCGATCTACATCAAGCGCCAGGCGGATGCCTGCACCTCCTGCAAGATTTGCTCCAAGGCGTGCCCGATGGGCCTGCAGGTGCACACCGCTACCGCCATAACAAGTGTTGACTGCATCAGCTGCCTGGAATGTGTGGGAGAGTGCCCCCGTGAAGGCGCAATGGAAGTCAAAATTGGCTTGCCTTAAGGGCAAAGTAAAAGGAAATTATGATGAAAATCAATCCGATCGCTTATGGCATTACCGTTGTGATCGTATTTCTCGGTATCATCGCCAGCTTCCAGTTGGCAGGAGTGTGGTCAACCTCAGGCAAAGTCAATGCTTCAGGTGAACTCATTCAGCCTGTCCCAGCCGATACTGAACTCGATCAAAGGTTGGATGACTCTCGAGCAAGTGTCCACCACTTTCAACATCCCGGTCGCGGATATCATGTCAGCCTTTGACCTGCCCGCTGAGACACCTGCATCCACGGCGCTAAAAGATCTGGAAAGCGATACTTTCGACATTCCAACGCTGCGGACATGGTTGGATGAACAACAGCAGCTTACTCCCTAAAAAACCGGGACACGTCCCGAAACTACCAGAAACGTCCCGCAGGGCTACTTGAAGAGTTTATTATCTGAAAAGAACTTGCGGGACGAAGATCGCGTTTGGGGATGAGTAAATGCCATTTTTGAGGAATGCTGTAAGAAATGCCACTTCTCAGGAAGTTTTTCATCTATAGTATGGTTGCCAATTTGGAAAAATCTTTTGTTTTAGGAGAACGAATAATATGGAAATGATCATTGACTTCCCGGGCGGTTCACGGGTCGACGCCCATTTTGGAACGTTTACCGTCGCCACCGACCAACCTCCGGTCGCCAGCGCCCCCAGCCCATTCGAAGTATTTCTTTCATCCATCGGCACTTGCGCAGGGATCTATGTGCTTGGTTTTTGCCGGCAACGCAATCTGCCGACCGAAGGCATCCGCATCGTTGAAAATATCAATCATAGTCCCATTACCGGCATGGTCGAAACCGTCGGCCTGGAAATCCAGGTGCCGGCCGGATTCCCTGAGAAATACTACGATTCGCTGATCCGCTCGGCTGAACTTTGTGCGGTCAAGAAACACCTTGAGAAACCGCCGAAATTTGATATCACTACAAAAGTACGCTGATTTTTTTATTTAGGTCTGTTACCTTTATACCAACGTGGAGATGAGCAAGTGAATTTCTTTAAAAATCTACTAGGCGAACCGGTACCAACTATCAATGCGCTTGGATTACACGAGAAACTAAAAAATGGCAGACACCCATTCGTGTTGGATGTGCGGCAGCCGGAGGAATTCAATTCGGGTCATATTGCGGGTGCGAAATTAATCCCTTTGGGAGAGCTGAAAAATCGGATCCATGAAGTGCCTGAAGGCCGTGAGATCGTCTGCATCTGCGCGACTGGACACCGAAGCGTGCCGGCCGCCCGCAGATTGTTGGCGGCAGGATATACTGCCAGCAGCATGAAGAACGGGATGATCGCCTGGAAAATGGCGAAATTACCTGTCAAAAAAGGGATGCAGGGATAAATATAATAATCAAGAGAAATTAAGGGTAATGATCAGGAGGAATTGTATGCACGAAAAAAGGTTTGCAGGAGATATCGAACTATTACGCTCTCCCGGAAAGAGTAGAACTGCTGAAGGTTGAGCAAGTGACTGAACTCTGCCTGGAGGAAAAGAAAATCGCGAATGTCCTGGATGTCGGAACAGGGTCGGGTTTGTTTGCGGAATCTTTTTCCAAACATGGCCTGGCAGCCTGGGGGGTGGATGCCAATCCGGAGATGTTGGAAGTGGCCCGGCAGTTCGTCCCCAACGGGGATTTCCGTGAGGGAACCGCCGAGAGTCTGCCGTATGAGGAAGCCTCATTTGACCTGGTTCTCCTTGGCCTGGTTTTGCATGAATCCGACGATCCTTTAAAGGCACTAAAGGAAGCCCGGCGTGTATCCCGACTGCGAGTTGCCATCCTGGAATGGCCTTATCGGGACACAACCTTTGGGCCTCCGCTGGCACATCGTCTGAAGCCGGAAGATCTGGCTGATTTATTCCTGGAAGCCGGATTCCAACAATGGAAGTCAATTGACCTTTCCGATATCATCTTATACCGGTTGGAAGTATAGTATGAAGGAAGCCATCCCTTTTTAGGCCTTTGAGCCCGTGCCATCCTGACCGGACGGCACGTTTTCTTTAATGGCTGCCATTATTGGTCCAGATGGAGAGCGTTGCCGGATGAAAATTTTGCCAATTATTTCAAATATTTTCAAACTTTTTCATGAAGGGTTCCTGCTAAAATATTTTTAGCGAATTGTCAAACTATCATCTCTAATCATGCAGTAATCGACAAGCGCTTTAATTTGCTCCTCAGGCACCTTTCAGCAAATCAGAACTCTCCTGTGAAACTGAATGGTCGGGCTGCAGGTGGCCAACCTCGCGTTGGCCACCTTGCCGATTGTTCGAGAAGAAGATGATTGACCTACCCGATACGGTCTTATATCGGTTGGAAGTATAGAGCTACGGGAATCTTTTTATTTATCTACCAACGTGCCATCCTGAGCGGATAGCACGTTCTCTTTATTGGTTACTTTTACCGTATGGGAGGGCCGGTGCCGCCAAATCAGCGCTCCGATGGCAATTACTGCCACGATGGCCGAGAGAGTCTGGTTGGCGTTGATCCCGGCTACTCTGGAAGCATCCAGGCGCAGGAAATCCAAAAGGAATCGTCCAACCGGATAAATGACCAGGTAACTCAAGATAATATCTCCGCGCTTCGGCTGCGCCGATTGACGGTGCAGAAGCCAAAGCAGGATGGTCATATTGGCAATATTCCAAAGCGATTCATACAGGAAGAGCGGATGATAATAAGCAACGTTCTCGAAACCGGGCAGGCGATGAGCCGGATCAATGAAGAGCTTCCAGGGCAGGTTCGTGGGAGCGCCGTATAGTTCCTGGTTGAAGAAGTTACCCCAACGACCGATAGCCTGCGCCAGCGCCAGACCCGGTGCGGCCAAATCCAGCCAGGTGGTAAAGTTCAGTTTCTTCCTGCGGGTATAGATCCACATGGCCAACGCCCCGCCGAAGACCGCCCCAGGAATACCCAGGCCCCCGTTGCGGATATCGATCATCATCAGGGGATGGGTCAGGTAGTAATGTGTCGTAATTCCCTGGTCGACCATGGAGGGCGGCGGGGTCAGGATGTGCCAGATGCGGGCTCCGATGATACCGGCTATCACCACCCAAAACAGCATATCCCAGAGAACATCCGGGTTCTGGCCGTGGCGCTTGGCTTCGGCACTTACCAGGAGAGTCGCTGCGATAACTCCCAGCATGATCATGATGCCATAGAAATAAATATGAAAAGACTGGTTCAAGAAAGGGATGGGAATATCAAATCCATTAGGCATTCAAATCTCCGATAAAAAATATGATCAATTCAAACCGAAGCTAATATATCATCTGTCACTTTAAGTGTTTTGTTGAGAAATTCGATCAGGGAAACCGGGGCAGAAATTTATTTATCCCATAGCGGGAATAATTTCAAGATCCAGCGGGTCATGTAGACGCCCGCAAGCGACGAACCGGCCATAACCGGCACCATCACTGCCCAAGCCCGCCAATCCAGCGGAATCACGCCGAAAGTGCCCGCAGCGGAGTGTACAAGGCCAACAGTTGCAGCCCGACCGCAACTGCATAGCTGATCAGCAGCGCCCGGTTCGACCAAAGGGAAAGACTGTCCATCTGGCGCACGACCATCACCCGCGTAAAGGCGTGCAGGACGATACTTGTGAACAGCATGGTACGGGCATATATCACGCCGCCAAACTGGAGCCCGACCCAGAAAATCAAGCCATATGCAATCAATGTGCGGAAGATGCTCCCGGCGATGGTGGCATAGATGGCCTTGTTCAGGATGGGTTCGTCGTGGCGGCGCGGGCGGCGTCTCATTACGTGCGGTACAACCGGATCGGCCGCCAGCGCGCTGGCCGGCACCAGGTCGGTGACGACGTTTACCCACAATAGCATGATCGCCGAAAGAGGGAAGTACCCCGCGATGGAGAGCGCCAGCACCACAAACACTTCTCCCAGGCTGGTGCTGAGCAGGTAGTTGGTGAACTTGCGGATGTTGTCGAAGATGCGCCGGCCTTCCTCGACGGCGGCCACGATGGTCGCGAAATTATCGTCCAGCAGCACCATGGCCGCGGATTCCTTGGCAATATCCGTGCCGCGCAGTCCCATCGCCACGCCCACATCCGATTGCTTCAAGGCCGTGGCATCGTTGACCCCGTCCCCGGTCATGGCCACGACATGCCCGGCATCCTGCAGGGCCTGAAGCACCTGCTGTTTCACCTGCGGCGTGGCGCGGGCGACGATATCCACTTCCTTCATCTTTTCGGTCAGGGCTGCACCGGTGATGTCTCCCATCTCGCGAGCATCCACGACACGCTGCCCGATCCCAAGGTCCCGGCAATGGCCTGGGCGGTCAGGCCGTTGTCACCGGTGATCATCACCACCCGGATGCCGGCACCCTGGGCACGGCGATGGCTTCGGCAGCCCCGAGGCGGGGCGGGTCGATCAACGCCAGCAACCCGAGGAAAGTCAATTCGCTCTCAGCCTGTTCGAGGGAATCATTTACAGACAATTCCCTGCTCGCCACGCCCAGACGTAAAACCCCTGGCCCTGCAGCTCGGTCACCGCTGGCGGATGGCCTGGCAGCGCTGGTCTGCGAGCGGATATTCCTGCGCTCCTTCCTGACAGCCAGAACAATGTGCCAGCACAGGACCAGGAGCCCCCTTGGTGATGGCGATCTGCCGCCCATCCTGGCATGAATGGTGGTCATCATCTTGCGTTCCGAGCTAAAGGGTATCTCGTTCACCTTCGGCGTGTCTTTGCGCACTTGCCACGGGTCCAGACCGGCAGCCCGGGCCGCCTTGACCAGGGCTGTGTCCACCGGATCGCCCTGGATCTCGGGTTCGGCCCCTTCGGTGAGGGTCGCTTCGTTGCACAAAATGCCGGCCCGCAAAAGTTCTAGCGCGGCTGGATTTTTCTGCAAGTCCTGCGGAAGCTCGACCAATTCTGCTCCGACATATAACCGCTGGAGCGTCATCAGGTTCTGGGTCAGGGTACCGGTCTTATCGGTGCAGATGGTATCCACCGAGCCGAGTGACTCGACTACCGACAATCGTCGCACCACGGCCTTACGCCGAGCCATCTGGCGGGCGCCCAAGGCCAGTGCAAAAGTCAGCACGATGGGCAGGCTCTCGGGGATGGTGGCGATCGCCAGGCTGAGGGTGTTGAGGGCCACATCGAGCGGCGACTCATGTAAGACGAAGAGCAGGATAGCGGCCACGACTGCCGCCAGGATAGCCACGATAACTGTCATCTGGCGGGCCATCTTCTGGACTTCGACCTGGAAAGGGGTGGGACGTTCAGCCATTTGCCCTAAAGTTTCCGCAATATGACCGACTTCTGTACCCATCCCGGTGGATACCGCCACTGCCAGGCCGGTCCCGTGGGTGATGTAGGTCGAAGCGTATACCATGCTGGTGCGCTCGGCCAACGCCGCCTCAGGAGCGACCGGCTCGGGGGATTTGTCAACCCCGAGGCTTTCGCCAGTGAGGGCCGACTCGTCTGTGCGCAGGCTGTGGGCTTCGATCAGGCGCGCATCCGCGGGAACCTTCTGCCCATGTGTCAGCACCAGGATGTCACCAGGGACGACTTCGGCCGCATCGATATGCAGGTGGGCTCCATTGCGCAGGACGGTGGTTTTGAAAACCAGCAGCTTGTCCAGGGCTTCCAGCTCTTTTTGGGCTCGGTACTCTTCGAAGAAGCTCAGGCCAACACTCAGGACGATGATGCCGAGAATAAAATAACCGGTGAGGCGGCGTCCACTTTCCCCCGGGAGGTAGCTGACCGCAAAAGCCAGCATGGCTGCAAAAAGCAGGACGAAGATGAAGTAATTGACAAATTGCTTGAGTAATAACCGCCAGGGGCTGATCGGCTTGCGCCGGAAAATCTCATTCCGCCCAAATTCAGCAAGGCGGTCAACAACTTCAGGGTCATTCAGGCCTTCTGGGCGAGTTTTGAGCTTCCCATAAATTTCCAGAATATTAAGATTATGCCATGCAATTGTTGTCATCTTGTTACCCCGTTGAAACGCATCTCCAATCAAACGGACCGGCTATAAACGCAGGCGATAACGGCGTTGCACAGATACGAGGCGGGAAATGAGTAACGGATTTACCGCAGGGCAAACCGCTCGGAATGAATGCGGGCCTTGGGCGCACCAAGCTGCCTCAATGACCGGATCACCTTGGTCGTCATCACGGGCGGTCCGCAAACAAAAATCTCGGGATTCTCGAACCCATCCAGATATTTTTGCAAAAGGGGCGTATCAATATAGCCTTTTTCGCCGGGCCAATCCTTCTGCTCCGACATCACATGGACGACACGCAAGGTTGGCATGGCGGCGGACATTTGCTCCAACTCTCCCCTGAAGGCAATATCACGATCTGTTTTATTACCCCACAGCAGGAGGACGTTCCGTTCCAGTTTCTTATCGAGCATGTACCGCAGCATGCTCATGAACGGGGTAATGCCGATGCCACCGGCTATGAAAACCAGGTTCGGAGCGTCATGGTCCAGAAAGCTAAATGTTCCATAGGGCACACCGATGTAGGCGCGGTCAGAGGGGGTAGTATCCTTAATGGTCGAGGTAAAATCTCCCACCGCCTTGACGGAAATGGCAAGGTCACCACTGGTTGGGCTGGATGCAACCGTGAATGGATGTGGTTCAGGTGCAAGGCCCTGGCGGAGGAGCGAGAGGATGGCAAACTGGCCCGGCTTGTAATCCACGGGTCCGCCCTTGAAATGCAGGCTCCAGACATCGGGGGTTTCCTGCACCACTTCTGTCACCTGGAAGGGATGCCGGCGGACACGAATACGATCCCAAATTATGGCTGCGACGAGGAAGAGGTACAATGCGCCGAGGCTGAGCCAGAAAACACGCAAGGGCGGTTGGCTGGCGATATCGCTTCCCAAAAGCAGGCTGTGGGTAAAGATCAAAGGGAGGAGAATGAAACTAAACCAGTGCATATTTTTCCAGGTTCCATATTTCAAACGCAACCTGCCGTAGAGAATGGCGGAACCTGCGGTGATAATGACGAGAATCAAGGCGATCAAACCAAAGATCATGGGCCATTTCAGGATAACCGTGCCCATAGCTAGAAGATCAGATGAAAAGTGAAATACAGGGTGGGATACCATGAAGGCGAGGCCGGTCACGCCAACTATCCGATGAACCCCCAGCATTTTGTCCAGGCCGAGATTGCGCTCGAGCCAGGGGAGCCTGGAGCTCAAGGTAACCTGGAAAAGGACCAGAATGAATCCGACCAGGGCAAGGCCTCGCCCGATGGCACACGGATAGTCGGTGAGATCGCTTACCGCCAAAAAACCCGGTATCCAAAAAATGATTGCGATGACAATGAATAAAGCCAAAACCCCAAACAGGATCCATTTTTTCATTCCAGCCTCCTCACACCCTTAGAGTAGAAGTTTCCGCCTTAATTTTACGGATTAGGTCCCCTCAAAACCTTGGAATTACTTTGGGTTTATTGGTTCTTTGGCGATGATGCCAGAAAATCACCTTCCATTGTTTAGCACCACTATATGGAATTGCCTGGGGTTTAGTATGAATTCCACGGAACGTTTCCCATTCCCGGCCGCCAGATATTTGCGGATCCAGTACTATTCAATAGACCGAAAGCGCCTATGGATCTGCTCGACCAATACAATACGGACTAAATCGCAGACTTCACCAATCTTTTCATCGGTGATCTGATAAACCATTCCGGCTCCGGTCTTTTTAGTAACCACAACACCTGCATTGCGCAAACATGCCAAGTGCCGGGATACATTACTTTGGGGTATACCGATTTCCTGGCAGATTTCGCTGACACTTTTAGGATGCTCGCGCAGGATATGGAGCACATGCAATCGGGCGGTATTGCCCATTACCTTGCAAAATTCTGCCTGAATTTCGAAGATGGAATCATTCATTGGAAGGATGGGAGAGGAAAGGATCAATGCAAGCGTTCAGGATGATCCACCAATTGACCGTTGATATAAGCTTTTACAGCCGGTTCGATTTCGTGGATGTCGGTCAGGATCGGTTGGATGCCGGCCTGGATCAAGTTGTCATGAGCACCCTGGCCCATACCCCGCGTTAGCAATACCTGGCAATCGCGGATGGGCTCAAGCATGCGTACGTGCCGGCTTTCTGCTGCCGGTCCCTGGCCGTGGGCAAAGCCGGGCTCGTCATGAGGTTCATTGGCGAACAGGTTATGGGAGGGTTTCATGAGCGCCGCTCGCTGGACGATCTTCCCATCCGTCACGGTAAATACCTCATAAAAGGCCGCACGTCCAAAATGGGCGCTGATGGTCTGGTGGTCATCTGTTACAACCGCTATTTTCATTCGTTTCTCCTCATCAAATTAATTTATAAACTGGTTTACCTGATAGGTGGGCCGAGTTCCTACACCCATGAAAGCAAGTAGAATGCTTCTTTTTATAATTTTAGCTTTTCAGGCGACGGCTGACCAGCCAGACCAACCCGAGCAGAAAGACCATCAGGCAGGCCAAAGCGGCCATGATTATCACAATAGGTTTCCAGACGGCGATTCCCCTTGAGTTGTCGAGTGGCAAGGCGATTCGATTGGTATATGATCCTCCGGATCCACCATAAACGGCAATAGCGGTTGGGGTGGCACAACTGGCAGGTGTGATATTGAGAAAAGCAGCCAATTGATCGGAACGGGCGATATAGTCAGCCGGATGACAGCTATGGCAATTGGTGAAAACATCGCTGAGGGGTTGCGCCACCAAGCCCTCATGAGCCAGGTCCTTATCCATCGCACTGCCATTGCCGCCATGACAATTTGTACACATATCTTGCTCAAGGTGAATGCTGTTCCACTCGCCCATTACTTCCACATGGTTACCCGGCGTATGACAGGAGATGCATGAAGACTTTGGCGGAGTGCCACAATCTGCCAGGACGCGTGTAGTCGATGTCAATCCCCAAAAGAGGGTCACCCCTGAAAGGATGGCAATGGTAAAAACCCAACGGAGTATGGTTTTTCTGGACATTGGACACTTCCTTTCGCCGGCTTGCCCCGGCCTTACTTCGAAAAATGGCGTTCGGTTGGGTTATCGCGTTCATCCATTGGACTAAGAACAAGCAGGGCGCGGGATGGAGTGGCATCCAGGTTCTTCCAATGATGCGGCAGGTAAGCCTCAAACAGTAAACTGTCACCTGGCTCAAGGAGGAAGGTCTCGGTATCAACGCTATAAGTAATACATCCCTCCAGGCAATATACAAACTCCCGCCCGGTATGAACGATGGGGTTCTTGCCACTGTCGGCATGCGGCTCGAGCGTCACGATGATGGGCTCGGCGCCGAAACGCGACATTCCAGCTCCAAGATCTTCCATGGAACCGTGGGAGAAGGCCGCCTTGGGACGAGCCCCGGCCTTCTGATGCACGACAAGTTTGTTGCCCTGGTTGGTTTCGAAGAAGGCTGAGATGGATACGTGCAGAGTCTGGGCCAACTGTTGAAGCGTGCTCACACTGGGTGAGGTGCGCTGGTTTTCGATCAAGCTGAGGGTGTTGACGTTCAAACCACTTTTTTCGGCCAGAGAGCGCAGGGAAAGGCCGCGTCCCGCCCGCAACTCTCGCAGCCGGCGGCCCACGTCAATTTCATCTAGATGCAAATCGGGAACAGCCGGGTCTATCGGCAGTGGTCGCTTCGTCATCGCTATAGCCTCTCCCTTTTTCAACTAATATTATAGCATTAAATTAGCAATTATATGGATATTATACTACTTTAATGGTTACAGCAACCTATGCGGTATTTGCGCTTATCGCATACATAAGTGGCTGGATAAAGAAAACTCATGCGAGACGCAAGATTTCCAATTTCCCCCATACGAGCAGTCCGTTTAATTGAGCTAGTCCTTTCCCACATTGCGGTAATTCAGGTTCGAGCTCCAGGTAAACATAGCGGCCATGCCATTGTGGGTATGGAAAAGCGTACTGATCGCCTTCCTGACCAGGACCGGCCAGGCGTACATCTTCTTGTTACCGGAACCCATGAAATGAGCCAACTCGTCTGCGGACATCCCTCGAGGCAGGTGAATGACTTCGGTCATATCGTAATGGTCCCAATCCTGCGGAAAATCGGTATAAAGCAAGCGGCCTTCGGATCGATACCGCTCGAAGAGGCGCGTGCCGGGCAAGGGTGTGAGGAAAGTGGTCTGCATTACATCCACGGGATTGTGGATCATGTAATTGGTCCGGCATTTTAATTTTTGAGGTGTGTCCCCATCCATTCCGAAGATGAATGCCCCCAATACGGCAATTCCGGCTCGATGGATCCGTTCAAATGCCTGCCCATATGAATCCACTCCCCTCTGAAGATTAAGCTGTTTATGGATCTCATCGAGTGTTTCTGCCTCATCAAACTCCAGACCCAGGAAGACCATTTGGCAGCCGGCTTTCCTGGCCCAAAACAATACCTCCTCATCGTCGGCAAAATTGATGGAGGCCTGGCAAAACCACCATTTGTCAAGCTTACGTTCCGCCATACCTTTGAATAATTCCAATGCCGCCTGGCGGGACTCTTTTCCATACCCAATGATGTTGTCGTCCACAAAGAAAAGCATCTTCTGCGGGATGGTTTCCAATTCGGCCAACACATCCGCATTTGGCCGCCGGCGGTAGCGCTGACCATTGAAAGCGCTCACCGAGCAAAACTCGCAGTTCAGCGGGCAGCCGCGGGAGGTCTGGATGGAGGCGAACATGTACTCCGGGTGAAAGAGGTCGCGGCGTGGGGCCGGCGCTGCCAGCCAGGTTTGACCAATCGCCTCTATACTCTTGACGCAGTTTTCCAGATTCGAAATCTGTCACCACCTGCGGCCAGATACTTTCAGCCTCCCCGACCACCACCGCATCCACATACTGTAAAGCTTCGTCCGGACACATCGAACAGTGGATCCCACCCATCACTACGGTCACTCCGCGCTGGCGATAAACCGCGGCGATCTCATAGGCGCGGCGAGCGGAGGCGGTAAAGGCGGTGATGCCAACCAGATCTGCTTGCCGATATGTGAATGGCTCCCAATTTTCGTCCACCAGCTCGACTTCCCAGGAGGAGGAGTAAGGGCAGCGACTATCCCGAGGCTGATGGGCGGAAATCGTGAATTTTTATTAACCGTGAGGCCGGTACGGGCCGGGTTGACCGGGTTGATCAAGACCAGTTTACGTTTCATTTTCTATTGCCAACTAAAGCCAAGAGCATGGGCTGCCTTTTGCAACAAGCCATGCAGGGTTTGCTGTTCCTCTTCGCTCAAGCCGGAAAGGAAATCCCGAGTGTAGCGCACTGTCCCCTCCAGCATTTGCTGATAAGCGAACCGACCGAGGTCGGTCAAGTGCAGCCACCAGGTACGCCGGTCCTTATGGTCGCGTTCTTCTCGAACCAGTCCCTTTTGGGTCAACCTGCGAACATAAACCGAGATCGTGCTGGGGGCCACATCCATATGCCTGGATAACTCGCGTGAATTTATCGGGTTGAACTGACCAATGACCATCAACACTGCGCAGTCGTACATGGTCATACCGGTTTCTTTGGGCGGATTCTCCTAGCCATGCGTGACTTATAAGCATGTGTCAGCGAGAAGAGAGCCTGGTTAATTTGAATGGCTTCCTGATTTGAGAGGGGCATGTTTCACCTTTTGATTATATAATCTAATGGTTATATTATATAACTATATTGCCCGTTTCGCAATATAGTTCCTTAATTTGGTGAATGACCAGATATTTAATTTAACCAATCTTTTTAATGCCTTTACATGCTCTTTACATTCATCCGGTATCCTGTAGGTATCAATCTCACAAAGGAGTGAAATGATGAAGAAAATGTTAATGGTCGTTCTCTTATTGTTCTTCTGGCTGCGCTCTCTTCACCAGTGTTGCCGCAGCGAAGTCGAGCCAGGTCCAGGTGCAGATGGGTTCTCTGCACGAGTACATGGAAAAGGCTCTGGCCGAAAAGCTCAATCTGGCCCTGGCTACGGTCGAATCCGAGTTCGATGCCGGCAAATCCCTCTACCAGATTGCCACGGACCACGGCATCACCCAGGCTAACCTGCCAGCCTTCATGGTCGAGGTCCGGACCCAGGCGCTCGAAGCTGCAGTGTCCGACGGCGTCATCACCCAGACCCAGGCGGATTGGATGGTTCAGCGGGGCGGCCACGGACTGAGCGCTGGCAATTGTGGCGGGACCGGCATTCCAGTGGGCGGCTCCATGCTGCAAAGGGGCGGACGCTGGCAGCAGGCTAATCCCTAAAACACCTCATCCCGTTCAATAGAAAATAGCGGTCTTTCACCTGAAGGCCGCTGTTTTTCTATATTTATCTTTGGTTGAGCCGGTAGTTCAGTGCAAGATTCTACTTGCCGGCCCGGATTTTCTTGCCGCTGAAGGGATTTTTGAAAAGCGGGGCAAAAACGCAGAAGTCAAATATCCCCGCCAGCAGCGGCACCAGGCCGACTACTATCAAGATGATGCCAACTACAGTATTGTTGACAACAAAAAATCCCAGGGCAATGAGCACGAGTCCGGCAACGATACGGGTGATCCGACCGGCAGAGGACGCCATCCAACTAATAAACGGGTTCATTTTTTATCTCCTATTTCTCAGGTCTAATTTGGTTAGTTATCCTTATTATAGATGCATATCCAGCCTGTGTCTGTAACAAAGTCACATAATTAAGCTATTAAGTGAATGAAATTTTAATTACTGAGAGTATCCAAGACCGGTAGGATACACCCTGAATTTTTATGGGTACATGGAGTGCTAGTAAAGGCGACGCGGTAAAATTGGGCAAAGAGGAAAGGAGAATGTCCATGAAAATTTATATCAGCGCAGATATCGAGGGGGTGACCGGGGTCACCCATTGGGACGAGACCGATCTGGGAAAAAGCGACAGCAGCCTTTTCCGGGAACAGATGACGGCGGAGGTGGCGGCGGCCTGCGAAGGGGCGCTGGAGGCCGGGGCGACCGAGATCTGGGTGAAGGATGCGCACGACCTGGCCCGCAACATCCAGGCGTCGAAGCTGCCGAAGGAAGTGAAACTCATCCGCGGCTGGAGCGGGCATCCTTTTATTATGATGCAGGAAGTTGACAACTCTTTCCGGGCGGCCTTCCTGATCGGCTACCATTCCCGCGCCGGAGCCGGGACCAGTCCGCTGGCGCATACCATGAGCACCATGATCACTCGCATGATCATTAACGACCGGCCCGCCTCCGAATTCCTGATGTCCACATACGCAGCCGCGACCGTCAAGGTGCCGGTGGTTTTTGTCTCGGGCGACCAGGGCTTATGCGCTGAGATCAAGGGGTTCAACCCGCATATCGAGACGGTGGCAGTGAAGGAAGGCATCGGCAATTCGACCGTGAGCCTGCATCCGGATGTGGCGGTCTCCAGGATCAAGGAAGGGACGGCGAAAGCGCTGAAGGGCGATCTTTCACTCTGCCAGGTGCAGCTGCCGGGCCATTTTTCGGTGGAGGTCGAGTACCGGCGGGCATACGATGCCTACAAAAACGCGTTCTTTCCGGGGGCAGTTCAGAAGGATGAGACGACGGTGCGGTTCGAGAACGACAGTTATTATGAGGTAATGCGGTTCTTTTTGTTCGCGACGTGAGCCATTGGTATTGAGTTGTGACTAAGGAGATATAAGATGGAGAATATAAGAAAGATCCACAAGGTGATCAAGAGCAAACCTACTCTCGAAGGAGCCGGCGTCCATTTGAAACGGGCCTTTGGATTCAGGGAAGTGCACGCATTCGATCCGTTCCTGCTGCTGGACGATTTTCGTTCCGACAACCCGGAGTATTACCTGGAAGGTTTTCCCTGGCACCCGCACCGCGGCATCGAGACCATCACGTATATGCTCGAGGGAAAGGTCGAGCACGGCGACAGCATGAAGAACAAGGGCGTGATCAATCCCGGGGAGGTGCAGTGGATGACCGCCGGCAGCGGCATCATCCACCAGGAGATGCCGAAAGGGGACGAGAGCGGCCGGATGGGAGGCTTCCAACTGTGGGCCAATCTCCCGGCCACCCATAAAATGATGGACCCGCGCTATCGGGATGTGAAGAGCAGCCAGATCCCGGAGGTCTCCAAGGCGAACGGCGTAAAAATCAAGGTCATCTGCGGAGCAGGTCGATGGGACGCAGGGACCCGTGCGCGACATCGTCACCGACCCGGAATATCTGGATGTGACCATCCCGGCCGGGACAGAATTTACGCACCCGACCAAAGCAGGACATACCCTGCTGGCCTATGTCATCCAGGGAGAGGCGGTTCTGCCAGGAGAAGGACCCGTTCAGTTACGAGGCGGAGGGAGTGAACTATTTCGACCTGAAGAGAAGCCCCCTGGCCGACAATGAGAGCCTGATCCTGTTCGAGGATGGCGAGAAATTAGTGGTTGTCACGGAGCAAAAGCCGGTCAGGTTCCTGCTCATCTCCGGGAAACCGATTGGCGAACCGATCGCCTGGTACGGCCCCATTGTGATGAATACCCGGGCAGAGCTGGAATTAGCCTTCGAGGAATTCAATAACGGAACCTTTATCAAGTATAAAAATAATTGAGACTGCTTCAAGATGAAAGATGATCGAATGAAATTGACCAGTGTAAATATTGGACGGGAACGAAGGATTGGGAAGGCGGATAAATCCGGGAAGACGGGCATTTATAAGCTGCCGGTCGAGGGGCCGATGCGGGCGACCCCGCTGGGCATTCCGGGGGACGCGGTGGTGGATAAGAAGAACCACGGCGGACCTGACCAGGCTATTTATGTTTACACTGAGCCGGATTACAAATGGTGGGCCAATGAATTGGGAATGGAGATGCTTCCCGGCACCTTCGGGGAGAACCTGACCCTCGGCGGCCTGGAAAGTGCGTCCGTCTCGATCGGGGATAAGCTATATGTGGGTGAGGCCATTTTACAGGTAACGGCTCCGCGGATCCCTTGCAAGACGCTGGCAGCAAGGATGAACGATCTCCATTTTATCAAGCGGTTCAGGGATGCCGAGCGGCCGGGCTTGTACTGCCGGGTGCTGCAAGAGGGAATGGTGCAAGCGGGACAATCCGTCCGGCTGGAGGCATATGCCAGCAAGACGGTGACGATCCTGGAGATGTTCCGGGATTTCTACAAGCGAGATACGAGCGAAGAGGCGATCCGGCGATATTTAGAGGCGCCGATCGCCAGCCGGGCGAGGCTGGATAAGGAGAAACAATTGGCGCGTTTGGTGAAATAGGGGAAAAAATTACCACTACCCCTGCAGGAGAACACTTCGGTGCTTAGGACACGAAGGAACACGAAGGAAAGAAATTAAAACAAAGAATAATTCATTACCCGATTGTTTTATTGTGATTAGGAAGTCGGAGACTAATTTTAGTAACACGTTCAAATAGGAATCCACCATTTTATCGAGGCCGAAGGCTTCTTCGGCGCGGCGGCGGGCGGCGAGGCGGAAACGAGCCTGGTCCGCCAGGACTTCGGCTGCCGCCTGGGCCAGGGCGGGAATATCCGGGGGTCCAATTTCCAGGGATCGCCGCCATAAGGGGCCAGCCGGCCGGCATCGCCGGTGACGAGCTCGGGCAAGGCGCCGGTGGCAAAACCGCCACCGGCAGGCCGCAGGCGAGGGCTTCAATGACCGAGTTGGGACAGGCGGCATTGATGTCGCCGGAATAGAGCAGGTGAGCCGAACGATCCAGAGCGGGAATGCGGTCACGCGGCAGCAGGCCGGCCCACTGCAGGGGCAGGCGGCTTTTTTGTTGGTAATAGGCCAACCGCTCCGGGGAGACCTTGCCTGCCAACATCAACTCCATCGGATATTTCCCGGCCAGGGATTCGCCCAACTGCAGGCCGGTCTCCAGCCCGGTCTCATAGCCGCCCTGCAGGCTGCCCTCGACCATTAATAAGCGGAAGCGATCCGAGGGACGCTCGTCAGGTCCTTCAGGGGTAAAGAGGGACAGGTCCACGCCGTTGTGGATGATGGAGGCGGAAACCCGTTCGGGCCCAAACCGGTCCCGCCACCAGCCGCGAACGAAGTCGGACTGGTAGACGATGTGAGTCACAATATGGGAACGCAGCCACGCCAGCAGCCGGTTGCCGTACTCGGCCCTGAGGAAATGGCGGGGACCGGTGGGAAGCGGCGGTGGAGCCAGTTGATGCCGTCCAGGCGCTGGACAATGGGCATGCCCCGGCGGCGGGCCTTCCATAATCCAGCCAGATCCCGAACTCCGCCGGTGAGGAGAACCGCCTCAAAACGGCCGCCGGAAAGGCTGTAACAGGTGTCGATGCCGCGGCGGGAAGACCCTCGGCCAATTTCGCCTGGAAGGAGGTGACACCGCCGGTATTGGAGGCTTTCGGGATGATGCAGATGCGAGGCACGGGGGGATTATACAATGAAGAGCAGGGATTAGTGATCAGTGAACAGTGAGTTGGGGATTTTTGAGGTGATATTGGCGGAGCTCCGGCCGGGAGGAAAACCTCACAGTTTTCAAAAACCTGTGAGGTCAGGTTTTCCGTCGTGTTCGTCGTGGTGAAGGTTTTTAGCCTCATGATCGAAAAATTACATTGTCGGGACAGATGGATTTGAAATGGGAATGGAAAATGTTATAATAATTCGGATAGGAGTAGTCTGAAATGTTTAACTTTACCCATCCGGTCCGCAAAGAGGAAGAGCTCCGCTTGATGAAGGAGAACCGCCTGCCACCGGGGCAGGCGCTGACACTCAAATTCCCGGTGCTGCATTACGGGCCCGTGCCGGTTTTCAACCCGGCTACGTGGGATTTCCGGGTTTGGGGAGAAGTGGAAGAGGAACGGGCATGGACGTGGGAGGAATTCAACAAGCTGCCTCGAACCAGCATCAAGCTGGATATCCACTGCGTCACCCGCTGGAGCAAAGCCGATACCACCTGGGAAGGCGTATCGGTGCGGACGCTGGTGGAGCATGGGCTGATCAAACTCACGCCGGCGGCAAAATATCGTCATGCAGCATGCCGAATACGGATTCACGGTCAACCTGCCGCTGGAAGTGGTCATGCAAGAGAACTTCCTCATGGCCACCCATTTCAACGGCGAACCGATCCGAGCCGGATCACGGCTTCCCGCTGCGAGGCGTGGTGGGGGCCATCCCGGGCCGGAATGAACTGAAGACTCCCTATTTATGGAAAGGGGCCAAGTGGCTGCGCGGGTTGGAATTCATGGCCGCGACCGGCCGGGTTTTTGGGAGCAGGCAGGCTATAGTAACAGCGCGGATGTCTGGAAAGAAGAACGGTACGCCTGAAAATATATACGGGCCGGAAAAAATCCGGCCCATTTTGCTTATTGCGGACGAACCCCCAAGGTTAATTTGATATCTTGATCCTGGCCATTGCGCTCAATGGTGAGGGTAATGGTATCACCGGGAGCTTTGTTGACGATGATATAACGCATCAGGTCGTTGAATTCCAGGACTTTATGGCCATCCACGGCGACCACCAGGTCGCCGCCAGCATTCAAGTCTTGAATGTGGTGGCAGTAGTGGCGCCCTTCAGACCAGCTTTCTCACCGGGTCCGCCCGGCTTCCACATTGGTGATATAGGCGCCATAGGTACTCTTCAACCCCAGGGCACTGATCATATCCAATGTAAGCCCATCGGGGAAGAACGAAAGCCCAGGTAAGGATAGTCAAACTTACCGGTCTTGATGAGTTCCGGAACAACCCGACTGACCACATTGGAGGAAATGGCATAACCAAGGCCGGAGGGAATACCGGTGGAGGGATCGATCTGGATGGAACGGTTGACGCCGATGACCTGGCCGCTCAAGTTTAACAAGGGACCGCCGGAATTGCCATGGTTCAGCAAAGCATCAGTCTCGATGAAATCACCCGTCGAGAAAAAGGCTCCCGTATAGTACCGGCCTGGGCATTGGATTCCTCGCTGCGTCCCAAGCCGGCAATGACACCCTGGGTCAGGGTGGTGCCATTCAAGGCGAGCGGGTCACCGATGGCAACTGCGATATCTCCGACCTGAAGCTGATCGGAATTGGCGAGGGTAAGCGGATGCAATTGAGCGGCAGGTACATCCACCTTGACGACCGCCAGGTCAGAGTTCGCATCAGCACCGACCACGTTACCATAGACCTTATTCCCGTCGACGAAATCCACCTCGACCTTGGTTGCTCCTGCGACTACATGCTGATTGGTAACGATGTACCCATCAGAACTGTAGATCCATCCCGATCCCAATGCATTACCCGTTAGAATGGTGACCACGCCCGGGGCTGACCGCCTGGTAAAGGGAAACGAGAGCATCCTGCTGGTTCACCAAGTTTGGAGCCGCCACGGGCTGCTGCTGCGCCTGCGGGACGGCAGTGGGGACGCCGGGGATGGGGGCTGCCCCATTCACCGCGCGTGGGAGTCGTCGGAAGAAAACCACTGGCCGAGCAAGCCATTACCGAGATGAAAAGCAAACCTGCCGCTACCGATAAAAATACCTTCTTATTCTTCATACTTTTTTCTCCTATCCGGGCCAACCCAATGAATAATAAACTAACTTGTTGCATGAACCTGTATTTTAACAACTCAGTGCCTACAATCTCTCCACTATTTTGCCCGGGCCGCCTCTTCCAGCAGAGATTTTCTGCCGGTCGGTGAGCTGCCGGGGATTTGAACTTTTACACGAATGTAGAGATCGCCTTTCGAATCCAGAATCCTTTAAGAGAGGCATGCCTCTCCCCGAAACGCGGAAGACCTGATCGGATTGAGTGCCGGCTGGGATTTTCAAGAGGACATTGCCGGTCATTGTTTTTACTTCCGACTCACCCCCCAGGGCAGCCTTAAACATATCCACCTGCACCTGGGTGTGCAAATCATTGCCTTCCCGCTCGAAAAGCGGATCTTCGGCCACATCCACAACCAGCATGATATCGGCGCTGCCCTCGGCTCCCTTCGTTGCCGAGGCAGGGACACGGATGCGCGTGCCGGTCTTGGCGCCGGCGGGGATCTTTACCTCCACTCGTCGATCCGCGAGCTGCAAGATGCGGGTGGTACCGCCGTAAGCTTCCTTCAGGCTGATGGCTGACCTCTTGCTGATAGGTCGGTGAGGGACACTCGACGAGGAAGTCCGACCTCGCACTCCCTGGCCCATATTGCCTATGTTCCCACCTCCGAAAATGGAACTGAAGAAATCCGAGAATCCGCCTTCGCCGAAGAGGTCATTGAAATCGACCGCCTGACCACCGGACTGTTGTTGGCAGTCCAGCGGCTCCAATCAAAACCGCCTTCAGGAGCGCCGTTCTGCTGCCATTGGGAATAGGAGTCGCCCAGTTGATCGTAGCGCTCTCGCTTCTTAGCATCGCTGAGCACCTGATAGGCTTCATTGATCTCCTTAAAGCGCTCCTCGGCTTTTTTATCGCCAGGATTACGATCAGGGTGGTACTGCATGGCCAATTTGCGGTATGAGTTCTTTATGTCCGCGGCACTGGCATCACGAGGAACGCCCAGGGTTTTATAATAATCATGATATTCCATAAAAATGCGCCTTTTCCTAGTTCTACTCCAATTCTAGACGGTGGGAGAGGCGAGGTCAAGCATGGCACCATGGGTCTAATATAACTCTAACAAGTGAATTTATGATGACAAAGTGGGATGTATTTGAATATTAAAAGGGAATGCCGGAGTGGGCACAAGACAGGGGAGGGCAGGCTAACGGAGGGTTTTTATTATGCTATACTTTATTCAACATCAACGATTACCCTGAGGAGAACGCCGCCTCAGGGCGATTTATGCCAAACATTATGTACCGATTTATCAGATCCCTTCTTTTCAAGCTAGACCCTGAAACTGCTCACCATTTAACCCTCCAGTTGATCCGACTGGGGAGGCATTGCGCCTTTTGAAGCCATCCTGCGGCTGATCTATTGGTCACCGAAAAAACCGGTGGACGTCTTTGGGTTGCATTTTTCCAATCCGGTGGGATTGGCAGCGGGTTATGACAAGGACGGCCTGGCCTGGCGAGGTATCTCCACACTGGGATTCGGCCACATTGAGATCGGGACGGTCACACCTCTGCCGCAACCGGGCAATCCCAAACCGAGGGTCTTCCGGCTGGTGGAGGATGAAGCCGTCATCAACCGGATGGGGTTTCCGGGCAAGGGAGCGGAGGCGGTCATGCAGACGCTGCGCAAGTCCACCCGCCGGGGAGCTCTCAATCTTTGGACCGGAGCCCGCCGATCCATGCCGGCGCTGCGCCCGGCATCGATCGTCCTGGGGGTGAACATCGGGAAGAACAAGGCAACCCCCAATGAGGAGGCCGTCTTCGATTACCTGGCGCTGCTGCAAAACTTCGCCCAACTGGCGGATTACCTGGCCATCAATGTCAGCTCGCCCAATACGGTGGGGCTGAGGCGCGCTGCAAGGACGAGCCGCCCTGGAAGAATTATTGACGCAACTGGGGGCCC
The DNA here is from genome assembly GCA_963782935.1 of uncultured Chloroflexia bacterium. GTDB lineage: Bacteria > Chloroflexota > Anaerolineae > Anaerolineales > Villigracilaceae > UBA877. The sequence goes on along the minus strand of CAWALN010000002.1, from coordinate 61,749 downwards.
AGCGGAAGCTGGAAGAAACCAAGTTGGAGAAACACCTGCCTTTGCTGGTAAAGCTGGCGCCCGACCTGAATGAAGAAGAACTGGAGGATGCCCTGGAGGCGATCCTCCGCACGGGTATGGATGGCGTCATCGTCACGAACACGAGCCTGGAACGGGAGAGATTAACCTCGCCCTGCCGGCAGGAAAGCGGCGGCTTGAGCGGGACGCCGCTCGGCCGGCTCAGCGAGACGATTCTGGGGTTGACGTTGAAGAAATTGGATGGGCGCCTGCCGGTGGTGAGTGTGGGGGGAATCATGTCGGCGGAGGATGCGAAGCGACGGCTGGAGATGGGGGCGGCGCTGGTGCAGATATATACCGGACTGGTGTATGCCGGGCCGGGATTGGTGAGAAGGATAGTGATGGGCGGTTTGACCTCACCTGGTGCCCCCTCCCGACCTAACAGCCTCCCTCCCCTGCGTTCCACATCGGGGATGCTCCGCGATCTCCATTTTCAAATTACGAAAATGGATAGGGGAAAATGTATTTCGCTTTGCGGAGGGCGATTTCGATGGCGGCGGCGGGCTTGGTGAAGAGACCGTCGGGGAATCGAAGGGCTCGTAGGTGGTGCCGGTGCCAAGAGTGCCGTAAGGGATCATGTAAAGTTCTATGCCATCAGTATGATCGATATCCTGGTATGCAAACATGATCTGGCTGCCGTCCGGACTCCAGACGGGGCTTTGATAGCAGCAGGAAGTTAAAGGAGTCAGCGGCGCACCTTGCTTCTTCTCAAGGTTATACCCATACAATAAGCCGGCTTTCGAGCGGACAGATGTGTTCAGGAGAAAGAGAGATTGGCCGTCCCAGGAAAAGAACGGGATGACCGGGGTGGAATTAAAGCCGACCATGGTAAAGCGGCTGCCGGGGAAATTATCCAGCCAGGAAGAGATATTGCTGTCACATTTGGACATGTCAAAGACGAGGATCAGGTCCACCCGGGTCAAGGATGGCCGACACGGCCAGTGTATCCGCGGCAATCAATTTCCCGTCGCAGACCAGCGCACGCTTTTGATGATGGGCTGGTTGTTCTGAGCGCTGGCTCCGTTCCCATAGGTGAGGCAGCCATGCATATCCCGCAAATAGGTCCAATTGCGGGCCTTGGAGAGGGTGGCGAGATCGAAGGGAACCAAGTAAAGGACCCGGTCCAGACTGATGGCCACCTGCTTACCATCCGGTGAGATCTCAAACGACTTCAAGATAACCGACCGAGGTGAAGCAATTGAGGGCGGTGTCCTTACCATCCGCAACGGTCACATAGTGGATACACTTCCCGCTGAGAAAGAAAAGACTCTGTCCATCGGGAGACCACTGCAGGTCCCGCTTCTCGGCATTATCCTCGGTGAGCTGGGTCAAGTTGGTTCCATCCACGTTCATCGTCCAGATGTTGTAATCGCTCAGGAAGGCGACCTGGTCGGCGCCGCCGAGAACAGGCAAACCCTGTATTGTGGCAGTGGGACTCGGCTCGAGGGTATTCGGTGGGGGCGGGCGAAGCGGTGAGAGTGGGAGGAAGGCTCACTATGGGAGTTTCAATGATGGGAGTGTCTTCCACCGGGTGAGTAATCGTTGGAAGAGCCTGCGTCTGGGTGGGGACAGGCGCGGCGAAAAAGTGGAACTTGCCGTTGAGAAGGAGGATTCCGGCCACGCAGCGACCAGCAGAACCAGGGCTCCGACTCCCAGGCCGATCCACAGCCCGGTGTGTTTGGGGGGACAGGTGTTGGAGTGGGTGTAGATGCCTGTCCGCACGCTGCGCCCGTTTGGTCAGGACCGTCTCGGCGACTGACTGGACCGGTTTGGCGGCCTTGACCGTGGTGACGGGCGGTCCCACCAGAGTGACATCCTCATGGAGGAATTTGGGGGTTTCCCCTTTCGCCACCGCGGTGAGATCGGCGGCGAGCGCCTGAACGGTCTGGTAGCGCTGGGTCCGATCCTTCGCCATGGCCTTTTCGACCACTTCTTCCAAATTGCCAGGCAGATCGGGCTTGATATCGAGGATATGAGGCACGGGGTCGGTGATATGTTTGACCACCACGCTCATGGGCGTATCGCCGTGATACGGCTGCTGGCCGGTAAACATCTCGAACAAGATAATGCCGAGACCGTAGATATCGCTACGGCCGTCAATACCTTCCCCCTGGGCCTGTTCGGGACTCATGTAGGCGGGAGTCCCGACGATGGCACTGCCGGTCACATTGGATTGAGATTCGGCCAGCTTGGCAATCCCAAAATCGGAGACATACGGATCATTATATTGGTCGAAAAGGATATTGCCGGGTTTCAGGTCGCGGTGGATGATGCCTTTTGCATGGGCCTCGTCGAGGGCAGGCGCCAGGTGGGTCATCAGGCGGGCGGCTTCCTGAACGGGCATGGGCCCAACCTTCATCCGGTCGGAGAGGGAGCCGCCGGTCATGTAACGCATGACGAAATAAGGCTGCCCGTCCTCCTCGCCGAAATCGTAGACAGGGACGATGGCCGGATGCTCGAGCATGGCAATGGTCTTGGCTTCCCGCTCGAAACGGGTGCGGAACTGGACGTCATGGAGCATTTCGTGGGGGAGGACCTTGATAGCCACCTCGCGCTCGAAACGCGGGTCGTAGGCATGGTAGACGGTCGCCATACCCCCGCGGCCAATCTCACCCCTGATCTCGTACCGTCCGAACTTTTGTGGCTCCATAGATTCCGCTGCTCCTCACGCCGCCCCGACGGCCCACCCGAACCGAGGTTGTTATGACGATCTCAGATCGACTTTTGAACGGTAAAGAAGAAATATTTTGCCACAGAGATCACAGAGAAAAGATACTCATAAAAAAGTTCATTGGTCTCGATGGACATCCTGTTACATTAGTATAGCAACGGTTGAAAAGAAACGCAAGAATACGGTATAATTTTTCCTGCGCCCCAGTAGCTCAAATGGACAGAGCAGAGCACTCCTAAGGCTAAGGTTGTCGGTTCAATTCCGGCCTGGGGCATTTCCCTAACAGATTTCTAAGGATAATTCGGACAATTGGGCTTGCATTTTTCGACAATATAAAGTAATATATTGACACGAACAGTTGGGTGCCCCCCTCACCCAGCTGTTCGTGTTTTTTTCAATTCCTGAGGGGAAATAGCGGCTAACGATCAAGGAGTTATCTGTATCCACGTGCTCATCTCCTTGCGCGCCATGATTTGGTTTCGGCGGATCAACCTCCACCCGGGCATGGCGTTTAAAGAAAGCCATCCGGTTAATCACCAGAGGGCAAATGTCTCGTAAACCGCCTTTGAGGGCGGATGAACCTCTCTGGTGTAGCTTTGGCACTGCAGGCTGTAAGGGTGTTGCTTCCCAGCCATTTCGGGCGGAGCCTTAGGCCGGCCCAGCCTGGTTTACCCCTTGGTGTCTCTCGACATTTCGGGGCAATGGCTTGTTTGCCACGCAGACGCCTCGCCTAACGAGGTTTCCTGTTCGAGTCGAACTTATACTCCCCGGTTTTTGTACAGTCAATGGATTAATTAACGGGGGATTAAATTCTGACAAAACGCTTATTTACTGCGACAATGCCAAATTTGAAGAAAAGAAATTACACAAAGGACACTAAGAAATAAACAGGAAACAAGGATTTCTATCAATAGGAAGTTATACTCGGCGAGATAAGGAAGTGGTTAAATGACACAGGGGGACAGGATCTCGATCGTGCATTGATCAGCATCGATTTTCACCTGCCCACCCACCGGGAAAACGGTGTTGGGGCAGTTATGGCCAAAATCATTTACCTTCAGGATGGGGAAGGCAATATTCCCTGGGTGACACGCAACAAGACGTCTTCCATTTGGAGGAGGGCTTTTTCATTGTTTTGCAGGCCATCGATATAACCCACGATGGCCCCATGGATGCGGGCAAAAATACCCATCTGCTTTAATTGGTGGAATAAGTGGTCACACCCTTCAGGCGTGATCCCAATCGCCTCGACGAATAAGATGGCTCTCTCGAAATCGGGAAAATAGGGGGTACCGGCCAATTTCAACAGGCAATTGAGGTTACCGCCCAGGAGCATCCCTGTGCCAGTCCCGCCCCGGATGGTGCGCCTGTCCCGATTGGGAGGAATTTTTCCAATGCGGGCCTCCACCAGACGAGGATTGAACTCGCCCTGGTCATATTCCGAGGGATTTCTGCCGAAGCCCCAGAGCAAGTCATTTCCGTGAAAGGTGACCAGACCGGTTTGGCGATATATGGCATTCAGTAACACGGTAATATCGCTGATACCGAGGAAAATCTTGGGATGTGTGCGGATGAGGTCCCCAATCCAGATAGGCCAGGCAGCCGTTGGCGGTGGCGCCGCCCTGCGAGCATATGATGGCCTTGATCGAATTGTCCGCGAACATGCGGTGGATATCTTCCGCTTTTTCCTGGGGCGAGGCGGTATAGCCCCAACCGGTCGAACGGACGTGGTTGCCCGGGACGACTTCGAAGCCCATTTTTCCAGGAATTCCATGCCGTGATCCCACTGGGCCAGCAAATCCGGCAAGACGGGAGTGGAGGGGAGAGACAATGCCGATCTTATCGCCGAGGTGTAGTTTGCGGGGAATCAGCGCCATGGGTATAGTCCTCAGTCGTTAGTCGTTAGTCGGATAGGGAAGTAACTTTATACGTAGTCGATAGACTGATAGTCCTTAGTCAGGTAGGGAAGAGAGATCGTTCATCAGTTATCAGGCAGCAGGCAGGTGATGGAGGCGTATTCGTATTCGTTCCCGTTTTTCAAGGAACGAATAGTTGCTCTGGTGGTCTCTACATTATCAATTATATCGGCAGAGGGCCATTTCACAAATCGAATCCCAAACGAATGAACCGGGACACGTAAAACGAATAGAGGCCGTCAGAGGGCGCACGCCATGCGCCCCTACCGGGAGAGGTAGAATTTGGCCATAAAAGATGGATTTGAGCGAACGAATACTCATATACTCATAATAGCACAAATGTTTGAGATGCGCAAATAATTTAAGGTTGGAACTAAACATTCGATAATTTTGCCATAAAGGCCGAAAATTCGAACGATTAAATTGTATAATCTATTTATCATCCAAACGCGTTTTAACATACCAGGGAGAGGTGATTAGCATGACACATTCACGAAAGTTCTTGACAACGTTCGTTCGAATGGGCTGCACATGGATCTTGCTTGGAGGAATATTGATGGTTACACCTGCCAGAGTACAGGCTATGGACACCACGTTCACAGTGAATACGACCGCCGATTTGCCCGATCCAAACCATGGGAATGGGATCTGCGGGAACGGACTCGTCTGCAGCCTGCGAGCAGCCATCGAGGAGGCGTCCGATCTGGCCATCCCATTTGGCACACGGGTGATCATTAATTTTTCAGGCATCCCGCAAAATAGCATCCTGGACTCTGAGCTACGGACAGATCGAGTGGGAAGGCAACTATATCACCGTGGACGGCGACACGAACAATATCACCGTCAGTGGGTCCAGTATGCCCAGCAGCGCCGGTTCCATTTTCCACATTACCGGGCATGACAACATCCTTGAAAACCTTTCGATCCGAGAATCTCCAGGTCATGGCATATGGATAGGCAGCGCCACCGCTGGAAATTCCACCGCAAATACATTGCAGCATCTAAATATCTATAAAAACCACGATGGCAGAGGTATTTATATCGAAGGGGCTTTTGTGGATAACAATGTGATCAGTTACGACCGGATCGGGGCCAGTAGCAATTCCACCACTTGTTCAGCAGAAGTGAACAACAGCATGGACGGGATAGCTACCTACTCATCGGATGTCTATGGAACTGTCATCAGTTATAACTATATTGTCTGCAATGGATTTGGAGGCATATATCTTGGAGGTACTACAATAGCCGGTAAGGTAAGCCATAACACGACCATCGAAGGGAACTTCATCGGCACGGATGGTATCCATACGGGCCTGGGAAATGCATTGAACGGGATTGAGAGCCAGTCCGATGTCGATACCACAATCATCGACAACGTGATATCCGGAAATACGAATTCAGGGATCTCGTTGAGGGGAGCGTCGGGGGCCGGTATTTATAGTAATAGGATCGGCACCAACGGAAGCGGGAACGCCGCCATACCGAATGGGAAGGACGGCATTAATCTTGATGCCAACTCCACCGCCAATATCATTGGCAGCGCAACCGATGTGACCAAACGGAATATTATCAGCGGTAACGGTATGAATGGGGTCCCTATTACAGGCGGTTCTCATAACAATGTATTAGATGGAAACTACATCGGCCTGGGAGCGGATGGATTGGCAGCCATCCCCAATGGCGAAGCGGGAGTGGCGATATTCGATTCGGACAACAATGCTCTCAGTTCGTATGGAGAATCCGTGACCCCGCAGTTCATTTCCGGGAACAGTCGTGAAGGGGTATACATAACGAGCTCAGATGGAACTATCATAAACGCGAAGACGTTCATCGGGGTAGGGTCGGATATGTCTACGGCCAGAGGCAACGGCCTCGAAGGGGTTAAGCTGGATACAGGAACGACCGACAGCCAGGTCTATTCCCAAAAGATTGTATACAACGGTGGGGCGGGGGTCGCGGTGATTGGAGATACATCAGTTGGAAATAAGATGCTGCCATGGTTCGTAGGCCGCAACGGAGGCCTGCCGATCGACCTGGGCAATGACGGATTTACCAACAACGGTGATCACTCACCGCCGGGACCAAACGGTTGGCAGAACTTTCCGGTCGCCACACTCATGACCGCGGATGGATTTTACGGGCAAACATGCGCCAACTGCGAGGTCTACGTATTCCGGGCGGTTAAATAATCCGACCATGCATCAAGGCGGCGGAGGCTCGCCCGTCCTGATCCTCGCGGACGGTACCGGCGAATTTTCGTACACATTTCCAACCAGTGCATCTGCCGTGACAATGGTGGCATGCAATCCCGGCAATTTCAACTGCTCCGAAATGAGCCCGAAGATACTCAACCCAACATATCGATATATCTACCTTCCGCTTTTTAAAAAAATAACACAACCGGAAGAATTGGAAATACGAGCTTCGAAAGGTAAAACGATGATCTTTGAAGTGACCGAACTTTGGAAAAGCACCTTCCCGGGGGCGCATGCAGGCGTGCTGGCGATGCGAAATGTGACCAACCCGGCCTCGGATGCAGAACTGGATCACCATAAAGAGGAACTGGTGCAGGAATTGCGATCCCATTACGGTATGATGAGCCGGGCCCAGCTCGAAAAGCTGCCGGTCCTGCAGGTCTATGGGGAGTATTACAAACGCTTCAAGAAAACCTATCACGTCCAACTGCAGCTTGAATCGATCCTGTTCAAGGGAAAATCCATCCCCAGTGTGGCCGGACTGGTGGAAGCCATGTTCATGGGAGAGATGAACGATTGGATGCTGACCGCCGGGCATGACCTGGACAGCCTGGAGATGCCCCTGAAGCTGGATGTGACAACAGGTGCCGAGACCTATACCCTGCTGCGCGGGGAAGAACAACAAGTGAAGGCGGGCGATATGATGATCCTGGATGGTAAGGGCATCATTTCGAACATCATCTACGGCCCCGACCGGCGCAGCCAGATCCAGCCGTCGACGAGGAGTGTGCTCTATACCACCTATGCTCCCGCGGGCATCGATACGCTGGCCGTGGGAGACCATCTGCGGGATATCGAGCATTACGTCAGGTTGTTTGCTCCGGCAGGCTACAAACGGAATTATTGCAGGTTTTTGGATAGGAGGCCAGGTATGTTCTGGAGATATGAGCGGCATGGTCAGCCCTTGCTTCCCCGATTGGAATTCTTAAAACGAGTTGCAATTCATGCGGCAACAGCGCTGGCATCATATTCCGTTCTCTTGGCGTCGGCATTTTGGGATATCATTTCCTGGGAGGCCTGTCCTGGATCGACGCGCTTTTGAATGCGTCCATGATCCTGGGGGGCATGGGCCCGGTGAACCCATTACCACTGCTGCCGGAAAGGTATTCGCTTCCATTTATGCCCTCTACTCCGGGATCGTGTTCCTGTTGACCGTTGCGTATATTATTGCCCCGGTGGCCCACCGGATCCTGCACAGGTTCCATCTGGAAACAGAAGGGGATGTGGAAAAAGAGGAAGAAGGAAAAGGGCGATGATAAAGATAAGAAGTAATCACCATCCTTGTGATAAACTAGCCCCCAATATGGAAGCAAATGCATTATCGCAGCATCGTTGTAAAAGTGGGCACTTCCACGCTGACCGGCGGGACCCCGGCCCTTTCTCCGGCGCGGATGATCGAACTGGTCCGGCAAATGGCCCAATTGCACCAGCAAGGGCGGCAGGTGGTGCTGGTTTCATCGGGCGCCATGGCGGCGGGGAGAGAACGCCTGTCCTTTCCCACAGCTTCCAAAGGATATGCCGGCCAAGCAAATGCTTTCGGCAGTGGGCCAGCCTCGGCTGATGGCGCTGTATGAACAACTCTTCGATATTTACCGGGTGACAGTCGCCCAGGTTCTGCTGACCAAGACCGACCTGTCCGTCCGCTCCAGCTATCTCAATTCCCGCAATACCCTCAATGCACTGCTGACCCAAAGGGTGATCCCGATCATCAACGAAAATGATACCGTGGCCACCGAGGAAATCCGCCTGGGGGAAAACGACAACCTGTCTGCCCTGGTGGCAAACCTGATCGAGGCGGACCTATTGGTGATGCTGACCGACCAGGAGGGGCTTTTTACGGCCGATCCGCGCACGGATGCCTCCGCCAGCCTCATCCAGGATATCACCAGCCGCGTCCATCCCAAAGTCCATCTGGGAGGCGGTGGGCAGCAAATCCGGCGAACTGGGAACGGGCGGAATGTTTACCAAGCTGAAGGCAGCCGACCTGGCCCGCCGCTCGGGTGCGACAGTGATCATCGCGGGCGGGAATGAAGAGAATGTACTTACCCGCCTGGTGGCGGGGGAGACCTTTGGGACACGCTTCCCACCCCTGACCACCACCATGGAAAGCCGCAAACGCTACATCCTGGCAGGCGGGAACAATGTCGCGCGGCAGCATCACCGTGGATGCGGGAGCAGAAAAAGCTCTCCGCAAGGGAGGCAGCCTCCTGCCGGTGGGTGTGACGGAATGCAAAGGCAAATTCAGCCGAGGGGATACGGTCAGAGTGATCAATGCGGAAGGCGGCGAAGTAGCCAGGGGCCTGGTCAATTACAGTGCGGCAGAATTGAGCCGAATATATGGAAAAAAGACCCGGGAGATCTTGGCGATCCTCGGGCGTGGATTATGAGGATGAAGTTATTCACAGGAATAATCTGGTATTGTTATAGAAAAAAAAGAGCCAAGAATTTACCGCCAAGAAAAAAATTTAACCGCCAAGGCGCCAAGAACGCAAAGAAATAAAATAGGGAAAAGATATACTGCCAGGAAAAGAAATAAAAAAACGCCACCTGACAGTTTGATGTCATAGGTAGGAACAAAGCGGAATATGAGACAGAAAAAGCATTGGTCAACCTCCTTTTGATATAGCGCAAGCCGATCTGGAAGATGCTCAAATCCCGGCGGTCATTGCGATCGACAAGATGACGCAAGCCCTGATGGATAGTATTACCGCCGACAGAGATCAGCCAGACATATAAGAGAGCCACTGCCAGGGTCAAGACGAGAGAGTCGTAAGAAATCATGTAACATGGTACTTTCCAAATTGAAACCATGTTTTTTGAAGTCGCCGTGCATCTCTTCGCACCACATCCTGCGTCGATAATATTTCAAAGCCATTGTTGCGATCAGGCAGGTTGGTGGCCAGGCACCAGGGTTCTTCTTCGCCGATTTGCCAGTGGACCAGCAGATTGGTCGGGTAGATCTCTCTGAGCAGTCAGGTAGCCATGCTCCGAGCCAGATACTTTCACCGGCCTTTTGAATAAAGCTGCCAAACGGTTTCCACTCGTTGGATTGGTCCAGCCAGATGCACAGTATCTGATTTTTGACGTAAAACATAGTACCAATGCCATTGATCCAGCCATTTCAGGGTTTCCACCGAGCCAAATTCGCAGTCACCGACCAGAAAAACGGCTGCACCAACAGGTAAAAGTGTCCTGACATAGTTCAGCAAGGCCAATTGCTTGTACGCACTGCTGTGACCACGAACATGTTTGACCCAGGTCCAGGCAATTGGGATCGCCCGTTTTCGATACGCCAGACTGACCATGAGTAACTGATGTCCAAAACCAACTTTCGTTCCATCCACGATCAGACGGATCTCTCCCAGACAATTGCCATTGGGCTTCCAGCCACTGCTGCGCAATCGGCTCGTACCATTCCCGCACATGGATTGCCGGGTTATCCAGCAAACGGCTCAACGCCTGGTGATACTCACCAACTTTGCCGAACCAGGGATTTCCCCAGCAATCTTGCTCAAAGTAACCGAATGACTCTTGATAGATACCAATCATCAACCAGACAAAGTTCCGTACTTGGGTAATTCTTTGGTTCGGTCGCAGTTCACAAATTCGTCGCATCCAGTTATGATAGAGTTCGTTGATCGGCATTCGACAGCTCCGGTATTTCGGTTTCTTGGTCGAAACTTAATTTACTCGGTTTTGCGTGCCGATCAACACCTTTTTATGAAACTGTCAGAAAAAGATTTAAGATTTACCGCCAAGTTGCCAAGGTTGCAAAGGCTATATAGGGAAAAGATCCGCCGCCATGAAAAAGAAAGAATAAAATTGGTATTGTTATAGGATAAATGAAAAAAGATTTACCGGAGATTATGGGATTGGCGCTAAAGGCGGAAAAGAAAATACAAAAAACAAGACAAATAACCCAATGTGGGTTGGAGCAAGAATTATGTTAAACGATATGGGAAAGCAGGCCCGACGGGCATTCCGGATCCTGAGCCAGGCCACCACCGCACCAAAAAATAAAGCCCTCAGCAAACTGGCCGAACGCCTGGAAGCGGAAGCGACACCTATCCTGGCAGCCAACGCCCAGGACGTGGCCGAAGGGCAAAAATCCGGGCTGACACCGGCATTAATAGACCGGCTGGCCCTGGACCCTGTCCCGGCTGAAGGGAATTGCGTCCGAGCTGCGGCAGACTATCTCCCTGTCTGACCCGGTGGGCGAAAAGTTCGACGAGACCACCTTACCCAATGGGCTGAAACTCTATAAACAACGCGTCCCGCTGGGGGTCGTGGGAGTCATCTACGAAGCGCGCCCTAATGTGACCGTGGATGTCGCCAGCCTGGCCTTGAAATCCGGCAATGCGGTGATCCTGCGCGGGGGCAGCGAGACCCTCCAGACCAACCGGGCGCTGGTCCGGCTGATCCACTCGGTGCTGGCGGATGCAGGCCTGCCGCCGGAGGCGGTCCAGTTCATCGACAGCCCCGATCGGGCGCTGGTGCTGGAACTGCTGAAATTACACCAATATGTGGATATCATCATCCCGCGAGGCGGGGCGGCCCTGCACCAGTTCTGCCGGGAAAACAGCCAGATCCCGGTCATTACGGGCGGGACCGGCATCTGTCACATTTTCGTGGATGAAAGCGCCGACCTGGAAGCGGCCCTGCCGCTCATCCGGAATGCCAAGACACAGCGACCATCCGTCTGCAATTCGCTGGACACGCTTGCTGGTCCATGCCGAATTGGCGGCCGGATTTCCTGCCGCGAGTGGTGGAATATTTGAGCCATGAGGGGTCACCTTCCGGGCGGACCCGGCTTCTGCGGAAATATTGAAGGAGCTCGATCCGGCTTTGGGTAAGCTGGTCACACCGGCGGGGCCGGAGGATTTCGACACCGAATGGATGACGCTGGTACTCGGCCTGAAGGTCGTAAAGAATGTGGAAGAAGCCATCCTGCACACGAACCTGCACAGCCTGGGCCACTCCGATTCGATCCTGACGGCGGATGCAGACCACGCGGCCCGGTGGGTGAACGAAGTGGATTCGGCGGCGGTCTATGTGAACGCCAGCACCCGCTTTACGGACGGCAACCAGTTCGGGCCTGGGGGCGGAGGTGGCCATCTCCACCCAGCGGCTGCACGCACGCGGCCCGATGGGCTTTGCGAGAGCTGACCACGTATAAATGGGTGGGGGTGGGAAATTATCATGTGAGGCAATAACTTGACAATGCTACATCTCAATTTTGAGGAATAAAACTTTTAATTCGACGGAAAAGAAGGAAAACGAACCTGAAAATTGATTCCTTAGTCGTGATAGTAATAAGGCAAATATCCTAATCTAACATTGTCGAGGCAGGTAGAAACCCGGAAAGAACCCTTTTCCTTGAAGGAAACGGGTTCTTTTTCAAAATTGGCAGGAATATTTTTCAAATCGATTATGCTATACTATTTTCAGCAAGTCAGTCCAATATCAGGATAAATCATGCCGACTACCATAAGCGGGCTTTGTGTACTCATCACCAATGCTTTCATGGAAAGAAGAACCGGGTCGGAACTGTACGTCCGCGACCTAGCCGTGGAATTGATCAGCCGAGGCCATAAACCGGTTGTCTATTCTCCTCGTATTGGAGACCTGGCCGGCGAACTTCGAAATAAATCCATTCCGGTTATCAAAGATCTGGAGTCTATTGGAGTAAAACCAGATCTTATCCACGGGCAGCATCACATGGAGACAATGACGGCATTATCCCGGTTTCCTGATACTCCGGCGGTCTTTTTTTGCCATGGATGGCAGCCCTGGGAAGAAACGCCGCCAGTCCATCCGAGGATCGTACATTATGTGACGGTCAGCGATGCGCTGCTCGACCGGCTTGTATATGAATGCGGGATACCGGCAGAAAAGATCTCTGTGATCCTAAATTCTGTCGACTTGAATAAATTTTTACCACGTCCGGTTTTACCCGTCATTCCCAAGCGGGCCCTTGTACTTAATAACATTGCCGATGAAGATAACATTTTAGTAGTCCGGGAGGCCTGTGCCCGGAACAATATTACCGTAGACATAATGGGATATGCAAGCGGTAACCCCTCCTCAGATCCCGAAACTCAACTGGGAGCTTATGACGTTGTGTTCGCAGTGGGAAGGGCGGCCCTGGAAGGCCTGGCTTCCGGTGCAGCGGTAATCTGCTGCGGCCAGGAAGGGGTCGGTGGTATGGTGACCACTCAAAAGCTGCAATGGCTGCGCCGCAATAATTTCGGCATTCGTGTCCTGAATAAACCACTTACTGCCGATATTATTTCAGAAGAGATAAACCGGTATGATCCCAAGGATGCCCGGGAAGTTACACGGCTGGTGCAAGAGACAGCCGGACAAAACGAGATGGTTAACCAAATTCTGGATGTGTATACCCTTGCTTTGGAGAAGTGGGAAACAAATCCACGCCCCGACCCGGTTGTAGAAAGCCTCGCCATTTCCAACTATCTGCACGGAATGTCTGATAGGCTTTATGACCCTCATTAGTGAAAGAAATATAGCCGGTGAAATAAACAGCGTTCTCCAGGATAAGATAGCAGCAATCGAAGGCCGGTTGACCTCGAGACTTTATCAACGCATGGTTTCCTTTGCATTCGTACGAAATTCCTATATTTGGTTGAAATTTACGATTAAGAAGCTATTCTCCCAGCGAAGAAAAAATAATGATCGAAATCATTCCATATGAAGAGAGTTGGCAGGATGAATTCCGCGCCATTGCCCGGGTGCTCCGCAAAGGTCTGGGACCATTGGCGTTACGGATCGACCACATCGGCTCCACCTCTGTTCCGGGGCTGGCGGCAAAGGATGTGATCGATATCCAGATTAGCGTGGCTGCATTGGACCAGGAATTGATGAAGGCCATGGAGGCGCTCGGTTACACACATCGGGAGGATTTCTCATGGGACCACCGCCCGCCTTGCGCCGAAGGCCCGGAAACCGATTGGGGAAAATGGGTCTTTGACCCGCCGCAAGGCCAGCGGCCCACCCATACACACGTGCGGGTTCCAGGCCGGCCCAACCAGCGTTACCCGCTCCTATTCCGGGATTATCTGCGAGCCCACCCTGCAACAGCCCAGGCATATGCGGAGCTGAAACGCCGCCTGGCAGAGCAAATCGCTGACCGGCTGGTCTATTCAGTGGTGAAGGACCCGGCGGTAGACCTTATCTATCTACCGGCAGAGGAGTGGGCGAAGGCTGTTCGATGGGAGCCAGGTCCGTCGGATGCATAGAAGGCCAATATATTTATTAGAGCCCGAGGAATAAAGGAGGAAGGATTGCTAGTCAAACAGAAACTTCCATTTACCGTCTTTGTGACCTGGGCTTTACTGGCATTGGTGGTTCTGCTGCCAGTCACAAACCTGCTCCAGAGCGCATTCCCCATTTTCACCGTAGTCTGGATCGTGGTCCCGTTGGCGGCGACCTTGTTGTCGAAAAATCCCGGCCGGATTGGTTTCCGCTCTGTCTCCTGGCGAGAGGTGGACCTTGTCACGGCTATTACCCTGGGCGGGTTGCTGTTGCTGATGCTGGCGTTCGAGCCCTGGTCCCATACTTACCAAGGTCTGCTCAGGCTGGCATTGGCCGGCCAGCCTCCCGACACGACTTTTGCATGGCTGCTCCGGTATCCAAAACCAAACGCGCTGGGTGCCATGTTTCTATATAGCGGCGGGGTGACTTTGTTCGGTGAAGAGCTATTCTTTCGCGGTTGGCTGTTGCAAGTGTTCAAACGCCGCTGGGGAGCAGGACGAGCGATCCTCCTTCAAGCTGCTCTTTTTATACTTCCCAATTTGCCGGTCGCGTTTGTGCTTCCGCCGCTCCAAGGGATCCTTTATGTGCTGGTCTATACCTTTTTGGGAATTGGGATCATCGGCGGCTGGGCGGCTTCACGAACGGATAGTATATGGCCAAGCCTGATCTCGGCCACCGTTTGCAATCTCATCCTGGTAGCCTTGATCATTTAATAAAGCGGAATCCTAAATGTTGTATAGATAAAGTTACTTTTTTCGCACTATTACGTATACTCTACAGTAGGTAAACTATGAACAGATATGACCGAAAACGAAGAATGATGAGTCCGTGGCGAAATGTGCATTCAGGCATCTGGTTGATCGGCCTGGCAGTCCTGTTCCTGACGGGATTCTGGTGGCCGGGGATCCTGATACTGGCTGGCCTCAGTATGGTGCTGGAATGGGCCATCTCGGGAGCCGCACAACCTGTGTCCCAACAGACAGGGCAGCCGCCGGCTGCACCCGCTGCACCGACTGCGCCGGTCACGCCGGCTCCTGCCCCTGCGGCCACTGCCTCGCCAATTAATTTTACCCAAGCTGCAATGTTTCATCCTCTGGCCGTGTTACCTTCCGCCTGCCCGAGATGCGGCGGACCAGTGCGGTCACAAGAAGTTATCTGGACCGGGGCCCGTTCGGCCATTTGCGCCTATTGCGGTTCCAGCCTGCCTTTGAAGTAAGAATGGATGGTTGATATAACAGACGAGACCGGTCTTTCTGAGCCGGTCTCGCTTATCGTTTAACTATTGGGCGACTAATGTTCAGGCGATCAGGGTGGATTTGCGGGAACGGTACATTTTCAGCCCTTTCCAACCCACCATCATCTTCCTTTTTTCGTCATAGAGTCTCATGTTCAAAGAACTCAAGCTGGCCAAGATGGTCATCGGGGGCACCTGAAAGACAGGATTTTCCTGATAACATTCCGGCAGCTTGTAATTCGGGATTTTCGGGTTCAGGTGATGGATGTGGTGAAAACCGATATTGCCCGAGAACCACTGCAGGATTTTGGGCAGTTTATAGTATGAGCTTCCTTCAAAGCCGGCTTTGACGAACTCCCATTTATTGTGGCGTTCCCAATAGGTGGGATCGAAATTGTGCTGGACATAAAACAGCCACACGCCTATTGAGGTGCCGAGTAGCAAGACCGGCACCTGTACAAGTAGATAGGTCCGCCACCCGACCAACAGGCACATTCCGGTAATCATCACGGCCAGGGCCAGATTGGTCCACCAGACACTGTGGAGCTCGCGGCCCTTATCGTTTTTGCTGGGGATACGCGCCACAAAAGCAAAGACGGAGAAGGATCCGATCGTGAACATGGCGATTGGGTTTCGAAAGACCCGGTAGACAACCTTCTTCCACCAGGGTGCAGCCAGGTATTCCTCGACCGTCATTGTTTTTACATCACCTACGCCGCGGCCGTCCAGGTCCGAGGCAGTGGCGTGGTGAATGGCGTGCTCACGGCGCCATTTGAAATAAGGAGTGAAGTTCAAGACGCCGGTAATGAACCCGACTGTATCATTGGCCTTGCGGTTCTTGAAAAACGAACCGTGGCCACAGTCGTGAAAGATGATGAAGGTGCGCATCATAAACCCGGCTGTCGGGAACGCCAGGAGCAAGGTTAGCCAGTAGGAGATATGAACGCTGTAAAGCATCACTGCCCACAAGGCAAAATAGGGAACAAGAGTATTGACCATCATCCAGATACTGCGCCACAGGTCAGGGCTTGCATAGTGAATCACCGCGTCGTGCCAACCGGCATAGCGGGATTCGGTTAAATTATTTGTGATATTTTCCATTGTATTTGTCCAATTTCGCCTGTCATTCTACCCCTCTTTTCCGATATTAAGATTAATACCCTGAAGGGAATATGCCTTTAGTGGATTATTTAATTTGGACCATGGCTTTGCCAGGCCGGTGATACCTCTACCTATAATCCGGTCTCGCGGAATTCCTGGACGTATTTAACCACCCCTTTAGCGCCTCTCAATACTCCGGGCTTAAGTTCCCGGACCATGAAGGCAGCCTCAGCTCCATACTCATTCCCCAAGCCAAACTCGCTGGCGGGGATAAAGCCGAAGCGGCTGTAATAACGGGGATCTCCCAATAAGACTACAAAATCCATGCCCAACTCACGGCATACTTCCAGGCCAAACTCGATCAGGCGGGAGCCAATGCCCTGGCGCTGGAATTCCGGCAAGACCGCCACGGGTCCCAGCCCCAAGCCGAACCAACCTGGACAGGGAGGGTCGAGCGTGACCGGGGTAAACATTACATGGCCCACCAGTTTCTTATCCCGTAAAGCCACCAGGGAAAGAGACACCCGGCCATGCTGGCGGCATAGGTCTACCAGGTCTGCTTCGGCCGGACGGCCAAAGGCAGCTACTTCAACCGAATGGACGGCAGGGATATCCGCAGGGGTCTCCTGGCGGATGCCTGAGTTGAAATATTCAAGCAGATGTTTCAGCGGCATGTTCGCCAGGGAAGTCAACAGCAGATCGGCCTCACCAATTACCCAATGGGCGGTAATGGGGTTGGGAACCGCCACGACCCGGATGCCGGCCCGATTGGCCGCGAGGATACCGTTAGGAGAGTCTTCAAATACCAGGGCCTCTTCCGCCCGGACATTCAGCGCTTTCAAGGCAGCAATGAAGAGGTCGGGATCTGGTTTGATCCTCTCGACATCCTCCCGGCAAATAATGGAATTGAATAAATCAACCAGATCCAACTGACGCAGGTATTTTTCGACCCAGGCATGTTTCGAACTGGAAGCGACAGCCAGGCGCAATCCCAGACGTTTGGCAGATTTCAAAATATCCACTACTCCTGGCAAGGCCGGAAGCAGACCTTGCTTTTCCAGCCGCTGAGAATAAGCCCGGGAGTGCATAGCCGGCAAGTCGATGGCCTGGCCGGTCAATTGAGCCAGGTACCCGGCGGGATCAAAATTAGTCACGTAGGAACCGACTACGTCCCGGACCCATATTTCAAGTGGGAATTGTTGGCCATATTCGGAATAGATCTCCTGCCAGGCTTCCACCTCAGGGGATTCGGTATCCATGATGAGTCCATCGAAATCAAATATCAGCGCTTTGATCATTCAGCCTCCGGGAACAGAACTGGCCCATTATACCTGAGGCAAGGGTGGCTTTAGGAAGGCCCTGCTCAGGCAACGAGCACCAGTTTGTGAGAATCGGAAATGGAGTAAAATGATATTGTGATCGGGCAGAAATCCACTGCCCGATTTGAAATGAGGAGAATATCACGCCCATGAAAGCATGTCATCGAAACAGCCCCAGGCACCTCTTGACTCTGGTGCTGGGCTTCCTATTAGTAGCCTGTACGACCACCACCCCGGTAGAGATTTTGACGGAAATGCCGCAGACGCAAAGAGCGCCTACGGCCGAGATAGGAGCAACTCCTACCGCCAGCGCCAGCCCGCAGATCCCAGTACCCGGCATGGAGAGTGTCATTCCCCGGCCGGTCTCTGTGGAACCTGACGGCGGCGTATTTACCTTAACCAGCCAGGCCGGTATCTACGCAGACCCTGGGACGGAGGCGACCCTGGCAGTGGGAAAGTACCTGGCCGAGAAATTGAATGCTTCCACCGGCTACAACCTGCAAGTCCAGGCGGCTGCGGGAATACCTGGTAATGGAAACATCCTCCTCAGCTTAACCGGAGCGGACCCGGCAATTGGCGAGGAAGGCTACGAGCTAACGATCACGCCTGACCTGGTGACGGTGAAGGCTAACCAACCGGCCGGACTGTTCCATGGAATCCAGACCATCCGACAATTGCTTCCCTCCGCCATTGACAAGGACTCGGTCCAACCGGGGCCATGGACCATGGGGACGGGGAAAATACGGGATTTCCCGCGGTTCGCCTGGCGGGGAGCGATGCTGGATGTGGCAAGGCACTTCTTCAGCGTCAAGGATGTGACCCGTTATATCGATCTGCTGGCCTATTACAAAATCAACCGCCTACACCTGCACCTGAGCGACGACCAGGGCTGGCGTATCCAGATCAATTCGTGGCCCAACCTGACCCTCCACGGCGGCAGCCTGGAGGTGGGCGGCACGCCGGGCGGGTACTACAGCCAGGATGATTACGCCTATATCGTGGCCTACGCCCAAAGCCGCTATATCACCATTGTCCCGGAGATCGAAATGCCAGGGCACATTACCGCGGCCCTGGCCTCTTATGCGGATCTCAACTGCAATGGGATCGCCCCGGAACTCTTTACCGGCATCGATGTAGGCTTTAGCACCCTCTGCATCAGCAAAGACATTACTTATACGTTTGTAGGAGACGTCATCCGAGAGTTGGCTGCCCTGACGCCGGGACCTTATATTCACATCGGGGGAGATGAAGCCCAGGCCACCAGCCCGGCGGACTATATGGAATTCATCCAGCGGGTGCAAACCATCGTCAAGGATCAAGGGAAACAAATGGTCGGGTGGGAAGAAATCGGTCAAATCCGGCTTGAGTCCAATTCCATCATGCAGCATTGGAATCCTGGAGACGGTTTTGCCAAGCAGTCCATCCAGCAGGGGACGCAGCTGATTATGTCGCCGGCGGATAGGGCCTACATAGATATGAAATACACACCCAGCACCACTCTCGGGCTGGACTGGGCCGGCGATATCAATGTCGAAAAGGCGTATACATGGGACCCGGCCACTATCGTCAGCGGAGTCACCGATCAATATATCCTGGGAGTGGAAGCGCCGCTCTGGTCCGAAACATTAAATACCATGGAAGATATTGAATATATGGCCTTTCCGCGCATCCTTGGGATCGCAGAAATCGGCTGGACCCCACAAAGCCAGAGAGACTGGTACGAATATAAAGGCCGCCTGGCCCTACAGGGGCCCAGGTTGGAGGCGCTGGGTGTGAATTTCTATAAATCACCGGAAATCACCTGGCCGTAAGAAAAGGGGGACGGACTTGTAAGGTTAAGTCATGAAATCCTTTTATGGAGTTGTAATGAGATTTTTCGACTCGAAATGATAAAATGGGTTTGACAAGGATGTGAATTTATGCCCCGCAAAATAGTTCTTTCCACAATGACTCACTCTGTCGAAGGATCAGCGAGCCTCCAAAGGGATCTGAAAGAATTCGAGCAACAATGCGGCCTTGACATCGCTTATCAGGAATTGGATTACAGCACCGGCTGGTCCGATTTCATGCGCATGTCCATCTATGGGGGCAATCCGGATGTCTCAGAGATTGGGACCACCTGGGTCAATGATTTTGCTTCCATGAATACGTTACGGCCGTTCTCCCCCTCCGATGTGAGAACTTTTGGCAATGCGGAAGCATTCGTACCGGGAGTATGGAAAAGCGGCACTTCCAATGGGGCCATTTGGGCAATCCCCTGGTTGACGGATCTGAGCCTTGTATGTTACCGGCGGGATTTGCTGGCGAAAGCCGGGATCAAAGAGGAAGGGGCCTTCCAGAGCCCGGCGCAATTCGAACAGACGCTGCAGCAACTCCAGGATGCAGGGGTCGAATCTCCCTGGGTCGTGCCAACCCAGCGGTCTTACATCAATGTTCACAACCTGGCCATGTGGGTCTGGCAAGCGGGCGAGGACCTGGTGGATACCCAAAATAAGGTGGTTCTTTTTGACCGGCCGAAAGTGCGGTCCGCCATCCTCTCCTTTTTCAAGCTTATACCGATTCATCTCCAAGGATATGTACCATTTGAGCGAGCGGGACGCGGATGGGATGTTCATTGGGGGGAAGGCCGCCGTGGCCATCAGTGGTCCCTGGAGCATCACCAGCGCGGTTTCACAGCATCCGGACGTGGCTGCAAATATGGGACTGGCCATTCCGCATGGCTGCTCTTACACGGGAGGTTCCAGCCTGATCATATGGCAAAAGACGGCCCAGACCTCGGCAGCCCTGGAATTGATCGAGCACATGACCAGCCGAGAATTCCAAACCCTGTTCCCCAAAACGATCGGCCTACTGCCCGCCCGGCTGGATTCGCTGGAGTCATTCCCACTGCCGGACCCGGCTCTCTATCCGCTGGTATTGGAAGGGCTCAAGACCGGCCGGTCACTGCCAAGCCTGGGGTTATGGGGTCTCATCGAAGACCGCCTGGCGCATGCCATCCCGCATATATGGGATGAGATCCTGGCCAGCCCGGAGCCCGACCTGGAGGCGGTGTATGATAAACATATCACACCCCTGGCAAACCGGCTGAACATCACCATGTCGCAGTCGTAAGAATTTTCGCTGCTAGATTTAATTGGAATTGATTGGATACAACCGGCCAGTGTCAAGCCGGTTGTATTTTTACAGCCAGTAACCTGGCGGCTCTGACATGAAGGAGTTGTAATACACTTTCGCTACTGATAGAGACGGGTTTCTCAATTATTCGACCTTCGGGAGCCAGCACAAAATCAAACTCGCAGGCTAACCCACAGGGTGCTACGCAACCCACTCCGCTCCGCTACGGGGCATGAGCCTGCACTCCATCACACACTGTAGCATCACCGGATGTGGCCCAACGGACCGGAAATGGGAGAGTTCTTTATCCCTGACAAAAGGATTCCTTGCAGAGGCTGGCATTCCCCTTTAAAATAAAGCGCAATGGGGACTCTGGACCGCTACGATGTGATCATTGTAGGCGCAGGGCCGGCGGGATTATCGACGGCCCTGCATTTGGCGCGGATCGCGCCGGAGATGGTCGGGCGAACGCTCATCCTGGAGAAAGCCCAACATCCGCGCCACAAACTCTGCGGGGGAGGCATTTTGAAGGATGCGGAAGTAATCCTGGAAGGGCTGGGTCTGGACATCCGGGAAGTGCCTCATTGGGATGTGGACTGGGCGCATTTCGACTTCGACGGTAAAGGGTTTCGGATGCGCAGCGAGAAAAAAGGGAAGATCGCCTTCCGCACCATCCGCCGGCATGAGTTCGATGCCTGGTTGGCCGGCAAGGCTCGACAAAGAGGATTTCTTATTTATGAAGGTGTGGCTGTTAAGAGTGTGACCGCCAGCGGGAGCGAAGTCCTTGTTCAGACTGACAAGGGTGATTTTCACGCCTGCGTGGTGGTGGGAGCGGACGGGTCCAAGAGCGTCGTCCGCCGGGCGGTTGTGCCGGAAGAAGAGACCCATACCGCCCGGCTGCTTGAGATAGTCACCGAGCCGCGGCCGCAGACATCCTTCCACAAACAGGCAAACTCCTATTTCGATTTTCTTTACGTACCGGCAGGCATACAGGGATACTCGTGGGATTTCCCGGCGCTGGAAAATGGCCAACCTGTGCGTGTGCGGGGGATCTTTGACAGCAACGTCCAGAGAACTGACAAGAAGATGGCCCTGGCGGATGCGTTAAAAGATGAATTCCGTCACCACGGCTATGACATGGCCTCGTATGAATTGGAAGGGCATCCCTTACGCTGGTTCGAACCGAGGAGCTCATTCGCGGCTTCACGGATCCTGCTGGTGGGAGATGCCGCCGGCGGGGATGCCCTATTCGGGGAGGGCATCAGCATTGCATTGGGGTATGGAAAGATTGCCGCAGAGTCCTATAAAAGAGGCCTTTGCACACCAGGATTTCAGGTTCAAGGGATACAAGAAAACGATCATGCGATCGGAAATGGGCCAGGCTCTCTGGCGGCGGACCTTCATGGCGCGGATCTTTTATCCCCTGCGCAGCCGGCCCTTCCAGGAATTTTTCTGGCAGTATCTCGGACCCATTGTCGAATGGGTGATGCACACATTCATGATAGGCTGGGCGAAGAGGGAAAAAACGAAAACGATCTATTTTTTGATCTTTTTGAGAGAAAGGCGGGGGAATTTAGACCGCGTTCGAGCAGGTAGGTGAAATATTTCTGCATAAGGGTTTCCAGCTCGTTCTGCACCTCAAGACTGGGGCGGGCGCGCTGAGCCTCTGTATAAGAACTACGCTGGAAATGACGCAGGTGTTTGAGCGTATCCATGGAGATTTTCCAGACATCCCGCGGTTCCCTTGCACCGCCCGCATGGGC
Source organism: uncultured Chloroflexia bacterium (assembly GCA_963782935.1). GTDB lineage: Bacteria > Chloroflexota > Anaerolineae > Anaerolineales > Villigracilaceae > UBA877. Next base: position 39,047 of record CAWALN010000002.1, on the reverse strand, counting down.
AGGTGTAGCGCCGCAGTCAGGGCAGAGGACGCCTCCCGCAGCCGGGGAGAAATACTGGTCCTCCGGCTGGATATCTTTGCCGCAATTGGCACATTTGAACAGATGCGGGCGATACCCCAGATAATCAAGCAGGTGAATTTCGTAATATCGGATCGCCAGCCACGGATCCGCCTCGGTAGCGATGCGCTGAAGGATCTCGGTCAAAAGCTGATAGGCTGGATAATTTTCACTTTCGTCTTCATAGGTGAACCGGTCTAAAAGCTCCACGGCATAAGAAGCCTGGCCGGTCTTCACAAGGTCCGCACCCAATGGCAGGTAGGCATCGAGCGTATCCGCCTGGGTAACGATCAAGAGGTCGCGTCCCCTGGCCAATTGCAAAACCACTCGGGTGAACGGTTCCAGATGACCGGCTTTACGGGAACGGATCCGGCGGGCTCCCTTGGCAATGGCGCGGACTTTTCCACGCTCACGAGTGTACAGGGTGAGGATACGGTCGGCTTCGCCCCAATCCGCATGGCGAAGAACGACGGCTTCAACTCGAAAAGAATGGGGCTCGCGCATTAGAAGATTTTTCCACGAAGAACACGAATAAACACGAAGGGAAGGAAATATAACTCTTCCAGATTCGGCGGGGAAATGCAACTCCTCCCGCTAAAAATGGTAGAACCAATTTTATTTGCCCATATCCCGGGGAGTAAACGCGCCGGGCAGCAGATCCTTGACGGTGGTCTCCTGCAAGAGGCGGCCTTCCCCGTTGCCGATGAGCACGACCGTGTCGAGGCCAAATTCGGCCATGACCTGGCGACAGGAACCGCAGGGCGAACCTCCATTGCTGGTGGCTACGGCAATGACCTCGAATTCCTTTTCGCCTTCCGAAACGGCCTTGAAAATAGCCACCCTCTCGGCGCACATGCCGGTGGGATAGGCGGCATTCTCCACATTACAGCCGGTGAAAATTCGGCCCGATTTTGTCCGCAAGGAAGCGCCGACGGGATAGTTGGAGTATGGAGCATAGGCACGCCGGCCGGCTTCCACAGCCAGGTCAATAAGGAGCTGGCGTTCCTGGTCAGTCAGTACTGGCATTCTTGACCTCATTCAATTTTTTGATTGGACGGGCGGGCACGCCGACCACCAACGTATCGTCTTCGACATCTTTTGTCACGACGGCACCTGCACCGGTCCTGGCGCGGGCACCGATCTTCACGGGCGCCACCAGCATGGTATCCGAACCGATAAAGGCAGCCTCGCCGATTTCGGTGGGATTTTTATGAACACCGTCATAGTTACAAGTGATCGTGCCTGCGCCAATGTTGACACCGGCGGCGATGGTGGCATTTCCAAGGTACGAAAAGTGACCCATCTTTGTGCCAGGCCCGAGGGTGGAATTTTTCACCTCGCCGAAGTTGCCCATATGGACACCCTGACAGAGGCGAGCGCCTTTGCGCAAGCGGGCAAATGGCCCAATGCTGACATTATCTTCGACCACGGCGTGATCCATCACTGCCGCCAGGACCTGACAATTATTCCCGATGACCATATCATCAGCAATCGTATTCGGGCCGATGGTGCAGCCTCCACCGATGACCGTCTGGCCGCGTAAATAGGTATTCGGCCAGACCACTGTATCGGCGCCGATCCTCACATCCGGCTCAATATAGGTGGAAGCGGGATCCGTGATCGTAACGCCGGCGAGCATATGTTTCCGGTTAATCCGCATGCGCATGGCAGCTTCGGCTTCGGCCAGGTGGATACGCGTATTGATCCCAATGGTCTCGGCCAGGTCAGTGCAGGACAACGCCTGAACGGCCAGGCCAGACTGGACGGCCAGTTCGAGCGTTTCGGTCAAATAATATTCGCCTTTTTTGGAAAGAGGGATGCGGTGGAGGGCCTCCCACAACCAGTCAGCCGCAAAACAATAGGCGCCGACATTCAATTCATGGACTGCCAATTGCTCGGGAGTGGCGGCGGCTTCCTCCACAATTGCCCGGACGCTGCCATCCGCAGACCGGATGACCCGCCCAAACCCGCGCGGGTCGGGAGAGATAGCCGTCAAGAGGGTCATGGGACCGGGATTTCCCTTCTGGGTTTCAACCAGGCCGGAAAGCGTTTCGGGTGTGAGCAGAGGCATATCCGCATAAGTGACCAGGATAAGATCCGCCTGGCCGCGCAGGGTGGGTTCAGCCTGCATGACCGCATGACCGGTGCCCAACTGCTCTTCCTGAACTACGCAGACGGCCGCGTCGCCGAGGTAATCCCGGACGGCTTCTGCGTTGATCCCAACGATGGCAACCGGTTTCTGTGAGCTGACCGAAGCCATTGCAGCGAGTGAATAAGCAATCATCGGCTTTCCACAAAGCAGGGTGTAATACTTTTTGCAAGGCAGATTTCATACGGGTACCCTGCCCGGCAGCAAGGATGACAGAGGCAACTCTCATAGGGGGGTCTCCTACAATTCTTTTAACCGCCATGTCTTCACTTAGATTCTGGAGTGGTTCGTTTATTGAGTGTGTGCGGCCAGGCCGCACACACTCAAAAAACGGCGTTCCTCTAATTTCAGGATAGATTCTTACCCTGATGCCCAGGCGGTTGGTTTCAAGATAAAAAATAATGGACCTGCGCTGCCAGTGAAACGGCGCGAGGCCCATTCCGAGAAAAAAAGCCCCGCTTGCAGGCGGGAAAAGCAGGCTGGGGCGCCTGGATTCGAACCAAGATAATCAGCTCCAAAGGCTGACGTGCTGCCATTGCACAACGCCCCAAAGCGGGCGGAATTGTAACACAGGCCCGGCCCTCGGACAATCCCTGGGCAATAGAAAACGAAGCTTTGTTGCGAACACGATGGCTTACATAACGGCTGGGGTATGGTTAGCCATCTGGGAGATTACCTGCACATAGTACGTGCGGTACACGTGCCACGTCGGGAAAGACGCCCTGCCTGCACAAAGAACGTGCAGCATGCTACGCGATCCTCGCAATGACACAAGCTAAGTCTCATCCTCAGGAGCAAGCCCTAGCTGTTTGGCCTGCTCGTATGAAAGCATATCCGGTTTGGCGGCGGGCTTATGGGTATCGGCGGCCTTGTCCCAAAACTCATTTACATCCGTGGATTTGAGCTTTTTCTTGGCCTCCTGGAAGAGCGGCTCCATTTCCACGGCGCCTTCCTCGATGATACCGGTGGGGATCGTGCGAGGTTCCACGTAGGCCGGGACAGAGGTGGGGAGTTCTCCCAACAAGGGTTCGATCAGTTTGCGGGCGGTGGTGAAAGTGTCCACCGTTTTCCGGACCTGGTTTTCTTCGGCCAGTTTTTCGCCGATCACGATCATTGCATGGGCCAACCCCACCGAGGCGAAGAACAAATCGAAATTGGCGCCATCGAAGATGTACCAATTCGAGGAAACCTTTTGGCCAATCAAACGCGACACTTTTTGACCGGCGCTATAAATTGAAAGGAGGGAGGAAAAGGAGGGAGATTTCATCGTTCGAATCCGGCAGGTCGCCGGCGCGAACAAGGATGCGACCCGTATCGGCGATCAAAAAGACCGCCATTGCATCCATATCCGCCCGTAAGCGGGTCAACAAGTCGGGGAGACCAAGCTTGGCGTCAGGAACTACCGCAGGAGCAATTGGTTCGGGGGGAAGGATGGTCTCGACAAGCCCAAGATGGCGTTCCACGGCATCGAGGAAATCGGCCATGGGGACCGGTTTGATAAAGAAGGCATCCGCGCCGGCCTCGGCCACCTGTTTTCTGACCTTTGGATCGGTCTGGCCGGTGATCAAGATCACCTTCATTTGAGGGTGATATTTGCGGACCTTCTTCATCATTTCGATGCCCGACATGCCCGGCAAGCGATAATCGGACACAAGCAGGTCAATCGGATTACGAGAGCTAAAAAGGATCGCCTCTTCACCCGAGGGGATCTCGACGACATCCATTTTATGTTCCAGCGTTTCCAAGGCCGACCGCAAAAGGCGGCTGACCTCACGCTGATCTTCAACGATCAAAATCCGGAAAGAGGGCATTTGCCTCCACGGAAATCACTATATCGCCAGGAAATGATCGAGCAAGATGTTATTTCTTCCTCCTACTACTCACGATCCTTGCCGATCCAATCAACCCCAGGAACAATCCAATCAAAGAAGCGCCGTAGCTAAAGAAGTTCAAGAAGAAAGTCGATTCAATCACATGAAGCACCATCAAGAACGGGAGAGCGACTCCCAATATCACCAAGAACAAGCCGATCAGAATAATTGTTACAGGACTCAGGGACATATTTTATTTGTAAAGCCAGCAGGCCACCAGGTGACCCGGTTCCGGTTCAAATTCAGGAGGGTACTCCACTTCACAAAGTCCCTTGATCATCTTGGAACAACGGGGGTGAAAACGGCAACCCGTGGGAGGGTTTACCAGGCTGGGCGGCTCACCCGGCGGAAGTTCCTTAAAGGTCTCGGCATTTTTAGCATTCGGCTCCGAGGTGCCGGTGAGCAAGGCCACTGTATAGGGATGAAGGGGGGTATCCAATACCTGGCGCACGCCGGCTTTCTCAACCAGGTTACCGGCATACATTACAAAAATGCGCTCAGAGAAGTAACTGACAGTGGAAAGATCATGAGTGATGTAGATGACCGAGAGGTGATGGACTTCCTGTAAATAACTCAGGAGCTTTAATATTTCCACACGCACCGAGGCATCCAGCATGGAAACAGGCTCATCCGCCACCAGGAATTTTGGCTCCATAATCATGGCACGGGCGATCACCACGCGCTGCTGTTGTCCGCCGCTGAGCATGTGGGGGAATTTCTGCAGGAAATCATCCACGGGGGTGAGCTTTACCTCTTCCATGGCCTTATGAATTCGCTGAATCCGATCTTCCTTGTTTTTAACACCGCCGATGATAAGAGGCTCTTCCAGAATCCGATGAACCGTCATGAAAGGAGCCAATGCGCCGTAAGGATCTTGCTGGACGAAGCCTACATTCGAGTGATACCAATGCATACCTTTATTATCAAGCGTCGAAAGGTCCCTGTCATCGAAGGTGATTTTCCCTTTGGTCGGTTTATATAGTGCCAGGATGGTCTTCATCAGACTTGATTTTCCACAACCACTCTCGCCTACAACCGCGATCGTTTCACTTTCGTGAATATCAAAGCTAACGCCATCGACAGCCTTCACATATCCGGCATGACCAAACCCAAACCGTTTGAGCTCGAACCAAACATGAAGATCATCAATGGACAGAAGGACTTTCCTAGTTGTCTCTTTATTCGTTATATTTATATCTTGGGAAACAGATACCATAATAATGCTCCTGACTCAGGAATATAACCAGCACTTGACCTTCCGGCCATTTGTTTCGATCATGGGAGGATCTTCAACACATTTTTCGAACCGGGAAGGACAACGAGCAGCAAAACGACAGCCTTTCGGTAGATTTATCAGGCTGGGAGGTTGGCCAGTAATGAAATCGGGCTTCGTATCGCCATGTAACCTGGGCACACTGGCCATAAGCTTTTGCGAATAAGGGTGCAGCGGCTTGTCAAAAAAATGATAAGCGTCATTCACTTCAACGATCTGGCCGGCATACATAACGGCCACATCGTCTGCCAGTTCGCTGGAGGTGGCTATGTCATGGGTAATCAGAATAAAGCTGATGCCCAGTTCTTTCTTCAGGCGCTTCAAAACATTAAAAATATTTGCCTGGGTCAGAACATCCAACGCAGAGGTGGGCTCATCGAGGATGATCAAGGTGGGAGATGTAACCAGGGCCATCGCAATGGCAACGCGTTGACGCATGCCACCGCTCAATTCAAACGGGTAGCGACTGATAAAATCTTCCGGGACGCCCACATGCTGGAACATCGTCTTCACCATCGAGATGGCCTTGGCTTTATCCACGCCGAGATGAACGATGGCAGGTTCCGATACCTGATCTCCAACCCGGATGACCGGATTTAATGCATTCATGGCAGCCTGCGGCACCATTGAGATGGCAGCCCAGCGAATACTTTGCCGGAATTCTTCCTCGCTCAGGGCCATAATATCGTGCCCATCCAAATAAATGCTGCCAGAATAGGTCCCGGCGTTACGGGGCAGAAGACGCAGAATGGCCTTGGCCAGCGAGCTCTTCCCACAACCCGACTCGCCCAAAACCACAACCGCGCGGTTATGGTCCAATTGGAAATCAACCCCATCCACAGCCTGGACCGGACCATGGCTGGAGTTAAAAGTAGAGAACCAGATTTTCTATACGTAAAAGATGGTTATCTTGTGTCATCGGGTTATGCATCCCTTAATCTAGGGTTGAAAATACGATCCAATGCGAATCCAAGTAATGCAAAGCCAAAACCAGTAAGCATCAACAAAACAGCAGGTTCCAGGACCCAGTAATACAGCCCCTGATAAAGGGCGCCGTCCTCGAACGCGTCATTGATCACTTTTCCCCAGGTAGGCAGGACCGGGTCGCCCAGGCCAAGGACCGCCAAGGAAGCTTCCAGAAATACGAAGGACGGGACGGCAGAAACCAGCGCCGGGATCAACAAAGGGATCATGCGCGGGATCAGGTACGAAAAGATAATGCGGGGACTCGAGGCGCCATACGCCCGGGCAGCTTCAATGTAACTTGACTCCTTGGATCTGCTAAAATATAGAGCGATAGGTCAGGATGGATCCGGAGAAAATGCTTAACAGGATCGTCACGCCCAACATCAACCAGATGCTGCGCGAGTAGAACGTACCCACCATGATCAAAATGGCCAGGAAGGGCAGCACCAGGTTGACCTGGGTGATGTACTGGATCAATTGATCTATCCAGCCCCCGTACCAGGTGCCGATGGCGGCGATGACCATGGTCACCAATGACGTTCCCAGAGCGGCCAGCAAACCAAATGCCAACGCGATGGGCGTGCCATACAATAACGGGAGCATAAGGTCACGCCGATATTTATCGGTGCCGGCCAGCCCAAAAAGTTTGCCCTGAAATACGAATTGGGCGTTGATATCAGAACCCGCCTCAAAGGTGGTCCCGCTTATGACCAGTTGATACTTCCCTTTCAACGGGACCGGGGTTGAACCCTTCGCTGCCTTGGGATCTGTAAAGAGACCCTCCATAACCTTATCGGTTCTCAACCTGGTCTGTAGTTTTTGATCCTGGGAAAAACGGAAGGTCGAATTGTATTGCACTGCCATGTCGGCAATGCGGATCTTTCTGCCATCCGGGGTAAGCCAGGAAATGGAAACGAACGGAAATTTTGTAATCGTTTTGGGATTGAAATACAGGATCATCTCCTGTGGAAAACCATCATACTGGTAATCGAACGAGTATGAAATATCCTGAGTAGAAATGTTCTGGTCGCCGGGAGTAACGGTTTTTGTCATACTCCCGTCTTCAGTGTCCACTGCAAACGACACGGGTTGTTTCTTGGCGTTGAATAAGTTTAACCAGGCCGGGGCGGCATACTTGGGGTTTTTGTACCATACATCTTCCCCGCCTCGCCAGAGACGAACGGCCTCACTGTATGGGATCGTGATCAATGCATAGGCAGCAATAGCCAGTAAAAGCAAAATGATCAAAGAGCCAAATATTGCCGATGGGTAACGAAGAAGACTGCGGATAGAGTTCTTAAGGAAGGTCATTGCGATCTCCCTGAACCAACTTGAACACGAGGATCGACCAAAGCATACACAAAATCAAGCAGGAAAACCGTCAGCGCAAGTAAATAGGCATAAATGATCGTGGAGCCTACGATCACCGGGGTATCATAAGCGCCGATGGCTCGATAGATGGTAATTCCAAGGCCAGGCCATAGGAAGACCGTCTCCGTGATGGTAAACCCGGTATAAAGGGTAATGACCAGAAGAGCAAAATTGGTGATGATGGTGGGGAGGGTCGGGCGGAGGATATAACGACGCTCAATATCCCTGGGCTGCAAGCCTTTCGCCTTGGCCATTTCCACATAATCCTCGCTGGAGTAGATGAGGAAAAAGGTCCGCCAATTGTAGATGCTCAAGAATATCGAACTAACGATCACAGCCGAAGCCGGCAGGATAAGATGCCTTAAGACATTCAGACCGTAATCGATCTTATTGACCGGCGGCGGCGAATCCACCAGGCCGCCAAAGGGGAATCTTAAAAATCGCCGCAAAGATCAGGATAAAGAAAATACCATAAAACCAGGGCGGCGCGGCCGATGTAGGCGAAAGGGCAATGGTTAACTTATCGAACCAACTGCCGTATTTTCTTGACAAAGTAAGAGCAATAAAAACGCTGGCAAAGAATAAAAAGAGCTCGGATGTGCCTGTAAGAAGTAATGTGGCCGGAAGGCGTTCAAGCAGGATCAGTCGGACAGATTTGGAGCCCGAATCACTGGTCATGTGGACGGACCGCCCCAGATTCAGGGTAAGGGCATTGGTAAGATATTTGAAGGAACGAACCACAAAAGGTTGATTCAGGCCCAGACGGTCTATCTCCGAAGCGATCCTTTCCTGAATGAGTTTCGCCCTTACATCGGAATCCAAATTACGGAAATTTGGATTGGCGATCATAGCCTGGGTGACATTATCGCGGACTTCGTTGCGCATAATCGTGTCTACATATCCGCCCATGTTTGCGATCAAAATGGTCAGGTAAATACCGATCGTGACGGTGATCGCCAGAGTGACAAGCCTGAGGGCCTGTATATCTAAGCAGACGCATGAAAGTGCTGCTGGCAAAAGATTTCCTGGCTAGTGGTGTAGCGGGTGCTGGCGTAGTTAAAGTTTCTGTGGCCATATAGTCCTCAAGCTATTCTCAATAAGAGTATGAGGGGCAAGGGATGGGCCCTGCCCCTCATACCAAATCACATTAGACCTTACGCAAAATCCTGTTTCGACCACAAGAAATAAAGGTCAAATTCTTTCAAGAACACCTCGTTTGAAGTGTAAACGCTCATTCTGCGTAAGTCCAGAACAGGATAAAACTTGCTGCTACGGCACAACCGTATAGTCAAGGGTAGTAAAGGCCGGGATAGCCACAGGAATAAGAACCGCGGCTGCCTCGATCCTACCGGTGCCTGCAACAAGCTTGGAGGTTACATCAGCAGGAACGGTGAGGTTATATACACCATCTGATCCAGCTGCAACTCCTGCGCCTACGTAGACAGTCTTGCCCTGAGCATCGTAAATCAGGAATTTGACTTCCTTGACATCGGCGTTGGCGTATGGAGAACCATCGGCTTTGGCGGTCAAAGTAACAGTGAAGGCCGCTTCTGCGCCAATCTTGACCTGGGCGGGACCATCGAGGGCAGCTACTGCGAGAGGAGCCTGCCCAAACCTGGACCAGCGGTCAGCCGGATCTGCGTAGTTGGGGTTGGTCTTCACAACTGCGGAACCAGCATTCAGATCAACAGAGGCCAGATAATAAGGACCGGTGCCATCCCAGAAGGTACCGTGAGCGGTGTACCAGGCCTTAAGGGCGGCATAACGGGCAGCGGCATCTGCTGTAGTGATGTATGCGCCCAAAGTGGGTGCGTACGGAATGGTGTTGTTCTTAATGGCCTGGTCGAGGTTGTTGCTAAGGAGACCCAGGCTCGGGCCACCGATGAAGCTCAGCCACTCAACCTTGTTCCGGTCGGCTGCGCCGGCTCCCCAAGCCAGGGATTTGTTCGCAGTGGCCTGGTTGCCAAGGGCAATCGATTCCCAGGGGGCTTCGCCGTAACCATATCGAGGCCACCAGGTACCGACAATACTGGCATCGAGCTCTGCATCCGAGTAATAGTTGTCATCGTAGGTCTCGATGACCAGGGGGTCGGTCGAAGTGATCTTCACACCTTTGAAGTGGGTCAGGTATGCATCAATGTTTCCGGCAGCGTCCTCATCATAGATGGGGCTGTCCTTTTTGCCCTGATCAAAGGTCATGATCATAGTCATGACAAAGTCGGCCACAGAGAGATTGGAACCATCATGCCATTTCACGGTCGTGAACATGTCAGCCGGGAAGGAGACGACAGTTTTAACCTTGGCAGTGGCGCCGCTGGGGAACTTGACACTGGCGGGGATAAACTTCTGAGCCGTGGCATCCCAATCGGACCAGGCATCAGGCGGGACAGTAATCGAATTGGCGGTGGTTAAAAGTAACCCACGGGAGACTCGACGAAACCGGGAGACCGGTCTGGACAGTCACTTCGGCCTTATCGGCGCGCAGCGGCCAGGAAAGGCCAGTGTACGGGTCGGGCATAAAGGCGTTGCCTTGAACAGCATTTTGAACAAACGCACTTGTCACCCAGTTGCTGCCGTTGACCGGATTCCAGGGGTCAGTGAAGAGGGTGGCGGTGGTGGCGGATTTTACCTGGCCACCGATCTGGTCCTTAATGCGCAAGTTGAACGGGGCCATCTGGGTGGTTTCAACACCCGCACCCACATCCGCACTTACCGTGAGTTTGCAATTGAAGGGAGCATAGGTCTGCAGGTCAACCGTCCATACTTGCAGTGAATCCTGGAGCGCAAGCGGGAGGGCCTGGGCAATCATGTCGTGGCGCTGCTGTAGGGTGGTGAAATTACCAGCATTCAGGTCATCGCCAAGCTTCTGGAAGGCAGGATCGGGTACGTTGAAAGTAAACAACGGGATGCCCTGCGGGCTATCGGGGAGATACATTTCACGGAAGATGGTCTTCTCATCACGGTTCAGACCATTGGAACCCCATCCACCCGTGTAGATATTCCACAGGCCGTCCGGCGGGTTGGAGCCGATCCAAAGAGGTGAAAGCTCGGATGACTTCTTTGCCTGGCGATCCACTGTGAAGCCCATTTTTTCCAACTGCTGGGCGAAGTATTCACCCTGGGGGAGACGGGTTCCATCACCATCGTTCCGGATCAGGAGGATCAGGCTAACGGGCTTGCCACTGAACTCCCATTTGCCATCCGTGCCCTTGGTTGCACCCATGCCAGTCATTTCGGTATCGACGACTGCCTGGGCCTTGGTCAGGTCATAGGCATAATAGGCTTCGAGGCCGCGGGCTACATCAATCACGCCGGTGTAATCCACCAATTGGGTGGTCAACGGAGTAACCTTCGGCAGGGCTCCACCAGCATAGATTTCCTGGTTGATGAAATTGCGGTCAATGGCCCAGTTCATGGCTTCGCGGATCTTGCGATCGGAGAACGGGTTCAACTTGGTTTTGTCGGTGAAGGGCGCCGGGTTGAAGATGAAACTATAGTAGGTGCCATACGACTGGGTGTAGCACAAGTTGGCTGCCTTGATCTCAGCCAGCTTATCGGCCGCCAGGCCGTAGCTGAATAGATCAACGGCGCCAGCGCCAATCTGGGTGATGACCGAGTTTGCATCAACGATCGAATAATCGATCTCATCCAGGAAGCCACCATGGCGGACAGGGACGGCTGTTGCCGTCGGTACCGGCGCACTGGTCGCAGGAGGTACCGTGGCTGCAGGAGTTGCGGTTTTTGCAGGCGCGCAGGCAGTTGCAACCATAGCAATTGCTACAAGCACGCCAAAAATCAACATTAAGCGATTTCGAGACATTTTCTTTCTCCTCCGAGAAATTTGAACAGGATAGGGCATTCTTTAAAGATTAAACAAATAAATTGAGGTTATCCTCTGGAATCACCTCCTTTGCTAAGGCATATCATCTTCCATTATATAATAGTTGTATGACATTTATATTATCCTTTGGAAGGTTAGCACAAGAGACATCAAAAGTCAAGTGTACCTCTTCCAGGTTTCGCATGACCCCAATAATGCTAGGGCTGGCAATCCTTGCCTATCAAAAGCCTCTATATTCCATAAGGGGCTGGAGGCGGTGGGGTCGAGACTGAAATTACACAGTTGAGGACGGGCCGCGGCAGTCTTGATCCGCCAATAAAGTGGAAGAACGGGCAAATCCTGGGCGAAAACAGCCTGGGCTTCCTGATAAGCGGCAGCATGGTCGGCTTCATCGGGCAGGGTTTGCTGAGCTGTTAGACAGGCTTTATCGAAGGCGGGACTGCTGTACCCACTTACATTCGTCCCGACCCAATGATTGGCAGAATCGGGAATCTCGGAAGTGGTGAACCATTCACAAGGCGGCTCCAACCCGGCGCTGCCCATGGCAAATTCTGCCAGGTCAAAATTGCGCCCGAAGAGATCGCCGGCAGGTCCGACGCCATATAATCGCGTCTGGTCAAGGTATTGCACATCCACTTTGATCCCGCATTGTGCCAGCGAGTCGGCGATGATGGTGGAGACCTGGATGCGCTGGCTGGCCGGGGTTGTGAGATAAGTCACTTCGAAAGGCGTGCCATCCGGGATATTCTTTATTCCATAAGCCTGGCGCGGCTTGGAAAGATCATTGGCGACATTCTTCCAACCGGCCTGTTCGAGAAGAGCATTGGCTTCGGCTACATTATATGAATAGATTTTCACATCCGGGTTATATAAAGGATATGTGCCAGGGACATAGGAAGCTGGAGCGGATGTCAAACCGAAAAGGACTGTGTCGATGACTTTCTGCCGGTCAATGCACATGGCTACGGCCTGGCGGACGCGCCCATCGCCAAAATAATTCGGACGGTCATAACCCGGGTTATAGCCATTGTCATAGGAAGCCGGGCCGGACGCCGAACGCCAATTGTTCCATTACTGCCGGTGTGGTGAATAACGCCTGAGCCTGATTATTTACCACCATCGATTTCAACAAGCTGACCTGTCCATCCAGGTCAATGCTGGGATCGAGGAGGTCACATTTCCCGGCGACCAGATCACTCACGGCTGTTTCAGGGTCCGGCACAAACCGAAATATGAGCGTGTCAAACTTGGGCAAGCCTTCGCCGGCCCGGAAATAATGGGGGTTCTTCGTCAGGCGGATATGGTCATTCTCCACCCATTCCTGGATTATATAAGGACCCCATCCCAGGGGAGTGCGGCTGGTTTCGGGGGCGACGGTCAAGTTGGCGGTGGGAAGCTGGCTCCATTGGGCTTTGGGAAGGGGGAACCAAAAATTGGAGTAATAGGTCGGGTCGATGTAGCCGGGCTTGCCCCACCACTGGACGGTGGTATCATCCGCAGCTTCATAGGATTGCGTCCTGTTGACCAGGAAGTCCGGACCAGAGAGACTCTTTTGAGAGGCGGCGAAATCAAAGGAATAGACCGAATTCGGCGGAGGTCAGCGGCGCCCCATCCGACCAGGTCAGGCCGGGAAGAAGCCGGAAGGTCACCTGCATTTGATCCATCTGGATCTCAGTCTTGCCGTCATAGACGATCGCGCACGAGTCGCTGCGGCAACCGGCCGGATGGACCTTCACGCCGACTGCGAGTGTAACAGGTGTGTTATTAGCATCCACGACCTCGTCACCCACGTAGACCGCTTTCGTGAAAAGCTGGGCGTCGCCATTTTGCAGGCTGGGCAGGCTCTTCAGGATGACAGGTTGGTACGCCATACGAATTGGTGTCAATGGGTCCGTCATAGACGGCCGCCAATACGCTGCGTGCGGCTGCAGATGGATTATTTATGGGGAAAAGAGTAGCCGGTTCCTGCCCCAGGCAGACGGTCAAGGAACGCGGCGGGGCGACCGAGTTTGGGTTGAGGTTGGTTCCGGCGAATGGGTGGGAAAGGCCGTCGGCGTGGGAGTAGTACTGGGGCTACAAGCCGACAACAGGAATATTAGGGCTAACAAAAAAAAGGGGAAAAGGAGAGTAATGGAATTGTAAAAAGGGGCCAAACCTTGAAGAAAAGGTTTTCATGGCATGATTATACAACATAGACGGTAGTCAGACTGTCGTCAGGCGATAGTACGTGAGCAATTAGCAAGTCGAACGTCAAACGTCGAACGTCGAACGTCTGGGGAAAGTTGGCAAGTTTGCACGTTTACATGTTGGCACGTTCGGAACCCGATTAACAAGGGGGAAGGGTTTCATACGGCAAATGTCCGGAACTTTGTCCGAACCTGATGGCAATTTCTTGGGGATGGAAAGGGAGAATAGAAAGATGAGGAGGCGCATTTTTCTTCAATCAAAGGAGCCGCTTCTTAATAATATACCCCTAGAATACCAGACCGTTCGCGTTGACAGGCATACTTCCAGACGGTACAATCACCAGATAACTTCGAGATCTATCCGGTAAATAGAGGCACGCCGTTTTTTGAGTGTGTGCGGCTACGCCGCACACACTTCAAAAAACGAACTACTCCAAAATTTTCGGATGGATACTTCGTACAGGAGGATAGCCATGTGGAAAGAATTTTAAAGCATTTCTTATGCGAGGCAATGTGATGGACCTTGCCGTCGCAGTCATTATCGGCGGTGCCTTCGGAAAAATCATTTCGTCCCTGGTGAGTGACATTATCATGCCATTGATCGGACTGATCATAGGCGGCGTAGATTTCAGCGGCCTGGCTTTCACTGTCGGCAGCGCCAAGGTCACTTATGGCAATTTTATCAATAATGTGATCGACTTCCTCATTATTGCCCTGGTCATTTTCCTGATGGTCAAAGGAATTGACAGCCTGAAGAGGAAACCCGCTCCGGTTGTAGAGGAGCCGGTTACCAAGGAATGCCCGCGCTGCTTTACGACCATACCGATCAAGGCGACCCGCTGCCCCAACTGCACTTCTGAACTCACTAATTCTTTAAAGAAGGATAGAAAAAGGGAACAGGCCACATTCCGTTCCCGAGTCTCTTATCATCATGGATTTTCTCGACAAACTGAACCCGCAACAGCGCCAGGCGGTTACTGCTGGCGCCGGACCTGTTTTAGTGTTGGCCGGACCCGGTTCCGGAAAAACCGCGTGTCCTGACCCAACGGGTGGCTTATCTGATAGCCAATGAAGGTGTACGCCCATACCAGATGCTGGCAGTGACCTTTACCAATAAAGCCGCCCGCGAGATGGGTAACCGCGTCCGGGATATGTTGGGGGATTTGGCCACTGATGGCCTGTGGCTGGGCACGTTTCATGCCATCTGCGCCCGCCTGCTTCGGCGGGAAGCGGAAAACCTGCCGTTTGACAATCGTTTCGTCATCTATGATGATGATGACCAGCAGCGCCTGGTTAAAGCGGCCGTTCATGACCTGAACCTGGACGATAAGACCTACCGGCCCCAATCCGTCCATGGGGCCATCTCACGAGCGAAGAATGAACTGATCTTCCCGGACGACTATCCCGTCCAAACCTACCGGGATGAAGTGGTTAAACGGATCTATAAACGGTATCAAGAATTATTGAAGCAAAACAACGCGGTGGATTTTGACGACCTGCTCCTTTGGACGGCTCACCTGCTCAGTGAATTTCCGGCCGTGCGGGAGAAGTACGCCGAACGATTCCATCATTTACTGGTGGATGAATTCCAGGACACCAATTTCGCCCAATACGTTTTGCTGAAGCACCTGGCCTCTGCCCACGGCAACATTTTTGTGGTGGGCGACCCGGATCAATCCGTCTACCGCTGGCGGGGGGCGGACTATCGGAATGTCCAGCGCTTTGAACAAGATTATCCGGACTGCCACACCATCCTGCTGGAGCAAAATTACCGTTCCAAACAGATCATCCTGGACGCGGCCATGTCGGTCATCGACCGGGCGCCTCACCGCCGCAAAAAACAACTGTTCACGGAACGCGGCTCGGGAGAAAAGCTTTTCTTCCATGAAGCACCGGACGATTATGCAGAAGCCTCTTTTGCGGTCGATACCATTGCCAGCGTGGTGGCCGGCAAGCAGGCGGAACCGGGGGAATGCGCGATCATGTACCGCACCAATGCCCAATCCCGCCTGCTGGAAGAGGCCTTCCTGCAAGCCCGCCTGCCGTACAGGCTGGTGGGGGCTCAACGATTCTATGGAAGGCGGGAAGTAAAAGACATTATTTCCTACCTGCGCCTGGTCTATAACCCGGCGGATGAAATCTCCCTTGACCGGGTCATCAACCTGCCGCCGCGCGGCATCGGCGATAAGACCATCCAGGCATTACATAACGCCGCTCATGGAGCGAACACAACTCCTTCAGATGTGTTGATGAACCTGGCTCGGGGGGAGGCCTCTCCATTTTGGCCCCAGTTCACGGGCCGGTCAGCCCTGCTGCTGGCAGATTTTGGAGCGCTTCTATCCAACTGGCAAGCTGAAAATGCGCGCGCCACGGTGACAGAACTGTTCGATCGCATCCTGAACGATATCAACTATCAAGCCTATATCGATGACGGCAGCGAGGAAGGGGCCGAGCGATGGGATAACGTGCAGGAATTGCGGCGTTAAGCGTCGAATATTCGACCCGCACCCTGGGCGATTTTCTCGAGAATGTGGCCCTCATCTCCGACCAGGATACCCTGACCGAAGGCAAAAATGCTCCGACTCTGCTGACACTTCATGCCGCCAAGGGACTGGAATTCAAGGTTGTTTTCATCATCGGACTGGATGACGGCTTGATCCCCCACAGCCGTTCCTTCGATGAACCCGAAGCCATGGATGAGGAACGGCGCCTGTTCTACGTAGGCATCACCCGAGCCAAGGACAGGCTGTACCTGCTAAGAGCTTTGAGGCGGGGCGGGCGCGGATATGCAGAAGAAACCATCCCCTCCCGCTACCTGGATGACATCCCGGCAGAACTGCTGACCGGAAAAACCCGCGGCGGTCGCTCGTTCCACAGCCGCTCCAACATCCAGACGCCAAGCTGGCTGAGAGCAGAGGCGGTGGGACCCACTCCCACCAAGCAAGCCCGTTTCAGGGCCGGGATCCGGGTCAAGCATCCCACCTGGGGCGAGGGGATCGTCCTGGACAGCCGCCTTCAGGACGACGATGAGACCGTCGATGTTGTTTTCGAATCGGTCGGCATTAAAAGGTTGGCCGCTTCACTGGCAAACCTGACCATACTCGGATGAGCGCCTTTAAGAAATTCCTTTACAGCGTTTATAGATTGCGATGGGCGGTGACCCGGCCGATCACCCTGGGAGTGCGTTTAATGTTGGTGAAAGACGGACAAATTTTATTGGTGAAGCCGACTTATCAGGATGGATGGTACTTCCCGGGCGGCGGAGTGAAAAAACATGAAACCCTCGAACAAGCCGCCCGCCGGGAAGCAAAAGAGGAAATCGGCGCAGAGCTTGGTCAATTGGAATTCTTAGGTGTATTTGCGCTCTTCAATGGATTTCAAAAGCGACCACATCGTTTTATTCAAGTGTGTTGATTTCAGCTATTCCGGACAACACGATTTTGAGATCGAACAAATATCATTATTCCCTTTGGATCGTCTGCCGACGGATATAGCGGCGGGGCACCAACGGAGGATCAAAGATTACCTGGTTGATAAAAGTGAATCGAATTATGGCTATTGGTAAAAGCAATTCTGTTGCAAATAGGTTGATTACGTAATCGTAAATCGATGGGGAACCATCCATGAGATTGCCTCCCTGCACAGGAAAATGCGGGATGCTTCGCAAACGACGGAAGCCCTGACAAATAGCGTCAGGATACAAACGCCGTCTCGCAATGACACGAATTTAGGAGATTGCCATGCTTGATCATTTACCTTCCACCTCGCAAGAAATCATGAATTGGGATTGGGCCTCCATTGAAAAGTTTTATCAGGAACTCGAAGCCTGCCCGTTGGACCAGCGCAGCGTAGACGCCTGGCTGGCAGATTGGTCCGAGCGTGGGTGAACGCATCGAAGAAATGTATTCCCGCCTTTCAGTGGCCACCTCAACCAATACCGCCGATAAAGAAGCCGAGGACGGATGAATAAATTCCTCGACAACATTTTCCCTCAAGCATTGGCGGCGGATCAGAAACTGAAGGAAAAATTATTAGCCAGTAAACTCGAACCGGAAGGGTTTGAGATCCCCTTACGGAATATGCGGGCCGAAGCCGCCTTGTTCCGCACTTCCAACCTGCCTCTGCTTTCAGAACAACAGAAACTGGCCATCGAGTATGACAAGATCTTCGGCGCTCAAACTGTAAATTGGGATGGGAAAGAAACCACCCTGACGCGCCTGGCAATGAACTTTCAACAGCCGGACCGGGCCAGGCGGGAAAAAGCCTGGAGGCTCAAAGCCGAGCGACAATTGTCAGACCGCAAAGCCGTCAACGACCTATGGAAGAAATTCATGGATCTGCGCGGCAAGATCGCGAAGAATGCCGACCAACCCTCCTTCCGGGAATATTCCTGGCAGCAAAAACTGCGCTTTGATTACACCCCCGAAGACTGCAAATCCTTCGCCCGCGCCATCGAAGAAGTAGTCGTGCCGGCCGCTACGCGAATCTATGAAAAACGAAAGAAGGCCCTCGGCCTGGAGACTTTGCGCCCGTGGGACCTGGTGGATGGGTGGTACAGCCGGCCGACTTCACCGGCAAAAGCGCCGGCGCTCAAGCCGTTCACTACGGTGGAGGATCTGAAAGCCAAAACATCGGTCATCTTTCATCAAGTAGACCCCGCCCTGGGCGGTTATTTCGATACCATGCTGGCAGAGGGCCTGACCGACCTGGAAAACCGCAAGAACAAAGCCCCCGGAGCTTATTGCACATCTTACACATCCATCCGCAAACCATTTGTATTTGTGAACGCGGTCGGGACACACGATGATGTCATGACACTGCTGCACGAATCCGGGCATGCGTTCCATGTCTTCGAGACTGCCAAAATCCCGTACCTGCAGCAATTAGCAGTGCCGATGGAATTTGCCGAGGTGGCTTCCATGGCGATGGAGCTATTGGCTTCGCCCTTCCTGACCCAATCTCAAGGCGGTTTTTATACCGACTCCGAAGCGGCCTTTGCGCGGATCGAGCATCTTGAAGGCATGATCCTCTTCTGGCCTTTCATGGCTGTAGTGGATTCATTCCAGGAGTGGGTGTATGAGAATCCGAAAGAAGGGGCCGACCCGGCGGCCTGCGATGCTAAATGGGGACAACTGTGGGATCGCTTCCTGCCGGCCGTCGACTGGAGCGGACTGGAAGATGTGAAAGTAACCGGCTGGCATCGCAAGCAACATATCCACCAGGTACCTTTTTATTATGTCGAATACGGCCTGGCCCAGTTGGGAGCTGTTCAGCTCTTCGGCAATGCGATCCAGAATCAAAAATTGGCCGTTTCCAAATATCGCCAGGCGCTCTCATTGGGCGCCACCGTCACCTTGCCGCAGTTGTTCGCGACAGCTGGCGCCAAGTTCGCATTTGATAATTCCATTCTGGAAACCGCAGTGAATATAATGGAAAAGGTAGTCAACGAATTGGAGGCAAGGATCTAAGGTACCCATCCTAAAAATAGATGAAGGGTTTTTTTGAGTGTGTGCGGCTGCGCCGCACACACTCAAAAAACGATCATCTTCAGGATTTTTGGATAGAGGCTAAATTTATCAGTATCGCAGTGGAGGTAATTATGGAGTATGTAAAACTTGGAAAGAGTGGACTTAAAGTCTCCCGCCTGTGCCTGGGCATGATGACCTATGGATCGCCGAAATGGCGGGAATGGGTCCTGGATGAAAAGCAGGCACTGCCGTTCGTCCAGCGCGCCCTGGAGGCGGGAATTAATTTCTTCGACACGGCCGATGTATATTCCGTGGGGGCCAGCGAAGAAGTGCTGGGAAACACACTCAAAACCTGCAACGCCAAGCGTGAAAATGTCATTATTGCCACCAAGGTTTTCAACCCCATGAGTGAGGATGTGAATGATCGCGGTCTCACCCGGAAACACATCCTGGATTCGATCGACGGCTCGCTCCGGCGTCTCAAAACCGATTATATAGACCTGTATCAAATCCACCGGTGGGATCACGACACTCCCGTCGAGGAAACCATGGAAGCGCTGCATGATGTTGTCAAAAGCGGAAAAGCCAGGTACATCGGGGCATCCTCCATGTATGCGTGGCAGTTTTCCAAGGCTCAATACACGGCCGATCTACATGGATGGACCCGCTTCGCCTCGATGCAGGACCACTATAACCTGGTCTACCGGGAGGAAGAACGAGAGATGATCCCCCTGTGTATCGACCAGGGCATTGGGATCATACCCTGGAGCCCAATGGCACGCGGGTTTTTCGCGGGCAACCGTTCCCGCCAGGGCGGTGGAGAGACCACCCGGGCGAAATCGGATCCATTCGCCGACCGTCTCTATTTCCGGGAAGAAGATTTCACAGTGGCTGAAAGGGCCGGTGAGATAGCCAAGTCCCACAAAGCCACCGGTCCACAAATAGCGCTGGCATGGATATTGAGCAAACCCTATGTCACTGCACCTATTATTGGGGCGAGCAAGATGGAGCATCTCGACCAGGCGTTGGCAGCCCTGGAAATAAAATTGTCCGAAGACGAAATAAAACAACTGGAAGAACTGTACAAACCGCATCCCATTCTGGGCCATTCGTAATATTTCAAAGAGGATGCACTTTGTATATATCCGAAAATTTTGAAGGGGTTCGTTTTTTGAGTGTGTGCGGCTGCGCCGCACACACTCAAAAAACTATGTTCCTCTATTTTTAGGATAGTTATTTTGTTATTTTTCATGAATCTATCGTAAAATTACGCCACTATGAGCCAATCATTCAAAATAGTGATTCCAATGGCCGGTTGGGGAACCAGAATGCGCCCTCATACCTGGTCCAAACCTAAACCTCTCATCACCGTAGCGGGAAAGCCATCTCTCGACCACATGCTGGAAATGTTCGCCACGCTGCCAGACGCTCAAAATGCTGAATATATTTTCATCATCAGCCCTAATTTGGGTGAGCAAATTCCTCCTTATGTAGAAGAACATTATCCGGGAATCAAGGCTCATTATGTCATGCAGACGGAAATGAAAGGCCAATCGCATGCCTTATGGACTGCCAGAAGATACCTGGAACAAGGTCCCATGATGATGGTCTTTTCGGACACATTGTTGGAGACCGATTTTTCCTTCCTGGCCCAGGAGCAAAGCGATGGAGTTGCCTGGGTTAAAGCCGTCCCGGACCCACGCCGATTTGGGGTGGTTGAGCTAGATCAGGACGGGTGGATCACCAAATTGGTGGAAAAACCGACGACCATGGAAAGCAACCTGGTGGTGGTAGGTTGTTATTATTTCAAGGAACTCCAGGAAATTGTTAGCTGCCATCAGAAAGCAGATCAGAAGGGGTATGGCGTTTAAAGAGGAATATTACCTGACAGGAGCCATCAATCTCATGCTGGAAAGCGGCGCAAAAATGCGCACTCATGAAGTGGATATCTGGCTCGATACGGGAACGATCCCTGCCACCCTGGAAACCAATCGTTTTCTGCTGGACCATGGGAGATCCAACACCCCTTCACTAGATGATCCAAGTATAAAAATCATTCCACCAGTTTTTATCCATCCATCGGCCAGGATCAATCACTCCACGATCGGCCCATACGCGTCGATCGGTCCCAACTGTGTCATCACAGACAGCCAGATCGAAGACTCGATTTTGGAAGATGATGTCCAAGTAAACGGGGCGGCTTTGAAAAACTCGATCGTTGGGAGCGAGGCAAATATTCAAGGCCGGTCCAATGGTCATTCGATCACAGTCCTGATCGGAGACAACAGCAGCATCCAGCTTTAGGAAGATCTTCCGAGCAATAATTTCTTGTCCGCCCGGAGGCATTGGCCTCGGGCGGATTTTTTTATTGGGGTGTTGGCGGACGTCTGTCTTGCTGTCCGCCAAGACCCAAGCCCCGATTTTAGGAGGGTCTTGATCGATAAGTCTCAATTTAGTGGTCTGGATGGCCGGGTGATGCTACAATTAAAAAGCTTCCAAAAAATACATCAACCGGCATACTAATTATGGAGAGTTTTCCATGGCTGTCAAAGCAGTGGTTTTCACACATTTTCACGCTCAATTACTCAATCAACAGGAATGGCATCTCACCGCGGAGGCAGAGAACAAAATAATCGAAGATGTCATAAAGTATTATAAGGCTTACCTGAAATGCAAAAATATCAGCCTGGTTTATGTCTATGTTGATACCGGGTTGAGGTTGATCCTGGATAATTTATTTGCGGGGGGAGACAAATTAACTATTTCCGTTAATGAGCTTGCATTCGAACATTCCATTCGCAACATCCTGAAGCAAGCCGTGGATCGGGCCTTCAAGGAATTGAAGATTGAAGATCCGAACTTTAGCAATCTCTATGTACCCAAGTTTCAATTCATTGGTCTTCCCCATTTAGCCAGCTTGATCGCATCGCTATATCGGATTGATAGAAAACTTGTCGAAAACCTTGCCGCCAAAAACTTCACATACGATGCGCCTAAATTTGTCGAAGCGGTGATCCGGCTGGCACGCGGCTACCAACCATTGCTTTGTCGGGATCCGATTCTACGCTTTGACGCGGATGTAGAGGTCAATGAAACTTCCATAGCCCATTTATTGAACAAGGTAGAAAACGCATTATTACAGAACTACGCTTTTTCATTTTTCTCCGGCGGCTATGGTCATCCGGATGGCAACTGTGATCCGATTAACGATCATGCCGCCAGATGCCATTGGTTAGCCGATATCGCCGATCCGGATAAGAATAAACCGCCTTTCAGCCTTATCCCCGAAGGTGAACATTTCTTACGTGACCTGGGTGAATTCGGAGCGACCCAAATACCCAATCGCCTCAATGTATTACCCAGTACAGCAATGAAAGCCTACACGGGTGTTGAAAGCAAAAATCGGGATGCAGAACAAGTGATTTCCGGAGCGGGTTTATATATGTCCCACTCCGCCATACGGATTTTGCCACCCTTCATGAATTTTGCCAGCTATGTAATTTGGGTGGATGACCATCTGAAACGCAGGTTACATGAAGCCCTGGGACATTTGTATCCAAGATCCCTGGAGCATGTGGAGGGCAGCCTATTTATACAGGATCGTTATCCGATTGGGATTGGTCAAAATGACATTAATTGGGCAGAGAAGTCGTACTTCCCCAGGTTAGTGAGCGGCTGCATTTTACATGCACTGATTGTTGATCAAAAAGGGGAAAAAGGTGAACTGACGAAGTTTGTGTGCGAATTCATAGAAAGGCAAAATATCCAGCTAAAGACCGAGGGGTTGGATCTAATTTTCATTGAGGTTGCCAAGAAAACCGCCCTGGATCTTTTGGGGGTTTGGATGGATGCAGATTACGGTAACTCCATCCTTAAAGATTGGGCAATAAAGAACCTGGAAGACCTAAAGAAAGGAGAAGGAGAAATAACGAAAGTTATTAAACTCAACCGTCGCAGATGCGGTCAATTATTGCGAGTTATTGAAGCATTGGAATGCGTATGTTTTTGCCATCGAGCAACTTCGCTCCTGTGACGCCTATTGGCTTTTCCGTTCCGCCGATTGAGCATGAATCCGCAGACACGCCCTTTAAAGGTTTTTATCTGCCATTCATCAGGTGACAAACCGGCCGCCCGGGAAATATACAGGTATTTGACCGGGCAGGGTGTCGACGCCTGGTTGGATGAGGAAAAACTGTTACCGGGACAGGACTGGCAGTTCGAAATCCCGGGCGCGCTGGAAGATGCGGATGCAGTGCTTATTTGCCTCTCGGATACTTCGATTAGAAAAGAAGGTTATGTTCAAAAGGAAATAAAACTGGCACTTGAGAGAGCCAAAGAAAAGCCGGATGGGGTTATCTTCATCATTCCAGTTCGTTTGGAAGATTGTGAAGTCCCGCGGAGCTTAAGACAATGGCAATGGGTGGATCTCTACGGAGCAAAAGGCTACGATAAACTTGGCAGCTCACTAACCGAAAGGGCCAAATCAATAGGCGCCGATCCGCCGGCGAAAACAAGTCCGGCGGGTATACTGAACCTGCAAACCTGGGCAAATATTAAATTCGTATACGTGGCGGCGGGGCCATTTAGCATGGGAAGTAAACCAAACAATCCGCTGTCTGTTGAAGCTGAACAATCTCAACATCGGGTTGAGATGCCCTATGACTACTATCTAGGCAAATATCCGGTCACGAATGCGCAATTCAACCAATTTATCCAGGCGACCGAACCCAAAAATATAGG
Organism: uncultured Chloroflexia bacterium; assembly: GCA_963782935.1. GTDB lineage: Bacteria > Chloroflexota > Anaerolineae > Anaerolineales > Villigracilaceae > UBA877. Next base: position 15,125 of record CAWALN010000002.1, on the reverse strand, counting down.
CTTCAAAGAGTGGCAAAAGAAACCCGATCATCCGGCAGTAAACATCTCCTGGCATTCTGCTCGAGCCTATTGCCATTGGTTGAACCAAACCATCGGGGCTATGCTTCCTGGTGATTGGCAGTTCCGTTTACCTACTGAAGCCGAGTGGGAAAAAGCCGCTCGCGGAGTTGATGGCCGGGAATGGCCCTGGGGAAATGTATGGGATCCCACACTTTGTAATAGTATGGAAAGCGGGGAAGAGAAGGTCACCCGAGTGGGAATTTATTCGCCCGGGAGTGATGGTCCATTTGGGGCGGCTGACATGGCCGGAAATGTATGGGAATGGACCTTAAATCTACTGGGGCGAGAAGGGAAGCACAGCCGGATTACAAGTACCCATACAACCCATCTGATGGACGTGAAAAGGTGAATGCAAAGAACGATATCCTGCGTGTCCTTCGAGGCGGTTCTTTTCAGGACTCCAATCGAAACGTTCGGTGCGCCTCCCGACGAGGGGGTTACCCACTCATGAGTTGGCCAAGCAGCGGATTCCGAGTAGCCGTAGGCCCCGGAACTATTGATCCAAATTAATTAGATCGCACCTACCTAAGATAAAACACACAAGAACACGGCTTACAGGTTCTCAAGGATTTTCCAAGAATCCGATCTGTTGTATAATCACCCCACTTTTTATTTAAAACGATTATCAGGAAAATTTGATAGGTTATGAACCGCTATTAAAGGGATATCCTATCCTTCTTTTTTTTCAAAATCAGTTCTAAAATATGTCAGACATTGTCGAATGCCATTCCGATTATACTTATGCCGAACGGCCTATCGCTTTGCTCTGGGAAGGTCAGCGCCTCGAAATCATTGAAATCCTTCGCCAATGGCGCGCACCCCTGGGAAAGGGCTTCAGAGTCCGCACCACGGATGGACAAGAATTTGAATTATCGTACCAAGACTCTTCCAATGAATGGCAAATCCACCAACCTTAGGAGGTTCGATGCAGGAAAATGGTAGACGGGCTCTCTCGCGGCGCGTAAATAGTTTAAAGCCATCAGGCATTCGAAAGTTCTTTGATATTGCCGCGACGATGAAAAACGTCATTTCATTAGGGGTTGGCGAGCCAGATTTTACGACCCCGGAACCGATCCTAGAAGCGGGCATACAATCCTTGCGCGCTGGAGAAACCCATTACACCAGTAACTCCGGAAAACTGGAATTACGGCAAGCGATAGCAGACCATTTGAAAGAATTATATGGGGTGCAATATGATCCGGTGAACGAAATCATTATCACGGTGGGCGTGTCCGAAGCGTTATACCTGGTAATGAATACGCTCCTGGACCCAGGCGACGAGGTCATTATCCCCACGCCGTGCTTTGTTTCCTTTCAGGCAGAAGCGATCATGGCGGGGGCAGTGCCGGTGGAAATCCCCAGCAAATTGGAAAATAATTTCGAATTAGATCCAGACCGCATCCGGGCGGCCGTGACGCCGAAGACCAAGATCATTTTTGTCTCCTATCCAAATAACCCCACCGGAGCCGTGGCCAACCGGGAGACGCTGGACGAAGTGGCCAGGATCGCGGAGGAACACGACCTCTTCCTGCTGTCGGACGAAATTTATGATCGCCTGGTCTATGGACACATCCATGTATGCGTGCCGTCACTGAGCGAATACAGCCGACAGCGGACCATTCTCATGGGCGGTTTTTCCAAGGATTATGCCATGACGGGCTGGCGCATCGGATATGCCGCCGGCCCGGCGGAGATCATCCAGGGCATGACCCGGATCCACCAGTTCACGATCATGTCTGCTCCAACGACGGCCCAGGATGCTGCTCATACGGCTCTCTTGAAAGGCGAAAAATATGTGAAGGATATGGTGGCCGAGTACGACCTCCGCCGGCACCTGATTGTGGCCGGATTTAATAAACTTGGGCTTGACCACCTTCGAACCACGAGGAGCCTTTTACGCCTTTCCGCAAATCACCACTTCGGGCATGGATGATGAGATGTTTGCCGAAAAGCTATTGCAGGAAGAGCAGGTGGCTGTGGTGCCGGGGAATGCCTTTGGCCCGGGCGGAGAGGGATTCGTCCGCTGTTGTTATGCGACGGCGTATGAGCAGATCGAAGAGGCGCTGCACCGCCTGGAAAGATTCATGAACCGCCACGGATAAAAACATCCCAAGAGAAATCCCCTCAAGCCTGGCCTTGAATTATCTTTAGTAACACGGAATACCCTGGAGGAGACATATGATTTTTCAAGTGGGAATTGAGAATAATAATGAAGGCCGCTCAATCGCCTGGGCGTTGGAACATCCCGGTTGCTTCGCTTATGGCATCAACGGCAACGCGGCTACCTTGAACCTGGAAAGCGCCCTGGCAAAATATGCGGCCTGGATCCTACATCATGAACACCAAACCTGGCTGACATTTGCAGAGAATGAAATTGAGATCGTCATCAATGGGCAGTGGGAAGTCTATTACATCAATGACAATGATGATAAGGTCAATGAGACCGAAGACGGTTACAGCGTCGAACTCTTTTTTCCCATATGACTGGAAACCCCTTACTGCCACAGAAATAAAACGCGGGCTGGATATGCTTTTATGGAGCCGGGATGATTTGCAGAAAACGATCCGGGGATTGAGCCAGGAAAAACTGACCGCCACCTATCCGGGCGAACGCTGGAGTATTAACGGTATCCTCTCGCACCTGGGCGGAGCTGAATGGTGGTACCTCAGCCGGCTGGGGTTGGCTTTCCCACGGGAGCAGGTACCGGAAGAGCCGCTGCCGCGACTGGAAAAAGTGCGCCAGCAATTAAATTTGGCGCTCAGAAAATTGGAAGGAGTAAAGCACGTTGTTGGAGTAGATGGGGAATTCTGGTCACCCCGGAAGATATTGCGGCGGGCCCTCTGGCATGAACGAGACCACACCGAACATATCCATAAGCTGCTCTAAACCATATTGGACTATAATAGCGACCCTATAGCCAATTTTTATCCTGCAAGGAAGAGAATTAATGAGAAAGATCGCAATACTTACTGTTACCATATTTGCCATTGCCTCCATGGTCGCCTGCAGCGGGAAACCCTCGGTAAGCTCCGCCCCGGCGAATGCCCTGTACTTCGATAATTTTGCCAATGCCAATAGCGGCTGGACCCGGGTACAAAATGAGGCGGGCACCAGCGATTATGCCAATGGATATTTCCATATCCTGATCAATAAAGCCAGTACACTTCTCATTGCCAACCCCGGGAAAACATTTGATGGCAATGTCAGTATTGAAGTAGATGCGCGCAAGCTTGGCGGATCGGATGACAATTTCTTCGGAGTAGTTTGCCATTATCTGGACGCAGATAATTACTACCTTTTCATGATCACCAATGATGGGTACGCCGGCATTGCCATGCGCAAGGGCGGCGTGGATAGCTTGATCTCTCCGGGATTGAAATTCCTGAAGATGGATGGAATCAAACCGGGCAAAGCCACCAACCATATCCGGGTGGACTGCATCGGCGAAAATTTAGCCATGTATGCCAATGGAAAACAGGTCAACCAGGCATTCGATAAAAGTCTAAGCGGGGGAGATGTGGGCCTGGCAGTCAGATCCGACAGGTTGGAGGGCGGAACGGATATCGGCTTCGACGATTTCACCGTTCTTCCGGCGGCTCAACCTTAGAGTCGCTCTAAAACGATAAGATACCGGGTTCCTTCAGGAACCCGGTTTTTGATTACTTTCCAGCAGGTTGGAAAACTTTGAGCGATTTTATCTGATCCGGTAATTTAATCGACTTTTTCAATATAAAGAGAACAAGGAATAATATTTCAGCTATTAAGGTAATGAGAGAACTCCAACCAAACACTTCCTGATATAAGGGTAGTTTCCATCCAGGTTGGCGGCGATTAATGAAATCTTGAAAGGTAGCCTCATCGCTGACGGCGATCCTTTCAAACATTTTGGAATGGTTGGCATTGGGAAATAAATAGCCGGTGGGATTGATAATATTGAAGTAACCACCGGTCACATCGTAAACAGATCCGGCATGAAGGGTTATTTGATCCCCAGTCAATTGCTTGAAAAAGGTATTGTATGGATCGATGGTACTGGAGGCATTTAGCTGGAACACTGTCCACGGCTCGGCATTCGGGATGACAGTCTTCACGGGGAAGGTCTCCCCTTTGTAGCGGATCGCATCGTATGTTTCCTGGATAGGGCGGTAATCGGTTTGATCAATGCTATATACCGCCACGACGGCGTATTTTGTCGGGACCCAATAGTAAGTTAGGAGGGCGGCGAGGGCAATTCCATCCAACAAGAGGAACACCGCCAACTGTTTCTTTTTTGATTTCCATTTTGTAGTCCAACGGTCGAATATTACCGCCCCGACCAAGGAAAGCGGAAAAATGAGGGCAGAAATATTTCGAACGTTTACCCGCAAGGATGAAAGAATGGGAAGATCACGCAGAAGCGGATAAATGATGCCTTTAGCTAAAATAAATTCGATCGTCATCCAGGTGGCCAGAACCAAACAGGAAATGGCGATCAACTTTTTTCCATTGATCCTGGCCTTAAAATCCGGCCGGGTATATAAAAACCGGACCGCACCGCCGGCCAATAAGAGAAACAGCACGGGAGACAAACTCGCATCGAGCTCCCAATATCCATACGGCGTGCCAGTGCTGGTGGCCATATCAACCACGGATTGAGAGGGAAACACATTCGGATTCACGAAATACAAGAGCCGATAAACAGGGGTCAAATTCATGGTCCCCAACAATTGGCGAATGATACCCACTGTGCCCGTCAGAAGGTTGGTAGTGTAATTATCCTGAGCCAGGCGAGGAAAAAAATGCATGAAGGAAACAACAGCAGAAATCCGCGATCCACAAACCAGGATGGATAAAATGCCTCCCCACACTGTTATTGAAGAAACGCGCTTCCAATTTATCAACGAGGGTCTGATCAAATATAAAATGGGAAATAAAAGGGCGGATGAAAGTAAGAAAAAGGGTATTGTATGGATCCCTGTATAAATAATAATAGTTATTACCAGGGAAAACAGCACCCTTGCCAGCCAGAGCGGAAGGTTTGGGTGGAAAAGGATGACCACTATTACCGCAAACAAAGGAAATGGTTGAAACGTGACATGGCCAGCGGCCATATGTTCAAAAAAGAAACCGTTTGCAACGAAAAAAACTGCTCCCAAAATACCGGCGAATGAGCCCAGGCCGATAATCTTCTTTAAGAAATAATACGTGGCGATAAAACCTATTGAAATGAAGGTAAGGATGGATGCCTGGATGGCCACCCAGGGATTGACAATCCAAAGCAGGAATTGAGGCAATGAAAATTGGAGGTCTTGAGGATTAGCAAAGACCGGCCGGCCGCCGGCAAAACTGGGGGTATACCACTGGACCGTCAGTCCATTTATTTTTTGGTGAAGATAGGAATCGAGCATGTAGGGCATGAACAAGCGATAATCGTGCCCGATGATTGGATAATCCCTATTCAATAACCAGATAATGAATACGCCGATGGCCAGAATATTGACAGCAATCAAAAGCGCAATCCAAAAGGTTTTCTTCATAAATGATTGGTCAAATCATGGCTATTGAAATTAATACCCTGAATTCTCCCATTACTGGAAATGGAATGAGGAATTGATATGAGATGATTATTGGTCATTTCTTGATTTTCTTATTTTTAGCCCCGTGGTAAGCCGGCGCAGTGATGGGACAAATGGTACAGAGGCGTTCATCCAGCAGACGAACCCGCAGGCGCTCGTCAATGGACTCGAGCATCTCAACGGCGATGGTGATGACGGTGGGCAGTTCGGCATTATACCGGTAAGAGAAGAGCTGGTGCAGTTTTTCCTTGGCCCAGGGCGAAGCCGATTGAGCACCCAGGTCATCCAGGATCAGGAGCGCAGCCGTGCGGACTTCGTCGAAACGGCGATCATATGAAACATTGCTGGTGGGGCTAAAGGTGGCGCGGAGATGGTCAAGCAGGTCGGCGACCATGATGAAGAGGGGAGGGTTGCCCTTATCCGCAAGTGAGTTGGCGATGGCAGCAGCCAGGTGAGTTTTGCCAGAGCCGTAGGGACCTGTCAAAACCAGCCAGCCACGCGGCCGGGCGGCAAAGGCAAGAGAGGCTTTGACGGCCTTTTCCAACGAACGGACCTCGTCGGGCGGCAGACCTTCGTCACGGCGGTCGCTGAAGGTGGCGAAGGTGCGGGAGGCGTGCAGGTCAAGGGAAGAGAGTTCAGGATGGCCTTTATCGAAAGCGGGACGGCGGTAATCCGGAGCGGAAATGCGGATAGAACTGACCAATTCAGGGTCCGCCAGGCGGGAACGGATGCGGGCCTCGATCTCATCCAAATCGAGGTTGGTCGTGACAACCAGAGGCAACTTGTTAATGTAACGGTAATTGATGATCTGGAACAATTTCTCCTGCGCCCAGGGAGTAGCATTCTGGGTGCCGAAATCATCGAGCACGAGCAGAGAAGAGTTGCGGATCTCATCGAAGCGTTCCTCGAAGGTCGTATCGACACTGTCGTAGGAAAAACGGAGAGTATCCAACAGGTCGGGGACGGTCAGGAAGAGGGTGGCGACGCCCATGCCGACGGCATAATTGGCAATGGAGGCGGCGAGGTGGGTTTTGCCGCAGCCATAGCCGCCTTGAATGAGCAGCCACCCTTCCAGCGAGGCGGCATATTGGCGGGCCCGGTTGGTGGCCCATTCGAGCGAATTGGCATGCTGCTCTCCCAGGCCTTTGCGGCCGCGAGGTTGGAATTCCTCGAAGGTCAGGCCTTTCAACTCGTCCAAATGGCTGATGGAGAACAGGCGATCGCGAACGGTCTGAGACACCTGGGATTTGCGGCAAACACAAATATCGAGCTTGACCGAAATCGGGTGAGCCGGGTTGGCCTTCCCGGCGGAGATAGCCCATGCCATGGCAATAGGGACAGTCAGGGTCGCCGAGAGTGGAGGCGAGGAGATTAGCGCTTGAGGAAGTCTTCGACTTTCCGCGTGACGTCCCGCCCGCGAGGTTCTTCAGTGTCTCGTCTATTTTGCTCTTTGGCATGGCCTTCTTCCTTCCAACGGCGTAAGATGGCTTCCACGTATTTCCAATTACGCTTGTTATTGAGGACCGCCTGGCCGAGGGCTTCTGCGACCCAATCAGGCGGATAGGTTTGTTCGGCGTCCTTCAAGGTATCCGCCAGCATAGGGGTCAGCGGTCCAATATTCTCTTCATAGAGTTTAAAAATATTTACTCGCTCAGGGGGTGGAGGCGTGGAAGCCCCAGGCGACCATTTTCCCTGCGCAAAGGCTTTGGCGGCGGCCCGACCCCGAGGGGAGTTCAAGAAATAGAGGGCTTCAGCCGGCTTCCGGTCGCCCGGGGAGGCGAATGGAGAAGCCCGCAAGAGGGTGCCCCGTTGAACGGCATTTTCGAGGGCGACTGCCGGCTCGGGGGACTACTTCCTTGAAATCCTTTTCGCGTAAATAGCGCAGGCGGCTTTCCATGTGCTCGAAACGCCAGATGGCGTAGAGAGTGACCTTTAACTCGTCGGTCAATTCTGATCTCACCCAGCAAGATCTGGAAGAAGGAGTCGGGCAGGCGGGAGAAGGTCTCGTGCTCGGTAAAGCCGATGAATTTTTTCATTGCGAAAGAAAAGAAAAAGATCTAAACACAAAGGACACAAAGGCACACGAAGGATTGACTAAGTAAAACAGACCGAAGCTCTGACTACATTTCGGAGAGGTCTACCCGGCGGGTAGCGGCATCGACGAACTCTGCCAATGCGCTTCTGAAAACCAGTTCGATATTGCCGGTGGGGCCATTGCGGTGCTTGGCCACGATGATCTCGGCTACGTTTTGCTTGACAGTATCCTTCTCGTACTGGTCGGGGCGGTAAATGAACATGACGATGTCGGCATCCTGCTCGATGGAGCCGGACTCACGCAGATCCGAGAGGACCGGGCGCTTGTCTGTGCGCTGCTCGACGGCGCGGGAGAGCTGGGCGGCTGCCAGCACGGGCACATTCAGCTCGCGGGCGAGGACCTTCAGGTTACGGGAGATGTAAGAGACTTCCTGGACGCGGTTCTCGTTGCGAACATCCCCGCCCATCAACTGGATGTAATCCAGGATGACCAGGTCGAGGCCGAATTCCATGTGGAGGCGGCGGCACTTGGTGCGCAGCGCCAGCGGGGTGATGGCGGGAGTGTCATCCAGGTAGATGTGGGTATCGCCGAGGACTTCGATGGCATGGGTCAGGAGGGGCCATTCATTTTCCTGCAGTTTGCCGTTGCGGAGGCGCTGGCTGTCGATGCCGGTCTCCTGCGCGAGCAGACGTTGGACGACCTGCTCGTTGGACATTTCCAGGGAAAAGATGGCGACATGCTTCTTATGCAAGAGGGCGGCGTTCTTCGCCACCGTCAGGAGGAAGCCGGACTTGCCCTGGCCCGGGCGCCCGGCGATGATAAGCAGGTCGGAGGGCTGCAGGCCGGTCAGGAGCCGGTCGAGGTCCACGAAGCCGGTCGGCACGCCAAAGATGTCCTCGGGGCGCTTGGCGAGCTCATCGATGCGATCATAATAATCACTCAACACCGCCGAGATGGGCATCAAGTCCCGCTTGAGGCGGCGCTCGCTGACATTGAAGATGGCCTTTTCGGATTCCTCGATGACGTTCTCGACGGATTCCTGCTCGTTATAGGCGAGGGTGGCGATGGTATTGGCGGAGGTCAATAGACGCCGGCGGATGGCGGCCGCCTCGACCATCTTTCCATAGGCTTCGGCATGGAGCGAAGTGGGGACCTGGTTCAGGAGGGCAGTCAAATAGGCAGGGCCGCCGATTTCGGCCAACTGACCGGCGCTCTCCAATTCCTCCGAGACGGTCAGGAAATCGAGCGGGATGCGCTTCTCATGCAGGCGGGTAAAGGCTTCCCAAATCCAGCGGTGGCGGACGATATAAAAATCGTCTGCCTGGAGGAACTGGGCCAGGTCGTACCAGGCTTCGGGATTAATGAGCACTGCCCCCACAACGGCTTCTTCGGCTTCACGGTTGTGGGGGATGGTGGAGGCAGTAGAAACAGAGGTCTCTTCAGGAGGCGGAGTGGCCATATTCTATTTTCTTTCGTACAAACCCAAATTCCCCCGAAAGGGATTTCGGGTGAGAGTTACCCGGGCCGTCACATCGAGGCAAGTCAGGACTTCGGTTTTTCTTCGTCGCCAGGGTCGTCTTTCAGTTTCTTGAGAAAGTCCTCGAAAACATCCAGGTTTTGATCGCCTTCCGTGGTAGGAGGCGAGAGGGGCTTGTTTTCGCCTGCAGAAGCCGCAGGAGGTTCGCTCTGCAGATCCCGTTCCGGCACCACACCAGCCGTATCCAACACGTCCTGGCTGACCAGGATGGGCACATGGGCCCGGACCGCCAGGGCGATGGCATCGGAAGGACGGGAGTCGATATCGACCGTCTTCCGGTCCACTTCGGCGACTATGTTGCCGTAGAAGATATCTTCCTTCAGGTTGATGATCTCCACGCGCAGGATCTTGGCGTCGAACACCCCGAATAGATTTTTCATCAGATCATGGGTGAGGGGGCGGCTCATCTCCACTTCCTGTAAAGCCACGGTAATGGACTCGGCTTCAAACGGCCCCACCCAAATGGGCAAATAACGTTCCACACTGGTCTGGCGCAATACAACCACCCTCTGCGGGGACATCAAACTTACACGAACGCTGTCTATCACTACTTCGACCATGTCAGGCATAGTTACTCCAATAAGTGGGAGTATTCTAACACGGGGATGGGAGGGATGCAACTGGTCCAGGGAGTCTCACGGGTCTTATAAGTCTTACAGGTCGAGGAAGTCGGAGAGAGCCCACCGGGAGGAGCAATTCCTCAGGAAACCGAAGGGTTGATGATATTTGTTTCAAGGAACGAAGGGAGGAACAAATATTCTTCTCTAAAATTCTTAAAGTACAGATAGGCAGGTGAATGGATCCATCGATAGACCGCCTTTGGCGCGAATAAACTGACAAAAACGGAATTACATAAGCTAATGTATCTACCTCGACAATGTTACATTCCAAATTAGCCAAAAAAGAGATTCACCACTAAGGGCACGAAGGAACACGAAGGAAAAGAAATTAATGAAAGAAAGGCAGCATCTAAGCTTTAAGATCTACTGCGGCTTAGGGACAAATTCCCTAATCTAACATTGTCGAGCTACTCACACCATCCGGAAATGGAACTCGATTGACGCACAATCGGAAGGATTTTCACGGATAAAAGCAAAAAACAACCCTACCGGCCTCCGGCCACCCCCACTTCGTTACACTACGGGGTGCTCCGCAATCCCCTCCATTTCATTACGGGGATGCTCCACGCATCCCCAAATAGCCCAAAAGCGGGCGATTTGGGGAGGACGAAACCACCTGTGAGTAAATCCAAGATAATTATAGCACAAATGTTCTTTTTGTCAAATTAATGAAAATCGAAAAATCTCTCCGAACTTCACTTTCGGAGCTTCTCCACCATTTTCACGATAGCGTGCGACAGCGGCCTCAGGCTGTTCGATCATGATGCGGTGACCGCTATGGTCTGCAAAGAACTGCTGGCTGTCCGTCGATAGCTGGAGGTAGCCGTGCCTGCGAGGCGGCCCAATTCGGCATCCTGATCTTTGCCGCGCGATAGAACGATCAAGGGCAATGCGCCCAACGTGGTCACAGCCCTGGCCTGCGCCCCTCCTTCGGACATCCCCATGCCTTCGTCCAGGAAGGTTTGGGTGGAACGAGGGGTCACCGTGGAAGCTTTATAGGCTTGCTTATCCCCCGCCGGCAGGTTTTGGATCGAGCCGAGGGGACCCGCCAGCAAGCGCATCACGCCGATGCGTGCCATCAACACCGGCAGGGAGGTCTTGCCGGGTTTCGGAGCTGGCTTGGGAGTGGCGGCATCCGAAGCGGGCAGGTCTTGCGGGTCAACCAGCACCATCCCGGAGACTTCCGCCGGATAGTCATGAGCGTACACGCAGCACGGTATACCCGCCCATCGAATGGCCCACCAGCACATATGGGCCGGGTTCATTCGCTTTTGCCAGCAGGGTATGCAGCTCTTTCGCATATTCCCGGGCCTTCCGCGGCTGGGGACTGGCCTCGCTCCAACCCATCCCGGCCCGATCGTAGGTGCAGATGCGCGTGGTCCTGGCGACTTCGGGCTGCACCCAACCCCACGCGGCAGACAAATCCCCCCAGCCGGATTCGATCACTACGGTGGGACTGCCAGAGCCGGTACAGTTGATATGCAAGCGATAGCCGCCCACATCCACCATTTGTCCTGGAGGGGGATAGGCCTTCGCGTCGGCGGCTTCTGCCAACGGCTCGTAAATCGCACCCTGCCAGGATCAAAATCAATAGAACTGCCAAAATCCCACCCAACCAGATCATCAATTTTCGACCTCGGCGGGTGGGAGTTCGCTCTTCTTTGATATTATTTTGATTGCGCATTTTAGAGACCTCCATTTTCATTGGTTAGAATTATGGCAGTTGGAAAATAAAAACTCCTGGCTGCATCCGCCGGTCAGAAAGTTCTTGTTTGAAATCCTAATTGGATATAAGAGAATTCCAATTAGGAGTATATATATCATATATGTCTTGGTGCGTCAATAAAAGTAATGGAAAAGGACCCGGTTTCTAAAGGCACTCAGTGCTATTGGCCTGATCCAGAAACTGGGTCTTTTCTTATCAGCCGGCGTATTCGAAGGTGGGCATGCCCTGGATATTGGTTTGAAGGCGGAAGAGGCCGCCGGAGAGGGGATATTCCCGGAGCTGGTCGCGGTCCATGTCTTTGCGGGCAGTGGTCACATAAAGGTCGGTCAGGTCGGAGCCGCCAAAGGCGCAGGAGGTGACATTCAGCGCCGGGAGGGGGATCTGCTTGAGGAGTTTGCCCGTCAGCGGGTTCCAGCGGGTCAGTTTAGCCCCGCCCCACATGGCCACCCACAGCATGCCTTCGATATCGGAGGTCATGCCGTCAGGCCAACCCAATTCCGGCGGAATGGACAAAACCGGGCGAGGGTTGGAGATGCCGCCGGAGGTGAGCGCATAATCGTAAGCCATGACCGTGCGGGTGGGCGTGTCAACGAAATAGAAGGTGCGGTAGTCGGGGCTCCAGGCCAGGCCGTTGGAAATGCGGGTATTTTTGAGGAGGGTTTTGATCTTTCCATCCGCTCCAAGCGAATAGAGACTGCCGGTGGCTTCCTTTTCGGCATCGTCCATCGATCCGGCCAGGAAGCGCCCGGCCGGGTCGCATTTGCCATCGTTGAAGCGGTTGCCGGGCAGGTTCGGTTCGGGATGGCAGCACCCGCAGCGGCTCCAAAAGGGCGGAGGGACGCTCGCTGCGTTGGGGGAAAAAGCGGGGAAAGGAGAGCGCATCCAGCAGGGCAAAGCCGCTGCGAAGCCCCATCACCAGGCCGCCGGAACGGCGCGGGGCCACGCAGCCGACGGCTTCGCCCAGGTCGAAGCACAGGTCGGCTTTTTCCCTGGGTCGGAAGACATGCAGCCAGCCCAGGCGGATATCGACCCAATAAAGCAACCCCGCCCCGGCTGACCAGGCAGGACCTTCGCCGAGGTCGGCGCGGGCGTCGAGGAGGAGTTCGGGTTTTGAGATCATGTGAGGTTTCATCCACTAAGAACACGAAAAAACACGAAGGAAGATAGAACGCGGATTTATACAGAAAATACAGATGTACGCGGATAAGAATCTTAAAGATGTAACCGTCAAAGCCCTTTGCGTTTGAAAGAAAAAACTAAATGATTCACCACCAAGAAAAGAAAAAAGAGATTCACCACTAAGGGACGAAGGTACACGAAGGAAAGAAAGAAGAAAAACATATTTAGAAAGAAAAAGAGAAAACCGGCAAAAAAGATTGGGGCAGGCAGACGGGCCTGCCCCTAAAGACTTACGAAACGAGGAGGCCGACCTGCTGGCCGACCGCGGGCCATGGTCTCGAGGACAGCGGTTCAACTGGGCGTCGGTGTGGGTGGCCATGTAGCTGGTCCGCAGGAGCTGGCAGCCTTCGGGCACGGCCGGGCTGATGACCGGGTTGACAAAAATGCCTTCGTCGAAAAGGTTCTTCGAGATCGATCAGTGTGCGCATGTCGTCCCCGATATGGATGGGGATGATGGGGCTTTCGGATTTGCCAATATCGAAACCGAGGCGGCGGTATTCAGTGCGCATGTAGGTGGCAAGGTCGATCAGGCGCTGGATCCGCTCGGGTTCCTCCCGCATGACTTGCAAGGCCGCCAGGGCAGCCGCCGCGTTGGCGGGCGGGATACTGGCGCTGAAGATCATCGAGCGGGCATTATGCTTGATGTAGTGGATCACGTTCTCGTCGCCGGCGATGAAGCCGCCCAGGGAGGCGAAGGATTTACTGAAGGTCGACATGATCAGGTCCACATCGTCGGTCATGTTGAAATGGGCGGCGGTGCCGCGGCCTCCACCGAGGACACCGGTGGCATGAGCGTCATCGACCATCAGGCGGGCGCCGTATTTCTTGCACAAGGGAATGATCTCGGGCAGCGGGGCGATGTCCCCGTCCATGCTGTAGAGGCCATCCACCACCACCAGGATGCCGGTCTTCTCGGGGATCTTCTTCAAGACCCGTTCCAGATCTCCCATTTCATTGTGGCGGAAGCGCATGGTCTCACCCTAACTGAGCTTGGCCCCGTCGACGATGGAGGCGTGGTCCTGCTTATCCAGCACGACCACATCCCCACGGCCGACGATGGAGCTGATGGTGCCCAGGTTGGTCTGCATGCCGGTGGAAAAGACGAGGGCGGCTTCCTTGCCGACCCATTCGGCCAGCTCACGTTCCAACTGCTCGTGCAACTCGATCGTCCCGTTCAAGAAACGGGAGCCGGTGCAGGAGGTGCCGTACCTGTTGATGGCATCCAGGGCGGCCTGGCGGACCTTGGGATGGGTAGTCAGGCCGAGGTAGTTGTTGGACCCGCACATGATCAGCCGGTGGCCATGGTAGACGGCTTCGGTGCCTTCGTTTTCGGTCAGTGGAATGAAATAGGGATAGTACCCGCTCGCCATGGCCTCCCTGGCCTGGGTATAGTTGAAGCATTTTTCAAAGATGTCCATGATCTCCTCCGGAGTTTTTATTGAGTTAAGTATACCTTCCCCTGAGGTGTACGGGAGTGATTTTAAGGAAAAAGAAGATGTCAAAACAAAAAAAGATAAAAAAAGAGCTAAACACAAAGGGCACAAAGTGACACGATGGAAAAAGATAAGAAAGAAACACAAGAAAAATGAGGCTAAACACGAAGGGCACAAGGTGACATAATGGAAAAAGATAAGAAAGAAGAACACAAGAAAATGAGGCTAAACACAAAGGGCACAAGGTGACACAATGGAAAAGATAAGGACAAATACTTTTACCACGACCCCTGCAGCAAAGCACTGCGGTGCAGGCGGACACAATGGACACGACGGAAAGAACCCACACACAGAGTGACTTAGAAAAAAGAAGAATGGAACGCGGATCCATAAGAATTTAGCGGATCAACGCAGACATAAAAAGCGATCACGGTTATAGACTAGCATTAAAGATTCACGCGAAGAAAGAAAAATATAAAATAAAAAAGAGAAGGAAGAAAAATAAAAGGGGAGGTTCACCTATCAGGGCACACGATTCGGGGGGCGGGGTGTTGGGGGATTTTTTAGCGGAGGCGGCCATGGAATCGAGGATGGCAAAGATGAGGCTCTTGGGGAGTTTACTCGTGAGGATATAAAACAGGCGCGAATCCGTGCCGGGAAGATCAAAAAGCGGCCTTTGCCGGCTTGCTGCAGGATGGAGGCGGCCACTTTTTCGGAAGAGAGAGCCTTGGCATTGCCGGAAATGGCTTTCGTTTCGGCAGGCTTATATGGAGCTTCGTAGGCCAGTTGCGGCGTGTCCGTATCCGGGGGAAAGGCCACCGAGACGCGGATGCCGTGCGGCTTCATCTCGGCGCGGAGGGCTTCGGAGTAGCCCGCCACGGCATACTTCGAGGCACCGTAAGCGGTATATCCGAAACGCCCATATAGCCGGCCATCGAAGAGATATTAATGATATGGCCGGAGCCGCGTTTGAGCATGG
>CAWALN010000001.1:0-44160 GCA_963782935.1 uncultured Chloroflexia bacterium | reverse complement strand
AATCCATCGGGTTCTCTTTTTGTTCCTCTATATCGATGCGCGCCCCTGCCTGCATGTCTTCCAACTTGCGGCCCGAGAGTTTGCCGTAATCCGGGTCTTTGGTGACCCGGAAATAGACGTCCCCATTCTTGGCCGGATAGGCGTAGCCTTTTTTGATCAACCCCTCGATCATGCGGATGATCTGGGGCATTTCCTGGGTGGCTCGCGGGTTTTCCGTCGCCGGCAGGATATTCAAGGCGTCCGTCTGTTTGCGGAATTCCGCGAATATATTTCTCCGCCAATCCATTTGGATCCACTTCCAATTGGTGGGCCCGGTTGATGATTTTGTCGTCCACATCCGTAAAATTGATCACCTGGTGGACCTTATAGCCGCGATAGGTCAAATACCGCCGGACAACGTCGAATACCAGGGCAAACATGGCATGCCCGATATGTGCGTCGGAGTAGACCGTCACCCCGCAAACGTACATCTTGACGAGGTTCGGTTCCAGGGTCTGAAACTCTTCTTTCTTACGGCTAAGAGTGTTATAGACGCGCAGCATATCTTCCTCCATGAGTTTTCTCGGTTAATTATAACTACTGAATTCCCTGCCGGGCCCAAACCGGGAATAAAAATAACAATCTACTTTGCCAATAACGGCTAAAGTTGCCCCTCAATCCTTCGTCTCCGGCTTGGCAAAGATCATCCTGCCGGCGGCGGTCTGAAGGACCTTGGTGACGGTGACCGGGATAACCTTGCCAAGGTGCCTGTTGCCGTTCTCAACCACCACCATCGTGCCGTCTTCCATATATCCCACGCCCTGGTTGACTTCCTTGCCTTCCTGCAGGACGTTCACTTCCATGAGTTCACCCGGCAGGACCACCGACTTGACCGAATTCGCCAGTTCGTTGATATTGAGAATAAGGACGCCTTGTAATTCCGCGATACGGTTCAAGTTATAGTCGTTGGTCAGGATGGGACATTTCATCTGCCGGGCCAGGATCACCAGTTTGTCGTCCACTTCCCGGACCCCATCCACATCGATGTCGCTGATGCGGACGACCACGGAGGTGGCTTTCTGGAGTTCAGCCAGCACTTCCATGCCTCGCCGGCCGCGTGCCCGCCGTAAACCATCCGGCGAATCCGCGATATATTGCAATTCGTTCAGCACGAACCGGGGGATGAGCAGTGTGCCCGGCAGGAAGCCGGTCTTGGCTATATCCGCCACCCGCCCATCGATGATGACGCTCGTATCCAACAAAATGGTCCGGTTGGATTGTGACCAATTTGCGCCGGCCGTATCTTCCCGGTGGGAGCGTATCCCGCTGAGCAGGTTGGCTATATCCGTCTGGCGCATCACGAAAATGGCCACCCCGAAATAGCCGAACAGGATCACCCCGATGAACGGCAAGATGCCCCCGAATGGACGCGGCAGCAGGGAAAGTGGAAAAGCCAGCAGCGCCGCAGTCAACAGGCCGACGATCAGTCCAATCAACCCTGAAAATAGCGTCTCGGCTGAGAGCCGGCCGAGAAAGGAGCTCAACCAGCGGACCGGACGGCTGGTGATATAAGGTGTCAATATCAAGCCGAAGAGGGCCCCCACCAGGCTGATGGTCACTGTATACATGAGCTGCAGGTTGGAATTGAACCGCCCCAACCAATTCCCCAAATAAGCGCCTAATACCGAAAATACAGACCATCCCGAACAAACGAAAAAAGAAATCAGTGCTCATAAAAAACTCCTTATAAGAACAAATGAGAAAACGGTCTTACCGAATAAAGGGGTTGAAAGAGGCTTTGGGGAATCTTGAAATAACCCAAAGCCTCCGCTTTTTCTCTCCATCGTTGTTTACCAGAGAGTTTGCAGAGTACTGACTACAAATCTGAACAAGCCCTACAGGAATTAGGGGGGTTGACCTGCGTTTGTTTGAATGTAAATTGAAGAAACAAAAAAACCTTCAACCTCAAACAATTCGATAAGGACAAGTTCAGAAATTTATCGTGAGCCGCACTCCGGCACACGCGGGGTAGTAATTTGGATAAATAATGTGGTTATAATAGCACTTCTGCATAACCCCGTCAATTGGTAAAAAAGGTGGGTGGAGGTATAATCGGCCCATTATTTATTGGTTACAATGAGGATATATGGCTCTTGATCGCTTTGGACGAAAAATTCACTATTTACGGATCAGTCTGACTGATCATTGCAATCTGCGCTGCGTCTATTGCATGCCGGAAGATATGAAGTTCCGGCCGAATGCCGAGATGATGCAGTACGATGAAATCCTGACTCTGACCAGGCTGTTCGCGGACCTTGGTTTTGATAAGATCCGTCTGACCGGCGGTGAGCCCACCGTCCATCCCGATATTGTCAAAATTGTCGGCGGCATTGCTTCAATGCCTGGCATCCGCTCCGTCTCCATGACGACCAACGGAGTTTTACTTTCCAGGTTGGCTGTCTCCCTGGCATCGGCCGGGCTCGACCGGGTGAATGTCAGCCTTGATACTCTTGACCCGGTCAAGTTCAAACGCATGACCCGCCGGGGTAAATTGGAAGAGGTTTGGAATGGCATCCTGGCAGCCGAGCAGGCTGGATTAACCCCCATCAAACTTAATGCAGTCGTGGTACGCGGCTATAACGAAGAGGATGAAGCCGACCTGGTCCGCTTAACCCTGGATCACCCCTGGCAAATCCGTTTCATTGAAATGATGCCTTTTGCCGGGGCTACGACCTTGCAGATGGAACAAAGGGTATCAGAAGCAGAGATCCGTGGACGGATCGAACAGGTCTTTGGCCCGCTGGAAGTGGCAAATAACGGTGAACTGGATGGGGAAGCCCGCATGTTCCATATTCCCGGTGCAAAGGGCGACGTAGGCTTTATCTCCTCTGTCACCGTACCGTTCTGCTCTTCGTGCGCTCGTGCCCGTCTGACTGCCGATGGTGTTCTACGTACCTGCCTCTTGCGTGAACACGAGATCGATTTACTCAAACCCCTGCGGGCCGGCGCCACGCAGGAGGATTTGCGTAAAATGCTCCTGGATGCCCTCTGGCAGAAACCCTGGGGACATGGGCTCGCGGACGGAGAGATCCCCCTGAACCGGGTTATGAGCGAAATCGGGGGATAGCTCCTCGAGTGTTTGCGCGACCAATTCCTTCAATAGCATTCCCAGGCGGGTGATGCCTTCTCGGATGGTTTCCGGGTTCGAGTAAGAGAAATTTAGCCGCATGGTGTTCTTTCCGCTGCCATCCGGGTGGAAAGACTGGCCCGGTACGAAGGCCACTTTGCGCTCGATCGCCATTTTCAGCACTTCCCCCGCATCCATATAATCCGGCAGGATGCCCCACAGGAACATTCCGCCTAGTGGATGGGTCCAACACACCTCAGATGGAAACATCTCATCCATCATTTCCAACATGACGTCCCGGCGTTCCCGATAGACTGTCCGGATGTGTTTTACATGTTCATCCAGGAAACCTTTCTTGCTCACTTCATAAGCGGTCATCTGGTTGAAAGCAGCCGTATTCAGGTCTGCTGCCTGTTTCGCCTGGATAAGTTTTGAATGACTTGTTCGGGAGCAATAACCCACGCCAACCGGATTCCCGGAGCCAGTAGTTTTGAAAACGTGCTCAAATAGATCACATTGCCGGTGTAACAACCATCATCGCCCCGTAATTCGCTATCGAGTGATGTCACCGAAGGCAGGTGGTCGCCTTCGAAGCGTAACTGCCCGTAAGGATCGTCCTCCACGATGGGAACGCCGTACCTGTCTGCCAGTTCAACCAATTGCTTGCGCCGTTCCAGGGTAAGGGTGGTCCCGCTCGGGTTTTGAAAGTTCGGCAGGACGTAAATGAATTTGGGCCCGATCCGTAATGCCTTTTCCAATTCTTCTGTGACCATGCCGTTCTCGTCCGAAGGCACACATATATATTGCGCACCATATGCATTCCAGGCCTGTAGCGCGCCCAAATAAGTGGGCGATTCCACAATGATGTGGTCTCCCTGGTTGATAAACACCCTCCCGATGAAATCCAGGGCTTGCTGTGATCCCGAGGTGATCAGGATGTTTTGAGGTGTAACCTGCACCGCGTACCGGGCCGTCCGTTCGGCGATCCATTCTCTCAGCGGGAGATATCCTTCTGTCGAACTGTATTGCAAAGCCTGGGACCCCAAATTTTCGAGCACATAATTACAGGCTGCCTGGAATTCTTTGATAGGGAATACTTCCGGCGCCGGCAGTCCGCCTCCAAAAGAAATAATATCCGGTTGCTCGGTCAATTTGAGAAGCTCCCGGATGATGGAACTACCCATTCTCTTTGTCCGATTGGCGAAACGGTATTCCCAGGAAGTCTGCATTCATACTCCTAATGTTGAATAAGTGGATTTGTAAGCCAGGTGGGTATAAAATCCTAAATCATTTAGCCATCTTAAGACTGAATTTTTCAAAGTTCCGCACGGTTATCTTACCGCGTTCCAGGTTGTAAGACAATAGCTCATTATTTCATGCATATGCCTCAATCCATTTTTCACTATTTACTGACAACTGACAACTGTCCACTGTTACTTATCGCTTATGCTACAATGCTTTGCTGAGGTTCCCATGAGACGTATTTGGACCATAACTCTTGCCGCCATGTTCCTTCTCTCCGCCTGTGGGTCTGTGTTCAAGAACCGGGTGACTTCCAACGAGACGCCTACCGCGCAGCCTTCTTTGGTCTGTGGAAATGGAGTCTGCGAGACCGGTGAAACTGCCGCTTCCTGTCAATCGGATTGTGGGGCGAATTTGGCAGATGCGGTGATCAAGACCACTTATATTAAATCCGAAGGCAGTTCCGGCAGAATTGCCGTCATGATTGCCTCCCCCAAAGTAAAACGCTATCCCGAAGGGGCCGGGGTTGTAGTCGTGATACCTTCCTTATTTTCAAGTACCCCCGATTTTATGAGGGATCCCGATCTCGCTTCGCTTGGATTGATCCAGGTTACCTACCTATGGCCTGGAAATAAGGATAAGTCCACCGGCGTTCAAAGCGACGGCCAATTTGACTATGGCGGTCCGAACTCTATCATGATATTGCGGGATGTCATTCGTTTTGCCGGTGGACGCCTTGCAGATGTAAATGGTCGATATGTTTTCGGGTTGGCCACCATCCCTCCGCTAACCGATGAAGTGGGGCTGTATGCTTTCGGCGATGCCGGCCTGGCGGCGGTCAAGGCGCTTTCATTATATGGCGAACAGTACCAGGGCCTGCAATACTATATTGGACGCGAAACTCCTACGATTGACAGCCTTGCCTCCGAAGAGATCGGTTACTATGATTCTGCCAGAAAGCCGGTCTTCAATCCTTTTTATCTTTATCCCACCAGCTATAGTTTCAATTCGCTCACGCTTAACTATACCAACTTGCATTGGGACGCTTCTTATGTAAGCGGAGTTTCCAGGATGGCCGGGCGTCCTTACCTGGACCTGGATGGCAATGGCATGATCAGCCCAGGCGACTATATCTTCGACGGTTTCACGCCGGTGATCTCAGGGAAACGCTATTATTCAATTGATTTGACTCAGGCCTTGCTCGATACCGGGGCACTAACTCTCCCGGATTGGCCCGGAGATGTGGCGACGCTGGGGCAAGTGACTTCGTTCTGGAGCTTCCTGCAAAGCCCGGACCCCTTTGCGGCCATGCAAAATGACCCGATCATCCGCAACTTGAAGGTGATGCTCGTATTTGCCCGGGAAGATCATGCCCAGGTGGCAGAGGATAAGCCCCACATCCATCAAGCCTATCAAGGTTTTAGGTTCGAGGCCAGGCTGTGGGTCCGCTTGAACCCCGACCGGGCCTATGTGCAGGAGTTGCTTCAAAAAAATGGCGGAACGGAACAGGGATCCTCAACGGCTACAGCCGAGGTCATCCCCATCTTGGATTTTCCGGACAACCCCGCCAATACGCAAACGGATGACTGGACAAAGATCGGAGAGTATGCTTATCCGGCCACTGGAGTCGCTGCCCGCCTGGTTCCACTGGCAGCCGTCGCGGAGATGGCTGATCGAGCCCATTCCGGTGTGTGGGATGAAAATTTGGGCGCGCCGTTATATTTCTATACAGGTCCTACGCCCACCCCTTGAGCCGCTCATTTATTTGAGACTTATCAGATTCCAGCCGAATTCCTCGAACAGCACTCCCTTGCGAAAATTCTCGATCGCCCGGCGTATGTACGGGATGGTGTTGGGCGGCAGATCTTCCACATCTGCCCACAGCAGTCCATCGCACTTTCCCGGTTCCATGTTGACCAGTTCGCCCTCCCATTCCTTTACGTGAACGAAAAAGTCAATCCGCTCATCCCCTTCAAGCCGGTGGAATATGCCCGCAAAGATGAGATTGCCCGGTTCGATGGAAAGTCCCACCTCTTCCCGCGTTTCCCGGACGGCTGCCTGTCGAACAGATTCATTCCCGTCCAGGTGGCCCGCCGGAACGGAGTAATGCCCATCCATGTAGCCGGTTTGGAAACGCCGGCTGAGTAGGATCTGGTTGTCGCGAAAGAAAAGCATGTGGACAGTGACAGGAAATTTCATGTGCATAATGTGATTATTCCTATTCGATTTTATCCCGCAGAATGAGTTTTGGACAGAAAAGGATCAGGATCAGTTTATTTCATTTGTCGAGGAGAATGTATGAATATCCAGGAAGAGATCGTCCATGAAAATGCGTTGGGGAATGAAGCTCTCAGAAAAAAGGTGGGGGCGTTATCCACTCAGGATCTGAACACACCCATGGAGGCAGGTTGGACCGTTTCGGCCGTGTTGGCGCACCTGGCTTTTTGGGACTTGCGGGCCGTCACCCTGATCGATAAATGGAAAAAGGAAGGGGTAAGTGACTCCGGCATGGATACGGATGTGATCAATGAAGTAACCCGGAGACTTTTTTTGGCGATTCCACCGGAAAAAGCTGTCCAGTTGGTCTTGTCCGCTGCAGATGAAATTGACCGCATGATAGGCGCTTTAAATCCCGAAATGGTCGAGGCTATCAGGTCCATTGGAAAAACCGTACACCTTAACCGCGCCGACCATCGGAGGATGCATCTGGGAGAGATCGAAAAAGTCTTGAAAATCGTTTGACAGCCCCCGTTAGTTTTGCTAAACTATACGCAGTAGCATTAATACGCGAATTTCTTTACTTGGTTCAGGCAATCCGGAGAGTACTACCGCTCTTTAAAAGGAGAACGTTATGCCCGATCAGACGTCCACTGCCCATTTATCTCCTCAAACTGGTCTTATCCCTGCCATCAATGCATGGGAATATTTTCTCTATGACCAGGGGCGGTCACGGAACACTGTGAAAGCATTCTTATCCGATGTCCGCATGCTGGTGGAAGTTCTTCCGCCTGATAAGACATTAGGTTCTATTACCACTACCGACCTGAACGGTTTCCTGCATTGGCTCGAACATGAACGCGGCGTGCCATGCTCCCCCAAGAGTCTGGCCCGGAGGGTGACGGCGTTGAAATCTTTTTTCCGCTGGCTGCAAAAAGGCGGCGCCATTCTGACCGACCCGGCTGAAAAAGTGGTCCAGCATTCAGTTCTCAGCCCGATCCCGGAAGTTTTGACTGAACCTGAGATAGAAGCTGTCCTGCTCGCTGCCGATCGTTATCGCCGCCAGACCAAGCCGGATGCGCGCCCCTATACCCTGCTGGCGCTTCTCCTGGCTACCGGCATCAAAAAGTCGGAATGCCTCGGCATCCATCTTAATCATATCGATAAGGAAGCCGCGGAAGGCCCAATCGTCTTTATCCGTTATGCCAGCCCGGCCAATCGCTACAAGGAACGCAAATTGCTCCTCACGGAAGATTGGCTGCCGGCCTATGATGAATACCTGGCTCAATACAACCCCGTCGACCGGCTTTTCCCCTGGTCGCCCCGCCGGCTGGAATATTTGCTCGAGGATATTGGCCGGGATGCCGGTCTTCCCAAACACCTTTCATTCGATATGTGCCGGTGGACTTGTGCCCTGCAAGATTACTTGAACAATATCGAATCGGAAAAGATTCGCCAGAAATTGGGCATCTCGAAAATCCAATGGCGGGAGATCCACCTTAAGTTGAGGGCGCTCGCTGGCAGAACCGATTAGGGACCACATAAATTAAAATCGTAGTGCGAGATAGTATCTCGCACTTTCGATTAAAGAATGTATCTATTTTGACAATGTTACATTCCAAATTTGAAGAAAAAGATCTAAACACGACGGACACAAAGGACACGACGGAAAAGAAAAAACAAAAAAAACAAGAGCTAATAGCTTCTTTGATCGCAACCGAGTATCAAATTGCCTAATCTAACATTGTCGAGCTATTCACACCATCCGGAAATGGAATTCGAATGACACGCATTCGGAATGATTTTCACGGATAGAAGCAAAATACAACCCTACCGGCCTCCGGCCACCTCCCCAAATAGCCCCAAAAGCGGGCGATTTGGGGAGGACGAAACCACCTGTGAGTGGATACTAAAGAGCTGTAGAACAAATTGTCATTTTGTTCTACAGTTTTTTAAGCTCCAAATGAATCATCCGCTTTGTCTTTTCCGTCACCCGGAAGGGATGAGCCATGCGGATGCCTGGTATCCAGGCGATCCGGTCTCCCGAGCAGAGGAGAGGCCAATTCTTGCGGGCCCGCTGAGGCAGCTTAGTGTTCACAAATAAATCTGAAAGCTTGACCGTCCCCGCCTCCATGCCCAGGGGCTGGATGCGGTCTCCCGGAAGGGGTGGCCGGAGGCATAGATCACCGGCAGCCTGGTCGGCATCGAGCCAGATGGACCAGTTATCCGAGATGATTGAATTCCTTACAGTGTCGGGTGAGTGTTCATCGAGCTCCCGTGGCTTCTCTTCCCGGGTCAGGATCCATCCATTCCCAAGGGAACATTCAGATCCTTCAATCGCCATCCGTTGAGCGATCTGAGGCCACTGCACCGAAGGCAGATCGGCCTCATCCGCCGCCAGGTATATCCTTCCGGATTCCCTGAAAAGATATAAACCATTGATAAAATCGATCTGCCTTTGGGCAGGCGTTCCCAAGAAAACTGCGGCCCGCTCGAGAGCCTCAAAGCCGATATCGCGGTCCGAAGGCTGCAGGAGTTCGGCGGCCCGGCGGATGAGATTCCGGCGTAGGGCTGAGGAATATTTGGCCATCCGATCAGTTTCGAAGGCAAACCAGCCTTCGCCACTTTCCACGAGGCTCTCTTTCCATTTGTCTTCACAGATTTCCTGCAAAAGGGTATGGTCACCTTGCAGAGCCGTCGCCGTCCGCTGGACAGACTCTTTAAAACGCGGGTTGTATTTTTCAAGATCAGGAATGAGGCTGTGGCGGAGCCGGTTCCGGAGGTAGGTCTGGTCCGCATTGGTTGAATTGTAATGGGGCTGAAGGCCATGTTCACGGCAATACGCTTCTGTATCCGTGCGCCAGAGACTCAGCAGAGGCCGGATGATTGGGATACCTTCATCGAATATTGGGAGAAGGAGGCGATATTCCATTCCTTTCAGGCCTGCCAGGCCGGCGCCTCGCAGGAAATGCATCAGTACGGTTTCTACCTGGTCATCGGCAGTGTGGCCCACCGCCACTGCTTGGGCAGAACGGGTCCGAGCGGTCTCGAATAGAAAGCGGTAGCGAAGAACGCGGGCAGCTTCCTCCAGAGGGATGGCCTGGGCCGCAGAAAACGAACGGACGTCCGCAGAACCCCCTATAAAGGGTAGGCCTTTTTCCTGAGCCAATTGGGCAACGGCAGTTTCTTCCTGTGCAGCTTCAGGGCGGATCTGATGGTTGAAGTGAGCGATGACCAATGAATAGCCGGCCTCATGGAGAATGTCCAACAAGCACAGGCTGTCAGGCCCCCCGGATACACCCACCAGGATTGGCTTTTGCGGATTAAGTTTACATTGTTCTTGCAAGACCTTCTCAAGCATCCGTCACGCGCCTTGGAATTCACATAATCCGATTTCTTGGTCCCAAACAGGCCGATCAAGAAATGGTACATGGCAAAGATTTCCAAAGAAAAGGGTAGATAGCCTCCATATCCAAGCAAAGGCATCTCGAATAAGTGCCACCAGCTTCCCCATGACACATTGTAGACCCATTTCGGAAAGGATAGATAATTCCACATTTCCCAGAAGAATGCCGTCAGGAGCACACCCATCCAAAGGGTAATGACGGGCTGCCAATCACCTATCCTGGTCGACTCCACCAGGGTGCGGTTACCCAGCCAAATATTGACCGGTTCAAGGATGAAGTAAAAGGAGAACCATACAAACGGGAAGAAAATCTTTGGCCATACCACCATGAGGGCCAGCATCACCCAACCGGTCAGAAAAAAAGAGATGGTTGTTAATTTCGTCGGACTGACCCGCGGCCCTTTAATCGGTTTCCTAATAAAACTGCGGAACATCTCTGCGCTCTCGAAAACAGCCGGGATAACGATGGTGAAATTCAAGGTAGCCCAAAACCAGAATTGAAGAATGGTAAATGATTCGGCGCCGTTGTAATGCCAGTTCCGTAAACGCGAGTTGGCCAGTTCAAATAGCCACCATAACGGCGCAGATGCCAGGAACAGGCCGATATATTTTTTCCAACTGCGAGTAAGAAGAGATGTTCCCTGTCCTCCAAAAGACAAGCGCATCCATCAGAATGCAATAGCCTAGCCACAAGGGAAAGAAAGCCCACTGGGTCCGAAGTCCGCTCAAGCTCCAATCCAATATCCAAAAGATAGTGACAAGCCCCAAACCTATCCAGCCATACAAAGGGAATTTCCGGGCAGATTTCAACATGAACCAATTAAACCACAAACTCCTGGTCGCACGCCTCCTTGTGCTGAGGGTTCCCTCTTTTGAACGAAGTGAGACCATTTAACACGATCACCAGGCGTGAACGCCTGGTGATCTAAGGGGGAGGGGACACCACCGACCTTGGACGGCATGGGGGGGGCATGCTGACCTTCGGTGGTCGACACCTGTTTTTATACCAGTAAAGGAAGACAAGTGTCTTGCACTTATATTACATCTATATTGTCCAAATTGTATTAATAGCGGATTAGAAAAAATTTCATATTATTAGAAATTATTTCCCCTCTTCGAAACAACCGCTGTGAACGCTCTTTAATAAATATATGTCTGGAAATAAAGAGGATGTCGTATTTTTAGTGTGTGCGGCTCCGCCGCACACACTAAAAATACGGTTCTTCCAAAATTCTCGGATAAGTTCTAAGGGTTCAACTGGCGACCAATTTGAATGGCGAACATCAATATAGCCAATGCCAGGGCCAAAATCCCCAGGAGCCATTGACCTAATGTACCCAGGAGAATTCCCACCAAAACGATGCCTCCAAGCATGATCATTCCCGATAAACGGCCCGGGCCAAGATTGGCGAAACTTCCGCTTCCAATTCGCGCAAGGCCGATGCCTATTATGATCAGGAGCAGGCTGACCACAAATGATAAAACGTATATTTCATTTCCAGTTACGCCTGGAATGAAAAGGTAAA
This sequence comes from uncultured Chloroflexia bacterium, assembly GCA_963782935.1. Taxonomy (GTDB): domain Bacteria; phylum Chloroflexota; class Anaerolineae; order Anaerolineales; family Villigracilaceae; genus UBA877. The sequence continues at coordinate 32,663 of CAWALN010000001.1, read as the reverse complement.
GCGTGCCGCAAGTGGCCATGGCTGTGGATGTTTTGTAGGATGAAAATTGATATACTTGCGCCAGGACCAGATGACCGAAATCTATATTATCGGCATTGATATCCCACTTGAGAGCAAGAGTCTGACCGGGTTCTATGAAGGCTTGGTTTTATTGTTTGCAGGATCGGGCCGCTGATCTAGGCCTCAAACACTGGGCTGATGGTTTTTTCGACCTTGTTGGTAACGAGGCAGTGACCGCGGCGGTGTCTGCGGGGGTAATGATATGCGGGCAGGAAAGCCTTAATTTCGTATCAGCTCCGCCGTTATATCCAAAATAGAAAGTGGCCTCCAGGCTCGGCCAGAGGAGGGCTGCAAAGAAAATAATGCCAATCAACACTCCAACAAAGAAGAGGATCGGTCCCAGGATAGTGAAGAACTTATTCCTTGGTCTCATCTCGTGACAACTCCCACGGTCCGATTATAATCCCCGCCTATAGAATAGAGAATGAATTTCTCCTTAAAGAAGCAAAATGAACATGAAAAAATGGCGGGTGCAATTGCACCCGCCATTTTTTGTACGTTACGTTTTAGCTATGAGGTCGACTCCTGAGAGAGAACATTTTCCGCCGGTTTTGGAGCGCCGGTGAGCAGAACTTTAGGTTCTCGCAGGAAAAAGGCCAGAACCAGGCTTAAGCACAAGTAAACCGATCAATACCATCAGGGACAGGGTCATCGAACCGGTGACAGGCGAACGGAAACTATCCATGGCAAAAATGAAGGCAATGCCGGAGATCTGGCCCATCAGGATCAGCAACCCATTCGAGGTGCCTTCCGGAGTGGGGTAAGTGATCTCGGCACCATATTGGAATCCAATGGGACCGGCGCTCAGTAAGAAGAAACCCATGATAAACGAGGCGACCAGCAAGAGCCAGTAGGTGGTGGCATAAGCAATTCCCGGCCAACCCAATGGTGGCTCCGACGAGAGCTATCAGGATGAACGGCGTTCGTTTTTGGAGGCGGTCGGAGAGCGCCGGAATGACCAACGCTCCCAGAATACCTCCCACGATCATCAGTCCACCGATAATGCCGGCCTGTGTGCTGGAGAAACCATTCGGGCGAACAATATCCTCGATCCACGTGGTCACGGCGTTAAACGCTCCCAGGCCGATAAAGAAAATGACCAGGAGCAGGATGAAATTCGGTTGGCGGAACATCTGTTTAAAACCATCAAAAACGAGCGAGCGCGCTTCCATTCCAGGCGGGCAAGGAGGCGTAGCCGGGCGTTCCCGGGCAAAGATGAAGAACAGCAACGCCGCCAGGACAGCCACAACACCGTAGGCGACCAACATCCCGCCAATCCCATAATGAAGCATCAGGTAAGGGGTAAGCATAAGACCGAGGAAGATACCCAGGTACATGGCCAGGGACCCCAGGCCAGAAGCTGTGGCTCTCTCACGAATGGGGAACCAACGGGCTGCCACCGTGGTGATGGCATTGAGAAGGAACGGCTGTCCGATCGCGATCCCGATCTGGGCGATGAGCACCAGGGTGTAGTTGGGGGCCCAAATTCCCCGCAGCAAGCCGAACACCGCCGTCAGGGCAGCCCCGATGCCCAGGCCAATGCGAATGCCGTACGTATCAATGACCCAGGAGGCGGGGATGGAAACGATGATGTATACGATCATGAAACTCATGGAAAGGAGACCAATGCTCAAGTCTGAAACGTTGTAAAACCTGGCGGCATCCCCTGTGACCGAGGCAAAAGTGATCCAAAGCAATTGGTTTATGGCAACGATGAACATGTAGACCAACAGCATCACCCAGCGGTACCCGTACACTTTGAAGTTGTCTTGTTCCATTGGAGAACGCCTCCAGATGAGTTTATAAGAATCGCGTTATTGTTAACCCCTGAAATTGGCGGGTAAGTTCCTGATGGGAGAGAAGCAATATGAAAGCAGGGCAAAATTAGATTTTGCCCTCCAATGTTCTTCAATAGCTATACAGTAAAAAGGCGCCGGTCGCCGAAAAGTGTTTATTTTGGATGGTCAGGATTGTCGAAATGGTACGGGTCTTCCGAATCAAATTTGATGAGTTTCACGATCCTGGCTTTATCGCGCACCTTCCAGGGGACGATCTGGCTGGCATGTTCAACACTGTCGGTCTCAATAATAGCCCAACCACAATGGGTACCCTTCTGCACAACCCCAATCGAAGTTATGCAAATAGCCTGCCGCAGCCACTTGTTGAACAATCATATGGCAATCTGAAGCTTCATGTGGAGATTCTATCAAATAACGATCCATGGATCACCTTCCGATCATCGTTTGGTTCCTTAATCTATGACGGATGGAGTTGGAGACATACGGCACACATGAAATGAGATAGATTTTAGTCTTAATTTGGCTATTATACACCTCGCAGGCGGATAAACAAAAGGTCAAGCAGGATCGATATTCAGTTGCACCCACATGGGGCGGTGGTCGGAGATGTAATAGCGGAGGTACGCCTTGAAGTTGGCTTTATTTTTGCCTTCATTCCACAACTCCGGAAAGATGACGGCATCGTAATCGAAAACGCCTTTTTGGCCGGTGAAACAATTCTTGGTGGTGCCGGGGAGGAATGCGATCTGGTCATAATTTGCATCGGCGGCTATAGCGGAGGCTATCTGGGTGGAGTGCTGCGGAAGCTCGAGACCCAACTTGGTGAGGGCATTGTAAATGGGATCTCCCGGTTGACTTTTGGGCATATTAAAGTCACCCAGCGCCACCAATTCGCGAGTAAAGGAGAAATGGCTTTTTTGGCGAAGAGAGGCCCAGCGGGCAATCGCAAACGTTTCCAGGGCCCGGCGTTCGAGGGAGGGCGGCTTGTCATCACCCCAGAATAGGTGGACATTGACAAAGACGAGGGAGGTTTTCCCGGCTGCAAATGAAACCAGGTAAGGGGTCCGGTCGAAGCCCTGGAATGGCTGGGTGATACCCGGAAGCTTGATATATTTTAAGTCGGTGGGGGGGTAGGCAATTTCTCCGACTTCTTCCAGCAGGGTTAATTTGCGAGAGTTGTAGAGGAAGGACATCCGCTCATTATTTCCGGCCGAGTCCGACATGCAGACCTTATAATCCGGACCCAATTTGAAATTGCAGATCAAACAGGTCACTGAAATTTTCACGGCATTCCTGGATGGCGATAATGTCGAACCAACTCAGGACTTCGGCGATCAAGGACCGGTCCTGGTCCCGGCGGATTTGGGCGCCCAGGTTGGCCAGGTTCCAGGTGCCCACCAGGATGGTGGCGTCGGTGGGCATGGGGATTTGGCGAGCCTGTTTATGGGCGCGCAAGCGGGCAACCTCGGCGGCTACATCGTATTCGAAAGGAAATTTTGGCTTGGGAAAAACAGCCATGGTATCCTCCTAATCTTCCAGGCCGCGATTGTGAAGGCGGGCGTGTTCCCACACGGCAAAATCTTCGGGCGGATGGATCCATTCGGCCTCGGGTTTGCGGACCAGGCGAGCCACATTGTTGGGGCAGCCGGTCACGCACAGGCCGCAGCCGATGCAACGATCCACATCCACGACGGAATGACCCTCGCCCTCGGAAATCGCCTTTACCTGGCAGCGTTCAATGCAGTTGCCACAGTTGGCACAAAATTCCGCGTCGATGACCGCATAGTAATTGGCATGAGCAACCGAATTTTCTATCCCATAGGCGGTGATCCCCCGTAGTACCCCGCAACAGCAGCCGCAGCAGTTGCAGACGTAACCCATGCCCCTGGTTACATTGCTGACGGCATGCACCAGACCGGCCTCTTCGCAGTGGTCCAGCAGCGCCAGGGCTTCCTCCTGGGACACATCCCCGGGCCGGGGAGCCCGCTCCTGGCCTGAAAAGCTGAGGCAGACATGCACAGGGTATTCACAGATGTGATCCAGGAGAGCCTGCTGTTTGCGGCAGATGCAGTCGTTGACATTGAACGTTTTTGCTTCCAATAAGATGGCCCGGACATCGTCATAGGGGAGGACCCATTCGGATTTGACGGCGGTGCGGGCGGGGACGACCCGTTGGAGGGCGGGCTCGGGTTTCATGATCCCGATGGCGCCGCCGCCGGAGAAATAGTCTTCGATGAGGTGGGCCAGCTCATGGTCGAGGAGTTCAGCTTGAGCCTCATAAATCCCAACGACAAAAGGGGCCAGGCGGAAACAGACTTTTCCGTCCCGTTTATCGAGCCAGACGACGCCGCGACGAGCCAGCTTGAACAATCGTTTGCTGACATCAGCGGCAGGCAAGGCGGCGCGTTGGGCGATCTGCTCAATAGGCTCGAGTGTGCCAGTCAACTGGCCGGCGAGGGCAGCCTCTTCTTCTGAGAAGATCTTTTGGAGAATGCGAACTTCCACCCCGGAATTCGGTGCGCGGAAAGCCGTTGGGAAGCCGGTCCAAGGCGTCGGCAAGCTGATCGAAGACTGTGGTGCCCATTTCTCCTCCTGGTTGCAATAGGTCCATCCAAAAAAATAGTGGAACGGACTTCTTCAAAAATTTCGGATCTTAAATCCAAACCCCACTATACGCCGGTTGGCGCGGGGATGCAAGGATGAGGTAGTAGTGAGGTGAACAGTGAAAAGTGAACTAGCCACCTGACAGTTTTGGTTTGCCATTATTGAAAAAGGCTTTTTCACCTTGGACGCCAGGGATTGAAATCCCTGGCTCAGTGCTAAAGCGGGCTGACACGTGGCAAGCCCGCACTCCAACAGGATGATATATCAAAGTGTCAGGTAGCTAGAAAAGTGAATAGTGAACAGTTGTCATTGAATAGTGAAAAGTGAATAGTTGCGTCAAGGGGAACGAGAGGTTTTCCATTGCCAGACTTTACAGGCCTTTGTGAGGTCTTCTTTGAACTTGATGTTCAATAAACATTCAATTACCTCCGGGAAAAATTGTCAAGGTGATATTCGATACGCGGTATCGAAGGAGGAACGAACATTCTTCTCAGCATAATTCGGGCTGAATCCCGACGTCTAGGTATTCGTTTCAAGGTTCGAAGGGAGGAACGGATGGAATCCCGAAGGTACTGGGACAAGTATGAGGTGAATAAGGATGGGTGCGCAGCATATAAAGGAATGAGGTCTCATACTTCCATTATAGAACGTTAGTTTCATCTGTCAATCACCCATGGGGGGATTCTTTGGAAAATCGTGGCTCAACCATGGGGGAAAGTTCACAAACCATGACTGATAAATACAAATATACACAAATATTCCTCCATCATGAAATGGCTATAATTTAATCAGGACTATTGCGCAATTGTTAAGGGATGAGGTGTTTGGGCATGCGGCGCATGCCCAAACACCCCGGTTACCCCTAAATTGCGTAACCCCTATCGATCAAGAACCGGCGTTGGGACCATTTATCGGTATTCCTTTTTTTCCCGTGAGTAAGGACAATTTATTATGGCTATGCTGACTGACCGCCAAGTGCAGATGTATGAACTGCTGCAAATCCGACAGAGGATATCGACGGAGGAGATCAAGGAACATTTTGCCATCTCCTCTGCGACGGCATCCAGGGATATCCATGCCCTGGTATTGGCCGGGATGGCTGTAAAAGCCAGTCATGGGGTAAAACTCGCCCCTCCGACCGATACGCCTTTCCACGAAATGAAATGCTCTTATTGCAGCGGAACCCTCAAAGAGAGGACCATTTTCATCATTCAGATGGAGGACGGCACCCAGCGGAACGCCTGCTGCTGCCACTGCGGGTTGATGGCGCTCGAGCGGGCGGGTGTACAATCTGCCCTGGCAAGCGATTTCCTGTACGGGCGAATGGTGAATGCGCGCCAGGCAGCTTACATCCTGGGCAGCACCGTGAACCTGTGCTGCGAGCCGTCGGTCCTGTGTTTTGCCAATGAAGACGAAGCGCGTGGATTTCAAACGGGCTACGGGGGCTGCCTGTGTACCATGCCGGAAGCCATCTCCCAATTAAAAGGTCTGATGAGGTTATGACGGACGCCATTCAAACACGCAATGTCACCATGCCGGTGACCGGCATGACCTGCGCGAACTGCGCCGCGACGATCGAGCGCAACGTGCGCAAGCTGCCGGGGGTCAGCCTGGCCAATGTCAACCTCGCCAGCGAAAAACTGATCGGTGGCATTCGACCCAGAGCAGCTCGACGAACACGGCATCATTGCGCGCGTCGAGCGCATCGGCTATGGCGTCGCCACCGGCAAGACCGAACTGCCCATCACCGGCATGCGCGACAACTCGGATGCGCTGGCGCTGGAGAAAGCCCTGGCAAAACAAAACGGCGTGCTGGCGGCGAGCGTGAGCTACGGCACCGAACGCGCCTCGCTGGAATTCATCCCCGGCATGACCAGCATCGCCGAACTGGCAGCGTGATCCGCAAGGCCGGCTTCGACCTGGTCCAGGTGGGCGAGGCCGAAACACTCGAAGATGTGGAAGCCAAGGTGCGCGCGGGTGAAGTCAAGCGCCAGATGCGCCTGCTGATCCTCGGCCTGGTCCTGACCCTGCCGCTGGTCATCTTCAGCATGAGCCGCGACTTCGGCCTGATCACGTTCGGAAAATACGACCAGTTGTTGATGTTCATCCCGGCCACCATCGTGCAGTTCGTGGTCGGCTGGCAGTATTACGTGGGCGCCTTCAAGAGCCTGCGCGCCGGCGGCGCCAACATGGACGTGTTGATCGCGCTGGGCTCGTCGGTGGCCTATTTCTACAGCGTGGGCGTGACCTTCGGCCTGATCCTCAGCCCGAACGTCTACTTCGAGACCGGCGCGGCGATCATCACCCTGATCATGCTGGGCAAATTCCTCGAAGCGCGCGCCAAGGGCAAGACCTCCGAAGCGCTGAAAGCCCTGATGGGTCTGCGCGCCAAGACCGCCCAGGTGCTGCGCGACGGCGTCGAAACCGAGCTGGACATCGAACAGGTGTCGGTGGCGATACCTCCTGCTGTGCGGCCCGGGCGAAAAAGTGCCGGTGGACGGCATCATCAGCGAGGGCCGCTCGGCCCTGGACGAATCGATGATCACCGGCGAGTCGATGCCGGTCAGCAAAGGGCCCGGGCGACGAGATCATCGGCGCCACCATCAACAAAGAAGGCCTGATCAAATTCGAGGCCACCAAGGTCGGCAAGAACACCACCCTGGCGCAGATCGTGCGCATGGTGCAGGAGGCGCAGGGCAGCAAGGCGCCCATCCAAAAGCTGGCCGACCGCATCAGCGCCTATTTTGTGCCGGTAGTGATCGGGATCGCCCTGCTGACCTTCGCAGGTTGGATGGTGTTCGCCCACGCCGATTGGAGCCGGGCCATGATCAACGCGGTGGCGGTGCTGGTGATCGCCTGCCCGTGCGCGCTGGGCCTGGCCACGCCCACCGCGATCATGGTGGGCACCACCAAGGGCGCCGAGAACGGCATCCTCTTCAAGAACAGCGAAGCGCTGGAACGCGCCGGGCGGGTCAAGGTGGTGGTGCTGGATAAGACCGGCACCATCACACGCGGCGAGCCGGCCGTGACCGATATTGTGACCCTGGACAGCGCCCGCTGGACGAGGAAGAAGTCCTGCGCCTGGCCGCCAGCGCCGAACGCGGCTCGGAGCATCCCCTGGGGCGCGCCATCGTGGCAGCGGCGCAGGACAAGGGCTTGCGCCTGGCCGAACCGGAGCAGTTCAGCGCGGTCAGCGGTTTTGGCATCCGCGCCACGGTGGAAGACCGCCAATGATCATCGGCAACCCGCGCTTGATGCAGAATGAAGGCATCGCGACCGAAGGTCATTGCAAAGATATCAGCCGCCTGCAAGCCGAAGGCAAAACCGCCATGATCGTGGCGGCGGGCGGGCTCGAGCCGGGCGAGAACATGCCGAACCGATCGGGCTGGTGGCGGTGGCCGACACGGTCAAAGCCGGCTCCCGGGAGGCCATCGCCGAATTGCGCCGGCTTGGCCTGGATGTGGTGATGATCACCGGCGACAACCAGCGCACCGCCGAAGCTGATCGCCAAACAGGTCGGCATCGAGACGCGTACTGGCCGAAGTGCTGCCCGGCGACAAGGCGGCCGAGATCAAGAAGCTACAGGCAGAGTTGAAGGTCAAAAGTCGAAAGTCAAACGTTCCCTCGCAACCTGGTGGCCATGGTGGGGGATGGCATCAACGATGCGCCCGCCCTGGCGCAGGCAGACGTGGGCATCGCCATCGGCACCGGCACGGATGTGGCCATGGCGGCCGCGGGCATCACCCTGATCAGCGGCGACCTGAGCGGCGTAGGCCGGGCCATCTCGCTCTCGCGCGGCACCCTGCAGACCATCGTGCAGAACCTGTTCTGGGCCTTCTTCTATAACGTCTTCTTATCCCGATTGCGGCGTTTGGTTTTCTCGATCCCGATGGTCGCGGCAGGCGCGATGGCATTCAGCTCGATCTTCGTGGTGACCAACAGCCTGCGCCTGCGCGGATATAAGGTCGAGCAGATCTCCAGACCGAAATCCATCCCCCGGCAGGTGCTCGAGCTGGCGCCGCGGCTGGCCCTCTCGGCGGCGGTACTGGGAGTCTCTCATCGCCGTCTCGGCGGGCTGGTTGAACCCGACCAAGACAAAAATGGTCACCCAAAAGCTGATTACCAGTTACGGCGTGAAAACAAGGCCGGTCGGAACGGCGGCGGCAGGGAAGCCCACCACGGTGGATGTGTCCATCCTGGATGCGAACGGCGACCGCCTGGCGAATTATGACCAGAGCAAGTATGGGCGCTTTGTCCACGTGACGGTGGTGAGCCGCGACCTGGCGACCCTTATGACCGCCTCAGTGGTACCGGGCGAACTGACGGTGAGCGGGGGCGGAGGTGGGATGATGGCGGCCGGGCCGGGGGCGGTGTCCATTACCTGCGGGGATTGCGAGATCCAGCCCAAATTCACCTTCCCGGCAGACGGACAATATATTGTCTTTACGGATTTCTGGCCGGTCGGGGCGGACCAAACGCTGTTGAAATCTTCGCTCAGAGTTGGTTCCGCAGGCATGCCGGTAGCGAAGCTTGCACCGGACGAGGCGTTCCAGCAGCAGGCGGACGGCTTGCAAATGAACCTCCAATTTACGGAACCTCTATCTTCCGGACATTACCAATATTTGACTTTTGAGGCGGTGGATGGGCAAGGGAGGAACCTGGCGGATTTCATCCAGCGGGTATCCGGAAGCCTGGTGGACCTGGAGATCGTGGATGAAAGTCTGCAAACGTATTTGAGACCCGACTTCGTCAACCGGCATAAGCTGCAGTATTCGGTTAATTTCCCCAGACCGGGGATTTACAAGCTGTGGTTCACGTTCAAGTACAAGAATGTGAACACGGTGGAATACGTGGTGGAAGTCAAGTAGAAAAAAAAGGAAAAATTCTAACTCGACAATGTTACATTCCAAATTTGATGAAAAAGATCTAAACACGACGGACACAAAGGACACGACGGAAAAATTAACAAGGCGGACAAATTAGCAATTTGTCCTACAGGATGAGAATGGTAAAAATTATTATAAGAAAAATCTTGCTCCTGGGATTGGTAGTGGGGTTGGCGGCGGGGTGCAGCAGCCGGCCGAGCGGCCCCCAGCCGACCGCCAGCGGACCGAGGCCCAATCCGACTCATGACCCGACGGCGCTGCTGGTCGGTACGGATGCGACCTTTCCGCCATTCGAATCCCTGGATGCTCCCAAGCGACAGATCATCGGATTCGATATCGACCTGATCAAGGCCATTGCCGACCGGGAGGAAATAGCTATTGAGGTCGTGGCCACCCGCTACGGGGAACTGCTGGAAGGGATGGCCTCGTGCGAATATTCAATGGGCATCTCGGCCATCCCCATCACGGATGAATTGAAAGCAAGGATGCTTTTTTCGGAGCCTTATTTCGTAAACGGACAGGTGGTGGTGGTCAAAAAAGGAAACATCGCCATCAGCGGACGGGACAGCCTGGCCGGGATGACCGTGGGGACACAGAAAAACACGAACAGCGCCCTTGAACTCGCCCAAATGCCGGACGTGCAGGTGGTCCCTTATCCGGGAGCCGACTTCGCTTTTCAAGACCTGGCCGAGGGGCTCATCGATGCCGTGGTGGCAGATAAATTATTGGCCCTGAGCTACGTGAGTGTAAAACCAAACAATCTCAAGATTGCGGGAGAGGCCTTCGCGGCGGAGAGTTATGGGATTGCGGTCTGCAACCAGCGGGGCGACCTGGTGGATAAGATCAATGCCGGCCTGGCTGAGGTCAAAGAGGATGGGACGGTGGAAAAGTTGCAGAAGAAGTGGCTGACCTCGCCGTAGAAAGCGGCGAGGTTTTTTTTTGGAGAGGTTGGAGGGGGAGAGCATGGGGATGGCAGTCTGATACCTTCCGTTCGCTTGCATTCCAATATTGGGAAAAGCTCTGTTGCATGGATCCACTAGTAGACTGCAACCGGAGTCAACGCCTTTGCGGAGGATTCTGCCTGCACAGTACCGCAGGTACACGTGTGCGCCAGACATTGAGAGGCAGAGGCGCAATATCTGTAGATATTGCACTCCGCGGCTGCTACCTCAAGCTTTGCGCAACAAGACTGGCAGGCTAATCCCTTCCGTTCCACTTCAGGGAAATAGCCTGCACTCCAATATCTGGAGATATTGGACTCCGGGGCTGCAGGCTGATCCACAGGGTGCTACGCGAAGCCTGCACTCCAATATCTGGAGATATTGGAGTCCATTATAAATTTCGGTATTTAAGGATAATCCCTACTATGGAAGTAGGGAAATCCTGACTTGATGTATCTTGAACAAACGATAAAATTTTAGATTATTGAGATTTTAGGAAAGGAGAAAGAAGATGACCATTATTGATTTTCTCCTGTTGCTGCTGGTGGCAGCCATCTGCGGGACCATTGCGCAAGCGCTGGTGGGGGTTTCGGTGGGAGGCTGCCTGGTCTCGGCCGTAGTGGGTTTTATCGGCGCATTGATCGGCCTATGGCTGGCCCGCCAATTGAATCTTCCGGAGGTGCTTTCGATCCGCATAGGCACCACTTCCTTTCCTATTGTCTGGTCCATCATTGGATCGGTCGTGCTGCTCTTTATCATTTCGCTTTTCACCCGTCGCAGGAGACGAGTGTATTAGGATCGTCTCTCCGTATCCGGATTAGTCACAAAGGAGATCAAAATGAGAATCACGAGACGATTAGGATTTTTGCTTCTGGCCATTTTTCTGATCTTGTACGGGTTAAGCACTCTTTTCGGCTTCACTTTTTCAGGATTGGGCGTTGTACTGGGCATCCTGGCCCTGGCCGCCGGCATCCTGATCCTGTTCGAGAGGTAACCGGCGTGGAGGGCGCGGCTCTCCTAAAAAACATTCAATAGCAATTCTCCGGCGTATACGTCGAACTCCAGGGTGGATTATGGCGCCGTCCCGCAGGATGGCAAGGGTTGGTTAATGCTCGGCTCAGGATCCTGCGGGACGTCCTTTTTTAGAAACAAGTAAAAGGTAGATTATGGCGTCGTCCCGCAGGTTCGAGCAAGGGTTGGATTTAGCTCCGCTCAGGTCCCTGCGGGACGTCCTTTTTTAGGAAACAGGTAAAAGGTAGATTATGGCGTCGTCCCGCAGGATGGCAAGGGTTGGTTAGTGCTCGGCTCAGGATCCTGCGGGACGTCCTTTATTCATGAAATAAGGAAGAGGTGGGTTATGGCGTCGTCCCGCAGGTTCGAGCAAGGGTTGGATACAGCTCCGCTCAGGTCTCTGCGGGACGTCCTTTATTTAATTCAAAGATTTCTAAACACAACGGACACAACCCCAATGAAGTGATTGGGGTATAGTACACGACGGAAAAGATAAAGGAAGAGTAACTGCTCAGGCATAATTTGAGTTAAACGTCATTAAACATAAGGATGAATGAATTTAGAAATATCGGAAACAAAGATGGATAATCAAGGTCATGGAACCATATCGACTCCCGAACGACGAAGATGTGAGACGAGCCTATCAGCAGGGAGAAGAGGCAGTTGTAGAGTTAGTTCGCAAACTGACCGACAATTTCAAACTTCTGGAAGCAAGGCTGCAAGCCCTGGAAGATCGGCTGGCCAAGAACAGCAGCAACAGTGGTAAGCCACCTTCGAGTGATGGGTTGAACAAACCGTCGCCCAAGAGCCTGCGTAAACGCCACGGAAGGAAAAGCGGAGGGCAGGCGGGTCATGCCGGGTATACCCTCAAAGCCGTTGAGCATCCTGACCGGGAAGAAGTGCATTGCGTGAGCCATTGTCATCACTGTCAGAGGTCATTGGAAGGAGTAGCAGCCAGCGGGATCGAAAAACGGCAAGTATTTGATGTGCCAAAAACCCACATAGAAGTGACAGAGCATAAAGCCGAGATCAAGCGCTGTCCGGACTGTGGTGAGATCAGCAAGGCGGAATTTCCTGAGGGTGTCACCCAACCGGTGCAGTATGGGCCGGAGATCAAAGCGCAGGCAGTCTATTTCAACCAGTATCAGTTGCTGCCGCTGGAACGGACCGGTGAGGTTTTCGAAGAACTGTATGGGCAAGCGCTGTCTGAAGGGACCATCCTGGAAGCCTGCCAGGAAGTGGCAGAACAGGTTGAACCAGGTAACGCCGCCATCAAAAAGCACCTGACCGAGAAAGAAGAGGTGGTCCATTTTGATGAAACGGGAGGCCGGGTGGAAGGCAAACTGCACTGGTTGCATTCGGCGAGCACGGCCCGCTTGAGCTACTATGGGATGCATGCCCGGCGAGGAAAACCTGCCATGGATGCGATCGGGATTTTGCCTGGTCTGAAAGGCCGAGCTATTCATGATGGCTGGAAGTCCTACTTCAAGTATCCTGTCCTGCATGGGCTGTGCAATGCCCATCACTTACGCAGGTTGAAATTCTTGGAAGAGCGCTACCCGCAGGCCTGGGTGACCGAGCTGGCCGATCTGTTGGTGGAAATGAAAGCAGCCGTGGATACAGCCCGGCAGGCCTCTCTGACTTGCCTGACCCCTAAGCAATTGGCGGATTTTGATCGCCGTTACGATTGTTTGGTGAAACAGGGGTTGCAGGCCAATGCCCCACCAGAGCGGCCAGAGGATCAGCCGAAAAAACGGGGGCGGATCAAACAGAGCCCGGCCAGAAACCTGCTGGATGAGTTCGATGTTCACAAAGAGTTTGTGCTGGCTTTTATGTACGATTTTAAGGTTCCGTTCGATAACAATCAGGCGGAACGCGATATCCGCATGATGAAAGTGAAGCAAAAAATATCCGGTTGTTTTCGCTCAAAAGAAGGTGCCAATCTTTTCTGCCACATCCGTAGTTACATTTCTACAGCCCGCAAGAATGGGAAGCTAGTTCTGGATGTGTTGCGATTGGCCATCGCAGGTACACCATATTTACCTTCTTTCGTCGTAGATGCCTGAGCAGTTACAAGGAAGAACTAAATTTTCCAAACCGTTACTTCATCTGGCTCAACTAGAAAAAATAAACGCGATCCCTGCAGAGAAAGTCTCCGGGGCAAGAGGAAAAGAAGAGGAAGAAACTGATTACCTTACAGAATGACTAAAAGGGCTGCTACTCACCAAATGAGGCATAATTTGGTTGTCTGACGACCAAAGGAGGCCTGAGATGAGTAGCAGCGAGGAATTGTACAACGGATTGGACAAGAAGTTGAATGAATTGATTGTGGTGAAGAATCATAAACAGATCAGCAACTGGATCTGGATCATCGTTGGCATCCTGCAAAGCGAGTCGGCGAACCTGAGCCAGATTGCGAACCATTTGCCGATGAACACTCAGGCAGCGTCGCGGGTCACGCTGATCCGGCGCTGGCTGCAGAACCGACACGTGAAAGTGTGGAGGTTTTACAAGAAGGTGTTGGATCATGTATTTGCGAGTTGGTCTGCAGAGGCAGTGACAATCATGTTGGATGGTGTCATGGTCTTTGGGGATCGCTGGCAGATCTTTCGGGTCTCGTTATTGCATGGTTGCCGGGCGATCCCACTGGCCTGGACGCTGGTAAAAGGAAAAGGATTGGTCAAGGTGGGCAAGTTGAAGCGGATGTTGGAGAAGGTGCAGCGGTTCTTGAGCAAGCATGTCAAGCAGGTGACCTTTCTGGCCGATGCGGGCTTCCGCGACTGCGATTGGGCACAGTTATGCGAGAAATTAGGCTGGCACTACGACATTCGGGTCGCCTGTAACACCTACATCACCCTGGCGGACGGTTCTTCGGAACGCTTGGATCATCTGGTGCGGCCTTACCATAATCGTTACTTTCAAGACGTTCAGTTAACCCGGGCTGAGAAACTGGAGACCCATGTCTCCGTCACTTGGACGACCGATGAAAAAGGTAAACCCGAAATGGTGGCAATCATCAGCGATCAAATTGCTTGCCGGGTGCGGCTGCGAGAATATGCACACCGGATGAGTATTGAACAAAGTTTCCGCGACGATAAATCTGGCGGTTTTGACTTGCAGCACACTCGTTTGCAGCATGCAGATCGGATCGACCATTTGTTGTTGGCAGTGGCAATAGCCACGTTGTGGTGTCATGAACTGGGCGAATTTGTCTTGAGCCAAAACCCAACTGTGCGTTGCCAGATCGATCCTTCTACTCAACGTACACTCAGCTTGTTCCAACTCGGGCTACGTTGGTTGAAACGGACGCTCACGACTGGCCTGCTTGTTTTGCCAAACTTCGCGGCGGTCTTGACCAATTTTCGCTTGAAGCCCGTTGTTATCCCGATTTCCCACAACTCAAATGTGTAAGGTAATCAGAGGAAGAAAGATTTTTAATCGCTTCTGCGGGGGCTTGGGGGAGTCGAATTGGCAAATCTCACATTGTGGAGGTAATTAGGGGGAACCAATTTATTCAAATACATGCAAACGGATTTAGCTTTTTTCAGTGCCATAATGTGAGCATAAGCAGGCCGGATGGAATCGAACCCATCTTCCTCCTGGTAAGCAGGCGATGAGGAAATTCAGGCCGTTTCAAAATTATGGGGAAGTCGTGCGGCCGGCCCTCTGCCCCGCCTTTTATTGGTATATCACTACCGGCTTATCCAAAGGAGAACTCAGATGTGGCTCGTCATATTCGGCCTTGTTTGTTTTTGGTCCGGCGCGGCTGCAATCGTGGCGCACCTGTGCGGCTGGCCGGTTTTGCCCGTACTGCTGGTGGTTGGACTGTTTACGAGTATCATTTTGACACTGGCAGGATCTTTATGCGCAGCCACAGCGGTTGAATTTCCGGATGACAGGGGCATTAATATTCAGTCCTATTTTGGGGGCACATTTAAGATCAAAAACTCAATAGGTGGGGAGAGATCTTCAAATTAGTTCATTTCCCTATATCAGGGCGCAGCGGAAGCTGCGCAGGGAATGATATGAGCAGCGTCCCACAAGTGAGACCTCGATGGTCACTTGCGGGACGTATGCTTTTGAAGAAGGAACCGGTTTTTATTAGTTAGGAGTTACGTATTTCAGGGGAAATTGGGGGTGTTTGGGTGTGCGTAGCACGCCCGAACACCCCATCCCCCAATTAACTGCGTAAGTACGATTAGTGATCTTTTGATATGACAAAAGGAGAATTGTCATATCAAAATACAGTCTGAATTAACTCACCGGGGTGTAGACAAGTGGTTATAATTATTACTGAAATACTACTTTACATTGTTATAGGCGCATTGATTGGTTACAGCGTGCAGTCATGAATGCCGATAAAAACGCCTGGCAGGAGGAAAACCCGGAGCGGCGAAACCCAAAATCAAGCCACGCCGGGCTAAGTTCTCCCATTCCTCACCCATCTCCCGTACCAAATTACAGCACCCGACCGCCCGTCGAGGTGGTCGCCCTGGCAGCTTCTGCCGGAGGGTTACAAGCGCTCACGCGGGTGCTGGCCGGCCTGAAGACGGATTTTCGCGCCAGCGTGGTGGTGGTGCAGCACCTGGATCCCCGCCACCGCAGCATGATGGCTGAAATCCTGGGCCGGCGCACGCCTCTGCCGGTGAGCCAGGCTAAAGATGGAGAAACCTTGCAGCCCGGACACGTGTACATTTCCCCCCCCGACCAACACTTACTGGTAAACCTGGATGGGACCCTTTCCCTGACCCATACGGAATTGGTGCATTTCCTGCGTCCCTCGGCCGATTTGTTATTCGAGTCGGTGGCGGCCAGTTATAAAGAACGGGCAGTGGCAGTCGTCCTGAGTGGAACAGGGATGGACGGGGCGTTCGGCGTAAGAGCCATCAAAGAAATGGGTGGAATTGTCATTGCTCAAGACGAAAAAACGGCCGAGTTCTTCGGCATGCCCGAGGCGGCCATCCAGACCGGCAAGGTGGATTACATCCTCCCGCTCGACGACATCGCAATTACCCTGACCAGGTTGGTGGAGGCAGGGAAAGAGGAGGGCGACAATGGCCAACGAGAATGATAGCAAATTCGTTATTTTGCTGGAACATTTGAAACGGAGCCGCGGGTTTGATTTTCAAGGCTACAAACGGACGACCCTGGTACGGCGCGTGCTGAAGCGCATGCAGACGGTGGGAATTTCGGATTACCTGGAATATCTCGATTACCTGGAAGTCCATCCGGACGAATTTACCCAACTATTTAACACGATCCTGATCAACGTCACCTCTTTCTTCCGGGACGAGCCCGCCTGGGATATCCTGGGAAAGGAGATCATCCCGCAATTGTTAGCGCAAAAGAGCAACACCGGCCTCATCCGCGTTTGGAGCGCCGGATGCGCATCAGGAGAAGAAGTTTACAGCCTGGCCATGTTGCTGAGCGAAGTGATGGGGGCAGAGACCTTTATCCAACGGGTCAAGATCTATGCCACGGATGCAGACGAAGAAGCGCTCGCTTTTGCCCGCCAGGGTATCTATGCCGAAAAGAGTTTGAAACCTGTCCCTGCAAATCTGCGGGAGAAATATTTCAAGCAGAATGGGAATGAATATATTTTCCGGTCCGACCTGCGCCGGTCTGTCGTCTTCGGCCGCCACGACCTGGTGCAGGACGCGCCCATCTCCCGCCTGGACCTGTTGGTCTGCCGCAACACTTTGATGTATTTTAATGCCGAAACCCAGCACAAGATCCTGGCCCGATTCCATTTTGCCCTCAATCCGGATGGTTTCCTTTTCCTGGGAAAAGCCGAGATGTTATTGACCCACCCCAATTTATTCTCGCCGGAGGAGATGGCTGCCCGCATCTTCACCAAAAATTTGCAGCCCAACCTGCGAGACCGCCTGCTCATTCTGGCCCAAAGCGATAGTGAAGGGACCGGGCCACTGGCCACCTATGACCGTATTCATGAATTGGCCTTTGATACCGATTTGCTCCCACAAGTGATCCTGGATGCGGCCGGCTGCCTGATCCTGGCCAATAAGCTTGCCCGCAGCACGTTCAACCTGGCCGCCACGGATCTCGGCCGCCCGCTCAAGGAATTGGAGCTTTCCTACCGGCCGGTCGAGCTTTTACCCGCCATCGAAAGGGTGTTTAGCGATCTCCAAACTGAAAAACTTGTCAATGTCGAAGTAGCCGGCATTAACGACGGCCCGCGATGGCTGGACATTGTCATAAAGCCGCTGATCGAAAAAGGGAATCAATTACTGGGAGTGGCTGTTTCATTTGAAAATGTAACCGTAAGGCAAACTCTTCAAGCTGACCTGCAAAATTCCAGGCATGAGCTGGAGGTGCTTACCGAAGAGATCGGTTCGGCCCACGAAGAATTGGAAACCACCAATGAAGAACTCCAGTCCACGAATGAAGAGTTGGAAACGACCAACGAGGAACTGCAGGCTACCAATGAAGAACTGGAAACGATGAATGAGGAGCTGCAGGCCACCAATGAAGAACTGGAAACCATGAACGATGAATTGAGCCAGCGGACGGAGGACTCCAACATTGCAAACGCGTTCCTCAATTCCATCCTGGCCAGCCTGCAATCGGGGGTGATCGTGGTGGACCAGAAATTGAACCTGCTTCTGTGGAACAAACGAGCTGAGGACTTATGGGGCCTGCGGGCAGACGAGGTAAAAGGGAAAAGCCTGTATTTACTGGATATCGGCCTGCCGGTGGAGAAAATCCCACTGCAAGCATTCCTTAGCGGGAGTGAGAAATTTCAAGAGATGGACCTGGTCGCTACGAACCGGCGCGGGAGGACCATCCAGTGTCATATCGTTTGCACGCCTTTTTTGAGCATAAGGGGAGAAACCGATGGGATCGTTTTACTGATAGAGGAGATATAGGGTATGGACCTAAGAACTCAGGGTAGTTTCGACGAGCAAATCGAAGAAACGTATCAGAAATTGGAGGCGCTGCTCAAACGGGTCAGCGGATCCAACGAAGAAACCTCCATTGCAGCAGAGGCGCTCGAAGAGCTGTCCACAACGTTGGAAGAGCTGCACGCGACCAGCGACGAGCTGAATACCCAGAATGAGGCCCTGGCAGCAGCCCAGACAACCCTGGAGGCCGAGCGACGGCGTTACCGGGACCTGTTTGAGTTTGCCCCCGACGGATACCTGGTCACAGATCTTAAAGGCGCCATACAGGAAGCAAACAGGGCCGCGGCCGGACTGTTCCATATCAATGCAGACCGGTTGGCGGGTAAACCCCTGGCCGTTTTTATCGATGAGACAGAACGAAAGGAATATCGCAATCGCTTGAGGGATATTCAAGCTCAACCATCTGACAGACCACAAGTTTGGAGCTTCAGCCTGCAGCCTCGAGGGGATAAGGCGTTCCCGGCTGAGCTGACTGTGGCAGCAGCCTATACAGAATCGGGCACCATAAAAGGGCTGAGATGGATGGTCCGTGATATTGCAGATCGAATTCAGATCGAAGCTGAATTAAAAGAATATCGTCTCCACCTGGAGGAACTCGTCGAACGCCGCACGGCTGAATTAACCACTGCCAATGCCCGTTTGGAGGCAGAGATCGCCGAACGAAAAAAGATCGAAGCGGACCTGCGCGCCAGCGAAGAGAAGGCCAAGAAACAGGCAGCCGAGCTGGATGCCGTCATCCAGTCCCTGCCCGGCGCCATTACGATCTACGACAGGAACGGAAGGTCGTCCGGATGAACAAGCTCTCGGATAATTTCCCGGGTATACACGGAAACGAACGCAGAGACGGCGGATGACGGACAGGCTCCAACCTTGCAGATCATGAGCGCTTCCGGAGAACCGCTTGACCAGAGCAGCCGCCCGGCCCAAAAAGCTTTGACGGGCGAAATGGTAAAGGGCGAAATCCTGGAAATTCAACGACGGGATGGAAGCGCCGGTATGGATCAGCAGCAGCGCCTCCCCCATCTATAAGGAGGGTTTACTGAACGGGGCGGTGGAGGTGGTCACCGATATTACCCCCGTCAAGGCGATGGAAGAAGCGCTGAGCCGCTCCGAGAAGAAATACCGGGAACTGGTGAAGTATGCCCCGGTCGGCATCTACCAACTCGATTTCCGGACACGCAAGTTCACTTCAGTTAACGATGTGGTCTGCAACAGACGGGTTATACCAGGGAAGAACTGCTGGGGATGACGCCCTTCGATATCCTGGACAAGGAGAGCCAGGCCGTCTTTGCGGAAAGGATCCATAAATGGCTGGCAGGTGAAAAACCACCTGAGAATGTGGAATACCGGGTGATCACCAAGGAAGGCCGGGAGATCCATGCCGTCCTGAATGTGACCTTTACACGGGATGAGCAGGGGGCTCCGCTGGGCGCGACCGTGGTGGGGTACGACATTACCGAACGTAAGAAGTCGGAGGAGGCGCTGGCTCGAAGCAACGCCCAGTTGAACGAAGTGTTGGACAGCATCCAGGATGATTTCTACGTACTCGACCGGGAGTGGAGATTTGTGTATGCCAGCCGGTCGTTCACGGGAAGGATCGGAAAAGAGCCGAAGGATTTCATCGGCAACTGCATCTGGGAGATGTTCCCGAAAAACATTGGATCGATCCTGGAGAAGCACTTCCGCGCCTCCATGGAAAAGGGAGAGATCCGCCGGTTCGAATATGGCGGGAGATATACCAGCGCCTGGTACAGCATGACTTCGTTCCCGTCGCCGGAAGGGATCACCGTCCTGGGAACGGATATCACCGACCGCAAGGTGGCCGAGCATGAGCTGGCCCAGGCGCGGTTGGAGGCGGAGCAGCGGGCAGGCGAGCTGGAAGCCATCATGGAAGCCGTGCCCGTGGGGATGATGCTGACTCGCGACCCGGGAAGGAACGATTATCACCGGCAACCGGGCCACCCACGAACTGTTGCGGGTACCGCTGGACGAACCCAATATTTCCAAATCTGCCCCCGACCCGGAAGACCGGCGCAGCTACAAGCCGGTCAGGAATGGTGAGCCCATTCCGCCCGACGAACTTCCCATCCAGACTGCTGCCCGAGGCACGGAGGTGCGCGATTGGGACTGCGACCTGGTCTTCGGTAATGGGGACGTGACCCACGTGATCGCAAATGCCACCCCCCTTTATGATGAGAATGGGGAACCGCGGGGGGCAGTGGCGGCTTTCATTGATGTGACCGAGCGCCGGAATGTAGAGAAAGCCTTGCGTGAGAGCGAGGAACGCTACCGAAAGCTGGTGGAACTGTCGCCGGATGCCATCTTTGTCAACCGACAAGGCAAGATCAACCTGGTGAACCAGGCCGCGTTGGATCTTTTTGGAGCAGAGTCGGCCGCGCAGGTATTGGGGAAGAATCCGCAGATTTCTTCCATCCCTCCTATCACGATCAGATCACTGCACGCACCCAGACATTATTTTCAGGAGGCAGAGTCCCGGTTGTCGAAGTGAAGGTCGTCCGGCTGGATGGAACTTTGCGGACGGCCGAGGTGACGGCGACCCTGATCACGGATGCGGAGGGATCCGCGGCGCAGGTGATCCTGCACGATGTGACCGAACGGAAGGAGCGGGAAGGGGAGTTGAAAAGCCTCAACCGGACGCTCAAGGCCCTCAGCAATATCAACCAATCCATGGTGCGTGCCAGCGATGAAGCCGGCTACATGGAGGAAGTCTGCCGGATCGTGGTGGAAGACTGCGGGCATGCAATGGTATGGATCGGCCTGGCCGAGGACGACGAGGCCGAAAAGCGTGAAACCCGTCGCCAGCGCCGGATTCGAGGCAGGCTACCTGGACACGTTAAAGCGTCACCTGGGCGGATACGGAGCGCGGCCGGGGTCCCACCGGAACGGCCATCCGGACAGGCGAGGCCAGAACTTGCCCGAACATGTTGACGGATCCCGCCTTCGAACCCTGGCGGAAGGAAGCCCTCAAGCGTGGCTACGCGGCCTCGGTCTCGTTGCCCTTGACCTCTGAAGAGAAGGTCTTTGGAGCGCTGACCATCTACAGCCGGGAGGCGGATCCCTACTCGGAAAGCGAGATGAAGCTGCTGGGTGAACTGGCCAGCGACCTGGCGTATGGAATTGCAATGCTGAGGACCCGCCAGGCTCATGACCAGGCAGAGGAGGCCCTCCACCAAAGCGAAGCCCGTTTCAAGCAACTGGCGGATGCCTCCTTCGAAGGCCTGGTCATTCATGATAACGGCCTGCTGCTCGACCTCAACACGCGCATCACTGAGTTGGTTGGGTATTTACCGGAAGACCTGATCGGCAAATCCTTCTGGGAATTTATCGACCCCAAATATCACACCATTGTGCGAGAGAGAGTCCCGGGAAGGTTCCGCCGAACTCTACGAGGTGGAGTTGATCCACAAAGACGGCCGGCGGGTGCCGGTGGAAGTGGTCGGTGGACCGCTTCTATGGAAAGGAAAGCAGGTTCGAGTTTCAGCTTTGCGCGATATCACCGAGCGCAGGCAGGCGCTGAAGGGGCCTTGCGAGAAAGCGAAGCCCGCTATCGTTCCCTTTTCAACGGGATGAGCGAGGGATTTGCCCTCCATGAGGCTATTTTCGATGGAGAAGGGAAGGTAGAGGATTACCGCTTCCTGGATATCAATACGGCCTTCGAGCAGTTGACCGGGCTGAAGCGGGAAAAGGTTATCGGCAAAACCCATAACCAGGTCCTCCGCGGCGACAGCCCGGTTTGGGTGGAGGTGTACGGCAAGGTGGTCCTGACCGGTGAGCCGGTCCATTTCGATAACTATTCGCCGATCCTCAAGCGCCATTTTGACATCCATGCGTACCGGCCGGCGCCCGGACAGTTTGCAGCTATCTTCATGGATATCACCGAACGCAAGAAGATGGAGACTGAGCTGCAAAACGCCCGGGAAGAGGCGGAACGGCGGGCCAATGAATTGAATACCGTCTTCAATTCAATCACCGACGGGATCATCGTTTATGATCCCGAGGGACGAGCCCAGCAGGGAAACCGGGTAGCCGTGGAAATGCTCGGCTTCGACCCGACCGACAAGAACATGGGCGAATTGGCCAACAGGCTCTCCACCACCACCATGGACGGCAAGTTGCTCAAACTGGCGGATGCACCCACTTCGAGAGCCCTGAGCGGGCATATAGTGACGGGCGAACGATATATCATTCACAAAGAAGCAAAAGAGGATGTGATAGTCATGTCAGCCTCTGCGCCTGTGGGCAGGCAAGCAAATCGCCGGCGCGGTCACGGTCTTGCAGGATGTGACCGAACAATATTGGGCCGAAGAAACCCAGGCCTGGCTGGCCTCCTTCCCCGAATTGAATCCCAATCCCGTCACCGAAATGGACGACCGCGGAAATATTTACTACATAAATCCGGTCAGCCGGGCATTGTTCCCCGACCTGGAGACCAGGGGAATGAACCATCCCTGGTTAACTGGCCTGGAATCCATCATCGAACAACTCCGGCAAGGGAAAGAAACCACTTTCTCGCGGGAAGTGCAAATAGGCGAAGCCTATTACCTGCAATCTGTGTCCTTAGTCCCTCAGAACGGGCGGGTGAGGACTTACGGTTTCGAGATCACCAAGCGGAAACAAGCCGAGAAAGCCCTGGAAAGAAGTAATGAACGCCTGGCGTTGATCTCTGAAAAGGTCAGCCAATTATTGGCCAGTTCGGAGCCGCAGCAGATGGTGGAAGTGCTGTGCCGGAAGGTGCTGGACCACCTGGATTGCCAACTCTTTGTTAATTACCTGGTGGATGAGAAAGCCGGCCGCCTGCACCTGAACGCCTGCGCGGGCATCCCCGCGAAGGCGGTCCGGCGGATCGAATGGCTGGATTTCGGGAAGATGGTGTGCGGGCGAGTGGCCCAAGAGGGCGAGCGCATCGTGGCCGAAGACATCCCCACCACGCGAGACCCGCGGACGGACCTGGTACGCGGCTTCGGGGTGCAAGCCTATGCCTGCCATCCGCTGATGGTGCAGGGCAAGGTGATCGGGACGCTCTCCTTCGGTACCCGCACGCGGACGCATTTCTCGGAAGATGACCTGTCGCTGATGAAGACCATCACCGACCACGTGGCCATCGCCATGGGCCGCTACAAGGCTGAACAAGCGGTGATCCATGCCCGGGATGAGCTGGAACAGCGGGTACTCGAACGGACCCAGGAATTGAGGACCGCCAATAAACAACTGAGGGTGGAACGGCAGCGGTTCAACAATGTGCTGGATGACCTGCCGGCCTACCTGATCCTGTTGACGCCGGATTACCACATCTCCTTCGCCAACCGTTATTTCGAGGAGCGCTTTGGCAAATCCGATGGCCGGCATTGCTACGAATACCTGTTCAACCGGACCGAACCCTGTGAAATATGCGAAACCTACCGGACTCTGAAAGATAACCAACCCCAGCGGTGGGAATGGACCGGCCCGGACCAGCGCAACTACGACATCCACGATTTCCCGTTCACGGACGTGGACGGCTCCAACCTCATCCTTGAGATGGGCATTGACATCACCCAGCGCAAGCAAGCCGAGGCCGAGCTGGAAAAATACCGGCTGCACCTGGAAGAGCTGGTACGTGAGCGGACCACCGAGCTGGCCAACGAGCGGGCCAACCTCCAGAAGATCTTCGACGTGGTCAACGTGGGGATGCTCCTGGTTGGTGAGGACGGCAGTATCAAACGGATCAACGATGTGATCCGCCGCTGGACCGGGCGGGAGGGCGGCGACTTAAGCAGCCTTCAGCCGGGGGATGCCCTCGGCTGTATCCGGGCGCTGAGTGAGCCGGAAGGGTGCGGGCATACTCCGTATTGCACCACCTGCAAGATCCGGCATGCCTTCGAATCGGTCCTCCGGACGGGGAGACCGGAGCACGGCGTAGAAGTGAATTCCACCTTGCGCCTGCCAGGCGGGGAGACAAGCCGCTGGTTCGACATCAGCGCCGATCCGCTCGAAGTGGATGGGAAGCGGAGTGTGATCCTGGCCCTGAACGATATCACCGACCGCAAGGAAGCCGAGCAAGCCCTCCAACTGGCCCATGACGAGTTGGAAGAAAGAGTTCAACAGCGCACTGAAGAACTGAGTATCACCAATGTTCAATTGATCGGAGAGGTGACCGAGCGGAAACAGGCGGAAGCCCAACTGCGGCTGCAAACCTCCGCCATGGAAGCGGCCGCCAACGGGATCATCATCACCGACTGCGACGGCAGCCATCCAATGGTGCAACCCGGCTTTTGCCAGTGTGAGCGGTTATAGTCCCGAAGAGGTCATTGGCCTGAACCCGCGCCTCCTTGAAATCGGGCAAGCACAACCGGGCCTTCTATAAACAGATGTGGCAAACCCTCTTGAGCGGGCAGGTCTGGCACGGCGAAGTGATCAACAAGCGGAAAAGCGGAGAAGTTGTATACAGAAGGAGCAGATCATCACCCCGGTGCGGGATGAACGGAACTGAGATCACCCATTTCATCGCCGTCAAGCAGGATATCAGTTCACGTAAACAGGCCGAAGAAGATCTGCGGCTGGCGAATGCCTATAACCGCAGCCTGATCGAGGCCAGCCTCGACCCGCTCGCGACGATTACCCCGGAAGGGAAGATCGGCGATGTCAATTCGGCCACGGAAAAAGTGACCGGGCGTATCCCGCCGGGAGTTGATCGGGACCGATTTCCATGGTTACTTCTCCGATCCTGCAAAGGCCCGCGGCCGGCCTATCAGAAGGTGTTCGAGACCGGCAGCGTCCACGACTATGAGCTCGAGATCCGCCGGAAAGATGGGCACATTACGCCGGTGCTATACAATGCCTCCGTCTACCGGGATGAGCATGGCAGAAGTCCAGGGCGTGTTCGCCGTGGCCCGGGATATCACCGACCGGAAACAGTTCGAGGCCCAACTTGATGCAGGCAGAAAAGCATGCCGTCATCGGGCGCATGGTCGGCTCGGTGACGCATGAGATCAATAATCCCTTGCAGACCATCAAGAACTGCCTGTATCTTATCCAGCAGGATACCCCGGCAGACAGCCCGATCGCAGGAACCCCTGGACATGGCCACCTCCGAAACCTCCCGGCTGACCGACCTGGTGGGCCAATTGCGCGAGCTTTACCGGCCGAGCACCGACGTGCAGGATCATCCATATGAGGTCCAGGATATCCTCGAGGAAGTGCATTCGCCTGCTGACGCCTCACCTGAACAATTCCAATGTAAAATGGACATTCATTGACAGGATTGAGAAGGTGTTATATCAATTGTGTGCGCGACCAGATCCTGGAGGTTTTCCTCAATATCAGCATGAATGCCATCGAAGCCATGAAGTCAACCGGCGGAACGCTCTCTGTGGATATGGCATTTCGAAGAGGAGAAAGTCGGGATGGTCTTCCGGGACACCGGGCCGGGCATTTCAGAGGAAATCCTGCCGCACATCTTCGAGCCTTTATGACCACCAAGTCCAGCGGCCTGGGGTTGGGATTGTCCATCAGTTATGGCATCGTCCAACGGCACGGCGGTCAAATCGTGGTGGATAACCAGTCCTGAAGGCGGGGCCGCTCTTCACCGTCTGGCTGCCCGTAGGCCGGAAAAACAAGAAGGAGAATCAAAGCCATGCCACTAAGAGATAGCATCCTGATCGTGGATGACGAACCGAAATTGGCGCGCAGCCTGGCGCTCATTTTGCAGCGGGCGGATTATGTGGTCACCACGGCGCCTGACGCGGCTTCGGCCCTGCAACTGCTGCAAGCCGGCGCCTACGATCTGGTCTACCTGGATATCCGCCTGCCGGATCAGAGCGGGATCCAACTACTTCCCCAGATCCATGCGCTCTATCCGGATATGCCGGTGGTGATCCTGACTGCCCATGCCACCCTCGAGACGGCCATCGGCGCGGTGCGGGCGGGGGCGCGGGATTACCTGCTTAAGCCGATCAACCCGGAAGACATCCTGGCCCGGACGAAGAAGATCCTGGAGGAACAAATCCAGCCGAAGCGGAAACGCGAGATCACCTCCCAGATCCAGGCTCTTTTGAACGAGCTGCACGCCTCGGATCAGCCGGTGACGCCAGAGCGGGCCCCCAAAGCAACCATTCCGGTCATGGACCCGTCCCGCTATTTGAAACGGGGTGAGCTGCAGCTGGATCTGCATACGCACCACATCACTTTGAACGGGCGGGAGATTTCCCTGCCGCCATCCACCTTCGATTACCTGGTGACCTTGATGCGCCATTCGCCCAACCCGGTCCCTTATGAGACCCTGGTAAAGGAGTCACAAGGATACCAGGAGATCAGCCGCATCGAGGCGAAAGAGATGACCCGCTGGCAGATCCATGAGCTGAGGAAGGCATTGGAGGAAGATCTTCAGCGGCCGCACATGATCATCACCGTCAGGGATGTGGGCTACCGGTTGGTGATCTAGAACCCATGCTTGAGTAGATGGACCTGTGAGGTTTTCGCAAAGCGCCCCTGCAGCGGAGCGGAAGGGGAAAACCTCACAGGTCTTTTTTTTTATCCCAATAATTCCAAAGCAATCCAAAGGTTTCGGAGAGAATTTATCCGTACAATTACAGGGTACTGCGAATATGTTCGAACTGAATTCGTACCATGCATCGAGAAGGCATCAGTTCAGTTATTTATACCAGGGGCAGTAGAGCCAACCTATCGGTACCGTAGAGTATTGATTCTATGTCGCCTAAAACCATTCTTATCGTCGACGACGACCGAAATTTACGACAGTCCATGGCGCTGATCCTGCGCCGGTCGAATTATGAGGTGGATACGACCGGCAGCGCCGCCGAAGCCCTTGCGAATCTGGAAACGTCCCAATACGACCTGGCCATCCTGGACATGATGATGCCCGACGATGGCTCGATCTTGTTACCCAGGCTCATGGATCTCTATCCCTGCCTGCCTGTATTAATCCTGACCGCCCAGGTCAGTCCCGAGACCCACTATGAAGCCGCCCACCGGGGGCCGCATGCACGCCTGACCAAACCGGTCACTCCTGAAACCTTGCTGGAGCGGGTCAAAGCGATCCTGGATAAGAAGCCTTGTTCTTCGACGGATGGGTAGCTTGAGACTTTCCCATGTTTACAATAGCTCAATCGACTCGGCGGGAAAGATTGGCAGAAGCCAATGAATTCAAAGTTACTCCAATGTTATCTCTATGCAAAATCCCTAAAATATAAATGGTGATGGGACGTTAGCTTAGCTCTTTTCTGTTGGCGTTATCTTATATTCCGGTCAATTTATTCTTATCGGCGGAGGTCATGCATGAATTATTCCCAAAAAGATAAAACCCCAATCTAATCTCATGGATAGTTGATCCATCGTAATAGATTTTAAAAATTCATCTGGAGGAGGAGAAACGAACAAACAAACATTTATTCATTTTTGCCTGACACCTGGTTTATTTCCAGATGGATAGGTAGGCCTGCAAAATGCTCGCGGGATTTTTTTACCCGGGCGGCAAGGGCACAACGCCTGAGGAGGCGTTTTCCTTATTTTATTTGTAATTAGAGTTCACAGGCTTGACCGCCTGAACTTAAAGTTACAGGAGAGATAATATGTTCCGAAACAAATACTTCAGCCTGGTACTGACGGCACTTTTGGTGGTCACTGCCCTTTTTGGCAGCACCAAGGTGTTCGCCCAGAGCCAGACTACACCCGATAGTTCGAGCGCCCAAAGCGGCGGCGAACCGCCATTCCTGAAGCACGGGCGGATCACCCAAGCCGACCGTGAAGCCGCGGCTGACCGCCGGGCTCAGGGAGAAGGCGGCGTGTCCGCTGCCGTTGTCCCAACCGCGACCGATTTATATGGCAACCTGGTCCCGGATTATTTCGGCACCACCCCCAATTATGCCAACAGTCCCCTGCCCACCTACCTGGGCGGCGGTACTGCCTCGGGCGGGCTCCTGAAATTCCAGAATGCATTACCTTCCATCCCGATCGGGAACCCCGACGTAGTTACATACCCCGGTTCCGATTATTATGAGATTTCCTTGGAGAAATATAGCGCGGTCATGGCTGCCGGGCTGCCCGCCACTCCTCTGCTTGGCTATGTTCAGACCAACAACGGAACGGACATGACCGGCGGATGCACAGCCCCCGGTCCACCGGCTCCCGCAGGGACTTATGTACTTGGCGAACAACACTCTGGCGCCGGCAGCCATCCAGTACCTGGGGCCCATCATCGCAGCCTTACGGGATAGACCGGTGCGGATCAAATTCACGAACGCCCTTCCGGCCGGACAAGCCGGCGATCTCTTCCTGCCGGTGGATTCCACCTATATGGGCGCCGGAGCCGGCCTCGACCAGCCTGCAACCGGGACTGGTCCGGATGACTGCTCTGTGCCGCCGCCCGCCACCCGGCCGGCCTGGTGCTATTCCCAGAACCGGGCCACCTTGCACCTGCATGGAGGCACGACCCCCTGGATCAGCGATGGAACTCCGCACCAGTGGACCACCCCCGCGGGTGAGACTGCGGCCGTGGGCGGTTCCATGTATCCCAAGGGTGTGAGCGTCCAAAATGTTCCCGATATGGACGGCGGCATCGAGCCGGACGGAACATTGACGTTCTACTATACCAACCAGCAGAGCGCCCGGTTGATGTTCTATCATGATCATGCCTATGGCCTCACCCGCCTGAATGTCTATGCGGGCGAAGCCGCCGGCTACCTGGTGACCGACACGGTCGAACAGGACTTGATCAACGGCACGAATAATTCCCTGGCCTTCACCGGCAACCCACCTGTCGGAACCCTGCCCGGCCTCGGCACACCCCTGGTGATCCAGGATAAAACCTTCGTCCCGGATCCGGCCACTCAACTGGCTGCTGAAGACCCCACCTGGAATGTCCTCCGCTGGGGCGGCCTGGGCAGCCTGTGGTATCCCCATGTTTACATGACCAACCAGAACCCCTATGACATGACCGGCGCCAACCCCATGGGCCGCTGGGATTATGGTCCCTGGTTCTGGCCTCCTTATACGGGTCTGCAATTTGGTGAAGCCACGAACCCGTATTACAATGCCGCCTGCAATACAGCCACCACCTACTGCGAGCCTCCATTCATCCCCGGAACGCCGGTTATCTCGGGCGTACCGGAAGGGTTCATGGACACTCCCATCGTCAATGGGATGGCTTACCCAACCTATGCTGCAACAGCCGGTTTGGAACGCTTCCGCATTTTGAACGCGGCCAACGACCGCTACTTCAACCTGCAGCTCTATGTGGCCAGCCCTATCGTTGGGAGTATTGATATTACAGCTGGCGGTAGTGGTTACATCGATCCTCCGGCAGTCACCATTACGAATGCAGCCGGGGATACCACCGGGCACGGCGCGGTTGGTATTGCTGATATCGACCCGGTCACCGGAGCGGTTACGAGTATCTTCCTTAAATCTGTCGGCAGCGGTTACACGGCTGCGCCTACCGTGACGATCGCTCCACCTCCGGCGGGTACACAAGCGACAGCAGTAGCCAACTGGTATTCTGCCCTGACCGAAGTGGGTATGGTCCCGTTCAACTCAACCCAGAACACCCTCACCCCCTTCCCGTCCACCTGGTACACCTCCGGCAATCCCTTCTCGCTGGATGACCGGGATGGCGGCGTCCCCGATCCGACCACCCGCGGTCCGGCCATGGTACAGATCGGCACGGACGGCGGTTTCCTGCCCAACCCGGTCAAGATCGGCAACACTCCGGTGAACTTCGATTACAACCGCCGCAGCATCACCGTCCTGAACGTTTTACAGCATGGGCTCTTCCTCGGCCCGGCCGAACGGGCGGATGTGCTGGTGGACTTCACCAATTTTGCCGGCAAGACCCTCATCATGTACAACGATTGCCCTGCGCCGGTCCCGGCTGGCGATCCCCGCAATGATTACTACACGGGCAGCCCCGATCAGACCTCCACAGGCGGAGTTCCCAGCGTTCTGCCGGCTATGGCCCCAATACCCGCACCATCATGCAGATCGTGGTGGCCGGCAGCGGCGGCACAGCCCCGGTGGATGATTTCAATGCCACCACGTTGGCTACTCTGAACACCCTTATTCCTCAGGCCTTTGCCAAAGACCAGGATACTATCATAGTCCCGCAGGCAGCTTACAACACGGTCTATAACCCCGGCATGGCTTGCCCCGGAACGGCCGGCTGCTTCCCCGGCGATATCAATGCGTATTCCCGCATTCAGGATTTCTCCAAGACCATCGATCCGATTGGCCCCATCACCTCTGCTACGTTTAATTTCGCTCCCAAGGCCATTCAGGAATTGTTCACGGTGGATTATGGCCGCATGAACGCGACCCTGGGTGTTGAGCTTCCCAATACCAACCAGACCATCCAGACTACCATCCCGTATGGCTATATCGACCCAATCACCGAGCTGTTACAGGTGACCGATGGTGCAGTTCAAATCGGCGATACCGGTGACGGGACGCAGATCTGGAAAGTGACCCATAACGGCGTCGATACGCATGTGATCCACGTGCATATGTTTACAGCGCAGATGATCAACCGGGTCGGTTGGGATGGCGCCATCAAGCCGCCCGAAGCGAACGAACTCGGCTGGAAAAATACCTTCCGGATGAACCCGCTTGAGGATGTTATCATCGCCATCCGGCCAATCTCGCTCGTAAACCTGCCCTTCCAGGTCCCGGACAGCATCCGATTGATGGATGTGACCAAGCCGGTGGGTTCCACCATGGGATTCTTTGGAGTGGACCCGAACGGACTTCCAGTAACCGTGCTCAATGACTATGTGAACTTCGGTTGGGAGTACGTCTGGCACTGCCATATCCTCGGCCATGAAGAGAACGACATGATGCGCCCGATGGCCATCGGCGTGCCGCCGGCAGCTCCTTCTAGCCTGTTAGCCACTACTGCTACCGGGCCCTATAGGGTTAACCTGGCCTGGAATGACAACTCCAATAATGCCACCAGCTTCATCGTCCAGAGGGCATTGGATGCCGGCTTCACCACTCCTACGGAATTCACAGTTCCAAAAGTGGCCGGAGTAGCCCAGACCTTTACAGATAATACGGCTGTGGCCTTTACAACCTATTATTATCGGGTGATTGCCGTCGATCTGCTCGGCGCCACGCAAGGCTTCTGGCTTTACGGCGGCTGTTGCAGGCTACTCAACCCTGGCGGTTAAGTCGGCTGCCTCCAACGTCGTCCTCCTGGTCACACCTCCGGCAGCCCCTACGGGTTTGACAGCTTCTCAAGTGTTCAATTCCCTTTCGAGTCCTGCTGAACTGGACGGACAACTCCGACCAATGAAACCGGCTTCCAGATCTTCCGCAGCACCAACGGCGGAGCCTTCACCTGTGACCACGTCGCAGCAAATATTGTGACTTATACCGACACCGGGCTTAACCGGCGGCAGCACCTATGCGTATCAAGTGCGGGCGGTCAACATGGGCGGGAATTCCGCCTTTGCGGGTCCGGTCAGTGTGACCGTCTTAATTGCCGCTGCCCCCAGCCGCTCCAACCGGCCTTACCGCCGCACAGAAGTTTCAGGTACTTTGAATATTACGCCTGAACTGGACGGACAATGCGACCAATGAAACCGGCTTCCAGATCTTCCGCAGCACCAACGGCGGAGCCTTCGCTAACCTTATAACGGCTCCCGCGGATACAGGCACCGGCACGACCACCTATACCGATCTGACGGTCACGGTAGGCAACAACTACTCTTACCAGGTCCAGGCCGTTGGTCTATCTGGCAACTCTGCTTTCAGCAATACTGCCAGCGTCTCTGTGCCCACTATTCCGCTTGCCCCCACAGGGTTGACGGGCACATTACAGGCAGGGCCTCAAGTCCTGTTGAGTTGGACGGACAATGCCACCAATGAGACCGGCTTCCAGATTTACCGTCGTCTCAGCACGGGAGCCTATGCCCTGCTTACGACAGTAGCGGCCCATACCGGCACGGGCTTGACCACGTACACCGACACTACAGTAGCGTTTGGGAATACCTACCTGTATGAGGTCAGGGCGATCAACCTGGTCGGAACATCCGCCTACTCGAATATCGTTACCGTCTTGGTAGTTGCTCCTCCGGCTGCTCCCACGGGCTTGTCAGCCACGCTGCAGACCGGGCCTCAAGTCTTGTTGAGATGGACGGATAATGCCACCAATGAGACCGGCTTCCAGATTTACCGCCGCACCAGTACCGGCGCTTGGACCCTCCTCACAACAGCGCCAGCCTTCACCGGCACGGGAATTGTCACGTACACCGACACCTCAGTAGTTACAGGGAATACCTACCTGTATGAGGTCAGGGCGGTCAATGCGGGCGGAACTTCTACCTACTCAAATATCGTTTCAATCGCCGTATAATGATAAAGGAGATTAATAAAACAAAATCCTGATTAAGTACTTCCTGCGCCGGCGAACAGCCGGCGCAGTTTTTTGTG